>JBIPSI010000074.1:0-3136 GCA_044070495.1 Spirulina sp. | reverse complement strand
TTGATCATAAAGACAGGTGGGGGCTGGCATGGCAAAGACCCTGAGATACGCAAATTCCAGCGTCTCATGTCACCTCACCTTTTCCCCCTCGCTCTACGAGGTTTCAAGCCTTTCACCCACTTCTGTCAGGCAGTCAGGGTCTTGACTGTGCTGTGGATGCCTGCGGCTGGAATACTGCATTCAGCAAATACCCTTGCCCAGGAAGCCTCATCGCCCGATACAGAAGCTGCCGCCCGTCTTGCCGAAGCCGATCGCCTTCTTCAACAAGGCGACCAGCAGTTTGATGTAAGCCAATTTCGAGAAGCTTTGCAGTCCTGGCGACAGGCGCTGGAACTCTATCAAGATCCAACAGTTAAAGCTGCATTTCCCCAGGAAAGTCGCCAGAGAGAAGGATATGCAATAGGTAACTTGGGTAGTGCTTACTTTAGTTTGGGTCAATTTCAAGAAGCTATTAATATTTTCGAGCAAGTGCTTACGATTTTTCGTGAGATTGGTGATCGCCGAGCGGAAGGAATAGGGTTGGGCAATCTGGGCGAGGCTTACCGCAGCCTAGGTCAATACCAACAAGCTATCTCGTTTTATGAACAACAGCTTGCACTTGTCCGTGAGATTGCCGATCGCCAGGGCGAAGGAAGTGCTCTGGGAAATTTGGGCACGGCTTATGGTCACCTAGGCCAATATCAAAAGGCTATCGAATTTCATAAACAAGCTTTTTTGATTGCCCGTGAGATTGATGATCACGCTCAAGAAGGACGTGCATTGGGTAATTTAGGAACTGCGTATGACAGTCTAGGTCAATATCAACAAGCTATTGACGTTTCTGAGCTAGCTCTTCTATTTTTCCGCGCACTTGGGGACCGTCGAGGCGAAGGAAACGCACTGGGAAATTTAGGATTTTTTCACGCTAGTCTAGGTCAATACCAACAAGCCATTGACTTTCATGAACAATCTCTTATTGTTTTCCGCGAAATTGGAGATCGTCTAAATGAAGGAACTGCGCTAGGCGGTCTGGGTGCAGCTTACGCCAGACTAGGTCAATATCAACAAGCTATTGATTTCTATGAGCAACGTCTTGCTATTGCCCGTAAGATTGGTGATCGTGAAGGAGAAGGGGAAGGGCTAAGTAGTTTAGGTTTAGCCTATTATGGCTTGGAGCGATTTTCTGATTCAACTGAAGCATTCTTAGAGGCGATCGCCATCTTTGATGCCCTCCGTACGGCTGATTTGCCTGATGCCGAAAAAGTTTCTTTCTTTGATACCTATCTTCGGGTTTACTTAAATCTTCAGCGATCGCTTGTTGCCCAAAACGAGACCGAGAAAGCACTGGTTTATGGTGAACGTGGTCGAGCCAGAGCCTTTGTTGAGCTGCTAGCTACTCGCATCACAACCAATGGCAATTCCGATGCTCCAAGTTTAGAGTCCATCAACAGTCTCGACCTGTCACAAATTCAACGAGTTGCCAGAGAGAAAAACGCTACCCTGGTTAATTATTCCGTCATTTTTGATCGCGCTCTCTTTATCTGGGTAGTTCAGCCCAATGGGGAAATTGCATTTCAGCAAGTGGACTTAGGCGATCTCAATCTTTCTGAATTGGTCAGTTTAGTACGCGAAACGCTCGGGGCACGAAGCCAGGATCGGGCCACCATTGTCGCTGAACTTACCCCTGAAGAGGCCGAACGACGCCAGACCCAGCGGCAGCAGCAGTTACAACAACTCCACCAACTCTTAATTGAGCCGATCGCCCAAGCTTTGCCTACAGATCCCACTCAGCGGGTGATCTTCATTCCCCACCAGGACTTGTTTCTGGTTCCCTTTGCGGCCCTGGTCGATGGCAATGGCGACTACCTGATCGAAAACCACACCATTCTCACCGCCCCCTCCATTCAAGTCCTCGACCTCACCTACCAGCAGGCGATCACCAACAATTCCCGCCGCGATCGCCCCACGGATTCCCTCATTGTTGGCAACCCAATCATGCCCTTGGTCTGGAACCCGCAGACCAACCAGACCACGCAACTCAGCAACCTACCCGGAGCTGAGCGGGAGGCAATCGCCATTGCTGGGGCACTGGAGACCGATGCCTTCCTCAACGACAGGGCCAGCAAAGCCACCGTCGTGGCCCAGATGCCCGACGCTCGCATCATTCACCTGGCCACCCACGGGTTATTGGAATACGGCTCTCCCGAAGATTCTGGGGTGCTCGATGTGCCGGGGGCCATTGCCCTGGCCCCTTCGGCCAACGAGAGCGGCTTGCTCACCGCTGCTGAGATTCTGCAAATGGATTTGAATGCCGAACTGGTGGTGCTGAGCGCCTGCGATACCGGACGGGGGCGAATTACGGGCGATGGGGTGATTGGCCTATCCCGCGCCTTTGTGACGGCGGGGGTACCCAGTTTGATGGTGTCGCTGTGGGCGGTGGATGATGATGCGACTGCCGAGTGGATGGTGACGTTTTACGACCAGTGGCAACAAACCGGGGACAAAGCCCAGGCCGTCCGCCAAGCGATGCTGACTACTATGGAGAACCACCCCGACCCCCGTCTGTGGGCGGCGTTTACCCTCATTGGATCGGCAGAATAGTGGTAGCGATTTTTTGGCCGTTTGGGGCCAATGGCTAGGCACCCCTGGGGAGACCGTTTTGGTAACGTGAATAAGTTCTACTGGGTCAGACCTATATGCTGTTGTCAACCCAGCAACCCGATTGCTGACTCGCGCAGGAGCATTGTCATGGGGCATAGGGCGAAGTGGATAGGGTGGGTGGCGCTGGCGGCGGTGCTGCTGCCGGTGGGGGAACTGCGGGGCTATGCGGCAACGCGGCAGCCCCAGCAGATGGCTACCATGGCCCAGGGGCAGACCGCTGAAGCCCGACTGGCTGAGGCTGATCGCCTGTTTAATGAAGCACTTCAGCTCTGGCGCACCAGCCAGTTTGAATCCGCCTTTAATGCTTTGTTGCAAGCGCTGGAGATATATCGCCATCCAGACGTGCAGACCGCCTTTCCCGATGAGAGCCGTCAGAGTGAGGGGGTAACTCTGAACGACTTGGGCACAATTTCTCATGCCTTTGGGAGATACGAGCAGGCGCTGCGCTACTTCACCGATGCCCTGGCCATTCTTCAAGAAGTCGGTGATCGCGCGG
>JBIPSI010000073.1:0-4863 GCA_044070495.1 Spirulina sp. | reverse complement strand
ACTTGATCATAAAGACAGGTGGGGGCTGGCATGGCAAAGACCCTGAGATACGCAAATTCCAGCGTCTCATGTCACCTCACCTTTTCCCCCTCGCTCTACGAGGTTTCAAGCCTTTCACCCACTTCTGTCAGGCAGTCAGGTCAAGACCATCATCCCAAGCAGCTTGCCACTGTACCCCATGTGCCCAATCCCTCAGTGCTGTGAAACGTCACCACTATATATCTCTGCTCTGGGTCAACCTATTCGGCTTTGCAAAGAAACCCGATTTCTGGGCTAATTTTTGATCGATATTGCCCAACTCTGCTCACTCTGGTACACGAAACCGGGTCGCTGGCTCCGTTGTTGCGAAACCTGAAAAGTAGGCAGCGAGATTAGGAGACCTTACCCCTACGGTTGGCCGCGAGGATCATCCAACGCCGTGAGCCAAGCCAACGGTGGCCACACCTATAGACCATTGCCGATCAGGATAAACGGTGCCCAAAAGTAGGGATGCGCCAAGGCCTCCCCAGGCTCACTCGCCTGTAGCGGTTGACCCGTAGCGATCTCGACCAATTCCCCGGTGGCCCTTTCGCCCCCCACTGCCGAAAAATCGCCCGTAATCAGCGCGTTCTGAGCCGCCTGTAAGGACTCGGCCTTGGTCATGCCCTGGCCCAGAGCATCATAAAACGCTCCCATCAAGACCTGGGTGCCTTGGTCGCTTACCTTCCACAGCGAGGCCAACACCCCCATGGCCCCGGCCTGCTGAATCTGGTAGCCCAGTCCCAAAATTTCCACGCCGCTGCCCAGTTCTGCACTGCCCACCGCTGTCTCGCAGGCGCTCAGCACCACCAACTCTGCACGGCTGAGGTTCCAGCTTTGGCGAATGTCCTCTAGGGTGACGTGTTCGCCGCTACCCAGCACCACAAAAGACTGACGCGGAGCATTTTCCACCACCGCGCCATGGGTAGCCAGGTGAATGATGCTGTAGCTGCCCAAACGGTTTTCTAGCTCAGCACGGCTAAAGCCCTGGTTCAGCAACACGCGGGTGTTAGGCATCTGCTCGGCCAGGGCGTTGACTTCGGGTTCGGTGAAGGGTAGGTCGCCAAAGGTAAAGGCGCGATCGCCCACATTCACCGTAAAGCTACATTCGGCACAGGCCGCCGCCAACAGTCGTCGCTGATCCGGGTCGGGTACTTGGTCAAAGTTAGATAGCGAAACCGCCGTAATGTGGCTGAGGCTGAAACGCTGGGCCAAATACTGGTCGCCATCATGCAGCGCCGCCAGGGGCACATAGCGCAGGGCACCATCCGGCGCATAGAGCAACGACTCAATCCCCGCCTGGGCGAGGGCATCCTCTAGGGGGGCCACCAGCCAGCCATAGAGCTGCTGAGCTAGGGGTTGAATGTCGCTGCGGGGGGCTTTCAGCGCTTGGCCAAAGGCAACAATGGCGCGGTTTAGCTCGGTGCCGCTGACAGCGATGGGATACCGCAGGGGCGGGCCATCGGCAGTTACCAGGACGAGTTCAAGGCGGTCGGGCAAAATTAGCGGGTAGAGCAGGGCCGTCTTTTGGGGCAGGGCACGCAGGTTGTTTTGCAGGGCGCGGTGCTGGGTTTCGATGGCGAGATTTTGGCCCTCGGTCTCCTGGCGAATTTGGGCCAACAGTTGTCGCACTTCGGGCAAATCCAGAAAGGCCGTAAATCGGCTTTGCACATCGGCGTTGCGCTGACGCAGATCTTGAAGGCGCTGCTGTTGTTCGGGGCTGAGGCTGTCATAGTCGGCGGCTTGCAGTTGGGTCAGTTCGTCGGCATCGGCAATGACTTGGTTATAGAGGGCCAGTAGGTCAGTTTCCATTTGCCAAAATGCCACGCCGCCGCTAGTGCCGCTGGTGCTGCGCACTCCCCGCAAGGCATCATCTAGTTCCTGCACCTTCAGCAAATCCAGCACCCGCTGGGCTTCGAGGATGCGGTTTTGTTGCAGCAGTAGGTCGGCTAGCAGGCGGTAGTCATCGGCAACGGTATCGGTGAAAGACTGTTGCAGAGCCGTATCCAATCCGCGAATATCGCCCCGGATGGATTCGCGCACATCAACGGAGGCCTTGAGGAAAGTGATGGCCAGTTCGGGCTGGTCTTGGGCGTTGAGAAGTTTGCCCAGGTTGCTAAGGGTGATGCCCGCTTCAGCCCGATTACCCAGGGCACTAAAAATAGAGAGCGCCTGACTGTAGAGGTCAATGGCGCGTTCATATTGACCGAGATTGCGGTAAGCAATGCCCAAATTGCCCAGCGCGTTTCCTTCCCCTAGGCGATCACCGATCTCGCGGGCTATCGCTAGATATTGCTCATAGAAGTCAATGGCGCGTTCATATTGACCGAGATTGAGGTAAGCATTGCCCAAACTGCCCAGCGCATTTCCTTCCCCTTGGCGATCCCCGATCTGGCGGGCTATCGCTAGATATTGCTCATAGAAGTCAATGGCGCGTTCATATTGACCGAGATTGAGGTAAGCATTGCCCAAATTGCCCAGCGCGTTTCCTTCCCCTCGGCGATCCCCGATCTGGCGGGCTATCGCTAGATGTTGCTCATAGAAGTCAATGGCGCGTTCATATTGACCGAGGGCAGCGTAAGCATTGCCCAAATTGCCCAGCGTGCTGCCTTCCCCTCGGCGATCCCCGATCTGGCGGGCTATCGCTAGATGTTGCTCATAGAAGTCAATAGCGCGTTCATATTGACCGAGGTCAGCGTAAGCATTGCCCAAATTGCCCAGCGCGCTGCCTTCCCCTCGGCGATCCCCGATCTGGCGGGCTATCGCTAGATGTTGCTCATAGAAGTCAATGGCGCGTTCATATTGACCGAGGCCAGCGTAAGCAACGCCCAAACTGCCCAGCGCGCTGCTTTCCCCTTGGCGATCACCGATCTCGCGGTAAATCGTCAACGCCTGTTCCCAAGATTGGATAGCCTCCCGAAACTGGCTGCGGTTGTATTGTTCAATCCCCTGCTGAAGCAGCCTATCCGCCTCAGCTTGTTGGTCTGCGGCACTTTGGGCCATCGCCAAGGACATCAGATCCCAGGGTTCTTTGGAGAACCCTGGGATCTCGGCAAAGGGCACCATAACCGCCGTTGCTGCAACCAAACCTAACCACTTTGCTGCATATCGCATGGGGGCAATGCTCCATCTGGGGGTGACACCACTATATAGGTCTCGCCCTGGGCTACTTATTCAGTTTTTGGAAAAACCTAAAACTCCGACTCATCCAGTGGTTCCGTCTGGGCATTGCCATCTACCACCGGGTGCAGCGTCACCTCAAGGGTTGTCCAATACTCCGTATTACCCTCGCGCTTTACGGCAAACTCAACCGGCTCACTAAAGGCCGAAATCGCCATGCCGTAGCGAAACCGCTGTTCCTCAGCATCCCAATTCACGCCCGTGGCAAAGCGCAGGTCACAGGTGCAGGTGCCCAAATCATCCACCGTAAGCTGATCATTCGCCTGCACAGCCATAAACCGCAGAGTCTCCCCAGAGGCAGCATCCACCAGCTTAAAAACAGCATCTACAGGGTTGCCGTTTTTAACCGTAATTTGGCTATAGCCATTACCAATGGGGGGAGCCAGTTCCGTACCTGTGGGCAAAGAAACAGGCATGTGCAGGGCCGACAGCGTTTTCAAATCTCTGAGGGAGGGAGATAGAGAGCGATAACCCATCACCTGAGGGGCAGAGGTTACCGCCGACAGCGCCGCCGCCAAACCACACAACCCAGCTACGGCAACTATCCGCAGACGTAGGCTGGTGGGGCTGGTGGCCGATTTTAGGAGAGGGCGTTCAAACATCATGGGGGCTTCCGGTAGGGGGCAAGCGACCAACGTGCGCTATGCCATCACCTATGACTCCACCCAGCCAACTTATTCACACTCAGAGCAAGACGTACTCACAGCGATGAAGCCGCATTGTCCGCCATGTCTTACACGATCCAGCCATCTTCAAGAGAATCTTTGATGCTGATTTTGCCCTCGCTTAGCTTCCGCCCGTGACGTGCTGTGGTTCAGCCCATCTGCATCTCATATCTGGCTTGCGTTGGGGCAGGGTTTGAGGGTTGAAGGCCCTAAAGTAGCGAAGCTTCGAGTTGGGGCAATTTAGTCATTTGTATTGTCTGGATAGCTGCACCGCAGGCAACCCTTCAACGAAAGAATGCGAGTTTCAGCCTCTGAAAACGACAAATATAGGTAGTGTACTACTCAGGTTTAAAGAAAATTAGTTCAGGCTTAGTCCAAGTGGTGTACTACCTAAATCCCCTGCTGCTTGAGGGATTGATCGGTAAGTTGCCCCAAACCGTAGCTTCGCTAGTCTAAGGCCTGGTTGAGTGGCAGATGGTCAGGCCCTCAATTTTACTGGAGAACCGTTTGGCCAACAGCCCGTTGGCCAATTAGAAAAGGAGCTAATCGTCGGGAGACTCCCTTTCCTCGTACTCCATCTCATCAATAGCGGTGCTTAGTTCTAGCTCAAACTGCTCTACTGTAGGCAGGCTGCTTTGGATATCTGGAGGGAGCTGCCCTTGGGTTTGGAAGGTTGCAACGCCAATCGGCTGCTGGCTCCCTTGGAGGGCATACTCCACGATGGTTTTGTCTTTGCTCCGGCAGAGAATGATGCCGATGGTGGGGGCATCGTACTCAGTGCACATGAGATTATCGACCGCAGCAACGTAAAAACTCATCTGGCCCGAATGCTGCGGTTCAAATTCTCCCATTTTTAGATTTGGAGTTTAGACTAAGGCAAATTTCTCCCCTGTCGTCAGAAAGGGAAGATAGTGATGTCTTAAAGATGATATGAGAGCTACGCGACGGTTTTTGACGTTTTTTTAGGACGACTCGCTCGTTTTCGGACGGTGGGATAGCG
>JBIPSI010000072.1:0-5047 GCA_044070495.1 Spirulina sp. | reverse complement strand
TTGATCATAAAGACAGGTGGGGGCTGGCATGGCAAAGACCCTGAGATACGCAAATTCCAGCGTCTCATGTCACCTCACCTTTTCCCCCTCGCTCTACGAGGTTTCAAGCCTTTCACCCACTTCTGTCAGGCAGTCAGGGTCAAACGTCTGGCGAACAAAATTCCCTATGTGACCAATGCTAGGGTGTTTCGCATCCATGTCCCTGCTCACCCCCTATGGAAGAATCGAAATGTTGGGGAGTTATGGCAAGATTTAGCTCAGAAGCTGGGGTGTGATGCCAACCCAGCCGCCGTTATCGAAGCACTGGTTCAGGCTTACTGCACCCAGCCTATTATTATTGCCATGTATGGTTGGTCAGAGGTGCCCCCTGCTCGAACGTTACGCTCTCAAGCGCTACAACACCAGGTGTTGCGCGAATTCTGGCGGCCTATGGTCAAGGCTATCGAGGACTTGAGTGAGCAGCCGAAGAAATCGCGGATCATTTTGTTCTTGGCCGAAGGCGGCACACCGAATGCCGAAGTAACCGATCTGAATAACCAGGTCGATCCTGTGAACCCTATTCGTCTGGAACCCCTTACCGAGATCAATAGTTCCCATGTGATTGACTGGTTTGGCAACGGCGAGGTTTCCCCAGTGCTGCGTCAATTTCTATCCGAAGACCAAATTGAGACGTTAATTGATGAAGACATTCAGGATTGGAATCCTGACCCTGTGAGGGTGATTTCTCAGATTTGCAACGATGTTTTTGCACTAGAGTATGGCATTTCGACCCTTGAGGCAGATTGGAGGCTGGCAGGATGACGACACCCACCAAGATTGACTACACCTACACTGGAGATGACCCCTATCAGCCCTCCGCCGATGGTTTGCGCGATCCCCTGGGTCGTGAGTATTTTCCCTATCTGCCAGAGCCTGGATTGCGAAAGGCCCTCAATTTGGCCATTGCCCTGCAAAGACCCCTCTTATTGGAAGGTGAACCCGGTTGTGGCAAAACCCGTGTGGCCTCAGCCCTGGCGTTTGAACTGTCCTGCAAGCAGTTGAGTGACCAACACCCTAAACCCGATCAGCCCAGAAACTGGTGGAATTTCTACATTTGGAACATTACTTCCACTAGCCGCGCCCAAGACGGGCTCTACACCTTTGATGCCGTCGGTCGCCTGCGGGATGCCCAGCTTATTGGCTCTGGTCCTGAACAATTGAAGAAATATCTGGGAGAAAAAGAAACGACCGCCCTGGAAAATCGTCTGTCTGATAAGACCCAATATCGCGAATTTGGGGCACTCGGTCAGGCTCTACGAGAGCAAACCTATCGCCCAGTGCTGCTGATTGATGAAATCGACAAGGCCGATAGCGACTTCCCCAATGACCTGCTGCTAGAACTGGATGAGTTGCGCTTCACCATCCCCGAAACTGGGGAAAACATCAAATCTCCAGAAGCCCATCATAAACCCATCATTCTGATTACTAGCAACCGCGAAAAGCCTCTGCCAGAGCCATTCTTACGGCGCTGCCTGTACTACTATGTGCCCTTCCCGGATGAAGCGACCCTGAAGCGCATTATTGCGGCCCGATTTGGTGAGCGGATTAGGTCAAAGGAGAAACTGGTGAGTAAAGCCGTGGAAAAATTTGCGGCTATTTACGACCTGCTGAAAGTTCAACCCGGTAGCCGCCCCCCTGGTACCAGTGAACTCATCGAGTTTCTGACGGCATTAATTCAGGAGAACAAACCTGTGAAAGAGGCCATCGCAGAACTGGATAACCTGGCTGAAGAACTACCGCTATTAGGCACCTTGATTAAAACGAAGGCTGATCAGGACTTGTATAGAAAGAAGGATCTAGGGGCTAGGAGTTAGGCGACAGGAACTAGAATAACGCCTCCCCTTCTGACTCCTGAATTCTGACTTCTCCCCTCCTCTCTGCTCCCTCTCCCCCCTTCCCCCATGTTCCCCTTCCTAGACCTATTCCAAAAGCTGCAACAGGCTGGCATGACGCTGTCGCCAGAGCAGTATGACCTGCTGCGTCAGGCGCTAGGGCAGGGGTTTGGGCTAGAAAATTGGGACGGTAAGAACTGGGATGACCTGCGCCAGGTATGTCGGGTGCTGTGGGTAAAACCTAGCCGCAACTACGATGCCCAGGTGTTTGAGCAGGTGTTTGATCGCTATGTCAGCCAAAAACGCCGCGATATCCAGGCCCAGAAGCTAAAGGATGCCCTGCCCACGCCGCCAAAGCCCTTAGAACCCAGCCGACGCTGGCCCAGGGTGCCGCCTCATAAAGCGTCTGTTAGCCAGCCTGAACCAGAAGTCGCCTCGAAGACTCCGGTAGCCGTCAAAACGGGGGTGGCAGGGCTGCCAGAAGTGAGTGAAGAAGGGTTATCGCTAACCCCTAGCCAGTTGCCTCTGCCCCAGCGGGCGGTTTTAGATAGTTGGCAACTGCTGCGTCGTCCTCTGCGGGAAGGCATTCGCCAAGAACTCGACCTAAATGCCACCATTCGCCGCATTACCGAACAGGGCTACTTTAGTGATGTGGTCATGCGTCCGGCAAAAAGTAAGCGGTCAGAGTTAGTGGTGCTGGTGGATGACAGCAACGTGATGCTGCCCTTCAGACCAGCCCTACAGCCGCTAGTCGATGCCATCGAAAACCACCAGATTACTCCGGCCAAGCTCTATCGATTCACCACCTACCCCGATGATTATTTGTATGACTGGCAGCAGCCGACCCAGGCCCAGGCGCTAGACCAAATCCTGTCGCACATGCACCCTCGCCGCACCATTGTGTTGATTTGGGGAGAAGCCGGAGCCACCCAAGCCAATCCGTTAGCAGATCACCGTAAGGGGCTCTTGAAGTTTCTCGACCGCTTGAGCCCCTGTATTCGCTCTCTCATTTGGCTAAACCCGCTGCCACCCGTCCGCTGGAAAGGAACCCTGGCGGCGGAGGTCGCCTACTGGCTCGATGGCCGCATGACCCACCTGAGCGTGCCCCAGATCATGGCGCTGGCAAAACAACCGGCCACGGATGAACGACTGTTTTTACGCGCATTGGTTTAGCGGAGGAGAAGAATGACGACCGCTAACCAATACAGACCGCCTAAGGATCTTGCCGAACAGAGAGTTAGCGCCTTCGAGCAACGCTACGGACGGCAGGCCACCCACCTGGCAGCCCATGCCGCCTTTCCCTTAGCCCTAACGACGGATGTGGTGTACTGCATCAGAGAAACCTTTCTGCCCGACTGCCCCTGGTATGCCACCGCCGATGTGCTGCTCTCTGGCCTGTGCACCCCCGCCGGGTACGACCTGTACGACATGGAAGCCGCCACCCGCCGTTATCTGCTGCGCTATCTGGCCGATCAGTTTGGTGAAAGCCGCATTCTAGAGCTGGAACGGTTTATGGTGGCCTACCTGCGCCACCATTTGATTCGCGAAAACCCGGATGAACGAGCCCTGCTGCTAGGAGAAAAACCTCACTGGACTTCCCTGGCCTGCCTGCGCCCTGGGGAAGCCTACGACGAAATTCGCCAGACCCTAGAACAACTGGCCCTACAAGATGTAGACCCTAACGAGCGGTTTCGGCTGGCTTCGTTGGTCGAAAGTTATGGCGACTTTTTGAGCGACTTTTTGGCCGACCGAGGCTACCAGTTCATTCTGCTAGACTGGGCCGACCGGGTGGCTGAGGGCGAACCCATTGACGAAACTGCCGAAATTGCCGGAAGGCTGAAAACGTTAGGGTTTGACGCCACCTGGATAGCCTTTGAAGTGGCCACCCTTGCCTTTTGGGCACCAGAACCCCCCGCACCAGACAGCGACCTCAAAACGGCGGAATTTGAAACGGTGATCGTGAATGACCGAGGAGAAATGACCGCCCGTGAACCCCACACCGCCCCCTATTTTGAAGAACCCCTAGGCGAAGACGTTGCCCCCCTACACCTGATGGCGATCCCCAGTGGCGAATTGATGATGGGCTCTACCCAAGACGATCCTGGCCATTACAAAGACGAAAGCCCCCAGCATTTGGTTAAACTCAATCCCTTTTTCATCAGCCAGTACCCGGTTACCCAAGCCCAGTGGCGTGCGGTGGCTGCCCTGCCCCAGCAAGCGCGAGAGTTAGCGCCTGATCCCTCTCGCTTCAAGGGCGATCCTCGCCCTGTAGAACAGGTTTCTTGGCACGACGCCGTGGAGTTTTGTGCCCGATTGTCAGCCCATACCGGGCGCACCTACCGCCTGCCCAGCGAGGCCGAATGGGAATATGCCTGCCGAGCCGACACCACCACCCCGTTTTATTTTGGAGCCACTATCACCACAAACCTAGCCAACTACGATGGCAGCGTGTTTCTCAACGAACCAGAAGGGAATCAAAGAGGAGAAACCACCCCCGTGGGCACATTTCCCCCAAACGCCTTTGGCCTTTGCGATATGCACGGCAATGTGTGGGAATGGTGCCTAGACCACTGGCACGATAATTACAGCGGGGCACCTACCGATGGCAGTGCTTGGTTAACCGAGGACGAAGCAGCAAACCGAGTGATACGCGGCGGCTCTTGGTACTCTTTTCCCAGGAATTGCCGTTCCGCGTGTCGCGACACTTACCCCGGCGACCGCTTCAACGATATCGGTTTTCGAGTTGTTTGCGAGGCCCCAGGACTCTAATTTCCCTTTTCTCTCTTTCCCTCTTTCCCTCTATGCGAGCGAAGCGAGCTCGATTTTTTTTTGAGCATCGAGGCCATCAGAATGACCGCCCTAGGGGTTTCTTCTGTCTCCTCGCTTCTTTCCTTCTTCTTCCTCCCTTTCCCTGCTACAGTGACCTCAGTTCGGGTTAAGCTCAGTGGCCCAATGCCCCGGAAGCCCTCACCCCCCAGCCCCCTCTCCCTGTGGGAGAGGGGGAGCTAGAGTTTCAAAGTCCCTCTCCCCGTGGGTGATGGATTTCGGGTGAGGGCCAACGTCGTTGCCAAAAGCGGGTTGCTAGCGATGGAAGCCCTTGGCTTATCCCAAACTCAGGCTACAGTAGTAACCCTGCTGAACCCAAACATTCCTCCATGCCCGACGAACTCCCCATC
>JBIPSI010000071.1:0-5217 GCA_044070495.1 Spirulina sp. | reverse complement strand
AGGCGGCAGACGGGTCTTTCGAGAGCGTTTCCCACTCAAAACCATGCTCTCCTTCATCCGCCAAGTCATTGAACGACATTTCCCCCTCGCCCAGGCTGTCTATCTACCGATATCCACATGAGTTTGTGATCTACTGAGCCTGGGTGTTTTGCAAATTTGAACCTTCGGCGACAACCACCAGGGAGTGAACTCCCTGGCTGATCGCGAAAGTCTGCTGAAGCAGACTGGCTGGCTCGGCTCCCAATCCTGTTTAGAGGATTTCAGCTTTGAGCTTTGGACTTCTAGTCCAAGGCTCCATTAAAATTCCCTCTATTGCTAAAACGCTGTAGCCATCGAGGTTTCTGCTAGGGTAATCCATGACCCGTTGCCCCTGTGATTGCATCCTCCCCCATGGCCACCTCCGACTGGTTTTACCCCTTTCCGCCGCTCCAGGGTGGCACTTTGCTGAAGCGCTACAAGCGGTTTTTTGCCGATATTGAACTCGACAGCGGCGAGGTAATCACCGCCCACTGCCCCAATACCGGGCCAATGACGGGCATTTGCCACATCGGCGGACGGGTGATGGTCTCCCACAACCCCAGCCCCAAACGCAAGCTGGCCTACACCTGGGAACTGGCGGAGGTGAACGACACCGTCCCCACCTGGGCGGGCACCAATACGGCCCTGCCCAACCGGGTGATGAAATCGGTACTGGAGGCCAGATTAATCCCGGAACTGGGAGACTACGACACCATTCAGCCGGAGGTGCGCTACGGCCACGATGGCAAAAGCCGGATTGATTTTGTGGTGTCGCGAGAGGATGGCTCGCCGCCCACCTACATCGAAATCAAAAACACCACCTGGGCCAAGGGCACCCTGGCGCTGTTTCCCGATACCGTCACCACCCGTGGCCAAAAGCACCTGCGGGAACTGAGGGATCTCATCCCCACCGCCAAAGCCGCCATGGTGTATTTCATTAACCGAGGCGACTGCACCGATTTTGCCCCCGGCGACGAGGCCGACCCCACCTACGGCAACCTGTTGCGGCAGGCGATGGCGGCGGGGGTTCAGGTGTTGCCCTGTCGGTTCGAGATTACCCTCCAAGGGCTGAAATACCTGGGGTTGGCTCCCCTGGCGATACAAGACTGACGGTTTACGCAGTTCGGGTTAAACTCAGCAGCCCTATCTCTTGGCCCCTCACCCCAAGGGCTACCGAGCATACCCATCTTGTTGTTATGCCGCAAGTTCTTGGAGATTCCCCTAAATCCCCCTACCCTGCGGGAAGCCGCAAGCGTCTATAAAAAGGGGGACTTTGACTCCGATTCCCCCCTTAAAAAGGGGGGCTAGGGGGGATCAACCCTAGGAACCCAGCGCAATAAAGACTTGTGTATAAGCGGTAGCCTACGGTTAGGGGATAACCCGCACCATGCCTTCCATTTCAATGGCTTGGGGGGTCACGGCGAGATGGTGAATCTGGGCCTCAGCGCCCAAGTCCATCACCACATCGTCTAAGGGCGTGGGGGCCGACCAGGTTCCCCCCTGGCCCCCCTGAACTTCCGTTTGCCCTAAAGACAAATAGCGTCCCTCCTGCATAGTGAGGTGGGTACAGAGCCGGAGTTGCTGGTCGGCCTTCAGCACCCAGGTGAGGGTGAGGGTGCCATCGCCGAGGGCAATATCGGTGAGTTGGGTGGCGGGGGGCAGGGTGGTCAAATGTTCCAGCACATTGCCCTCGGCGGTGGCCTCCTGGGAGGTCTGTGCCCAGCGTTGAAACACGTCCTGCAATCCCTGCTCTAGCAACGGCGCATGGAGCGAGGCCCGCACATCCTCGGTACTGAGGTAGACCCGCCCTTCGACCGGGAAGGCTTGCAGCAACCGCAGAGGTTTGCCCCGCACCACCTGGCCTAGGTTGACGCGGATTTCCTTCGCCGCCACCGCCGCTTGGCTAACGTGCAGGCCCCGATACACCGCCTGCTGGGCCGACAGGCTGACCTGGGGAATATGGCCCGACAAAATTTGCCGATCCTTGCCCTCTAGGCGAAACTCCAGCCCCTCTAGGTGATCGAGTTGGGTGTGCAGCCACAGCCGAATGGCAGGCGGCAATAGGCGACTAATCACCCCCCGCCCCGTTCCTGGAGAAGCGGCCTCTGAGGCCACCTCATCCGTCAAAACCTGATCCATCGTCTCTGTGGATTCTGGCTGCATAGACCACCGCAACAAACCTCAACCAGCATATACCTTCCCTCTAACCCGTGGGGATGGGCGAGGCCAGCCCGGTCAAAGGTGCCCCTTGGGCCTTGGTGTTGATGCGAATGGAGATCAAAATGTTGTGAAACTCTGACGTAATTGTGCCTATGGGGATCATAATGTCAGGTTTTCTTGACAAAATTGATCCCCAAAGCCTGATTCTGTCGCTAGGAAGCTGTAAAAAGCCTTGATACAGGGTTGATCCCCGGTTTCTTTTTTGTCATAGTTACCGGCAAGTCTTGATCCCCAAGCACCGCTACGAGGGAACCTGCAAGGGTCATCGTTTTGGGTGAAGGGTGAGGTCTTGAAATCGGCGATAACCTCGATTTTTATAAATTTCCTAAGGAGAAAATTGGCCTATGTCCCAGCAACGCCCTCCCTTAGAAGACATGACCCTGCGGCAACTCCGCAAGGTTGCTAGCGAATATGAGGTGTCTCGCTATAGCCGGATGCGCAAGACCGAGCTAATCGATGCTATTCGTAGCATTGATGCCCAGCGGGGGCAAATTCCGGCCCCCAGTGTGGTAACCTCCGCTGCGGCAGCTCAAACCCAGGTTGAAGCGTCAAAGTACATGGCCCCTGATCTGCCCCCTTTGGAGGCGCTCACTTCGGTAGATGAGGGGCTACCCGACCTGCCCAGCGGCTATGGCGAGAGCCGCATTGTGCTGATGCCCCGCGACCCCCAGTGGGCCTACGCCTATTGGGATATCCCGGCAGAACAGAAAGACGATCTACGGCGGCAGGGGGGCGTTCGTTTGGCCCTGCGGTTCTACGATGTCACCGATGTTGACCTCACCTACCAAGCGCCCCACAGCCTGCAACAGTACGAATGCGACGAAATGGCGCGGGATTGGTACCTGCCGATTCCGGTTAGCGACCGCGACTACGTGGCGGAAATTGGCTACCTCTGCAACGATGGCCGCTGGCTGGTGCTGGCCCGCTCTCTGCCCGTCCACATTCCCCCGGTCTACCCCTCCGACTGGATCGAAGACCATTTCATCAGTGTGGATTGGCAGGCCGATTTGCGCGGCAAGACCCTAATGACCCTGCGCCACCCCAGCCGCACCGGAGCCGCCCAGGGCATCTACGACCACATGTATGCCATGGCCAAAGATAACGAGGCCCAGCGGGTGGCGGGTTCCCTCTACGGCTCCATGCAGCACGTCCCCGGTTCCGGCCAGCATGTGGCGGGTTCGGTGCAACATGTGGCAGGTTCGGTGCAGCATGTCGCGGGTTCTATCCAACAGGTGGGTGGCGCGGTTCACATGGCAGGTTCCATCCAGCATGTGCCCGGTTCCCTGGTGGCGGGTCAGGTGATGAGTTCCTACGTCTTCCCCTCTGGGGCGGGGCTGTGGGCCACCGCAGAGGTGCCCATGGGATCGGTGCCCACCATGTCGGGCTATCCCCTCACCATGTCGGGCCTCACCATGTCGGGCGTTGGGTTGGGCTTCTCGGCCTCCGCGCCACCGATCCGGCCCCGCCAGTTCTGGCTGATTGCCGATGCCGAACTGATCGTCTACGGCGCAACGGAACCCGACGCCACCGTCACCATTGGCGGCAAGCCGATCAAGCTCAACCCCGACGGCACCTTCCGGTTCCAGATGTCCTTCCAGGACGGCAACCTCGACTTCCCGATCATGGCCGTGGCCGCCGATGGCGAACAAACCCGCACCATCCACATGACCTTCGACCGGGAAACCCTCGACCGCCGTACCAACACAAAGGAAGAGGCAACCCTGGAATGGCTGTCGTAGGTTAAGCCCTAAGCCGATAAGTTTGTCTGCGGACAGAATCACAAGTCAGGAGCGCCCTAGGGTGCTCCTTTTTTGTGGGCAGCTTTTTATGGGTAACCTCAGTTCGGGTTAGACATCGTGGCCAGATCCCCTGGCAGCCCTCACCCCCAGCCCCTCTCCCAGAGAGGAGAGGGGAGCTAGAAGGTTCAAAGTCCCCTCTGAGAGGAATTTAGGGTGTAGCTTGCTTCCCGTAAGGGTGGGCTAGAGCGCAAGTCGAAAGCAGGTTTCTAACGATTGCAGTCCTTGGCTGATCCCGAACTCAGGCTAGGCAGGTGGTTAGGGTTGAGGCTCCACGGGAGATGCATCAAAATCGTAGGTATTGCGTCCGGTGGCCTTAGCCCGATATAGGGCCTGATCGGCTTGGCGCATGAGGCTAGTGGCATCGTTGCCATGGTGGGGAAATAGGGCGACCCCCATGCTGCTGCGGATCGTGATCTGCTGGCTATGGATGGGAAAGATCGGTTGGAGGTTCGTCTGCACCCGATCACAAACCTGAGTGATAGACTCTAGGCTTTCAACGGGGTAGAGAATGAGGGCAAATTCATCACCGCCCCAGCGCACCAACACATCTTCTTCCCGCAAACCTTGGGCCAGCCGGTTAGCCGTGGCTTTCAGAATCAGATCGCCCATGGCATGGCCGAGGGAGTCATTAATGGCTTTAAATCCGTCAAGGTCGATAAAAACAATCGCTAGTTGCTGCCCCTGACGGGTGGCCTGGGCGAGGGATTTCGTCAGATGCATATCAAAGAATGCACGGTTGGGCAGATTGGTGAGGGGATCGTAAAAGGCCTGTCGCTGGATTTGGGCCAGGATCTCGTTCTCGCGGGTAATATCGCGCAGCAACCAACGTAAGCCCGATATCGTACCATCGGCCAAACGAGTAATGGATAGGGTAGCGGCGACCTCCAGGGGATCCCTCCCGTGGGGCTGAAGGGGCGTATCCCAGACTTCAATTTCGGGTTTGGGCGGCTGGAATTTGCGGTTAATGACCGCTAGTTTGGTGTAGAACCTAGGCCGACTGTTTACGGGGATAAACAGCACCAAGGGTTTGCCAATTAAGTAGGATCAGTAGATCACAAAGCATCGAGACAGGGGCTGAATCCGTAGAAAAGGGGTAGGGTCAGGCTAGACGAATTGGATGAAAAGCCATGACAACCTGCCCTTCTTCAGTATCTCCTACGCCAGCGTTGACCGACGAGGC
>JBIPSI010000070.1:0-5863 GCA_044070495.1 Spirulina sp. | reverse complement strand
ACGGTTGACCCTGAACCTTGTTTTGCCTCTAAAAAGGCAGAAGCCCGATATTATGACCAAATCTGGTTCTCTAGGATCCAATCCATGCGCTGTCAGCTACCCCCTGTGGAGGCGGCATAAAGATGTGTCAGGCAGTCAGGGTTCTGGCTCCCCATCCGCTGAACCACATCAGCCCAGGGCAAGTGGTGAAAGCCATGATTTTGAATGGGTTGGGGTTTGTCAGCGCGCCGCTGTACCTGTTTAGCGAGTTTTTCGAGGGCAAACCGGTGGAGCATCTGCTAGGCCCGGGAGTGACCGCCGCACACCTGAACGATGACCGGTTGGGTCGGGTGCTAGATCAGTTGTTTGAGTCCGGGACGACGCTGTTTTTTCTCAAAGCGGCGATGCAGGCGGTGAGCCGTTTTGGGGTGAGTGTGTCCCAGTGCCATCTGGACTCGACCTCCTTTGCCCTCGATGGAGAGTATGCCTCCGAGACCGGGACGGAGACCGCATCGGAGGCTGACCTCCCCCAGTCGATTGAGATCTGTCGGGGCTATTCGCGAGACCATCGCCCGGAATTGAAGCAATTTTTAGTCAACTTGATCTGTAGTGCCGACGGCGGCATCCCGGTGTGGTTGAAGGTGGGCAGCGGGAATGAAACCGATAGCCAAACCTTTGCGGGGCTGATGACCGCCTTTGCTGAGCAGTGGGAGACGCCCGCGTTAATAGTGGCTGATGCCGCGTTTTACAGCGCGCCAAACCTGAAAGCAGTCGGGGAGTTGCCCTGGCTAAGCCGAGTGCCGATGACGCTCAAGGCCGCTCAAACCCTGGTGGATAGCGCCCCCGACGCACTGACCGAGCGACCCTGTGAGGTGGAGGGGTATCGACTTCACCAGCAGTGTCTTTGTCAAAAAGCCTCAGCGGGTGGAAGCCCTCGCCCTCATCATGGCCTTGACCCTGCTGGTCTACAGTCTCGGCCAGCGCCAACTCAGAGCGCAACTCGCCCAAGCCAATGACACCGTGCTCGACCAAAAGCAACGCCCCACCCGCACGCCCACCTTTCGCTGGATTTTGCAGAAGTTTCAGGCCATGCACTTGGTCTCTATCGGCTCATCCCAGCAGGTCAGCAACCTCTCGGATGAACGCTGCAAAATCATTCGCCTCATGGGCTTTCCGGCCTGCCGCTACTACTACCTCCTAAATTAACCCCTGTCAACCTGCGGAATGTCGGTTCGTATTGATTTGGGACTTGACCTAATAACCGACTTAAAACCCGAAGTAAGCAGTGAACCCCCTATAGCTAAGCCTCCTATATCCCGACGAGTAGGAGAACCCAAACCCAAACGCCGAAAAATTGGTGATGACAAAAATGCCAGCTAGGCATTTCATTCAACCCTAGTGGATAACGGATTTAATTTATCGAGTTTTAGCAATGCAAAGCTTTAATATTCCAGCGCCTAGTAAACTCTTTTCTCTGCAACCAGAAGGTATGGGTTCCCCATACTGTGAGAGCTTAGCAAGCTATGCTATGCGTTTAGCAGAAGCTCACTGTATCGATGTATGTGTCCTGATCTACCAGTTTGTTCATCCTCTAATTGGCTCTGCATGGAAAGATACTCCATCTCGAAGAAGTCTATGTAAAGTAGACAGAGCCGACTTAGGTAATCTTACTTCTGCCCATGTCCATATCGGTAAATGGCTGGATATGTCCAAAGAAACCGAAGCAACCGTATCTGCGTTAGGGGAGCTAACCAAGCGGCAAGATCTCTATCTACTTACGACACTTCCCCTCAAAGGTTACGTGAAGCGGGACTCGGTCTTACGCCTACAGCTTGCCTGGTGCCCAGATTGCTACCAGGAGCAAAGGAGTGCTGGGCAACCAGTATACGATTTACTGATTTGGTCTTTCCGCGATGTCTGTGTATGCCGTCGCCATAACAGGCGGTTACGATCATCCTGCTACTGGTGCACCTCCAGGCAGCCAGTCCTTAAATTTTGGTCTCAACCTGGTCAATGTGGCAGGTGCGGCATTGAGTTTGATGCAGAGGATACACACCCCTACAGCCCAACCATAGAGGAAGCGTGGAAAGCTGACACCATAGGCGATTTGCTTACGCGGTGGAGCAAGCTTGAACCCGGCAAGCAAAAGAGACCCCCAACTCTCCAGAAAGTGCTGGCCTCCAACTATTCCAGAAAGTGCTGGCCTCCAACTATGGCACGACGGATATAATAGAGGGCTGGCTTTCGCAGCAGTAATAGCAGAACTTTGTCAGGCATATTTTGTCCACACGCTTTGTCAGGCATATTCTGTCCGATTCGGACAGAATATGCCTGACATCACATTCCGCAAGCTTGGAGAGGATTTTTGAGTAGTTGCGGGTACCGCAAACAATCAATTTGGTGAAATGCTCTTGAAATAAGGGTTTTTGTAAGGAGATTTTCGATACGGACTAAATTTGGACTAAATTTTGCCCTTCTTGGGCCTATCGACAGGGGTGGACTTGGCCGTTGGGCATGATGGCCTCACAGAGGTTGGCTCGTCCTAGAATCAGTCCCTCGATGGTGCTGCTGTAGAGGTTGGCACGGGAGAGATTGGCTTGTTCTAGGTTGGCCTGTCGTAGATTGGCTTCCATTAGATTAGCATCCCGCAGGTTGGCCCCTTGCAGATTAGCCCACGATAGGTTGGCTCCTTGCAGGTTGGCTTCGGAGAGGTTGACCCCTTGCAGGTTGGCATTGCCAAAGTTGGTGCCGCTGAGGTTAGCTCCTTGCAGGTTGGCTCTAGAGAGATCGGCGTAGCTGAGGTTGGTGTTGCTGAGGTCGGCTCCGCGCAGGTTGCGGCGGCTGAGGTCTATGCCGATGAGATCCGCGTCTTGCAGTCGAATTCCGGCCAGGGCGCTTCGCTGAAGGTCGGCCAAGCTGAGATCGGCCCCCGTGAGTTCTGTGCCCTCCAGGTTGGTTCCGTCTAAATTGGCTCCCTCCAGTAGGGTCTGTCGCAGGTTGGCCACATAAAGGTTAGCTCCGGCTAAATCGCTGTTCCGCAGATCCGCTCCCGCCATCTCTGCCTGGGAAAGGTTAGCGTTGGTAAGTTGGCTATTCGACAGGTTCGCCAGGGCCAGATAGGACAGCCCTAGGTCACTATCGGTTAAGGTGCTGTTTTGGAGGTTGCCGTAGCGCACATCGGCAGCCCGCAGACTAGCATCAGTCAGGTCGGCTTGATTGAGTTGACTCCGACGCAGATCCGCTAAAAAGAAACTGCTGTCGGCCAAATTGGCCTGGGTCATGCGGGTGCCGGATAAAAACGCCCCTTCAAGGGTAGCGCCCTCCAGGTTTGCCCCGGTTAGATCAATACCGCGCAGGTCTACGCCGTCTAGGTTGGCCCCTCGCAGATCGGCTTCGCGCAAATCTCGGTCACCTACCCCATCGGTCACCAAATCTCGCACGAGTCGCCAGCGGGATTCCAGAAGAGTGCGATCACTCACCCTCGCCTGATGCAGTCGCGCCCCATCCAGTTGGGCACCCATCAGATTGGCCCCTTCTAGATTGGCGTTGCGTAGGTCGGCCCCCCGTAGATCAGCCCCCAACAAAAACGCATCTCGCAGGTCGGCCCCGTTTAGATTAGCCCGCTGCAAATTGGCCCCACTCAGGTTGGCCTGCTGCAAAAAGGCATCCTTAAGATCAGCCTCACTCAAACGGCACCGTTCGCAGCGACGGGTGGCCAATAGTCGCGTGAGATGCACAGGGTTAACCGCCTGGGCCGCCGGAACTGTTATCAGGGAAACTAGCCCCAGCCCCGCTATCGAAGCCATCCAAGATCGCAGGCTCATCGTGTTTTTCTGCAACTACCATTTAAATGGTAGCCACAGCATCCAGGGAAGTTGGGCAACCCGCAAGGTATCTTGATATTCCCCTAGGCCAATGGTCATGCCATCATTTCCCTTGGCGGGGCGGGCGCGGTAGGTGTCAAACAGATAGTCCCACCAAGGTAAGTTAAACCCATAGTTACTGTTGGTCTCTCGGACAATAATCGAATGATGAACCCGGTGCATATCAGGGGTAACCACAAACCAGCGCAAGGGTCGGTCTACGGAACGGGGCAAACTCACATTGCCGTGGTTAAACATCGCCGTAGCGTTGAGCAAAACCTCAAAAATCAGCACCGCCACCGGGGGCGCACCGAGCAAGGCGATGGCCGCTATTTTGATGCCCATGGACAGAAATATTTCGATAGGGTGAAATCGCAATCCGGTGGTGACATCAAAATCTCGGTCGGCATGGTGAACCTTATGCAGTCGCCATAGGGTGGGCAAGGCATGGAACATCACATGTTGCCAGTAAACCGCCAAATCTAGCGCCATTACCGACAGCAGGATCACCAACCCACTAGGAAGGGTTAGCACGTTAAATAAACCCCATCCCTGCTCGGCAGCAATGTCTGCAAACCCCACCGCCGCAAGGGGAAAAAAGACCCGCAATAATACCGTATTTAAGACAACTAAACCTAAGTTACTGCCCCACCTTAGCGATTTAGAAACCGATAGGCGACGACTAGGAGCCAGCCGTTCCCAAAGGGCCATGAGTCCTAAGCTGCCGAAGAAGAAACCAGAACGGATCAGCGGTTCTTGGGTTAGTAGTGTGTCTTCAATCATGGTGGTTATCTCCTAGGTTAATACGATTTTTAACGAGCATTTAAGTCAATATAAATGGGAAGCCGCTTTTGCTGCCAATCCGTCATTCCTCCCTTGACCACGTTGACCTGGGTAAAGCCAAATTGGCTCAATTGTTTAGCCGCCTGACTCGACCTTCGATCTGTGCGACAAACCAGCACTATCGATTGATTTTTATCAGGAACTTGCAGGACTAATTTATCGGGATTTAAGTCCTCCAGTGGAATATTTAGCGCCCCTGGAATATGTCCCTGTTTTCCAGAGAAGTCTGCTTGACTGCGAACATCAATCACCAGAACAGATTCCCCCATCTGTAAACGATGGTAGAGATCGATGGTGTTGATCATTTTCAGCGGACGCAGATGCTCTACCAAACGTGGAATAAACGCCACCATCGCTAACAAAGAAAGGGCCAGTAATCCCTTTTGAATGGCTCCTTCGCCTCCGGCAATGGCCTCCCGTCCGGCGTAGCCCAGATAGGTGTAAGCAATGGCTCCAGGCAGCATAAATAGGTAGGAGGCCAACACATAATGGGTTAGCGAGATGCGGGTGAGACCTAGGCCATAATTGAGCAGGTTAAAGGGCAGCAGCGGCACTAATCGCACCAGGGCCACAAAGCGCCAGCCCTCGGCCTCCACGCCCTGTTTGAGGTGTTTAATTTGTCCACCCACGCGCTTTTCAACCCAATCTCCTGCTAGGTAACGAGCCATCAAAAATGCCAGGGTAGCCCCTAAAACGGCCCCCGTCAGGTTGTAAATGGTGCCCCAAATTGGGCCAAATAGGGCACCTCCAGTTAAGGTGAGGACTGAACCTGGTAGTAACAAAACCGTTGCCAGGGCGTAAACCGCCATAAAGACTAGGGGGCCGAATATTCCAGCCTGATTCACCCAGACTTCTAGGCTATTGGCATCTAAAGTTTGACGATGGGCAAAGGCCAGCGCAAGGGCAAAGGCAAATAGGATAATGAGTCCTAATCGAATGATTTTCTGGGTCATTGTTTGGGTCGCTAAGCTAAATTTAGCCTCAAGAGATTCGTATCTCAAAGCAGAGGGGGACTAGGATGCGCTGGTGTGAATGGGCTGATTGCCTGACACATCTCCAAAGTAGGTTGGGTGCAGCGAAGCGGAACCCAACACTCGCCGCGAATAGTGGGCTTGTTGGGTTCTGCTATCGCGCCACCCAACCTACGAAAAAATAATGCTTTTCGGCGTTGTGTCAGG
>JBIPSI010000069.1:0-7082 GCA_044070495.1 Spirulina sp. | reverse complement strand
CGTACCAATACCGCGCCCCTTTCTCTTCAGGGTCGATCTCAGGGAGGTTCAGGTCTGAGGGGGGCTTACTCGTCATGCCCCTTACTCTAACGATTTTTGTCCCATTCGCAATAGCCCCATCTTGTTGCGGTGACTAATTACAATTCATGCTTGTCGCCCGTCAGATTTAGGATGCGTTACGGCAGAATCTAGCGCATCCACGACAAGATTTTGCCAGCCTAAAAGGACGTTTTAGAAGGGATGCCTTAGGGGCGATTGGTCGCCAGATCCATCTCAATCTACGGATTTTTTGAGGGCTGAGGCTGACCTCATCGGTAAGTAGGTCGGCGAAATATTAAGTAGAACGAGTTAGGAGTAGCCGTAACGCATCACAGCCTTGACCAGCATGGGTTACGCTGCGACAAACCATCCTACGAGGTCTTACATTTAATCTGTCCCACCGACTTATTCATCATACAAATCTAGCTGCTCTACGTCAAAAATATTTTCAGCAGACTTCACACAAAGCAATAGTATGAGGCCGTAAGATGCAGCTATAAATAATAGCTTCACAAGAGGGCTTTCAAATAAAACTACTGGTATTTCTTGTGGTTCGTTTTGAAAGAAAATTGTGTGCGTCGTACGAAAATTTGTATTTAGAAAATCAAATACTGTTTCCCAGGGCGTGAAAAAACATATGATTGCAAAAAAAGGCAGGCTCGACAAAAACTGAAGCCATACAATACTTTTGTTTGCACTGCCACCAAGAAAATATGCATTAATTTTTGCCTCTAAATATCTTCTTCTACTTACCCATTCACATCCAATCTCATCATTTGCATGCCTTTTGGCTATCTTGAGTGATAAGTGAATTCGCTTTATCAAGCCTCTGTAGGTTGTGAAGTAAATAAGAATTAAAACGAATACAGATGTCCAGATCAGCTTAGTCTCTATGTCAGGACAATAATTTAGAGCTTGTACACTCAGAATACTGATTAACCCTGAGATGATACCGATATATTCAGCAAGTGCAGCTCTAGCCTTATTTATATTTATCATTAGTGTAAGCACCTATAACAGTTAATGGTTTCTATACCATATGGTCTGTTTATCTGTTGTTAAAGTCAAGCTCAATATAACCCAAAACTATTCCATGGCAAGGGATTATCCCCTGCAAGACCATGCTTTGGCAACTGAGGATATGCCGGGTACCCTGACACTCAGCTACTGATCCGAGCTATAGATTCTCTAAGGTATCTCAATGCGAGGCCAAGAGCATCTATAACTGTCCTTGCTTCCGAATATCGAACGTCTGATTATAGGTATCAGGAGCAAGCAATGTAGAATAAATGCTCTTCAGGTACTGATAATATTCATCAAAAAGTCCCTAGATCGGCCTGGTGACATAAGATGAGATCGCCTGGATTAGATTCTACTAAGAGGTGAAGCTACGATGAAAAAGCCTTTCTCTATAAATGAACTTAACGGCACTAAGTCGGTGGGACAGATTAAATGTAAAACTCCGTAACATGGGCTACGCTGCCCTAACCCATACTGACTAAGGCTTTAATGCGTTACGGCTACGCCTAACACATCCTACTTAAGATTCCATCGACCTGCTCATAACTTAGGACCCGCTTTGGCAGCGCTCTAAAGCGTTTTCTGAGCCTAAAGCACCTTTTCTAGGAACTGCTGAGCGCGGTCACTTTTGGGGCTGTTGAAGAACACGTCGGGGGGAGCATCTTCCACTAGGTAGCCGCCATCGAGGAATAGCACTCGGTCGGCTACTTCGCGGGCAAAGCCCATTTCGTGGGTGACGATGCACATGGTGATGCCCGTATCCGCGAGGCCCTTCATTACGTCCAGCACCTCCTTTACCATTTCTGGGTCGAGGGCGCTGGTGGGTTCATCGAACAGCATGGTGTTGGGCTGCATGGCGAGGGCGAGAGTACAGGATTTTGGTCGCTGGGCTACATTTTTCGGGCAAATGGCCCTAGGGCTTGCCCTCGTGTGATCGACGATAGGGATTGCTCCGTGGCCCTGGACGCTCCTAAGGGTGATATAACAGAAATATTCACACTCCTGGAGAGGTGGCAGAGTGGTCGAATGCGTCCGACTTGAAATCGGATGAGCCGCAAGGTTCCGAGGGTTCGAATCCCTCCCTCTCCGTTTAAACCGTTCCCTCGCCCTCAGCGGGTTGCATCGTCGCTCGTGTATGCAGGACTTCAAAGGTCCACAGCAGCGCTAAACAGATCGCCACGCTCAGGGCAACTACTAGCCAAAACCGATGGGCAATCATGGGGCCTTGATCCATCGCCCAGCCCCCAACCAGGGGGCCAATGAAGTAGCCAATGGTCCAACATTGGGAGCTAACGGCGACGTAGGTAGCTCGCAGGTTTGGCGGTGCTAGGTCGGACACGGTAGCCACAAAAAAGGGCTTATAGGCCACCGAGGCCAGGGACAGGAAACAAAGGGCCACAATGGCCCAGATAAATTGACCGTCGGCAAAGGTGCCCGCCACCCACAGCAGGGTAAAGCCAAAGGCCCACAGCAGCATCGCTCCCATTAGCACAAAAATACGACGCAGGGGCGTCAGGATGCTGGTGGTGGGAATTTGCAATACGGCCCCCACACCGATGTAGCACCAGGTGAACAAGCCCGCCGTGCTACCGACGGAGACCCCAGGGATGGGGTCATTCCCAGCGACAAAGTTGGTGAAGTAGAGGGGAATGGTGCTGCTTACCAGGGCCACATAGGTGGTGAAAAACACGTTAGCCAGCATAAACACCAGCAGCGCCTTGTCCTTCAGGGCGGCCACCAGCCCCTGATCAGATCGCTCATCCTTAGCACGGCTGGGGTAGGTATTGGTCATCAGCATTTGAATCAGCAGCCCAAAGAGGGCAAACATAACCGCACATCCCGCAAACAGCAGCTTGGGCGACTCATTCACTAAGGCCAGGAGCCCACTTCCGCCCAGCACCCCAATCCCAATGCCGATATATTCCGCCACACCCATCACCGCAAAGGCTTGACTGCGGTCTTCAGAACTGGTGGCATCCATCACCGCTGCCCCTGAGGCGGTCCAATAGCAACCCAAGCTAATGCCCAGCACCATGCTAGCCAGAATCAGCAGCCAGAGGGATTGGGCCACCATCAAAATTAGCGCCACCGCTACCCCGGTAGTGGCCGCTAAGGAAAGCACAACCTTGCGACCAAAGCGGGGCGAATCTGCCAAGGTAGCTCCGATGAAATGTCCTCCCACCTCAGTAATGGCACAGAGGCTGAGGGCAAACCCAACGGCGGTGGCCGATAGCCCAACCTGATTCACAAACAAAAGAGGAATGTAGAAGCTCAAAAGCCCATAGCTGACCTGAATCAGGAAACGCCCTAGGGCCTGGATTTGAACTTGCCGATTCGATAATTGCAATGCCGAGGAGAGATTCATAGTAAATCGAGAGAGCAGGGGAAGGATGCCGTCTGGGGGATGGCGGTGATTCTAGGCTTAGGATAGCCCCTGACTCAGACAGGCTTGAGTAATCAGAGTAACCACGGCGGCTCTGGTTCCCTTTTGGATGATCATGGGTCCTGCCAGCAACCGCTAAGGATCATCTTGCTTTAGCTAGGCCGTTCCCTAGACCGTTCCCTAGGCTAATGAATTTCGCTAAACACAAACACCATGGCCACCATAGCGGCAATGGTAAAGGTCGCCCCCACAATTTCAATGCGCATGGAGGCCCGACGGTGGGCCGGTTGCAGCCAAAAATCTAGCGCCCGCATAATCAACGGCATCACCACGAGGGTAAGAATGCAGGTAGTGACTAAATTTTTCACCAGCATGGCGCTAGCGGGTTCCCAGGAGTCCATCAGCCCCAGATAGTCGATCACCACATCCTGGATCATAATCACCGGATAGAGACCCAGCACCACCGACAGGATTTGCTTCCAGGCCGGTGGGCCAAGCCCTGTGAGTTCATTGCCAGAGTGGTGGGAGAACCAGCCCTCCAACCCCGTTTCAAAGGACTTGAATTTATAGGACTTGAACAAATCTCGTCCCACCTTAAGCAGGGTCTCACGCTCTGAGGACAGCAGCCAGCGGTTGAGGTCTTCTGGTTGCTCGAAGTGAACCACCGAGTACCACTTCAGCAAGCCGCCCTGGCAGTTGAGGGGACGGTGGCGGTCTGCGCGGATAAACCCCTGAAACTCCTGGGCCGCGTGTACCAAGCTGCGATGCCACTTGCGAAAGGCCCAGCTTTTCTCCTGGGGAACCGTGTACTCAATCACCACACTAGAATAGGGCACCTGCTCCGGCTCGGTGGCCTGGGCCAAAAACGCTACCGATCCTTGCCATACCGGACTCAAGCGCTGCCTGACCCCCTGCATCAGCGCCGGAGACCTTAGGAACCCTAGGAATGGAGACCGCACCGTCCTGAGACGGCTATGCCAAGCAACAACAAAATCGAGAGCGGAACCTTTGAGAGTCATAGTGGCTTAAGCGCTAAAGCGACCCTTGGTGAAATTGTATGCTGTATACATATTCGTTGTGTAGCTTTTATGTGATTAATCCATCACTGATAGTAACTATCAAAACCGCTGGCGACGGCGAACCTAATGGGTAGATGATTACCCCTGACGAGCACGTCCTGGCTCAGTCAGCGGGACGTGGAGGTAAAAATATTCTGGATCGACCCTTTCAAAGCCTTAGGACGTAGTATGCCTTGCTCTACAGGTTGAGTTTCTGTAACCAATTAAACAAAACGACGCAAGCCGCCAAAAGACTTAACACAACCACTGCTCCTACGAGATCGACGTGGCGAGGGGTCAGGCTATAGGCAGGCCGTAGCCAAAATTTGAGCAGCTTCGACACTCGAGGCATAACAACCCAGGTTAGTAGGGTCGAGGTGATCAGATTGTTTACCAGCATCGCCGTGGGCAGCGGCCACCCTTGCATGATCCCCAAGGCCCCAAAGACCATGCCCTGAATCATCACCGTAGGATATAGCCCCAGCACCACCGACAAAATCTGCTTCCAGCGGGGTGGTCCCAGACTACCACTCGACCCCCCATGCAGGGAAAACCAGCCCTCCAGCCCTGTCGTAAAGGATTTGAAGCGGTAGGCCAAGAACAGGGATTCGCCTTCCTTAAAAAACTGATGACGTGTCTCCGAAGACAACCACAGGTCAAGCTGACTAGAGCTAGCAAAGTGAATGATGGAATAGTACTTAATCACACCGTCGTCACAGTTCAACGGCGTACACAAATCCGCCCGAAGAAAGCCACTGTGATACCGCACCACTTGCCGCATCCTCCCATACCAATTCTCAAACGCCACCGCCTTAGCTTCGGGCACAATGTACTCCATCACCGAGCTGGTGTAGAAATGCTTGTGGTGCGGCGGCAAACGGCGGGTAGCCCTCTGGGGACGAAGCATTTGAGAAGAAGGCATTAGTAGTGGAAAAAGAGGGCGCGGGCGGCGAAGAACCCCGCAATAATTAGGACCCAAAGCAGACGCTGCTTCACAATTTTCAACTCTGCCAAAATAGCCTCGGCCTGCTCCTGGGAAAGGGGCACGGGGGACGATTCTCCTTGATCTGGCGTACTCTGATCCGTTTCAAAATCTGAGGGTGAGGGGGCTGGCGTTGGATTAGCTGGGGAGGACATTACCGCATCGTCTCCTACAAACGTCAGGGCTGGGGGTATTGTAGCGGGTCAGAATGGTCACCTCGAATTCTTAAAAATCTCTGGGGACTGACAAAAATTTTCATTAAAGTGCGTAACATTATATGTATGTAGGCGCAACATCCCGCCCCACTACCTTGGCACCTAAAACCTTGGCATCCAAAACCTTGGCACCTGAAATGCTCAACGAACAAACCGATGACCTAGCCCCCCTTCTACGGCGGGCAGTTCTAGGTTTAGTGGCCCTTGCGATCATGGCCCTTGTGCTCTGGGCAACGGTGCGCTACGTCCAAGCTTCCGATCCCTACATTCACGAAGTACTTAGCCTGGAGGGCAACCTGGAGCGCGGAGAAGCCATTTTCAAAATGAATTGCGCCGTCTGCCACGGGTTTGAAGCCACCGGCGAAGTGGGGCCAACCCTGGTGAGCGTATCCGACCATCGCACAAAGGTCAGTCTCATTAAGCAGGTTGTCAGCGGCCAAACGCCCCCAATGCCTCAGTTTCAGCCCGATCCCCAAGCCATGGCCGACCTGCTAGGCTACCTCGAAAGCCTATAACCCTCACTGCGGCAGGGGCACTGCCCACCAGAAAGCCACGCTCTATTTATGAATCATTGATGAGTCCACACCTGTCATCCCTCGGTAGATGGGGTGTATCCCTGCTGCGAGTCGGTTTATGAGAGATGAGCGGATCGGTTGTCCTCCCAAAGGGCTGCGTGCTTAACGCCCCTAATGCCCGTGCCTAGAGGGTTTTGGCCATCGGACTTTCCGAGCTGGAATCAACACTTAAACTTTACAGAAAATTTTGTTTACAAAACTCTATGTTTCCGTTAAGGTAAAGCCATGCAGTTACATATCGCAACAACATTGTGAGTGCCTGCATACCTTGAAACCATAAATACCAAGGACTAATACATCATGACGACGACTCTACAGCGGCGCGAAAGCGCCAACCTGTGGGAGCAGTTCTGTCAGTGGGTAACCAGCACCGAAAACCGCCTGTACATTGGCTGGTTCGGCGTACTGATGATCCCCACTCTCCTGGCTGCAACCGCTTGCTACGTCATCGCTTTCGTTGCTGCTCCCCCCGTGGACATCGACGGCATCCGTGAGCCCGTGGCTGGCTCCCTGATGTACGGCAACAACATCATCTCCGGTGCGGTTGTTCCTTCTTCTAACGCTATCGGTCTGCACTTCTACCCCATCTGGGAAGCGGCTTCCCTGGATGAGTGGCTGTACAACGGTGGCCCCTACCAGTTGGTGATCTTCCACTTCCTCATTGGCGTCTTCTGCTACATGGGTCGTGAGTGGGAACTGAGCTACCGCCTCGGTATGCGCCCCTGGATCTGCGTGGCCTACTCCGCTCCTGTGGCTGCTGCCACCGCTGTGTTCCTGATCTACCCCATCGGTCAAGGCTCCTTCTCTGAC
>JBIPSI010000068.1:0-8001 GCA_044070495.1 Spirulina sp. | reverse complement strand
AACCAGCATTTGTCTCGCCCAATCGGTTAACGCTTTGTGCCGTCGCCCTTGCTGTTGGTTGTAGCGCTCTGACGGCGCGAGTACGGTTAAAAACGGTAAGGCCCAAACGCACTGTGCCCAGGGAATCGGCACCAACAGCATTAAACTGAGCCAGCGCAACCCACTGGTCTTGACGACATGCGCTTGGCTCGAACGCACGGGGTCGCGGTAGATCCCCCGCGCTGCAATCCGCTTTCCCCACCGCCGCTCGATCGTGTCATCGAGACCCATCACGATGACACCATCAGCGGCAAAGGTTCTCACCAAAAGGCTCAACAAGATGCGACTCGCCTGTCGAGATGACCAAACTGCCCGATTTAGCACGCGATGATAACGCTGAAATTGGGGTTCGTCAGCTAACCCCATCACCCGCAACACCTGGCTCACCGTCCGTTTCCCTGGAGCCAACAGCGCTCCCATCACCAGGGTCAGGGCTTGAGGCCATACCCGCTGGGAAAACAGGGGCGCAAACGCTATCATCATCGACATAAATTCCATGGCAGCAAGCTCCTCAGACCCTCATCTGAATTCTGCTTGCTGCTTTCCTTTTTGGATCAAATGGATAAAGTCGAGCTAAGGGGATGACTTAGGCGGAGCGGTGGCTGGCCTAAGTCAGGGAATCACAACAAATGTTGCTGATGAACATTTCTAGATGGGCCATACCTCCTAGGATTTCTTCTGTTGTAGCGGTCAGGCATTGGCTTCCTAGGGGAAGGCGGTGACGGATCCGCATTATGGAAGCGGTAGGTACTGTGTTAGAAGGCTTAATCGGTGGCCTGTTCAACGGCATTAGCATTGGTGCGGTGCTGTTGATTGTGGCCTTGGGGTTGGCCATTGTGTTTGGCCTGATGGGCGTCATTAACCTCGCCCACGGAGAATTGATGATGTTTGGGGCCTACACCACCTTTGTGGTGCAGAACGTGGCCAAAAGTATGGGCGGCATCGCCCCAGAAATTTACATTTTTGCAGCCCTGCCCCTGGCCTTTTTGGTAGCGGCGGCCATTGGGTTATTTCTCGAACGAACGGTGATTCGCTACCTGTATGGGCGACCGCTGGAAACCCTGCTGGCTACCTGGGGCGTGAGCTTGATTATGATCCAGTTCATCCGCAGCGTGAGCTGGCCCATGGTGATTGGGTTAGTGGTGTTCGCGGTGCTGTATTTCATCGGACGCTGGGTGCTGACCCGTTACACCGACTGGGATCGGATCCAGGACTGGGCCAATCCCCTCTTTTTGGGGCTGTCTGGGGCCATTGCCGCCCTCACCTGGGTGTTGGTTCAGGGGGCTGGCAGTGCCCAGTTTGCGCGGCCCTGGTTTGGGGCACGTAACGTGGATGTGACCCCTCCAAGCTGGCTGCGGGGCGGCGTTGCCCTGGGCACAACCCTGCAATTTCCCTACGCCCGTTTGTTCATCATTGCCCTAACGATTCTCTGTCTGGTGGCGGTGTACTGGTTTTTGAATGGCACCGCCTGGGGACTGCGGATTCGCTCCGTCACCCAAAACCGAGGTATGAGCGCTTGCCTGGGGATTCCCACCGACCGAGTGGATGCCCTCACCTTTGCCCTGGGATCAGGACTGGCCGGGATCGCCGGATGCGCGGTAACGCTCCTGGGTTCCGTGGGGCCAAACCTGGGGGCCAACTACATTGTGGATGCCTTCATGGTCGTTGTTGTAGGCGGCGTGGGCAAACTGGTGGGAAGCATTGTGGCGGCGTTGTTAATTGGCACCACCAGCTACCTGATTGGTTCGGGCACCCTGGCGATCATGTTGCCGCCAACGGATTTTTTCAAACCCGCCATCGATTTCTTTACCTTCTTTGCCACCACCAGCATGGCCAAGGTGATGGTATTTGCGTTAATTATTGCCTTCTTGCAGGTGCGGCCCGCTGGGCTGTTCCCGCCGAAGGGTCGTTCCGTGGAGTTGTAGGGTGATGGTGTCTGAAGCAACCACACAGCCGCGTGTTGCGGTTAAGGCCAGCCAAAAGCGAAAATTTTTGATCGAAGCGGCAGTCGTTGTCGCCATCGCGCTGATCCTGATTGTGATCATGCCGCTGTTTTTGTCGGGGTTTCGGCTCAATTTGCTGGGGCGCTTTTTAGCCCTCGCCATTGTCGCCCTAGGGATTGATTTAATTTGGGGATTCACGGGGCTACTCAGCCTAGGTCACGGCATTTTCTTTGCCCTCGGTGGCTATGCCTTCGCCATGTATTTGGAACTCAATACGTTGCCGGAAGGCCGTATCCCAGAGTTTTTTGGCCTCTATGGCGTAACAGAACTCCCCTGGTTTTGGCAGCCGTTTAATTCGTTTCCGTTTACGCTGATTGCCATTTTTACGATCCCGGCGGTTGTGGCGGGGTTATTGGGCTATCTGGTATTTCGGAACCGCATTCGGGGCGTGTATTTTTCGATTTTGACCCAGGCCGCCTTGGTGGTGTTTTTCAACTTTTTCAACGGTCAGCAAAAGCTGATCAACGGCACTAACGGCCTCAAAACCTCTACCTCCGTTTTTATGGGGCAGCAGGTGGGCACCGACGGCATGAGGATGTTTTTCTACATCACCACGGTGGTCGCCCTGATTGCTATGTATGCCCTCTGTCGTTGGCTCACCAGTGGACGCTTTGGCCGTATGTTGGTGGCCATCCGCGACGACGAAAACCGGGTGCGTTTTTCCGGTTACGATCCCACCGCCTTTAAGGTCTTGGTATTTGCCGTATCCGGGGCCATCGCGGGCATTGCTGGCGCACTCTACACCGTGCAATCCGGCATCATTTCGCCCCAGGTGATGGACATTGCCTTCTCAATTGAAATGGTGATTTGGGTGGCTGTGGGCGGCAGGGCAACCCTGGTCGGGGCTGTCCTCGGTGCGGTGCTGGTCAACATGGCCCGCAGTCTGCTCAGCGAACGTTTTCCCGATGTGTGGCTGTTCTTCCAGGGGGCGCTTTTCCTGATTGTGGTCACCGCCCTACCGGACGGCATCATCGGCTGGGGCCGCAGCACCTTTGGCCCCACCATCAGCAACCTCCTGGGCCTCGCTCCCACCGATGTTCCCTACGCCGACGGCAGCGAACCTGCTCCAATCGTCGAAACCCCCGAATACGCCGAAAAGTAGGGTGCATTCGCGCCAGCAATGCACCCATTCCCATCCCATTCTCATCCACTCAAAATGAGCACCAAAGTCCTCGATATCCAAGATGTCACCGTCAGCTTCGACGGATTTAAGGCCCTCAACAACCTCAATTTTTCGATGAATGAGGGCGAACTGCGGGTGATTATCGGCCCCAACGGCGCAGGCAAGACCACCTTTTTGGATGTCATCACCGGAAAAACCAAACCCACCGAGGGCGCGGCCTACTTCAAAGGGCAAGACCTACGAAAATTTAAGGAACACGAAATTGCTCGATTAGGCATTGGCCGAAAGTTCCAAACCCCTAGGGTCTACCTCAACCTCAGCCCTAGGGAAAATTTGGAGCTTTCTTGCAACCGCAACAAAAACGTCTTTTCGACCCTGTTTAAGAAAACACCCCCCGCCGAAAAGCGCACTGTGGGCGGCCTTTTGGAAACCATCGGCCTCACCGCCAAAGCCGACATTCCGGCGGCGCTGCTCTCCCACGGGGAAAAACAGTGGCTTGAGATTGGCATGTTGGTGGCCCAATCCCCCGATTTGCTGTTGGTGGATGAACCCGTGGCGGGCCTCACCGACGAAGAAACCGAGCAAACCGGAAACCTGCTCCTGTCCCTGGCGGAGAGCCATTCCATTGTGGTGATTGAGCACGACATGGAGTTTGTGCGGCAGATTGCCCGTCAAGTGACCGTGCTGCACCAGGGCACCGTGCTGTGCGAGGGCACCATGGACGAAATCCAAAACGACCCCAAGGTGATCGAAGTCTACCTAGGCAAGGAAACTAACCTCAGCCCCGAACAAATGCTGCTGCTGCGGATCGCGGCAACGATGGCCTGGGCCGACGACAACTTTGCCGACGTGCAGCAGGAGGTAATTTTGGATCGCCTCAGCCGCAAATTTGCCCACAGCCCTGAAGAACAAGCCACCCTGCGCGACGATCTGCGGGATTTGCTGGCCAAGGAAATTCCTCTAGAAGACCTGGTGCCTCAACTCACCACCGACGCCCAGCGGGAAGATGCCCTAATGCTGAGCTACGAGGTGATTAGCTCCAACACCATCAACCAAACCGAAGCCGTGGTGTACCAGAATCTGCTGAATCTGCTGAATCTGCCCCCGGAAACGGTGCAGCGTTTGGAAGCGGCTGCCCTGGAAGAACTCGCCGCTAGGGGATAGCCTATCCAGAAACCGAGTTTGTGGGAGAATGCCCGAAAGTCTCGGTGACTCGACGCAGAAACCCGGTTTCTCATTTAGGTTGTTTGCTAGGCTGATTTTTCAGTCTCTCAGGAGATTACGGACATGACCCTTGATCGCATTACCAGTAATCCTAATCGCATGAATGGCCAGCCTTGCATTCGTGACTTACGCCTAACTGTTCGTAGGGTAATTGAGCTACTAGCCATTTATCCCATCCGAGAGGAACTGCGTCAGGAATTCCCTGAACTGGAGGACGAAGATATTCGGCAGGCCCTCATGTTTGCATCATCTTATTTAGATGATCGCATTATCGAGTTGCCTAAACGCTATGAAACTGTTGCTTGATCAGGGCCTACCGAGATCTGCGGCGGGCTTACTACGCGATGTAGGCATAGATACGATACACGTTGGCGAAATTGGAATGCCTGAGGCTGAGGATGCCGCCATTCTTCAGACAGCGAGAGAAGAAAATCGTGCGGTTGCTACTCTTGACGCAGACTTTCATACATTATTAGCGCTGGATGAAGCAATTTCTCCATCAGTTATTCGTATTCGAATTGAGCGATTACGCGCCCAAGAAATCATGAATCTATTAACCATAGTTGTCGCTGAATGTGAAGAAGATTTAGATCAAGGTGCAGCCATCACCGTCGAGCCAAATCGTATCCGTATTCGCCGCCTACCGCTGATTCCGAATCGCTAGCAGAAAATCTACCCACGTCTTTACCCATACACCCTCTACCCATACACCCTCTACCCATACACCTAATATGACTACCACTCTCCCCACTCCTACTTACCAAGACCCCCTGACGGCACCGATGCTGGAGATTTCGGGGCTGAACTTTTACTACGGCGAAAGCCACATTCTGCGGGATGTGAGTATGACCGTGCCGAAGGGGCAGATGGTCTGTTTAATTGGCCGTAATGGGGTGGGTAAAACCACCCTGCTGAAAAATATTATGGGTGTGCTGCGGCCCCGCACCGGGGAAATTCGGTTTGAGGGTCAGGGGGTGAACAGCCAGCCGCCGGATCGTCGGGCGCGGCTAGGGATTGGCTATGTGCCCCAGGGGCGAGAGGTGATACCTCGGTTGACGGTGCGCGAGAATTTGCTGATTGGTCAAGAAGCCCTCGGCAGTCGCGGCAAACCCGTTAAAGAAGTGCCCGCCGAAATTTATGAGCTGTTCCCGGTGCTAGAAACCATGCTGGATCGCATGGGGGGCGACCTCAGCGGGGGGCAGCAGCAGCAGCTCGCCATCGCCCGTGCCATTATGGGCCGTCCCAAATTGCTGGTGTTGGATGAACCCACGGAGGGGATTCAGCCGTCGATTATTCTCGACATTGAGGCGGCGGTAAAGAAAATTGTTAAAACGACCGGGATTTCAGTGCTTTTGGTCGAACAACACCTGCACTTTGTGCGTCAGGCTGACTATTACTACGCCATGCAGCGGGGCACCATCGTGGCCAATGGCCCTACCCAAGAATTGACCAACGATGTGATTCAGGAATTTCTGGCCGTTTGATGGCAACACCCTAAACATCGACCTCAAGGCCACGGGTTTAGCGGAGGCTGTGCCTTGGCGCATAACCCAAAGGCCGGGAGGGCAGGGGTTGGCGGGATGTGGCACAATTAACGGGTTAAGGGTCTGGGGTTTGGCAGCAATGACCAAGTTTGTGTTTGTGACGGGTGGGGTGGTTTCTAGTATTGGTAAGGGGATTGTGGCCGCTAGCCTCGGTCGGCTGCTGAAGTCGCGGGACTACTCGGTGTCGATCCTCAAGCTCGATCCCTACATCAACGTAGACCCCGGCACCATGAGTCCTTTCCAGCATGGGGAGGTGTTTGTCACCGAAGACGGGGCCGAAACCGACCTCGACCTAGGCCACTACGAGCGCTTCACCGATACGGCCATGTCGCGGCTCAATAGTGTTACCACGGGTTCGATTTACCAGGCGGTGATTAACCGAGAGCGGCGCGGCGACTACCAGGGCGGCACCGTGCAGGTGATCCCCCACATCACCAACGAAATTAAGGATCGGGTACATCGGGTGGCCCGCAACACCAACCCCGACGTAGTGATTACCGAAATCGGCGGCACCGTTGGCGACATTGAATCGCTCCCTTTTTTAGAAGCCATTCGCCAGTTTCGTAAGGATGTGGGACGGCAGGATGTGCTGTACATGCACGTTACGCTGATTCCCTGGATTCCCTCGGCAGGGGAACTAAAGACCAAACCCACCCAGCACTCGGTGAAGGAGTTGCGTTCCATCGGCATTCAGCCCGACATTTTGGTTTGCCGCTGCCAGGTGCCCCTGCCGGAGGCGATGAAGGAAAAAATTTCTGAATTCTGCGATGTCTCGGTGGAATCCGTCGTCACCTGCCAGGATGCCAGCAGCATCTACGAAGTGCCCCTCAACCTAGAGCAGGAAGGGCTAGCGGAACAGGCCATGAAAATTTTGGCGATGGAACCACGTCAGCCCCATTTGGAAACCTGGGAAACCATCGTCAACGGGCTATCTAGCTCTAGCCAGCCCCTAGATATTGCCATTGTTGGTAAGTACGTCAGCCTCAACGATGCCTATCTCTCGGTGGTAGAGGCCCTGCGCCATGCCGCCATTGCTCACCAGGCTGCCCTCAATATTCACTGGGTCAACTCCGAAGACATTGAAGCCCACGGTGCCCATACCTACCTCAGCCAGATGGACGGGGTGGTGGTGCCCGGTGGCTTTGGCACCCGTGGGGTAAACGGCAAAATTCAGGCGATTCAGTATGTGCGAGAGCAGGGTATTCCCTTCCTGGGCCTGTGTTTAGGGATGCAGTGCTCGGTGGTGGAATGGGGCCGCAATGTGGCCCATCTAGACAATGCCGATAGCTCCGAGTTTCAGCCCGATACGCCGAACCCCGTCATTAGCCTACTGCCCGAACAACAGGACGTGGTTGATCTGGGCGGCACCATGCGCCTAGGACTCTACCCCTGCCGACTGGCCCCCAACACCCTGGCCAGCCGCCTCTATGGCGAAGAAGTGGTCTACGAACGCCATCGCCACCGCTACGAGTTCAACAATGCCTACCGCAACCTGTTCCTCGAATCGGGCTACCAGGTTAGCGGCACCTCCCCCGATGGTCGCCTGGTGGAAATTGTAGAACTGCCCAACCATCCCTTCTTCATCGCCAGCCAGTTTCACCCCGAATTTAAATCTCGTCCCAGCACGCCCCATCCACTGTTTTTGGGGTTCGTCAGGGCCGCCCTAGGCCAGCCTGATGAATCGACAGATTCCCCGGCCATGGGCGTCGGCGCGGCGGTAGAAGCCTAGGGGAACCTCTGGTTCAGAAAACCATGGGGTAGTGCCTTTTAGTAAAGGACAGAGGAAAAGCTGAACCCGCCCTATTCTGCTAGCTTCTCTCTGACGCGGCGACTGTAGTCGTGGATGAACGTCCACATCGCACCTGAGGCAACCCTTTTCAAACGCCCTCTGACGTAAGTCTGGAGCCAGCTATCCGAGACCTGATTGCCTGACACATCTCCAAAGTAGGTTGGGTGCAGCGAAGCGGAACCCAACACGCGCCGAGGATTTCGGGCTTGTTGGGTTCTGCTATCGCGCCACCCAACCTACGAGAAATCAATGCTTTTCGGCGTTATGTCAGTCAGCAAG
>JBIPSI010000067.1:0-9190 GCA_044070495.1 Spirulina sp. | reverse complement strand
CCCTAAACCTTCAACCTTCACCCCCTAAACCTTCAACCTTCCCCCTACCTACCCCCTAAAATCCCATGCTAACCACCCAACAACCCGTCCTCCGTCGCTTCTGGTATCCCGTCATTCCCTTAGATAACCTAATCAACGGCCCCCAGTCCTTTACCCTAATGGGGCAGCCCTTGGTGCTATGGCTGGCTGGCGAGGGGAAGCCTGCGGCCCTAGCGGATCGCTGCTGTCACCGTTCGGCCCAGTTGTCAAAGGGGATGGTGAAAAACGGCTGCGTGCGCTGCCCCTACCACGGCTGGGAATACGACGCAGCGGGCACCTGCACCACCGTGCCCCAGCTTGATCCCGGTGCCGCCATTCCCAAGACCTATCAGGTGCCGTCTTACCTGTGTCAAGAACGCTACGGCTATGTGTGGGTGTGTCTAGACGAGCATCCACTGCAACCGATTCCTGAGATTCCCCAGTTCGCTGACCCCGCTTTTCGGTTCATCCACGAATTCTACGAACCCTGGAACGTGGGCGGCCTGCGGGCGATTGAAAATTCCTTTGATAGTGCCCACGGCCACTTTGTCCATGCCAGTTCCTGGGGCGACATGGCCAACCCCCAGCCCCCCCCGATTGATGAGGTCACCGAAACCGACTTTGGCTTTGTGATGCGGCATTGGCTGGAGGTACTCAACCCCGACCTACAAAAGAAAAACCTGGGCATTGAGGGCGAAAAAACCATCCGCACCAACACCCGCACCTGGTATATGCCCTTTGCCCGCACCCTGCACATCGAGTACCCCAACGGCCTGATTCACCTAATTTTCACCGCCTATACGCCCATTGACGACCAACATTCCCAGGTGGTGCAGTTCTGCCTACGCAACGACACCGAAGCCGAGGCCAAAGCCGCCGATATCATCGCCTTTGATCGTCAGGTGACCTCGGAAGACCGGGTGATCTTGGAAGGCACCGACTACGACGCGCCCCTCTCCCTGGCGGAGGAGCAACACATGGCCTCGGATCGTCCCGGCATCATCATGCGCCGTCGCCTCGCCAAACTGCTGAAAGACCATGGCGAAGGAGAACAACGACGACCGGAGAACCAACCTACGCCCCAGTCCCCCTTGGAAACGGCGATGATCTGATCGTCTGATCGTCTGATCCCCAGCCAAATACCCTGTTCTCGATCCCCGACCGTAGGGGCAAGGTCTCCTTGCCCACCCAGAGATACCCCGATCTACCCCATGATCCGCAAGGCACCCCTGGGGAATTGGGGGAGTCAGGCAGACTTTGGGCTTAGTAGTGCGTCCCGGTTTGGCGATAGTGGACGGCGGTTTTGGCTTCTGGATCCAGCACCCGTCCAGCCTGGACGGTGGCATAAACCAGCCAATGGTCGCCGCATTCCATCCGCTCCGCCACGGTGCATTCGAGGTAGGCAATGGCATCTTGCAAAATGGGGGCACCGTTTTCGGCGGGCTCGGCTTCAATGCCCGCAAAGCGGTCTTCCCCAGGGGCAAAGGGTTTGAGAAAGTGCTTCATCGGCCCCAAGTGTTTACCCTCGGCCAAAATGTTCAGCACAAAGGGGTTGCCGGGGTACATCAGGGTTTCAATGGCCCGATCCTTAGCCACCGCCACCGTAAACCCTGGGGGGGTGAAGGAGGCTTGGGACACCCAGGAGGCCAACATGGCGCTGGAGACCTCCCCCTGGCGGGCGGTGACAATGCAGAGGGAACCCACCAGTCGCCCCACCGCCTGCTCCACCGAAGAGGCTGGGGTGCGGGGTTGTTTGGCCCGTTTGGCTTTTTTGAGGGCCTGGGCAAAGTCGGTGCCCACTTCTTCGCAGACCTTGAGGGTGACATCGGTAGGCTTGAATTTTACCCGAATCGGCTCAAACCCCAGGGAGTAGCCGCCGTCCTTGAGCTTACTTTCCAGCATGTCGATAGCCTCACCGCTCCAGCCAAAGGAGCCAAACACACCGGCCAGTTGGGTTTTAGAGGCGGAGGACAACACGATGCCTAGGGCGGTTTGCATGGGCGTGGGCATGTGCCCCCCTAGGGTCGGGGATCCCATCAAAAAACCTGCTGATTTTTCCACCGCCGCTTTGATGTCGGCGGGGTCGGCCTGTTCCGCGTTGATAGATTCCACCGCCACGCCGGACTTGTTAATGCCCCGTGCTAGGGCCTGAGCCACGGTGGCCGTATTGCCGTAGGCCGAGGCATAGATCAGCGCCACCGAGAGATCCTGGGAGGTTTGGGCCTGACTCCACTGCCGATAGCTGTGAAACAATTCCTTGGCGCTATACTGCACCACGGGGCCATGGCCCGGAGATAGGACATTAAACGAAAACGCCTCCATGCGATCTAGCGCTGCCGTTACCTGGCGCACACTGGAGGCAAACAAACAGTCGAAATAGTAGCGCCGATCCTCTAGTAGCTCGTTCCAGCCTAGGTCAAAGACATTTTCGCCGCAGCGGTGCGCCCCAAAGAACTTATCGGTATAGAGAATGCTGGAGTAGGGATCGAAGGTAGCCATGCCACCGGGGTAACGGGGGGTGGGAATGGGCACAAACTGAAGGCAGTGTCCCTGGCCTAGGTCTAACTGATCGTCGCCACTGCGGATCACCCGTACCCTGGGCGAAGCCTCCGGCAGCAGATCCCTCAGGGCGAGGGCAGCGGGGTTAGAGCACACCACGGTCACCTCTGGGAGCCGCTGGAGCAGAATTTTTAGGGTCTCTACCCGGTTGGGGTTAATGTGCCCCAGCACGATGAAATTCACCTGGTATAGGTTAATGTGCTGCTCTAGGGCCGTCAAAAACATCTGGTTGAAAGATTCCCCCGGTGGGTCAACCAGGGCCGTGCGATCCCCCTGAATGAGATAGCTGTTGGCGGTCGTCCCCCGCTCTAGAGCATACTCAATTTCAAAGCGTAGACGGTTCCAACTGCGGCAGCGCAACACCGTGGTGCCCGCCGCAATGGGATAGATCTGAACATCGCGGGCTGGAGGAGTCATAGGGTGACCAAGGGCGAGGGAGCAAACGAAACCTTGTCTCGATTACTACCTTATCAGGTGCCTTCCCCCTGCGATCCCCTCCCCCTAGTCATCCCGCTCGGTACGAATCCACTGCTTTTCAGGGCGAACTAAAAATGCTAGATACAGGGGAATTTTCCAGAGGACATACAGCGGAATGGTGAACAACTGGCGCAGGCTAATATCCCCTTGGCCAAATTTTGCCCAGGCTAGGAGCACTGCCCCAAAGAGGAACATGCCCGTGATCAAGGATCCGAAGAAGGGCCACCACCCCTGACTCACCAGGGCAAACAGTAGGCTAGCCCCCGCCAGCCCTGCCCACACCATCACCAACAGAGACAGCGGCAAAATGGCAATCTCTAACCCCAGGGCTAACAAATCCCCCCGACCCTGGCGCAGGCTTTGGCCTCCTAACCTAGGCAGGTATTCCTTCATGATTTGCAAATGGCCGTGTTCCCAACGGGTGCGCTGGGTCTTGGCCGCCTGGTCGTCGCTGGGTAGCCGACTGGTGACCTGCACCCCCGGCAAAAACGTAGGGGGATAGCCCGCCAACGCCAGATCTAGCCCCCACTTCATATCCTCCGCAATGTGCCCACTGGCCACATCCACCGCCCTAGCGACCGACCAGGGTAGGGCAATCCCGGTGCCCGTCAGCAGGCAGGGGGCACCCAAACGGGTTAACCCTAGGGGACGGACAAAGTTCTTGACCTTGATGGCAAAGGCCGAAACCTTGGACTTTAGACTACCTTGGGCCGATTGCTCGATTAAATAGTTGGCCTGAACCGGGCGTCCGGTCGATTGGGCATGGTTCGCCAGAACTAACAGCCCCTGGGTGTCAAGATCGCAGTCGGCGTCCATGAACACCACAATATCTGGCGGACTCGACTGGAGGAATTGCAGGCCGTAGGCCAGGGCATAGCCCTTGCCGCGCCGGAGAGTATCGCTGCGTTCAATCACCCTAACCCCAACGGATTGAGCCACCTGGGCGGTGTTGTCCGTACAGTTATCAGCCACGACCAGAAGGTCGTCTTGGGGGCGCAACTGCGACTGCAAGCCGTCCAGAGTCTTCCGCAGACCTGTTTCCTCGTTATGGGCGGGCACAATCACAACGATAGAACCGGGATGCCCTAGGGGAGAGGGCCACTGCTTGGCAGGGAAGCTCACAGCCGCGAGCGCCTCTAGAAATAGCATGGCACAGGGCACTAGAAGGATAACCAACCCGACCCAGAGCAGTATTGCAACAAGCGGCACTACCATGGCTAGCCTCACTGTTCAAATAGAAGTATATAAGTTGATTTACGGATTGACAGGCGGAACATATTAGAAGTAACCGCCCCTACTGGTGATGGGTAGGCCTCTACAGCCTACACCCGGATCTCCGTAGGTTGAACAGCCCTTGTGTGATTAAAAACTCTGACTACTCCGTATCTGGCTCAGCTGAGGCTCGGTCATATAGCCCCGTGATGGCTTGCCTTTCGGTTGACATCCCCAGGAACCCTTGCCCCATGGCCCCGGCCCCATGGCCCCGGCCCCATGGCCTCGGCCCGACCGTGGGCTAAACGCCTTGCGAGGAACACCCTTGCCCAAACCTACCCGGAGAAACTCGCCCCTGTCGCTGCAAGCATGATACTGGCAACGCCTGGAAAAGTTACGAAAATATACGGCTTTTTACCTAGCTGCTTTGGCGATGGGCCGATGAAATAGCTCCTTTTCCGCCGTTTCCCATTGGCCGCCTCAAGTAAGCTTTACAACATTGTTCAGCTTTAATGAAGCCTCCGTATTTTCTAGGGGAGCGCGGGGAGAGGAACCTAAGATCAGTCCACACACAAAAACAACCTCATTTCCCTAAATGTAGGTTGAGGTTACGAGTATGCGAAAAGTTCCCGGTTGCCTTGAGATTCAAGACGATTAGGATACCGATTCAATTTCCTCCCAAGACCTATCACTGAGCAGACTGGGGGGATCCGACCATCTACACCTTTACCAAGAGTCAGGGATTCGCCATGGAGCCACGGTCTGTTCAGCCATTATCTGAATCTGAGGTGAACCTCACCGAGTCTCAGCTAGATACAGCGGAGCTTGGCGCAGCGGGAACAGTGGGCGAGGTCTCTCCCCAGCGGGTTTCTGCCGAAGAGGTGCAGCAGCTTTATCGTAAGTTTCGACGGGCGGCCCTAGAATCGACGGCCCGTGAGATTCAGAAGCAACAGAGTGAGTATCTGCGCCATCGGGTTGAGATTCTCAATATTCCCATCGACAATATTTCTGTCGGCGACTTTTTGCAACAGCTTACGCAGGGTGTGGTGTTTACCCCCAACGTCGATCACCTGATGAAGCTTCAGAAGGATCCCGACTTTGTAGCCGCCTACCAAAAGGCCGACTTTCGAGTGTGCGACAGTCAAGTGCTGCTGCTGGCCTCCAAGTTTTTGGGGCGTCCCATTAAGGCCAAAATCTCTGGCTCAGATCTCTTCCCCATGTTCTGCGACCACCACCGCCACAACGATCAGATCAAAATCTTTCTGCTCGGTGGAGCCGAGGGGGTTGCCGCCAAGGCCCAGGAGCGCATCAACGCTCGCATCGGTCGAGAAATTATTGTGCAAGCCCATTCCCCTTCCTTTGGCTTCGAGAAAAATGAAGATGAGTGCCAACGCATCCTAGACCTGATCCGCCAGTCTTCGGCCAACGTGCTGGTGGTAGGGGTGGGTGCGCCCAAGCAGGAAAAGTGGATTGCTAAATACAAGGATCAGCTACCGTCCATTGACATCTTTATGGCCGTGGGGGCCTCCATCGACTTTGAGGCCGGGAACAAGCCCCGCGCCCCCGAACTGATCAGCAAGCTTGGGTTGGAGTGGCTCTATCGGCTGGCCTCGGAACCCAAGCGCCTATGGAAGCGCTACCTACTCGATGACTTTCCTTTCCTATGGTTGATTGCCAAGGAGCGGTTTGCCCAGATGGTGAAACCCCAGGGCAGCGAAGTCTAGCCCCCGTTCCAAAATTCCCGTTGAGGACTCATCTGCCCCTGGGCTTGGTTAGGCTGGCCTGGGGGTTTTTCCTGTCTGCCCCCGACTTTTGCATTTTTGTGGCACTTTGGAGGAAAGCCCTACGCAACGCACACCATGATTCCAGTTTCCGTTGGGGGATCAGCCCAGTCGTCACTGTGGACGGATCACCTGATTGCCTACTATCGCCAGCTTGCCCAGGCCACCCTAACGGTGATTGATGTGGAAACCACTGGCCCCAAGCCGCCCACCTCGCGGGTGATTGAAATTGGCATTCTTCAAGCTTCCCTCACCGAAGGCGTGGCCTACGAAGACAGTTTTTTGGTCAATCCCCAGGTGCGGGTTCCGGCCCAAATTACGCGGCTCACGGGCATTACCACCGCCATGGTGGAAACGGGGGTACCCTCCCATGACCTCTGGCCTGACCTGATTTCGCCCCTCAGCCAGGGAGTGCTAACAGGGCATAACCTAGCGTTTGACTACGGCTTCCTCCAGTCGGAATACCGCCGCATGAATGAGCGCTTCAGCCGTCCCGACGCTCAACAATTTTGTACGGTGATTTTATCGCGACTGCTGCTGGCGGATTTGCCATCCCGCAGTCTGCCCCAGTTGGTGCAGCACTTTGGCTTTGAGGTAGGCCAATCCCACCGCGCCCTCGCTGACGCCAAAGCCTGCTGGCTGCTGGCCAAACACCTGTTAACCCAAATCCAGGAGATGTCGGATCGGCAGTTGAGACACCTTCTAGAGCAACAGTGGATTCCCCTCGGTGAGGCGGCTAAGGGCTTTGGGCACTCCTCCCGCGACCTTCAGGAACACTTGGAACGTCGAGGTTGCGAATACCGATCCTCCCGCCGCAGCAACCGCTACCTCTATCGTCGCGGCGACCTAGAAGCCATCTACCAAGAGATCTATGCTTCCTAGCTTTAATCGATGGTTGGTCAGCGAATGATTAGATTTTTTGGGGCTAAGTCGTAGCGAATCCGACTTTCTGCCAGTAGAATAGTTAGAATCGATACATTTGTTTAGGATACGTTAGCCAGTACTGGAAAGGCTTGGATGCTTTCCCCTGGGCTACGGTAGTATCGAAAAGTAGTATCTTGTAGTTTTCGTGTTACGACATTGTCTACCTTGTGGAAGTTGCCATGAGCCAATCCTCTAGCCCTGATTGCATTTTGCCCGATGATCGCATTTTGATCTTCGACACGACCCTGCGGGATGGCGAACAGTCTCCTGGGGCCACCCTAAATGTGGAGGAGAAGCTAATCATTGCGCGGCAGCTAGCTCGACTGGGGGTAGACATCATTGAAGCTGGGTTCCCCTTTGCCAGCCCTGGGGATTTTGAGGCCGTGCAAAAGATTGCCCGTGAGGTGGGTACCGCCGATGGCCCGGTGATCTGCGGCTTGGCCCGTGCGACGAAGGCCGACATTGAGCGGGCCGGGGAAGCCGTAAAACCCGCCGCCAAGGGTCGCATCCACACCTTCATCGCCACCTCGGATATTCACATGCAGTACAAGCTGCGCAAGAGTCGGGAAGAGGTGCTGGCCATTGCGCCGGAGATGGTGGCCTACGCCAAAACCTTTACCGACGATGTGGAATTTTCCCCCGAAGATGCTGGACGCTCTGACCCGGAATTTCTCTACCCAATGCTGGAGGCGGTGATTGCGGCTGGAGCCACCACGGTGAATATCCCAGATACCGTGGGCTACCTCACCCCCACCGAGTTTGGCAACCTGATTCGCGGCATTAAGGAAAACGTGCCCAACATCGACCAGGCGGTGATTTCCGTCCATGGCCACAACGATCTGGGTTTGGCCGTGGCCAACTTCCTGGAAGCGGTCAAAAATGGGGCGCGACAGCTCGAATGCACCATCAACGGCATTGGCGAACGGGCCGGCAACGCCGCCCTAGAAGAACTGGTGATGGCCATGCATGTGCGCCGTTCCTACTACAATCCCTTCCTCGGTCGTCCGGCTGAATCCGAAGCGCCCCTAACCAACATCGACACCCGCCAGATCTACAAAACCTCGCGCCTGGTGTCGAACCTGACTGGAATGTTTGTGCAGCCCAACAAGGCGATTGTGGGGGCTAATGCCTTCGCCCACGAGTCCGGCATTCACCAAGATGGCGTGCTGAAGAACAAGCTCACCTACGAGATCATGGACGCCACCTCCATTGGTCTCACGGACAACCAGATTGTGTTGGGCAAGCATTCGGGCCGCAACGCCTTCCGCACCCGTCTGCAAGAACTGGGCTACGAGCTCGATGATCAGTCCCTCAACCGGGCCTTTTTGCGGTTTAAAGAACTGGCGGACAAGAAAAAAGAGATCACCGACTGGGATCTTCAGTCCATCGTCAACGACGAAACCCAGCAGGCTCCAGAACATTTCCACCTGGAGTTGGTGCAGGTGTCCTGCGGCGACAGCGCCAAACCCACCGCCACCGTCACCATTCGTACCCCCGATGGTCAAGAACTGATGGATGCCGCCATTGGCACTGGCCCCGTGGATGCGGTCTACAAGGCGATCAACCGCGTGGTGGGCATCGAGAATCAGTTAATCGAGTTCTCGGTGCAGTCCGTTACGGCGGGTATCGATGCCCTCGGCGAAGTCACCATCCGCCTTCGCCATGGGGAGCGGGTGTTCTCCGGCCACGCCGCCAACACCGACATTGTGGTGGCCTCCGCCCACGCCTATCTGCACGCCCTCAATCGGCTCTATTCCGCCCTGCAAGGGGAAAAAGCCATCCATCCCCAGCGGGACGCTGAACCCGTGACCGCCTAGTGCATTGGGTGAGGGTTAGGGTAGCGCAACATCCCTAAATTCCAGGGTTCTGATGTAGGCTGTACCTTGAGGTGCACCTTAACCCTGGAATTTTTGAGTTTGTCTGAAACACGCCTAGGAACTCCTGGGTTGGCTTTGGGGCCTCTGGCTTGTGTTGACCACCCCGCTCTTTGGGCACCCATCCTAAGCAAGGCTAGCGTGATTTATGGCTATCGTCACTTGGGCTAGGACATTCAGATAACGTTCTAACCTTTAACGTTCTAATTGGAGTTTAGACTAAGGCAAATTTCTCCCCTGTCGTCAGAAAGGGAAGATAGTGACGTCTTAAAGATGATATGAGAGCTACGCGACGGTTTTTGACGTTTTTTTAGGACGACTCGCTCGTTTTCGGACGGTGGGATA
>JBIPSI010000066.1:0-9300 GCA_044070495.1 Spirulina sp. | reverse complement strand
GCTGATCGGGCTGAGGCCCGCGATCATGTTCAGCAGGGTAGATTTACCGCAGCCGGAGGGGCCAATAATCGACACGAAGGTATTCGGTTCGATTTCCAAATTAATGTCTTGGATGGCCACAAAATCGCGGCTGGTTTTGCCGGAGAGTTTGTTAATCAGGCCACGCTTACCCGGAAACACCTTAGAGACTTGGCGGATCGACAACTGGGCCGTGGGCGAGGGCGCATCCGCTGAGAGGTAACTGTTCACAGGGGCTGTTCTCATGAGTTTCGACCAAAGGCAACAAATTTTTCGAGGGCAGCAAAGAGACTATCTAACAATAGACCGACAAGTCCGATAATGAAGATAGCGACCAGAATATTGGCGATGGAAAGGTTATTCCACTCGTTCCAAATAAAGTAGCCTAGTCCCGTACCCAACAACATTTCTGCCGCTACAATCACCAGCCAAGCGATGCCCATGCTAATGCGCAGGCCCGACACAATGTTGGGTAAAGCCGCCGGAATAATCACCTTCCAAATGGTGCGAAGGCGGGAAGCTCCCAAGGTGTTGGCTACGTCCAAATAGTCTTGATTAACATTAGCCACCCCAAAGGTGGTGTTGATCAGCGTCGGCCAAATGCTGGAGATAAAAATGATGAAAATCCCGGTTTTTTCGGAATCCCGCAGCAGGTAAAGACCTAGGGGTAGCCAAGCCAGGGGCGATACAGGCTTAAGTAGTTGAATGTAGGGATTAAAGGCTTTGTAGGCTACGGGAGACATGCCAATTAAAATCCCTACGGGGACGGCTACCAGGGAAGCTAAGATGTAGCCAATGGCCACCCGTCGGAGACTGATGAGCAAGTTCCAGCCAATGCCCAAATCGTTGGGGCCATTGTTATAAAAGGGATTGGTTACCCACCACCAAAATTCTCCAATAGTTTCGGTGGCGGTGGGCACACCCTTCACAAACCATCCTGCCCTCGCACCAATTTCCCAAAACAGCAGAAAGATGCCCAGGGAAAGGGCAAACAGGGCCGCTGCCTTAAGGTTTTCGTTTTGCCACCAGGGATCCTTATTCACGGTGGGGGCAAGGCCCACTGGGGTTGGTTGACTCAATGCCATGGTAAAGATCTCACGTTATTGTTCAGAGCGATTGTTGTCGATGGGCGATCATCGTTGATGGGTATCAAGTCCGAAGTCAATGCTCCTAATGTCCAGGAATTTAATCCGTAGGGGCGCGGTCTCCTCGCCTTTCTGAATTTGGGAACATCTAGCCGGACATCGAATGCGATCAAAGCGTTAGGGCAACGCATCAGAACCGATCCCATTTAGCCGTTCCTAAAATCCAAACTTCTCAATCTGAGCTTTAACATAGGCCCCAGGATCGGCGGGGTCGAAGGTATCAAAGGCTAGCTCCTCTTTACGAACCGTTTCGGTGGGGGGATTTTGTCCCAATTCCTGGGCCAGTTCCCGCGCCAGATCGGTCAAAAAGATGCTCTCGCCCACGCTGGCAAAGGTGTCGTCGTTCAGTTCCTGGGCGGCTTTGCCATCCCCCTGCAAGTCCCAGCGCACGAGCTGCGACGAAATCCACTTGGCGAAGCTCTGCCAGGGGTAGGGGTCGAAGCCGATCCGGTCGGGCACGCTGAGGGTGTTGCCTTGGCCGTCCTCAAAGTTTCCAGTCAGCACCGCTTCCACCACTTCGGTGGGCTGGTTGAGGAAGGCTCGGTCGGAGATCGCCGCCGCAATTTCAATGCGGTTAGCCGGGTCTTGGGCATAGCCCGTCGCTTCGATGATGGCCTTGTTCAGCGCTCGGAAGGAATTGGGGTTGGTATCAATCCAGGTATCGCTGGCGGCGAAGGCACAGCAGGGGTGGCCGTCCCATAGCTCTTTAGTCAACATATGGATGTAGCCCGCCCCTTCGTAGACCGCCCGCTGGTTAAAGGGATCGGGCATCAGCATGGCGTCGATGTCCCCAGCGATGAGCTGGGCGATGCTGTCCGGGGGCGGTACCGGGCGAATCTGCACATCCACATCGGGATCCAGGCCACCGGAGGCCAGGTAGTAGCGCAGCAGCAGGTTGTGCATGGAGTAGGGGAAGGGCACCCCAATCACAAAGCCCTTGAAGTCGGCGGGGCCATTGACGTTGCCCTTGTGGCGCTCGGCGATGGTGATCGCCTGTCCGTTGATGTTTTCGATGCTGGCTAGCTTCACGCCAAAGGCGGCAGAACCGAGGCCCAGGGTCATGGCGATGGGCATGGGGGCCAGCATGTGGTAGGCGTCCAGTTCCCCGGCAATGGCGGAATCGCGCACCGCGCCCCAGCTTGGCATCTTCACCACTTCAGCATTGAAGCCATACTTTTGGTAGAAGCCTAGGGGCTCCGACATGATAATCGGCGTGGCGCAGGTGATGGGAATAAAGCCTACCCGAATATCGGTTTTTTCAAGGCTGCTGGTGTCCACCGGGGCGTCAGCGGCATCCTCTGTAGCAGGGCCACCGCCGCCTGCACAACTGGCTAGGGTAACAAGGGCCGCGCCCACCGCCATGTTGCGTAGAAATTCCCGTCGGGTTGCGCCACTATTGCGAATGGATTCGGCAAAGAACAAGCCTGCCTGAGGCCCAAAGGCGGCGGCAAAGGCGTTTTCCAACCCACCCGCCTGCTTACACAGGGCCAAAATCAGCTTTTCCCGCTGCGGATCATTTTGGCCCACCCGCTTGAGAAATAGCGCCTTTCGCAGTTCGTAGGCATTCACCGCATCGGCGGCCCGAAGCTGGTTCTCCTTATAGAGGCCCATCTTCACCAGGTCGTCTACCATGTCCACCGGATCTTGGGGCATGGTTTGCAAAAAGGAGGAATGATCGGCGGTGAAATGCACCGTGCCACAGGTGCGGCAGGGTTGACCTAGCCCCATCAAACCAGGGGTAGCACAGCTTAGACTACCCCAATCACTGAGCGACTTTGCAACGGTTGAAATCACCATAGGACGGATACACTAGAACGCAACAAAAACCTTTTCCCAATCGGCCCAAAAATATCATTTAGCCTTGATTTTCAAAGCCAATGACCATGGCCAACAACCATCAAACGAAACATAACCGATGAACTGTCGATTCAGATCACTCAGTTCAAACCAACCTCTTCCATCCTGATTAGAAGATCCGTTTCCGGCGACTTCTAAATTCAATCAAAATCTCGCTGACTTAAAGCCTATCAAGCTGAGGCACAAAAGCCCATGGGATGTTTTTTGGGTGTTGATAGGACTTTCTTTAGGACTTATTTTCTCCCATTAAATTCCCCCTGTTTTTGTTAGCTCTGTTACAGATACCTGAAAAAACGATTGAGCTGGCCCAACTTATTCACGCTCTAATTGTGTTGTTTCTGCTACAGTTTTTTGCCTCCAAAGCTGGGGGGAAGTCCCGTGAAATTGCCGAAACTGCCGCGTGAAATACCCCGCGTCGCCATAACCAGAAGCCTCGGCAATGGCGCGAATAGAATGCTCGGTTGCAGTTAACAACTGCCGAGCTTGGGCCATGCGCCGCTCAATGATCCACTGTTTAACGGAGCGTCCGGTATGGGTTTGGACGAGGTTGGTTAAATAGGCTGGCGAATAGCCCACCGCCTGGGCCACGTCATTGAGGCTAATGGACTGACAGAAATGGGCCTCAATGAACTGAAACACGTTGTCTAGCTTGGGATCGGTGGGGAAAAAGTCGAGGTTATCTGGGTTGTAGGAGTCCTCGATAGGATCCCCCCTGCCCCCCTTCCCAAGGGGGGTGTTGAGGATATTTAGATTTCTAGGAAGCTGGGGGGATCGCTTTCCTGGTGAGGTTTCTTCATCCCCGCCAAATAGGGCAGAAAGCTCTTCCTGCCGCTGTAAGCGAGTGGTGATAGCGGCCAAAAATTGCTCTACGGTGCAGGGCTTAGTCAGGTAATCATCGGCCCCTAACTCCATACCTCGGCGCAGGTCGGCCATGGTCACTTTGGCGGTGAGAAAAATCAGCGGAATCCCTGCCGTTTGGCGAGATCGACGCAGGGTAGAGAGCACCGCGTAGCCGTCCATATCGGGCATCATAATGTCGCAAACGACCAGATCGGGTTGGTACCGCTGGGCTAGGGCAACCCCGCTGGTGCCATCGCTGGCTCCTAACGCTTGAAATCCTTCAAACTCTAGACATTTCAAAAAAATGTTTCGGGTTTGGGCTTCGTCTTCTATCACTAAGATCGTTTTTTCAGGCATGAATGTCCCTAATGTCATCCGGCACGGCTACCTAGTGCAGATAAAAAAGGTATGGCGGAAAGGATAAAGGAATCCGCACAGCCATAGGGCATCGATGACGATGGTTCTCCATGGTGCATTGCGTTGGGAATACACCCTACAGCGATCACATTTTCGCTACTTATTGGAATGCACATTCCTCATCCCTTCCTAGCTAGGTTTTGAACAACGCTTGCTAAAGACTATGACCCCTCAAGGTCTAGGCGTAACCTGTGCTACATTTATCTTGTTTTTAACGACCTTGAATTCATGGCTTAGGTAAGTATTCGGAATCTGAAATAGATAGAACGGTTTATTTCACTATTCCTTAGTAAACCTTAAGCCGTCTTCCTGTTGTGCCCGATGATACATTCCCTCGTGGCCCATCCCATCCTGATTCAGCTTTCTCGCGCTGCTGTTGCTGCATTCACCGAAAATTCCGATGACCCAAACCTATTGGTTACCGTCCCGCACGGTTCCGGCAGCCGCCCCCCTAGGCCAAGAGCTAGAGCATTTGCGCCGCCAGCATCACCTCATCCTCAATGCCGTGGGCGAGGGGATCTATGGCCTGGATCTGGCGGGTAACGTTACCTTTGTGAACCCGGCGGCGGCGGAGATGATTGGCTGGTCGGTGGGGGATCTGATCGGCAAATCTATGCACGCGGTGATGCACCATTCCCGCGAGGATGGCCAGCCCTACCAGCGGGAGGATTGCCCCATTTATGCGGCGTTTCAGGACGGCAGCGTGCGGCGCATCACCAACGAGGTATTTTGGCGCAAGGATGGCACCAGCTTTCCGGTGGAATATATCAGTACGCCGATGCGCGATGAGGAGGGGCGGCTGATCGGTACGGTGGTAACCTTTCGCGACATTACCCAACGCCGCTGGGCCGAGGAAATTTTGCAGCGGGCCAACGAGGAACTAGAGCAAAAGGTACAGGAGCGTACCGCCGAATTGCAGGCCGCCAATCAGCAACTCCAGCAGCTTAGCGACATGCGATCCCGCTTTGTCTCCATGGTCTGCCACGAGTTTCGCAATCCCCTCAACACCATTGCCCTGTCGGTGTCCTCCCTCAACCGCTACGACACCCAACTGCGCCCGGAGGAAAAAACCGACTACCTGCGGGCCATCAACACCAATGTGGAACGCATGACCCAGATGATCGACGACATTCTGGTGATCGGCAAAATTGAGGCCAAGGTGCTGGAGGTAAACCCGCAGCCGCTGGATCTGGTGGCCTTTTGCCAAGGGATACTGGCGGAACCGGACTATCGCCGTCCCCAAGATCCTATTCAGTTCACCTGTCGATCAAAACACCTGTGGGCCGAGGTGGATGAACGGCTGCTGCGGTCGATTTTGGGCAATCTTCTATCCAATGCTCTACGCTATACGCCAGCGGCGGGGGCGATCAGTCTCCAACTCTCCCGACGGCAAAATATCCTCACCTTTCGGGTGCAGGATGCAGGCATGGGCATTCCCCTCAGCGACCGCCGCGACCTGTTTAAGCCCTTCCACCGGGGCCGCAACGTCAGCAACATCCCCGGCACCGGGCTAGGGCTGAGCATCGTCAAGCAGTTTGTGGATTTGCAAAACGGCACCATCGACGTCACCAGCCGCCAAGGCCAAGGCACTACCTTTACCGTGCGTCTGCCCTGGATGCCTGCCTCCTAGCTAACAACTAGCGCCCTTGAGGGGCAGATCAGCGTTGATGGCATCCATTTCCCGCTGTTCTAGGACGTTGACTTCCTGGATGTAGCGCACTAGAAGGGCCTGGAGGCGGGGTTCGTAGAAGCGATGCAGGCTGTAGTTGGGGGTGGCTGGGAAGCCGCGCCGTTTTTTGTGGCGTCCGCCTGCGCCGGGGTCAAACGTCTGGATGCCGTTGGCGATGCCCCACTCGATGGGGGCGTAGTAGCAGGCGTTGAAATGCAGGTTATTTAGCTCAACCTTAGACCCCCAGTAGCGACCGTAGAGGCGATCTCCCTTGGTCAGGCAGAAGGACATGCCGACTGGATCGTTATCATCTTCGCTGAAGGCGGCAAACAGCACCATGCGGTGGCGATAGTTGTGGTGAATCAGGTTAAAAAACTTGCGGGTAAGGTACTTGCTGCCCCACCAGCCAAATTTGTCGCAGGTGTCGGCATAGTAGTCGTACATGCGGTCGCAGAGGGCGTGGGTGATGGCCTCCCCGGTGATGGCCTCCATCCGCAATCCCGCCGTGGTTACCGATTTGCGCTCCCGCTTGATGTTCCGTCGCTGGTTGGCGTTGAAGATATTGAGGTAATCTTCAAAGTCTTGAAAACCCTGATTTTGCCAGATGTAGCTGTGATGCAGCCATTGGGAAAAGCCCAGGGCCGCCATGCGTTCCCGCCAGGTTGGATCCGCGTAGAGGAAATGACAGCCGGAAATATCGTTGCGCACACAGAAACCGTCGATGGCCTCCACCATGGCGCGGGTGATCAGGGCCTCGTCTTCGTCGGGAGCGATCAGGAATTGATAGCCCTCCGCCGGAGTGAAGGGCGACATGCCCAGCAGCTTCGGGTAGTAGTTCACCCCCAGCCGATCCGCCAAATCCGCCCACTGGTGGTCGAATACAAATTCGCCGTAGCTGTGGCCCTTGAGGTACATGGGCGCGGCCCCCACCAGGGTTTTGCCACGCCAGAGCGTCAGGTGACAGGGCTGCCACCCGGCATTGGCCACCGCACTGCCTGAGCGCTCCATATTGTGGAGCCAGTTCCACTCTAAAAAGGGCGTGGCTAGGGGCAGGGCCAGGGCATCCCAGTCGGCCTCCGGCACTTCTTCAATCTGTCGAATCCAGGTGGCCGTGAGATGGGGCGTAGGGGGGTAGCTCATGGGTATCGATGGCGGCAGAGCTGGGTGGGAAGGTGGTCGGGTGGGAAGGTGACTGGGTGGGAAGGTGGCTAGGTGGTCGGGTGGGAATGTGGTCGGGTGTGACTTTGAGCAATTTTTGACACCGTAACTAATTCAGCCTTAGAAAACAAGGGCGTGGTGTCTATCAAATCCATTGCTGTCCCCAGGTTTTTCGTGGGTGGGTTGGGCTGGGTATCTATGGCATCATGGGTTGTCGATTCAACCGATGCAGGCACGATGGACAAACAATCGGTTCGGGACTGGGCCGCGTTGGCCGATCAAGGACGGAGTGGACTCCTAGGGCTGCTGGTCGGGGGATTCATCTATCGCACCATCGTCGCGATTTGGATGCTGCCCGGTTTTGACGAAGCCTACTACTACCTCTACAGCCGCCACCTAAACTGGAGCTACTTTGACCATCCGGTGATGGTGGCCCTCACCACGGGCCTAGGCTGGTGGACAACGGGGATTATCTCGCCGCTGACGATTCGGGTGGGGGCGCTGCTGTTGTATGGCCTCAGCCTGGTGCTGCTGTACCTGGCGGCAAGGCGAATGCACAACCCAGCGGTGGGCCAAATGACGATGGCCTTGGGCACCTTGATCCCCCTGATTGTGATCTCCTTTGGCATTCTCACCTCGCCCGATAATGGCCTGATGCTGTTTTGGAGTGCCACGCTTTGGGTGGCGATGGAGGAGTTTTTCCCCAACCGTCGCCGCCTAAACCACTATGGTGTGATTGGGAACGCCTACATCCCCACCTGGCGAGTAGCGCTGCTGGGGGGATTGGTGGGCTTAGCCTGCATCAGCAAGTACCATGGTTTCATTCTGGGGCTGGGGCTGGTGGGGTTTTGCCTCAGTCGCCAGCCCTACCGCAAGGTGTTTCAATCACCCTGGCTGGTGGCGTCGGTGGGGTGCTTTGCCCTGGCTCTGTTCCCGCTGCTCTATTGGAATGCCCAGCACGACTGGATTTCCTTCCGCTTCCACCTGGGGATGCGCTTTGATGGCGGCACGGACGAACCCAGCCCCTTTCGATTTGGGCAGATGGTGGGCTACTGGCTGCTGTCGAACGTGTATCTCTTCCCGCTGTTTGGCCTGCCCCTGTGGTGGGTAACGCTGCGCCAAACCGGGCAGCATTTTCTGATGGCTTTCTCCCCCAGTTGGGATGCCCAGGAAGCCCAAGGGCGAGATCAACTGGCGCTGGTGCTTTGGCTTTCTTGGCCGATTGTGCTGCTGTTTACGGTGCTGGGCGGCAAGCAGCAGATTTTTCCGGCCTGGCCTGCCCCCGGCTATTGGGGGATGCTGATTCTGCTCGGTGCCCAGGCGGTGCTTTGGCAACGGCGTAGACCTCGCCTCATCCAGCGCTGGCTGTGGGGTTCCGGGATATTTTTAGCCATCCTCTCCGTGATTGCCCTGCTGCATTTGCAACTGGGATTTCTACAACAACCTAGCCGCTACGCCCCCTTCGGCGGTCTGATTCCCGTCGAACAGGACGGCTCCACGGAGCTAATCGACACCCTACAACTGCGCCGCCTGATCGCCGAAGATCCCCAACTTCAGGCCACTTTGCCAGAGGTAGGCTTTATCTTCACCAACGAATACTACCTCGGCGGCTATTTCGATATGGCCATCCACCCCCTGCGCGATGTGCCCGTCACCGCCTTCAGTCAAGACCCCAGGGGCTTTGCCTTTTGGTTCAACCAAACCGACTGGCTGGGCCAAGATGCGCTCTATATGACCCTCGACCGCTTTGCTCAAGATCCCGATATTTTGGCCCAATACCAACCCCTCTTCGACACCATCGAACCCCTCACCACCCTAGATCTGCGACGGGGCGGCGAAGTCACCGAAACCATCCACATTTTCAAGGCCAGCGGCTTCAACCAGCCCTACGTTTATCCTTATTAAGCAGACTGGAGACCCACCGCAAAAACCTAGGTATGCAAAAACCTAGGTATAAGGGGAGATGCCTAGCATTGGGATAATGGAGGTGACAGATCTCCTCCTAATTGCCTGACACATCTCCAATGGAAGAGACCTCGTCCCTACATGCAGTTCTCCCTAAGAGGGCGTTTGAAAAGGGTTGCCTCAGGTGCGATTGGTCGCTAGATCGGTGCAAATCTACGGGATTTTTGACGACTGAGGCTGACCTCATCGGTATAACTTGGGACAAGCTTCGGCTTTTCAAACGTCCTCTAA
>JBIPSI010000065.1:0-9789 GCA_044070495.1 Spirulina sp. | reverse complement strand
CTGACACATCTCCAAAGTAGGTTGGGTGCAGCGAAGCGGAACCCAACACTCGCCGCGAATAGTGGGCTTGTTGGGTTCTGCTATCGCGCCACCCAACCTACGAAAAAATAATGCTTTTCGGCGTTGTGTCAGGCAGCCAGGGAGTTCACTCCCTAGCTGATTGCCCATGTCTGCTGAAGCAGGCGCAAGACCACTAGGGAGTCCACGGCTTCGCTGAATTTTCGACCTAACTTTGGCCCGATTTCCCATGACCTTGGAAACCTAGAACCATGGGTTCCCAAGGTCATGGGGTTGGTTCAACCTAGGGGCTGAGGGCGGGTACGCCGCTGGTGAGAAGGTCGCCTCGGATTACGGTGGCATAGATGAGGATGCGATCTCCCAGGGGCAAGACCTCGGCCACAGTGCATTCTAAATAGGCCAGGGCATCGCTGAGGCGGGCGCAACCGTTTTCCCCCAGAGTAAACAGCAGGTCGCCAAAGGGAGCGGTGGTGGGTTGTTGCTGGGAGAAGAAGCGGCGCACGGTGCGGCCCTCCTGGAGGATATTCAGGCCAAAGGGAGCGCCAGGACGCAGGGATCCCATCTGGCCTTGGGGCAGCGTCATCATGAGACCGGGGGGATCAAAGCTGGCCTGGGTGACGGAGGCGGTGAGCATACCCGCTGGGGTGCCTTGCGGGTTGGTGGTGAGGACACAGAGGGCACCGACAATGCGGCCTAGGGCCTGCTGGGTGCGATCTCCCTGGGCCTCCACCAAAACCGGACGGGGTGCCTGTTGTTTCTGGCGTTTGCGAAGCTGCTGGGCAAACTGGCGAGCGGCGGCGTGGCAGTCTGCTAGGGCTTTGGTATCGGGGCTAAAGCGCACCCGCAACGGCTCAAAGCCTAGGGAAAAATTGGCATCCCGCAGCCGTTGGGCCAGCCAATCCACCGCCTCACCGCTCCAGCCGTAGGAGCCAAAGACGCCGACGGGCTTGGTTTTGGGCAGGTTTTCTAGCACCAGCCCTAGGGCCGTTTGCATTTGCACCGGGGCATGGCCCGCCAGGGTGGGCGAACCGAGGATCACCCCATCGCAGCGGGCTAGGCTGTCGAGCAGGGCGGCGGGTGCGGTGTGTTCGCAATTCACCAGGTCAACGGCTACCTCCGCTGATTTCAACCCCTGGGCCAGGACTTCTGCGAGCTGGGCGGTGCTGCCATAGGCCGAGGCGTAGAGTAGCGCTACCTGGGGCAACCTTGGCCCCCGCTGCTGGCACCATTCCCCATAGTCCTGCATGAGGCGGCTGAGGCTGTAGCGCACCAGCGGCCCATGGCCAGGGGCCAAGGTGGTGAGGGGAAAGGTCTGCAACCGGTCTAGGGCGGTGGCCACTTGGCGGGTTTGGGAACGGTGCAAACAGTCGAAGTAGTGGCGGCGGTCGGTCTCAAGCTGTCGCCATTGATCGTCCCAGAGGGCATCGGCACAGAGGTGCGCCCCAAAGAGTTTGTCGCTATAGAGGGTTTGGGAGGCGGGGTCGTAGGTGCAAAGCCCATCGGGCCAGCGCGGCGTGGGCACTGTCACAAATTGCAGGCGATGGCCTTGGCCCAAATCTAGCTCATCCCTAGATCGCACCGGGGTTAGCCAGGTGGGGTTGAGGTCGGTGCCTTGCAGCCAGCGGGCGGCGGGTCGAGAGCAGATCAAACGGGCCTGGGGGGCTAGGGCTTGCAGCCACCGCAGGGTTACCAGCCGATTGGCGTTGACGTGGCTGAGAATGAGATAGTCCAGGGTATCGAGGTCAATTTGCGACTGAAGCGCATCCAAAAAAATGGCTGTAAAAGATTCGCCAGGGGGGTCGATTAAAGCGTTGTGATCGCCGCGAATCAGGTAGGAATTGGCCGTTGTACCGCGCTGTCGGCTGTATTCCACCTCGAATTTGAGCTGATCCCAAGTGCGAGATCGCAGCACCCAGGTTCCGGCACTGAGATCGGCGATTTGGACATCGCGGGGGCGGGTGGCCGTGGCTAGGGCGGCGGGGTCTGTCTCTGGAGCCATTGAATCTGGAGAAACCGGGGTAGGAAAGGTCATGGCGTGAAGGGGAATAGAGAACTACCGTGAAGCGAGACTCGTTTGGCTAGTCGTTCTTGGCTAGTCGTGCACATCGGCGGGGCTGGGGGTGAAGGGAGGTAAATCTTGGGCAAAACGCAACCGATGGCGACGGGACACCACCTGTTCTGGGTCAACGCCGTCGAAGGTGGGGGGAATCCAGGCCCGCACCACCAGCAGCGCCCCCAGCACCAACAGGAACAAACAACTGGCGACCACCTGCACCCAGGGCGTTTCTAGCACCCCCCGCACAATGATTTCCCGCAGCACCGACACAATAGACACCTCCACCGCCACCCCAATGGAGACCCGGTGTTCCTGGAGGTAGATAATCAGCAGGCGGAAAAGCTCCACCAAAATTAAAAGGAATAGGATGTCGGCGGTAACTTCTGGGAAATTGAGGGGCGGCCATAGCGAAAGAAACATTTGGCGCAACTGCATCACCATAAAGCTGAACAGCCCGATGCAGAGGGAGATCACAATCAAGTCCTGAACCGATTCCAGAAGGCGCACCACGATGCTGCCATTGAGCCAGGACAGCCAGCGGGTAGAGGATCGGGTGGAGGAGCTAGGGGGAGTTTGCATGGGGAAAACCTGCTAAAAAACGAGGGAAAACGATTTTGAAAGGGCGTTTGATGCCGAATCTGTATTCCATACTCCCGATGTTCAATCTGTCGAACCTTGCGTAGGGGCGAGGTCTCCTCGCCTACGAATATCGGGGGTAAGCAAGCTGGATTTAGGATGAAAGGTGATTGGCTGTGGTTTGAGTCATCTATTGATCCCCCCTGCCCCCCTTGGGAAGGCCACCGTTTATACACATCTTGTTTTCGTGCCACAAGTCCTTAGAGATCCCCCTAAATCCCCCTTAAAAAGGGGGACTTTGAATCCGATTCCCCCCTTTTTAAGGGGGGCTAGGGGGGATCAACCCTAGGAACCCAGCGGAATAGAAACTCATGTATAAGCGGTAGCTTAGGAAAGGGGGTGAAAGGCTCCTCAAGAAAGGGAGATTGAGGGGATCCTTACGGTTGCTACGGCCAAGGTCACGGACATCTGGCCCTAGTAGTGGCTGCCGCTGGTGCGGTGGTGGATGGCGGTCAGGCCGTGGGGTTTGGCGACCCGTCCGGCCCTGGCGGTGGCGCAGACGATCCAGTGGTCGTGGGCCTCTAGGCGATGGGTGACGGTGCATTCTAGGTAGGCTAGGGCCTCGGCCAAAATGGGGGAACCGTTGGTGGCTGGGCGGGTGGCTACCCCAGCAAAGCGATCTGCCCCTGGGGGAAAGCGCTTCAAAAAGTGCTTAATCAACCGCTGGCTTTGGCCTTCCTCCAGCACGTTCAGCACAAAGGTATCGCCCCCGTGCAGCAGCGATTCAATCGCCCGATCCTTGGCCACGGCAATGGCGACCCCCGGTGGATAGTGCCCGGTCTGCGTCACCCAGGAGGCCAGCATTGCCCCGCTCACCTCCCCTCGCTGGGTGGTCAGAATGTACAGGCCCGTGCTCAGTCGCCCTAGGGCTTGGTCGAGGTCGTCGGGGTCGGCAGCCGAACGACGCTTGGGCGTAGCCTGGGAGGAAATCTGCTGGCCGAGGTCGGTGCCCGCCTCCTCGCAGCGCTTGTCGGTGGCGGCGGTGGGGTCTTCCTTAATCAAAATAGGCTCGAAGGCGAGGGTGAGATTCAGCGCCTTGCAGCGGTTGCGCAGGGGAAAGATCGGTTCATCCTGGCCGCCGCCGGTTTCAAACAGGCCAATGGTCTGACCGGGGTGGGCCGCCGCCAAAAGGGTACTCAGCAATGGGGTCAACTCCGGGCGATCCTGGGGCGGCATCCCCACCACCAAACCCGCCGCGCTGGTGGCCAACTCCCGCACGGTGACCAGGTCGGCCTCCAAAAAGTCCACCAGTTCCACCGCCAGTCCCGTTTTGAGGATGCCCTGACCTATCGCCTGGGCCAGCCGTTCGCCGTGGCCGTAGTCGCTGGTATAAAACAGAGCCACAAAGGGGGTTTTCTCGGCCTGGGCCTCGCTCCAGGTGCGGTAGCAGTCGCGCCAGTGGGGGATGTGGTGCCGCAGTAGGGGGCCATGGCCCGTCGCCACCTGCTGGATATCTAAAGGTTCAATGCGCTTTAGCGCCCCCAGCACCGACCGAGCATTTGGCCCCATTAGGCAGTCGTAGTAAAGCTGAAAGTCGGCCTCTAGCAGGGCGGGGGTTTCGTCGTAGAGGGTGTCGTCGCAGTAGTGCATCCCCAACACGTCGCAGGTATACAGCACCGCCGTACCGCTGTCGTAGGTGAGGATGGTGTCGGGCCAGTGCAGATTGGGGGCGTTGATAAAGGCCAGTTCGTGGCCTCGCCCCAAATCCAGCCGATCTCCGCTTTTGACCACCTGGGCCGCAAAGGGGCGATGGATTTGATTCTGCAAAAACTGAATCGCCACCTTCGACCCCACCACGGTCATCCGGGGGGCCAAGGCCAACAGATCCGCCACTAATCCGCTGTGGTCTGGTTCGGTGTGGTTCACCACCAGGTAGTCGATGGTGGACAGATCCACCTGGTTTTGCAACTCCGCCAGGTACAACCCCCGAAACTTGGCGTGGGCCGTGTCGATTAGGGTGGTGCGATCTCCACGAATTAAGAACGAGTTGTAGGTGGTGCCGTTGCGCAACTCAAACTCGATATCAAAGCGATCCCGATCCCAATCCAGGCAGCGCAGTACCGTGGTTCCATTGGCAATGTCTGCAACCTGAAGGCTTAACCGACCCTGGGGCCGATCCGGGCCTAGATTTCCTGGACGTACATCCGTCAGCGCAACCATGACTTATCTCTATCCTCGTCAAGACAACGAACTAGATGAGTCAATGATTGCCGAACTGGGCAAGATTTGTAAAATGTCAATCTCAAAACCTTTTGATTAGTTATTTGTATAAATAAGTTTCCAAGGTATTTATTTTGCAAATACATTGACTCGGCTCAAGGGCGGCGGAATTGAGCCACAGGCCAGGGGATGTGATTCTCTTCCTAGGCTACCGCTCATACACATCTTGCTTTCAGGCCAAAAATCCTTAGAGATCCCCCTAAATCCCCCTTATGAAGGGGGACTTTGAATCCAGTTCCCTCCTTTGTAAGGGGGGCTAGGGGGGCTCGGGTTCCTAGGTTTAACCCGAGCTGAGGTTATCCTGGGCTATCCAAATCAAACAGGGATAATCGAGCCACAATGGGGCCAACCATCAGGGCAATGCTGGGGAGAAGCGATGGCGGATCTGTTTATTTCCTACTCGCGCAAGGATGCGGGCTTTGTGCGGGTGCTGCATGATGCGCTGGATCGCAGCAACTACACCACCTGGGTAGACTGGGCCGATATTCCCATCACGGCGGACTGGTGGGCGGAAATTCAGCGGGGCATTGAGGCGGCGGATACGTTTTTGTTTGTGATTAGCCCCGATGCCATCGAGTCGCGGGTGTGCCGTGAGGAGGTGGAACATGCGGATCGCCACAACAAGCGCATGGTGCCGATTGTGCGGCGGGAGGGCTTTAACCCGGTGTTTATGCATGAGGGGTTGAGCCGTCACAACTGGCTGATGTTTCGAGAACAAGACGACTTTAACGAAGCCTTTGAGACCTTAATTACCGCCATTAACCTCAACCTGCCCTACGTGCGTACCCACACCCGCCTTCTCACCCGCGCCCTAGAGTGGGATCAGCACCAGCGCCAGGACGATTTTTTGCTGCGGGGGCAAGACCTGCAAGCGGCGGAAGACTGGCTGGCCCAATCCGAGGCCCAGGAACCCTCAGTAGCCGAGTTGCACCGAATTTTTATTACCAAAAGCCGTCAGGTAGAAACCGCTAATCAACGGCTGATGGCAGCGGCGCAGCGGGCCAGAACCCTGGTGCGAACGGGGGCGGGGGTGCTAGGGCTGACCCTGGTGGCGGCCATTGGTACCGGTGGATTACTCACGCAAGCCTATCGCCAACTACACCAGAGCCAGATTCAGGCATTGGTAGATCAATCCCAGGCCCGGTTTCAGGACAGCAACACCGCTACTCCGGCCCTGGTGTTGGCGCTGCAAGCGGGTGACCAGTTCCAGCGCACTCGCCTCATTCAGGGGCGAGCCGTTCTGCAACAGCGGATTCAAGACGCCCTCACCCAGGCCCTTGACCGCATTGCCGAGTATGACCAACTGGCGGGCCACAGCGACGATGTGCTAGACGTGGCCCCCAGCCCCGATGGCCAGTTCTACGTCACCGTGGGGATGGATCGTCAGGCCATTCTCTGGGACGCCGATGGTAACGAAATTCGGCGGATAGAGGGCCAATCCGATGTGGTGCGAACGGTGCGCTACCACCCCGATGGCCAAACCTTCGCCACCGCCAGCGACGACGGCACGGTGCAGATCTGGGATGCCGAGGGATCCTTGGTGCGCCAGTTCGCGGCCCATGCCGACTGGATCTACAGCCTAGATTTCAGCCCCGATGGCCAAACCCTCGCCACCGCCAGCGCCGACGGCACCGTCAAACGCTGGACGCTATCGGGGGAAACTCTCCAGACCCTAGCCGCCGATGCCGCTGGGGTGCGTAGTGTGCGGTTCAGCCCCGATGGCCAAACCTTCGCCACGGGGGGGCATTCGGGCATCGTGCGCCTGTGGGATGCCCAGGGCAATCTGCTGGGGGAACGGCGAGGCCACCAAAACGAGATTACCCAACTGGCCTTTTTCCCCGGTTCTCCCCAACCCGCCCAGCCCGCCCTCGCCAGCGCCAGCATTGATGGCACCGTCATGATCTGGTCGCTGGAGGGGGAGAACGCCCTGCAAACCCTCACCAATGATCGTTTTGATGCCCTCTGGGGGCTAGATATTGACGCCCAGGGCCAAACCATCGCTGCCGCTGGACAGGCGGGGGATCTCTACCTCTGGCACCTCGATGCCCCCAATACTCCCCTGCGGTTAACGGGGCACCAAGACCGGATTACGGCGGTGCACTTTGGCCCCGATGGCCACCTCGTCACCGCCTCCGACGATAACCTAGTTAAACTCTGGCGCTGGCCCCATCCAGCCCTTCAAGTTTGGCCAGGGGATGGTCACCCCCTCTATGCGGTGGCTGGGCAACCTCCAGACGCCTGGGCCACGGGGGGCGCATCGGGCATTGTACGCCGTTGGACGGGGGCAGAGTTTCCACCGTCTGGAGAGGATCGGCCCCTCGGTATTCCCCAGTCCCAGATTTTTGCCCTAGCCCAACACCCCAACGGCACCCTAGCGGTGGGCACCAGCACCGGGGAGGTGCAGATTTGGCTTCCGGGTGTTGAGGTACCGCAGTCCTTCAAGGTTAGCGACCTCAGTTTGCGCGACCTCGCCTTTAGCCCCGATGGCCAAACCCTCGCCACCGCCAGTGATGACGGTAGGGTTCACCTCTGGCCTACCGAGGGGCCGTGGGATCAGCCCTTGGTTAGCCTCAGCGTCTCCCCCGCTGTAGTCTACGGCCTTGCCTTTAGCCCCGATGGCCAAACCCTCGCCACCGCCGACGATGGCGGCAACATTCATCTGTGGACGCTGGCGGGTGAACCGTTACAAACCTTACCTCGCCTGGGCAGCGCCCTTTACAACCTCGCCTTCAGCCCCGATGGCCGCTGGTTGGCCACGGTGGGCGAAGATGGCCGAGGACGCCTGTGGCCCCTGCGTCAAGGGCAACTTCAGCCCCAATCCACAGAACTCATCGGCCACACCGCCCCCATTTGGGGCCTAGCCATCAGCCCCGATGGGCAAACCCTCGCCACCGTCAGCGACGACCGCACCCTACGCCTATGGGGCTGGAACGGTCGCCCCATCGCCACCCTGGGCGGCTTTGCCGGAGCAGTGAATGCCGTCACCTTGAGCGCCGATGGCCAACGGGTTATAGCGGTGGACAGTGCCGGACACACCACCCTATGGCACCTGTCCAACGCCGACCTATCGACCCTAATAGACAAGGGCTGTCGCTGGTTCGACGACCGCCAAGGCCAGCCGCGCCTACCCGACCTGGTGCCCCTCTGCTCGCCGCCACCCTAGCAGTTGCAGAGCCCTAGGTGCGTGGCCCTCGCGGTTACCGTTTTACAGCTATCCATGAATTCAGCTTGAACTTGGCTGATCCGAGTCATGGGGTGGTTAGGGCTAGATGATCACAGATGGTCGGCACCATGATCACTTTGATTCGTGCGGGTTGTCACGGTTAGGCCGTATTGAATTCAGCCATTCTAAAAACCTGGTTGACTGACAAAACTTGCGAGAACCCAGATCCACCAAAGGGTCAGGAGACCTGACCCCTACATTATCCAAATCTTGTAGGGGCGCGGTTTCCGCGTCCGGCGCAGGATCTTTTGTCAGTCAACCAGCCTAAAAACATGCCCCTCAGTGGACTATCCCATGGCAGAAAAACGTAGCCTTTCTGAATTCACCCTTGAGAAATTCATTGCCCTGGATGCAGCTAGAGCCATTGTTCTCAATATCTTGGCGGGTCAACCAGGGCTTTTCACCGTGACAGGCCAGCCGAGTACGGGAAAGACAACAACGCTATTGGTCTTAGCCCAGCAAGCCTGGTTGCAAGGCATTCCTGTCACCCTGCTCACCAGCGATCAAGACTTGCTAGATCAGATCCATTTATCCCTGCCCTCAGAGTGGATCGTTCAGTATGTAACGGCTACTGAAGATGCTTGGGAAGAGGCTGTCCAGGAATATATCTTGGCCCATCCCGGCATGGCCTTGGTCACAGATCAGTTAGTCGGCTTTAACAACTCGACCGCCGCCATGATGGCCGCTAAGGCGGGCCACTGGGTTTTTGCCTGTTTGGATACTCCCTTTGTTGGCCTAGATGTGCTCTATGTTTTGCGGGCCTTGGGCTATGCAACGGTAGATTTGGTGGATAACCTGGTCGGCATTCTGTCTCAAATGCTCTTGCCTACCCTCTGTACCGATTGTGGACGGCTTGCCCCGGCCACCCTCGCCGAAACGGTGCTAGTTTATCCCGACAGCGACAAACCCCGTGATCTATGGCGTGAGGTAGGATGCCCAACCTGTGGGCATCGTGGCGTTGGCGGAGGGCGGCAGTATGGCCGGTGTGCGCTCTTTGAGGTGTTGCAGATTGATGATGCGGTGAAGCCCTTAGTAGACGCTTATCTGGAGCACGGTATTGTAGGACAACCTCCATCTCAGCAGCATTTCACCCTGCGCGACCACTCTAGAGATTTGGTGAAACAGGGAACAATTGGGATTCAAACTTATCAGCGCACGGTGCTTCAAAATCCCCTCCTACGCAATCAACATTTTTGGGAACAGGAAAGTTTTCGGGCCGAACGAATTCAAGGGATGTTTGGCCGTTTTGTCACCCAACAATTGGTCGATAAGTTGATGCATCAGTCGGACTTCGACCGCATTATTGAAGGAGAACGGCGAGAGGTTACCTGCTTTTTCTGTGATGTGCGAGGGTTTACCCGTCGGGCAGAACAAAGTTCGGCGGTGGATTTATTCTCCACGCTCAACCGCTATTTTCGGGAGATTATCGATATCGTTTTTCAGTATCAAGGCACGATTGATAAGTTCATTGGCGATTCTGTCATGGTGGTTTTTGGCTGATTGCCTGACACATCTCCAAAGTCGGTTGGGTGCAGCGAAGCGGAACCCAACACTCGCCGCGAATGGTGGGCTTGTTGGGTTCTGCTATCGCGCCACCCAACCTACGAGATATCAATGCTTTTCGGCGTTATGTCAG
>JBIPSI010000064.1:0-11392 GCA_044070495.1 Spirulina sp. | reverse complement strand
CCGCCGAGAAGAACCACACAGAATGCTTGATTTATTATTGGTTTCTGGATTTCCCAAAACTTGCGTCATGACAAGGGCGTAAGACCCGTTAAGGGGAAGAATATGGCGATCGCCGAATGGCCAACGGCTAACGGTATTGCTGACTATGCCCTGTTTGTGGGTACAAGCTGTATCGGCTTCATATTACACCGCCATTGTCACGATGATAAAACCGCTCTTGATGAGGAGAGGATGCTGTACTCTTAACAAGGAGGCAATTAAACTATGGCTTCCAAGGAGCTACAGTGTTCGTTACTCTGAGCCTAATACCGAGGAAGCCTTTTCTGCGTTCCGGGTCACTCTGTGCCAATTGCTACTTTCCAAATATCCTCTTAGTGCAGATGGCAATACTATCGTCAGTGGTGGCCTGGATGGCATGGTACGGCTGTGGAACCGCCAAGGCCAGCCTGTTGCACCTCCCTTTCAGGGGCATTCAGATAGGGTCACGTCTGTAGCTCTCAGCACGGATGGTAATACTATCGTCAGTGGTGGTGAGGATGGCACGGTACGGCTGTGGAACCGCCAAGGCCAGCCTGTTGCCCCCCCCTTTCAGGGGCATTCAGATAGGGTCATGTCTGTGGCCCTTAGTGCAGATGGCAATACTATCGCCAGTGGTGGTCTGGATGGCATGGTACGGCTGTGGAACCGCCAAGGCCAGCCCATTGCACTACCTTTCAAGGGTCATTCGGGTTGGGGCATGTCTGTGGCCCTTAGCTCAGATGGGGAAACTATCATCAGTGGAGGGTCTGATGGCACAGTGCGGCTGTGGGATCGCCAAGGCCAGCCCGTTGCACCATCGGGCCCAGCTTGGGTTCTACCTGAGGCACGCAGCCCGAATGGGGACGCCCTCGTCATTGGTGGTGAAGATGGCACGGTGCGGATGCTGGATCGCCAAGGCCATCCTACTGCTGAGCCCTTCAAAGGTCATCAGGATCAAGTCAGTTCTGTAGCTTTCAGTCCGGATGGGGAGACCATCATCAGTGGCGGTGAGGATGGCACAGTGCAGTTGTGGAATCGCCGAGGCCAGCCCATCGCACCACCCTTCCCGGGTCATTCGGGAACGATCAGTTCTGTGGCTCTCAGTCTGGATGGGGAGACCATCATCAGTGGCGGTGAGGATGGCACGGTGCGGATGTGGGATCGCCGAGGCCAGCCCATCGGAGAGCCTTTTCGGGGCCATCAGGGTTGGGTTAGGTCTGTGGCTCTCAGTCTGGATGGGGAGACCATCATCAGTGGCGGTGAGGATGGCACGGTGCGGATGTGGAATCGCCGAGGCCAGCCCATCGGAGAGCCTTTTCGGGGCCATCAGGGTTGGATCAGTTCTGTTGCCATCAGCCCGGATGGGAATACTATCGGCAGTAGCAGTAAGGATGGCGCGGTGCGGCTGTGGGATCGCCAGGGTCGTCCCATTGCGCCACCCTTCCGAGACCATTTGGTAACGATTAGTTCTGTTGGCATCAACCCGAATGGGGAAACTATCGTCAGTTTCGATGAAAATGGCACACTGTGGGCGAGACAAGTGTGGAAGCCAGGGGCAGCCTGGGTGACTTATACCTGCAACCGCATTCGCCCCTACCTTGTGGACAACAGCAAGACCGATGAAACCGCACGGCTGGCGCGGCGCACCTGTGAGCGGTCGGCTTGGCGGTAGGCGGGGGGTAGAAACCCGGTTTCTTGGGGTAGCCCAGCCCAGATCCCTAGCGGTGGCCAGAAACCGGGTTTCTCTGAGAGGGTCGTTGAGATGGAATGGCCCAAGGAGATCATCCGGCCTGGAGAAACCAGTACCCTAGAGGTAAGTCGCCCAGAGGTTTAGCCATGGAAACCACCCCATTACTGACAAGCGAAAATGGCCAGGTTGTGGTTTTGCCTGCGGCTTTCCATCTCAACGGTACAGAGGTCTACATCAAAAAAGTGGGTAATGCTATCGTCCTGCTCAGCACCGATCAGCCCTGGCAACCTCTGTTTGACAGCCTCAGCCACTTCACGGATGACTTTATGGCAACCCGCGAACAGCCGCCCTTGGAGGATCGGGAGCCGTTGTTTGAATGAAATACCTGCTCGATACCAACATCTGCATCTACATCATCAAACGCAAGCCGCCAGAGGTACGAGATCGCTTCAACACCCATAGGCCGCTGGACATTGGCGTTTCTGCCATCACCGTGGCTGAGCTAGAGTATGGTGCCTACAGAAGCCAGCAGACCGAGGCCAACCGAGCCGCCCTCCAGCAATTCTTACTGCCGTTGGAGATTCTGGCCTTTGACCTAGCGGCAACCCAAGCCTATGGTCAACTTAGAGCCTTGCTGTCGCGGCAGGGTTCAATTATTGGGGCAATGGACATGCTGATTGCAGCCCAGGCCATCGCTCGGAATCTCATCCTAGTAACCAACAATACTGATGAGTTTCAGCGCATTCCCGAATTGCGCCTAGAAAACTGGGTGAATCGATAGGCCTTGCTTGACAAAAAACGGCAACAACTTAGGCGATTGGTTTCAGCCCTGGGGCGCATCTGCCTCAATGGGCTGAGATTAGGCAAGCATCATCATGGGTAACCCACTCATCAACTGGTGAATGATCATGGGATGGCGTGACGGTGACTAAAAAGCGGTTATGGCGCGGTACCTGGGCCGCCCTTGTATCGTTAGCCTCCTGATAGATTAGTTTGATTAGGCGTCTGGGGTTGTCATCGGGTAGGAACACCAGTCGCTCCAGCCGCCGACGTAGAGTTTAGCCAAGGGCTTGTCGGCCATGGCTTGGGAGAGCAAGTTGACACAGGCGGTGACCCCCGATCCGCAGTAGACGATGGTTTCTTCGGCCTCCGTTAGGCTGTCCCAGCGTTGAGACTGTTCAGCGGCGGGTAGGAGGTAGCCCTCTGGGGTGGATACCTCTTGCCAACACTGGTTGCTGGCACCGGGAATGTGTCCGGCCACGGGGTCGATGGGTTCCACTTCACCCCGGTAACGGGCCGGTTCGCGGGAGTCAATCAGCCGCACCCCCGGGTCATCCTTGCGGCGGCGCACATGGTCGATATCGACAAGCCAACCCGCCTGGGGACGGGGGATGAACTGGCCAGATCGGGGTTCGGGAACTTCGGTGCTCACGGCATAGCCGCCCTGTTGCCATGCGTTCCAGCCGCCATCCAGCACCGCCACGGCATCGTGGCCGAGGTATTTCAGCATCCACCATAGGCGCGAGGCAAAGGCAAACCGTGAGGCATCATAAATGACAACCTGGGTGGGGCCTTGGGGCGAAGTCGAGGATACCCCCATCTGTTCGAGGCGCTGACAGAAGGCATCCCAATCGGGCAGGGGATGACGACCCCCATGGGCTTGTACCGGGCTGGAGAGGTCTTGATCTAAATTGAGGTACCAGGCTCCGGGGATGTGTCCGGCATCGTATTGTTGCTGACCCAGTTGTGGGTCGGCCAGGGAAAAGCGGCAGTCTATCACCACCACCTGGGGATCGTTCAGGTGGGCGGCTAGCCATTCAGCACTGACCGCATGGGGGAATCCATTGGGGAACTCAGTCTTGGAAACATTGGCCTGGTTTGCGTCTGTCATAGGATCACGGATCTTTTACGCCCACATGACTCCAAGGAATCGTTCGCCTCAATTGGCTAATTGCGTCTCACTTGATCTAAATTTGCCCGCCCGGACACACCGTAGACCAGCTATCTAGGTTATCTCGCGAGGCAATCATACCCGCCAGTTCTCCCCGGTAGGCGATCAGTCTGCTTCGGTCGGGGGAGGTGGGGGGCACCAGTTCCACGAGGCGATCCACCGAGGCGGCGGCACAGGCCCAGTCGCTAGCGGCCACAGCGGCGGCAACGGTGGTTTCTAGACGAGCGATTTCAGCCCGTTTGGCGGCCTCAGCCCGCTGCATGGCGATGTAGGATTCCATGTTGCGGATGGCGGCGAGGGCGTAGCGATCCCCCGGACGTGCCGCCAGGGCGCGGCGAAAGTTAATCAGAGCCGTGTGATAGTCGCCCTGTTCTGCCGCTGCATAGCCCACCAGCATGGCGTTTGTGTAGCGTTGGGCTGCGGTTTGCTTCGTCTCGGCCAGGGCAAGATCGGTCGGTTTATCTGGGACTAAGCCAGCCACCTCCTGCGCCAGCCCTGCCGTCGCCAAACTTCCTAGCCCCCACAGTAACCCCACTCCGCCGAGGATGAGCCCCACTCGCTGTCGCTTCAGTTGTTGGAGCCTGATCATTGGCCACCTTCCCTGCAAAATGCCCTTAACATCGTCTTGGGCTAACCCCACGACCGTCTAGGGTAGCGAATTTTTCCCATTGTGTTGCAGTTGGGTATTGTATTGCGACAATTTGTGCCTTTTGTGTCTCAAAACAGAGACTAAACGGGCACGCTAACACCAGAGTCGTCCTGGTCAGTCTGCGCTATGTCCTCCTCTCCATCCCAACCCGATTGCCCCGTTACGGAATTGGTTAGCCAAGTGCTAGAAGCTCGGTATATCACCCAAACCCAGTACCAGGCGCTGTCTGCCTTAGTGCTGGCCGATGGCACCGTGGATGAAGCCGAACGTCGCCAAATTAACCGCCTCTTCGATGCCATTCAGAATGGCCGCGTCAAAATCCATCCTTGAGGGGTTTGCCCAGGCTCCTATGGATAGAGATGCGATGCCTAGAAGCCGCAGCCCTGGGGAGAGCAGCTTAGGGTATAGCGTGCTTCCCCCAGGGCAGGAACCCGAAGGTTCTAGGCGGCGACCAACCCCCGATGACGCAGCAGGGCTTGGGTGCTGGGTTCACGCCCTCGGAAGGCTTTGAATACCTCCATCGGGTGGCGGCTACCGCCCAGAGCTAGCACCGTATCCCGGAACCGACGCCCCGTTTCTACGACAGCCTGCTCGTTCTCTAGGCCCACCTCCTCAAAGGCCGCGAAGGCATCGGCACTCAGCACCTCGGCCCAGAAGTAGCTGTAGTAGCCCGCCGCATAGCCCCCAGCAAAAATGTGGGTGAAGGCGCAGAGGAAGGAATCCTCCGGTAAGGGCTTCAGGATGGAGGACTGGGCCGCAATGCGCTGGTTCACTTCGGCCACGGTTTCGCCGCCGTTGGGCTGGTAGCGGTGGTGGAGTTCAATGTCCGTCCAGCCAAAGCGTACCTGGCGCAGAATGGCGCTGCCGGTCATAAACGTCCGGGCGGCAACGATTTTCTGGTACAGATCCTCCGGCAGGGGTGCCCCGGTGTCCACATGGCGGGCTAGGGTGAGCAGGGTATCGCGGTGGTAGCACCAGTTCTCCATAAACTGGCTGGGCAGTTCCACGGCATCCCACTCCACATTGTTGATGCCTGCGGCCCCGGTGTAGTCCACTTTTGTGAGCATGTGGTGCAGGCCGTGGCCAAACTCGTGGAACAGGGTCTCCACATCGCGGAAGGTCATCAGGCTGGGCTTACCATCAACCGGGGGCGCTTGGTTGCACACCAGGTAGGCCACGGGCAGGCGCACCTGTTCGGCGGTTTTGCCCCGGTTGATGCAGGTGTCCATCCAGGCCCCACCGCGCTTTTCGGCGGGTCGGCTGTAGGGGTCGAGGTAAAAGTGGGCGATGGGTTCGCCACCGCCATTGAGCACCTGGAAGTAGCGCACATCGGGGTGCCACACCGGGGCTTCGCCGTCGGCGGGAGCAATGGTGATGTCGAAGATGCGGTTCGCCAAGGCAAACAACCCATCCAACACCTGGGGCAGGGGGAAATAGGGCCGCAGTTCTTCGTCGTTGAGGCCGTACTTTTCTTCCCGGATGCGCTCGGCCCAAAAGGCGGTGTCCCAGTGGGTGAGGTCGTGGGCTTCGGCGGCCCCTTTTTCGGCGGCGAAGGTTTGCAGATCCGACAACTCCTTCACGGCGGTGTCGTAGCTGGCGCTGCGGAGTTCGCCCATCAGTTTGTCAATGGCTTCTACCGAAGGAGCCATCTTGCGGGCGAGGCTCAGGTCAGCGTAGGTGCCATAGCCCAGTAAGTTCGCCATTTCGTGGCGCAGGGCCAGAATTTTTTCGATGTTGGGGTTATTGTCCAAATCGCCCTCAGAGGCACGGGTGACAAAGGCGCGGTAAAGCTTCTCCCGCAGATCCCGCCGCCGACTGTGCTGCATAAACGGCCCATAGCAGGGGAAATCTAGGGTAATCCGCCAGGGGCCAGTTTCGGGGGTTGCGCCCTCTTCCCCCTCAGCGCGGGCCAGTTGGGCCGCCAGGGCCAGCAGACTGGGGGGCAGGCCGTCAATCTCCTCGGCGGTAGTGAGGGTGAGGCTGAAGGCTTTGGTGGCATCCAGCACGTTGCTAGAAAATTTGGTGGTCAGTTCCGCTAGGGCCTGCTGGATCTCGTTGAAGCGATCCTTATCGGCCCCCTCCAGCCCTACGCCCGACAGTTCTGCTTCGCGAATGGAGGATTCCACAATCCGCTGCTGAGCCGGGTCAAAGCTGTCCCATTCGGCACTGGCCCGCAGTTGCGTAAAGGCTTCATACAGCGGCTTGCTCTGGCCCATTTGGGTGGCAAACTGCACCAGGGCAGGCTGCACTTCCTCGTAGGCGGCGCGTAGTTCGGGGCTATTTTTCACCCCCATCAGGTGCCCCACAATGCCCCAACTCCAGCTCAGCCGCTCTTCAATCCGGGTCAGGGGTTCCACCAAACCCTCCCAGGTGGGCGAAACGCTGGTCTCCAGCGATTGAAAGTCCGCCGCTAGGTTCTCCAGCAAAGCCGTGATGCCCGGAACGATGTGGGCGGTTTCAATTCGGTCGAAGGGAGGTAGCCCAGATCCGATCAGCAGAGGATTTTGTACAGTAGTCGCTGTCATAGTTAGAACGCTAAGAATGCTCGTTAAGGGTATGAAGTGGCAATCACTACAGGGCCATCATGTCAGTCATTTTCCCTGATTCCCGCCGGATTGTCCTAGCTAGGCGATGACAACCACCCTCGACGGAAACTCCAGGGGACACCTAAGTAAAGTCATTATGAGTTTACCTAGGCTTACCATAACCTCAAACCCCCAGGCTCGGCCACCCAAACCCATGGTTATGTCGGCGGGGGTTCGGTTCCGCTTTGCTGCGCCCGACGTACTTGGGAGATGGGGCAGGCAACCAGAGCTAGGGGTAAGGGACAATCAAGAACTAAGCGAGTCAGGGTTTGCCCAGAAAATAATTTCCCTAGCCAAGTTTCCCTAGCCAATAGTGGTCATTTTGCATAGTACTGATTGAAGAAATAGCAAGCCAACATAGATTTTTGACAAGTCCTTTTCAAGCTTCTGCAAATACCCCTAAGACCCATCTAAAATTCATCCCAAAAACAACTAAAGGGTAGCCGCCATGGCCACCCTTCGTTAGAAGTTTATTTAGCGAAAAACAACGGTTCAGTTTGTCCGTGTTTCAGGTTGAATTACTTATCTCAAGGAGCAAGCAATAGGAAACAAGCAAAGAATTGACAAACGTAGGGGTGAGTAAACCTTGGAGTTCGATGTCTTGACCGACATAAAGGGCGAGATGTTTAACGCGGCAACAGCCTAAGTTAGTGTCTCTAAGTGAACTGAACAAGGTTGGTTTTGGGGTTTGGTGAACCTGTCACCAGCCTGCTTTTTCTTTGGGGAAACCTCAGAAAGAGAGCGAGGCTTGTATGGTTATTCAGTTGTCTTTCGATAGGTTTAATCTAGCATGATTGATTGCCAAAAATAAGCCTGTTTACGGTTCTTCATAGGCTTTAAGCTGTAGTTTAATTGCGACAAAAAACGACACAATAGCGAGAGCAATACTCTACAGGCCACACTGGGAGCGCTGGTTGTCGATGGCCCGCTGAAGCTGGGGGGTGAGGCCGAGTTGGGCGGTGCCGTAGAGGCGGTCAAACTCGCGCTGGAAGTGGGCGGCGACGGTGGGGTTGCGGATCACCAGCAGGTTTTCGTCGTTGGTGGTGTTGGCAGCGTTGCTCCAGTTTTGGGATCCAACTATCACCGTGAGGCCATCTACAACGGCGAATTTGTGGTGCAGTTTGTCGCCTTCGGCCAGGGTGGGCGTGCCGACGCTGGTGATGGGGGTGGGCCAAGGGCGGTTTTCGCCATCCATTTTGCAGCGGTGGTCGGGCAGGCTCAGGCCCATCATATCTAGCCCTTCGCTGTAACTGCGGTAGGCAAAGCCCGGATCAATCAGGGTTTGGATGGGAACCCCCCGCTGGGCCAACGTCCAGAGCTGGTTGCTGATGGGCTGCTCGGAAAACACAAACAGCGCCAGGTTTACCTGCTGGGTGGCTTGGCCCAGGGTTTTGGCGATTAGACCATTGACGCTGTTGGCCCAGGGCTGGGTGGACGAGGTGGGAGAAAACTGCACCTCCACCGTGGAACCGGGCACAGCGGCGCGTTGGGCCGGACGGGCAGGCTTTTGCAGACCAAACTGGCTGTCCTCGGCTTTTCCAGGGCCATCGCCCCACAGCAGGGCAAATTCTGCCGCGAAGGTTTGGGCTAGGCTAGGGCTGTCAATCACCAAAACGGCGTTGGCGTTACCTCGGCTCTCTTCGGTACCAAGGTCGCCGTGGATGTCGCTCATCGTCCAGTTGGCGGAACCTGTGACCACCCGCCGCCCATCGATCACCATAAACTTGTGGTGCATCAGGCCGCTGCCCTTGCTGCCGTCGGCGGTATCGTCGATGCGGGGCACTTGGGCCTGGTCGAGGATGGCGAGGGCGTCGCGCTGGGCGATTTCCTCGGCGCTGAGGGTGCCGTCTTGGTTGAGGTCTACGAACTGATACAGCGCGGTGGCCTTGTTGCGTTCGTGCTCATCCAAAAAGGAAAAATCGTTGCCTTGGCGCTGGGCCATGGGGGTGCTGTAGCTGTTTTCCACCACCACCCGCACCCGCACACCCTGGGCTTGGCGTTCGCTGAGAGCCTGGGCAATGTGCGGCAGGGTAAACTCGTGAACCGCCACATCCACGGAGGTTTGGGCGCTGTGGATGGCATCGATGATCACCTGTTCCAGATCATCGCCGTAGCGGGTGATGTTGCGGTAGGGGTCGGTGTAGACCGAGGCCTGACTTTGGTTGAAATAGGCTTGGATGTAGGGATCCTGGGGCAATGGCGAGAGGGTCGGAAGCTTGGCGTCGCTACGAAACTGGCTGCTGAGGCCCACAAACAGCAACAGCCCTAGGCCAAACCCGATCCCCAAACGCCAGCGGGAAGATTGTAGTCGATGCACGATGGTAGGTTGAAATCGTCTTTGCTTAGCAAGCCCCTAGGGCGGCTTAAGTTATCAGCCCAGGCATAAGATCCGCCGAATTTCTTGGATAGCTCCCAGGATTAGCCCCTCTCCCAGATTCCCTCCCGTCACCCATCGTCTGTGCGGCTAGCGCGGCACCCCAAGGGTGAAGATCCACGGTGTTCTAATTTGCGTTCTAATCTGCCTAGAAGGGGAGTGGGGCCAATCAGCGACGTACCGAATTGAGGGGAATTCGTTTAGGCTAGAGACGAGGTTTTGGATGGTCAGAATGGCGCAACGATGTCCGGTGCCGGCGGAACAGCAGCCGATTAACGAATACCAGGATGTGCGCGAGTCTTGGTTCTATAGCTGGGGTAGCCGCGACCTGAAGGGCTATCTCAAACCAGTTGTGATTTTGTGGCTGGTCGGCTGGCTGGTGGCTGGCCCCATGGCGGCGGCAAGCTTTGTTCCGGCCAAACATCCCCTGCCCTTTACCCTCAGTGCGGCGATGGGAGCCTTGATTTTGCCCATGCTGGCCTTGATGCAGCTCTATGTGGGTTGGGCGCATGTCGGCGGACGCCTGAAGCAAGACAAGGTGCCCTACGAAGAATCGGGCTGGTACGACGGACAGGTATGGGTGAAGCCGGAGGAGGTCTCCAACCGTGATCGCCTGATTGTGGATTACCAAGTGCAGCCCGTGTTGCAGCGCATTCGCAAAACCATCGGCACCATTGCGGCCCTGCTCAGCCTAGGGCTCATTACCTGGCAATTGATCTAAGATGACGGGGCCGCTCCCCAATCATGCCGCTCACCCAATAACCAGTAACCAATAGCCAATAACCAGTAACCAATAGCCAATAACCTCCCCATCTCCATCCTTCAGCCAGAGCATCCCCTATGACCAGCAGCCGGGTAAACCGCCACCAAACCAAAGAGCTAGACGTGCAATTGTTGCGTGAGGGCATTGTCGAATCCAGTCATACGGCCCATGTGGTGGTGTGCGATGCCCGGGGGCGCAACCTTTCGGTGGCGGGTAATCCCGAATTGGCCACCTTCATTCGTTCGGCCCTGAAGCCCTTTCAAGCCCTAGCCGTAACCGCCGCTGGGGCGATGGAGCGCTACAACCTCAATGACCAGGATCTCGCCATTATGTGCGGATCCCACCAGGGCACCATCGAGCAGGTGCGCCAGGTGTTTCACATTCTCTGGCAGTCGGATCTAGATTCCACCGCCCTGCGTTGTCCCACCCCGGCGGGCCGCAAAAGCCCCCTAGAGCACAACTGCTCCGGCAAACATGCAGGGATGTTGGCCGTTTCCCACCAGCAAAACTGGCCCCTAGAAAGCTACCTCGACCGCAACCATCCCGTCCAAAAGCTGATCCTTTCCCGCATGGCCGAGTTGCTAGGGATGCCCGCCGACGAGTTCATCATGGCCCATGACGACTGCGGTGCCCCGACCTACTTCATGCAGTTGCGCCAGATGGCCACCCTCTTCGCCATGCTCTCCTCCGGCGACAACCTGGAAATGGAACGCATTATCCGCGCCATGACCAGCCATCCCGACTTGGTGGGCGGCCCCGATGCCTTTGATACCAAACTGATGGAGCTTACCGACGGCGACCTGGTGAGCAAATCCGGTGCTGAGGGGATTCAGTGCATTGGCAAAGTGGGGGACGGTTTGGGACTGGCAATTAAGGTGATGGATGGATCCAAACGGGCCAAGTACGCCACCGCTATTTTCACCCTCAAACAAATGGGCTGGATTCTCCCTGCCGTGGCCGATACCCTAGCCGAAACCTACATGGAAATTGGCAAATTCAAGCGCTTAGATGTGGTGGGCGAACTGCCCCTGATCTACTAGCGTCTGGATTCACAGCCCTAGATATCGGTATCGGAATTCCCAATCCGTTAAACCGTAGGGGCTAGGTTTCATCGCCCGTTTAAACCATGGGTCAGCCCTCAGGGTTTGGTATCCGCCGCCTAAGCCGGGGTATCCATCAGGATCGAGAAGTTGTCTGGACTATGTTCCTAGGGGAGTCTACCTAACTGGAGTTTAGACTAAGGCCAAAGGAAAAAGCAGCCCGAGTCTTGCTCGGGCTGCTTTTTAGCCGAAGCTGAGAAAGCACAACCAATCTCGGCAAAGGCTTATGACTTACGATAGCTTGTCCGGATTTCGACAACGC
>JBIPSI010000063.1:0-11592 GCA_044070495.1 Spirulina sp. | reverse complement strand
GTCGTCGCCTCAATGTCGATTACGAGCGCTTACCCGAATCCTCGGAGGCCTTCATTCACATCGCCATGATTCGCATCATGCTACGGAGGCTCGCGTGAGGGGTTTAATACCTCATCTCCGTGTTTTTAAATATCCTCTTAGGGTTCTGTAGAACGGTCTTGTGGGGAGCATTCGCCCTGCAAGACCCCCCACGAAGACCTACACTGGCCATAATGACCTTTCGTGACGTAATTAAGTAGGTAAGCCGTGCTCGACGAACAGGCTAAAAAAACACTGCTACGCAAAATCCCCCACGGGCTGTATATCTGTGGTGTTAAGGATGGTGACAACCTGAATGGCTTCACCGCCAGTTGGGTGATGCAGGCCTCCTTCCAGCCGCCCCTGGTGGTGAACTGCGTCAAAAACGACTCCACCTCCCACGCTATGCTGAAGGCCAGCGGCGTCTTTGCCCTCAGCTTTTTGGAAGCCGGACAGAAGGACTTGGCCCAAAACTTCTTTAAGCCCCTGCGGCGGGTGGGCAACAAGTTTGAAGACATCGAATTCTATCCCGGCCCCGAAACTGGATGTCCGATCATCAAAGACACCCTAGGCTACGTGGAATGCCGCGTGGTAGGCAGTGTAGAGCATGGTGACCATACGGTTTTTGTAGGCGAAGTGGTGGGGGCGGCAATCCATCGCGAGGGCGAACCCCTGCTGCTGGAAAGCACGGGCTGGAACTACGGCGGTTAGGGGCTAATGCCACGTCTCCCTTGGAGCGACCGCCATGCCCAGATTCACCGAGGGCTACGGGGGCGATCCCTGCTGCCCCAGGGTAGCGGTGTGGTGGTGGCGGTGTCGGGGGGGCAAGATTCCGTGGCGATGCTGAAGTTTTTGGTGGATTTGCAGCCCAAATGGCACTGGCGGCTGTGGGCGGTGCATTGCGACCACGGCTGGCGGCCTGATTCCGCTGAAAATGCGGCTTTTGTGGAGAATCTCTGCCAAAGCTGGAGCATTCCCTGCCAGGTGATCGCTGCCGACCCCCATCCCACCACCGAAGCCGCCGCCCGCCAATGGCGCTACCGGGTTCTAGGCCATGCGGCTCAAACCCTGGGAGCCACCCACATCGCCACCGGACACACCGCCACCGACCGCGCTGAAACCCTGCTCTACAACCTGCTGCGCGGCAGTGGCACCGATGGCCTCCAAGCCCTAGGGTGGCAGCGTCCCCTCAGTCCCGATTATCCTGGTCTAACGGTGGTGCGCCCCCTGCTAGACCTCACTCGCCAAGACACCGCACAGTTCTGCCAACAATTCAACCTGCCGGTGTGGATCGACAGCACCAACACCGACCTCACCTATGCTCGCAACCGTCTGCGTTTAGAGGTGTTTCCCCTATTGCAGCGCCATTTTAACCCGAAGGTCGAACAAACCCTGGCCCAAACCGCTGAAATCCTCACGGCGGAGGTGGCGCTTTTGGATCACATGACCGAAGCCCTGTACGTCAAAACAGTACAGAAACAGGATTCATCCTGGGTGATTCAGCGTTCTGCCCTACAACCCGCCCCCCTAGCCTTGCAGCGGCGGGTGTTGCGGCGGCTGTTGCAGCAGGTCATGACGGCCCCTGTTACCTTTGACCATGTGGAAAAACTGGTGGCCTTAATTTCCGCCCCCAACCGTAGCCAAACCGATCCCTTCCCCGGTGGCTGGCTGGCCAGGGTGGAGGCGGATCAGATTTGGCTCATCCCTTGTCAATCGTCTTAAATCCTGATGCTTTGCTCCCCGCATCAGCAGGCGAGGTTTCCTCGCCCCTAGGGGCTGTCGGGCTAGGAATTGGGGGTTGCCCATGCGGATTTACTCGAAAAATAGAGGCTTATCCTTGGGGGTGCTGTGCCAGGGGCATCGACGCTTGGTAAGGGGTCTAGATCCAGCCGCGCAGGGTGAGGGACTCGGCTAAGGACATCCCCGTTACCTCTTGATCGTAGCGGGCCACCTGCACCTGGGCCACCGTTAAACGGCCCTCCGCCAGCAGACGATCAATCAGGGCAGCGTCATCGGGGCTGTGGGCATCTGAGGTTGGTGGGACAGGAACGTAGGACGCCTTTCTTTGCTGATGGTCGACCAGGGCCGCAGGGGCTTCGGCGGCATCTCGGTTCATCAGGGCATCGCCGCTGGGAAAGATGTAGATAACGGTATCTCCCGTTTGACCTAGCACATAGTCGGCATCGTCGGCGTGGGAGGGGGAGGGAGGGGTAGAAAGGGACGACAGCATGGAACGACCTATGGAGAAACAATCGAGGAAAGTAACATCAACGCTGGAGGGTGGCCTGGGGAAGGTCGCTGAAAGGGCGGAAGCCTAGGCGCACGTACTAGCCTGCACTTTGTTTACCTTTCTTACTATTTTAAATAGTCCTACCAGAATTCCCATATCGAAATGGTGAACTCTGGCAGGACAGTCGTTAAGATACGAAGCGGATAGGGGGCGTCAAGGAAGGGCGGCTTGGGGGAATCGATGAACCAGGATGCGCCCTTGGATAAGCTGTGGTAGAACCTCTGTTGTGCCTGTGTGTTGGTAGGGGAAAACCGATGGCCCAACGAAAATCGTCCCGCAAGACTGGTAATCTGCCCCCAACCCCCACCACTCCGTCAGCCCTTGGGGGAAAGGGGCATCAGGTGCAAGTTTTTTATTTGGCGGCCCGCAGCAAAACCCCCAACGCCCCCACCAAGGATGCCCTCTGGTTTGCCACCTACCCCATCATCCCCCGTGTGGGAGACTGCCTGTTTCGCGATGGCGTCTATTACCAGGTGGAGCGGGTGTTCCTTTACGAAAACCTCACGGCAAGCTGGTGCGCCGATATTGAGGTGTCTTTCTACAGCCGCCGCTAGGGGGCTTGGGATGGGTGCCCCATCGCCCTATCGAGGGGACAGTACCCGGATTGAGATGGCCCCTAACCAGGGAAACCTAGGGTTCCGCCGACCCGCTGCGCCCGCCAATGTTCCGTTGGAGAGATTAGGTACGCTAGAAAGTTATGTGGTTTTACGGTGGCCAGCATGGCATCTTCATAAAAATCTCTAGTAAGCTAGGGAACGATGCGGCGGTTTGTGGCGGAAAACCTAGAAAATGCTTGAAGAATCTGAAAGAACCGCGCTCTTGTTCCCTTGAGGATGGGCGGTAGAGCCATCTACGTTCTCATTCGTTCAGATCATTTAGACCAAAGGTTATGACCATGGCGGAGGCCAAAATCCTGGTTGTTGACGACGATCCTGCAATTCGCAATTTGATTTATCGCTTTTTGGCGAAACAGGACTACGAAATGGAATCCGCCGAGGACGGCAAAAAAGCTCTAGCCGTGTTTGAGCAGTTCACGCCCGACTTGGTGATCCTCGACGTGAACCTGCCCGATACCAACGGCTACGACCTGTGTAAGGAGATGCAGGCGCGGACGGGTGTCTTTGTGCTGATGCTGACTAGTCGCACCGATGAGGCGGATAAAATTCGGGGCTTTGCGGAGGGGGCCGACGATTATTTGACCAAACCCTTTAGCCTGCTGGAACTGGAGGTGCGAGTAGGAGCCATTCTCAAACGCCAGCGTCCGGTGACCGCCGCTGAACAGCAGTGTCTCACCTTCAATAGTTTGGTGATTGATCCGGTGCGGCGGGAGGTGATGCTCCACGATGAGATGGTGCCCCTGACCGCCCTAGAGTTTGATCTGTTGCACTTCCTAGCTAGCCACCCCGGTCGCGTGTGGCGACGGGCGGAACTGATTCAAAAGGTCTGGGACTACGACTATGTGGGGGATCAGCGGGTGGTGGATGTCCACATCGGCCAGATTCGCAAAAAAATTGAAAAAGACACCAACGAACCTGCCCTGATTCAAACGGTACGGGGAGTGGGCTACAAGTTCGAGCCGCCCGGTAGTGAGGGATCGGAGGCAGAATCTGCGTAGTCTCTAGCGCTCTAATGGCAGGGGTGAGGTCTTCTCGCCCGATTGAAGCGTGGGTAAGCCATCAGGATCTACCCTGGTCATAGATGTTCATCGTTGGGGGCTGCGCTAGCGGCCTAGGTGATCAGGATGAACTAGGCGCTAGGGCTTGTGCTCCTCCCGATGACTCTGATTGCGATAGTCCCAGGCTTGCTTGAGCAGCTTGCTCCAGGTGCGATGTACCTTTTTGGGGGTCCAGCCCAGGGCTTGGGCAAGGGTCTCATCACTCGCCTGACCTTGCGTTTGCTTGAGATCGATCAGTCGCCGCTGATCCACCGGTAGGCTGGCCAAAAAGTCTTGCCACTTCTCCGGGGTCATGCCCAGGCTGTCCTCCAGGTTGGCCCCTAGCCACTGGTGAACCAGATCCCACTCGTGCTGCTGGGCAAATTTCTCGACATGGTACTTGAACCGTTGTTGTAGGTAGTCTCGCTGGCGGGAGGACAGACCCAGGATGTCGTCAATTTCGGCGGCGGAGCAATCCTCCAGTTTGAGGGTTAAGTAGTCGATACAGTCCATCTGGTTTTGGGACTTGAAATACTCGATCAGCGACGTAATCACCCGATCCCGCATCACCGCCTCACCGGGATCGTAGGCGTCGGTTTTGAGTTTGTCGCGCACCTGCTGCACTACGGAACTGCGGGCATAGGCTTCCGCTTCTTCAGACTTGGCTCCTTCGCCCACTAGGCCCATATCCACGGCGGTTTCGGCGGGTTGACGACGGCTAAAGGCCTGGGCACGTAGGACGATCAACTGCTGGTTGTGGCGACCCAGGGAAATGCGACGCTTGGCGTACTGTTCGCTAAAGGCCATGTATTCCGCCAGTTCTAGCTGGGTGCGGGGGGTGTAGGTGGCGGGCAGGTGGTGCTCCCGCCGAAAGGCATTGAGCACTTCAATATAAAAGTTCTGCATAAAGTCTTCGATCAGGGCATAGCGGCCTTGGAAGCTGAGATAGCTATCCTTGGGAGCCACATGGCGATAGACGATGGCGCTGAGACTGCTGTGGAGATCCACCCGACCCTGGCGGGATCCCACCTGATAGTAGGCCAAGCATTTATCCACTCGGTGGCGGATCAGGGCCGTCTGCCAATGGTTAACATCCCCAGAGGACTGAATGCGGTCGCTGCGATGGCAAATCCGATCCACCTCCGCCGCCAGTCGAGCCGCCACTCCCCCTAAGCCGCCGGGGCGACGATTGAGGCGGTCTTCAAACATTTGCTCAACGGAACGGGCCAACGCCCCCAAGTCCTCTTCCGCCGACCAGGGTGGAGAGGATGACGATGAATTGGAAGGGAAAGGTGCCCCTGGGGAGGATGCCGCCATAGTACAGCCGGTAGATGCAGTCTTCATAGATACCCAATCCTAGCAACGACACTGAAATGAGAACCATCCGGGCGACCGTTGCGCCGTGGCTATTTGTTCTATCAGCATCCTCAATCTGTCCTAGCCAATTTCGGCAGACCTGTGTCAGTGGTTAAATTGGCTTCCGGAAACCCGCTAAATGGGTTGATCTGCCCCCCGATTACCCTGAAATCTAAGCCGATTGACGCGATCTCCCTGATCCGATCCACAAATCGGATAGATTTCCCGGATTTGCCCGGTATTTGATGCCTGTCCTGATTTCGCCCTTTGCCCAGGGGAACCGCAACGCCTCTGCCCACCTCCCCCAGGCCCCAAGGGCGGGAATGAATCAGGCATAATAGAACCTATACATTTCGTAATGTTCTGGCCGACCTGTGCCCTGAAGGATGACGCTGTGCAGAATCTCCATTCTCCCCAACCGCTAGACTCCGCCGCCCCACCCAGTCCCCCTGGGATGGTCTACAGCGATACCGTTCCTTCCTCAAAGTCGCGCCCTTGGGGATCGGTGCTGCTGGGCTTGGGGGCTGGGGTGTTGTTGACCCTGCTAGGTACGCGCATCCTGGGTGGACAAGGAACGGCTCCCTCCGCTGAGGAGGCTCCCCCCCCTGCGGCCCAGGCTTCCCAGACGGTGACCGTGGCTCCCGTAGCTCCGGCCTCGGTGACCGACACCCTGGCGGTGAATGGCACCGTGCAGGCGGTGGATCTGCTGTCCATTTCGCCCCAGGCCAGTGGACTGCAAATTCAGCAGTTGCTTGTGCGAGAAGGGGATGCGGTGGCGGCGGGGCAAGTGCTAGCGATTTTGGACGATGCCACCCTGCAAGCGGATCTACGGCAGGCCCAGGCCCAACTCTCTGTTTCCCAGGCCCAAGTCACCCAGCGGCAGGCGTCCCTGGCCCAAGACCAAGCCACCTTGGCCGAAGCCCAACAAAATCTGGAACGCTTGCGTACCCTGGCAGGGCAAGGGGCCATTAGCGAGCAGGAACTCACCCGTCAGCAAACCCAAACTACGACGGCCCAGCAGGCGATTGGGCTAGCCCAGGCCGAAATTGAAAGCGCCCAGGCCGGGGTGCGCTCCCAGCAGGCGGTGATTGATCGGCTGCAAACCCAGCTTGGCCAAACCTCGGTGCGCTCCCCGGTGGCGGGCATGGTGGCGGAACGGCGGGCCAACGTGGGCGATGTGGCCTCCCCCGGCAACCCGATTGTGACGCTGATTCAAAACAACCAGCTCAAACTGGTGGCCGAAGTTCCCCAAACCCAGTTGGATCGCGTCGCCATTGGTGCCCCCGTCGCGATTTCCTCCACCGCCGACAGCCGCCTCCGCCTTCAGGGCACGGTGGAGTCCATCGATCCCCTCGTGGACTCCACCAGTCGCACCGCCCAGGTCAACATCTCCCTCCCCGGCAGCGACCTGCTGCGACCCGGCCTGTTCCTGCGCGGCGACATCAACACCAACAGCCGCCAAGGTCTGGTCATCCCCGCCACCGCCCTGCAACCCCAGCCGGACGGCACCTCCTTAGTATTCGTTCTCGGCGAAGGCAACCAAGTCACCGCCCGTCCCGTGGAACTGGGCAACCGCCTGCCCACCAACGGCGACCAACCTGCCCAGGTGGAAGTTGTCCAAGGTTTGCAATCTGGGGAACAGGTGGTCACCTCCGGCGTCGGTTTCCTCCAGGACGGCGACATCGTCCGCATCGCCGATCAGCCGTAACAACCGTAGGGTGCATTCGCGAAGCAATGCACCCATAGGAAAGCCCAGTCCCTATGGCCTTGCGGATGCCAAAAGACTCTCTGATGGTGCATTGCGGCCAAGGAGATCTACTCCGTCCAAAGCATGATCGGTGGTGCCGCGAATGCACCCTACGCATCTCTCACCCCTCACCCCTCACCCTTCACCCCTCACCCCTCCACCCATGAACGTCTCCGGCTGGTCCATTCGTCGCCCGATTCCCATCATCGTTGCCTTCCTGGTGCTCACCTTGGCGGGGATGCTCTCCTTTGGGCGGCTGGGTATTGATGAAAACCCGAATATCGAGTTTCCCGCCATCACCGTTACCGTTACCCAGGTGGGGGCGGGGCCAGAGGAACTGGAAACCCAGGTGACACGAAAGATTGAGGATGCCGTGGCTGGGCTGGGGGACATTGACGAAATCCGCTCCACGGTGCGGGAGGGGGCTTCGACTACGGTGATTTCCTTCATCCTCGGCACCGATGTGGATCGGGCCACCAACGATGTGCGGGATGCGGTGACGCGGATTCGCGGTGATATGCCGGGGAGCATTCAGGAACCCGTGATTCGGCGGCTGGAATTTGGCGGCGGCGTGGTGATGACCTATGCGGTCAATTCCGACCAGCGCTCGGTGGAAGAACTGAGCGACCTAGTGGATCGCACCATCAGCCAGGAAATTTTGACGGTGCCGGGAGTGGCGCGGGTAGATCGGGTGGGGGGCGTTGACCCAGAAATTCGGGTTGATCTCGACCCCCAACAACTGGATGCCCTAGGCATCACCGCCACCCAGGTCAACGACCAAATCCGCGCCTTGAATATCAACCTGCCCAGCGGACGGGCCACCCTGGGCGGCCAAGAGCAGAGCTTCCGCACCCTGGGCAGTGCCGCTACGGAGGAAGACATTCAGGCGGCTCGGATTGTGTTGCCCAATGGATCGACGGTGCCCCTCACCAGCCTGGGGCAAGTATCGCTGGATTATAAAGAAGTGCGACAGGCGGCCCAGCTCAGCGGTGAACCCGTGGTGGCTTTCCAGATTTACCGCAGCACGGGCAGCGTCCTGGTTTCCGTGGAAGATGGCGTGGTGGCGGCGGTGGATCGGCTGGGGCAAACCCTGCCGGAGGATGTCAGCATCGAGCTAATTTTCACCCGCGCCACGGAAATCCGCGATTCCTACCAGGCCTCCATTGATTCCCTGATCCTCGGCTGCATTTTGGCGGTGGTGGTGGTGGGCCTGTTTCTGCGAGACTGGCGGGCCACCCTCATTACGGCCACCGCCCTGCCCCTGTCGATTATCCCCACCTTCCTGGTGCTGGGCTGGTTTGACTACACCCTCAACAGCATGACCCTGCTGGGCCTCACCCTGGCGGTGGGCAACCTGGTGGACGATGCCATCGTGGAAATCGAAAACGTGGAACGCCACATTCGCATGGGCAAACGGCCCTTCCAGGCGGCGCTGGATTCCACTGCCGAGGTGGGTTTGGCGGTGGTGACGACCACGGCGACGATTGTGGCGGTGTTCCTGCCTGTGGCCTTCATGGGCGGCATTCCGGGCCAGTTCTTCCAGCCCTTTGGGGTGACGGTGGCCACAGCGACGGTATTCTCCACCATCGTCGCCCGCACCGTGACACCGATGATGGCCGCTTATCTGCTGAAGTCCAAGCCCCAGACCGTTTTTGGCGACGATCCCCTCGAAAGCTTTGACAGCAACGGCACCCGCCGCCGTCCTGGCCTGTACCAACGGCTGCTGCGCTGGGCCTTGCGCCACCGGGGGCTGACCCTTGCCCTGGCTCTGATTTTCTTCGTCGGTAGCCTGCGTCTGGTGCCCTACATCCCCACCAACCTGTTTGATGCCAGTGACTCCGGCCTCTCCACCATCACCGTGGAACTGCCCCCTGGATCTACCCTGGCCGATACCCAGCGGGCCACGAATCAGGTCACTACGGGACTGCTGGAAAACCCCGCCGTCTCCGCCGTGCTGGCCACCGAGGGCGGCGACGATGGCGTTAACCAAGCCACCCTCTACGTGCGCCTGCTGCCCAAAAACGAGCGGGAGGTCTCCCAGCGGCAGTTTGAACAGGACATTCGACCCCTGTTTGAACAGGTGCCCGGTGCCCGCATCGCCTTCCAAAGCCAGGGGGCCGGGGGCGAAAGCAAAGATCTCACCGTCGTCCTCAAAAGCGACGACCCCATCGCCCTACGGGAAACCTCCGACGCCCTCACCCGCGAAATGCGAGCTATCCCTGGCTTTGTAGACGTGAGTTCCAGCGCCAGCCTGGTACGGCCTGAGGTGCAGATCATCCCCGACCGCGACCGCGCCGCCGACCTGGGCGTCACCGTCCAAGCCATCGCCGGAACCGCCTCCCTCGCTACCCTGGGCGACACCGACGCCAACCTGGCCGACTTCAACCTCGGCGACCGCCAAATCCCCATCCGCGTCCAAATCGCCCCAGAATTCCGCGACGACCCCCTACTGCTGCAAACCCTGCGGGTGCCTAGCCAGACCGGGAATCTCGTCCCCCTCTCCGCCGTCGCCGAGGTGCGCTTTGGCAGCGGCCCCGCCCAAATCGACCGCTTTGATCGATCCCGCCAGGTCACCATCGGCGGCAACCTCCAGGGCCTCACCCTCGGCCAAGGGCTGGCCCTCGTCGATGAACTGCCGACCATGAACGCCCTACCCCCCAGCGTTACCCAGCAGCCCGCTGGCGACGCCGAAATCATGCGCGACATCTTCACCCGCTTTGGCCTCGCCTTGGCCACCGCCGTGCTGATGATCTTCGCCGTCCTAGTACTGCTCTACAACAGCTTCATCTACCCCGTGGCGGTGATGGCCTCCCTACCCCTCTCCGTCGGCGGTGCCCTGCTGGGCCTGCTGATCTTCCAAAAACCCCTCGGCCTCTTCGCCCTCATCGGCATCGTGCTGCTGATGGGCCTGGTGACGAAAAACGCCATCCTCCTAGTGGACTACGCCCTGATGGCCAAGGAACGGGGAAAAACCCGCCGCGACGCCGTGGTCGAAGCCGGAGTCACCCGCTTTCGTCCAATTCTAATGACCTCCATCTCCACCATGGCCGGGATGGTGCCCATCGCCCTAGAACTCGGCGCAGGCGGCGAAACCCGCAGCCCCATGGCTATCGCCGTCATCGGCGGCTTCACCACCTCCACCCTGCTCACCCTCGTCGTGGTGCCCGTCCTCTACACCTACATCGACCGCTTCAACAGCATGATCGGCAACCTCATCCAACGCCTCAGCGGTGGCGGCGATCATCCTCAGCCCCCCCTTCCCCAGGAAACGCCCCCCAAGGAGTACACGCTGAGCAAATAGCCCCCCAATGGCCCTATAATAGGTATCCGGTGGCCAGCCGCCAGCGCACCTTGCGGGTGTAGTTCAGTGGTAGAACGTCAGCTTCCCAAGCTGAATGTCGTCGGTTCGAGTCCGATCACCCGCTTTAATCTGAAGAGCCCTGAAAACGGTTGTTTTCAGGGCTCTTCAAGTTCTTGATGGAACTCGCCAACCCTCAAAATCGTCGAAAACTGGGGTAGGCGTTAAGTCATTTCGCGCCACTTTACACCCATTATTGGGGTAGGTTTGGGGTAGAGTTAAGATGGCCAAAAGCAGTATAAATGTATTAATTTTGCGGAGATGTCCATGACTAGCTCCCCTAAAAAACGCAAAGCATCCAAGGGAACCGTTCAGGTCAAGTCGTCAAATAACCGCTTGCAACTGGTTTTCTCCTATGGCGGGCAGCGTCACTACCTAAGTCTTGAGTTGCCTGACACGGTCATTAATCGAAGGATTGCCGAGGCCAAGGCAAAGCTTATAGAAGCTGATATGGCTTTCGATAGGTTGGATCCGTCCTTGGATAAGTACAGGTCTCAACCTCGGAAGGATCAAGCTCCCTTGGCGCAGACAGATGCTCCTCTCGCGAACATCTGGGAGCAATTTGTGGAGTACAAGCGGCCCCAATGTTCGCCGAACACCATGCGCTCTATCTATGATGGGCCGTTTTCGAGCTATGTTGATCGATTACCGACCTATGATTTATCTCGTGCCACAGAAATTAGAGATTATGTGCTACTCAATATTCCGCTAGATGCCGGTAAGCGTTTTATTACCCGTTTATCTGCCTGTTGCGATTGGGCCATCGAAGCGAATATGATTGATCATAATCCGTTTCTTGGTATGGCTGGCAAGATCAAAAAGCCTAAGTCAGTAGCGATAGATGGACTGAATGACATCAATCCGTTTTCGCTACAGGAGCGAGATGCCATTATTCAAGCTATCGAGACGGATCAGTTTTGACCAGCTCGTTCAGCCTACAAGCACAGTCGTTATGCACCGCTAGTTAAATTCCTATTTGCGACAGGATGTCGTCCATCAGAGGCAGCAGCGCTCTATTGGGGAAATATTGGGAGCATGTCACCTTTGCAATAAGCAATTATGCTTAATTGTAGGTAGCGGTGAACCAATCAAGCCATTGAGATAAGCACAGCGATGAGCTAACACTTGTGGAACGTTCTCTCGCTTCCATTGCGCTCCTGATATCTGCA
>JBIPSI010000062.1:0-12192 GCA_044070495.1 Spirulina sp. | reverse complement strand
GCCACATCCGGTTCACCCACAACCGCGACCCTGAACCCGCCATGGCCTCTTGCAAACAGCATGACCTGCGTACCGACCGTATCGAGTTCAAAATACACACGTACTGCTATGCTGCCGACTAGTTTTGTCAGTCAACCAGCCGTTAGACTCCTCAGTCTCTGGTTAGACTCTGGTTGACTGGCAAAAGTTTCCAGAAAGCTGTGGAAGAGCTTACACCGTGGCGGTTTCAGGACATTGAGGAAGAAGAGGGGAGGCAGCGTTCTAAGCTTAGATACCACTCAAAAGCATAAACGCTGTGAAAAAAACTCCCCCCTCTACGATGCCTTGAACGCTTGGCTAGGTCAATCGGTGTCCTGGGCGCATCGTGCCCATCTGACGACCGGCCTGTGGATGGTGATGGCCTTGCGCCAACGGGGGGAGGCGAGTCTAACCCGTTGGCTGCCCGATATTCCCTGTCGAGGGGTGCATAGGAAGGAGCGCTCAGGGCACCTCGCCTGGGGTAGGGGAGTCGAGTTCAGTTCAGCCCCGATGTTCTTTGTCCACGGTTACCGTCCTTCAGTACGTTCCTACCGCCCTCGGTCAGCGTCCCTATCGTCTTGGATGACGGGGCTAGAGGTGGCGGTGTCATCAGCGGTGGGGCCGGAGCGGCGCTGATGTGGTTTGTGGCCCAGGATGAGGCCCTGCTTTTTCTCCGTCCGCCGATGCCCCCTAGCCCAGCCCTTACCCGTCCGGCCCCTGTTCCTTCGGGGGATCGGGTGTGTTTGAATCGGGGTGAGGGGGCGACGACACCCCAAGCCTGTCTGCGCCTGTAATGAGGTGCTTCAACGGGTTATCTGCCATTTATCCTGGCTTATTTCTAAGAAAATGACCCAATTTGCGCGAGTTTGAACATCCTTCGGAAATCGTTTCAGGAATCGTTTCACCATGACTTCTAAATTAGGTTTGGGCCTAGCCCTAGGTCTGTCCCTCAAGCTGGGCCAACCGTTGCCTGCCGCTATCGCCCCCCTATCCCCCCTACCCGCCGCTGCTATGACTTCTGTTGCCGACTCCTCGCCCCTCGCCGTTAATCCCCTCGTTGCCGAGATGGAAGCCTTTTTGCAGGCCCACACCGACCATCGACAGTTTATGGGCAGCGTGATGGTGGTGCGCGATGGCGAAACCCTCTTGAACCTGGGCTACGGCATGGCGGATTTGTCGCAGGAAGTCCCCAACACGCCCCAAACCCGCTTTCGCATGGGTTCGCTGACCAAGCAATTCACAGCCGCCGCCATTCTGCAACTGCAAGAGCGAGGAATGCTCGATGTCCAGGCTCCGGTGAAAACCTACCTGCCCGACTACCCCAACGACACCATCACCCTGCACCACCTGCTGACCCACACCGCCGGATTGCCCAACCTCACCAGCACGCCGGAGTATTTTGACTGGATGCAGCGGCCCGCCACCCTAGGGGAACTGATCGCCCGCTTTCGGGATTTGCCCCTAGAGTTTGAGCCAGGGAGCCAGCACCGCTACAGCAATTCCGGCTACATCCTGCTGACCCAGGTGCTTGAAACCGTATCGGGCCAATCCTACGGCGATTACATTCAGGACAATTTGCTCACGCCCCTGGGATTGGACAACACGGGCTACGAGCCGTCCGCTGTGCCAGGTTTGGCCCAGGGCTATCGGGGCACCATGCGCGACTATCAGACCGTGCCCGTCGCCAATCCCACCGCCGCCCAGGGGGCTGGGGGGCTGTATTCCACCGTGGGCGATTTGGTGCGCTGGAACCAGGCCCTCTTTAGGGGTAGCCCGGAAGATCGAGCCGTGTTGAGCGAAGCGACCGTTGCCGCCATGACCGCGCCCCAGGCGTCCCTCGGTATTCCTGGATTACCCCATCTGGCCTACGGCTATGGGCTGGGGATAGATACCTCGGCATCGCCCCGCATCGCCCACGGTGGCGGCATTAGCGGTTTCGTCAGCAGTTTGCTGTACCTGCCCAATCAGGACGCCACCATCGTGGTACTTAGCAATGTGGAATCGATTAACCCGGAGCAAATTTCGGCGGGGCTAGCTTCCATTTTGCTAGGCGAACCCTACGACCTACCCCAGGCCCTCGATGCGGTGACGGTGGATGGGGCGATCCTAGCGTGCTACCTGGGCACCTACCAGTTTTCCTCGGTGTTTCAGATCACCATTACCGTGGAAGATGGCCAACTCTACGCCCAGGGCACGGGCCAGCCCGCCATCGCCCTCTATCCAAAGTCTGATACCGAATTCTTCGCCCTCGCCCCAGAATTGGAGGTGATCTTTACCCCATGTGCCGATGGCACCGTGGAAAGCCTCACCCTGATTCAGAGCGGCCAAAGCACCGTTGCACCTAGGATTCAGTAGGCTACAGGCAAGTTGACTTCAGGCACTCCAGGGCTAGGCCGAGCGCACCAGCCACCCGTGCAAACCCGCCAGGGTGATGGCCAGGGGCAGCATCAGCAGGGGCACCACCTCTAGCCCTGCGGACACGGAGACCCAGCCCACCCCCGCCGGAATCAGCGCTGCCCCCACGCTGGCGGCACTGGTGGCGAAACTCACCGCCGCTGGAACCATCGCCTCCGGCAACCGCTTCGGAATTAGCCAAATCACCTTAGGAAACATCGCCGCCACCGTCAGCCCCCAAGTGGGCGAAAGGGCATAGGTCAGCAGCGCCCCTGTGAGCAGACTGGCCGCCAACAGTAACATTTTTCCTAGGCCCAGCCGCTCGGTGACCACACTACTGGTAAGGGCAGCGGTAATATAGCCGCTGATTTGGCTGATAAACAGGAGGGTTACCGTCGCTGGCGTGAGGCCATAGGCCACCAAAATCGAGGGCAGCAAAACGCCCAACCCTGCCTCGGCAATGCCGATGGCCACAAAGGCATAGCCGTAAATTGCGATGCCCGTCCAGCGGGGCAGTAATGGCTTGACCAAAGGACACATGGGTCACACTCCTAACTCGCGATGACGACTCATCACCACACCTGGCGACCCCACTGATGAACAGTGCCCCCGGTTAACCCAGCACCCATCAAACGAGCCCCCCTGCCATCGCTAACGATCACAATGACGAATTGTGACCTGAGTTAAACCAACACGTTAAACAACAACCGAGAGAAAACCCCCATGCAATGGCTCAATGAACCGCCCCACTGGGCACAAACCGAGCAAAATCTTACCCTCACCACCGCCCCTCATACCGACTTTTGGCGCATCACCCACTACGGCTTTATTCGCCTTTTCAAACGTCCTCTCAAGGGGAAAGCGGGTTGATTTAGGCGGGGATCAGGGTCTTTTACCGGCAAGATCAGGGATCACCTGATACAGAGGATTGGGCCTAGCGCGTAGGGTAGGAGTAAGGAGATTGCACCCGCTGCACCTTTGCAACTCCGATGCTTTTCACAGCGGTGCCTACCATGGTTGACCCTAGATTCCTGCCCAGTCGCTCCACCATCCGATCCGATGCCCTATCGGCCTTGGGGAAGACGCCGATGGTCATGCCCGCCACGGCCTCCCTGAGATCGGTGCTGGCCCAGTTGGGAAGCCCGATGGCGGAGGAAAATAGCTACGTTCTGCTGGTAGACAACGAAACTCTGGTGGGTCTAGTAACCGACCGTGACGCTATCCGTCTTTTGGTGAACGGGGTTTCCCTAGAGGATCCCATCGCCCAGCACATGACCCGCCAACTGACTCAGTTGTCCTGGGATCAACCGCTGGAACCGATGGAAATCGTGGACTTGATGCGGCAGCGGCACATCCATCATCTGCCCGTGGTAGATGATCAGGATCGGCCTGTGCGGATGATCTCTGTGGAATCGCTACAACTGGCGCTGATGCCCCCCCACCTGCTGAAGCTGCAAGCGGTGCGTTCTCGCATGACGCCCTACCTCGCCACCGCCTGTCCCACAGATTCTACCTTCAGCGTGGCCAAGCAACTGGCGGAGTATCAGATTACCTGCGTAGCGGTGGTGGAGGAAGCCACCAATGGCATGAGCACCCTGGTGGGTATCGTGCTGCGGCGGGACGTGCTGCGATTTCAGTCGCGTCAGCTTGATTTGGCAAAGTTGCCCGTGCAGGCAGTGATGCGGGAGGCGCAGTTTTGGCTTCAGCCCAGCGATTCCCTATGGTTGGCCTACCAGGAAATGAACCAGCGACGGTTGCCCTGTTTGGTGGTGGTCACGCCCCAGCGCCAACCCCTGGGGGTGATTACCCAGGCGGATCTGATCCATAGCCTCGATCATCGTGAGGTGCAGGCCTCCTTGAGCGAACTGTGGCGCACCTTTCGCCAGTCGGATCACGACCAGGTGGCGCTTTGGAAAACCCACAGTGCAGAACTGGAACGGCTGGTGCAAACCCGCACCAAGCAACTGGAAGACCAAGTGAAGGCGGATCGGCTGCTGACCAGCCTCACCCAGCGCATCCACGAATCCCTCGATGTGCAGCACATTCTGTCTACCACCGTGGGCGAGGTGCGACAGTTGCTCCAGGCGGATCGGGCCGTGGTCTACCAATTTGATGGGCAGGCTAAGGGTGAAATTGTGGTGGAGTCGGTGGTGCCGCCCTGGGGGTCGCTGCTGGGCCAGGTGATCGAGGACGAATGCTTTGCCAAGCACTGGGCCGAATCCTACCGCTATGGCCGCATTCAGGCGGTGGAAGACATCCATCAGGCAGGGCTAAGCCCCTGCCACATAGACATGTTAGCGGGGTTAGATATTCGCGCCAATTTGGTGGTGCCCATTGTCTGCGATGCGCGGCTGTGGGGGCTGCTGGTGGTGAACCAGTGTAGTGAACCCCGGCGCTGGCACGATTGGGAAATTCGCCTGATTGAACAACTGGCTCGGTCGGTGGCCATTGCCATTCGCCAGTCGGAATACTACCACCAACTCCAGGCCGATATCGAAGCGCGCAAGGGCTATGAGCAACACCTTCAGCAGCTTAATGATGCCCTAGAACATAAGGTGGCCGAGCGCACCGCTGAACTGCAACAGGAAGTGGATCATCGCCGGGAAGCCGAGGTGGCCCTGGCCCAGACCAACCAACAGCTTCAGGCCATGCTGAACGCCGTACCCGCCATGGTGTCGTGGGTGAGTGCCGATGGGCACTACCTAGGCTGCAACCATCGCCTTGCGGCCCTGGCTAGCCTTACCCCAGAAGACTTTGTGGGCCAGCCCGTGGGCTTTATGGATCAATCGTCTCCCTTCAGCGCGTTTGCGGAACGCTTCTTGCAGGGCAACGCCGAAACCGCCAGCGAAGAAACCGAATTTCCGATCAACGGGACGGTCAACCACTGGCTGTTGGTGGCCCAAAAGTATGATCAAGGGGCGGCAGCGGTGTTTGTGGGCCTCGATGTGAGTGATCGCAAGCGAGGGGAGGCGGAACGGGAAGCCGCTAAGATCGCCCTGCAACTGAGCGAAACCAAATTCCGTAGCCTGGTAGAACAAACCAACGATTGGGTGTGGGAACTGGACGATCAGTTTTGCTTTAGCTACGTCAACCCCAGGGCCACGGAGATGCTGGGCTATCCGCCCTCGGAGATCTTGGGCCACCGTTTCAGTGACTTCATGGCCGAAGACGAAGCCATCCGGTTTAGCACCATCCTCAGTCATCTGATTCAGCAGCGCCAGCCCTTCACCCAGATTGAAACCAGCGCCCTCCATGCCAGCGATAAGCCAGTGGTATTGGAAATTAGCGGATCGCCCATTTTTGACGCCGAGGGCACCTTCCAGGGCTATCGGGGCATTACCCGCGACATCACCGAGCGCAAACAGGTAGAGATGAATATCCGCAAGGCCCTCACCCGCGAAAAGGAACTCAGCGACCTCAAGACCCGCTTTATCTCCATGGCTTCCCACGAGTTTCGCACGCCGCTAACCACCATCCTGGCCTCCGCCGAAACCCTGGAACGCTACAGTCACAAGTTCACCCCCGAAAAACAACAGGCCGTCCTCCATCGCATTCAGTCCTCCGTACACCATGTGATTGGCTTGCTGAACGATGTGCTGACCGTGGGCAAAACCGAGGCGGGTAAGCTCACCTGCCATCCGGCCCCGATGGATCTAAAGCAGTTTTGCCAGGATCTGGTCGAAGAGCTTCAGTTTGCCCAAACGGGCCCCATCAGCCCCATTGAACTCCAGTGTCAGGGCGATACCTTCCATGCCATGGCCGATGAAAAGCTGCTGCGACACATTTTGATTAACCTGTTATCCAACGCCATTAAATATTCCCCCGGCCATCAGCCCATCAGCTTTGCCCTCACCTGCACCGCCGATGCAACGGTGTTTGCGGTACAAGATCGGGGCATTGGCATTCCCGCCGAGGATCAAGCCCAACTATTTGAAGCCTTTCACCGAGCCGATAACGTCGGTAACATCTCTGGCACGGGCCTAGGCATGGTGATTGCCAAACGGGCCGCCGAGGCCCATCAGGGGCGCATTGCGTTTACCAGCACGGTGGGCGTGGGCACCACCTTCACCGTCACCCTTCCCCTTGCATTTACGGAGTAACGATCATGGCTAAGATTTTAGTAATTGAAGACGAAGCTGGGGTGCGCGACAGCCTGGTCGATATCCTCAACGCGGAAGACTACATTGTGGATAGCGCTGTCAATGGCGAAGAGGGCCTGCGCCAAATTCGCGAGTTTCACCCCGACCTGGTGATCTGCGACATTATGATGCCCGTCCTGGATGGCTACGGCGTCTTGGAACAGGTGCGCCAAGACCCCGACCTGTCCACCCTGCCCTTTGTGTTTCTCACCGCCAAGGCCGAGCGCAACGATTTTCGGAGCGGCATGGATTTAGGGGCCGATGACTACCTCACCAAGCCCTTCACCCACGACGATCTGCTCCGCATGATCCACACCCGCCTGGGTGCCCAAACCGCCGTAGAACACAAGACCCAGCAGCAGCTCGATGCCCTCCGCGCCAGCATCAGCACCGCCCTGCCCAGGGAACTAGGTGGCCCCATGCGGGAAGTCCTAAACCTCTCCGCCACCCTGGCCGCCCAGGCCGCTACCCTGGCCCCGGAACAAGTGGAAACCCTAGCCAAGGCCATCCACCGCAGCGCCCAGCGCACCGCCCGCCTCACCCAAAACGTGCTGCTCTATGCCAAGCTAGACCGCCTTCACTTGGATCCTGCTTCGGCGAGCCACCTGCGACAACAGTTCACCGACCGGGCCGACGAGATCATCCTGGAGGTCGCCGATACCTTAGCCACGGACTACCTACGCGAAGACGATCTGGACATTTCCCTCGAACCCTTCGCCGTTTCCATGTCCGAGGCCCAACTGCGGAAGGTGTGCGAAGAACTGATCGACAACGCCCTCAAGTTTTCCCCGGTGGGAACCCCAATTAAAATCTTTGGTTCCTATGCCGATGGCCAAACCACCTTCTACGTCATCGACTATGGCCAGGGCATGACCCCTGACCAGATCGCCCATGTGGGGGCCTACCTCCAGTTTGACCCCAGCGCCGAAACCAGCCAGGGCACGGGCCTCGGCCTCGCCATTACCAAGCGCTTGGTAGAACTGCACCAGGGCGAGTTGATGATTGAAAGTATCCCTGGCCGCCAAACCATTGTGCGGGTGGTGTTGCCAGACTAGCCCCCTCCCTTGCCCCCTGTCGCCCCTTCCCTTGCCCCCCGTGCATCTACCGTTCGTATCCGTCGTTTATTCACGTTGTTTGTCCGAATCGTCGCCGACCTCAGCCCCTCCATCGTGCATCTGTTTCTTAGGCTGAAGTCCGATCCATTTACCATCAGGGCCTTTTATCCAGGGGAGGTGTCTGCCATGAGCAACCTGACCCACCTTATGCATCTAAAAAAACACAGTATTGAAAGCTGGAACCACTGGCGACAGCAGAACCCAGATCTCCATCCCGATCTCAGTGACGCTTTTCTTTGTGCCATCGGTCTAGCGGCAGCCAACCTCAGTGAAGCTGACCTACGTCGTGTCGATTTCTACTCCGCCGACCTGTGGGGGGTCGATCTCAGTCGGTCTGACCTGCGGGGGGCTAGTTTGGGCAGCGCTAACCTGGCCAATGCTAACCTGGCCAAGGCCAACCTCAGCAACGCCGACCTCAGTAGCGCCAACCTTTCCCAAGGCAACCTCCAGGGGGCCAGCCTCAGGGGAGTCAACCTGAGCATGAGCCACTTGGTGGGAGCTGACCTGTCCCACGCCGACCTCACAGAGGCCAACCTCAAGGGGGCAAACCTCACCGATGTGATCCTCACGGGGGCAACCCTGTCAGGGACTAACCTCACGGGTGTCATCGTTTCCGACCTCGATATTCAGGTTATTGCCACCCTGCAACGGGCCACCTGCGAGCATGTCTATGTGCTGTCCTGCGTGAACCCCGACGCTGAAGAGAAGGCAATTAGCCCCTATACCGATGGCTTTCGAGCCGCACTCAAACAGTTCTACCAAACCCTAAACGAATCCAACGAAGCCCTGGGGCACTTGGTCTATCGCATCGCTTGGCCCTCGACCACCCTGGCCCCCGCCCCCGACATTTATTTGCAATCCGTAGAACGTCAGGCCAATGGCGACCTGTTGGTGCGGGTGGGCGTACCCAGCCTTAAGGCCCCCCCCGAACAGCCCCAGTCCATCACCTATGCCCCTCTAGGCCACGAGGCCGACGCCTACTATCGCCAGCAAATTCAGCTTCGGGAAGACCAACTGGCCACCATTCAACGGCAAAACGACGAGCTGCTCGACCTGCTGAAGCTGATGAGCCAGCGCAATGTCTACGTTCAATCTGTTTCTGTTTTGGAGAATAATCTCATGACCGGTGTATCTAAGTACGACCTACGCGGAGCCAACATTGGCAACTTTGCCGACACCATCGAAGCCGGAGGACGGCAACAAGCCGTACAGCGCAACCAGTCTGCCAGCCAAGACACCATCCCCGATTGGGAATTGGTGGTACAGGTGGAAAGCCTATTCCAACAGCTTTCGGCCCAGGCCGCCCAGGTGCCCCCCGCCCAACGGCCCCAGGTGGTGGGCAACGCCCTCCAGAAACAAGCCCTCAGCAACCCCGCCTTCAAAACCCGCCTGCTCAAGGCATTAGAATCTGGCAGCGGCGAACTGGTGCGCGTGTTTGCCCAAAACCCCTACATCAGCGTGCCCCTAGCCCTGGTAAAAGGCTGGATGTCCGTTAGCCCAGCGGCAGCGGCCCCCAAGACCAGTTGATTACAGTAGACCTCCGGGGATAGATGTCCTCATCCCAGCCCATCGCCAAGATATCGAGCAAACCGCTCAGTATGGGTATACGGGGTAGCCAACAAGGCGAGAGACTTTAAAGCGGGGTCTTCGCCCCCCCAACCTCCAATCCCTACTCCCCAACCTCTGAACCGCTGGTTTAGGAAGCGATTTCAGCGGCGGCGGTCACGATCAGATCCCGCAACTGGCTTTTCCAGGTTTGCTCAAGGGCGATTAATTCGTCCCGGTGGGCGGTGACCACAATTTGGTCTTGGGGGGTAGTTTCCGGTTGGGATCTCGCCTCAAGGGTCACCTGTTCCTCCCGTCCGGCCCGCCGCCAATAGAACCAGCCCGCGCCGGGAGCCAGCAGGATCAGTCCGCCAAAGGCTAGCCCCACCCCAGGAAAGAGACTGGACAACACCAGGGCAAAGCAGAGGCCTCCCACCGTCGCCAAACTGCTGAGGAAAATGGCCAAAAACCAACTGGGCCGCACCTGACCTGTGAGGGTAATCTGCGCGGCCTCGGAATCCTTGTCTTGCACCTGGTAAGCCCGTTGCTCGAAGTAGACGGTGAGGGCGTCTAGGGTGGTGGTGGCGGCGGCAGGGGGATCGAGGATGAGAATCTCCGTGCGATCCTTGGTGGAGGCGCGGATAAAAAAGAATAACCCCACCATCATCAGCAGGGTTAAAAACAGGGTGGAGTAAATAACGGTTTCGGTCACAGCGGCGATTAACAGCAAGGGTACTGTTCTACAGTACGCAATGTTGAGCGATTCAGCTAGAACGCCAACGCAGAAGCTAGCCCCTGATGCCAAGGGTGGCGAACCCCCATGGTGACTCGGTGATGGCCTAGCTGAAAAATCGCAACGACAGCACGATTTCCCTACATCCGAGGCACCGATAGAATAGGGCTATCGGTGTAGGCCGGGGCAGCGGAGTTTCCCATGTAGGTTTTCCAAAATTCTGCCAGTTCCTCCGCCTGGAGCCGCCAATCAGGGTTAAGGCGATACATGCGCCGGGGTCGGCCTCGGCCCTCAACCTTTTTCCAGTAGCCGTCAATGGCCTTTTCGTCCTCTAAAAACTTGAGCGCTCCGTAAAGCACGGTATCCGAGAGACGGTAGTGGGTAAACTGTTCCGAGAGGTGCTGGATCAGTTCTGTGCCGTAGGAATCCTGCTGCAACAGAACAGCTAGCACATAGCACACTGCCAGTTCCTTATTGAGATAGATCGGCGGTGGATCCTCGAAAAACTGATAAATATCCTCAAATTTCATGGGATCTCTCCAAGAGATTAACGGGCCACTCACCCTGGAATGGCAGAGAAATGACCGAAACGACAGGAAATCGCAGGTCAAATCCGTTCACCACAAACGACAAGTTCCTTAGAACTTGGGCTAACATCCCCTATCGCAGTACCACAAACAGGGCCAGACAGACAGCCCCATCGAACATTTTCCCATTCGCCCTAGGGCCAATAGCCTTGGATCCCATTCAGCATGGGTTTTGGGGCCGGGAGAACGGTCTGCGGACAAGGACAGGGGGAAAGGACTAGGATCGAAACCTACTCCAAATCAACGCCAATGCAGCCGTATTGCTAAGCAACACCGCTTCAAGGGAATTGGTAGGTTAATTCTAAGCACAGGTGATCCCCGCCGTGACACAGAATGGCCAGATAGTAACTATCTGCAAATTTTTTTAGAGATTATTAAATATTCGTGGCCAGAGATAATTTCGATCCCTATTTTTCGCTCTCCAGGGAATAGTCTGAAGGGGGCGGGAATGCGCTAGGGACGCGGCAACCGCGTCCGGTGCAGAATCGTTTGCCCGCCAGCCGGGGCCGCCTCTCTAGGCAGCCAGCGATTAGAATAGCGTCATCCCGCTTTAACACAGATCCGCAGTACAGATCCGCTATCCCGTTGTCCTCAGCCCCATTGCAACCATGACCCCGGTGGCCCCTGACAATTCGTCATCCTTTTCCTTGCCCCTGCCCTTGGCAGACCTAATTCCCCTCATGGTGGAGGAGTGGCCCGATCTGAGTCGAGAAGCCCTGGAGAATGTTGCCGACGACCCTGAAGCCACCGTCATTTACATTGCCACCCACACCGACCACACCCGTACCCTGGTGCGTCGCCACCTGGGGGAGTTGGCCAGCTTGATGTCCACCCAGGCCGATGATGCCTCTGACGACCATCGCCCCACCACCCTAGGCCAGCGGGATAGGCCAGATATAGTCCCATCGGGAGACCCACCGGATTCAACGACGGAAACGACGGATCAGTCAGCGGCGGGGCCGTCTACTATTGATCAACTGCTGGGGGAATTGGAAGATCGCACCGATCAACTCATCCAAGACTTTAAGGCGGAAATGTTGCCGGAACTGGAAAAGAAGGCGCGTAGCAACCTGGGCACCAGTTTGTTGATGGCGGTGGGATTGGGGGTGATTTTGGGGCTGTTGCTGGGGGGCAAACGTGGCTAGTTCCGAGTCTGCCCTAGATCGGCTGGAAGCCTACCTGCGGCGGGTGTTGCGGCTGTTTTCGGTGTTGGTGGATCTGCACCTAGATGTAGCCGTACAGGAGGCCACCTACGAACGGCAGCGGATCCTAGGCGGCGTGATTTTGCTCAGCCTGGGGGTGGGGTTGATGGCCATGGCGCTGGTGTTGCTTCAGGGGGTGGCCATTCTGGGGCTACACCGCCTGGGGTTGGACTGGCTGGAGGCGGTGGCCACGGTGGCGGCGGGTAATGGAGTCCTGGGCCTACTACTGCTGATTGGGGCCAAGTTTCGCCTCAGTGGCCCAGTGATGACCCAAACCCAAGCCCGCCTCGCCCGATCCGTGGCGCTGCTGCGGGCAAAGTCTTAGAGGATATTTGGAAAGTAGCAATTGGCACAGAGTGACCCGGAACGCAGAAAAGGCTTCCTGGGTATTAGGCTCAGAGTAACGAACACTGTAGCTCCTTGGAAGCCATGACATCAGAGTATTCCAGCCACCTGACC
>JBIPSI010000061.1:0-12709 GCA_044070495.1 Spirulina sp. | reverse complement strand
GCTGATCGGGCTGAGGCCCGCGATCATGTTCAGCAGGGTAGATTTACCGCAGCCGGAGGGGCCAATAATCGACACGAAGGTATTCGGTTCGATTTCCAAATTAATGTCTTGGATGGCCACAAAATCGCGGCTGGTTTTGCCAGAGAGTTTGTTAATCAGGCCACGCTTACCCGGAAACACCTTGGCAACCTGACGGATGGATAGCTGCGCCGTGGGCGAGGGCGCATCCGCCGAAAGATAACTGTTTGCAGGAGTGGTGCTCATGGGGGTCTACCAAAGGCGGCGGAAAGACGGCAAGGGGCGGAACGGTGGGTTGGGGGGCCGTCCACAGACAGACTGCCCCCAACTGAGATCCCCTACTTAGGCCAGGAGGGCGGGTTCTGGCAGGGCGTGGAGCATTTTTTTCAGGTGCTTGAGGGCGGGGGTGACAATGGCCACAAAGTAGGCTTCCCGCAGTTTGCGTTCTGGGGCGCTGCCATGGACGTAGGCGCGGGCTCCGGCGTGGAGCATGACCGACTGGGCCGCCCGTAGTGATAACTCTGACCCAGCAATGCGGGCCTGGATTACTTCCCGCATCAGTGCCACATCTTCCACGGCTCCGGTGCAGCCGTCCAAACGATCCGCCAGGGCGTAGGTGCGTTCGCGGGCGGTTTGCAAATCCATAGCCAGGTCGTCGGCTTGGTCGTCCAAAAACTGATTCACATGGCCCAGGCGTTGGTTGGAGCGGCGAATCAGCTCAATGCAGCTTTCTGCCAACCCCAAGCCCATGCCCACCTGGGTGAGGATAAAACCGGGACGAATGCAGCGCACATAGGTTTCGCAGGGGGCGGCCAACACGCGGCTGTGGGGCACAAACACCTGGCGGAACACGCAGCTATAGGTACCCGTCCCCTCTAGGGCGATGAAGTGGGCATTACAGCGCAGGGTCAGGCCCTCCAAAGCATCGGACACCACCGCCATGAGATACTCATCGCTGTCGGCAATTTTGGCGGCCACCCCAAACTCATGCCCTGGCCCCAGGTTAGATACCCAGGGTAGTAAGCCGCTAATTTCAAAGCCACCCTCCACGGGCACCGCCGTCAGGGCAATTTTTTCGATGTCAGCAAAGTGCTTCATCGGGTTAGACAGCCCCGTTCCGGCTAGCTTTTGTCCGGAGACAATCTCCGGCAGCATCGTTGAGGCGAGGGCTGTATTATCGGTCTTTTGCAAATACCAAGTACAGGCCACCTGGCACCAGGTCATAAATCCTGTGGAAACGCAGGCCTTGGATACTTCTTCGATGGCTTGAATGGTGGCTCGCAGCCCCAGCCCCGTGCCGCCAAATTCAGGAGATACGGCATGGGCAAAGGCTCCGGCCTCACCTAATTGCGCCAAAATTTCCGCTGGGTACTCGCCCTTGAGGTCAATATCTTGCACCTTGGGCGTTAGGGCCTCCTGCACCACCGACCGAACGGCAGCAACGGCTGATTCATGGGTCAGCGAGGCATTTTTTAACGGTGCGGTTTGGAGTGTTTGCATTAGTCGAAAGGATGATGTTGGCCTGAGGTTATCGTGACGTATTCTTAGGCCAGAAGCTAGGAAAAATCAGACTTCTAGCACACAGTTTGGGTGGAGTTGCACCTGACTAAGGGGGCACAGGCAGCATGGGGCCAAGGGAAACAAGCCAGGTCAAGGAGGAAGATTAACTCACCTTTGGGAGCAGACAGCGGGCAGGAATAGGGCTGGTCAGGCCATCCACCCGCCAGTTAGGGCGAGAACGGTTAGGACGAGAACAATTAGGGCGAAGACGGTTGGGGTGAAGACGGCTGGGGCGAGGAGACCTCGCCCCTACGGATTGGGTCTAAACCCAGGGGGAGTAAGGTTAGACCATTTCCACGGAAACGGGCATGGGGTTGCGCAGGGTGGCCGAAACGGGGGACCACTCATTAGCGTGGGCCACCATTTCCGCCAGCACTTCCTTGGGGGCATCGCCGTCGATGTCTACCTTGACGCGCACATCGGTGAAGCCAATCTGGGGCTTGGCCAGTTCTCCGGTGCCCCAAGTGCTGGTGATATTGATGTCGCCCTCCAGGGAAATTTCCAGCTTGGTGAGGGTGATGCCCCGCGCCGCTGCGTTAGCCTGCAAACCTACGGCCAGACAGGATCCAAAGGCCCCAAGCACAATTTCCGAGGGGTTGGGGGCGGTGTTGTCGCCCAGCAAACCGGGGGGTTCGTCAATCACAAAGGCGTCTAGGTCGCGGGCGTAATTCAGGCTGCGAAACTTGCCTTCGCAGACGGTTTTTACCTTCAGGGTCTTGTCGGCGGGGTTGGCGCGGTTCTTTTCCCCCAAGTCCTTCAAGCCATCTACGGAAATGGGCGTTAGGGTCGTCGTTGCGTCTGACATAGCTCTACCAAATAGAAAAGTCTATCTAAATCAAATCTAGGTAACCTATCCCCGATAAACTGTATCCATGGATACGAATCTAGCGGTATTGGCGGGGTAATGTCCTAATGTCGGGGCAGCCTTGGGCGTAAAAACATCGCGGATTCGGCACATCGCGGATTCGGCCTGGTTGGTCAGACATGGGGTGGGCCGCTTGGTAGGCCCTCTGGTGGGGCGTGAAATATGGTTAGTCGTCGAATATTGGTCATATGATGGCGACTGACTCGGCAATAAGGTTTTGAACTGGCAACCCAAAAATTGGCAGCCCAAGGCCCACTAGACGGGAATCGTGTCAGGCGAACGCATTAAAGTCTCGGTCATCACTCACCAAGGCTTTAGGCTGATTGCTTGACACATCTCCAAAGTAGGTTGGATGCAGCGAAGCGGAACCCAACATTCGCCGAGGATTTTGGGCTTGTTGGGTTCTGCTATCGCGCCACCCAACCTACGGGGGATCAAGGCTTTTCGGCGTTGTGTCAGTCCGCCAGGGCGTTAGAGCTTATTGGGTTCTGCCGTTGGCCACTTAACCCGCCAGATATCAACAATTTTTGGCCTTGTGTCAGGCAATTTGGATTTCAACTTTCATCGATACAAAATTCTGCCGATCTGTTTAGTTTTCTATTGCGTTATCGTCCCAGGGTATTGATTAACCATGGATTATTCCCAAACGATTCGAGCTGCCGCTGCCCAGATTAGTCCCGTACTATTTAGCCGAGAAGGTACGACAGAAAAAGTCCTGGATGCCATTGCATCAGCGGCAAAAGAGGGCGTTCAACTGATCGTTTTCCCAGAAACCTTCATTCCCTACTACCCCTATTTTTCGTTTATTGAACCGCCGATGAAAATGGGGGCGGCTCACCTCAAACTCTACGAAGAAGCGGTGACGGTGCCGGGGCCAATAGTGGATGCCGTCAGTCGGGCAGCACGTTCCTATGGCATGGTGATAGTGCTGGGAATTAACGAGCGAGATGGCGGCTCGATTTACAACACCCAACTTATCTTTGATGCCGATGGCACCCTGTTGCTAAAGCGGCGAAAAATCACCCCCACTTACCACGAACGCATGGTGTGGGGCAATGGCGATGGGGCCGGACTGCGCACCGTGGATACCGCCGTGGGCCGAGTCGGTGCCCTGGCCTGTTGGGAACATTACAACCCCCTGGCTCGCTATAGCCTGATGGCCCAGCAGGAGCAAATTCACTGTAGTCAGTTTCCAGGGTCAATGGTGGGGCAGATTTTTGCTGACCAAATGGAGGTCACTATTCGCCACCATGCCCTAGAATCGGGCTGTTTTGTGGTGAATGCCACGGGCTGGCTAACGCCAGAACAAAAGCAACAAATTACCGCCGATGAGTCCTATCATAAAGCGCTGAGCGGCGGCTGTTTTACAGCGATTATTAACCCCAAGGGCGAAATTATGGGTACGCCCTTAACCGAAGGCGAAGGCTTAGTGATTGCGGATTTAGACCTACGTGACATTTGGGTACGCAAACGCATGATGGATTCCGTTGGCCACTATGCCCGCCCGGATTTGCTTCAGCTTCAGGTCAATCAAAAAGCCTGGTCAGTAATGCAGCCTATGGCCCAATCGCCTGATTTCGTTGCGCCTAATCCTTCCGAGCACAACTCTTCAGAAGCCGCCGCGCCAATAGTGCCGTTCCCGCTACCGGAATCTATTTTCCCTGAGCCTTAGCCAAGGTAGGTTGGGTGCAGCGAAGCGGAACCCAACACTCACGAGAAGAAGGATTTTGTTGGGTTCTGCTATCGCGCCACCCAACCTACGAAATATCAGAATTTTTCGGTATTAGGTCAGCTATTTCAGGATCGTTTTATTCATTTTTTGTGATGCCCATGGAACCCCAACGGTTAATGACAGAACTGCAAACCCGTGGCCTGCAATTGCCCGACACAACCCCTGGTGTAGCCGGACGCAAGGGCGGCGCAGGGCCATCGGATCACAAGGCTGTTACCATTGATGGCCGCACGATTATGGTGCCGATCTACACCGATACGGCCCACCAGTCGCCCTATGCGGTGGAACCCTGCGGCCCAGATCAGGGCCATCTGACCTACGATCATCAGCCCATCGGGTCGATTTCCTTTCCCAAAGCGCCCCAGTTCTACGGGCTTTCCACCGCCGACGGCATCCCCTACTGGAAAATTGCCCTGCTCCACAGCCATGATGTGTTGGCGACCACCGTGCAGCAAACCTGTATGCGCTACCGGGATGAGTCTACCGCCTGCCAGTTTTGCGCCATCGAAAAATCCTTGGCGGCAGACCGCACCATTGCCCGCAAAACCCCAGACCAACTGGCAGAAGTGGCCGAAGCCGCCGTGCGCCTCGACGGGGTGACGCACATGATTATGACCACCGGAACACCCAATTCCAAGGATCGCGGGGCTGCCTACCTGAGTGAATGCGCCCGCGCCATCAAAGCCCGTGTGCCCCTGCCAATCCAGGCCCAGTGCGAACCCCCCGACGATTTTGTCTGGTTCCAACGCATGAAAGACGCAGGCATCGACAGCCTGGGAATGCACCTGGAAGCGGTGGAGGAACCCGTTCGGGCGCGAATCATGCCCGGCAAGGCCGAAGTGCCCGTATCCTACTACTTTGAAGCCTTTGAGGCCGCTGTGGAGGTCTTCGGCTGGGGCCAAGTGAGCACCTACCTGCTGGCGGGGCTGGGGGACAGCCTAGAAACCCTCGTTGACACCAGCGAACGCCTAATTCGCCTGGGCGTCTATCCCTTTGTGGTGCCCTTTGTGCCCATCTCCGAAACGCCCCTCGCCCACCACCCCGCCCCCAGTGCTGACTTCATGTTTACCCTCTATCAACAGGTGGGAAACCTGCTGCAAGCCGCTGGAATGACCTCAGACACCATCAACGCAGGCTGCGCCAAATGTGGAGCCTGTTCTGCCCTCGCCACCTTCGAGCGTTCCTAGGTCTTGTGACGCTCATCTGGCGGGGATTGATCCCCCCTAGCCCCCCTTGCCAAGGGGGGAGCTGGAGTTAAAGTCCCCCTTGGCAAGGGGGATTTAGGGGGATCTCTGGAGTGTTGTTGAATTTAGGATATCGTTAAGCGAAACCGACCTGGTATCGGGTGAATTATGGTAAACCTCAAGCGTACACGCGAAGACATTCTGGAATCGGTGATTAATACCGTTCATCGCAACGGGTTAACGGCCACTGGGTTGAGCAAGCTTTTTGACCTCAGTGGCGCGTCGTCGGGCAGTTTTTATAACTACTTTTCCTCCAAACAAGAGCTTGGCCATGCCCTGATTGATTTTGAGTGGGAAAAGTTGAAAACTAATATCCTGGAGCCTTCCCAGCAGCAGAGTGATTCTCCCATTGAACAACTACTCTGGATTATAGATTTCCTAGAGAAAAAACAGCATAAAGAACCCTTTTGTGGCGGATGTTTGCTGGGTAACTTAATTGTTGATTTAGCTGAACAGGATCCGAGCTTTCGGGAACACCTCGTTCAAATTTTCAGCCAGTGGGAAGGGGCCATTGCCGAACGCTTAATCCAGGCGCGGGATCAGGGACACCTTAAACCAAGCGTTGATCCACAAATTCTCGCGGGCCAAATTATGACCGTCCTAGAGGGAGCCATGCTGATGGGCAAACTCTACCAAGACACCGACCGCCTGCGCCAGGGGTTCGATGTGGCCCGTCATCTCCTCGCCGCTGCCCTCCAAAACACCTAGCTATCCGAAAGCTTGGGTCAACTTATAATAGAGCCATAGCGGGATCAAAAAGACCTATGGCTACCACAGCGGACGATGTATGGCGTCTCCTGGCCGAACTAGCAGAGGCGCAAAAAGAGACAGAACGCAGATTCCAGGCAACTGACCGCAAATTCCAGGAGACTGACCGTAAGTTCCAGGAATCGCGCCAGGAGTTGGATCGGTTGATTAAAGAGACTGACCGTAAGTTCCAGGAGACTGACCGCAAGTTCCAGGAATCGCGTCAGGAGTTGGATCGGGTCGTTGCGGAAACGCGGCGGGATATGGCGGAATCTAACCGTCAGTTGAACCAACAACTCAGAGCCTTGGGCGGCAAATGGGGGCTGTTTGTGGAAAATATGGTGGCTCCAGCCTGCAAAACCTTGTTTTTAGATCGAGGTATCCCTGTACATCAGGTGAGCCAGCGGGTACAAAAAATTCTTGACAGCGACACCCTAGAAATTGATGTATTGGTGCAGAATCAGAACCATATTTTGGCGGTGGAAGTAAAAAGCAGCCTCAGCGTTGATGACATCAAGGAATTCGTGGAAGATTTGCAGCGATTCCACCATTTTTTCCCAGAACACGCCGACCGACAACTCTATGGGGCGGTGGCTGGCATCGCCTTTGACCAAGGCGCAGATCGCTATGCCTATCGTCAGGGATTATTTGTATTAGCCCAGACTGGGGAAACCATGCAAATTCTCAACGACGCCAGCTTTGAACCAAGGGCCTGGTAATCAGGGTAATCAACAGCGTTGATTCAGCAAAGAATGGTAGGCCGTGAGGTGTTGTTGGGCGGAGATTTGCCAGGTGTATTGAGACAAAATCGTTTGACTATTTTGCCCTAGGGTTTGGGCCTGGTCAGGCTGGGCGGCGGCGATCATGGCTTGGGTCAAATCTGTAACGGATTCTGGCGGTATCAGCAGCGCCTGATCGGGCGTTAGGAATTCGGTAAAAGGTGGTTGATTGGCGGTAATAACAGGTAGCCCTGCCGCAATGGCTTCTAGCACCACTAGACCCCAGCCCTCTTTCACCGAAGGGAAGCAGAATACGTCGGCACAACGATAGAGTCCCGGCAAATCAGCATCGGGCACAACTCCCGGCAAAATGATATCTAAGCCTACCGTCAGCCCTAGGGCGGCGACCCGCTGAAAAAATTGATCGCGATAGGTTTGGTAATCAAATAGGGTAGCCCCTCCGGCGATCACCAACTGGGCCTGGGGATGATGGCGACGCACCTGGGCGAAGGCTTCCAGCAAACCAAGGGAATTTTTGCGGGGTTCAATGCCGCCCACGGTCAAATAAATGGGAAACCCTGTTAGGTTGTAGGCTGTTTTCAAATCGGCGTCAGTGGACTTGGGGTAGGGACTAAACCGCTGAATATCCACCCCATTAACCACTCGCTGGGCGGTGATGTAGTAATCCTCAGCGAGGGCTTTTTGCCAGTAAGAGCTGACGCACAAACACAGATCCGCCTGCCGAATCGACTTGTCCTGGCACTGGCGCAGGTAGAAACTCGCAAAGTCCTCAATGTGATGCACCGTCCGCACCACATGGGACGCTTTGCCCTGCTGTTTGAGCTGCACCAGGGCGTTGGCCCCCAGGCAGTCCTGGGCGTGGTAGATGTCGTAGCGGTCTTCAGCCTGACTTAAGCCCGTCGCGAACTCGTCGATGCGCTGCTGAATGAGGGCGTCCATATTCGCCGGGGCGGGGCCAGCGGGAATGCCGTGGAAGGTACAGGGGAGGGATCGGTCGCTGCCTTGGCCGTCCTTATCTAGGGCAAAAACCGTGACCTGATGGCCGAGGTGGTGCAGGGCCGTGGCCAGTTCCCAGGTGTGGACGACGCTACCACGGGGTTTGGTGGAGTAGGTGAGGAGGGCAATTTTCATGGTGGCATGTCATCCGTTACGGCAGGATTTTAATGAAGTCCTGGGCGTATCGCGAACTTAGAGGACGTTTGAAAAGCCGAAGCTTGTCCCAAGTTATACCGATGAGGTCAGCCTCAGTCGTCAAAAATCCCGTAGATTTGCACCGATCTAGCGACCAATCGCACCTGAGGCAACCCTTTTCAAACGCCCTCTTAGATTGGTTGAGGCGCAAATCCAGTGAGGGACTGGGTGGAAAAATCCCAAAAAACGGCGGTTTCGTCGCCATGGGTAAGCGTCAACTGAGGTTCCGCCACAATGCGCCCAATGGCAGCACAGGCAATGCCGACCGCCTGAAATTGTTGCTGAACGGCGGCAAAATTTTGGGAATCAACGGTCAGCAAAAAGCCGTAGCTGGGGAAACAGCGCAGCCAGGTTTCTAGGGGTACAGCCTCTGGGCAAGGAATCGCCGCCACATCCACTACCGCCCCACAGCCGGAGGTTTCCAGCAGCATGAGGGTGGTGCCCAAAATGCCGCCCATGCTGACATCCTTCCCCGCCCCACACAGCCCTTGCTCGGCGATGGCGGGTAGAACGGCTAACTGTCGTTGCAAATCCGCTGGTTCGGCCTGGGTCGCTCCATCCCAAAAGGGATATTGAGGATGGAGTCGCCCGGCGAGCTGGGTGGCCAGCACGAGCATCTGTCCCGGCTGGGCGGCAAAACTGGAAATGAGCCGATTCGCCCGTCCCAAAATCGCCACAGACAGCGCATTGTAGGGGCTGTGGCAATTCGTGTGACCGCCCACAATCGGCACATTAAACGCCTTCGAGGCCGCTAACATCCCCTGCCAGAGCGCATCTGCCTGTTCCGTAGAGGGGCTCCACAGGGCATCCACCACCGCCAAGGGACGGCCCCCCATGGCGTAAATATCGCTGACATTCACCAGCACCGCCGACCAGCCCGCAAACCAGGGATCCGCCTCCACCAGGGGCGGCCACAGCCCTTCCGCCGCCAGCAGTAGATAGCCCTCACCGTCGGGAATGGCGGCACAGTCATCCCCCAAAGCAATGGGTTCGCGGGTTTGGTTGTGTTGGACGAATCGCCCCAAATGACGGGCAGCGGTTTGAATATCCTGCTTTTGCGCTAGCCCTAAAGCTGGACGAATTTGAGTGATCAACTCAGTCAACATGGACGTTTTTTTGTTAGGACACCTGAAGCATAGACCTCATGAGAGTTGGACGATCTTCGTCGCTGGGGGGATAGAATTCCAGGTCGGCTTCCATTAGATGATGGGGATGGTCGAGTACCTGCATTTCATCAATGGTGTCCCAATGCAGGCGACGGAAAAAACGCACATTTTGGAGCTGCACCGTGGCTAAAAAGCGGTCGCAGCCCCAGCCATTAGCTGTTGTTACAGCTTTGTGAATTAGCCCTTTGCCAATGCGTCCCACCCGTCGATAGTCGGGATGAACTCCCAGTCGTCCACCATACCAAAGGCGAGGCTGAGCTTCGTAAATGCGCACTACACCCACCACGTTTTGACCCGTAGGTGCTTCGTCATCAATGGCAATGATCGGATAGGAAACTGGGTCTAAATCATCCTCATCATTGCCCACAAAAAGCCCCTGCTCTTCGCAGAAAATTGCCTTTCTAAGCTCATAGTAGGCCGCAAATTCCTGGGCAGAGCGCGCCAGTTCAAAGCGATACCGACTCGCGGACATCACGATACCTCCAATGATAAATTGCGGAACCCATTGGTATAGGGCACTGTTGGGTTCCGCTTTGCTGTACCCAACCTACGGGGATTTGCTTGTCTAGGATTTCCTAACGGCCAAACTTATCAACCTGAGCCTTGAGGTAACCTTCAGGATCGGCGGGGTCAAAGGGAGCCGTTTTTAGGTTCTCTACTCGGGTTAATTCGCTAGGCGCATCTACCCCTAACTCCTCCGATAATTCCCGTGCTAGATCAGTTAAGAAAACCTGGTTGGCAATTTCATCGTAGTTAGCCTGATCCGTGGGCATATAACCCCACCGCACCAACTGGGTAGAAATCCAGCCTGAAAAACTCTTCCAAGGATAGGGATCAAAGTAAATCCGATCCGGTACCTCCAGGGTATTGCCTTGACCGTCTTCAAAGTTACCCGTCATCACGGCATCTAACACTTCAACGGGTTGGTTGAGGTATTCGCGGGGGGCAATGGCGGCGGCGACTTCTGTTCGGTTGGCTGGATCGTTGGCGTAATTAGCGCCATCAATAATGGCCTTATTGACCGCACGGAAAGTGTTGGGATTCTCATCAATCCAATTCTGGGAAGCCGCAAAGGCACAGCAGGGATGACCGGGCCAGAGATCCTTGGTCAAAATATGGATGAAACCAATGTCATCAAACACCACTCGCTGAGTGAAGTTATCGGGCAAAATGAAGGCATCAATTTGCCCGGTGGACATTTGGGCAATGGCATCCGGCGGCGGCATAATCAGTAGGCGCACATCCTTGTCGGGATCGAGACCACCGGAGGCCAGGTAGTAGCGAATCAGCAAATTGTGGTTGGAATAATCAAAGGGAATCCCGATGGTCATGCCAGCAAAATCGGCGGGGCCGTTTACTTTTCCGAGGTGTTTTTTGGCGACGGCAATGCCCTGACCGTTGTTGTTTTCAATGCTGGCCAACTTCATCGGGAAAGCGGTTGATCCTAGCCCTAAAGACATCGAAATGGGCATGGGAGCTAGCATGTGGTAAGCATCCAGTTCCCCGGCAATGGCCGCATCTCGCACAATCGACCAGCTTGCATACTTCATCAACGTCACATTTAGCCCATGGCGCTCATAGAAGCCCAGGGGTTTAGACATAATGATCGGCGTGGCACAGGTGATCGGCAAAAAGGCAATGCTGAGATCCGTTTTTTCTAGTTCCCCAGTGCCGCCAGAGGTAGATTCTTCGGCAGCATCCTGCTCCGGTTGTTGGGCACAGTTAGCCAGGGTAACTAGGGCTGCACCTACCGCCACATTCTGCAAAAACTTGCGGCGAGTGAATTGACTTTTAATCTGAGCATCAGTAAAAAACTCACCTGCTTTAGGACCAAAGGCGGCAGCGAAAGCTTGGTCTAATCCACCCGCTAGCTTGATTAAATCTAGGACAAGACGCTCCCGTTTGGGATCATTTCGGCCCGCCATTTTCACAAATAAAGCAGTACGCACCTCCGCCTGACTAATGGCTTCGGCCACCGCCAAAGACTGGGGACGGTAGAACCCCATTTGGGTTAAATCTGCCAATAAATCCGCCGGATCCTGGGGCATATCGGCCATTACCCGCTGATGATCTTGGGGCAGATGGAACTGCCCACACATCGCACAGGCGGCGGCCCACGGGGCACCAGATCCTAGTTGGTATGACCGTTTCGCCATAGGTTGACTTGCAAGGGATGCCGCACTAAAAGCCATACATCGCTCTCATGTTTAGGACAACGGATTAATCTACCACCAGCCAAGGCCAGCCACTCAACCGTCTCGTCGTGCAGGCTCATCCCATCCCTCAACACAGCCTATGGCTGGGTTAGCAGGGCGCTGTGGTGACTTCTATTAGAATGGTTATTCTAAATCAATTTTGTAATGATCTATACCTTCTGCAAGATGTTTCAAGATTTCCTAGGGTCTTGTCCAAATCTAGGATGTGTGGGTAGAACCAGGCAAAAAAACGGACATCCGGTAGCCTGAAGGCCCGTAATGTCCGCTATTTTGTGAGTTAGGAGGGGGGAATAGCGTGTTGCTATGGTGCGATCTGAGGGGATCGCAGGGTAAGGGCTACCACTTTTTATAGGGTAAAAACTTGCCGCACATCACGACCTTGACCCGATCACCCTTGGGATCTTCCACCTTTTCGACATCTAGGGTGAAGTCAATAGCGCTCATAATGCCGTCGCCAAATTTTTCGTGAATCACCGCTTTCATGGGCATCCCGTAGACCTGCATGATTTCGTAGAAACGGTAGATCAGCGGGTCGGTGGGAATCACCGGATCCAGGCTGCCCTTCACCGGAAAGTCAGTTAGGGCATCAATCAAAGATGCATCGGCTCCGATGGCTTCAATCAATTGGGTTGCTTCTTCCACCGAGGCACTGGCCTGCCGGTAGAACACCGAAGCAATCCACACTTCGTCGTAGCCCGTCTTGGCTTCTAGGTCAGCAAAGCTGAGGCCAGCGGCCTTCTTAGCGGCTAGTAGCGTTTCGGTAATCGCAGAAACAGTCATGACAAGATCCTCTTAATTACGTCTTAATTGCGTTGAAATACTGGCCCTCACCCCCATCTGGTAGGGTGGGCACTGCCCACCAAATCCCTCGCCCTTGTCACTTTTTCCCATGACTTAGGAGGTTTGAGCTTTAGGAAATGGGCTGAGAGTGGCTAGTAAGGCATGGTGGGCAGTGCCCACCCTACGTCTTTGAATCCGGTTCTTCTCTTTCTAAGGGGGGTAGGGGAGATCTACCGGCTAATCCGGGCCTCTTCTACGGCGCGGGTTTCGCGGTAGAGGTGGCTTTCCATTTCGGCCTTGAGGGTGTGGTAGGCGGGGTGTTGTTCGATGGTTTCGCGGTTGCGCGGACGGGGGAAGGGCACCTCCAAAATTTCGTCGATGCGGGCGGCGGGGCCACGGGTCATCATCACAATCCGGTCGGAGAGCAACAACGCTTCTTCAATGCTGTGG
>JBIPSI010000060.1:0-13545 GCA_044070495.1 Spirulina sp. | reverse complement strand
CCTGACACATCTCCAAAGTAGGTTGGGTGCAGCGAAGCGGAACCCAACACGCGCCGAGGATTTCGGGCTTGTTGGGTTCTGCTATCGCGCCACCCAACCTACGAGAAATCAATGCTTTTCGGCGTTATGTCAGTCAGCAAGGGCGAACGTAGGTAGGCAACAATGCACCAAGGCCCAGACAAAAAGAAACCCGTGATGGGTGGGATGTGGGGTAGTGGTGCATTGCAGCCAATGAGATTTGTACCGCAGGGGCAAAGGATGCTGCTGCTGCGTAGGCCCTGCCGCGCCCCTGGCGCTATGCACCCTACGAACTAAATTGAGCGCCCCATGAGCAGCAGCAAACCCCTCATGGGTACGCCGCCTTCGGCGAGTGGCGGCTAGTCGATGGTGATGGTTTGGGGGCCGCTGCCGTTTTGGGCGCTGTTGTCCGGGGCTGGGGCCGAGGAAGCGCCTTGGCGACGCAGCCAGTCTTGCACAGGGTCGTCGGCTAGGTTGAGTCGCAGTAGGCCAGAGGCCAGCCCGCCCAAAAAGGCTGCTGGATGGCCTAAGAGTTCTTGGGCAAAGGGCGATAGTTCGTCTAGAAACATGGGCTTTTCCTCCATTCCACGCATCGTTATCCTAGCCTGAAAGCCTGCTACAGATAATCTCAAGGCCCACCCCAAAGTGTTCGGATAGCCCCCGCAGTTCCTCTAGCCCCTCTGGCCAAGCAAAGGTGCGCTGAATTTGAAGCTGCGGATCGGGGGGCATGCAAATGTGATCGAGGTTGGAATGCTGGCCGTTGATCAGCCGTCGCACCGGGTCGTTGTCGCCAAAGGTGAGGCATTCTAGGTCGGCCTCTAGGAGCGCTTGTCGTAGGGCTTGCTTGGTGCGGCGCGATCCGTAGTAGGGCAACACATTGAGATCCTGGTTGAAGTCGCCCGCCACCATCAGCAGGGTGTTGGGATAGGCTTGCTGCAACTGTTGCCAGTCGGCCTGTTGCACGGCTAGGGCGGCCAAAAAGGCGGCTCCATCCTTGGCGGGATAGTTGCGCCAAGGGCTGCCCCAGGGCAAAACGGTGCCATAGACTAGGCCGCGTCCCCCATGGTCTAGCTCAATCAGGGCACAGACGGTACGCTCTGGATCGGCGGTGGGCAGGGCAGAGATTTGCTGGAGTCCTTCGTCCCGCACCCAGATTTGTACCCAAGCCCCCTCGCCCTCAGTCCCGGAAGGATCAGGCTGACTCATCACCGACCGATAGTCCTCGCCCAGGGAGAAATCGGGATGGGTTTCGGTAAAAATCCAAAGGTCGGCGTTAACTTGGTGAATCCAATGCTGTTGAGCTTGGCCTTGGGGCGTTTGGGGCTGCGCTCGCGCTAGGTTCCAGGTGGCAATTTTCAGGCCAGTCATGGGGAGGGACAAAGGGATGAATGGTAACAATGTTTACTAAACTCTGACCCGTGAGCCTTTGCATAGCATCTTCGATACAAAGTGTGGAAGGATGAATCTGCATCCTCCCTGCCGATTTGACCCTAACGCCGAGGTACTAAGTCGTGGCCCATGCTTCCTCCGCCGCCATGCACCACAATTCGATCTACTATGCCCGCATTCTTCGCAACCTCATGCGCCTGATGGAGGCCAGTTGCAGCGATAGTTTCTACGAAATGTTGCCTCGGGGCGTTCAGGTGTGGCTACCTGAGGGCAACTGGGGCCTCTATCCTGATTTAACGGTGATTGCCGGAGAGCCGCTGCTCCACGAGGGCTATGCGAACCGCCTTACCAATCCGTGCCTGCTGTTTGAGGTGTTGCCTGAACCTATGGAGGGGTACGAGATCACCCCTGAATCCATGCTCGATCTCAGCAGCAGCTTCAGTGCCTGTTGCCGCATTCCCTACCTTCAGGAATACGTCTTTATCCATCAGCGCGGGACGCGGGTGGATCAGTTTCGTCGAGCCACCGATGATGTTTGGGAACTGGCTACCTACGAAGGTTTAGAGGCGATTGTTGAGCTAGAACTCACGGATGCGCGGCTGCCCTTGATGGAGATTTACCATCGCGTCCAGTTTGACGCAGCCCTCTGACGCGTGGGGAAAATTCAACCCTCATGCCGCCATTTTGAGCCAGGATGAAACCCGCCCAGCGGAACCGTACAGCGGCCTTGACTTGCCATCGAAATGTGGCGAACTAGGGCCGTTGGATGGTGGTTTCCAGCAGGCGGCGTTTGTCGGGGCCAATGGCAAAGACCCGCACGTAGTGGCCTGGGTGATCCTGCAAGCAGTCGGCCAGGTGGGCGAGGGCTTCGGTGGGTGAAGTGGGGGCAATGGTTTTGCAGCTTTTCCAGGCCCCAGAGCTAAATCGACGGGGTTCAACGTATTCCACCCCAATCGGGTAGCCCTGGGCCATCAGAGGTCGCACCGCCTGGGCCACGGCAGGATCCAATGGCGACGGGGTCGAGGGCTGAGGGGATGCCTGGGGTGAGGGCTGGGGGCTAGGGTTTGAGACCGCTGGCATCGGTTGTGGACTGGGCCGCTCAACGGCAGGGCTACGCTGGGGAGGGGCCGAGAAAACTCCCAAATCCGTGTCTTGGGAAGGGCGGTTGTAGAGGGCTTGGTTGTATTCCCGCACCAGGCGCATGTCTCGCAAGCGCTGCTGTTCTTTGACGATCAGTTCGCCCTGTTCAATCAGGTGGGGCAGGCGGAAATCTGGCGTGTTGAAGGTCGGTGGTTTGAGGGTATTCACCACGGAAGATCCCACATTTTCGACGCCCACCCGCTGAATAAACGCCTCAATTTGCTCATCAAACAGGCGCGAACGCAGCGCCCCATAGAAATCCACCGACTGATCTAAAAAGTGATCCACCAAGGTCGCCGCATCCTGGGCCGAGAGGCCATCCTCGGAAAAAATGCCGCCCACAATCCCGATTTTGTCCTCCCGGCTCGGCTCCCAGTAGAACTTTTCCATGCGGCCATCCCGCACCAGGGGCGCGTAGAGGGTGGCAAAGTCGTTCCCGGTTACCACAATCGGCACCCGATGCAGGGGGGTGTCGTCGTAGCTGCCGGGAAGCTGCACGTTCGTGGGGTTGTCGGCAATGTTCATCAGGGTGGCGTTGACCAACTGGGTATTCACCGTGTACTGCGTCCCCGCATCCACCCGCCCCGCCCCGGCATCTAGGTCGTTGATCATCAGGACGGCCATTTTGCCCCGCACCCGAATCAGTTCCGCCGCCTCTCGATAGCGCAGCCGAATCAGCCGGGAGGGATCCCCCGCATCGGGGCTTTCCAGTTCGCCAGCGGAAATGTGTACCACTTCCACACCCATTTTTTGGTACACCAATTCGCACTGAAAGGTTTTGCCCTCCCCCTTGCGTCCGTGGATGCCCAAAATCAGCGGCACCTTCACCTTAGGCAACTCGATATAGTTTTTGGTGATGTGAACCGCTAGTTTTTGCAGAAAGCGCGGTGCAATGTAGAACGTCATAGGGGCAGGGGTAGGAGCAGCTATTCGGTACTCTACTACACCAAACGCCCCAGAAAATGGGGATTCTGGGTTCGTTGCTGGGACGAGCAGGTTCGATAGGGTATCGACAAAACGAAAGTTGATGGCATGACAACGATCCGCGTTGCTTTTGTAGACAGACTCCCTCGCGCAGATAGACTCAAGGATGAATGGGTGAAAGGTGAATAGGTTGACGGGAGGTGATGGGATGAAAGCGATTTACGTAGACCAGTTTGGTGGCCCAGAGGTCTTGGTGCTGGGGGATCTTGAGGTGCCCCAACGGCAATCCGCAACACAGGTTTTGGTGGAAATTCGGGCCGCTGGGGTGAACCCGGTGGATACCTACATTCGGGCGGGCACCTACGGACGACTGCCCCAGTTACCCTACATCCCCGGCACCGATGGGGCTGGAACTGTGGTGGCGGTGGGGGAATCCGTGAGTCGTGTGCAGGTGGGGGATCGGGTCTATGGCGGCTGGCCGATGACGGGCACCTATGCCCAATTTGCCCTGTATGAGGAGGACTGGGTTTACCCGCTGCCGTCGAACCTATCCTTTGAGCAGGGGGCCGGAATTTTTGTGCCCTACTCCACCGCCCATCGCGCCCTGTTTGAAAAGGCCCAGGCCCAGGCGGGGGAAACCGTGTTGATCCACGGCGCGACGGGGGCCGTAGGGCTAGCGGCAGTGCAGTTGGCTATCCAAGCTGGCTTGCGCGTGATCGGTACCGGGGGCACCCAGGCCGGACGGGAACTCATCCAAGCCCAGGGGGCCGAGATGGTTCTGGATCACCACAGTTCCGACTATCGAGATCACATCCTTGCCGCCACCGAGGGCCGAGGGGTGAACGTCATCCTAGAAATGCTGGCCAACATGAACCTAGGCCACGACCTGCCACTGCTGGCTCCGGGGGGGCGGGTGGTCGTTATCGGCAGCCGAGGCACGGTGGAAATCAACCCCAGGGACATCATGGCCAAGGAAAGTATCATCACCGCTGTGAACCTATTCAGCACCCCGCCGGAACGACTGCACCACATCCAAACCCAGCTTGCCCCAGGGTTGCGGGATGGCACTCTGTCGCCCGTGATCGCCCAATCCCACCCTCTCGCCGAGGCCGCTGCGGTTCACCGCCAAATTCTAGAACCTGGTGCCTTGGGAAACCGGATTTTGATCCCCTAGGTGGTGGCCCTAGTTGCCTGACGCATCTCCAAGGTAGGTTGGGTGCAGCGCAGCGGAACCCAACACTCACCGAGGATTTCGGACTTGTTGGGTTTTGCTATCGCGCCAACCCAACCTACGAGAGATCAATGCTTTTCGGCGTTGTGTCAGTCAGCCGGACGGCGGCTTCCCGGTTTCTCCTGGTTTCCTAACCCTGCGGTGCCCTCGTATAGTAAATATAGTAAATAGAGAAAACCCTATCCTTGCACCTCACCATGCGCTGGCCTAGATTCACCCCATCCCCCCTGATTCGTCGTTTTCGCGATGTTGACTCCTCCTCCCTGCGGCAGACTGTCCTAGGTGTGATCTGCTCGATGCTGCTGGTGTTGGGGTTAGCGGTGGGGCCAGCCCAGGCCATTGCGCCCTTCCAGTTGCCCACGGTGCCTGCCGGAACAGCCACCTGGCTCGTGGATGAAGCCGACATCATCAGCCGCATCAACGAGGGCAAGATTTCCAACCGCCTCAGCAAACTGGCCGACCAAACCGGGCAGGAGGTGCGCCTAGTTACCATTCGCCACTTTGACTACGGCGAAACCATCCAAACCTTCACCGACAAGCTGTTTGATCGCTGGTATCCCGCCGCCGAAGACCAGGCCAACCAAGTGCTCCTGGTGCTGGATGAAGTGACCAAAACCGTCGGCATCCGCGTCGGCGAAGAGGCCGCTGCCCTGCTGCCCGAAGACCTCGCTACCAGCGTGGCCCAAGAAACCGTGCTGATTCCCCTGCTCCAGGGCGACAAGTACAACCAAGCCTTCCTAGACGGCACCGACCGCCTGGTAGCTGTGCTCAGTGGCCAGCCCGACCCCGGTGCGCCCGTGTTTGACGAAGCCTTCGACAACCTCAGCGAAAGCACCTTTGCCTCCGCCGAAACCACCGAGGAAAACCGGGGCAACAACGCCGTTATCCTGATTGTGCTGCTGGTACTGGCCACCGTCATCCCCATGGCCACCTACTACTGGTACGTCGGCTTCGGCAACTAAGATCCCCCTAAATCCCCCTTAAAAAGGGGGACTTTAACTAGAATCCCCCTAAATTCCCACGAGGGTACTTTATACCCCCCTTCTTAAGGGGGGCAGGGGGGATCAGCAGGGGACTAAAGCGACAGCAGATCACTTCTCAAACGCCCTCTAAAGCTACCCTACGGCGATTTCCTATTTTTCTTGTACCGATTCCCAAGGCATCCGAACCATGAAAACTGAACCCTCTGTTACCCCTGTGATCGACCGTCCTAAGTCGGGTTTTAACGACTATGCCGAACGCATCAACGGTCGGGCGGCGATGCTGGGCTTTGTGGCCCTGGTGTTGTTTGAACTGGCCACTGGGCAAGCGATTGTCACCTGGCTGGGGCTGCGTTAGGGCTACAGGTCTCCTAATCCTTGGCGATAGATCGCCACAGGGCGGTGCTGAGGTAGCGTTCCCCCGCACTGGGCTGAATCACCACAATGCGGGGTGGGGTGGTTGGGGAATCTTGGGGGGAATTCTGATGGATAGGTTGAAGCCGCTGCCCCACCTGAAGGGCGGCATAGACGGCGGCTCCGGTGGAAATTCCGCCCATGATGCCCTCTTTCTGGGCTAGTTGTCGCCCCACGGTATAGGCATCGGCTTCGGCGACGGTGACAATCTCATCGATCAGGTCGGGGCGCAGCACATCGGGCACAAAGCCCGCCCCCAGCCCTTGGAGATCGTGGTGGCCTGGGTTGCCGCCGCTGAGGACGGCGCTGTTTTCGGGTTCTACCGCCACAATCCGCAGGGCGGGATGCTTTTGTTTGAGGTATTGCCCCGCCCCGGTGAGGGTGCCCCCGGTGCCCACGCCCACCACCAGCACGGCGAGGTCACCATCGGTATCCTGCCAAATTTCGGGGCCAGTGGTTTGGTAATGGATGCTGGGATTGGCCGGATTGCTGAACTGGTGGGGCGAAAAGGCGTGGGGCAGGGTCGCCAGCAGGGTGTTGGCCCGTTCGATGGCCCCGGCCATGTCGGCGGCGGCGGCGGTGAGCTGTACCTCGGCCCCATAGGCCCGTAAAATTTGCTGCCGCTCTAGGCTCATGTGCTCTGGCATGGTGACAATCAGCCGATAGCCCCGGGCCGCGCACACCATGGCCAAGCCAATGCCCGTATTGCCAGAGGTGGCTTCCACAATCGTAGACACTCCAGGCTGAATCAGACCCACCTGTTCCGCCTCCAGCACCATGCTCACAGCGATGCGATCCTTCACCGATTTGGCCGGATTCATGCCCTCCAGTTTCAGCACAATCTCGGCCCCACAGTGCCATTGCTGGGGTAAGCGCTGGAGCCGCACTAGGGGAGTGCGCCCAATGGTGGCGGTAATGTCGGCATAGATCGGCATGGGTACACCAGGGGAAAATGTTGTGATGGAAAGGCTTTCGGTTAGGCGACCTGACTGACTCCAGAATCCACAGCATCCTCTGACGACAGGAACCTTTGACGACAGGATTTTGTGGCTAACGAAGCGATCTTGCGGCTAGGCGACCCGCTTAATTAGGCGATCTGCCCTAAACCATCAGCCAGAAGCCTGCCAGGGTGAGGCTAATCATCAACCCAATATGGGGCAGGTTTGACCCCCAAGGTCGCTGGGTAATACGCCGCAGGGGATAGATGCTGAAGATCAGGGCGGAGAGAATCGTCACCCCCTGGAGAAAGGCAGCGACATCGGGACTCCAGGTGAGGATGGGCAGGGGCAGGTTGGGATAGCCCAAACTACGGGCGATAACAACTAGAATTTGCCCTGCTTCGGTGGTGGCGGCAGGGATGTAGTGGGCCAAATTGAGGGCCAGGGTGAAGGGCAGGTAGGCATAGGCGACGGTGACATAGTCGGGCTGGTGGGGATCGATCCACCGGGATACCCCATGGACGAGGGCTAGGGCCAGGGCGGGAAGACCGAGCAAGGCCAAGGCCAGGGGCGCACTGGTGATCAGGTGATCGGCATCTAGGGGCCAGGGGGGCAGGCCCAAATCCGCCAAAATTTGATGGCCGTGGTGCATAAACACGCCCCCCAACAGCATCAGGAGCAGGGCGGCTTCGGCTCCGGTGCCCTGGTGGTTGTCTAAAATATCGGAACTGGGGAACCGTAGATTCAACTGTACGGAACGATTGGGACAGGCTTTGAGGCAGGTCATACACAGCACGCAGTCGCGGTTGTTGGGCAACTGGGCCGGATGGGAATAGAGCGGACAGCCCTCGGTGGCTTGGCCTTCCTGCGGCAGGGCATCGGCAAAGGTGACGGGGGTGGCCCCACTGCCCTTGTAGCAGCCAAAGGTGCTGCACTGGCTACCGCACACCTGCTGGGTAGACCGCAGTTCTACCATGGCCAACTTGGCAAACAGGCCGTTCATGCCGCCGATGGGGCACAGGTAACGACACCACAGCCGCCGTTCGTAGATCAGGCTAAAAATCACCGCCCCCGCCGTAATTGCCAGCAGCAACCAGGTCGATAGGGCCGCATGGTGGGGCAAATCCCAGAGTTTTTCCCAGAGGTAGATCACCCCAAAACCCAGAAATAGCAGCCATGCCCCCCAGCGATTTAGCCAGCGGGTGGGCCAAGCCCATTGCTGCCGGGGCCACAGCCACAGCGATAGCCGCCGCAGCCCCTCCGCCGTAATCATAAACGGACACACGGCGCACCACAGCCGCCCCACAAAGACAAAGAGTAGAAGATATCCCGGCCACCACCAGGCCCAAAACAGGTTCAGGGTTACACTGTCGCCCCGCCCCTGGGGGCCAAGAAACCCCGCCAGCGTCACCGGAACAAACACCGCCATCATGGCCACCCACAGCCCCTCTGGGTACCACCGACTAAGCAAGGCCCGCCGCAGCCAGGGAACTTGGGTGAGTAGGTCAATGCGAAAGGCATTTTTGGCCGATTGCACCGACCACAGGGCTTGCTCTGGGATGGCCGTTTGGCCCAGGGGCGTCATAATCACCGCCCGGTAGAGAATTTCCGATAGTTCAGTGAGGTTGCCGGGGTAGTCGTAGCTCAACAATCGCCGCCGATCCGCCTGATCGAGGGTGAGGGTAGGACGGTTCTGGGACTGACACCACTGGGCCAAAAAGTGATCGGCAAAGGCAGGAATATCGGCCTTGCGCTGGGTGAGGTTGGGCAGCTTGATGATCACCGTTTCCGCAGGCCAAGCCAGGGCTTCGGGGGTGGCAAACATCAGTCGCACCCAGGTCTGTGCAGGGCTGGCGGTGGTGACGGTTGGCTGGGCTGGGTTCGATTGAGCTTTTGACTGTGTTGGATTGGGTTGGGCTGGGTTGAACTGAGGTGAATTTGACTGCGTTGGATTAGATTGCGTTGGACTGGGTTGGGTTGGGTTGAATTGTGTTGAAATTGATTGAGATGGATTAAATTGCGTTGGACTGGCCTGACCTGAAGCCCCATCAATCTGAGGATTCCTAAACAAACGTCCCGTCCGGCTGTAGTGCAACAGGCGCTCCCGATCCTCGACCCCCAACCGCTGAGCCTGACTAATCAACAGCGTGCCCCGTTCCAGCAGTTCCAACAATCCAGGTCGCTCGCCCCGGCCAAAGAGGGCATCGGTATCTATCCGTCCATCGGCCAAGCGGGGCAACTGGGCACAGTCCACCTCGGCAAAGGGTTGATCGGCCAAGCTCGATTGTCGATGGATGGTTCCCGCCAAGAAGGTTTTGCCCGTGCCTGCGGCCCCCTGGAGAACCACGGGCTGAAGGCTGGCGGCGGCTTGATCGACCTGGGTTTTCAGCTTGGTGGCCACTTTGCTCTGACCCCAAACGGCCTGCTGCTGAGGTATGGGCTGAAGGTAGTCTCGTAACCCCTGAATGCGCTGTTCTTCCTGGGCAATGCGGGCGCTAAAGGCATTGAGATCCTGCACCAGCAAGCTGTTCAGTAATTGCTCGAACTGGGGATGGCGCTGCATGATCTGGTGAAACACCCCCTGGGGCACAAACCAAACCTCGCTGGCGCTGAGGGCCACCGCCTGGGTTTGGTGAATGCCCTGGTTAGCATCGTGATCGGCGCTTCCCATCAGCGACACATAGCCAAACAAATCCCCGGCACTGCGCTGGCGAATCAGCAATGGCCCCAGGGCCGAGGGCCGATAGATGGCCACCGCTCCCCACTTCAGTAGGTATAGCCCTAGGGATTGGGTTTGGGGCTGAAACAGAACATCCCCCGCCTCAGCCCTCAGTAAATGTAGGGATTGGGCGAGGTCTTGGATGGCGGCCTCTGGCAACTGGCCCCACAGCCGATGGAACCGCAGCCAGTTGCTCTGGGTTTCTATCGTGGCGACCTCTAGCTGGGGTCGTCCGGTAATCCCTATACCAAGGGGTTCGGCTACCTCCGGCGGCATTGGCCCTGATGGGGTGGGCTGATCTTGCGTCGGCACGCTATCCGCAATGGGCCGTTGGTTGGGCATGGGCTAATCCGGTATCGGCTGATCGGGTGTGACACTTAGATCCGGCTCGTTTACCCCCGGTATCAGCGGGCGAGGAGACCTCGCCCCTACCGTTTGCTGGGCTGGGGATCGGGGTTGTCCAATTCGGACTTGGCAGGGGCGGATCGGGCATCGATCCCTATCCAGCATTTGCCACAGACTGCCATTCCTTCACTAGGGCCGCAGGCACCATTAACCGTACCGCTTCGTCGTCCACCGTGGGCAGGGTGATTTGTAAAGGAATTTCCGCCTGAAGCTCAGCCAAAATGGGCTGCAAATCGTACTGACCCACATGGGGTTCGGGGCGTTCGGCATCGGTAAAAATCTTACCCGACGCATCGGCGGCGGTGACGGTTTTGCCCAAGGAATTGGTGAGGGTGAGGGGCAAGGCGCGATCTATCGTAACCGACCCCGGAAAACCCACCAGCCGCACCGCAAAGGTGGCCGTATCATCGGGCCGCTGGCGTTTGAAGGCAATCACCTGCCAACCGCGTCCATGCTGATCCTGAAGACTTTGGCGCGACTGCACCACCACCTGCCCAGGGGATTCTTCCAGGGTTCGCACCGTGGCCCAGGCCGACGACATCCCCCCCGCCCAGCCCAGCAGAGCTACCAACAGCAGCAGCAATCCCTGATATACCCCAGCCTTCACGCAGCGGATGATTCTAGTCATAGCTTTTCGTTCGTCCTTATTAAGTTGACCCGCAAGCCTTGCTGATTCATGCCAAATCCGCATTAAACCTCCCCGATTCCCAGCCTAACCAACGGCAGGGAATCGGTCTACGGAGGCTCTGAATCAGAACAATTTATCTGGAGTTTTATCTGGAGTTAGGAGGCCGAGGAACAGCCGCAGCCTTCGCCTTCGCCGTGGTCGTGCTGGTGCCCATGCTGGTGCCCGTGGTCGTGATCGTGGTCATGGTGATGGACATGGTCTTCTAGGGCGGTGATGGCCAAGGTGCCAGCGGTATAGGCGGCAATGGCCACATCGGGATCGGTTTCGGGGGTAATCACAGGCAAAATGCCCCTGGATTCTAGCCGACGGGCCAATCCGCGCCCCATGCCGCCGCTAATCAACACCTGCACCCCATCCAGGGGATGGGCCGCCTGGGGAGAACTCTCGTGGAAACTTTGATCCTTCGTGAGCTGGAATAGCTCTTTGCCTTGAATATCGTCACCCTCTAGGTCGTAGACCCAAAAGCGCTGACAACGACCCAAATGCCCGGTGACATGGGCTTTATCTTGACTGGAAACTGCAATTTTCATGGCAACACTGGAGATAGGAGAATCGTTGGAGAGCCTGTGAAACCCAGGGCTGAGGCGATGGGCCACCCACAGAGCCAGCCTTGACCGTTGAGGAAAACTCAATCCAGGGTCGAAAACGGCCATCGACCGTGGTGCCTCCCGCCAAACGTTGAGATGGGCGGAGCATATCTAATATAACTAAATAGTTATAAAGCTGCAAAGGAAGTTCTCTGTCGTGCGGGCCAAGGTCGCGAAACGTCGCCCTTCAGATTCGCGCCGCCTCGTTTTGACTGCCCTCGTTTTGGCCACCCCCCTTTTGGTAAGATCATAGACTGGCAATCTCAATGCACCAGCCTCAGACAACAAGGAGACTCAATCCATGGCCCGCATGTATTACGACAGTGACGCCAACCTAGACCTACTCAACGGCAAAACCGTGGCCATCATCGGCTATGGTTCCCAGGGCCACGCCCACGCCCTCAACCTCAAAGACAGCGGCGTCAACGTCATTGTGGGTCTATACGAAGGCAGCAAATCTACCGCCAAGGCCGAAGCCGAGGGGCTGACCGTGAAGCCCGTGGCCGAAGCCGCCAAGCTGGCCGACTGGGTGATGATTCTGCTGCCCGACGAAGTGCAAAAGACCATCTACAAAGACGCCATCGCCCCCAACCTGGAAGCGGGTAATGTGCTGCTGTTTGCCCACGGCTTCAACATCAACTTTGGCCAAATTGTGCCCCCCGCCGATGTGGATGTGGTGATGGTGGCCCCCAAAGGCCCCGGCCACCTAGTGCGCCGCACCTACCAAGAGGGCCAAGGTGTGCCCTGTCTGTTCGCCGTCCACCAAGATGCCACCGGACAAGCCCGTGACCGCGCCATGGCCTACGCCAAGGGCATCGGCGGCACCCGCGCTGGCATCCTAGAAACCACCTTCCGGGAAGAAACCGAAACCGACCTGTTCGGTGAGCAAGTGGTACTGTGCGGCGGCCTCAGCGAACTGATCAAGTCTGGCTTCGAGACCCTGGTGAACGCGGGCTACCAGCCCGAACTGGCCTACTTCGAGTGTCTCCACGAAGTGAAGCTGATTGTGGACTTGGTGGTGGAAGGTGGCCTCGCCAAAATGCGCGACAGCATCTCCAACACCGCTGAGTACGGCGACTACACCCGTGGCCCCCGCATCATCACCGACGAAACCCGCGCCGAAATGCGCAAGGTGCTGAAGGAAATCCAAACCGGACAGTTTGCCCGTGAATTTGTGCTAGAAAACCAGTCCGGCAACGCTGGCTTTACCGCCATGCGCCGCCGCGAAGCCGAGCACCCCATCGAAGAAGTAGGTAAGGATCTGCGGGCCATGTTTAGCTGGCTGAAGAAGGTCTAGGATTAGCCTTTGGGCTCTATTTCTTGTCCTTGATTATTGTCGGGTGGGCCATGCTCACCCGATTTTTTTGTGTTTTTTGCCTAGGGGTTCTCTATGCCGCCAAGGAAGCCGTTAGCGAGCCAATTTTAGGATTATTCCACCCTAATCCAACGGACTCCTTACCCCCCGCCCACCCCGGTTCAGCACATGGGTATAAATCATCATAGAAACAGAACTTCTCGATACAAAAATAACAACGCGCTTAACGCCTGGTTCTGCGTAGAGGCCGCGACATGCTCCTGCACCGCCAGATGGGTCAGAAACGCCCTATCTCCGGCACCCACATTTGATTCGGGTGGCGCTTGTTGTGAAACAAGATGTACCGACGGATTCATTGCACGTAGGTTTGCTCTGTGCGGGAAGAGTAGTGCTTTAGCCGAATAGCATCCCGCACTTGGTCAAGCAGTCGTTTAGGTGGAGGAGTCGATGCGTCCATAGGCAATAAGCCTGTACTACTTCTAAGGAAATCTTAAGTTACAAGGCTCCCAGGGCATCGGGTATTTATACTGAAACTTTCCACCTAAGATCCCATATTCGGCATTTAGGCTGAAATTTTTCCACCTAAGATCCCTGTAGGGGTATTTAGGTAGACAGATTTCCACCTAAGATCCCGTATGGGGGTATTAGGCGGAAAGTTTCCCTCTAATAAAGAGTTGTTCTGCCTGGTAGAAATGTTACTGGTTGGGAACACTAAGTCCACTTACCAGGCACACCAACTCTTCGTTGGAGCCGACGAACGCGTTAGCCCGACGACGCTGGCTAAGCGGCGTTCGCGG
>JBIPSI010000059.1:0-13743 GCA_044070495.1 Spirulina sp. | reverse complement strand
GCTTTAAGGGCTTGCTCTTGGTCTGGGTTCATGGCTTTAGCTATGTCGTAGATCGCTTTGATTCTCGCTGATACAGCTCAGCTTTTCCAGTGCCCCGTCCTCTTAAGCATTTCTACTCACCGCAAAGGTGACATGCTCCCGAGACGTGCGCCTCAGACGTATTGAATTGAGGGCATCTATTAACCCGTGCAGATGTCTGGCTGACTTTGCTGCGCAAGGGCAAAATCTTTATCAAATCCTTATCTTTCCCTTTGCTTTTTCTTAAGATTGCCCTGAATTGAAGGATCGGGATTATATCGAGTTTTGCGTGATGATACTTGGGTCGGTGGTGGACATGGACAAGGATGCTGACTTTCCTTCCATGGATTGGTGAGGCCTGTGTGGTAGATCAGAGCGAGTCAGGCGATAGAATCGAACATGCAGTAATTCCCTTGTGAGGCATGGCAGGTCATAGTAAATGGGCCAACATTAAACGGCAGAAGGCCCGTGTGGATGCGGTGAAGGGCAAGGTGTTTGCCAAAATGTCGCGGGAAATTATTGTGGCGGCCCGGCTGGGGGGAGCAGATCCAGCGGGTAATTTTCAGTTGCGTACCGCCATTGACAAGGCCAAGGCCGCCGGGGTGCCCAACGACAATATTGACCGCGCCATTGCCAAGGGAGCAGGGCAGTTGGGGGCCGACGACAACTATGAGGCCATCCGCTACGAAGGCTATGGCCCTGGGGGGGTGGCGGTGCTGATCGAAGCCCTAACCGACAACCGCAATCGCACCGCTGCCGACCTGCGAGCCGCCTTTAGCAAACGCAACGGCAACCTGGGAGAAACGGGCTGCGTGGGCTGGATGTTTGACCAAAAGGGGGTGGTTACCGTGGCCCATCCCGGCGATGAGGATGCCCTGCTGGAGGCGGCCCTGGAAGGAGGAGCCGAAACCTACGAGATGATCGACCTCGATGAAGATACCCCTGGAGCCGAGGTGTTTTGTGCCCCAGCGGATTTGGAGTTGTTGGATACGGCCCTGAAGGCCCATGGGTATACCGTGCAGCAGAGTGAATTACGCTGGATTCCGAGTAACACTGTTGTGGTTAGCGATCCGGATCAGGCACGATTGTTAATGAAACTGATGGAAGCCCTGGAAGACCTGGACGATGTGCAATCCGTAACCGCCAACTTTGACCTAGACGAAGCGGCCATCCCTGACCTGGTGGCGTAGAAGACTGGGAGGCTGGGTGTTTTCTGGTCTGGGCACTCCCAAACGCAGTGGATATAAATGCGCACCATGGCAGATCCCGTTGTCTCCGGCCCCTTCACCCTCTCTTTCCCTAGCGGGCACTGCGCCAAGGGGCTTTGGCTTGCGCCCCACCACACCAGTCTGCAAGCTCTCGATCTCGCGACCCTAGAGCATCCTCGCCCCACCTTGGTGATCATTGGCGGAGCGGGTTTTATGGCGGACGACTGCTTGCAACGGCTCCAGGTGTTGTTTGATCAGGTGCTAGCCCCCCTGGCCCAAGCCTATAACCTGACCGTGATTGACGGCGGTACCGATGCCGGGGTCATGCGGCTGATGGGGCGGGCTCGGCAGCGACTGGGGGGTACCTTTCCCCTGGTTGGGGTGTTGCCCCAGGGACAGGCCAAATTGCCCCCGTCCGTAACGAATGCCTACCCCATGTCTACGGAATTTTCGCCATCCCCGACGGATAATTCTTGCCATGATCTAGAGCCTCACCACACTCATTTCTTGCTGATTCCTGGTCAGGATTGGGGCAGTGAGTCGGCCTGGATTTCTGATTTGGCCACAGCGGTAGCCACACCCAAACCCGCCCTCACCCTACTGATTAACGGCGGACAGATTGCGGCCCTCGATCTCCACATTAATCTAGAGGCAGGTCGGCCCCTGCTGGTGGTGGCCGGGAGTGGCCGCCTCGCCGACGAGGTGGCCGCCGCCCTATCGGGGCTAGACACAGACATTCCCCACGCCCTGCAAGCGGTGATCCAGCGCTACCACCCCAGCGGGGCTCTCCTCAGCCTAGACCTCAGCCGCTCCACCGCCGACCTGTACCGCCAACTCCAGGCCTATTTTGCCACCCCAGACACCCCGGCTGTTCCTGTATAGGCTTCAGATTCGAGGGCCAGATCCCCATGTCCCTGTCTGCGTCTTTACAAGGGGCAGAGCATTGATTACCGTGGGGGGTAGTTTTCATGACGTTTTGTGAACTTTCCCCTATGCAGTACCGTCGGTTTGGTCGCACCAATCTGCAAATGCCTGTGTTTTCCTGCGGCGGTATGCGCTATCAGCATTCCTGGAAGGATGTGCCCCTGGCGGAGATTCCGGCCAAGAACCAGGCCAACCTAGAGGCCACCATTCGCCGCGCCCTAGACCTGGGCATCAACCACATCGAAACGGCCCGTGGCTACGGCACCTCGGAAATTCAACTGGGTCAAATTCTGCCCACCCTGCCCCGCGATGGCATGATGGTGCAAACCAAGGTCTCCCCCACCGAAAACCCAGAGGACTTCCGCCGCACCCTTGGTCAATCTCTGGATAACCTGAAGCTGGAAACGGTGGATTTGCTGGGCATCCACGGTGTCAACACCGCCGAACTGCTGGACTGGACGCTGCGACCAGGGGGCTGCCTGGAGGTGGCGCAGGACTTTCAGCGGCAGGGGCGGGTGCGGTTCATCGGCTTTTCTACCCACGCCCCCCTAGAGGTGATTCAGCAGGCCATCGAGTCTGACCAGTTCGACTATGTGAACCTGCACTGGTACTACATCAACCAAGACAACTGGCCCGCCATTGAAGCCGCCCAGCGCCACGATATGGGCGTATTTATCATCAGCCCCTCCGATAAGGGCGGTCATCTCTACAACCCGTCTCCTACCCTGGCGGATCTCTGTTCCCCCCTCAGCCCCATCGGGTTCAACAATCTGTTCTGCCTCAGCCGCCCGCAGGTGCACACCCTCAGCATTGGCGCAGCCCGCCCCAGCGACTTTGACGCACACCTCAAGATCTTGCCCCTGCTGGCGGAGGCCGAAACCCACCTGGCCCCCATCCTGGAACGGCTCGAACAGCGGGCCAAAACCGTTCTGGGCGAAGACTGGATGAACCACTGGCGGCAAGGGCTGCCCACCCCAGAACACACCCCCGGCCAGGTCAACATTCCCGTCATTCTGTGGCTGCGAAATCTGCTGCTGGCCTACGACATGGAGGAATTTGCCAAGGCCCGCTACAACCTGCTAGGCAACGGAGGCCACTGGTTCCCTGGCCAAAAGGCTGAGGCCATCCACGACCTGGATTTTTCCGATTGTCTGCGCCACAGCCCCTACGCCAAGGAGATCCCTGCCCTGCTGGCCGACACCCACCAGCGGCTTGGGGGCGAAGCCATTGCCCGTCTATCCAACGCCTAAGGCAGGACTGGGCCAGTCACCTGAGTGTAGGGATTGCAATTGCTGGATCAGGTCTTGGTGGGTGAAGGGCTTAGCCAGAAAACCCTGGAATCCGTGGGGTTCGGCAGTGGTGGCTTCGGCTAGGTTGAGGCCGCTCATGGCAATGACGGGGACTTCGGAGTTGACGCGCCGCAGCAGGGGTAGGGCGGTGATGCCGTCCATGGTGGGCATCATCAGGTCGATGAAAATAGTGGCGATGCGGGTTTTGTGTTCAGCGAGTAGGGCGAGGGCCGTGGGGGCATCGGGGGCGATAATGACCTGATAGTTGTGGACTTCGAGGATCGCCTTGATCACTTCACCGATGGCGGGTTCATCATCTACGACCAGGATCATGGCTTGGTGACCATCGAGGGGATCGCTGGGTGTGGGGCTGGTGGGGGCGGCATGGGGAATGGCGGGTAGGTAGAGGCAAAATTGGCTGCCCTGATCGACTTCGCTATGAACGTCAATGAAGCCATCGTGGCTTTCCACAATGCCCAGCACCGCCGAGAGGCCCAGTCCGGTGCCTTGGCCGAGGGCTTTGGTGGTAAAGAAGGGGTCGAAAATGCGGTTCAGGATATCGGGGGCCATACCCGTCCCCGTATCTGTCACCAGGATGACGACGTAGGGGCCGGGGCGAGCCTGGGGATACTGCTGGACGATCTCGGTATCCGCCGTGAAGTTGTGGGCGGTGATTTGCAATACGCCACCGTCGGGCATGGCATCGCGGGCGTTCACACAGAGGTTCATAAACACCTGGTGAAGCTGGGTGGCATCGCCGCTGACGGCCCACAGATCGTCGGGCACATCCATATAAATATCAATGGATTTGGGCAGGGTTTGCTGCACCAGCTTGCGAATATCTCGCAGCAGATGGTTGACCTGAAGGGGAAAGCGCTTGCCCTCTAGGCCACGGGCAAAGGTGAGAATTTGCTTCACCATGTCGGCCCCCCGCTGGGCGCTGGTTTCAAGGATTTTGAGTTTGTTATCCACCCAGGGATCCAAATTTCCCAGTTTAAGGGGCAGCAGTTGCACGACGAGGAGAATCGGGGTAAGGATGTTGTTGAGGTCGTGGGCGATGCCGCTGGCTAGGGTGCCCAGGCTCTCTAAGCGCTGGGAGCGCAGGAATTGGGCCTCCATTTGTTTTTTGTCGGTGATATCCATGTGGATGCCCAGCAGGCGATCTGGATCGCCCTGGTCGTCGTAGAGCAGGGTACTTTTAATCGCCAGCCACCGCACGCCACCATCGTCGTCTAGGAGGCGAAATTCGGTGGTTAGCCCTTGCCGGGTCTGCACGGCGTAACGCAGTTCCTGGGCAATTTGTTCGCAGTCGTCGGGGTACAGCCGCCAGGGCATGGGGCATTGGCTGTTGTGGCAGCTTAGGCGAGCATCGCGCAGACAGGCAAAATCGGCCAAGGCCCATTCAAAGGTGCCCATGGCGGCGGCGTCCTGGGCCATGGTGAGGCGTTCCTGGATGCGCTGGCGTTCTTCAATTTCCTGGCGTAGGTGGTGGTTGGCGGCTTCGAGTTCGGCGGTGCGGGCCCGGACTCGGTCTTCTAAAACGTCGTTGGCTTCCCGCAGGGCAGCCTCGGCCCGCTGTCGTTCGATGGCGTAGAACAAGGCTCGCACCAGCACCTCCTGCTGGAGGGATCGCTTCAGCAAATAATCCTGGGCACCCCGGCGAACGGCACTGACGGCGAGTTCGTTGTCGTTGGTGTTGGTGAGTACCACCACGGGTAGACTAGGGGATTCCTGGAGCAGCAGATCGAGGGAATCTAGGCCGCTGCTGTCGGGCAGGGTGAGATCCAGCAGGGCCACGTCAAAATGCTGTTCCTGAAGGCTCTGTAACGCCTCCCCCAAACGCTTAGCGTGGCTAAGCTGAAACTGGCTGCGGGGCGCTCCCTTCAGCACCTCCTGCAAAAATCGGGCTTCGGCCAGGTCGTCTTCGATTAAGAGCACCTGCACCGTAGCCGGATTTAGGGGGTATTCGGCGGCAATGTCGCGGTTTCTAGCCAAAATGCCTCAATTCCCTGAACAATTTTGAACAGTTGGGCTAAGTTGCGAGACTTGGAAATATAGCAGTTGACGTGGAGATCGTAGCTTTTGTAAATGTCCTCCTCGTTGCGCGAGGTGGTGAGCACGATGATGGGGATGTGTTTGAGGGCGTCGTTGCCTTTGATTTCGGCTAGCACTTCCCGCCCGTCTTTTTTGGGTAGGTTTAAATCCAGCAGAATCAAATCGGGGGAAATCGCGTCGGCAAATTCCCCCTGGCGCTGGAGGTAGGCCATGGCCTCCATGCCGTCCCGCGCAATCACAATCTCGCAGGGGACGGCGGTGCTTTTGAGGGCTTCCTGGATCAGGCGAATATCGCCCCGATTATCCTCGACTAAAAAGATAGTTTTGGGTTTTGCGTCCGTTGCCATGGCTGCGATCACGTCCTTCAACGGGGATAGTGAAGTAGAAGGTGGCCCCTTGGTTGGGAACGGCCTCTACCCAGATGCGCCCTCGGTGGCACTCGATGATTTTCTTGCAAATGGCCAACCCCATGCCTGATCCGGCGTATTCGTCGCGGGTGTGGAGGCGCTGGAAAATCACAAAGATGCGCTCGGCAAACTGCGGGTCAAACCCAATACCATTGTCCGCCACCGAGAACAGCCATTGGTCTTCCTGGCGCTGCACCCCAATGTGGATGTGGGGCGTTTCTTCGGCCTTGCGGAACTTGATGGCGTTGCCGATTAGGTTTTGGAAGAGCTGCATCAACTGGGTGCCGTCGGCCACGATGGTGGGTAGGGGATCCACCGTAATCACCGCTCCGGTTTCGGCGATGCGCCCCCGCAGGTTGCCTAGGGCTTGGTCGAGGGAATCTTGCACATTGGTGAGCTGCCACTCAATGCCCTGGAGATCCACCTTGCTATAGGTCAGCACGTCGTCGATCAGGGTTTGCATCAGGCTCACCCCTTCTACGGCGAAACCGATGAATTCCTTGCCGTCCTCGTCCAGCTTGGCGTCGTAGCGCATTTCCAAAAGCTGCACAAAGTTGGCCACCTGGTTCAGGGGTTCCTGCAAATCGTGGGAGGCCACGTAGGCAAACTTTTTCAGTTCGGCGTTGGAGCGTTCCAAATCCGTCGCCAGTAGGGCCAGTTCCTCCGCCTGCCGCAGCACAATGTTCACAATTGCCTTCCGCAGTTCTAGGGCCGCTTTTACCTCCACCCCCTGCCAGGGCAGCGACCGTAGGCTAACGGTTTCCTTCCACAGTTCAAAGGATTTGCGGGGGCAAAGCCACTGGTTTTCCGCCTCGCCCACCAGGGTATAGGCTTCGTTGGGGTTGCCGCCCCAGTTCACGGTTTGCAGCACCTCTGGGCGGAACCACAGCACATAGCTGCGCTTGGAAATGGGGATGGCAATCAACCCACTGGCCACATCCTTGAACCGCTGGGCCTCGGAATACTCCATCGGCAGGGCATCGGTAACGTAGATCTCATCGCTGACGGCCTTACCCAGCCACTGCACCAGGTAGTTCAGTTCCTCCTCCGGTGGGGTGCGGCCTAGGGTTGTCCACTGGCCGCCAAAGCAGATGGCCGCCCCCTTGGCCCCCACCAAATCCAGCAGGTTGGGGTCGCGCCGCACCAGGCCGTCGATGAAGTAGTCTTCCTGGGCCATTTGGTCAATTAGAGCCGTTTGTACCGCCGCCAGTTGCAGCCGATAGCTTTGGTCGGCCTCTTCTTCAAGGGTAGAAATTTCGGAGAAAATCACCCGGCCCAAAAATTCGCAGGCTTTCCGCAGTTCGTAGGGCACATACTTCGGTGTCTTGTGGTGACAGGCAATTAGCCCCCACAGTTTTTGATCCTTCATCAAGGAAATGGTCAGCGATGCCTCCACATTCATGTGGTGCAAATATTCAATGTGGCAATGGTAGGGCTGCCGCAAAATCGACATCACCAAATCCGTCGGCTGCTGGGTAACGGGGTTCACCGCAGGCACCAAATCCACAGGTTCAGCGCTGGCGTTGGGAATCACCCGAATCCAGTTCGATAAAAACATTTTGCGAGCCGGAGCAGGCACATCGGATTCCGGGAAGTGCAGCCCCAGATAGGACTCCATATCCTCGGTTTTTTCTTCCGCTAAAACTTCACCATGGCCGTCGTCATCAAACTTATACAACATCACCCGATCAAAGCCCGTCACCTGACGCACTTCGTGGACAATGATCCGGCAAAAATCTGCCAAACTGGCCGATCCGGCCTCTAGCTGCCCAATGGAGGTACGGGCCAGATGATAAAAACTGAGGAAAGGAATATTATCGGAATTCAGGGCGGGTTCGAGTTCCAAAATTAAAAAGCCTGCCCCATTGCGATGGAACACCGCATCGTAAACGCCGTAGTCATCGCCGCGCCGCCGCACCCAAATTTTGGTGGGGTTCATTACATCGAGATGATCGGCATAGAGCCCTGCCCGGAACTGATCGACCTGGTAATCATCCAGCAGATCATCCAGGGTTTTCCCTAGCACCTCATCCACCGATAGTCCAAAGGCTTCGAGGGTATTTTCGCTCACCTGCACCACAGATAGATCCGCCTCATTCAACACCAGCAAAACCCCGTGGGGCTGTACTTGGGTGAGGGCATTTAAATCCGGCTGTTTGAGGGCCGTCAGGCGGTAGTCTTGTTCAAATCTAACGTCAACCATGGTGGCAGGCTCCTAAACAATCAATAGGGCAATGCAGTGACACTACTTCAGGCGTGATCTCTAGATCTAGGCCGACTCATCTAGCCAAAGCTCAAGCTTGGTGAGCCTCAAAACCAGATCTAGGGAAGCGATCTAACCGTTATTCAAAAACCAACTTGCAAATCAACCCGCTGTCGAAATAGCACTCTAGACGCTATTTTCCCTCGTTCAAGATGTTATCCTGTAGCGACTGAAAGGCCTGGTCTAGGCTTTATTCCGATTTGAATTCCACTAAAACAGGCACCGATCTTTCTTCTATGCCTTATTTAGAAGCATATCCTAGATGCCAGGACAACTCGGAAGAAAAAGGTTAAATAAAACAGAAACTTACGGACTGAAATCCAGGGAGATGTATCGAAATAAAACTTTTTAATTGTTAAGCCTAGTCAATATAGGCCTGGCTAGGCTGAGAACGGCTACCGGTGATGTCGCGATCCTATGAAGAGATCCAATGATTACCGAGGAAGGTATCGTACAATTCCGTTCTCCTCGTCCTGTTTGCTGTAATGGATTACTAGGAATCATTCAGGGCCGTCCCATCAGCCATGCCCCCAGGGCGTTGCCGTGTTTTAGGTCGCGAGGAGGGCTGTATTGACGCAGCAACGACAGCACTTGATCATAGATGCAGGTGTTGGCTGGCAGGGTAAAAGCCCTGAGATACGCAAATTTCAGCGTCCCATGTCATCTCACCCCTTCCCAGTCAGATCACGAGTGTTCCAGTCTTTCTCCCCCTTCTGTCAGGCAATCAGGTTGGCATGGACTACAAACAAGAGTTGATTACCACCATTCACGATTTGGGCGGCGAGATAACTCGCCTGGAGGAACGACTGACGGAACTCAGTCAAACCCAGCCCACCGCTGTGCTGATTCCCTCCCTCTACGAAGAACTGGAGCGACCCGCCCTGCGCACCATTTGCGACCAGCTTGGCCAATGCAACTTCGTCAACAATGTTGTCATCTGCCTCTATGCCGACACCTTCGAGCAGTATAAGCAGGCGGTGAAATTTTTTGAGCCGTTGCCCCAGCCCACCTTTGTGCTGTGGGAAAACGGCCCGGCTATCACCGGCATTTTGCAAACCCTCGCCGATCAGGGGTTAGACCTACTCCAATTTCGGGGCAAGGGACGGGCGGTGTGGCTAGGGCTAGGGCTGGCCTCCCTCGATGCCGCCGCCATTGCCCTCCACGATGCCGACATCACCACCTACGACCGCACCTACCCCCTCAAGCTGCTCTACCCGCTGCTAGAGCAGGAGTTTGGCATTGCCTTCTGTAAGGCCTACTATGCCCGCATTGGCCACCAGCGTCTCCACGGACGGGTGACGCGGCTGTTTGTGACGCCGTTGATTACCTCTCTGATGGAACTGTTTGGCTACCGCGATTACCTGCGCTACCTCGACGCCTATCGCTATCCCCTGTCGGGGGAATTTGCCCTCACCAGCGACCTGGCCCTGAATACCCGCATTCCTGGCAACTGGGGGTTGGAGGTGGGGCTGCTGGCGGAGGTGTACCGCAATGTGGCCCTGAAGCGGGTGGCCCAGATCGACCTCGGCATCTTCGAGCACAAACACCAGTCCCTCGGCCATTCTGCCAATGTGGGGCTGCAAAAAATGTGCCGCGATATTCTTCAGTCCATCTTTCGCACCCTCACCGAAACCGAGCAGGTGGTGATTGGCCCCGACCACATCCGGGCGCTACGGATCAAATACCGCCGCGAAGCCCAAAACCTGGCCCGCCAGTATTTTGTCGATGCCCGTGTTAACCACCTGGCCTACGACCGTCACCAGGAGGAGGTCACCATCGAAACCTTTGAGCAGGTGATCGTCGCCGCCGGACAGCAGTACCTCGATGACCCCACGGGTACCCAAATTCCCGATTGGACGCGGGCCTTGGCCGTCATCCCTGACCTGCGCGAACAAATCCTCGACGCTGTGCTGTCCGACATGGCCCAGGCCCGATCCACCCTGGCCAACCCAGAACAACCGACGCCCGCCCTAGGTTAGGTTGTCTGGGGCGGGACAGGGGCCAAAAAGATCACGGGTCGCTATCATGGGGCACGGGTTCCTCTGGTGCCAGGGCATCAGCATTGCGAGGTAAAACGATGGCAGCGACATTTCTAGGACAAATTTTGCGGTCTCAATGGGTCACCTATTGGGGATACGGATGGGGGGCGGCCTTGGTGACCCTGGGGTTGCTGGCCCAGCCCAGTGTGGCGATTCCTGGCCAATCGGCCACCGTAGCCGAGTCTTGGATTCGCAATAACCCTACCCTGAACCCCGCCCCCAACGAGCGTTTGAGCATTAACCGCACCCCTAGCCCTGGCCAGCGGTTTTCCTTCCAGGCCAGCCTATTTCCTGTGGCAGGTGCCCTGCCCACCGATGCCCGGCGCACCATCCGCACCGAGCGCTTTACCCTGGTAGACCACGCCAACGCCATCACGGTGGATCGCCTGGAGGAATCCCTGCGGCTGATCTACGGCCCCCAAATTTTCAACGACTATCGCCAGGGGGAAATTTTGTTTGAGTATCCCACCAACCAGGCTGGCCCTAACCCCAACCTCACCCTGGTTGGTACGGTGCGTTCTGGCGAGCGCTTTGCCTACTGGTATGAACTGGCCTACGGCGAGAGCGGTACCCCCTATCTAGGCCGTATGGTGGTGTTTTTGAAGGAAGACTTGCCTCTCCTACAAACGCAACTCGTCCCGACGCGTTAGGATCCTAGGCCAAGGCGGCTTTTACTTCAGTTTTTCTCTCAATCTGGAAAACCTAAAAAACTTGTTAAGATGGGCCTAATTCTTTTTAACAGGCCAGGAAGAACTGTGGTTGATACCGTACCGCCCGAAGTGGTGCAGCAGGTCGCCGAATATTTTAGTGTCTTGAGCGAGCCTATGCGTCTGCGCATCCTCAACCTGCTTCGTGATGGTGAAAAGTGCGTTCAAGAATTGGTAGAAGCCACCCAAACTAGCCAGGCCAACGTTTCCAAGCATCTTAAGGTGATGCTACAAGCGGGTATCCTCAGCCGCCGCACCGAGGGCACCTCCGCCTACTACAGCGTTTCCGACGACCTAATTTTCGACCTCTGCGGCATGGTCTGCGACCGCATCGCCTCCCGCATTGAAGAGCAAGCCAAGCATTTCCGAAACTTTAGCCTCGCCGGACGGCAGTAGAAAAATCGGCTAGGGGCTTGCATTTTTAGAAATTGTGCGTATTCTTAGTTAGGTTTTTCGGGGGCGTGGTCTCCGAAGGCCAAGGCAAAACGACGGGAGCCGCTACGGTAGCCTCGGTCGGTTCTTTGCTTTGCAGTGCAACCTAGCCCTTGGTTTAGAGGACAGCCCCATGCAACGGTTTACTCCGTCCTGGTTTAGTTCAGCCGTCATTCCCGCTGGCGTGGGCGGCGGCGTGGCGTTGGCCGCCCTAGTGGGGGTTTGTCCGGCGGCGATGGCAGACACCCTAGCGGCCTGGCAGTTTGACCCCGCCACCCAGCAGCTAACCCTCACCCTGCCTGCGGAGGTCACCCCCCAGTACGCCCTTACCTCAGAGGGGCTTGTGTTAACCCTGCCCAATGTAGCGTTGGGATCTGTGCCCACCACCGCCACCTACGATGGCCCGGTGCAGCAGATTCAGCTTTTACCTAGGGAGAACGGGATTGATATCCTACTCACCCTGGCCCCTGGGGCAACCTGGGCAGAGGAGCCTGGGCAATGGGTGTCGATGGCGGCGGCGGATCAAACCCGCTGGGTGTTTACGCCGAGGGTGGCCCAAGCGGCGGTGGCAGACGCGACCCCTGGCGCAGAAACGGCCCCCGGCATGATTGTGGAACTGCCGCCCCTGCCCGCTGATCCCAATTTGAGCTGGCCCTACACTGGCGTAGGACGACTCAGTATTTCGGCGGCCAACCTCATGCAGCCCGCCAACCTCGATACCTTCAACACCCTGCCCGACACCCTGGCGATTGATCCCTTCAACCTAGGTCTACCTGACGTGGCCCAGCAGGTAACGGTGCCCAGCCTAGAGGAACTGGATGCGGCGGTGGGCGTCCCCCTCCCGAACCCAACGGTGGTGGTGCCGTCCCTGGGCAATCCCCAGATCGCCAGTGGCCCCAGCGGCGTCACGACGGGGGGTGTCATCGTTGCGCCTCCGCCTGGTAGTCAACCTAGCCCTGGTTCGGTGGCGGCGGCTCCCGCTACGGTTCCTGCGCCCGCCGTTGTCCCCCCTCAGGCTAGTAGTAATCCCGCCCCTAATTCCACCCTGCCTCCGGCCCAGGTAGTGCCCCCGCAGCCCACCGTGGCCCAGGGGCTTCCCCCCAGCATCGACCAAGAGAACAACGGCCTAGCCATCCCCATCAGCCCTGCGCCCACGGTGACACCTCCCACGGCTACCGCCCCATCGATGACCGCCCCATCCGCCCCCACCGTTGCGCCCCCCTCGGCCACGATTTCCACTCCGCCACCCATGGCTGGAGGCAATCCCGTGGCCCAAGGGCCGAGTCGATCCACGCCTGGGGGCAGTCCCGCCGTCACCGCCCCAACGACCACCGTGGAGCCGCCCTTTTTAACGGTGCCTCCCCCCACCGCCGCCAGCCCCACCGTGGCCAACCAGCCCCCCGCCACCGACAACCGCCTAGCGGTGCCGAACAATCCGCCCAGCCCCACCGTCCCTGGGGTGGTGATTCCGCCTAACTTGGCCGCCGAACCGATTCCGGTGGCCGTGGCCCCCGATGCGGCGATTTCCTTTGGTCAGCCCTTACCTGGTGGTTTGTCCGGATCTGACCCCATCTGGGGAGATCGCCGCCTTGCCCCCGATACCCTGATCGCCGCTGGCAGCATTTTGGAACTGCGCTACACTGGCCCCGCCTCCCTTACGTTGGATCCGGGTACCGTACATCAGGAAGTGCTGGTATTGGAAACCGAAATTCGCGACCCTGTAACCAATGGCATTGTGGCTCCAGCGGGCAGTCAGCTCATCGGCCAGTTCCAGGCTAGGGGCGATGGCCACCAGTGGGTCAGCCAAATGCTGATAGCCCCCAACGGCCAGCGCATCCCCTTTGCCAGCACCTCTGAGTATGTCTATAACTCGCCTCAATTGAGCGGCGGTGGTTTAGCGTTGGGCACGGGCCTAGGGGCCTTGGCTCTCACCCTCCTCACCGGATTTAGCGGCATTGGTCTGCTCGGTGGGGCCTTAATTGGAGCCACCGCCGCCGTGGGAACCGCCCCCCAAATGCTGGTAATTGAACCCAACCAGGTGATCTACGCCGAGGTGATGCAGGATATCTACCGAGCCATGCCCATTGCCGCCATGCCCGCCGAAACCCAGGAATGGGGCGCTGTACCAGGAACTTGGGTAACGCCCTAGGTGAGATCCTAGTTCGCACCTAGGAGGAGGTGCTCGTCCTTCGCTTAGAGTGATCCAACGAATAAAGCGTCCAGTCTATGCCATTATCCCCCATCCCCTTCTCCCTAGGGAGCTACTAAGTACACATAAGTCCTTAACGTAGACGATACAGGGAATCGATCCCCCCTAGCCCCCCTTAAAAAGGGGGGAACCGGAGTCAAAGTCCCCCTTTTTAAGGGGGATTTAGGGGGATCTCCAAGGACTTGCGGCATG
>JBIPSI010000058.1:0-14274 GCA_044070495.1 Spirulina sp. | reverse complement strand
ACACCCAGCATGTGGAAGGGGTGCATCAGAATGTTGTGCTCAGCTTGGAACACCAACATGAAGTTGAAGGTACCGGAAATCCCCAGGGGCATCCCGTCAGAGAAGGAGCCTTGGCCGATGGGGTAGATCAGGAACACAGCGGTGGCAGCAGCCACAGGAGCGGAGTAGGCCACGCAGATCCAGGGGCGCATACCGAGACGGTAGCTCAGTTCCCACTCACGACGCATGTAGCAGAAGACGCCAATGAGGTAGTGGTAGATCACGAACTGGGAGGGGCCTCCGTTGTACAGCCACTCATCCAGGGAAGCCGCTTCCCAGATGGGGTAGAAGTGCAGACCGATAGCGTTAGAAGAAGGAACAACCGCACCGGAGATGATGTTGTTGCCGTACATCAGGGAGCCAGCCACAGGCTCACGGATGCCGTCGATGTCCACGGGGGGAGCCGCGACGAAGGCGATGACGTAGCAAGCGGTTGCAGCCAGGAGAGTGGGGATCATCAGCACGCCGAACCAGCCAATGTACAAGCGGTTTTCGGTGCTGGTTACCCACTGACAGAACTGCTCCCACAGGGAGGCAGATTGTTGCCGTTGGAGAGTCGTGGTCATGATTAAAAATGAGTGCAGGTTTACAAGGTTTGCTGCCCGCGAGGGGTAGCGAGGTATGTATGTCACTACATTAACCGAGCTGTAACGATTTGTAAACACTCTTTTTCATAAACCCTGTCATGCCGAGTCTGACGGGTATTTCTCCGCCTGAGGGTGGGGTCTGAAACGGCCCAGTCCCCTTCGCTGCGAACCTCATTAGACCTTGTTCTGAAAATAGGTTCTGAACATAGATTCTCATCGTTGAGGGTGCTGAACCAGCGGCTTAGACGATTGGTAGGACGCTCCTTAACCCCTCGTCAGATTAAGATTCTGAGAGGACGTTTGAAAAGCCGAAGCTTGTCCCAAGTTATATCGATGAGGTCAGCCTCAGTCGTCAAAAATCCCGTAGATTTGCACCGATCTAGCGACCAATCGCACCTGAGGCAACCCTTTTCAAACGTCCTCTGACCAAGATAGGTCTAAGGATAGCGGCGGAGATCTGAGCACAGCCAGTAGACTTGAAGATACCTTTAGGGCCTGACTGTTTCCCAGAGATGGTTAGGTCGTTCTCTACGATGCCACTATGTCTAGGCAAGATCGTCCGCCCTATTCAATACGGCCCCTGGCGTCCCTCAGCCAGGCGGAGATGGAGCGCGTGGCCGAGGTGATGCAGCGGCTGGAAACGTTGTTCCAGCGGGAGGAGGCCACCGCCAAGTTTATCCTCGACTGTCTGTACGATGTAGGGTCGGTTCGGTTAATTGACCAGCGGGTGCCTATCCAAGCCCTGCGGTGGCCCCTTAAAAGTATTGCTCGCCTGAGCAAACCTGTTTTTCGGGTGTTTGCCCTGCGCTGGTTCAGACGCAACTGCCCTTGGCTGATCACCCGATGGTTGTTTAATCTGCTGCGGTTTGATGGCCCACCACTGATTGACACTGACGAGAACCCCGCCCAAGTCATCGATGTCGATCCGCTACCCGAGGCGCTGCCCCCCCATATCGAAGCCCCTCTCTTAGAGCGCCAGGCCGCTGAAATCAATGCCCTGCGGGGCAAGGTAGGGTGGCTGACCGCTGCGGTTGTGCTGCTGCTTGTCCTGGGAGGCATGAACTGGCTCGGTTAGCCCGCGAGATCGAAAGCCCAAGGTAGAGCAGCCCCAAGGGCAATCTCCGTGGCAGATGGGAGGATCGCCTTACCATGACCTTTTCAGGCGTCTGAGACTACATTACCTGGAGTTAGTTGGAGGTAGGGCCATCGGCGGGGGAGGTTGGCACTCCAGAGTCAGGCGACAACCCCTCTGAGGGATTGAAGGGCAGACTGGGGCTAGGGTCACTGTCTAGACCATCCTCCAGACCTAGACCAGGAATACCCAGGTCGGGAGATCCATTGAGGGGATCGTCCTGGGGTAAATCCTGGGGCAAGCCCGGAAAGGGATTGGTGGTGGCATTGGGATCACTGAGGTCGATATCCCTAGGTAGTGTAGCCAGGGCTACTCGGTCTCCTCCCACTGAACGCAGCACGTCCAACACCGTCACCACATCTTCGTAGCGGGCATCGCGGGAGGCGTAGAGCACAATCAGGCCACCAGGGCTGACCTGATTAAACTGCAACAGCACATCGTAGAGCAGGTCAATGCTAACAGGCTGTTGATCGAGGTACACCTGGCCCAGATTGTCCACACTAACGTAGAGGCGATCACTCAAGCCGCCCTGGCCGACCTGCCCTGGCAAGGGCTGCCCCGTTTGGGCCGAGGGCAGGTCTAAGTCAATGGCTTGCTGGCGGGTGAGGCCCACCGCTGCCAGGATAAAAAAGGTGAGGATACAGAAGATCACATCGATGAGCGGAATGATCTCCAGCCGCACGTCCTCCCTAGGGGTGTCTAATAGATCAACCTTCATGGGGTAGCGGCCTCCGAGGTGGATGGTTCAGGGGTCGTGGTGGATGATGCCGGGGCCGCTGCCGGGGCCGCCGCAAGAGCGCTGATCGTTCCCTGGGCCCAGCCTTGCCGATAGAGCAGTTCGAGTTCGCTACCCGCCTGCCGAAACATTTTGGCTTGCCCAAAAATAAAGCCCTGGAATAGGCGATAAAAGGCCAGGCTGATGATGGCAATGATCAATCCCGCAGCGGTGCTAATTAGGGCTTCGCTGATGCCGAGGGAGGTGCCCGCTGTGGCGTCGCCGCTGCCGAGGTCGCTAATTTGAATCGATCCGAGGGAATTAATCAAGCCCAGCACCGTTCCTAGGAGACCCAGCAGGGGCGAGAGGGCAATTACCGCCTCGAGTACCTTGTCGCCCTTGCCCATGATTGCCAGTTCTTCGTTGGCGGCGGTCTCTAGGGCCAGCCGAAACACCTCTGGGTCGGGGGATTGTAGCTTCAGGGCCGAGGATAAAAACCGACCCATGGGCAGGGAGCTAGATCGTTGGGCAATGTCTGAGGCCGCCGACCAATCGCGCCGCGCCGCCTCGATCACCCGTCCCGACACCTCCCGTTCTCGGGTGAGAATGCGAGACCAAAACCAAATGCGTTCTAGAATCGTGCCCACCGCCAGAATCGACAGCAGCAGCAGCGGCCACATGGCAATGCCGCCCCGTTCAAATAGCTCCGGTATACTCACACAATTCTCCTCTCACCACGGTGTCTACGGCCTTCCCTATCGAAACTGTGAGAAGGCATACCAATTGTAGTGAAGATGGGGGCGTTTCAACATGGCTACAACCTGGTCTATTCATGCTTTGACGCGGTCATCTGATCCAAAATCCTGGTCGCTGCCCGCCGACAGGCTCCCGGTTCTCCCAGGGTTTGGCGCAGGGTGGCATAGCCCGCCAGCATGGTCTTGCGGCTGTCTTGGTTTTGCAGCAAATCCATCGTCGTAGCCGCTAGGGCGGCGGGGGTGGCCTCCCACTGCAAAAATTCCGGCACAATCCGTTGGTTAACCGCCAGGTTCACGGGCGACACGTAGGGCACCTTGAAATTAAGCACATAGTAGGCAATGCGGGCGCTGATGGGATTTAGGCGGTAGGCCACCACCTGGGGCACATTCATCAGGGCAATTTCCAGGTTGGCCGTACCGGATTTAGCGATGGCCACATCGGCGGCAGCAATGGCATCGGTGGGCTGATACTCGGCGGTGGGGGTAATCAGGCGACCTCGCAGCCCTGCCTGGGCTAGAACCTGCTCAAAGCGGGGTTGCAGTTCCGTCGCCGAGACCGGCAGCAAGAACAGGGCATCGGGACATTGTTTCTGGATAATTTGGGCCGCCTGAATCAGGGTGGGCAGCAAGTACTTCACCTCCTGGCGACGGGAGGCGGGCAATAGGGTAATCACCGTCTGATCGGGGGTGAGGCCTAGGCGTTGACGAGCCTCCCCCTGATCCGGCGGGGTGGGATAGCGATCCACGAGGGGATGCCCCACCCAATCGACCTGGGCCCCAAAACGCTGGTAGTATTCCGCCTCGGTCTGAAAAATGGCCAGCATTTGATCGCTATACTCCACCAGCTTGCGGGTGTCCTTTTCGGAGAAGGCCCACACCCACTGCTGGGGCGCAATGTAGTAGGTAATTGGCACCTGGGGCAGGGTTTCCCGGAGAAACTGCCCCATCACCAGGTTGGGGTTCATGTAGTCGAGCAGCACCACCGCATTGGGGGGCTGGGCCAGGAGCGCCTGCTTTGCCTGCCGTTGCAGCCGCAGGGTGGGCAACAGGTAGGGCAGGGCCTCAAAAATACCGACGGAACCAATACTGGTGGTATCTCCCACCAGTGACACGCCAGCTTGAGCCATGCGCGGGCCCCCTAAACCGCTCAGTTCTAGGGAGATACCACGATCTGCGGCCTCCTGGTGTAGGGCCTCGGCGAGGAGGGAACCCTGGAGGTCGCCGGAAACTTCCCCGGTGCTAATGAAAATCTGCTGGGGGGAAGCCGCTGCCACGGTCTGTGCACCCATCCTAGTCTGCCTCTGCGGAACGGCTAGGGCGCTTACGGCTGGGGGTGGGGCCTCGGCGGTTGGGCTGCTGGGAGGAGTCGCGCAGGAATTGGCTAAAGTGGCGCACCAGGTCGTTGCTATGCCAGGGTTCTAGCTGGCTGAGGGCCTCGCTGAGGGAGGTGCCCGACCGATAGACCATGCGGTAGGCCTGCTTCAGTTGGCGATAGTCTTGGCCGTCGTTTTGATCCGCCAGCCCGGCCCGCTGCAAGCCCACCTGGTTCAGCCCCCGCACTAGGGCCGGATTGCCGTTCACCATCGTGAAGGGAGGCACATCGCGGTCGATGCGGCTGAGGCCACCAATGTAGGCATAGCGGCCAATGTGGACGAACTGATGCACCCCGACTAGGCCACTGATCCGCGCCCAGGACTCGACATAGACATGCCCAGCCAGGGCCACGGAATTGGCAATCACCACCTGATCTTCCACGATGCAGTTGTGGGCCACGTGGGAGTAGGCCATCAGCAGGTTATAGCTGCCGAGGCGGGTGACCGCATCCTCCGTGGTGGGGCGGTTGATGGTGACGCACTCACGGATCAGGTTATGGTCGCCAATCTCCACCTGGGTGACGGCCCCGGCATACTTCAGATCCTGGGGTTCTAGGCCAATGGCAGCCCCAGGGAAAATACGGTTATGGGCTCCAATGGTGGTGTGGCCGTCGATCACCACATGGGCTCCAATGGTGGTGTCGGGGCCAATGGTCACCTGTTCGCCAATCACCGCGTAGGGACCCACCTTCACCGTAGGATGGAGGCTGGCCCCGCTATGGATAACGGCGGTGGGATGAATCAGAGTAGTAGTCAACGACTTGCCTCCAGAAGCCAGCGCTTGAGATACACACATCAGTCCAAATCGATGGGGCTAGATGGATGGGCGATTGTCCCCAGCGGTGTCAATCGATGACTGAGGAAAAACCGCTGGACAGGAACCATGCTAACGATCCACCACGGAGAACATCAGCTCTCCCTCGCAGGTCAGCTGGCCGTCTACCTCCGCTCGGCCCGCCATTTTGCCAAACCGCATTCGCTTGATGGCGAGCAGTTCCACGGTCATGATCAGCTGATCGCCGGGAACCACGGGACGGCGAAACCGCACCTTATCGATCCCCGCAAACACGCACAGCCCGTCTACTCCATCAATTTGGGTGAGCACAATGCCCCCCACTTGGGCCATGGCTTCTACGATCATCACCCCCGGCATCAGAGGCCGACCTGGAAAATGGCCCTGGAAATGGGGCTCGTTGAAGGTGACGTTTTTAATGCCCGTGGCCCGTTTCCCCGGCACGTAGTCGATAATGCGATCCACCAGGGCGAAGGGATAGCGATGGGGTAACAGCGCCTGAATTTCTTCGGTGGTGTAGGTGGTTTTAATGACGGGCGGGGCCTGATCTGGGTTCTCCGCCCCAGGGGCGTCGCTGCCGTTGGGAATGGCGGTGAGGGGGCTAGGGGAAGTGGCTTCAATCACGGTGGTGTCGATATGCTCCTAATCTGCAAAGAGACCTGCTTCTAGTCAACCGCTCCCGTGGGATCTGGGAGGTGCGCTAAGCGGGCCTACAGCCTTTCAAGACTGTTTAATTCTGTCACTATACCGCCCCTGGGGGACATCCCTAGGCCGATCCCTGGATCGCCTGGGCGAGGGCAACATGGAGACGGTGGCTGGCCTTGTAGGCCACGACATGGGCCTGGGGCAAGCGTCCCAAAAGACCCAAATCCCCAATTAAATCCAGCAGTTTGTGGCGCACGGGCTCCTGCTCGAACCTCAGGGGTGGGTTCACCCAGCCCTCCTGGCTGCACACCAGGGCGTTGTCTAGGCTACCTCCCTTGATCAACCCCTGCTGCTGGAGAGCCTCGATCTGGTGGGCTAGGCCAAAGGTGCGGGCCGGGGCGATGGCGACGGCAAACCCCTCTAGGGCCAAGGGATCGGCGGTGGGCTGCCAGCTAAACCACTGGTGGCCAATGGCGGCCACCTCAAAATCAATGCCATAGGTGAGGCGGGGGGACTCCGATGGGAAGGCGGCAATCCAGGCATCTCCCTGCTGGAGGGTGATGGGATGGGCTAGGGTCGGCGGAACAACGGGTTGATCCTGGGACTCAATCCCCGCCTCCCGAATCGCCTCTACCCAGCCCAGGGCCGATCCGTCTAGCAGGGGCACTTCCGGGCCGTCAATGTCAATGTAGAGGTTATCCACCCCAAAGCCTACGAGTGCCGCCAGCAGGTGTTCTACGGTGCGCACGGTGGCTTCTCCCTGGCGCAGTTCGGTGGAGAGGATGGTTTGATCCACCCTCGCCAACTGGGCCGGAATCTGGGGCTGTCCGGGCAGATCCGTTCGCACCAGCACCCTCCCCGTTTGAGCTGGGGCAGGCCGCAGGGTTACCGTAGCCATTGCGCCAGAATGCAACCCCACTCCCCGCCGCTGCACCTCTGTGGCCAGGGTGGCCTGACGGGCTTCCTGGGGGCTAGCCGTCGATCCAAGCTTTGTCCGGGTCTCGGTTTGAGGTTGAGGGGGATTTGTGCTCACCATTAGAACCGCTCCCCAATACCAAAGTGGATGCGGCCTTGCCCTTCGTCGTTAAAGCCATAGTCGATGCGCAGGGGGCCGAGGGGGGTTTGTACCCTCGCCCCTAGCCCGTAGCCAAAGCCGCTACCGGGTTTGCCCCGCGAAGGCCCCGGTGCTCCGATAATGGCGCGACCGCTGCCCAGGTCAGACCCGGCATCAAAGAACAGCGCCCCGCCCAGAAAGGAGAACAGCGGGAAGCGGTACTCCGCCGTGAACTGGGCATAGCTACGGCCCCCGCCCACCTCCCCTTCTTCGTAGCCCCGAATGGAGTTGGTACCGCCCAGGGCAAAGGCCTCGTAGGGGGGAGCATCGCCTAGGATGGTGCCTAGTTGCAGGTTGAAGGCGAGGGCCTGGGGGCCGTCGTTAAAGCGCAGCCAGTTGACCGGAATGTATTGGCTGTAGCTGCCCTGGAGCCGATTCATGAAGATGCTGCCCTGCCCCAGGGGGATCGACTGCTCGCTGTTGAGACGCAGGATGCTGCCGCTGGTGGGGTTGAAGGGATCGTTGCGGCGATCTAGGGTAGCGGTGATGGGGAAGGTCCACAGCAGATCCGTGCCGGTACCGCTAAGGGTAAGGGGGTTACCCGCCGCATCCACCGTATTTACCACCCCATCGGCATCACGGGCCGAAATCAACTGGGCCCGCGTCCCCACCGCCACTGTCCAGCCGCTATCGAGGGGACGGCTAAAGGTGACCCCGGTGCCCAGCCGTCGAATCCTTACCCGATCCCCGTTCGCGAGGTCGATGGGGTTCGGGCCACCGTCAAAGTTGAGGTTGATGGCGCGACGGGCAAAGGCTGTGGCGGTATAGGAGGTCCGGAAAGGATCCCCGGCGATCCAGGGGTCGGTAAAGGACACATCAAACAGTAAATCCCGCGTGCTGAGCTGGGCTTCGGCGGTGAGCTTTTGATTGTTGCCACCAAAGTTGTCCTGGCGGTAGCTGACCGTACCAAAAATGTCGCCCGTGAAGTTGAAGCCCAGACCCGCCGCCACCGATCCAGTGCTGCGTTCGGTGACGTTGACGATCAGCTTCACCTGGCGCGGATCGTCGTCACCCGGTTCTAGCCCCGGCGTCACATCCTCAAAAATTTGCAGGCCAAACACCCGCTGGAAGTCGCGCTCGATTTGGGACTGGTTGAACACATCCCCCGGCTGGGTCTGGAACTCACGGGTAATAATGTGGTCGTGGGTGCGGCCTTGCAGGGGATTACCCTCTTCATCCACCGACTCCCCCTGGTCGTTGAAGAAGCGCACCTCAATGGTTTCCACCACGCCCTCGGCCACCTCCAGGGTCACCACCCCTTCCTCCGAAACCCGGGGAGCCGCCACCACCTGGGCGAGGACATAGCCGTTGTTTTGATACCACTGATTCAGCTCTAGAATACCGTCCTGGAAATCGAGCAGATTGATGATTTCACCCTTTTGTTCGGCAAAAATCTCGTCCACCACCGTCTGGGGTAGCACCTCATTCCCCGTCACTCGAACGTCGGTTAATACGGGGTTGGGCTGGGCCAAAAAGGTGACGCGCACGCCCAGGTCGGTATCTTCGGGGCGGGCATCCACATCGGCAAAGAAACCCGTGGCAAAAATGCTGTTGATGTCCTCCTGAAGCTGGGTGCGGGTAGTGGTGCGTCCGGCTCGGGTTTCGACCACGCTGTAGATGAGGTTCACTAAATCCGGAGACAGATCATTGCCCTCAGGAGCCTCTACGACCACCTCGGCCACTAGCACCCTGGGTTCTTCCGGCTCGGTGGCAGCAGGGGCGGGGGTGGCCGGTGCTGCGGGGGTAGCGGGGGTGGATTCTTGCCCTGTTTCGTCGCCCGCTTCATCGGGGGAGGCTTGGGGCATTCCCTGGGGCTGATTGCGGCGTTCCACGGCCCCGTCTAAAATGCGCTGGGCCTCGTCGGGGCTAATCTCGCGGGGGCCAGATTGGCTGAGGGGGGTGCCGTCGGCAACGGTCTCCGATGGGGTGGAGAGGCCCTGCAAACTAGGGCTGAGGGTGAGATCAAGGGTGGGCTGGGGATACTCGGCCAGCACATCCACAGCGGTTTCAGGCCGGTATTGATCCACCACCGCTTGCACATCTTCAGGAACCGTGCTGACGGGGATCAGGGTGGTAACCTCGGACATCCCCACGGGCAATACCCTATCGGTGGCCTCGGTACTGGTGATCTCAGTATCGGTGGTGTCGGTGTCCGGTACGGCTGGACGGGGCGCAGGCTCAGTGGGGCTAAAGGCGCTGGGTTGGAACGAGGCTTCGCTGACGGAAGTGGCGGCGAAGGGCGTCGAAACCGACGGGGCCATAGCATCTGGAGTGGGTACGGCGGGCATTAGGGCCTCGGCGGACAACGCCTCTAGGGGCAAGACCTCACCCTGACTGGCATCAACGGCGGTGGCCTCCGGGAGAATGGGATTCGCCTGGGCCGACGAGGCGGACAACCCCACTAGCCCGGAAGCCGCCAGAAGCGCTAAAAACCTAGGAGATACCTGCATCCAAACACACCTGTTAACGACATCCACACACCACACCCCCTAATCCGGCCTTTGGCCGCGAATTAGGGCATAGATACCTTTGCCCTGGGGCAAGTAGACCCTCATGGTCGGACAAATTCTACCGCATTGATGGATTTCAATGTTGGCGGGCCTGTGCCATTACTCGCTCTAGCACACGCTGGTAGGCTTGCTCAATTTGGCCGAGATCCTGGCGAAATCGATCCTTATCCATCACCCGCTGGGTTTCATCTTCGGTGGATTGATCCCACAGGCGGCAGGTATCGGGGCTGATTTCATCCCCCAGCAAAATGGTCTGCTGGGCATCTAGGCCAAACTCCAGCTTGAAGTCCACCAGGGTAATGGCGCAGCTAGCAAAGAAGTCCGTCAAAATGTGGTTGATGTGTTCAGCTTGACGCCGCAGGGTGTCAAGCTGTTCCTCAGTGGCCAGGTTCATCACCCGCATCCGGTCGGGGGTGAGCAACGGGTCGCCGAGGTCATCGTTTTTATAGTAAAACTCCACCAGGGGCGGGGTGAGGGGCTGGCCTAGGGGCAACCCCGTCTGACGGCAGAGGCTTCCGGCGGCCACATTGCGCACCACCACCTCTAGGGGAATGATGGTCAGCGCCTTCACCCGCATCTCGCGATCACTGATGGTTTCGATCCAGTGGGTGGAAACCCCCGCCGCCTCGAGTTGCTGGAAGAGATAGGTGGAAATGGCGCAGTTAATCTTGCCCTTGTCGGTAATTTGCCCCCGCTTTTGGGCATTAAAGGCGGTGGCATCGTCTTTAAAGTAGGTCAACAGCACCGCTGGGTCGTCGGTGGTGTAAATAATTTTGGCTTTGCCTTCGTAGAGTTTTTCGCCAGCCATGGTGCAAGGGGCATAGAGGAGCGTCCTTCATCTTAGCGGCATTTCTGACCCCAGGATAGGCGATGCCCCAGTGAGCGGTCGCCGACCCTAGGGCCAGAATGACGCTGGTCAGGAGTCTGGGGCCAGATCGTGGGCGGTAGCCTGGGTGGGACGAGGGACGACGGAGCACCCTTCCTCCCCTAGGGCTGGGCCGGAGTCGAACGGGTCACTAGGTCTACCAAGCTATCCACCAGCCGTTGGGACTCTAGGGGCAGAACGGTGTGGCCGTGCATGATGTGTTGGGAAAGGATGTAGAAAACCGTTGATCCTAGCAGAATGTGGGCGGTGGCCTCGGTGTCGGTTAGGTGTAGTTCGGGGTGATCCTTGAGGTAGGCCGCCAGTTCCTCAATGGCGGGTTTGGTGAGGTTTTCGACAAAGGACTGGGCCAAATGGGGAAACCGAGCCGACTCCCCGGCGACAAGGCGCACAAAGTTTTGATAATCCACATCCTGCCGTTCACTGCTGATCGCCTTGGTAATCACCTGGCGCAGGACGACCGCTGGTGGCCCGTGCAGGACGTTTCCCCCCATCACCTCCTGGCAGCGGGTTTGGGCCACGTATTTCACTAGGGACTGGAACAATCCTTCTTTATCGTGAAAATAGCTGTAGACCGTGGGTTTGGATACGCCAGCGGTGGCCGCCACCCGATCCATGCTGGTACCCGCATAGCCATAGTGGAGAAATTCCTGCATGGCTCCCTTGAGAATTTGAATGGCTTTGTCGTTTAGCTCCGCGTCCTGGCCCACCCGTCATGTTCTCCCGCCGCTGTTCGGCCTAGCGTTAGCGCAATCCTAGGGGCGAGGTGAATCCTTCATCCAGGCGGCCCCAATGGCCCCAGATGGGTTGTTGTCGCCCTACCTGCCCTGATCCTTTTATCTTACCAACCCGCTGATCGTCCTGAGTCGTCCCACTTTTCGTTATCCTGATAGCGACTGGGGCGATGGCCTAGGTATAATTCATCCCCTCCAGGCTTAATCAGGGATAGCGTCTTGTTCAGATCTCACCAATCCTGCCCATGGTTGGTTGGGATGCTTGATCCACGGAGTTCTTGGCCCCTTTAACGTTTGGCCCATGCCCCCTGCTTCCAACGGCACGACCTCACTCCTCAACACCCAAACCCAGGTTAGGGGTTGGCTTCAGCGCCAGATGCGGAAGGGCTGGATTAAGGTTTCCTTGGCGGGGTTGTGGCTGGGTTTTGTGGCGGTTCACGTGGCCACCGACTCTCCGGCAGCCCAACTGCTGGATCGCCAGCTTCAAACCCTCTTTTTCGATATGCGTGGCCCTCGTCCTGCGCCGTCAGACATTGTGATTCTGGCCATCGACGATGAATCCTTGGCCCAGGCGGAATATTACCGCAGCGACCCGGAACAGTATGCGGCCCTCGCCCCCATTGCCACCACCCCCTGGGAACGCCGCGCCTACGCCCTCGCCATTGACCGACTGATGGCGGCGGGGGCCAAGGCGGTGGCCCTGGATATCTTGTTTTTGGCCGACAGCGGCTATGGCCCTGCCGACGACGACGCCCTCCAGGCGGCCCTAGAACGCTGGGGAGAACGGGTGGTGCTGGCCGCCAACTTCGATGATAGCGACCTGCGCCAGGGCACCATGGATCGGCTACTGCTGCCCCTGCCCCGGTTTTTAGAGACCCTGGTGGGGGTCGGTAGCATCAATTCACCCGTGGAAATCGATGGTCGCATCCATCGTCACGGACGGGCCTACCTCAACGATCAACGGCAATGGCGAGAGGCCATCGCGCCCACCAGCCCATGGGGTGAGGCCGAACAGGAGATCGACACCTTCACGGAGGCGACTCTGCGAGCGGCCCAGATTAGCCATCCGCCTCGTCGGGGAGACTTTGTGCGGTTTTACGGGCCAGCCTACACCTTTCAGCACCTGCCCTTTTGGACGGTGCTCGACCCCGACCCCTGGGCCAACCATCTCCATAACGGCGAGTTTTTTAAGGACAAAATTGTGCTGATTGGGGCGACGGCCAAGTCCTTTCAAGACTTTCACCCGGCCCCCTTTTCCCAAACCCTGCTATCCCCAGAGCCGATGGCTGGGGTAGAAATCCTAGCCAACGACTTGGCGAACCTGCGCCAGGGCACAGCCCTAAAACAACTGACCTCCCCTTGGCTGCGGGCGGCGCTGGTGCTGGCCCTGGGGGTGGGGTTTGGGGGAGTGCTGTGGCGGTTTAATCGTCCGGTGGCCCGCCTCGGCTGGACGGTGGCGGTGGGGTCGGCCTGGTTTTGGATCGGCTATGGCAGTTTTGCGATTGGGGGCTACCTGTTGCCCGTGGGAGCGCCCATCCTGGGGTTTATGGTGATGGGCGGCATCTACGTGGTGGCGGATATCGTCACCGAGCAGATGCGGAAGCAACGGCTGCGTCAAACCCTGGAGCAGTACGTTACCTCGCCCATTGTGCAGGAGATCATCAGCCAGCAGGAAGACCTGCAAGACCTGATCAAGCGTCGGGAGGCCGAGGTGATTGGCCTGATGCTGGGCAATCGGTATCGCATCACCCGGCTTTTGGGATCGGGGGGCTTTGGCGAAACCTATGTGGCCCAGGACACCCAGCGCCCCGGATCGCCCATTTGCGTGGTCAAACAGCTGCGCATCGTCAGCGATGACCCCAAGGCCCATCAGTTGGGGCAGCGGTTTTTTCTGGCCGAGGCAGAAACCCTAGAACGCCTCGGCCACCACGACCAAATTCCCCGCCTGCTGGCCTACTTTGAGGCCCACAACGCCTTTTACCTCGTGGAGGAAATGATCGAGGGGCGCTTGCTGCGGGAGGAACTAGCCTCGCGCCAGCCCCAATCTCCGATCTACGCCCTGCACCTGCTGAAGGATCTGCTGCCCGTGATTGGGTTTGTCCACAGTCAGGGCGTGATTCACCGGGATATCAAGCCCTCGAATATTATTCGTCGCTATCGAGATCGTCGGCTGGTGTTGATTGACTTTGGGGCCGTTAAATCTATCTCAAACCCGCTGGCCGAGGCCGATGCGCCCCTTACCTCCACCGTGGGCGTGGGCACCCAGGGCTACATGCCCAGCGAACAGGCCGCCGGGATGCCCAAGTTTGCCAGCGATCTCTATGCCCTTGGCATCACCGCCATCGAAGCCCTAACGGGTCTACCGGCCTACGCCCTGAAGCGCGATCCTAAGGGCGAAATCATTTGGCGCTATGCCGCCCCCGACACCCCCGCCCCCCTGGCGGATTTGCTGTCTCGTCTGGTGCGGTACAACTTCACCGACCGCTACCCCTCCGCCTGGGTCGCGCTGAAGGATCTAGAGGGGGTGGAACAGGATCTGCAATCAACCTACGACGACCGACCCCTCGATGCGGACTCAATGCTCTGGCCCAATCCCATCCCGCTCTTTGATCTCGATCCAGAGGGGGATCCGGATCGGACGGAGGATCCCGATCTCGCCGAGGAAGGCACCCGCCTCCTGCCCCAAGACTGGGGACACAACAACGACGCTGAGTCTGAATTTCCCACCCTGTAGAACTGGGCGATTAGACCTTGCTTTTGTCCCTGGAGGTGGGCTAAGGCAAGGTGGAACGAAGGTGAAACCTATGGGCGGAATGTGATCTAGCTTAGTTTTGCCCTCATCCTAAATCCTTCTCCCAAGCTGGGCTACTAAGTACACATAAGTCCTTGACGATACAGGGAATCGATCCCCCCTAGCCCCCCTTAAAAAGGGGGGAACCGGAGTCAAAGTCCCCCTTTTTAAGGGGGATTTAGGGGGATCTCCAAGGACTTGCG
>JBIPSI010000057.1:0-14584 GCA_044070495.1 Spirulina sp. | reverse complement strand
AGGAGGTATAGGGATGCAGTGTCCTGAATGCGGTGGCACCCATATCCGTAAGAATGGGAAAAAGCAGGGTAAGCAAAATCACATTTGCGTGGCCTGTGGCCGTCAGTTCATCGACCGATACGAACCCCATCGGGGCTATCCCAACGACGTCAAACGCGATTGCCTTCGTCAGTACGTCAATGGGGCTGGTTTCCGGGCCATCGAGCGCACAACCGGGGTGCATCACACTACTATCATCACCTGGGTCAAACAGGTCGGTGAGTTACTACCCATCGTAAGACCCTGTGCTATTCCAAGTCCATAGATATGCTGAAACACTCTGTTCGTTTACTACTTCACTACCTCAAGTTCGGTGAGGTGCCCATTCCAAGGTCAATTCATACTTAAATTCAGCAACGCCAGAAAGCTGATGCTCCTCGACAGCAACATCATCATCTATGGCGTCCAACCAGAGCACAAACGGCTGCGGCAGGTCATAAAAACCAATCCCTGCTGCACGTCCACCATCAGCTACATTGAAGTGCTTGGCTACCATCGCCTCACAGACTCCGAAAAGGAAGGACTGGAAGCGTTCTTCGCAGTGATACCCATTCTGCCCCTCACGGACGAAATAACCCAGATCGCCATCCACCTGCGCCAACAACGCAAACTTTCCCTCGGAGACGCTATCGTTGCCGCCACAGCTCTTCACCACCAGATGCCCGTCATTACCCACAACTACCATTCGCAGGGCATCTCCTAGGCATTGGGAGCCGTTAAAGCAGCGGTTGATTGATCAATGGCGGCGAGTTCTGCATCGCTCAGCGGTTGCGGCGTGAAGGTGCAGCCAAAACAGGCGGCAGCGGCCTGGGTTAGGGTGTTGATAATGGCATTGGTGGCGGGCAACGGGGGCAGCGAATCTGTGACTGGGCCTGGGGTTTGGAAGACCCGTTGATAGAGGTCTGGGTCTGGATTCAGCCGCATAGATCCATGCTGGAGGATGCCCTCTCCTCGGCGCAGTTGGGCGCTGCCGATCCACTTTATTCCGGTGGACGTCACAAGATCAGCGGCGGTGGAAAGGCTAAAGCAATTGGCAGAGGCCAGATCGGGACGGGTTCCATGGCCAAAGTGGAGATCAACCCCTAACTGCTCCCAGCCCTCGATCAAAAATTGGCACAGGTGGCGATAGACCTGCTCTCGGTTGCCAGGAATGTCGGAGGTGACCAGGGCGTAGGTGAGGTCGCCCTGATGCAACACGCCCCGGCCCCCGGTGGGCCGCTGTACCAGGTTCACCGGTTGTCCCCGCCAGGTGAGGTTGTGCCAGTGGTCAGGCAGGTTGCGCCGCTGGCTAAAACCTAGGGAAATAGCAGGTGGATCCCAGGTGTAAAACCGTAGGGCAGGGGGATGGCCATGGTGGAGGTGCTGATCTAGCAGCCACGCATCAATGGCCATATGCAGGGCACCGGGGGCCACCATGGGAGGAATCAGCCGCCAGGGTTGTGACATGGATAATCAGAGGGTTACTTCTTCAAACGTGACATGGATCGCCATCGGGTGGATGCAACCCAGTTTTTATCCAAAATCGTCTGGTTGCCCGGATAGAATCTTCCTCTGGATAACGAGCATCATTTAGATCAAGACGAAGACAGGTAGCACGACCAATAGGCGTCGTTCCTGTGATGACAATACCCTGATCTTGCCAGATAAAATGATCCGCCCAAATCTGCTGACGGGGATTAAAAAGCGGAACTATCTCCTGGGTCTCTGGATCAAACCCTGCTACAAAATTGTACCGCCTCTCATTACAACGGCGACAGGCAAGGGCGAGATTGCCAAACTCATCAGAACCGCCCAAAGACTTAGGAATAATATGATCAATCGTAAATCGAGTAGCGCTTAATCGTTCTGAAGAATGGCAATACTCACAGATATACTTGGCACGTTCTCGAATTACTCTTCTGGTCTCATCACTGATGGGCATGGTTAGCCGCAAGCATTGCGTTGATGTGGGTAAAAATGCGATCTAACTCCCCGATGGCATCTAGTTCAGCCACTTCACTGGAGGCGAGTTGATCGGCTTTTTTCTTGTCTAAAAGGATCTCCATCCGCTGTTGCAGGGAGTCACTAAATTTGAATAAGCTCCAATTTCCAACGTTTTCAAGCTGAATTTCATGAATCAAAGAAGATGGTTTATTAAGCGCTGTGATCATTGAGTTTCCATGGCCTCACGTCAGTGTTTTTATTCATAGCGGTTCTCGGTTTAGTGAGGTACAAGTTTTAGGGCTTCGGATCCCCCTAGATTCTATCGGTAGTAGATTTACCATCCCCCCTTAATAAGGGGGGATGGGGGGGATCTTCACGGTTTACCCCATTCAAGTGAAACCCGCTGTGGTATTTCTATCCTTGATTCTAAAGGATCAGGGTGATTCTCCGGCGTGGTAGGAACTGCGCACCAGGGGGCCAGAACGAACGTGAGAAAAGCCCATTTCGCGGGCAATGTTACCGAGGTGATCAAATTCTTCCGGTGTCCAGTAGCGGTCTACGGGGCGGTGGTCGAGGGAGGGGCGCATATACTGCCCTAGGGTGAGGCGGTCGCAGCCCACTTGCCGCAGGTCGGCCATGGCTTCGATCAGTTCGGCTTCGGTTTCGCCGTGGCCCACCATCAAGCCGGACTTGGTGGGGATCTCAGGATTCGCTTCTTTGACCAGGGCCAGCACCCGCAGGGAACGGTCGTACTTGGCCCCTCGCCGCACCGGGCCTTGCAGGCGTTTGACGGTTTCTAGGTTGTGGTTGTAGCAGGCGGGTTGGGCCGCCACGACGGTGCGTACCCGTTCGGCCTGGGCCGTCTCACCACCGAGGCCGCCCCAAAAGTCGGGGGTGAGCACTTCAATGTCGGTGTCGGGGTTCACTTGGCGAATGGTATCCATCACCTGCACAAACCAACTCGCGCCGTGGTCGGGCAGGTCGTCCCGCGCCACAGAGGTGAGCACCACGTAGCGCAAGCCCAGCAGCCGCGCGGATTCTGCGACTTTTTCCGGCTCGTGGGGGTCGAGGGTCATCGGCGCGTGGCCCTTATCGACTTGGCAAAAGGCGCAGGCCCTGGTGCAGACGGCACCCATCAGCAAAAAGGTGGCGGTACGGTTGGCGTAGCATTCTCCCCGGTTGGGGCAGCGGCCCTCTTCGCAGATGGTGTGGATTTGGCGTTCTTTGATGATCCGCTGCACCGTGGAAATTTGGCTGGCGTTGCCAATGGGGCGGCGCAACCAGGCGGGCATTCGGGCAATTTCGTCGCGCAGGGGATGGGGAGCGGCCATGGGTCGGGGCTTAAGGAGCAAAAGTATCTGTGGTTATGCTGGCATTCTATCGCGGGTAATTTCCACCGCCACCTGACCGCTAAAGTCGGGAATCGGGGGCGTGGGCTTAGTTACCTTCACCCGCACCCGATGCAGTCGATCATCCGTTGCTAGGGCGGTTTGGGCAATTTCTCCGGCTAGGCGCTCAATCAGGGCAAAGCGTTGTTCGCGAATGATGCGCTGGGTTTGCTCGACGACGGTGCAATAGTTGTGGGTGTCGGGCAAATGATCGGTTTGGCAGGGTTTGGATAGATCAAGGTAAAGGGTGATATCCGCCTCAAACCACTGGCCTAGGACGTTTTCTTCGGGCAAAGCTCCGGTGTAGCCGTAGGCGCGAATGCCTGTGAGATGAATGGCATCTAGAGCTTGGGTATCCATAAAGGGTCAAAAAGGGGGCAAACGGTAGGAGGCGTTAGGGTTAGCGCCGCGCATCGAAACTTTTTGGCATTAAAGCCTTTCAGAATGATGCGTTACGACTACACCTAACAGCATCCTACCGCTATCGTTGGACACCGATGGTAGGGACGTGCGCTCAAACCAAGTGGCGTATTCGCCTACAGCATCCGATCTTCCTGGGGAGGCAGGAAGTTGGGATCAAACACGTCCTCCACGCTGGGCACGGTGGTGAGGCCAAAGCCTTCGGCCACTTGGGCAATGGTGGCTTCTAGACGCTCTGGATCCACGCCGCCCAGACCAATGGTGGCGGTTTCTGGCCCAGTGTATAGCCGATCCATGGCAATTTGCATCCGCTCGGTTTCAATGGCGGTGTCAAAGAGTTCGTCATCGGCGTATTCGGTGACCACGGCGAGGGCGGCTTCGGGGTCGGCTAGGGTGTCCTTCATTCCTTTAATGTAGGCGGCCACAAAGCCTCGCACCACTTCCGGGTTGGCCTCTAGGAAGTCCTTGCGGACGATCAGGGCGTTGCCGTAGAGATCAAGGCCATGGTCGTTGTAGTAGAAGACATTGAGGTCTTCCTGGGGCAACCCTAGCTTTTGGCTGAGCACGGGCAGGCAGGAGATGGAGAAGCAGGAGATGCCATCTGCGTTGTTTTGGGCCAGCATACTCTCCCGCAGTTGGGGTTCCACGTTGGTCCATTCCACGCTGTCGGGGTCTGCGCCCACTTCCTTGGCCAGCACGGGCCACAGCCGACGTGGGCCATCCCCTGCCGGAGCCGCCAGGTTGGCTCCACCGAGTTTGGCGGGCTCACTAAATTCAGAATCGCCCTTGGTGACGATGACAAAGGGGGAGCGGTTGAACTTGATGGCCACCGCCACCAGTTGCTGATCGGGGTTTTTCTCGTTGAATTCCATCATCGAGTACATGTCCCCTTCACCGATGTCGTACTGCCCAGCGGCAATTTTGGTGATGGAATCGGCGGAGCCAAAGCCCCGCTCGAAGGTGACATCCAGACCTTCCTCAGCAAAGTAACCCTGTTCTAGGGCAATGGCGAGGGGCGCATCCACCCCCTGAAACAGCCAGGACAGGGTGAACTTAACCGGGGTGAGGTCGGCGGTGCTGGGGGCAGCGGCTTCGGTGGTGGTTTCTGCGGTGTCGGGGGTGGCGACCTCGGTGGTACCCGCACAGGCCGTCACCGTGAGGGAAGCCGCCAACAAAAGAGAACCCAATAGGGGGCGTAGTGAAATCATTTTTAAAGGGACTCCGTTACCAAAGGTGAACTAAAAACCTTAACCTAATCTAAATCCGGTTCTAGATATAGAGGCTGTATGCAGACAAATGAGTAGCCTGGGCTACGGATAGCCCCACGGTTCCCATGGCCCTAGCCCAGGCGGCGGATGGGCGATGGGGATGGAGACTTCAACGTATTACCAGGCTGCACGCTTACAGGAAAAAGCCGTCCCGCTCGATTTCTTCGATCACTTGCAGGCCACGGGTATCGCCAATTTTAAGGATGGCGGTGCGGGCATCTTCGCGCACACCCAGGTCTTGGTCTTCGGCAAAGGTTTCGATCAGGGCATCCACCGCCGTGTGGTAGACCACGTTGGAGGGCAATTCCCGACAAAGCTGGCCGATGGCCCAGGCGCAGTTACTTCGCACAGCGGGCACCGCATCCCGGCGCATGGCCTCGATCAGGGGCGGAATGGTGGCAATCACCGCTTCGTAGCTGACCTGAGACATTTGGGCTAGGGCACTAGCGGCCCACAGACGCACCGCCGAAATATCCGTCTTCAGGGCGGTGATCAACGGCCCCAGTGCACGGGAATCGTGGACATTCCCCAAGGCCCACACCAGGCCCTTGCGCACATAGCCATTCCAGTCTTGGCTGAGCTGGGTAATCAACGGCTCCACAGCCTCGGCGGCGGGGTTTCGGCCCAGGGCATAGGCGGCACTCACCCGCACCAGGGGGCAGCGGTCGGCCAAAAGGGCCATCAAATCGGCTACGGCCCTGGGTTCCTCCAGTTCGCAGAAGGCACGGGCGGCCAACATCCGCTGCTGAGGGTCGGGGGCCGTCAACAGCGGCAGCATCACCTCTGGGTCATACTGCGGTGCCTCGGAATCCTCCACTGGCCCCAGGGCATCCAGGGGGTCGGCAAACTCCGAATCTGGGTTTAACGTAGTGAGATCGTCATCATACATAGGGCTTACTTTATCGGTTTCCGTTCCCCTTTGATCCGTTACAGGCGGTTGTTGCAAACTTTCGTTAAGCACCTGCGCCCAGCCGTAGCCCTCATCCCCCAGCCCCTTCTCCCCGTGGGAGAAGGGGAGCCGGATTCAGAACCCCTCTCCCTGAGGGAGAGGGGCAGGGGTGAGGGCGGATGACTACGGCAAATGGATCATTTTTTCATGGAGTACGTTAAGCAGCGGGGGAGCGTCAGGATTCTCCGCCCTGTTCTATCCCGATTCAGCCCGGAGAACGATGCATCTTAACTCAGCGAATCCTCAGTCTAGGGGGCTAGGCTACAAGGGGCCAACCAAAAGCCCTAGGGTGCAGCGACAATGGAGCGTAACCAGCGGTTTATCGCAATCAGTTTATCGCAATCGATCTATGGCCAGTTTGCTGCAATCATCGGTGGGGCTGCTGCGATCTCGACTATCGCGCCAAATTGTGGGGTGGGTGTTTCTCAGTCTGCTGATCATCGAGGCAGTGATTTTTATTCCCTCCTTCCATCGGCGGCGGCAGGAACAGCTCCAAGCCCTGGAACAGGTCTCCCAGGAGGTGCTGTTTGCGGTAAAGGCGGGCATGATGGCCGACCAGTCACCCTTGGAGGTGCTAGAAACCTTGCAGGGCAACCTGCGACCCGATTCGGTGGTGCGGGGGGCCGCCCTCTACCGACCCGATGGCACCCTAGTCCGGGCCTTTGGCGATCCGCCCCAGATCGATCTGACCAACCTCGCCCCCACGGAGGTGCGCCGCCAAGTTCACCGCAACCCCGCCCGCTACGATGTGGTGTGGCCCAGCCAAAGCTTCAAAGACCAGTACCTCCTAGCGGTTCGCCACGATGCCAGCAACGTAGGGCGCGAACTGCTGCGCTATGCCCTCTCCATTGCGGGACTGGTCGTGATTATTGCCGCCTTTGTCACCCTGGCCACCATCCTCGTGCTAGAACGGCTGCTGATTAACCCGCTGCTGTATCTGTGCGACGACCTCCTCGCCGCCGGGGAAGCCGTCAGCCGCGATCAGCCTCCTTCCTTTTACAGTCTTTCGATGACTCGTAGGGACGAACTGGGGGACGTGACCCACGCCTTTGGTCAAATGTTTGACCGGGTGCGCCACGAAATTCAGGAACGCAAACAGGCCGAGGCTGCCCTGATCGCCGCCCAGGAAAAATCAGAACGGCTGCTGCGCAACATTCTCCCCGGCAGCATTGCCGACCAGCTTAAGCAGGAAACCGGAAAAGCCATCGCCTCTCGCTTTGAGGAAGCCACCATTCTCTTTGCCGACCTGGTGGACTTCACCGGACTGGCGGCGCAGTTTCCGCCCACCGACTTAGTCTGCTTACTCAACGAGATCTTCTCCGCCTTCGACACCATTGCCGACCAGTGGAACCTCGAAAAAATCAAAACCATCGGCGATGCCTACATGGTGGTCGGCGGCCTGCCCACTGCCCAGCCCGACCACGCCCGCCGCGTTATGGCCATGGCCCTAGAAATGCTGCAAGTGATCAAAACCTTTCAGCGCAGAGATGGCCAACCCTTTTGCCTACGCATTGGCATCAACACTGGCCCCGTGGTGGCCGGGGTGATTGGGATTAAAAAGTTCAGCTACGACCTCTGGGGCGATGCGGTAAACATCGCCAGCCGCATGGAATCCCAGGGTGTGGTAGATCGCATTCAGGTCAGCGAAGCCACCTACTACCACCTCAAGGATCACTATGCCTTCGAGTCCAGAGGTACACTACACATCAAAGGTCGTGGCCCCATGACCACCTACCTCTACAACGGCCCCATTCACCCAATAACCAATAACCAATAACCAATAACCAATAACCAATAACCAATAACCAATAACCAATAACCAATAACCAATAACCAATAACCAATAACCAATAACCAATAACCAATAACCAACACCCATGCCCCCCCTATCCCACCTCGCCGCCGCCCTCGCCGGAGAATTTGACAACAAGGCCCAATCCCTAGCGGAACCGATTTGGTATCTGCATTTGCGGGTGTGGAATCGGCCCTTGTCGCCCGATTTATTTGGGGAGGGCTACAGCTTTTTTATTGAGCAAATCAGCGTGGCCTCTGGGGCACCGCCCTACCGTCAGCGTATTTTGCACCTGACTCAGCGGGGGGATGGTTTCTGGGGCCAATACTACGGTTTGGCGGATCCCCTGGCTTGGCGCGGGTGCAGTAGTGAACCGGAGCGCCTGACAAATCTCACCCGTGCTGATTTGGTGGAATTACCCACCTGCGGCCTAGACATTTCTTGGGATGATCATCAATACATTGCCCGGATGCCTGCGGATAGCCTGTGTGCGATTTCTTACCAAGACCAAACTAGCTATATTGCCCTGGGGTTTGACCTAGCCGTGGTGGGTGATGCCGTGGATCTGAAGGTCTACGACCATGGGGTAGACCCCAACACCGGAAAAACCACCTGGGGGCCAGCCATGGGGCCGTTTCATTTGCAGCGGCAGGCGGTGTATACCCTGCCCTAGGGGGGCACAAGGGATCTCGGAGGTATTGCATCCTGCGAATATAAGGAAACTTTTGTATCCCCATGGGGGGGCATAGCCTCGGTATCGGGTATTACAGAGGAAAGGGCCAGTACTGGTTCGCCACAGCTACAGTACTTGATCCCCCTGTCTTTACTCCGTTGCTCCGGAGATGTCGCTATGACCAGCCTGTCGCTCGCTTTACAGCCGTTAGGAATTCGCTCCGGTGCCGGTGCAGCAATAGTGCCCTTGAGCCGAATCTCTAATTTCACTCTGCCAGCCGTTGGCGCTTGGCCCGCTGCCCTAACCGACAGCAACGGTATTCTCTATTTCACTGCCGACGATGGCACCCATGGCATGGAGTTATGGAAAAGCGATGGCACCGCTGCCGGCACCGTGCTGGTCAAAGACATTTACAGGGGTAGTGGATATTCCTCTCCCGCCTACTTAACGAATGTCAACGGCACCCTCTTTTTCACCGCTGATAATGGCTTTCATGGCATAGAGCTATGGAAAAGCGATGGTACCGAGGCGGGTACCGTCTTGGTCAAAGACATCTATAGTGATAGCTATTTTTCTCCCCCCTCCTATTTCACCCCTCCCCCTGCCCATCTCACCAACCTCAACGGCACCCTCTTTTTTAGGGCCTACAGCACTACCAATGGCACTGAACTCTGGAAAAGTGATGGCACTGAGGCCGGCACCGTCTTGGTCAAAGATATTGTCGCTAAAGGCAGTTCCAATCCTTACGTTTTAACCGCCGTCAACGACACCCTCTTTTTCACCGCCGATAACGGTGCTAATGGCCGCGAGCTTTGGAAAAGTGACGGCACCGCAACCGGGACGGCCCTGGTTAAAGATCTCTGGGATGGCCCCTATGGCTCCAACCCTAAGGGGCTCATCGATGTCAACGGTACGCTTTTTTTTTCCACCACCGAGAGAAATGGCCTATGGAAAAGTGACGGCACTGAGGTCGGCACCGTGTTGGTCAAGCATCTTGCGCTTCAGACGGGATCTTCCTCTGCCAAGACCCTAGCCGATATCAACGGCACTCTCTTTTTCACCGCCAACGAGGGCATCCACGGCTCTGAACTCTGGAAAAGTGACGGCACCGCAACCGGGACGGGGTTGGTTAAAGACGTTTTTTCTGGCAGTGATGCGGCTTTGCCCTCATCCTTAACTAACGTCAACGGCACCCTCTTTTTCACCGCCATCGACGGTATTCATGGCGCAGAACTCTGGAAGAGCGATGGCACCGAAACCGGAACCGTCTTGGTCAAGGACGTTTTGCCTGGTAGCGGCAGTGCTGACGTTGCGAATTTAACTAACGTTAACGGCACCCTGTATTTTACAGCCGACGACGGCATCCATGGCGTGGAACTCTGGAAAAGCGATGGCACCGAAGCCGGAACCGTGCTAGTGGCAGATGTTAACCCTGGCAGCGGTAGCGCTAACCCCTATGAACTCAGACTTTTAGGCACCAACACCCTACTCTTTTTTGCCGATGATGGGGTAAACGGCGTTGAGCTTTACAACCTTCGGGTCAACACCCCACCCACCGGACGCGTCACCATTGGGGGCACCGCCACCCAAGGCCAAACCCTCACCGCTAGCAACGATTTCACGGATCTTGATGGCATCTCCGACCCCATCGTCTACCAGTGGCAGGCCAATGGTACCGACATCACCGGAGCAACGGGGAAGACGTTACTGCTGACTCTATCTCAAGTGGGTCAAGTCATCACCGTCATCGCCCGCTACACCGATGGCTTTGGCACCCCAGAGGCGGTGGTTAGTGCTCCCACCAGCGCTGTCACGGCCATCCCTTCTCCAGCCCCCAACCCAGCTCAAATCATCCCCCTAGCCAACCAACTGCTTGCTGTCACGGGAGACAGCGCCACCCGCCTCACGGCCACCGTTACCACCCAAGGGGCAGACTCCGTGGTGGATATTGTCGTGGTGGTGGTCGATGATGCCGAAGGACGCATCGATGGCCTATTGCCCAGCACGACAGGCTATACGGCGGCGGCAGTGCAGCGGGCCACCACCCTGATGTCTGTCCTCAAGGCGGGGGATTTTGCTGGGCAGTTTGGTCGGCGCAGCCTTCCCATTGCCCCTGGCCAGTTTTTGCAGTTCGCCCTGATCCAAGGCGGCACCCTAGACGACCTCAAACGAGGTGGGGCATCTCAAATCTTCTTTGCGACGGGGGCCGCTAATGCCAATGGCCAATCCGTTATGCAGTACCGTGCCCTCGACCAAGGATACCTAGCGGATTTGACGCTACCCGGCACTGCGTCTCCCAGCGTAACCATTCAACTAGGGCTAGACCCGACCCCAGCCCCCGTTGGTAGCCCACGACAGGGCAACCTCATCCAGGGCGAACTCATCGATCTCACAGGGATGAATGGCCCCACTGCCAAGCTAACCATGGATGTGTTCCGTGAAGCCTTCTATAACAACGTTGTCGGCTTATACACCGTGCAAAATGCCCAAGGGCAAGTTCGCGATCCCCTCACGGGTAACCTGATTAACCCTGGAGAGGTTGGCTATGTCCAGGCAGCGTTGGCGAATCGGGTGGTGAGCAACCTGGCGGGCCAAAATGGCCAAACCCTCACCTACACCGCCGAAGTCGCCACGGGGCAACTGCTCAGCACTTTTTTGATCGTAGATAGCTCCCTCGATGCCCTCCTCGACGAGGACTCTAGCAACAACCCCACGGTCTTCTTCAATCACATGGGGGCGAATGACGATGGCCAAGACCATGTGCGGCTACTCAGCGACAACGTCTTTGGCTTTGAGGACATCGCTGGCGGCGGCGACCGCGACTTTAACGATGTGATGGTCAAGATCTCGGTGATCTAAGCCCGATGGCCCTGTGATCGATGGACGGCACCACCCTCACCGGCGGCTACATCCTTGACCAAGTGGATCCGCTCTGGTGACTGGTGGGTGCAGCAGACTTTTCCGGCGATGCCAAGCTCGATCTGCTCTGGCAGCACCAAACCAGGGCCCAAATGGTGATCTGGCAGATGGATGGTCTCTCCCGAACGGGGGCCTCGTTGCTGTCGTCACCCTCCGCCGACTGGCAGGCTGTTATTTAGAAAATAGGCCTAACAAATCGGGGAGAGTGTCCCAGCGATGGCTAGGCCATCGCTGGGAGCTGCATCTAGCCCGTCGAAAGCCACTGGGCCATGGCTTATCCAGGCCCAGTCAAACAATGTTTCCCTTAGATTTGCCCGTCTATGGCCCCAGATGGCATCGCTAGCCTCAAGGCCTACGACCACGGGGTAGAAGACCCCAGCACCGGAAAACCACCTGGGAGCCAGCCCTGGGGCCGTTTCATCTGCAACGACAGGCCAGCTATTCCCTGGCCTAATTTCTGGTGCTCACGGCTACCCTTCCAGCCACAAACGAAAATTGCTTCGCCGGAGATTAAAGCGTTTGTTGCGTTTTGGTAAAGTTTCCTGCGAGCCGACCAAACTCCCAGTTTTCTATAGGCAACCTTTAAGAGGAAGCACTGATTCACTCGTCCGAAAGAATTTCAGAGATTGGCTACCATGGTCAGCGTAGTTCACCGATTCGCCACCTTGGCATCACGCCTTCAGGGGATATGGCCTGCTTAGCCAGCGTCCCCTAGGCCAGTGGCGTAGACACGCCCTGAACCTACAGTTTTTTGTTTTCCTCCCTAGTAACCGCCACGACGGAATTCGGCCCCCTGCCGTTCTGCCGCTGTTTCAGTTGTTGAACTTTTGAGGTTTTCCCATGTCATTCCTGTCTACCCTTGCCCCGACTCAAGCGACTGACGCATCGGGGGGGGCATCGGTGCTGTTTATCGATGCCAAGGTTAGCGATGTAGACCATCTGCTACGAGGTGTGTGGCCCGACATCCCCGTGCAAGTGCTGACGGCAGAGGCCGACGGCATCGCCCAAATCACCACCTATTTGCAGCACCATCCCGCCCGTACCGTCCATCTTGTGTCCCATGGTGCGCCGGGGCGGTTGTTCTTGGGCAAGGGTGAACTAAACCTCGAAAACCTCGCAACCTACGCCGACGCTCTGGCAACTTGGTTCCAAGACGGCAATGCTGAACTGTTGCTCTACGGCTGCACCGTGGCGGCGGGGGATGCCGGAACCGAATTCCTCCAACACCTGCACCACCTCACTGGGGCCACCCTGGCCGCCAGCCGCAGGGTCACGGGCAACGGCACCTGGGCGCTAGACACCCACTCCTCCAACTACGTCCCTACGTCCATCCCCATCTCCCCCACCACCCTCGCGGCTTACCCCCACACCCTAAATTCTCCTCCCACAGGGCTTGACCCCACTACCCCCACCCTGGCGGGCACCTTCGATACCCCTGGCAGTGCCAATGGCGTGAGCGTGGTGGGCAACTATGCCTATGTCGCAGACGGCAACAGCGGGCTTCAGGTGATCGACATCAGCATTCCTTCCAACCCCACCCTGGTCGGAACCTTCGATACCCCTGGCAGTGCCAGGGGCGTAATCGTGGTGGGCACCTATGCCTATGTCGCGGACGACGCCAGCGGGCTTCAGGTGATCGACATCAGTACCCCTTCCAACCCCACCCTGGTCGGAACCTTCAATACCCCTGGCTTTGCCATTGGCGTGAGCGTGGTGGGCACCTATGCCTATGTCGCGGACGACGCCAGCGGGCTTCAGGTGATCGACATCAGTACCCCTTCCAACCCCACCCTGGTCAGCACCTTCAATACCCCTAACTTTGCCCTGGGCGTGAGCGTGGTGGGCACCTATGCCTATGTCGCCGACGGCAGCAGCGGGCTTCAGGTGATCGACATCAGTACCCCTTCCAACCCCACCCTGGTCGGCACCTTCAATACCCCTGGCCTGGCCATTGGCGTGAGCGTGGTGGGCACCTATGCCTATGTCGCAGACAACACCAGTGGGCTTCAGGTGATCGACATCAGTACCCCTTCCAACCCCACCCTGGTCGGCACCTTCAATACCCCTGGCAATGCCAGGGGTGTGAGCGTGGTGGGCACCTATGCCTATGTCGCAGACCGCTTCAGCGGGCTGCAGGTGATCGACCTCAGCGGGCCTCCCATTGCCATTGTGGGCACCCCCCAAGAAGATAGCCCCCTCACCGCCGATGTTTCCAGGTTAATTGATGTCGATGGTCTGCCCAACAGCAGCACCTATAACTACCAGTGGCAGCAATCCAGCGATGGCGGCACCACTTGGTCGGCCATCGTGGGGGCCAACGCCAGCACCTTTACCCCAGGGGATGACCAGGTGGGGCAACAGGTTAGGGTGCAAATGCAGTACACCGACCTGCAAGGCACCCTCGAAACCATTACCAGTGCGGCCACCAGTGCCATTGCCAACATCAACGACGCGCCCATAGGCCTTGACCCCACAACCCCCACCCTGGCGGGCACCTACAATACCCCTGGCCTGGCCAGGGGCGTGAGCGTGGTGGGCAACTATGTCTATGTCGCAGACGACCTCAGCGGGCTTCAGATCATCGATATCAGCAGCCCCGCCAACCCCACCCTGGTCGGCACCTTCGATACCCCTGGCAATGCCAATGGCGTGAGCGTGGTGGGCAACTATGCCTATGTCGCCGACGGCAACAATGGGCTTCAGGTGATCGACATCAGCACTCCTTCCAACCCCACCCTGGTCGGCACCTTCGATACCCCTGGCATTGCCTGGGGCGTGAGCGTGGTGGGCAACTATGCCTATGTCGCCGACGCATTCAGCGGACTGCAGGTGATCGACATCAGCACTCCTGCCAATCCCACCTTGGTCGGCACCTTCAATACCCCTGGCAATGCCTGGGGCGTGAGCGTGGTGGGCAACTATGCCTATGTCGCAGATGGCGACAGTGGGCTGCAAGTCATCGACATCAGCAGCCCCGCCAACCCCACCTTGGTCGGTACCTTCGATACCCCTGACTCGGCCAGGGGCGTGAGCGTGGTGGGCACCTATGCCTATGTCGCAGACTTCACCAGTGGGCTTCAGGTGATCGACCTCAGCGCACCTCCCATTGCCATTGTGGGCACCCCCCAAGAGGACAGCCCCCTCACCGCCGATGTTTCCAGGTTAGTCGATGCCGATGGTTTGCCCAACAGCAGCACCTACAGCTACCAGTGG
>JBIPSI010000056.1:0-15457 GCA_044070495.1 Spirulina sp. | reverse complement strand
ACTGTTCAGATATGCCTAGCCTCATCACCGACACCCTAACCTTCGGCGGCAACTGCGAACCCGACGCCACGCCGCCCCCCGGCTGGCAAATCACCGCAGCCGACCCGCCCCCCGGAATGGCTTCCCCTCAGTGGGATGCAGCCGCCCAACAGTGGATCGAAGGCCCTCAGCCCCCGCCCTATGCCCCGCCCCTGTCCTTGTCAGACCTAATCCCATGAATCGCAGCCCCCGTAAACCATGGATCGCCCTGCTACTGGCTCTGCTACTGGGCCTCGCCCTGGTTGCTGGCGACCGCAACAAATTCCCAGGCCGTCGCCAAGGAGGAGGTAGTCAGAGTGCCAACCCTATCGCTCTACTTTCCGCCTGAGTTCCCCGACCCGTCATTGGCGGATCACACCCATCGCCTGACCATCCCCCGACCAGACGCCGACTCTGACGAGTTCCTGGTCGGACGCTCCCCAGAGTTAGACCTAACCTTGGCCGTCAAGACCGTTAGTCGTCGCCATCTGGCCATCACCTACAGCTACGCCGCCGACCGCTGGGCCATTCAGGATCTCAAATCCACCGGGGGCACCTGGTTAAACGACCAAGCCCTCACCCCCTATAACTGGCACTCCCTCACCATCGGAGACAAAATCCACCTCAGCAGCAACCCGCCGATCCGAGTTGTTGAGGATGAGAACGACACCATCAACGACGACGGCCCCGCCACCGTCGTAAGCCTCACGCCCCTGGCCACCATTCCCCCAGCTCCCCTCGACGGCGACCGCTACGACGACGCCCTCTACCTGTTTGTCCAGTGGTTCACCACCGGCACCACCTTCTGGGGAAAAACAGCCCGATTCCTGCTGCTGGTGCTGCTGGCCGCCGTCGCCGCCGTTGCGGTGGCCGCCGTCGTCATCCACTAACCCAAAACAAAACCCCCAGGGCCTTGGCCGCCGAGGGTTCGCTGAGTAGTAGTCACAGCCTGATTTTAGGTCGTGGCGTCAGCCGTCGCCATCCATCAATCACCGCCAAAATCTCAGCATGGGGCCGAAAATCCACATACACCGCCCGTTCAATGATGGCCGCCCGTTCCCTCGCCAGCCCCCGCAGCATGGAACCGCCCGGAATGTGGCGGACGCCATCAATCGCATGGCCATGGCCCCAGCGGTAGCGGTAGTACGTCCGTCCCTTGCTGGGGTATGGCCCCGCCTCATGCCAAAACTGGCCAGAGCGGCAAAACATTTCATAGAGCTGGTCGTCCTCATCCCCTGGATCAGCCTCATCGATGCAACGAGGTTTCAAGCTGTCGGACACGTTTTCCATAGGGAAATAATGGGTTTCCGTCCCATCGATGACAGAGCTAGAACCGCGACGTTCCAAGCTGTCGGACGCGTTTCCCAATAGCTCCACCTCTCCGCCATCCCAAAACCATAGACCTTGGTTCCCCCGACAGTAGATCGGCTTGATGGGCTGAACGTCTGACAGTACCCACCCCCAGGGGCCAAAGAACCATGGCGAGTTATGCGTCTGAGTGTTGCCCCGAAAGGTGGCCAGCGCAACGATGGCCCCTGCTGGGTGTTCGCTTTCCGGCGGCACATCTCCCAGGCCGCTAGACCTGATCCATTCCGCGCCGTCTGCGTCCCATCCCTTCCCTGCGTGGATTGCGATTACCGTCCCGGCCTCTCTCGGTAGCGCCCAGGTTCTGTTCTCAACGTCCTTTCCCAAGTGGGTAATCGCGTAGGCCCATGGCCGTTTTAGGGTAACGGCGGGTGTTCGTCCAACGTGTGACAGTTGCCCCTGCTCGTGTGGGTTCCTCCTGGTCTTGAAGCCCAGGAGGGGCACCCCCGAAACCGCCGATATTTCGTTGTTTTCTGAAAACGAAATATCATTTTTTTCAAAAAACTCGTTGTGACAGTTGCCCCCGCAATCTAGGCGGCAATAGTAGCCGCTGGGGTGGTCTAGGCTGGGGAAAAGATGTGGGCATGTAGACATGATTGGAAGAGAAGAGTGGCTTTTGCTGGTGGGTGCATTGTTGAGCTTTGCGGCGTTTGCTGGGTCGCTACTGTATTTGATTTGGGTCTTAGTCGGCTAAACCTTCCACAATCAAGGACAGAAAGTAGTTTCGGGCTGGTGCTGGCCACCGCCGCACCATGCTGAGCACCTGATGCGCATTGAGCCGCACCGCCAAGGCCCGTTGCTCATCCTGGCTCAGGCCGTGGGCCTCCAGTTCCGCCAAGATGGCATCTACGAGATGATCCACATCATCACCTCGGTACTCTGGCTGGTCGATTAGGTCTAAGAGGTTAAGTTGCGTCATGGCTGGGCACTTTAAATTTGCTGAGTTTGGTTGCTGGTTATGAAATGGTTCGACTATGTTTTTTGGGGTGTCTTCTTGACGCAGCTCCTCATGTCAGCCGCTCACGATCACCTTTATGTCTTGGGAGAGAAGAAGACAACCTATTTCGCTTGGACTCGCACGGGCTTTTCTCCGTTAATGCAGTGGGTGTCCATCATCAGGAAGGGCGACGCCGCCACAGCTAAGGCCGACGAGCGGAAGAAGCGCCGCCCCCGCTAACCACCACCACGCCAAAGCAAACCCCCAGAGATGCGATCACCTCTGGGGGTTTGTTGTGGGTATTTACTCAGCAGATTGGATGCTTTGGGCGAGAGTCTTCAGCGACTCAAGGCGACGATCACACTTCTCCAATTCCCGCTGATACCAGTCGATGCAGTCCACCACCTCAGCCCGCCGATCCTCTGCATCTTGGATCAACTGGGCGACGATTCCCCCAAAGAGGAAGGCAACTCCGACCGCGCTATCAACTCCAGAAGCTCTGACACGCTTCCCACCTCCTGGGCCTTGGCCTTGAGGAGATTCAATCCCGTGCGCGTCATCCGCTGGGGCGGAAGCTGAGAGTCCTTGGGTTCTCCCCATTTCGCATGTTTGGCTTTGGGCATCTTCGTAGGGCATTGAATTTAAGCTCCATTGTATAGGCAATGATTCGCCATCTGCATAGATAAACTCATCATGCATTGACTATACATCTACATCTATTGCATATACAATAGCCCTCAGGATAACCAACTCCACAACGGGGCTTCACTCCCCCCGTTTTCCTGGCTGGCCCTAGGGGTGTGTGGGCGTTCATGCAGGCGGTGCAATTCCGCCCAGGCCAAAGTGACTGACTAGCGTCAAACGTAGTGACCGGGGAACGCCCCCCGGATTTTCTTAGGAGAAGCTATGCAAAAAGCCGTTGTAACGACCATTGGGTTTGACTATGGGCGGCACGTAACCGAGGTTCCAGTAGCCGTTGTCATAGATCCACCCGACACAGAGAATCGTCAGATCAGTTTTTCCGCCGTCAATCTGACAGATCCCCCCTTCAGTGCCATCACCCTAGACCTGGTGGAACTGCTGGAGGTTCTAGAGGATCTGCAAGAAATCCTCGCAGTGCCGACCGATCTCCACTCCCATCAAATCGCCGAACTGAAGAAGCGATACATCAGCCACGAAGACACCCTAAGCCGCTTGGCTATTCGGGTCGGCGACCTAGAGAGCCAGGTAAAAGACCTCGAAAACCGTCTAGACGGACTGTTCGACGACGTTCACCACGGAGGCGACGACTAATGACCCAAGAAGAGCTAATGACCCTACGCCTACCCCGCCTACAGCAGATCGCCGAGCGGCATGGCATCCAATGGGCCAACGCCCACGGGGTGGGGAAACACCTTCGCAAACGTGAGCTGGTGAGCTTGCTGGCCCAGCGCCTAGAAACCAAAACGCCCCCGCCCCTGCCACAGAAAATCTATCGAGTGGTGAACCGCGCCACCGGCAAAGAGGTCGGGCGCTTTTCATCCATCTCCTACGCCGGCCTATTTTGGCGAGGCCTATGCCAATCCAACGGATCAGCAGAGGCCATCAAAATGAAATTCCGCATGGAGGAAACCTGGGAATGAACACCGGAAACGCCCACTACGTAACCCCCAAAGACCGAGTGACGAGCGAAATCCTCAAAGAAATGCGCTCCATGAGCTTGCCCGACCTGACCTATCTTCGCGACCAAGCCCAGGCCCTCAACAAAGCGCGTCTAGAGCAAGAAGTCGCCCTCAACGCCCGTTACCCCCTCGCCACCGGAGCCGATGACCATGGCGAATAAAACCCCCACCATCCAACCCTGGGCCATGAACGCCCTGCGAGAGCTGATAGACATTGCCAGCCTTCTCAATGACGAGATGTTTATCTCCATGGAAGCCATGGATGCCCGTAGCGCCATCGTTCAACGTCTCCAGGCCCTCGCAGAAGGCCTCACCCTCGACACCGGAGAGCCCCACATAGAAGAGAGCGACGGCTCCGACTACTAACCCGCCTGACGATGGCCCCTGCCAAGGGCCGAAACTACTCCCCTTGGAGTAGTCGCGGGATGGCTTAGCACGGATAGAGGGGCTGCAATCCTTCTGTCCTCCAAACCGCCTAGGGGTCGGAGCTCATACCAGGTTGCTGCAAAAGCTTTCGGAACGTTGCTAGACGGCCCTTAGCTTTTCAGCTTTGGCAACGTTGCTAGACGGCCCCTAGCCCTAGAGGATCCCGTTCTTAGAATGACGTGCCAGACAGGTGGCTTGACCCCTGGGGCTTTGCGAACCGAGATAAGGGTGATTCAACTCATGAAGATTGTAGGTATTGACGTTTCCAAAACGTCGATCACGTGTTGCGTGGTAGATTCCGAGGCTATGCCCTCCGACTACCGCAAGTTCTCAGGCTCCTATCAGCCCATCGGCCTGTGTCCCACCATCGACGGAATCGCCTCCCTGTTAACCATGGGAGAGGTATTCATTCTGGAGCCCACCGGCGACTACTCCAAGGTGTGGATCGATATCCTGAAGGCCAATGATCGAGCGGTCTACCGAGTGAACCCCCAGCGGGTGAAGGCTCTACAGACCTATCACGGGGTGATGAGCAAAAGTGACCGATACGACGCGGCATTCTTGGCCCTCTATGGAGCCGAGAACCTAGGACGCCCCAGCGCATTCCTCAGCGACTATGCCGAGGATCTGCGCGACGCCGTCCTACAGCACCAGTTCCTAAGCCGAATGACGGGGAACTATCAGCGCCGCCTATGGCAGCTCCTATCCAGGGAATGGCCAGAGGTTTGCGTCTCATCAGGCGGAAAGCGCCCCAAACAGTCTCGCAAGTGGATGGCCCCAGAGCCGCCTACTCTGTGGAACTACATCGCCACCGGAGAGGGACGCTACCGTAAAGCCTGGGCCTCCAAACAAGGAAGCTCGGTCGGAGCAGGGGTGTCGATTATGTCTAAAACCCTGGCCTCTCAAATCTGCGAACTAGAACGGCGTCAGTATGACTTAGAGGTCAGGATCTCCGAGCTGCTGGAGTCTCCAGAGTTTGCCCCCTATCACACCGTGTTTGATAGGTTTGGCTTTGCCTCCAATACCAGGGCGAGTATCCTAAGCCGCATCGTTCCTTTCGATCAATTCCTGGGAGACGATGGCAAGCCGATCCGCGCCCGTGTGCCCTCCAAAAGTGGCCGCATGAATCGCCGTGATCGTTCCCTGGGGGCCTTTCGACTAGCCCTGGGCAACGGCACCACCCTGTACCAGAGCGGGCAGGTAAAGACAGAGGTAGCCGCAGGCCCCCGCTATGCCCGAACGGCGATCTACCTTCACATCAAAATGATGGTGGTTATCTTGCGGAGTCGCCCCAACATGCAGATCCCCAAGTACCTGGCTCAGCATCGCGCCTATTATGAAGCCCTGCCACCCATGCCTCACCCCCAGGCCGTTTCCAAGGTGGCCAGCAAGCTGGTGAAGGATCTCTATCGAGAGCTACTGGCCAGCCTCTAGCCCCACCCCGTCACACCACGACGGCCCCGCCCTGGGGCCGTTTTTTTGCGCGTTACCAGGTTCTTTCGCTACGAGCCCTCACCCGATCATTGGGTGGGTAGCAATGATCTCTAGAAGGGCTCTACGCTTCAGAACCTGGTATATTGCCGATACAGCATTGAGGTAGGCTCCGGTTACGGGCGTGCTTCACCTCTCGCCTATCGGGATGGGTCTGTCCCCGCGTACCTGTCCCTTCTCCGTCACCCTATCCCCCGAACCGTGAATGCATATTGCGTGGCTTGGCAAGAAATCCCCCTTCTGCGGCAACGTCACCTACAGTCGAGAAATTACCAATGCCCTCCTAGAACGGGGCTACCGCGTCACGTTTTTGCACTTTGCCCAGCCCCATGGGGTCGAGGCCGAGGCCCATCCTGAAGCCGCTGAGGTGTCCCTCCCCTTTTTGTTTAAGTCGCAGATTCTCACTATTCCCTCCCTGCGGTCCCGGAAGCTGTTGACCAATGCCCTGCGGCAGCTTAAACCCGATATTGTCCATGCGTCCTTGACCCTCTCCCCCCTGGACTTTCGGTTGCCAGAAATCTGTGCAGAATTGGGACTGCCCCTGGTCGCCACCTTTCACCCCGCCTTCGACCGCAAGGTGCGCAGCATTACCTCTGGCACCCAACACCTCACCTACCAGCTCTATGCCCCCTGTTTGGCCAACTACGACCGGGTGATCGTGTTCTCCGATCTCCAGCGCGACCTGCTGAGCAAATTGGGGGTGCCCGATGATCGCCTAGAGGTGATTCCCAACGGTGTGGATACCCAGCGCTATACCCCTGGCCCATCTTCGGCGAAGGCGGAGTTGGGGGCGGAACGGCTGTTTGTCTACCAGGGTCGCCTTTCCCCAGAAAAAAACGTGGAATCGCTGCTGAAGGGCTGGCGGCTAGCGGATATGGGGCCAACCTGCAAGCTGGTGATTATGGGTAGTGGGCCGCTCGAGTCCTCCCTCAAGCTGTTTTACGATGACGCCAATATTCTGTGGCTAGGCTATGTCGCCGATGTGCAGCGGCGCATTGACCTGCTGCGGGGGGCCGATGGCTTTATCCTGCCCTCCTTCGTGGAAGGCTTGTCCCTCTCCTTGCTGGAAGCGATGGCCTGCGGTACCGCCTGCGTGGCCACCGATGCCGGGGCCGATGGGGAAGTCTTGGCCCATGGGGCGGGCATTGTGCTAGACCCCCAACGGGTGGCGGTGCAGTTGCAAACCATTCTGCCCCTGCTGCGCGACCATCCCGAAGTGGCCCAACTCCTAGGCCGCAAAGCCCGCGAGCGCGTGGTATTCCGCTATACCCTCAATGCCAATCTATCGCTCCTAGAGCGTCTCTATGAAACCGTGGCCATGCCCTCCGCCGTGGCCCTGGGAAGGTAAGGGTAACCTCGCCAAGCAAGGCCTGATCAGGCTTAGACTACGCCCACTATGCGTTCAATGGCCTCGGTCAATAGGTCGGGGGGATGCACTAGGGCCATCCGCACATAGCCCTCTCCTGCCTCCCCAAACCCCACACCGGGGGCCAGGGCCACCCCTGTCGATTCCACCAGCTTGAGGCAAAAGTCGATGGAGCGCTCGGCCCAGGGCTGGGGCAGCTTCAGCCAAAGGTACATGGTGGCCTCTGGCGGGGTAACCTCCCAGCCCTGACGGTGCAGGGCGGCGATGGCGGCATCCCGTCGCTGGCGGAAGGTGTCAATCATGTATTGCACCGTGGCTTGGGGGCCAGTGAGGGCGGCGATGGCCCCCCGCTGAATGCCGGGGTATTGGTTGAAGTCTACGTTGGCCTTGACTTGCCGCAGGGCTTGGATCAGTTGGGCGTTACCAATGGCATAGCCTAGCCGAAAACCGCCCATGCCGTAGGACTTGGACATGGAGAAAAACTCGATGGAGACGCTTTTGTCGCGGTCGGCCTGAAGGACGGAGACCGCTGGCTGGCCCGTAAAGGTGAGGTCGGCGTAGGGAAAATCGTGGGCCAAAACAATGCGGTGCTGCTGACAAAAGGCCACGGCCCGCTGCCAAAAGGCTAAATCGGCGGTGGCGGCGGTGGGGTTGTGGGGATAGCTGAGCACCATTAGCCGCGCCTGGGCCAGCACGTCGGGAGGGATGTCCTCAAAGCGGGGCAAAAACTGATTTTCCGCCCGCAGGGGCATGGGGTGGATGTTGCCGCTGGCGAGGTACACCCCCCCCGCATGGGAGGGATAGCCCGGATCCATGAGTAGGGCGTAGTCCCCAGGGTTGAGCAGGGCGAGGGGCAGGTGGGCGGTGCCTTCCTGGGATCCGATCAGCAGCAACACCTCGGTTTCTGGATCGACGGGCACCCCAAATTTATCGGTGTACCACTGGGCCGCCGCCTGCCGAAAAGCCTGGGTGCCGGAAAAGAGGCAGTAGCCATGGGTACTGGTGTCGGGCAGGGCGGCGGCAATGGCCTCTAGGATATGGGGGGCTACGGGCAGATCTGAGGATCCGAGGGACAGGTCGATGATGGTTTGCCCCGCCGCCCTCGCCTTGGCCTTGGCCCGATCCATATCGGCGAACACGTTGGCTTGAAGGGGCGACATGCGCTGGGCCAGGGGAAACGTAACGTCCACAGAAGTACCGTTAGGAATAGAAATAACGTTTTTCCTTGCCATCATATAGCAAAGGTCAGAACGGGTCTAAATCGGGAACAATTAAAGTGTCTGGGTTTCCGGTAGATCGTCACTAGGTCTGCGTCCGTCTTCATTGGTTTCTCCTCATTGCCCCTCATCCGCCGCTATGACTAAACCTCCTTCCGCCGCCCTTGGAGACGCCTATCCGGCCCTACGCAACTTTCTCAAGTTGACGGCGCTGACCTTGCAGGTACCCCAGGCGGCCCTGACGGTGCAGGTCGGATCCCGCCCCTACACCACCGGAGCCTTGAGCTATGGCCCCATTACCCAGGTGGTGCTGCGCCAGATGCTCGAACAACCCCCGCCCGCCCTCGTCCCCATCTCCGACGCCCTTTATCTGGGCACGCTGTATCGCACTACCCCTGAGGCCCAGACCCCTGCCCCGCAGGTGGCTTTGGTGGGGCGCATCCATCCGCCCCACACCTCCTCCTACTTCACCCTCTATATTCCGGGCATGGTGGCCGAGGCGCTATCGACCACCCAGGTCAAAACCCTGGCCTACCTAAGTCAGCAGTTACTGCTGTGTCTGCGCCTCGTCCCCTTGCCGTCGGTTTTGGTGCCGCCACCCCTGCCCACCAACCTGGAGGATCTGGATAGCCCCGGCCAGCCCAACCAGGATTTTCTGTCGCGGGTGGTGTCTATCCATCCGCCCCGTCCGGCTGGGGACAGTCAAATCCACCCTCGGTTGCCCAGCTTGGTGGATTTGGCCACTCAGCTTCAGGCCTGCCTATCCTACGACCATCTCGGCCAACTGCTGGCAGACTATCTGCCGCCGTTTTTCCCTCACCAAGCGGGGCAGGTGGTGCTGATATCAGGCTTTCCGACCCAGGCTAAAGTGCTGATGCATTGGGGGCCAGATCAGCCGCTTCAGGCCCTCGCCCAGCCCTGTTCGTTGCTCACTCGCCCCATGACAGCCCCGCGCCTCGGCCCTTGCCCCCGCTGCCATCCCAGCCCCTCAGAACCCCTGGCGACCCCATCGGCCCAACCCACCCTGGCCTGTACGGTGTTGGGCGATATTAAGGAAGCTATCTGTCTGCTCCAGGTTACCGCCGCCCCTGGGACAAGCTCCCTGCAAGCCAAACTGATCCAAAAACTGTCTGACCACATGCCCCTCGTGATGGAACGGCTGCTGGTGCTGGAGGAACTTGAGTCGCAGGCCACCCACGATGGGCTGACCGGGTTACTCAACCGTCGCCCGATGGAAACCGTGCTGCACAACCTATGCCAAACCGGAAGCCATCAACAACCCGTCAGCCTGCTTTTAATTGATATTGATCACTTCAAGGCCATCAACGATAGCTTTGGCCATCTGGCCGGAGATCGGGCGCTCAAAGACATTAGTATTTTGCTCAAGGGCCATGTCCGCTCCCAGGATATCGTCTGCCGCTACGGGGGCGAAGAATTTTGTATGGTGCTGTTCGATACGCCCCTAGATGTGGCCCTGGTGCGGGCCGAAAAAATTCGGCGAGCGGTCAAATACCTCACCCTGGTCTACGACGACCAACCCATCGAGCCGTTGACCATTTCCCTAGGTATTGCCTGCTTTCCCCGCCATGGCGACAACCCAACCCACCTGCTGCGCCAGGCCGATCAAGCCCTCTGCTGGGCCAAAACCCATGGCCGAGACTGCACCGTCAGTGCCGAAGAACTTCCTTCCCCTTAAGGAAGTTACTGCTTAGACACAGCTTGCTCTCATCCCGCCATACCTGGGAGATCCCCCTAAATCCCCCTTATCAAGGGGGACTTTGACTCCAGTTCCCCCCTTCACAAGGGGGGCTAGGGGGGATCAACCCTAGGAACTAACAGAATAGAGACTTGTGTATAAGCGATAGCCCTGAGGGAGATGGGTTGGGGGAGAGGCCGTGCTACCCATCCCCCCGATGTCAGGTTACTTATAGGCGGCAATGCACTGGCTTACCAGGGCCTGCACCTTGTCCACATTCTGCCAGCCGAGGATTTCGGTGACCTTCTTTTCCAGGTTTTTGTAGGAGCGGAAGAACTCGGCGATTTCGTCCAAACGGTGGGGAGCTACGTCATCCAAGGATTTCACCGTGGCATAGCGGGGATCGGCCACGGGCACGCAGAGGATTTTCTCGTCGCGGTCGCCACCGTCGATCATTTCCAACATGCCAATGGGACGGGCCGCAATCACGCATCCAGGAAAGGTGGGCTGATCCATCATCACCATGCCATCGAGGGGGTCGCCATCGTCGGCTAGGGTGTTGGGCACAAAGCCATAGTCGAGGGGATAGTGCACCGAGGAGAACAGCACCCGATCCAGGGCAAAGGCATTGAGGTCTTTGTCAAATTCGTACTTATTTTTGCTGCCTGCCGGAATTTCAATCAGGACGTTAATGACGCCAGGTTCGGGCTGGGCCGGAATGCGAGACAGATCCACCATACTGCTACTCCAGGAAAAACATTCGACACTGTATTTTACGGGTTGGCGGGAGCCTTTCCGCAGGGTTTTTGGTTCAGGAGACTGCCGGAAACCCCAATCCTGGCGGCATCTCGATCCGATGGGGGCGAGGCGGCCCACGCCCCTTCTGAATCGGAGAACCTAGGCCCCTCAAAAAGTGCTACTATCCTGACCTTGACCCTGTTCTAGCCGCTGGAGGTGTTTGCGGTGTCTACCTCTGTGATTGTGACGGTACCCGGTACAACCGCCAACATTGGCCCTGGGTTTGACTGCCTGGGGGCGGCGCTGACGATCTATAACCGCTTCACCTTCACGGCAATGGATCACCCCCCTGGCACGGTGACGATTACTGTTCAGGGTCTAGAGGCCGACCGGGTCAGCACCGATGCCACGAACCTGGCCTACCAAGCCTTTGCCCACTACTTTCAGCAGCGAGGGTGGGCTGTACCCGCAGTGGCCCTGGCCATTGACCTAGCGGTGCCCCTGGCCCGTGGGTTGGGCAGTTCTTCCACCGCCATAGTGGGGGGGCTGCTGGGGGCCAATGCCCTGGCGGAAGATCCCCTGGAACCCTCTGAAATTGCGGCGATGGCCATTGCCCTAGAGGGCCACCCCGACAATGTGGTTCCGGCTCTGGTGGGAGGCTGTCAACTGGCAGTCACCGCCGCCGATGGCACCCCTACCCTGTGCCCCCTGCCCTGGCACAGCGAGATTACCCCCGTGGTGGCCATTCCCGATTTTGAACTTTCGACCGCTGAAGCCCGTCGCGTCCTTCCTGCCACCTACAGCCGTGCGGATGCTATTTTCAACACTGCCCACCTGGGGCTGCTGCTGCGGGGGCTAGAAACCGGAAAGGCTGACTGGCTGCGGGTGGCCCTGCACGACCGGATCCATCAACCCTACCGCCAAGCCCTGATTCCGGGCTATGACGCCGTGGCCGCTGCCGCCCAAACCGCCGGAGCCTACGGTTTGGTGATCAGCGGCGCAGGCCCCACCCTGCTGGCCCTAGCCCCCAGCACCACCGCAACCCAGGTGAGCGAGGCCATGGCGGCGGCTTGGCAGGGGCAAAGGGTAACTACTAAGGTGCTGCGGCTCGACACCGAGGGCGCTACGGTCACCCTGGGCTAGGGCGCACCGAGGGTTTCTCAGCCAATGCTCAGGATGTTTCAGGCATTCCTTCAGGGTTTTTAAGGGTTCTCCCAGCTTAGTTTAGGGGCCTCTCAGGATAGACCGCCATGATGGGAACCGTAAACCACACAGCAAGCAAAGGCCTAGGCCTTTGCCAGGAGGAACCCTATGAAACGTGTACTTATGTCCGGTCTGTTTGTCGTTCTGTCTAGTCTGACCATGGCCGCCGCCGCCAATGCGGAAATGTCTTCTAGTATGGGCCAAACCACCCTACACGATGCAGCGGCAGACCTAAACGGAGACGGGGTCGTTACCCTCTCGGAACTGGTGAGGTATAACCGTGAGCAGCGTCAGGCTTAGGTCTGCCCTGCGGATCTGGCCTAGCTGAACCGCTAGGCCCCGCGATTCTCTGAAAGTGGCCCACCCAGCAGATTAAAGGGTTATGTTGGGCCACTTTTTTTCATCTGTTACCATGGTGACCTAGGCCATTCAGCCACACAAAGGGTACGCCATGACCACAGATGCGATGGAGGATGGGGCGGGGGAAGCCTTGTGTAACCAGTCACCGGAGGGCCATGGAACACTGACCCATAGTGAGCAGAGGCTGCGCCAGATCTTTGAGTACTCCAACGATGCCATCTTTGTGATTGACCCCCAGGGAGATCGCATCCTCGAAGCGAATCCTAAGGCCAGCGAATTTCTGGGCTATAGCCGTGAAGAACTGCTGACCACCGTCAAGGTTTCCTCCGTCCATCCCCACGATCTCTCCGAGTTTCAGCGCTTTGGTAACACCGTCTTGCAGCAGGGCCATGGCTGGACGGATGAGCTTTCCTGCATGACCAAAGCAGGGGTGGCCGTGCCCGCCGAGATCTCGGCGGCGGTGGTTTCCCTAGACGGACGCCACTGCATCATTTCTATGGTGCGTGACATCACCACCCGCAAGCAAGCCCAGGCCGCCACAGAACGCCTCGCCGAAATTGGTGAACTGGCGGCCATGATTGTCCATGAAGTTCGCAGCCCCCTAACCACCATTTTGATGGGGTTAGAGTCCTTTCAGGCCATGGATCTTCCCGACCGGGCTCAGCAGCGGCTGACCTTGGCCCTAGAGGAAGCTAGCCGCCTCAAGCAGTTACTCAACGAAATTTTGCAGTACGCCCGCGAACCCATCCTCGCCCCCCTCACCTTTGACTTCGTCACCTTTGCCTACCAGCTTAAGGAGCACCTAGACACCCTGCCCGCCATGCAGGGCCGATCCCTCCTCCTCACCTCGGATCTCCCGGAGGTCTGGATTACGGGCGATCCAGACAAACTCAAGCAGGTCTTCATCAACCTAGTGCGCAACGCCTGCGAAGCCATTGCCCCCGGCGATACCGTCACCTGGAGCATTGCCGCCAGCCCCCACCCCACCTCCCTTTGGATCACCCTGCATAATGGCGGCGAACCGATTCCGCCAGAGGTTCTGAGGAAATTGGGTCAGCCCTTTTTTACCACCAAGCCGGGGGGCAATGGCCTCGGCCTAGCCATCGTCAAACGCATTGTGGAATCCCATCGGGGAGAGATCACCCTTGAGTCTTCCGCCGAAGCGGGCACCACCGTGCGGGTTGTGCTGCCCCGAATCGCCACCGCCTGATTGACTCACAAAACTTGCCAGAACCCAGATCCGTCCAAGGGTCAGGAGATCTAACTCCAACATGTTCCGAAGACGGTAGGGGCGCGGTTGCCGCGTCCGGCGCAGAATCTTGTGTCAGTGAATCAGTACCATCGCTTGGTTGCGCTAGTTGCGATTTTTCTGGGTGCGGCTTCCCCAGGGCAGAACGAGACAAGACTCCGGGTTGCCATACAATGCTCTGACAGAAATGTCGCTAGCGCCATGTGTCAACTCCTAGGGATGAACTGCAACGTGCCAACGGATATTTGCTTCTCCTTTGAGGGCTTTTGCGCCAGGGGTGGCAAAACCGATGACCACAAAGACGGCTGGGGCATTGCCTTTTTTGAGGGGCTGGGCTGTCGCGTGTTTCTGGACGACAACCCCTCCAGCACCTCCCCCATTGCCACCCTGGTGCGGCAGTACCCGATCAAGTCTAGAACCGTGATTGCCCATATTCGTAAGGCCACGGTGGGGCCAGTGGGGCTAGAAAACTGCCATCCCTTTAAGCGAGAACTGTGGGGGCGCTACTGGGTGTTTGCCCACAATGGCGATGTGCCCACCCTAGAGATTTCACCTGGACTACATCGCCCCGTGGGCCAAACCGACAGCGAACGTGCCTTTTGCCGCATCCTCAACACCCTGCGCCAGCGGTTTCCCAAGGGCAAGCCCCCCATCACCGACCTCTACGCCACCCTACAAGCCATCACCGCCGACATCGCCCAGCACGGCATCTTTAACTACCTACTCTCCGATGGCGAGCACTTTTTTGCCCATTGCTCCACCAAGCTCTGCTACATCGTGCGGCAAGCACCCTTTGCGGCGGCTCATCTGATTGACGAAGATCTCACCGTAGACTTTCAAGAACTGACCACCCTCAGCGACCGAGTCGCCATCATTGCCACCACGGGCCTCACCGATAACGAACAGTGGATACCCATTCAGCCCGGTGAGCTCCTGGTGTTTCAGAACGGTGCGCCGATTTTTCCCTAACCCCATGGCATCTCTCCAGCTTCGCCCCGCCACCGTTGCCGATACCGCCGTAATCGCCCGACTCCTGGATGACTTGGGCTATCCTGGTGATCTCAATTTCCTCACCCGCAGCATTCAGCGCCAGCTTGACCATCCCGATGCGATCTTGCTAGTCGCCGTCGTTGACGATGCCGTGGTAGGGGTGATTTCCCTGCACTTCATCCCCCAATTGGCCCTACCTGGGGATTTTTGCCGCATTAGCTATCTCTGCGTTAGCCCCAAAGCCAGAGGCCAAGGCATTGGCACCGCCCTAGAGAGCCGGGCCTACGAGATGGCCCAAGCACAAGGATGTGATCGCATGGAAGTCCACTGCCACAGCCGCCGAGTAGACGCCCATCGGTTCTATACCCGCCAGGGATATACAGAATCGCCCAAGTATTTAGTGAAGAACATAACCTGCAAATAAAGCCCCATTGACTACGCCAACAACCAACCTTGCTGACCGACATAACGCCGAAAAGCATTGATTTCTCGTAGGTTGGGTGGCGCGATAGCAGAACCCAACAAGCCCGAAATCCTCGGCGCGTGTTGGGTTCCGCTTCGCTGCACCCAACCTACTTTGGAGATGTGTCAGGCAATCAGCTGGTTGACTGACAAAACTTAGTCGGCGGCATAGCTGTACGTGTGTATTTTGAACTCAATTTGATAGGTGCGCTGCTCATGCTGCTTCCGAGAGGCCATGGCGGGTTCAGGGTCGCAGTTGTGGGTGAACCGGACATGGC
>JBIPSI010000055.1:0-17919 GCA_044070495.1 Spirulina sp. | reverse complement strand
GCGTCAGTTTGAGGTGGCTCGTCTGGTCGGTCTGCGGCCCTACAACGCCATTGCCTTCTCTGCGCCGATTGCGGTGTTCGTCAGCGTCTTTCTGATGTACCCCCTCGGCCAAAGTAGCTGGTTCTTTGCCCCCAGCTTCGGCGTGGCCGCCATCTTCCGCTTCCTGCTGTTCTTCCAAGGCTTCCACAACTGGACCCTCAACCCCTTCCACATGATGGGCGTTGCTGGGGTGCTGGGCGGGGCGCTGCTCTGCGCCATCCACGGGGCCACGGTGGAGAACACCCTGTTCAAGGACGGCGAGAATGCTAACACCTTCCGCGCCTTTGAACCCACCCAGGCGGAAGAAACCTACTCCATGGTGACCGCTAACCGGTTCTGGTCTCAGATTTTTGGGATTGCCTTCTCCAACAAGCGTTGGCTGCACTTCTTCATGCTGTTTGTGCCGGTCACCGGCCTGTGGATGAGTGCCGTGGGCGTGGTGGGCCTCGGTCTGAACCTGCGCGCCTATGACTTCGTCTCCCAGGAAATCCGGGCGGCGGAAGACCCTGAATTTGAAACCTTCTACACCAAGAACATTCTGCTGAACGAAGGTATCCGGGCTTGGATGGCTCCCACCGACCAGCCCCACGAGAAGTTTGTATTCCCCGAAGAGGTACTGCCACGTGGTAACGCTCTCTAGTAATTCCTTTATCGCGGGGCGCGACCAAGAATCCACCGGGTTCGCCTGGTGGTCTGGTAACGCCCGTCTGATCAACCTATCTGGCAAGCTGCTGGGTGCCCATGTGGCCCACGCTGGTCTGATCGTATTCTGGGCCGGGGCCATGACCCTGTTTGAAGTGGCCCACTTTGTTCCCGATAAGCCCCTGTATGAGCAGGGCTTCATTCTGCTGCCTCACCTGGCTACCCTGGGCTGGGGCGTTGGCCCCGGCGGTGAAGTAATCAATACCTTCCCCTACTTTGTGGTGGGTGTGCTTCACCTGATTTCCTCCGCCGTGCTTGGCCTTGGTGGTGTGTACCACGCCGTGCGTGGTCCCGAAGTGCTGGAAGAATACTCCTCTTTCTTCGGCTACGACTGGAAAGACAAGAACCAGATGACCAACATCATCGGCTACCACCTGATCCTGCTGGGTTGTGGTGCCCTGCTGCTGGTACTGAAGGCTTGCGTCTTCGGTGGCGTGTACGACACCTGGGCTCCCGGTGGCGGCGATGTGCGTATCATCACCAACCCCACCCTCAACCCCGCTGTGATCTTCGGCTATCTAACCCGCTCCCCCTTTGGTGGCGAGGGCTGGATCGTCGGCGTGAACAACATGGAAGACATCATCGGTGGCCACATCTGGATCGGCCTGATTTGCATCGGTGGTGGCATCTGGCACATTTTGACCACCCCCTTCGGCTGGGCACGTCGCGCTTTCATCTGGTCTGGCGAAGCCTATCTGTCCTATAGCTTGGGTGCGCTGTCCCTGATGGGCTTCATCGCTTCCTGCTATGTGTGGTTCAACAACACCGCCTACCCCTCCGAGTTCTACGGCCCCACCAACGCCGAGTCTTCCCAGGCTCAGGCCATGACCTTCCTAGTGCGCGACATGCGCCTGGGTGCCAACATCGGCGCTGCCCAAGGCCCCACCGGTCTGGGTAAGTACCTGATGCGCTCTCCCACCGGCGAGATCATCTTCGGTGGTGAAACCATGCGCTTCTGGGATTTCCAAGGCCCCTGGCTGGAGCCCCTGCGTGGCCCCAATGGTCTGGATCTAGATAAACTCACCAACGACATCCAAGATTGGCAGGTGCGCCGCGCCGCTGAGTACATGACTCACGCGCCCAACGCCTCCATCAACTCCGTGGGTGGTGTGATCACCGAGATCAACTCTGTGAACTTCGTGAACCCCCGTCAGTGGTTGTCTACCTCCCACTTCGTGCTGGGCTTCTTCTTCCTGGTTGGCCACCTCTGGCATGCTGGTCGCGCTCGCGCGGCTGAAGCTGGCTTCGAGAAAGGTATCGACCGCGAGACTGAGCCAGTGCTGGCTATGGGCGACCTCGACTAATCCCTCGTTCCTGAGGCTAGTTTTCAGCTAAAGCTTTGTCTTTAGATTGAAGACACTATGACTGAAAGGCTCCTGTTACGGAACAGGGGCCTTTTATTATGCCTGCATAGCTTGTGATCTATGTTCATGGATCAGCATGTTCCGGTCACACCCCCACCACCTAAATTATCACCGCCACACTCAGACCACTATCACCAATCAAGTCGGGCACCTACGAGATGATGAATGGGTCCACGGAACGCCCCCTTTATAGGAGACCCAATGATGAAACTTTCCTTCCTCGGCAAATCCTACGAAGCCGCCACCCCCGCCATCGATGCCATCCCTACTAGCGAAACAGCAACCTTCATGGGCAATTCCTACGCCCGCAAGCAGTTTACAGTTACACAACATCAGCAATCCGCAGCCATGACCTATCGCGGAGTTCACTACACACGATAGGAACCAGGCCCTCGAGCTTAGTCCCTCGCATTCACGGCATTGATACTCCTTCAACCTACTTCTACGGGCCATGAACATCACCAAATCTGGTGTTCATGGCCTTCTCTCGTTTCAGGTATGGCAGTCGAAAACTGCCTGAGATTGTGAACCTATCCGGCCCCACCCGTGGGCGAGCAATATAGGCTGCTCAGATCAAGGACTGGACATAGCACTGACTCTGATGGAAACGATCAGCGTCCGGGTATCCAGGATGCCGACAGGCAATCGAAGCTTTGTATCAGCCTATTACAAGGCGGCTAGGAGTTGGTCCTTAGCGGATTTCAGGGCTTCGGGTAGTTTACCCGGATCGCGCCCGCCCGCCTGGGCCAGATTGGGACGCCCACCGCCGCCACCGCCGCAGAGTTTGGCGATGCCGCCGATGAATTTGCCCGCTTGCAGCTTTTTCTCAATTACCTCGGGGCTGAAGGCGGCGACAAGGCTAACTTTTTCAGGTTCGGGGATGGAACCAAGAACCACGGCTCCGGCTCCCAGCTTTTGCAGCAGACGTTCGGCGGCGGTTTTCAGGGCCTCAGCGCTGACTCCTTCTAGTTCAGCGACGATTAGTTTCAGGTTGCCCACGGTTTCAGCGGTATTAATCAGCTGATCAGACTTGAGGACAGCCAGTTCCGACTTAAGGGCGTCTAGTTCCTTCTGGGCCGATTTCAGGTCGGTTTGCAGGGTGGTGATGCGGTCGGGCAGTTCTTCGGGCTTGGCCTTAAAGCGGTCGGACAGATCCCGCACCACGGCATCCCTCACGTTCAAGTACTCCAGCACCGCAGGGCCAGCCACCGCCTCAATGCGGCGAATGCCAGAGGCCACCCCGGTTTCAGAAATCACCTTGAACAGACCAATTTCGGCGGTGTTGCTGACGTGGGTGCCGCCGCACAGTTCCATCGAAACACCAGGGAAGTCGATAACGCGCACCTCGGCTCCATACTTTTCGCCGAACATGGCGGTTGCGCCTTTAGCCTTGGCGGCGTCAATGGGCATCACGGCCACATCGGCGGCGTGGCCTTCGGCAATCCAGGTGTTGACCTGCTCTTCCACCTGCTGAATTTCGTCGGCGGTGAGGGCGCGGGGGCAGTTAAAGTCAAACCGCAGGCGATCAAAGGCTACCAGGGAACCCGCCTGGGAAATATCGGGATCCACCAACTTTTTCAGGGCCGCTTGCAGCAAGTGAGTGGCGGTATGGTTGGCCTGGGCGCGGCGGCGGCAGGCGCGGTCAATCTGGGCGGTGACGGCGTCCCCGGATTTCAGGGTACCCCGCTCCACTCGGCCCCCATGGACAAAGAAGTCGCTATCTTTTTTCACATCCACAATGCGAACGACGACGGACTCCCCAGAGAGGTAGCCCCGGTCGCCAATCTGTCCACCAGATTCCGCATAGAAGGGCGTTTGATCGAGGACAATCTGCACGTCCTGACCCGCTTCAGCAGCATCCACCGCATTGCCCTGTACTAAAATCGCCTCGACTTTGCTGGTGCTGCTGGCCTCGGTGTAGCCCAGAAAAGTGGTGGAATGGATGTGTTCCGCCAGGGCATCGAGGCTACCCTGTACCGTCAGGTCAATGGTTTCGTGGGCATCCTTGGAGCGCTGGCGCTGTTCCTCCATGGCCGTTTCAAACCCCGCTGCATCGACGGTGAGGCCCTGTTCTTCGGCGATTTCCTGGGTGAGTTCCAGGGGGAAGCCGTAGGTGTCGTAGAGCACAAAGGCATCTAGGCCGGAGATTTGCTTGGCCTTTGAAGCCGCTTCCCGCTTGAGGATTTCCGCCAGCAGCTTTTCGCCCCGTTCTAGGGTTTCCAAAAAGCGGGCCTCTTCCCGGTTCAGTTCGGCTTTGATGGTGGCTTCCCGTTCACGGGTGTTGGGGAAGGGTTCTTCCGCCAGTTGAATCGCACTTTCGGCCACGGTGCTAATAAATGCACCCTCAATGCCGATCAGCCGTCCGTGGCGCACCACCCGCCGAATCAGCCGCCGCAGCACATAGCCCCGACCCACGTTAGAGGCGGTGATGCCATCAGCAATCATGTGGACGACGGCTCGGACGTGATCGCCAATCACCTTCAGGGAAACCTTGGTTTTGTCGTCGGCCTGGGTGTAGTCCAGATTCGCTAACTTGGCCGCCGTTTCGATGATGGGCAGAATCAGGTCGGTTTCGTAGTTGTTGGGCACCTGCTGGAGGATCTGCGCCATCCGCTCTAGGCCCAGCCCGGTGTCGATGTTTTGGTTTTGCAGCGGCGTCAGGTTGCCATCGGCATCCCGGTTGTACTGCATAAACACCAGGTTGTAGAACTCGATGAAGCGGCTGTCGTCTTCGAGATCAATCTTGTCATCGCCCAGTTCAGGGTGGAAGTCGTAGTAGATTTCCGAGCAGGGGCCGCAGGGGCCGGTGGGGCCAGAGGCCCAGAAGTTATCGGCCTCATCCATGCGCTGGATGCGATGGGCGGGGATGCCCACCTGATCGCGCCAGATGGCGAAGGCATCGTCGTCTTCGCGGAATACGCTGACGACCAGGCGATCCGCAGGCAGTTTGAACACTTCCGTAGACAGTTCCCAGGCCCAGGCAATGGCCTGTTCTTTGAAATAATCCCCAAAGCTGAAGTTGCCCAGCATTTCAAAAAACGTGTGGTGCCGTGCGGTGCGGCCCACGTTTTCGATGTCGTTGGTGCGAATGCACTTTTGGGAGGTCGTCGCCCGATCCACATCCGCCGCCCGCTGGCCCAGAAAAATCGGCTTGAAGGGCAGCATTCCCGCAATCGTCAGCAACACCGTGGGATCCTCTGGCACCAGGGAGGCGCTGGGTTTGATGGCGTGGCCCCGCGCCGCATAGAAGTCCAAAAAGGTTTGGCGAATTTGTGCGCCAGTCATCACAGTTGCAGCAGGAGATTTGGACTTGGCCATGGGACGTTAGGAAGGGTGGGGTTGAAGAAAAGTAAAGGGTTTCTATTCTAGATCCATCGTACCCTGTTCGTCCCTGGCTGGAACGCACCGCTAGTCACCAAACGCTTGATGGCTTCTGTCTTGTATGTTCACCCCCAGACCCATGCCAGGAGCCTGGGGGCCGAGGTCTGGCTCCATACACCCGATGACACAGGCCGAAACAGGAGCAATTCTTATTTGTTAGAAAGCAGGAATGGAGTCGCTACATAACCTTAACAAAGGTTATGTAAACTTCCTTATTTTCACCTAGATATTCGTAGATAATAGTAGTTGAGATTCAGTGCAAATATGGATGTCCTAACTCCACATTTTTAGCGCTTTGTAGTCCTCTAATATTGACTAGAGAATTACAGAGAAACGTCTTTAGAGTCAATATTTGACGGGGTTAGCCGCTCCTTTCTCTTCAGCCGCTCACCATTTTTTGATGTAGGTATGCAGGCAGGCAAAAGCCTCCTACTTCTGGCATGCCTTGAGTGTTGAGATCTATCTCTTTTTACCCCTCATTTGGTAACTGCCATGCTAACTCTCAATGAGGTTCCCTTTCCGTCAGTCTCAGGGCCAATGCTTGTCCCCCAAGACGCTGACACGTCCGACACTCTCCTTAATGTTTCTACACCAAAGGAGATTGCTTTTTTTGATACGGCCCTGTCTAACCTGCAAACCCTGATCGATGGCCTGCAACCCGATGTTTCAGTGTATCTACTGGACAACACCAGCGATGCCCTGGGCCAAATTGCAACGGTGCTGGCGGGCTACCGCGACCTGGCAGCGGTGAAGATTTTTTCCCACGGTGGCGATGGCGCGTTGCAGTTGGGAGGCCAGACCATCGATGCCGATGCCCTGACCGGAGCGGCGGGGGTGTTGCAGTCCTGGAAGGGTTCCTTGAGGGCGGGGGCCGACCTACTGCTGTTTGGCTGCAACCTAGCGGCTACGGAAATCGGACAAGCCTTTGTGCAACAGTTCGCGAGCCTCACCGGGGCGGATGTAGCGGCTTCCACTGACCTAACGGGCCACAGCGCCTTGGGCGGCAACTGGGACTTAGAATATGCCACGGGCCGCATTGAAACTACCGGAGTTTTAACCGACTGGGCCAAAGTCGGCTATGGGAATTTGCTGGATCTCTTTATAGTGACCAACCTAAAAGATAGCGAATATGGCTCGCTACGTTGGGCGATTGAACAAGCTAATCAAAATCGAGGTAAAGAAGATGAGATCAGATTCAGCTTTGAGAGCGGCATGATTAACCTCAATAGCCCACTGTTGCTGTTCGACACTGCTAGAACTACTATTTACGGGTCAGGTTCCATCATAGTGAGTGGCAATAACAAAACCGGGATTTTCTGGGTTAATTCTGAAGCTTTTGTCACGTTAGATCGTCTCATCATTCAGGACGGAAACGGCTCCTTTGGTGGTGTCTACAACGATGGCACATTGACAGTGCAAGGCTGTACGCTTCGTTCCAACTCGACACCCGAAGGCGGCGGCGTCTTCAACGATGTCAATGGCAAGCTTACAGTGGATCACAGCACCCTTCAGCAAAACTCTAGCGATAGGGGCGGAGGTATCTTCAACGATGGCACACTAACATTGACTGGTGGCAGCACGCTTGTTGCCAACTCTGCATCCAATGGCGGCGGCATCTTCAACAGCGGCATGCTGACAGTGGATAGAAGTACCTTTGAGGTCAACTCTGCTGGTGTGCATGGCGGCGGCATTTACAATGAAAATGATGGCTCACTGACAGTCACTAACAGCACCCTTCAGCAAAACTCTAGTGATATGGGTGGAGGTATCTTCAGTCGTGGCAGACTGACATTGCAAAACAGCACTCTCAGTTTCAACTCAGCCGTATCAGGCGGCGGCATCTTCAGCGGTGGTGTCCTGAGAGTGAGTGAAAGCACCCTCAGTGGCAATTCGGCAGAACGTGGAGGCGGAATTTTCGTCGCTGCTGGTACTGTCGAAGATCTGAGGCATAGCATTGTTTCAGGTAACGAAGCAGACTGGGGTAGAGAAATTGCCAGCTCTATTGATCTACGGTCCTATGGCTATAACGTCCTCGGTTTCAATGGTAGTAGCGGTTTGGTCGGTGTAACACCTATACCGACCCTCGACATTATCCCCACCGTTCCCGTAGCTCAGATTCTTGGCCCTCTGGTGAATAACGGTGGCCCGACCGACACCCATGCCCTAGTTGCCGGCAGCCCTGCCATCAATGCAGGATTCCCCAACTATAGCGGCCCCCTAACAAAGGATCAGCGGGGCTTTGCTCGTGTTCAGGGTGGCAGGATTGACATCGGTGCCTTTGAATCGAATGTGCAAGCCAGCCGGATCTCTTTCATAACAGACCTCTTTAGCGATCCAGAGGGCGACAGCGGTACCACAAACCGCACAGTGACAAGGGTGCAACGCGACAGATCAGATACCACCGTAACGGTACAACTTCAGTTGGGTGGCACAGCTTCCCCAGGGGCAGACTATACTGCGCCGTCTCAACCCTTGACCATTACCTTTAACCCTGGAGAAACTTCCAAGGATATTGTTATCCCTATTGTGGGAGACACCATAGTTGAACCAGATGAAACTATTACACTGCAATTGGTCAATCCTGGTGCTGGCTCGATCCTAGGTAGCTTAACCACAACTACCTACACCATCTTAAATGATGACATACCAGCCCAAAATGTCGGCACCCTAGGCAATCGTGCCCTCACCTTCCAGGGCCGTCTCAGTTCCAGCGACTCGGTTGATCGCTACCAGTTCACCCTGGGCAGGGATACCAATAAGTTCCGGCTAACCCTAGGCGATTTGTCCGCTAACGCTGATGTCTTCATCCACAAAGTCAAAGATGATGGCACTTTAGAGCCAGAACCGGTGAAGGTTTCGACCAACAGCAGCACCCGAGCCGAGGTGATTAACAACCTCAGTTTGGCGGCGGGCACCTACATCATCGAAGTGAAACTGGTAGAAGACCTCTTCACCAACTACAACCTCAGCTTCCGCGCCTAAGGTCAAAGCCGAGAATCAACGGTTCAATGCGCCATCGCCCTTCAGGTTTGAGGGGCGATTTTTTGCGGGTCAGGTCTTGGCAGGTCAGACAATCGCGGCTATGGGATCTGGCCTAACCAGGTGCCCAGAACATTCTGGGACAATTCCGGTCGTACTTGCCCTAGAGCTATCTGATCAGGTTTAGGGTTCTATCAAGGAATCCACTGGAAGACCTAAGGCAAGCACACCAACTCAATGGGTGATCAACTGCTTTAAGATCGGCGTCTATCCTGACGTGCTCTATTCACCACCTGCTACGCAAACGCCTTGAGTCAATCCGCCCAGAAAGACTGCTCAACCCTCTAGATCATGCCCCAACCCGTAATTGCTCTTATCTCTTTCCCCGCAATGATTCCCCCGCTTTCCAATGGATTTCGCCAGGGCGTGGCCCTGTTGGCCTACCTGCTGGTGCTGATCTGGGCTTTGGCCATGGTAGATCTGCTGACCGGACGGCGGCTGTGGCGTCACCTGGGCATTCAGCCCCGCCGCCTGGTTGGTCTCCCCGGCATTCTTATCGCCCCACTGCTGCATCAGGATTTTCGCCATACTGCGGCCAACTCAGCCCCCTTGGTCATCCTAGGCAGCTTAATTCTGGTGCTCCAAGGGTTGGAGGTATTTGGACTAGTAACGGGAATCTGCTGGATCCTCAGCGGAGTAGGCATCTGGCTTTTAGGGCGCAAAGGCACTATCCACCTGGGAGCCAGCGGTTTAGTCTTTGGCTACCTGGGGTACCTCCTGTTTCGGGGATACTTCGAGGGCAGTATGCCAGCGGTTTCAGTAGCCATCCTCGTCGGGCTGCTGTACGGAGGCAGTCTATGGGGTTTGCTTCCCCTCCAGCCAGGGAAATCTTGGGTGGGCCACGGGGCAGGCTTTTTAGCGGGGGCCTGGGTAGCCCACAACCTAGATTTCCTCCAAAGTTGGTGGATGCAAAATTCGGGTTGGTAAACTCCCTAGGTCACTGACGACCCCAAAACTTACCAGCCAAAAGCTGAGAAGGCCCCAGTCGCAGAGGTAGCATCCGGCGTTGCGGCCTGTGCCGATTCCTCTGGACTCAGTCTCGACTCAGCACAGAAGGAGGCGGTGCTAAAGCCGCCAAATCGTTTGACCACGCTGGTGCGGAGCCGCAGGTTAGGGTTGGCGAACCAAAACCGCTCGATGGAACTCATGGTTTCGTACTCAGTGGTGAGGACTAACCCTCCCTCTGGGTCGATATCGTAGCGCCCAATCACCGGAACAATTTCCGCATAGCCCCGCTCTCGTAGCAACTGACCAGATTGAGGGTTGTCAGCGTCGGGCACTAAGGCAAACACGGTGCGCCCTTCATGGTTTTCATCTTCCTTATCCCAAGCCATGGAGCCTTGCCAGGTCACAAGGGCACCGCCAACCGCTAGAGCGGGATCCACGCTATGTAGCTGGCAAATTTCCACCACGCTAGGATCCGTGGCTTCTAGGGCTTCGACGGCAATCACTGATCCGCCCAACTCAGCCCGTCGAAAGGGCAGATGATGGGTCGTCCGTTGAGAATTCCACTGGCCTTCGCTCAGGCGGAAGAAATCCATTACATTCATGGAGCTAGGAATGATGTCCAAGAAACGACAGGTTAGAGGTTAAAAGCCCACGGCTCAAGGGGTATGGGCTAGGGTATCTTGATCATACGCGATGGCAGGCCTCCTGGGGAGGGGCGAATCGGAGTCTGTCCCTAGGGGCTAAGAACCGCCTGTTCAAAGGCTGCTCTATCCTCGTAGACATCAAACACACGATCCATGCTGGTCAGTTCAAACAACATCCGCACCTGATCATTGATAGAACAAATGTAGAGATGCCGACCCAGCCCACGCACCTTCTTGAGGATAACCACCAGAGTACCTAGGCCAGAGCTATCGATGAAGGTAATGTCTTTGAGATCGATCAAAATGACCTCGACCCCCGCCGCCAACATTTCATCGACCTTCTGGCGAAATTCCTCCGCCTTCGTGCTGTCTAAAATGCCTTCCGGGGTAATAACTTCAAATTTCACGCTCATCGGGGAGTCCTCACAACAACCGACAGAGAGCCTGACACCGCACCCGACAGAGCACTCTGACGCATAGCCCTTCGATAATACCTATTCTGACGGAGCGTAAATCGCCCTTGGCGTTCGATCCAGATTAATTTCCACCACAAGGTGGGTGTGGTGCCGATCCCGCTTTAGGGGCGCGATAAATAGATCAGGGTGGAGCGCACGCCAGAAGTATTCTACAAAGGCTTCGATTTGGGCGTCATCCATGCCAGATTTGCCCTGGGCTTTCATGTGCTGTTCCGCCTGCTGTCGCCATACCTTGCTGATGCGATAGTCCTGGGGATAGAGAATCATCAGGCGATCCAGCCGATCCCAAAGCGGCAGGTATTGGATCAATTGATGATTCATGTCGCGGGCAAACTGGCGATCTGCCTCCGTGCGAATGGGATCTGGCGGCGAAGCAAGGTGATGCTCTAACTGTTCTAGGGGCAGGGGACGAGCCCCTAAAAACCAGCCCTCGAATAGAACAATATCCACGTCCTTCACCCATTCTGGGGCTACCCGATCTCCCTCACCACCATGGAGGGATTTATCGAACCGAGGCACCGCTACCGCTTCACCAGGTTGGGCCTGCCTTAATTGGTCGAGCATCGTTACCCCAAGTTCGACATCGTGGGTGCCCGGTGGGCCACGCCAGCGCAGCCTTGGATCGACCTGGCGCAGACATTGCCGATCCGCATAGGTCTTGTATAGATCATCAATTGAAAACCCTAGGGTGCTGTAGCCCATGGCCGTCAGGATATGACTCAGGATGAGGGAGAGGGTGGTTTTTCCAGTGCCCTGTCCCCCCAAAATGCCCTGAATGAGGGGCCGAGACAGGCGATCATGGGACTGTTTTAGGTTTTGGGCTAGGGGCAACCAGACCTGCCAGTACATCGCCAAGGTCATCTCTAGGGGGGCCGGGGCTAGGGAGATCGCCCCATGCTGCGGCAGCAGGGTACGCAGCCAATGCAGCCGTTCCTCCAAATGCGTCGTCACGGTGTCTGGGGTAATGCCCCAGGCCCTCGCCCGCTCTGCATCGGCCAGTTCCCAGGCCATTAAGGATTCCCACTGGGCTGGGGTAACCGTCGATTCAGCCAGTAGGGAGGCGAGGATCGCCGCAATGGAAGACGGGGCAGTCATGGCAGTAATGGGAGCGCTACGGGTTCTGTAAGTTAATCAAGAGGCTGTCACGATGCACCTGATCAGTCTGGCCGTAGCTCACGAGGGTCATATCGCCTAGATGTTTGAGAATCGGATAGGCGATGGTTTCCCACAGTCTAAATTGAGGCACTTGCTGACGCAGATAGTCAGCCAAGGGAAGCCAGTCTAAATGTACATAGCTTTCCCCAGCCTGGGGAAAGGTGCGGATCTGCTCCGTCCAGGGTGGGGGCAGCGTCTGGTGTTGGTCAACGCCAATGGCCTGCGCCATCATCGCTGGCGATGTCGTTAGAACCTGGTCTCGGCCAACTTCAGCGCTCAGTCCCACCACCTCTGTTTGCACCTGCAAGGGATCGGAACGTCCCGGCATCCCCTGCCGCAGGGAGAGTCTTGTCCAAACGGTGGTAGGGTACCCCAGAATATCGAGACGGCCTGACCCCAGATCATAGGCGGAAGCCTGCCGCCCCAACCTATCGATGAGATCAGCCGTGGATAAACTGCTAGGGCTGGCCAACAGCCAATGGGGTGGGGTGGCGTTGGCTTGTAGATCTAGCCCCAGGGCATAGGCTTGGTCAACGCTGGCTAGGATCTGGCCCGTAATTCCAGGCCCCATCCGATCCTCCAAAGAAGGTTGAGGTAGGGCTAGCCCCTCTCCAGAACCGACCCAAGGCGCGAGCCAGGAGCGCAGTTGAGATTCCAGATCGGCCAGATTTAGCCCCAAGGCCTCTAGACTGAGGGTACCAGGAAGGTAGCGAGCTAACGGGTACCAATCGGTTAGCTGCCGTTGATGGGGCGCGAGGCGATGCCCCGGGGCAACAACCCAAGCCGCCTCTGCCATCACCCCCTGGCGTTGAAGTCCAAGGGAAACTAGACCCCAGCCTAGGGGCGCAGACTCCGTTAGTTGAGGTGCCTGGGCAAGAACGGTATCGGCTAACTCAGGATGCAGCCAACGCTCCACCTGGGGCAAGTTCACGGCAACTAAGCCGATCCGGGATTGTGGCAAAGCATTTAAGGCCAGCTTGTAGCGCTGATCCGTTTTCACGCTGCCATCACTAGCCTGGGCCGCTGCTATCGCCTGACGCAGCACCGATGGATCATTTGCCACCAAGACAAAGCGCTTTGCGATTACGGCTGTAGCCAAGGGGGGCACCCCCACCGCAGAGGGTGAGGCGGATCCCCGGCCATAGATTAACGGTGCGCCACCTAAGTCTTCAAAGGTCAGCGGATCTCCGGCTAAGGCTCGGTTTTGCCAAAATAGCTCCAGGGTAGCCTGGGCCTTAGCGTCATCCCGACAAGATAGGGCCACCAAATACCCAGGCGTTATCCCGTTACGAGGATCTTGATCCACATCAGGGGCAACCAGGGCAACCGTAATTTCTTCCCCCAGCCAGGGCAGAATATCTCGGTCGTAGGTTAGTCCTGTCTGCGCCAGAAGAGCCTGTTCTAAGCGTTCCCGGTCAGACCGCAGGGATGGCCGCCGTTTAGGCTCCGCTAAATAATCCCACAACTGAGCCAAACGGTCGGGCCGCGCCAGCACCGATGCCACTAGGGCTGACTGTCGAGGAACAAACTGAAGCGCTTCTGGCACCGCCTGCCCTCCCCGATCCAGGAGATAGAGAGGAGTACGTAGAGCCAGCCCCCCTAGAAGCCCGACTCCTAATACCAGGATTAGCCCCGCCGCTAGGGCCAAGGGAATGATAAACGTCCGAAACTTCATGGGCGCAACCGTCAACACCGACAGGGCCACCATCCATCAGGACATGCGACCACAGGCAACATCCCCAGTGTAGGGTATGGACCGCCCTGGGCTGATCCCAGCCTCGTTAAATTGTGAAGTCAAATTGTGAAGTCGGGATCCATACCGCGCCAGACAGCGATCAGACGCCCCTGAATGTCCACCATATCAGCAGGAAATTCCATCACCGGATATTGGGGGTTGGCAGGCTTAAGATGAATCTGGTTGCCACTGCGGTAAAACGTTTTCAGGGTCGTGCCGCTTTCCACCCGCGCCGCCACAATGGTTCCCTCTCGCACGGCCTGGGGATCGCTCACAGGACGCATAATCACAATATCGCCCTCCTGAATCATGGCATCGATCATGCTGTCTCCGGTGACGCGCAGGGCATAGTCGCCGTGGCGGATGGGCAACCCGTTCAGGTTAAACCGCTCGACGGTATCCGTAAAGGCTTCATTGACAAAACCAGCGGCAATGCTACCCAAGATCGGTACGCCTCGCGCATCCTCCCGCACCCGGATGGTGCGGGCTTTGCCCTCCGTCCATTCGATGTAGCCCTTCTTTCTGAGGTGCTCTAGACGGCTCTGGATTGGAGCCGGAGACTTCAGGTTCATCGCCTTCATCATCTGCCGAATGGAAGGAGAATGCTGATTTTCTTGAATATAATGAACAAGCCAATCATAGAGTTCTTGCTGGGCAGAGGTTAGAGATTCCATGGGAAGACAACCGTGGCGGCGGCAATAAATAGTTTTTCAGAACAATTGTACCACCTCGACAGCCCGCGTGTCATCCAGGGATATTCACGGTGAGCCCCTCTCCACTAACTTATCCAAACTAACTTATCCAAAGTAGGTGGGTTCGCTGCCGGGTGTCCATTTAATGTTGCAACCCACGCTAGGTCGTTGTTCGGCGGGGAGGGGCAAGCCGGCCAATACGGCATCTAGGGAAGCACGCAGATCTTTCCCAGTGACAGGCTGACCATTGCTAGGGCGGCTGTCGTCGAGTTGGCCCCGATACACCAAGTGGCGGTGACCGTCGAAGAGGAAGAAATCGGGGGTACAGGCTGCGGTGTAGGCCTTGGCCACGGATTGAGTTTCGTCAAAACAGTAGGGGAAGGTAAATCCGCATTCTTCGGCTTGGGCCTTGAGGTGTTCTGGGCCATCCTGGGGGTGGGTTTGCAGGCTGTTAGCGCTGATGGCCACAAGGCCCACCCCCTTGGGGCCATAGTCTTGGCCAAGGCGGGCCAGTTCATCCTGGACATGTTTTACAAAAGGACAGTGGCGACAGATGAACATCACCAGTAGGGCCGGAGCCTCGGCAAAGGTCGTCAGGGAAATCGTTTGGCCAGAGACAACATCGGGCAACGCAAAATCTGGAGCGGCGGTGCCCAGAGGCAACATCGTCGATTCCACCATGACCATGGGCAAGTTCTCCTCAGGAAATGAGCCTTACCCTAAGCTACAGCATCAGGTCGATAACAGGGCAGCCAGGGCCAACTCTTCAATCATGGCTAGTTGGAACAAGCGCCTTAGGCAACCCCAGGAAACTACGCCGCGCCCTCCCCAAATAGACTCAGGCACCGATCAGACCAGGTTTCTAGTCTAACTGGCTCCGATCCTCCGTAGACTTCGATACCTCCTAGGCATTGCTGGAAGAAGGATCAATGTATACAGTCGCTAGCGAAAGGAATGGCTAGTGTTTCGTCTGAAGGGTCAGATTTTGCAGACGCTGTAGGGTACGCTGCACTGAAGAAAGGGCTTGGCGGTCTCCCTGGGCCTCTAGGTGAACGCTGGCTCGTTTTAAGTCAGCGATAGCACGCTCGGCATCCCCTTGGCTTTCGTAGGCAGCGCTGCGGTAGCAGTAGGGCAAAGCAATGGGGTCACCGCAGGCAATGGCATCACTATAGTCACGTACGGCTCCTTTAAGATCCCCCAACTTTTGTAGGGCACTGCCCCGATAAACATAGGTCATGGGCAGGTTCGGCTTCAGCTCAATAGCACGGCTAAAGTCCTGCACGGCGGCAGGATAGCGGCGCTGCTCTAAGCGGAGCCAGCCTCGGTTGCAGTAAGCTGCGAACAGGCGAGGGTTGTGGTTAATCGCTTCAGTGAAGTCCAGTTCTGCTTCATCGGCTAGGTTCATCTCTAGGTGGGCTGCACCTCGGTTGTTGAGAGCTACAGCATGATCAGGCTGTAGGGCCAGAACACAACTGTAGTCACTAATTGCCCCTGGCTGGTCACGCAAGTCATGACGGGTGGTGCCTCGGTTAAAAAAAGCCTCTTTATCATGGGGAGCAATGGCTGGGTTCTGAAAACGCTGTACCAGCGCACTGACCACCTGAGGACTAGCCGTTTTGAGCTTAGCCTCAACCCCTGGGATAGAGACCGCGTGGGTTGGTAGCGACTTCAGACTAACGATGGCATAGGTGGCTTCAGGAGGTGCGTCGGGGCCACTGTCGCAAACCAGATAACTTTCTGCGGAACCCATAATTTTGAACTTAAACCGATCCGGATAATGTTCACGCAGAGGTAAAAGTTGGTTCAGGGCGGCCTTCAGCGCCGCTAGGTGCCCTCCGTCCGTATTCCACCGTTGACTAATGCGCCATACCAATCTTCCCTCCAGCCCATCGCCTTGGTGGCACCAACCTAGCTCCAGTTGTCCCCCTCGATCTAGCAATCGGGTAAACCCCTTCAGCAGATTATCGTCAAGGGTAACCTGGCTAGCCCAGGGCCATACGATCAACAATCGTCGCTGCGCTTGATCCAAGGCCCGATCCAAGGCTAATCGACTGGCGGCAAGGGGCGCAGGAATATCCCTTTGCAAGGGAACCGGAAAATCCAAAATCCAAGGGCTTTCCACCATCCCATCGGCCATAGGCACAACCTCAGCACTTTGGCGTTTTAAATTCTGGATATCTGCCTCATGGCGATGTAGACGTTTCGCCAATTGCGTTAGCCCCCGCCGAGCAACGGGATCGCCCCCCGATTCCGAACTTGTCTCTGTCCACTGATTAGATAATGTTCGTTGTCGTTCCGCCAAGTTTTGGGTTACACCCTCCAGTTGGGCTAGTTGCGCCCTGAGTTGTCCCAAATATTGAGACACCACCTGCTGCACCTGCTCACGCGTATGACCCGCCGTTTCCTGACGACTCACTTGCTGCTGAAGTTGGTGCACCACTTGACTCAGGCGATTCAGCTCAACCATGGCTTTAGCAACCTGATCTGACGCCTCAACAGAGATGCCATTCACGGATCCTACGGGAATCTTAGTTAAGGCCCGTTCCAGATCAGCTTGCTGTCGAGTCAAATCCTTAACATGGTTAACTAGGTTTACAAACTCCGCCTGAGGCACCAAGGTAGCAATGTTTTTAGCAATTTCCGTCAATTCTGTGCGTAACCCATAGGTGTCTGGCGGAATCGCTAGATCTTGGGAACGACGATCAACCTGGGCGATATTCTCCTGCAAGGTGGAAATAGCATTGCGAGTTTCCGAACGCAATGCCTCCAGAGTAACGCGGGTTTGCATCAGATTTGTGCGTACCTGAGATAGCTTATTCTCTGTCCCCTCTATGCGGGGAATCGTAGCCAATCGCTGCACGTAATTCGTTAGATTTTGAGTTGCAGTATACGCATGGGCGTACTGATCCTGTAACTGTGCAATATCTTGGTGGATCTGACTTAAGTCAGGAGGATGCAGGTCCTGCACCTGACTGTCAACGTAATGCCGAATACCTTTGATATCTTCAGAAAGCCGTAGAAACGTGCGGTTATTCCGATCTAACACCGACCGCTGAAAATTCGTTAGAGCCTCCGGCGAAGGTAAAGCCGTCACCTGCTTACTCAAGCTAGTCAGGCGACGACTCACCTGACGCTGTTGTCGCGACAACTTTTCCTGAGCCTCAGTCAGTTGCCGCTCCGTTCGACTGCGGCTTAACATCCCCACAGCCGCCATTACCGTTAAGGGGGCCGAAGCCAGGGCGACATTCTGGGCCGCAATAGCCGCTACAGTTCCCAAGCCCGAACCGACCAAAAGTGCTTGTTCAGTGTGCCTTAACCAAGTTTGATCCGCCACAAGACATTCCCCTGATGATAGATAACGATGCGCTGTTAAGGGAGGCAGTGGACACGAAGGGGGCTTCAGGGGGCAGTACCACTAGCTAGTCCAATGTTCACTAGAAGACAGCAGGAATCAGGATATTTTTGTGAATACCTTGGTAGGGGATCCCCCAAGAAGATGGATCAAACATCCAAAGCTAACCGTAGAGGATAGTTTTTTGCATTTCTTGCCTATCAAATTACAAAATAAAACCGCCCAAATCAAGAGACTTGAGCGGTTCTAAATAATACCCTGGCATTGAGCTATTTTGACAAGGGGCAACCCCCTCACTATCTTCGCCGCAGGTGCGTTTCACGTCTGAGTTCGGGATGGGTCAGAGTGGTTCCACACCGCCATAAACACCAGGAAAAGTGAAATGTTGGTTA
>JBIPSI010000054.1:0-18138 GCA_044070495.1 Spirulina sp. | reverse complement strand
CGGCCTTGGGTAAGCAGGCTGGGCAACTGCTGGGGTAGCCAGTCTGCGATAGGTTGGCCTAGCTCGGAGAGTTGGTCGAGCAGCTCGTCTGGGATGTCGAGGGTGATTTTTGCCATGGCAATGCCAGAGAGGGTTTGCGTTTATTATCGCAGTTGTCTGAGGGAAGCCGGGTTGGGATGGCAGAGAGAAAGGAGGAAGGTGATGCCGTTTGAGATTAGCCCGGAGGAGTGGCGGGAAATGGCCCAGATTGAGGAGGACGCTGGCTGTGATGTGGAGGCTGGGCTGGACTGGGGAAAGTTAGCGGGTGCTTACTTGGCGGCGATGGAGGACGGAGGACAGGGGCCGAGGACAAAGGCTCAGAAAATCGTGAGGGGTGATGATTCCCCCATAGAGTTCGATGGGCGTTGAGGAGTAAGTCATAAAGTTTACGTTTTTTGCACAGGCGATATAATCAGTGCATTCAAGCCATCACATCCCTACGATGGGCAGCTTAACGACCTTTCTTCAAGAAGAATTTCGCCGACAACTTCCGATAGGCTGGTCGTGTCGTTCAGAGGTTCAAGTCCTACCGAAAGAACTGTCTGATATCCTAGGATATTCCTCTAGGGCAGACGTACTTCTAGAAAGAGAAGACGATCACAAAAAACTATGGATTGAATTTGAGATTAGCAGGGCGGATCCAGTCGCAAATCATGCCAAATTTGCGACAACTCATCTATTCCAGCCACAGCATCCCAATGATGCCTTTGTAAGCATGATTAGCTCCCATGTCGCCAGGGGAAGACGGAACTTAGCCGCTAGTTCGATTAATCTCATGCGAGAGATCGGGATGAATGCCTTTCAAACTGTTCTCTTACCCCAACTATCTCCAGAGCATATCAAGAGAATTAATCACTTATCCGATCAAGATATCGTCCATGAGTTTCTTGATATCAAAGCAGAAATTCTTCGTGCCATAGCGGTATCTGAATCCATTCTTGATCTTCAGGACAGAAGACTTCACTTTGTTGGAGATTTCCTAGAGGTCTTCCTAAATTTAAGACAATGGAACCATGAAATTCTCCATAATCCCATCGCAAAAGATAAGTGGGGGCAACGCACCATCACTTATTTTGTCTTTGATCCCTACTCTCGAAAGTTTGCCCCATCAAAGTTCTGTGCTTACTCAGGAATCTGGAAGCATCAAGGAAACAATTCCCCTGTGCCAGCTCCAAAATCCCCTAGATCTGTGATGACTATCGATTTCTATGCGACCCTTGATGGTGTCTATAAGAATTTTGATGGTCGTCGAGCCAGAGTTCATTTGACAGACTGTTTAGGAATGATGGCTATAGGCTCAACTCAAGCAGGCAATTTGATTTCAAGCTTTGAGAAATGGTTAGAGACCTTTGATGACTCTATTCGTGTACATCCTAAAGGCCCGGTCTTTCTTTTGCCACCATCTTGGTTTAAGTGATGTAGAAGCTCGTAGATTGCTGTTTTTGAGTGTTTTTTCTCTGATCCGTAGAGTAATGTACTACCGACAATTGTTCCTAAAATTGCTGATTCCCCCATGGGCTACTCTTGGGTACACTATCCTGTAACTGAGGGGTTTGTTGGCCCCAACCATGGAGAGCCATGACGGCATCAAGCACTCTTTCCCATTGGCCCCTTGCCCTGGAGCCGAGCCAACTTAAGCGATGGACGGTGCAAGACTACCACCGCATGGGGGAACTCGGCCTCTTTAACGCCGACGAACACACCGAACTTTTGGCCGGACAGATTACCCTAATGGCTCCTAAAGGCACGCCCCACGTTACAGCGCTGCATCTGCTGGCCCATGCGTTGCGGGTTCGGTTGGGAGAACGTGCCCTAGTGCGGACTCAAGACCCCATCCAACTGGACGATTTCTCGGAGCCGGAGCCGGATGTGGCTGTTGTGCAAGGCACCATCCTCGACTACGCCGAGAAGCATCCCCGCCCGGAGCAGGTGTATCTCGTGGTGGAGGTGGCTGATTCGACCTTGCGGCAGGATTGCGAGGTAAAAGCCAAGCTCTATGCCCAGGCGGGTATTGCCGATTATTGGGTGCTAGATCTCAAACATCGCCAAATTCATCTCTTCCGCGCACCCACGGCAACGGGCTACACCCAGCACCTCATCCTGACCGAGCCAAACCAGATTTCGCCCCTGGCGTTTTCAGATGTGTTGTTGTCCCTTTCAGAGATTTTGCCGCCAGGGGCATGACCTTTGGGGGGATGGCGGCGCAGAGTTAAGGTCATGGGACGGGTGTTGGGCGTCGCTCACTGTGCGGCTTCGAGGCATCAGCCACCATAATCCCCCAGCGCACTCACTATTCAGGGATCAACACTGATCGATATAATCACCCTCAGAACCCTAGCGATTACTATGAGTCCGCTGCCCAAGTTCAGCATTGACCTGAATGAGAGATTTCCTACTCTGAAAGCCGCCCCCAGCATTGAGGCGGTGATCCATTGGCAGGCCCATGCAGGCAAAAAGCTAGAGGAAGAAGCCCTGAAAGCGGAGCTAACTCGGCGGTTGCCCGATTACCCCATCCTTCAGATTCAGCATGATGTTCAAGTTGTGGCTACTGGGGAACCGGATAGTGCTCCAGAGATCTTGCAGCGGATGCAGTGGAGTGGTTTTCGTCTTCAGGATGCCCAAAATCGCCATGTGGCCCAGTTTACCCTCAACGGGGTTGCCTTTAGTCGGTTAGAACCCTACGAAGAGTGGAGCGGTTTTCAATCCGAGGCCCTACGGTTCTGGCGTATTTTCTTAGAACTGGCAGACCCAACCATCATTCAACGCTTAGGGGTGCGCTACATCAACCGCATTCCCCTAGAAACTGGCGAGCCACCCTCCAGTTATCTCAGTACCGTCCCCGCCCCACCATCGGGCTTAGCCCTTGCCACCGAGTCCTTCTTTCACCAAGATACCTACCCAGTCCCCGGCTATCCCTACGTGATCAACTGGGTCAGAACCATTCAACCCGCTGGCGCAGAACCTGCCGATGGCCGTGCCTTAATTGTGGATATCGACGTTTTTACCCACGAGTTGATTCAATTGGATCAAGATACCCTAGTTCGACGACTCCAGGAAATGCGCTGGCTTAAAAATAAAGTCTTCTTTAGCTGCATGACCCCCCACGCCCTTGAACGCTTTGGAGCCACGCCATGACCACGACCCTATTGCCCAGAGGGGTTAGCCCTACCGCTGCCTATATCGACCAGGTTAGCCGCAATAATCAGCAGTACTTTGCCCACACCGCTGCCCTTAGCAAGCAGCCCGCCATTGACGATCTCGTCACTCTCTGGGCCGAGTGTAAAACCTCCAACTGGGACGGCTATGATGCTTTTCCGGTAGAGGAATCAACGCTAAATTACACCTATGCTGTGATTCAGGCGCTACCGCTGGGGTTTCCCCTGCCCTCCGTAGGGGCAGAACCCGACGGTCACTTAACCCTTGAGTGGTATCGCGATCCTCACTGGACAATTTCAGTGAGCATTAGCCCTGACGGTGTGCTCTACTACGCGGCTCTTTTGGGCAATAGCGATCCACGGGGCTCTGAGCCCTTTCTAGGGACAATTCCAAGACGGTTGCTCAGCCTGATTCAAGAAGTCGCTTTAGCTAAACATTAAGGGTTCATGCTGGATCCAGACAATATCCCCCCCGTTGACGAAACCGAGCTGCTCGCCCGTTACGTGATGCAGAAAGGGCATTTTCGGAGCGATTTCTCCGTAAAGCCCAACCTGTTTATTCCCCATCCCTACCAAGAGCTTTCTGTCACCCGTCATCGTGATGCGACGGCGGCGGAAATTTGGCAGGCCGGGGTCAACGTCGCGACTCAACAGCAACGCACCCTCTACGGTCGATCAGACGTTCTAACTCGCGATTGCTTAATCGATTCCCTGCGCGTGACGGCCCAACCCTTTCCAGACAACCCGAACCATGCTGACGTTGAAGGATGGCCAACCACCAAGGAAGACCAAAAAGCCATCGCCCTCAAATTAGCGGCCTCTGCCACCAAACTTATCCCTCCCCCACCGACACCGACCTAATCTAACGACTCACAGGCAAGGACTGCGAGCGGAAAGGCCAACTGACGGGCTTGGGTAAGGCTGACAACGTTGGTCTAGGTCATTGCCTTCAAGGCTGATAGGGATATGTTTGCAGTTTAGCCCCAAGGATTATGCTGGCGAGGCCAAGGCTTTGGGCACCAAAAAATTTTGAGGCGCTTCGCGCCGAGGGAAGAGAGAAAAGAAGAAAGGGTATAGTGCAAGAGTACTATAGATAAAGGGCTACAGAAGAGCCCTGGCGGCAGAACAAACAACACGAAAACCGCCGTTGTGGTAGCGAGCGTCCGGATTGTTGTTGAGGCGATAGGCAGAGCGGCAATTCCACGGGAAGAAGAGCCAGGAACCACCCCGCAACACGCAAGAAATATCATCCTTGCTTTTTCTCTCGGCAGAAAATAACCATGCGCTGCCATCGGTCGGCGGGTCGCCTTCATAGTTGCTGTGCCAGTGGTCTTGGCACCATTCCCACACGTTGCCGTGCATATCCTGTAGCCCAAAGGCATTGGGAGGAAAGCTCCCTACCTCGGTTGTTTCTTTGCGGTAAATGCCCTTGGGGCCTTGGCCGTAGTTACCCTTCCAGTTAAAACTGTCATCGTCTACCCCTCGGTAATTGGCTAAGTCTGTTGTGATGGTTTCGCCAAAGTGAAATGGGGTGGTGGTTCCGGCTCGGCAAGCGTATTCCCATTCGGCTTCGCTGGGCAAGCGATAGTCTCGTCCGGTAAGTTGTGACAGGCGGGCGCAAAACTCCGTAGCGTCGTACCAGGAAACTTGCTCCACTGGGCGGTTGTCGCCTTTGAATCGGGATGGATCAGGGTCTAGCTTTTGATCTACCTGCTCTAACTGGGCCACGGCTCGCCACTGGGCCTGGGTGATGGGGAATCTGCCCATGAAGAAGGTGGGCACCGTGACCTCGTGTTGTGGGCCTTCAGCGTCAGTGCGTTCTAGCTCGTCTTCGGGCGAACCCATCAAAAAGGTGCCGTCGGGAATCAGCACCATATCGAGGCCGATACTGTTACCGAGGTCTTCGGTGAAATATCGGGCTGTGGCCTTGTGGTAGGTAAGGGTGAGTTGGGCCATGGGTTAGGGCTATGTTTGACATTACTGGTAAACGTCCCGACGATGACCAACTTTGATGACTAGGATAATCAGCTCATCATCTTCTGGGCGATAGATGACTCGGTAGTCTCCAACTCGTACCCGAAAACGGCCATGGCCATTTTTTAATTTTTTGCTGTCTGGAGGATAAGGGTCAACCTGGAGAGCGTCGATTTTGGCCGCCATGCGTTGTTGAACCTCTTTGGGTAACTTCCGAAACTCCTTTTGGGCCGTTTTCAGAAATTCAATGCGGTAACGGCTCACAGGTCAAGCTCCTGCTTCACCACTTCCCAGGGAATGCGTTCCTGGTTTTCGGGATCAGATTCTGCCATCACCGCATCTCTAACATCCAGCAAATCTTCCAGCTCGTCAGCGTCAATAATCGCTAACTTGCCTTGGCTAATCCAGGTTAGAAGTTCTTCTATGGTTAGGTTGAACTGCTGGGCTAGGGCCGAGATCCCTGAAAGAACTTCGCTAGAAACAGTTAGGGAACTCATCGTCAAAGATCCTTGGCAGACAAAGGCTGAGGTAGGACGGCTACACTCTCATCATACGCATGGACTCGGTCATGGCGAATGGTTTTGACAATGGCACAGATTTCGGCCTCTGTGGGCTGATCGGGGTCAGGACCAAGGGCTTCAATGCGCTCAAACAGAATATCGAAGGAGATGGGCTGGGTGATCTTCTTCAGCACAATGGTGTCGTCCGTTTGCCACAGCAGATACTCGTCTCCCGGCTCTAGGGTGGCGAGTATCTCTGGCGGAAAAGCAAACTGTCGTTCTTGGGTGATGCTGACAACGTTGGTCTTTGCCATAGCACTCAAAGCTAAGGAGGTCTGCCTCAAGTTTAGCCCTACGGGTCAGGGGAGGGCTGGGCAACTCTTCGGCGAACCTACCAAGCTGACCAACCCGGTTTATCTTTGAATGCTGTCACCAGCATTGCAGGAGCAGGTCTGGACTCTTCCCTGATGCACCCGGTCAATTCCCATTGGCCAGTTCTGATGCAGAAGAGCGCTGGCGGCAGAACAAACAACACGAAAACCGTTGTTGTTGTTGCGAGCGTCCGGATTGTTGTTGTTGCGATAGGCAGAGCGGCAATTCCTCGGGTTGTTGATCCAGGAACCACCCCGCAACATCCGGAGGTGCCTACCCCTTCTTCAACTCCTTGAGAATACAAGCGAGTCGAATATCTGTCGGCGGAGGTGGTGGGTATCGCCATGTTTGAGGTGGGCTTCCCAGCTTTGGAGCCGTTGAATCACGCCAGCCAGATCGGTATGACCCGTGGCATAGGCCACCTGGAGGGCTCGGCAGCGGCGACGGGCACGGCATAGGTTTTCGGTGCGTACGCGGATGCGGTCTGGGAAAACGCGAAACCCTAGGAAGTTTGAACCCTGCTGCGTTTTGGTGATGTGGCTTTTGATTGGATGAATTTTAAGCCGTAGGGTGTCGAGGTGGGCTTCGATGGCTTGACGGGCCTGGGCTAGGAAGCGGTAATCGTCTGAAAATAGGGCAAAGTCGTCTACATAGCGGAGGTACTTTTTGGCCCCAAGGGCTTCTTTCACAAAATGGTCGAAGCCGCTGAGGTAGACATTGGCAAAGAACTGGCTAGTGAGGTTGCCGATGGGTAAACCCCGACGACGGCTTAGGGGCGTGAGTAGGTCGTCGTCGGCAAAGTGGAAGGCGGCTGGAATTTGGTCGTTGCTGGCATCGATGATGGTATCGATCAGCCAAAGGGTGCGGGGGCATTTGATTTTGCGGCGCAGGCGGGCCTTGAGGATGGCGTGATCGATGCTGGGAAAGTATTTTTGAATATCGCCCTGCAAGACGTACTGGCTAGATCGGGCATAGCGGGTAAAGCGTTGGAGGGCTTTGTGGGTGCCCTTGCCTTCTCGGTTGGCGTAGGTGTCGTGGATGAGGGATGGCTCAAGGATCGGCACAATCACGTTGCACAGCGCATGGTGAACCACCCGATCCCGGTAGGGGGCGGCGGAGATGAGGCGTGGCTTGGGTTCTTTGATCTCAAAGGTGCGATATTGGCCCGGTGTGTAGGTTTGGTGATCTAGCTCCGTTTGTAGGGTTAACAATTCGGATTCTAGGTGGTAGTTAAAGTCGAGCACATTGGGGCGAAAGCGCTTGCCCTTTTGGGCCTTGCGGGCGGCCAGGAGTAGGTTAGAAAACTCGACAATGGCAGGCCAGAGGTTGCCGTAACGTTTCATGGGACAACTTTTTTAGACAAAGTTTTTAGACTACGACTGAGCCAAGGCCCGCTGCCGAGCGGTGATCACCCGGTGACGCTGCTGCTGTTGTTTGATCCAGCCTCCGAGATCGGTGCCGATACTGTTTAGCAAATTGCTGACATATTCGTAGCGGTGATCGGCCACCAAGTCAAAATCTAGCAGCAGACGAGTTTGGTGGCGCAAAATGTCGAGCTTGCTGTTGAGTGCAGTGAGACGGGGCAGTTTATCGGTTTCGTAGCGGGCCTGGATGAGGTTTTCGAGGAGGTCGTAAAGACCCGTGGTGATTCTGTCGCCCAGCAGAAATTTGTGGTCGCGGGGGAGCCGATTGAGAATGGGCACGTACCACTTAATCAGATCATAAGTTTTTTGAATGATGGGCAACTCGGCCATGGGGCAATGGGGTGTTTCAATGAAGCCAACCATGCCATGAGTTGGAAGCCAAAGCAAAAAAGATCACAAAAAATACCAAATGTGGTGGATGGTGCATTGCGGCCTGGGGATTGGGGGTTGGTGGTGTGGGGTTGAGGGCCGCGAATTCACCCTACGGAACTCAAAAATGAAAAAAAATTGAGGCGCTACGCGCCGAGGGAAGAGAGAAAAGAAGAAAGAGAAGAGTGCAAGAGTACTATAGAGAAAAGGGCTACTGAAGAGCCCTGGCGGCAGAACAAACAACACGAAAACCGTAGTTGTAGGTGCGAGCGTCCGGATGGCGGTTGTTGCGACAGGCAGAGCGGCCATTCCTCGGGTTGAAGAGCCAGGAACCACCCCGCAACACGCGACGAGGATCATTCTTGTCTTTTCTCTCGTCAGAGAATAACCATGCGCTGCCATCGGTAGGGGCACCTTGGTAGTTGTCGTGCCAGTGGTCTTGGCACCATTCCCAGACGTTGCCGTGCATGTCGTACAAGCCAAAGGCATTGGGCGGGAAGCTGCCGACTGGGGTGGTTTCCCGGCGATACTCCCCTTTTACTCCTTCTGCATAGGTAACCGAGGCATCGTAGTTGGCCAAGTCTGCGGTGAGGGTTTCACCAAATGCAAAGGGAGTAGTGGTGCCAGCTCGGCAGGCATATTCCCACTCCGCTTCCGTGGGTAGGCGATAGTCGCGCCCGGTGAGGCACGACAGGCGGGCACAGAACTCTGTGGCATCATGCCAAGAGACGTTCTCCACCGGACGGTCATCGCCTTTGAAGCTGGACGGGTCTGGGTCTAGCTCTCGATCTACCGGGTCGAGCTGGTGGGCTACCGCCCGCCACTGGGCCTGGGTGATGAGGGTTTTGGCCATAAAGAACGGGGGCACCGTCACCTCGTGCTGGGGGCCTTCTCTGTCGAAGCGTTCGGGTTCATCGTCAGGAGAACCCATCATAAAGGTGCCACCGGGAATGAGCACCATATCGAGGGTGAGCAATCTATCTTGGCCTAATAAGCGCTTTGTAACTTGTCTCAGCCAGGTGCCATTCTGATTAGACAACGATTCAGAGAAGTAGCGAGCTGTAGCTTGAGTCTTTTCGATCACCTTGCCCCGGTTGTTAACCCGCACGGTTTCAAAGCTGAAGGTTTGTAGGGTAGGGGTGTTGTCTTCGGTTTGGTCTGGGCTAGGGTCTGGCTCAAAGTCAATGAGCGGATATTCAAATTCAAGGGTTTTGAGTTCTGGGAAGTTTTCGGCCAGGGTAGATAAGGAAATATCCGAGGTCTCAACAGCACTGATGTGTGATGTCTGAGGGGTATTTTGAGCGTTTGCCCCGTCGCCTACGGGTAAGGACGGCTCCGAATCCTGAATGCGGCCTCTGGCCCTCAGGTCTGTTTTTAGGGCTTCAGGCAAACACAGAAATTGCCCAGGGGCCACCACATAGGTTTTTTCAACTCGGTTGGGGGCTAGGGGCAGGTTGCTTCGTTGCACATCGCTGACGAGGGCAGCGTATTCGATCAGTTCGGGGTAGTCGGCCAGGGGCAGTTTGAGCGTTTGCACCAGTTGGGCCAAACGGGCTAGTTCGGCACTGCCTAGCAGGTTGGCCCCCACCAGCGATCCTCCCGCTGTCGCCACTTGGAACCGCTCCACCAGTTCAGACACAACGGTTTGGCGTTCCGTTTCTCCTAGGTAGAGCATGGCGGCCCACTGCTGGGCTTCTAGGTCGCGAGGGCTTAAATAGGATTGGTGCTCGGCCAGGTAGCGCACATAGCTAACCAGTAGGTTGGCCACCCCTCGTTTGCGCTCGGCAGAAAGGGGAGCCGCAGGATCGGCCAGCGCATAGGCCCGCACCTCAGCATCCATCACGTAGCGTTCGTAGCCCACAGGAGCGCACAGATCGGACAGCAGCAGATCGACTTCGGCAATCCAGGGCACCCCCGGCAAAAACTCATTGCGGAGATAGCTCACCAGTTCTGGGGTAAGCACCAAGGGTAGGGCCGCATGGCAAACCAGATCGTAGTAGGCAGGCTCGAACCGGGCCACAAAGCGACGGATCTGACGCTCGGCCCGCTCCTGGCGTTGTTCTAGGGTGAGCAGGGTGGTCATGGCTGAATGGGCTGAACCAGCAGCCCCCGCACCACATCAATCGCATGGCTCAACCCATCCTGATCCATCTGAAACATCGGCACCAAATTGGCAATCATTTCCGCTGAGCTGCCTACCCACCGCTCGGTGGGCATGGGGTTTAGCCAAGCACAGCGTTGGGTCGTGCGGCGCAGGTGGGCCAAAAACCGCACCGTGGCGCGAATGCGTTCTAGCCGCCGATAGCCCCGTGCCGCCCCGGCATCGCTAACCACAACAACACTGGTATCGGCATCACAGGCTGCCAGCACCGCCTTGAGTTCCACGGGTTGGGTCAAAAACACGTCGTAATACACATCGTCTGCCGGAACGTTTTGAAAGTAATACACAGACACCTGCCCTGGTGGCAAGCCACTGTTGTAAAGCGCCGTTTCGGCTACGGCACGAGAAAAGGGATGCAGCGGCATCATAGATCCATTTTGGTCAATCAACAGCAGCAGTTGTGCTCGGTTTTGGTCGCCTTGCCGCAGCACAGGCTCTAGGTAAAATCCTTGCTGCGCCACCTGTTGCACGGTGGCTTCTACATCCAACTGTTCCGCTGGGCCAGCCTCCACGGTGCGCCGCAGATAGCGCCAGCTATAGCTCATAAATCGCCGGGTAACAGGCCAGTAGCTCCGCAGTTCCGAAGGACGCTCCAGTTCCACCGGGGTAAACGGCGCACGCACTGGCTGAGACACCGCATCCAAGGCCGGAGGGGTCGATTTTTCGGCCTTAGTCTCTAGCTGGGTTTGCTCAAACCTTGCCGGGGTAAATGGGAACGGTTCGACCGATGACCGAGAAGAAGAGGACTCAGGGGCATCTACTGTCTCCGTAGTGTCTAGGGTGGCCGCTTGTACGATGGCCAGGGCCTTGTCCCAGTCTGGATCAAACTGCCTCTGCTCCGATGGGGACGTACACCACACCGCCTTGAGCGACCGCTTCAGGGTGTCTAGATTTTGGGCAAACGGTGTCTCTTCCCCAGTCACCAGGGCTAACCCGGCAAAGTACTCATCCAGGCCCAGGTTGAATCCGCTCTTGCGCAACTGCAAGAACGTTTCCAGCACCAACCCTTCACCGTCTACCCCACTTACCCTCATGGCGATGCACTGAACCCCGCCTGTCGCCAATCACCCCGGAGTTTGAACAGCAACTCCCGGTAGGGCAATGGCCCATCCTCTGGCAAATCTTGAGCTGGGTAAGGAGCCTTTGGCCCATAGTGGGCGAGCACCCGTAGCCAGTCCAAAAATTCGCTGGTGCCTGGGGGCTTGGCCAGCCCCTTGCGCTGCCGAATAGCCAAAAATCGGTCGATAGCCGCATCCACCAAATCCTCAGGGGGCTGACTAGGTTGCCCCTCCACCGTAGCCGCCTCCGTAGCCGAATCAGGGAGCGAAAAATGTAGATCTGCCAACCGCTTCAGTTGCTCCGGTCGGCTCGGAAATTCAATGTAGTGGTAAACACAACGCCGCAAAAATGGAGCTGGGAGATTGCCCTTCTCCTTGTTGCTGGTGATGATCACAATGGGCGGGTGATGTGCCCTGACGACCCTGCCTGTTTCCCGAATCGTAAACTCGTAGGGCTTTTCCAAGACGGTGAGCAAATCATTGGGAAAATCTAAGTCCGCCTTGTCAATTTCATCGATCAACACCACCGCTGGGCATTCTTCTAGCTCAAAAGCTTTGCCTAGCTCCTTGAGATCAAGGTAGTTTTCTACCCGCCTCGGATCGATGGAACGGTCTCCCTCGGTCGTTGCACCGTCCAGCTTTTGGCTCAAGTTAACATCATGGAGCCGCAGCAGGGCATCGTACTCGTATAGCCCTTCTTGATAGCGCGTTTTAGAACGAATGTTCCAACGATAGAGCGGATAACCCAACTCATAGGCTACCGCCGAGGCAAGGCGCGTTTTGCCACAGCCCGCTTCGCCCTCCAGCAAAAGAGGTCGCTCCAGAAAAATAGCGAGGTTCACCGCATTGACCAACTCCTCCGTCGCCAGGTAAGGCTCCCATTCCGGAGCCTCTGGGTGAGGGTTAGCAGCACGATGATTGGGGGCACCAGTAAAGAATTTCATGGGTTTACTATCGTTCGTCAAAAACATGATTGCGCATGGGCTTTTTCAAGCTCAGCCCGAACCTTCCAGGGCAACTCCTCATCCTTGCTGCCAAAGATATAATCTACCAATCGATTACATTCTGTCTTGTTGATCTCTGAGGAATAGCTACTGAGCCAACGTCGAACATCTGTCTTTGTCCAGCACCGTAGTGGCAGCATGAGTAACTTGTTACAGTCAAATTCTGCCGTATCACAGAAGTAATCAGCTTTCTTACAGGCTTCCGCCATCGACTCATCGACCATGATAATACAGAAAACCCTAGGAGAATAGTCATTCATAGCCATCGAAACCGACCTATTTAGCGATTGCCAGAATTGACAAATAAACCAATCCAGAAAAACAGATTGATAGCTTAAGCTTAAGCTTTTCCAGTTTGCCACTGGAATGAATATAGTTGTTCCAGAGCGCAACCGCTCAGATAGTTTTCCGACAATCTTCTCAGTAGCCTTGGTCAACTCATCCTCAGATTCATTCCCATCAGTTACAGGGAGATCAATACCCAAATATCCAGCAATAGTTTTGAGAAAAGCCATTCTATTGGCTGGCATTGTAGGAATAAACTGAACAGGATATTCAATAAGCTGACTTGTGTTTGATTTTAGAATATCTCGAATTTTAATTAGAAGGAGTTCACCTTCCATATCCAGGCATTTTTCCGCTAGAAGCAAAGCTGAGCCTCCTTCATTTTCGTGTAGGCATGTCAAGATGTCCTGGACAACTTTCTTGGGTTCATCAAAATCTAGAGAACAAAGCTCTTCCTTTAGGGTGAGGGTGCCACGGTTTCGGTTGGAGGATGAGGATGAGAGATGGGATAATTTTCGCTCCTTTTCGCGAATCTGACTCTCTAGTCTTTCCTCCAGTTCCTCAAGCTTAATTTCTTTTTCTGGATCATCACTTAACAGACGCTTCTGAAAGCACTTGTCAAGCGTTGCTTTGAGCTGTTCAATTTCTTTCTCTAGCCTTTCTTTTTTGTCCACTGCTGTTAGACTTTATGTGAATGGTTTAAGGGTTAGTAAATTTAATCTAGGGCATCTAGCTCACTCTGCTTCTCAGCTATTTTTTGTTCCAGTTCTTGCTCTAGCTTCTCTAGCTTGACCTCACGGTCAGGATCGTCCGTCAAAAGGCGCTTTTCAAAACAGCGTTCTAGTTGTTCCTGCAATAATTGAATCTCTTTCCGAAGACGCTCCTTTTTGGATGATTCTGAAGTCTTGCTTATGCCGTTTATGTTTGGTTGCACAGAGTCTTGGACGGTTGTGGAAATCCCCATTGCCTGTAGCCCTGCCTGCAATTCATTCAGTCCTGGCCCCGTTGGCCCTTCAACCCACTGCAATAAGGCCGAAGAACGCAACCCCTGGGGCGCACTGTTGGGGGGCATCAGGCCGCTAGGTGGGTTCAGAGTGTTGACCAACGTTTCAAACTGTACCGTAGGCAGACTGTTGAGCGTGTTAATGAGTTGAAGCCGTTCTGATGCAGGCATGGCAGTAGGTAAGCTCGACTGAACTGCTGAAATATCGATTCCAATGGCGGCCAAGGCTGGCTGAAGCCTCGCCGCTGGCACCATAAAGCTAATTCTCTCCTCTTCTCGCTGCTTATCTCGGGCCACCACCATACCCACAATGGCATCCCCCAAGGATGGGCTCCACACTGGGGCACCGCTGAAGCCCGGTTCAATCGCATAGCCTGGGCCAGCCACCATTTGTACTAGGGCGCGGCTATGGGTTGCCCCCTGTATCTTTCCCTCAGACCATGCGCCATCGGCAACGTTTTCCGGGATACCCGATGCGAGAAACGTGTGTCCCTTCAACTCCGGAAAACTCGTGAGGCTAAGCACCCGAGCACCGATAGGCATAGATTCCGTAAGCTTGAGAACGGCGACATCCACATCCGTCGTGCCCGGTTCTTCCTGGGCTGGGCTGCGCCAGTAAGCGACGGTGGCATGGTGGCGTTCCACCTGTCCCTCGCCACAAAACTCTAGAGCTACCTTCTGCCCCAACATCTCCTGGGCCGGAATTTGGTAAGACTTGCGTTGATGCCCTAGTGCCTTACTCACCACATGAGCACAGGTCAGCAGATAACCATCCGCCACACAAAAGGCAATGCCGATGGGCGTCTTGCCCTGGTAGATGCGGGCAATGGCCGCCAGATACTGAGCTTCGGTCACGGGTTGCGTCATACGTCCCTAATCGCTGCCCTTTGCCCATTTCAAGGTAATTTCAAAGGTCACATCGCCCCCGACGGCGGTAAAGATCGCCCCCGCATCGGCACTGAGGGTAAGGCCAAATTTCACCTCCACCTCATCGGCTGGGGTGGTGAGCCCCGCCTTGAACCGAGAAATGATGGCATTGGCCACAGGCTGCACCTGATCCAGGGCTTGCCCCAGGGTTTGGGTGGCCTGGTAGACCATCCTGCCCGCATTTAAGCTCACCTCCTCTAGGGCGCTGTCGGTGCTGGGGGGCGGCACCTCAAACAGAACGGTGATGTCGCTGCCGTCTTCCAGCTTAAATTCTGCAATTGTGCGATCCATAGCTATCCATTGCTCTCGGTAACGCTAGGGTTCCCTCCATAGCTTAAGGGCACACCAACGACCCGAATCCAAATTTCTCTAAAAGAATGTTACGGGGCACCGCCCAGCATCTTTCCTCTGGGGCATCAGCCATAGAATACCCTTAGGTACCCGGACAGATGCTGAGCCTGAGCCATGTCTGATATTTCCCAAATCTACAGCAGTTACGGCAAAGCTCTCGACTTCTCCCGAGACAAGTTCGATACGCTCTATACGAGTCGCGCCCGCAACGCCAGCGACTTCTATCAAACTTTCTTCCACCGTCTGATCTGTCCCCTCCAGCCCCACTTTGCTGATCCGGCCTCCCTTCGGTCTCTCCATCGCTATATCGAACGCTTCTTTGGTAGCCGCCAGCTCGACTTTGTGGCCATCGATGGCACCTGCGGCAAAGATCCTTTCCAAGACTTCATCGTCTTTTCTGCCTGCGCCTATGGGGCCAAAGGCCAAATCAACCTCGACGACGATCCACCCACCGTCCGCTACCAGAAGTGGTCGCTGGAAAAGGACGTCTCCATGGTCACCTACATCCCCGTTCCCTTCTCCGAATTTGCTGACGTCGTAGACCAAGACCGTCCCGAAACCTTTCTGGTCTCCGATAGTGAGCGAGTAGACCTCTCCAGCATCGACACCAAAATGATGGAGCTGGCCGAAATCTACCTCGCCTACAACGTCGCCACTTCATCAGCCCTTGAAGCGCCCAAAGTCATCCTCCTAGACCGATCTCCCTCCAGCATTCTGGCCAGCGTGGCTATCCAGCCCGAGGCCATTCCCATGCTCAACTTCCCCTTCGACCGTCGTCGCCTCACCGTCGATGATGTCACCGTGGCCTTGGCCCACCCCTTCAACCCGTCTCTCGGTATTCCCACCACCAAAAAGTTCAGCCAGTACATGGCTCTGATTGCCGAGTTCCATCATCAGCGCACCCAGACCCTCAATCTCGACGACTTTGCCGCTCGCCACCACCTCACCACCGATGACCTGCAAGGGGCCATTCGCTACCTCACCAAAGCTCGCCGCCGAGGGCAAGATCCCCTCCCTCCCTTCGCCCACCTCGAAACTCACCAGGGCCGTACCATCCTCACCACCGACGTCAACTGTGGGGCTTCCTGGGACTACTGCGTGGCTCTCTTCGAGCACATTTGCCGCCGCCTCTTTCTCGAAAAAGATCAGCAAGCCCTCGTCTACGAAGCCCCCGACGAGTACGGAGTCGTTTGCCAGCGCTGGATGTCGCCCAATGACGTGGGCTTTCTGATTGCCGTTGGCATCCGCGCCCTGATCGAAGTCTGCTGGAGTCGCAAAATTTTGCTCACCGGCATCATCAAAGACTCCGCTTCCCGCTACCTCACCCGCAACTATCTGGGCGTCATGAAGCAGCTCGGCGAGCAGGGATACCCAACCCTGGCCGACTTAGACGTGCGCCAACTGCCCTGGACGGATCGCATCTTCCTCGAACTGCTCCCCCTGGCCGACGAAACCCTCACTGCCCCCTGGACCTCCATTGAGTTCGACTCTACCTACATGACCCTCCACGCGAGGGCGAGGGCCGACGGTAGCCCGGAAGTTTCAGGGGTGCAGGGGTTCATCGTGGCTCCGGAGCGGCTGTTTGCGCGATCACTGGCCCAATTTTTCCTGAAGCGAGATAAGGCCACCCCTCTGATGGGGCATGTTGTCTTTATTGACCGACTTATTTACCCCGAGTGGGATCAGCCCGGACTTGACCAAGTGGTGATCGAAACCAACGCCCTAGGGCGCATTCAGCCCCTCTGCTATCGCACCAACGAGGAGACCAATTTAGCCCAGTTCATCAATATGTACTTGCTGAGCGTTCTCACCCGTAACCACTTCCCGGAGGTGATTGGCTATCCCGATCCGCTGCATAAGGCTGACTGGGGTGCAAAGACTGTGGGCAAGCGCATCCAGGGAATCGTTCGGTCGTCCGCCTACTCCTTCCGATCTCAACCCTTGAGCCGCACCTTTCGCGCCATCCGTGACTCCTTCCACCGATCTTGACCTTGAGGTCCACCATGTTTGTCCGTGACCTAAGCGGCATTCTCATGAAAATTGAAGAGAACGAAGTGACTCGCTACCGCTACGAACTCTGGTTCGACTACACCCGCCAGGCCATGAACACCATCGCTGAGGGAGCGATGCTGGCGGTGCCCAACTTTGCCAGCGACCAGCAGCAGACTCGCTACAGCATCCTCGAAGTGACTGGCATCCTGCCCATGCACTACGCCCTCGGTACCGACACCGGCGGCTACCCCGGCTTTATCACCGAGGCCGCCCGCAATGCCGGGAAAGATTGGATCACCCAAGATACCCTCTCCACCGAAGACACCACCAAAATCCGCTGTATCGCTGTCCCTACCAATCTGGAGGTCGTTGAAGTCGCCTTTTCTCCGAACAACACCGGCCCCCGCATCCAGATCGAAGCCTTCATCGACGACTACAACGAAGACCCTGCCAACAAAAAGGCAAAAAAATCCATTACCGCCACCGCTCAGACTAATCTGGATACGGTCATCCATGGGCTCAAAGCCCAGGCCCAGCAGTCCCACATTGACATCCCCCCCAGCGTCACTGTCTCCATTCCCCAAATCGTCGAGTGGCTCAACGATGACAGCCAGAGCAGCCTGATCATTGTCCAATCCCACAACCCCGATGACCTGCGCGACTTCGCCGCCAAACTGGCCCACGTCGCCTACGAGTCCCGCCGTCGCACCGGCCAGATTACCCCTCTGGTCTCCTTCATCTTCGATGAGGCCGACGAGTTCATTCCCGGCAAGAGCAGCAGCGATAGCCAAAAACACTCCAAAGCCGCAGTCATGACCCTAGCCCGTCGGGGCCGTAAGTTTGGTCTGGGCATCGGCATCTCCACCCAGCGGATCGCCAACCTAGACGTCAACACCCTAGCCCAGCCCCACACCTACTTTGTGTCAAAACTGCCCCGAGAATATGACCGACGGGCAATTGCTGAAGCCTTTGGTATTTCGGAAGATATGTTCCGCCAAACCTTCAAATTCAAAAAGGGCGACTGGTTACTGGCTAGCTACGACGCCACTGGCTTAGAGGCACTGCCAATCCCAATCCACACTGAAGACGCTAATCGCCATATTCTCGACTTCGTTGAGCAACACAGTCAGGGGCATCCAGAGCCTCAGACGCGAAACCAAATTTCGCCAGGTCGATAAACCCTCTCACCGCCCTTGCTCTGTCCGTCAGTAAAGCTTTGTGGATTGTGATAAGCCATTGAGATACGATTTATTGGCAATTCTCAAAGCCCTGATACTCAAAGGATTTAAGGTGCTTGATTACACCCTTCACACGGAAGGGGTCACTGGTTCGAATCCAGTATCGCCCATATTGTAAAAGCATTGATGCGCAAGGGTTCTAGCTCTTGCGCATCAATGCTTTTGAGAATCTGAAATTCTCATTAAGCCGCTGCTGAGCTGATGGGGCACTCAGTGGAGGAGGCGAACCGCACCTATGCTGGCCCGCTGCTCGACAAAACGACGCAAGCTGAAAAAGATATAGGCT
>JBIPSI010000053.1:0-19999 GCA_044070495.1 Spirulina sp. | reverse complement strand
GGCGCGTTGTCGAAATCCGGACAAGCTATCGTAAGTCATAAGCCTTTGCCGAGATTGGTTGTGCTTTCTCAGCTTCGGCTAAAAAGCAGCCCGAGCAAGACTCGGGCTGCTTTTTCCTTTGGCCTTAGTCTAAACTCCAGTATTATCAACACTTGTTCGAAGGTCTTTAATCCCTTCACCCATAAGTCGTTCTAATTCCTTGCGAAGTTCGTCATTTTCTACCCTTAAGTTGTCAGCTTGCTCTCTATAAGCTTCCGCCTTTCCTCTCCATCGCGCAGCTTCAGCTTCATCCATCGCGGCCTCAGCTTTGCTCTCGGCCTCTTTAGCCTTAGCGTTTATGTCTTCCTGCTGCTTTGCATTTCGAGCAGCAAGAAAATCTTCCAAATTTTTTCGCATAAAAATCAGAACTTGACTAACAGCAGCAATCACCTCTTCCTTGATAAGAGGCCATGCATGCTGAATAAACCAAGGCCAAAATTGTTTGACAATAAATCGCTTAACTGCTTCAAAAATAGAATTTGCCATTGACAACCCTAAATTTACTTGCTTTGTTGTAAAGTCAATCTAGTCATGATCTACTAGGCTAAACATCTTATTAGTTTGGCTATATTTTATTTCAGTATTTCTAGGTTATTCTTTACCATCCGGACATTTTGCTGAAGTCTTCGCCAAAAGAAGCTATCTCTACCAAGATATAGAGCAACACTTCTTGAGTAGTTCGGGCAATACTCTATCCGACGACTAAGCAGGCTAACTCTTTATTAGAGGAAAATTTTCCGCCTAATACCCTTATACGGGATCTTAGGTGGAAATCTGTCCGCCTAAATACCCCTGGGGAGATCTTAGGTGGAAAAAATTCAGCCTAAATGCCGAATATGGGATCTTAGGGGGAAAGTTTCAGTCTAAACACCCGATGACCTGGATACCCTGTAACTTAGGATTTTCTTGCGAGTAGTACAGGCTTACCTATAGATGTATCGACTCCTCCGCCCAAACGACGGCTTGACCAAGGGCGTGCCATGCGGCGGAAACACGGCTTGTAGCCTACCGATCAGACTGAATGCCGTTTAGAATGCAGACTTTCCAATACCACAATCCCCCGTACGGGCGCACTGCGGTGCGCCCCAACCCGACTCCCTACTCCCCACACTCTATGTCCAACCTCCATCTCATCGACCATCCCCTGATTCAGCACAAGCTCACCCTTATGCGGCGGGCGGAGACCAGTACGGCTAAGTTTCGCGCCCTGCTGAAGGAAATTAGTCTGCTGATGGCCTACGAGGTGACGCGGGATTTGCCGTTGAAGTTGGAGACTATCGAAACGCCGATGGCTACGATGCAGGCTCCGGTGTTGGCCCCGGAGAAAAAGCTGGTGGTGGTGTCGATTATGCGGGCGGGGCAGGGCATTTTGGACGGCATTTTGGAACTCATGCCCTCGGCGCGGGTGGGCCACATTGGGCTGTATCGCGACCCCCAAAGCTTGCGGGTGATTGAGTACTTCTACAAAGTGCCAGAAAATCTCTCCGACCGGGATGTGCTGGTGGTAGACCCGATGATTGCCACGGGAAATACGGCAGTGGCGGCACTGTATCCCCTCAAGCAGGCCAATCCTCGGTCGCTGCGGTTTTTGTGTTTGCTGGCGGCCCCAGAGGGTATCGCCCACTTCCACCGCGAACACCCCGACGTACCCCTCTACACCGCCGCCATTGACGAAAAGCTAGACGAGCGGGGCTACATTTTACCGGGATTGGGGGATGCCGGAGATCGGCTGTTTGGCACCAAGTAGCCTTGGTAGATCACAAAGAACCATCACCCCCAACCCCTCCTTTCCTGGGCTACTGCTTATCCACAAGTTTCTATTCCGCTGGGTTCCTAGGGTTGATCCCCCCTGGCCCCCCTTAACAAGGGGGGAATCGAATTCAAAGTCCCCCTTTCCAAGGGGGATTTAGGGGGATCCCACAGGCATGACGGCATGAGAACAAGATATGTATAAGCGGTAGCTCCCCAAGGGAGAGAGGCGCTAGAGAGGCTCAAAGTCCCTTACTGAATCCACCCTCTAGCCCCTGGGTCGTTGGATGGGGCGCTTATTTTTGGGCAACAGTTTGGCGGCGTTGTAGATTTGTTCGTTGGCCTGGGCCGATTTGGCTAGATCCACCACTGGATGGGGATAATCGACCCCCAACTGTACCCCAAAGCGGCGTTGCTCTACGGGCTGAAGTTTCCAGGGTGCGTGGACCTTGGCGGCGGGGATGGCCTGGAGTTCGGGGAGCCAGTGTTTGACGTAGGTGCCGTCGGCATCGTAGTCCTTAGATTGTTTGGGGATGTTGAAGTAGCGGAAGCCCCGCGCATCGTTGCCGACGCCTGCGGTGTAGTTCCAGTTGCCGTAGTTGCTGCATACGTCGTAGTCGATCAGTTGCGACTCGAACCATTCGGCCCCCATGAGCCAGTCGATGCCTAGGTTTTTGGTGAGGAAGCTGGCCACGTTCTGCCGCCCCCGGTTCGACATAAACCCCGTCGCCGCCAGTTCGCGCATGTTGGCATCCACCAAGGGAAAGCCCGTCATCCCGGTGCGCCACGCCTCAAACCTGTTCCAGTCTTGCTTCCAGGCGATCACCAGCCCCCGTAGACCGGAGGGATAGAACAGCCGCTTGCCGTGTTTGGCGGCAATGAACCGAAAATAGTCGCGCCACAGCAGTTCAAACACCAGCCAGTAGGTGGAGTCGTTTTTCACCCGTTCCGCTTCGTAGCGCTGCACGGTGTCGTAAATTTGGCGCGGCGACAGACAGCCCAAGGCCAGCCAAGGCGAGAGCTTGGAGGAATAGTTGGCCCCCACCATGCCGTTGCGGGTTTCTTTGTAAATGCGCAGACTATCGGTGTCCCACACATAATCCTGTAGCCGTTGCAGGGCAGCAGTTTCGCCCCCTCGGAAGGGCAGCACACCCCTAGGGTCAGATTCCGGCAAAGCTAGGCCCAAGTCCGTTAGGGTGGGCAGTTGTCCGGCATCTACCGAGGGCAAGGGCGGCAGGGTTTTCGGTGTCGGCAGCACGGCATCCACGGCGCTGCGTTGCTCCACCTGTTTGCGAAATTGGGTGAACACCTCCGGTACTTGGCCGATGTCAAAGGGCAGATTGTCTGGGTGATACAGGGTGGCCCCCCAATAGATCTGGGTCTGCATCCCCAAGGACGCCAATTTGGACTCCAGGGCCGATTCCACCGCCACCTCTTCGGCGGTCACTTCCTCGTGCCAGTGGACGGTTTCAACACCGAGGTCTCGCGCCAGATCGGGAATCACCACCTCAGGCCGACCCATCCGCACCACTAGGTCGCTACCCAGGGATTGAAGGGATTGCCGCAGATCCGCCACGCTCTCCAGCAAAAACTGCGCCCGAAACGCCCCTGTTTTAGGGAAGCCAAAGGCCGTTTGGCCAAACTGGCGTGGGTCGAAGCAGTAGCAGGGAATCACCCGCTGCCCCGACTGGACGGCCTCCCAGAGGGGCTGATGATCGTGAAGACGCAGATCGTTACGGAACCAGATAAGAACGGACATGGGGGTTGGTTATTGGCTATTGGTTATTGGTTATTGGTTATTGGTGGTTTGGAAAGCGGCGTAGAGTGCATAACGCCAGGTAGCAACGTAGGGTGCATTCGCGAAGCAATGTACCAAAACTAGGCATCACGCAGCAATGCACCAAAACCAGGCATCACGAAACCATGAACCAAAGTTAGGCGTCGTGCAGCAATGGACGAAAGTCTTGGCAACATTGGGGATTATCTCTCAGGCAAAGAATACTTTTGTTAACTATTATGAATGTTTATAAAACTTTTACACAGGAGATTCCTCCCCTATGCCTATTCAGGTTGGTGACCTTGCCCCCGACTTTACCTTGCCCAACCAAGCCGGGACCCCGGTTACCCTGAGCGATTTTCGCGGTAAAAAAGCCGTGGTGCTGTACTTTTACCCCAAGGACGACACCCCCGGTTGCACCATTGAGTCCTGTACCTTTCGCGATAGCTACACCGACTTTGCCGCCACCGGAGCCGAGGTGATTGGCATTAGCAGCGACTCCCCGACCTCCCACCAGCAGTTTGCCGCAAAGCACAATCTCCCCTTTACCCTGGTCAGCGACGAAGGGAGCAAGGTGCGCAATGCCTACGGGGTGCCAAGTACGCTTGGGCTGCTGCCTGGTCGTGTCACCTATATCATTGACCTAGAGGGCAAGGTGCGCCACATTTTCAACTCGCAGTTCAACCCCAAGGCCCACGTTAGCGAGGCCATGAAGGTCATCAAGACTCTCTAATGTCCCTTTTTTGACCCTGTTCCCATGACCCAGGCGATCTCCGACGACTCTCTCCAGGCCGACGTGGATCGCCTCCAGACCCTCGTGGCCGACCTGTGGTACCCCAGCGAAACCGATGCCCCGGTAACCATTGTGGTATGGCCGTCTCCCCAGGCTGACGATGTCCTAGAACTGCTGGACACGGAAGTTTCTTCCATCCCGGAGCATCCGCCGGAGCAGTTTTTTCAGCCCATCCTCAAGCAACCCTTTTGGCACTCGGCCCAGGGCGAGCACCTAGCCGAGCGCTATCAGGCCCTTGAGGACTTTCTCCAGGGCATCCTCTCCGACCTGCGCGTCTATCGCCTCGGTCAGGTGGAGGTTGCCCTTTATCTGGTGGGGCAACACCCTAGCGGGGCCTGGGTGGGCCTCAAAACCCAGGTGGTGGAAACCTAAGTACCTCGTCGCCAAGTCCCCGTAGCCCACCCTTACGGGAAGCAAGCTACACCCTAAATCTCTCTCCCAGCGGGAGAGGGACTTTGAATCCTTCTAGCTCCCCTCTCCCAGTGGGAGAGGGGCTGGGGGTGAGGGCATACCGGGAACATTGCCCTGTCGGGTTAACCCAAACCACGGTTAGGTTGGGACTAATTCGCCCGGTCGCAGTTTGGCCCATTTGCCCATTTCTTCCTGGAAGCTTTCGCATCCCACCACGTCCCACTCCATCTCGATGTCTTCGCCCTGTTGGCGAATATTGACGTTGATGGTGGGTTCCACGGGTTCAAAGCTGGGGAACGCCGTGAGGTGAGGCTGTTGATGCTGGCCTTCTACGGCATGGTAGGTGGTGCAGCGGTCAACGTAGTGACAATTTACGCAAATGCACATATTACTGAGCCTATCCACCGAAAGGGGGTCTGTTTTTTGATATTCTACTCAAGTTTTATGAATGCCCTGGGCTTGGCGGAGGGATGTTGCGAAATGCAAACATGACCGCCACGGTGCAGATCCCACGTCCAAACGCCATGCCCCACGGTTCTACGCTACTTGGGGGTGGGCCACGGTCAAGATTGAGCAAGGCGGGCAGTCAGGAACCCAAAAGATTGTTGTAATGAAAGAATAGAGGCTTCCTTGAGTCTGACGCTAACCTCGCTATCCCTCGCAGTGGCTACCGAAAAATCCGCCCTTTCGCCCAAAACCTGGCCCTTTAGCGTATCGCTGTTGCCGCAGCACGCCTATTTGGTGGGGGGGAGTGTGCGCGATGCCCTACTCAACCGCCAGGCGGATTATCTAGATTTAGACTTTGTGCTGCCGGAAAAGGCCATCGAAACAGCGGCGGACATCGCTCACCACTACAAGGCGGGCTTTGTGGTGCTGGATGCCGAGCACCAGATTGCGCGGGTGGTGTTCCCCAACGCCACGGTAGATTTTGCCCAGCAGATTGGCCCCAGTATTGGTGTAGACCTCCAGCGGCGCGACTTCACCATCAACGCCATCGCCTACAACCCCCATAGCGAAACCCTGGTAGACCCCCTGGATGGCTACGCCGACCTGCAACGGAAGGTGCTCTGCATGGTCTCCGCCGAAAACCTGGAGGAAGACCCCCTGCGCCTGCTGCGGGCCTATCGCCAAGCCGCCCAACTGGGGTTCAGCCTCGACCCGACCACCCAGGCCACCCTGCGACGTCTCGCTCCTCTACTGAAGGGCATGGCTGCCGAACGGGTGCGCGGAGAAATTGACTGTCTGCTCAGTCTGCCCCAGGGGTCGGTGCTGCTGCGGGAAGCTTGGCAGGATGGCATTTTACAAACCTGGTTGCCCACCGTCGGCGAGCCAGAACTACACCAACTGGTGGCCATCGACCGCACCGCCGCCCAAATCCACGAACGCTGGCCCGTCCTATCCGACTGTTTGCACGGCTGGGTGAAGGAAGCCACCGCCCCTGGCTTGCACCGGAGCTGGCTGAAGGCCACAAAACTCAGCCAATTGCTGCTGCCCGAAGCCGACCAGGCCGAAGCTATCCTCACCCGCCTTAAGTACAGTCGTGCGGAGCAACAGGCGGTGCTCAGCATTCTCAAGGGCTGGTCGAGCCTCCAACCCCTGGCCCAGCAGCCCGCCCTCACCATCGCCCAGCAGTACCACCTGTTTAAGGCCACTGGCCCTGGTCTGGCGGGGCTAGCCCTATTGGCCCTGGTGAACCAAGTTCCAGAGTCCACGGTGATTGCCCTCGTGGAGCGCTACTTCAACCCCCAGGATCCAGTGGCGCACCCTCGCCCCCTCATCTCCGGGCGCGATCTCATCCAAGGGCTAGGATTGGCCCCTGGCCCCCAAATTGGCGAACTGCTGGAGGCTGTGCAACTGGCCCAGGCTGAAGGTGTCGTGAACTGTCCTAAGGAGGCCCTAGCCTGGATTAAGCAGCGGGTTGCGGCGAGATGATGCGGATGGATGACCAACCGGCAGCCCATGGGTGGACAGGGAAACTACCCTATCGGGTGCATTTCCATGGCCAGTGAAGTCCTTGCTCTACCATTTGTGTGGCCAAAGCCCCACTCAAGGGCTGGGAGAACAGAAAGCCTTGGGCATAGTCACACCGCTGTTGCTCTAGCCAAGCTAAATGGTAGGCATTTTCAACACCCTCAGCAACGACTCTTACCCCAATACTATGAGCTAACTTAATAATAGAATGGGTAATACTAAGGCTAGTATTTTGGCTGCCATCTTGAATAGCAGAAATAAAGGATCGATCTACCTTGAGCGTGTCAATGGGAAGGCGATGTAGGTAGCTGAGAGATGAATAACCTGTACCAAAATCATCTATGGCAATCTGTAATCCCATGCACCTGAGATGATTGAGTACCTGGATAGATTGCGTCCCATTCTCCATGAGAATGCTTTCCGTCACCTCTAGCTTGAGTCTTTTAGGATGAAGATTATATTGATGCAGAGCCTGCTTGATAGTCTTGACTAGGTTGGCGTCTGTAAGTTGCTTAGATGAAAGATTAACGTTAATCGATAAATCGGGCATGATGGCTGGATTACAAGCCCATTGCTGTAGCTGCTTACAGGATTCTGTTAAGACCCAGTTACCAATGCGATAAATCAGATTAGTTTCCTCGGCAATGGGGATGAATGTTGCTGGGCTAATGGGGCCAAGTTGTGGGTGTTCCCATCGTATCAATGCCTCAAAACCAACGACTCTTCTTTCTAAGATAGAAACAATAGGCTGATAAACAAGCTGTAGTTCTTGGTTGTCTAGAGCCTTTCGCAAATCGCTATCTAACCGCATCAGTTCCGAGGCTTCCTGATGCATTTTCTCATCAAAAACGACAAAGCGTGAGCGCCCAGTCTTTTTGGCATGATACATGGCTGTGTCTGCATCTCGAATAATCTCCTCAACGCTTTGATACCCCAATGAACTCAGGGCGATACCAATGCTCAGGCTAGGATACAGTTCATGCTGGTCTATGCTTAATGGCTCTGCTAGAATATTTTGAATCCGCTTAGCGATGGCAATAGCCTCATCGAAATTATTGAGATCATCGAGCAAAACGGCAAACTCATCACCCCCCAATCGTGCGATCATGTCCGACTCGCGAATGCAGTGATTAATCTTTTCTGAAATTGACACTAGAAATCTATCGCCAATGAGATGACCCAGACTATCGTTGATCACCTTAAATCTATCGAGGTCGATAAATAGAACAGAAAATTTATAGTCCTGAGAAATTTTCTGACTAAATTCAATCGACTTTTTGACGCGACCAAAAAACGCGCTTCGATTAGGCAATCTAGTTAGATCATCCAGAAAGGGATTATTGATTTTTCCTAGGTAGGTCGAATGCGCCTCAACTAGTTTTTCACCCAGAACTTCAGCTTCGGCTTCACTAATATTTTTGCGTTGTATAAACTCCACAATCTTAGCAATAGACTGGGAAAACATAAGGGGATCTATGTCACCATGTCTATCCTCTAAATAAAGGGCATGAATATCTCTAGAAAAAGTAATAATATCAAAGGACTTTAGTTTATGAACTGTAATCTTAGAGCCGTTTACCAATACTCCATTGGTGCTAACCTTTCCTTTCGTAGTGCCATCAATTACCCACAAGCTGTTGTTTGCATAGTATATTGTGGCATGGCCGCGAGAAATTCCCTTGCCATCCAGCTTAACATGATCAGAATTACTACGACCGATGGTGAAAATTGGCTTGTCAATACGCTCTAAAAAAACATTTTTATCTACCTTAAAAACTAAAGTTGCGACCATCTCTTCACGACTAAGCACAACAACTCATAATAGCATTATATCGGCGGAGCAAAGGTAAGAAAAGTGTTTTGTTGGTTGTGGATTCTGGATAATCTTCGTCTTTTTAGATAACTTTTGGCCTTGATTGAAGGCTAACAACAAGATAGCTAAAAAGATCGTGTGTCTTTTGTTAAGTGCGTATTTTTGCTGGGCCTTTTGACTTTAGGATGGAGTAAGAAAGGCGTCTTTTCCTGTCTCTATCCTGGTTTTGAGTGCTGGAAAACTCTTTCTAAAACGCCTGTGGAACTCCGTTTGTAACTTTGCCCTTGGTTGGATCACCTATAGTTCGGGACTAGTCGGGGACTTGTTCAACGTCTTTGAGCCAAGCCCCATTCTGCCGGAGGATGGCTGAAGCCTCTGGCGGTAGAATTTAGAAGTCATCATTAACAAATTCCGAGATTCCCCTGAGCTGGTGTTGAATAAGGGTGGCCTATCCTGGGCGGAGGTTCTGCGCCATGACCCACTCCCTCTACATCAGCACCACCGAGGCCGGCAGCGGTAAGGCGCTGGTGTCCCTCGGCATTATTGAGCTGCTTTTGCGGCGCACCACCCAGGTGCAGTTTTTTCGGCCCCTGGTGCATGTGCCGGATGTGGCCCATTCCGCCGACCCGGCCCATCCCACCTGGGACGAGGATATTGATCTACTGATCACTCACTTCAACCTGAAACAAAGCTACGAGGAGTCCTACGGGTTGCTGTCCCCCGAAGCGAACGATTTGCTGGCGGATCAGCGGGCCGATGAGGTGATTGACACGATTATCAGCAAGTACAAGGCGCTGGAAAGTCGGGCGGATTTTGTCCTGTGCGAAGGGTCGGATTATTTGGATGAGAACTCGGCCTTTGAGTTTGGCTTCAATCAAGAGGTGGCCAAAAACTTGGGGGCTCCGGTGTTGATTTTGGCCAGTGCCTACGGGCGCACCCTGGAGGAAATGATTAACCCCGTGCAGCGGGCGGTGGATGCCTACCTGGGCCACGGCTGCGATGTGGTGGGGGTGGTGATCAACAAGGCCGACCCAGATCAGATTGAGGCGATTAAGGCGTCGCTGTTTCAGCATTTTGGCCTACGGGGCTGGCTGCTGTCGGTGATTCCCTACCAGCATCGGCTGAGTAGCCCCAGGGTGCGGGATATTGCGGCACAACTTGGGGCGGAGGTGCTCTACGGCCATCGGCAGATCCGCAACCTGGCCACTAACCGCATCGTGGCGGCGATGCAGTTGCAGAATAGCCTTAACTGGCTGGAGCCGGACGCCCTGATCATCACTCCCGGCGACCGGGGGGACATCATCGCCGGAATGCTCCAGGCCCACCAGTCCAGCAGCTATCCTTCCCTGGCGGGGCTGTTGCTAACGGCGGGGCTGATGCCCGACCCCACCATTGCCCGGTTGATTGAGGGCATCGCCAACCCCCTGCCCATCCTTTCGGTGAAGACCGACACCTTTACCACCGCCGCCCAGGTCAACGAAGTCCACAGTGCCCTGCTGCCCGACGACCGGGAAAAAATCAACCTCAGCATCGAAGCCTTCGATACCTACGTTGACCTAGAGCGGCTGGAGAAGCAAATCAGTGCCGTACGGGTGCAGGGCATGACGCCCAAAATGTTTACCTACAACCTGATGGAGCAGGCCAAGCGAGATCGCCAGCACATTGTGTTGCCGGAAGCCTACGATCCGCGCATCCTCAAGGCGGCGGCAATTCTCCTCAACCGAGGCATTGTGGACATCACCCTGCTGGGCAACCACCACGACATTCAGCAGGCTCTCAACAAACACGCCATCACCCTAGATCTGGATCAGATCACCATCCTCAACCCTGCCCAGGAGGAGCGACTCCAGGATTATGCCGAAACCTTCTACGAACTGCGGAAGGCCAAGGGTGTCACCCTCGATAATGCCATCGACGTGATGATGGACGTGTCCTACTTTGGCACCATGATGGTCTACAAGGGCGACGCCGATGGCATGGTCTCCGGGGCCATCCACACCACCCAGCACACCATCCGCCCCGCCCTGCAATTTGTGAAGACCAAACCGGGCTTTTCCGTGGTGTCCTCAGTCTTCTTCATGTGCCTAGAGCATCGCGTTTTGGTCTACGGCGACTGCGCCATCAACCCCAACCCCACGGCAGAACAACTCGCAGAAATCGCCATTTCCTCCGCCGACACCGCCCGCACCTTTGGCGTGGAACCCAAGATCGCCTTGCTGTCCTACTCCTCCGGCGACTCTGGCCAAGGGGAAGACGTGGAACGGGTACGCCAAGCCACCCAAATCGCCCGCGAACGCCGCCCCGACCTGCTCCTAGAAGGCCCCATCCAGTACGATGCCGCCGTGGATGCCGCCGTGGGTTCCCAAAAAATGCCCGACTCTCAAGTGGCCGGAAAAGCCACCGTGCTGATCTTCCCCGACCTCAACACGGGCAACAACACCTACAAAGCCGTTCAGCGCGAAACCGGAGCCATCGCCATCGGCCCCATCCTGCAAGGGCTAAAAAAACCTGTCAACGACCTCAGCCGAGGCTGCACCGTAGACGATATCATCAACACCGTCGCCATCACCGCCATCCAAGCCCAGGCTGAGAAAAATTCCTAACCCCGAATTCCCCGTAGTTCAAAATTCAAAGTCCAAAATTCAAAATTCAAAAATTACTGATGTCACGCCATCTTCTGACCACTGCCCCTGGGCCCTTGTCCTACCTCGAATGGGGTAACGGTGAGCCTGTGCTGATGCTGCATGGTTTGGCGGATCACGGTTTGGTATGGCAAAGCTTGGCGGAAAGCCTTTCGTCTAAATACCGCTGTTTGGCCCCCGACCTGCGCGGCCATGGCGACAGCGGCAAACCCGGCAACCCCGCCGCCTACGATGCCCTGGAATTCGTGGCAGATTTGGAAGCCTTGGCCGATGCACTCTTAACGGAACCCGTCACTGTGATTGCTCACTCCTGGGCGGCGAAGCTGGCGCTGCTGTGGGCCAAACAATCTCCCCAACGGGTAAAGCAGTTGATTTTGGTGGATCCCTTCTTCGTCAACACCCTGCCCCAACTGTTTCGGCCTACCCTGCCAATTTTCTACCGCACCCTGCCCTTCCTCAAGGTGATGGGGCCATTCCCCAATCGCGAAGCCGCCGCCGCCCTAGCCCAAAGCCTCAAGCAATACCGAGGCTGGAGTCCTTTACAAGAATCTGTCTTTGATGCCGCCATGGAGCAAAAGCCCGACGGCACCTGGGGCAGCAAGTTTGCCCTCGCCGCACGCAATGGCGTCTTTGAAGACATCCTCAACCGGGCTGGGCTAACCGAATCCCTGGACATCCCCACCCATCTGCTACTCCCCCAGGGTGGCCTCAACCGCATGGATTGGCAAACGCGGCCCTACCACCGCTACCTGACCAATTTGCAGACCCAGACCATCCCCGGCAACCACTGGCCCCATCTAGTGGCATCGGAAGCCTTCAATGGGGCGATTGCAGCAATCCTCTCCGCCACATCCTAATCGGGATCGACCCCCAACGCCCGCAGTTGAGCCGCCAAGCGCTCCGCCCGTTGATGTTCCTGCTCGGCCCGCTGGCATTCCTGCTCCGCCCGTTGCCGTTCCTGCTCGGCCCGTTGACTTTCTTGCTCAGCCCGCTGACTTTCTTGCTCTGCCCGTTCTTCGGGGGTGGGCACCCAAGCGCCATTTTCCTGGTACCAGCGCAGCCAAAGCCCCTCGGTACCTTGGTATTGCCCCTGCCAGACGCCAAGGCCAAGCTTCATCTCCTCAAACCAAAACTGCCGTTCAGATAAATGAATCTCCTGATAGCGGGGGCCGACGAGTTGAAATAACCGGAAGGTGTTGGTGTAGCGGTCAAACAGGCCGTAGTAGGGGACGCGCAGGATTTGCTCGTAGACCTGCCATTTGGTGGGCGGCTGATTCACCTCCCGCCGGGTTTGGCCCAGATCTTCGGCCTCGGTGCCGGGGGAGAGCAACTCAATTACCAAAAACGGACTCACCCCTTCCTGCCAAATCACATAGCTGCGGCGCAGGTCGGTTTGGTTGGAGGCTTTGGGCACCCCCAGCACCAAAAACCAGTCGGGCCGTTTGTACCAGCCGATATGGCGCACGTCGTAGTACAGGTTCAAATCCGCGCCCATAAACATCTCTTGGGCGGGGTAAACGGGCGATTGGCAGGTCTCCCGCAGCAATTTGGGTTGAAAATCGTGAAATTCGTCAGGCAACCCTGGTTCCTCCGGGTCTTCGCTGGGCAGGTCGTCCATCGTGGGCAGCGTTTCCGACGGCGGCCTAGGATACTCTTCCTCCGGTAGATCCAAATCCTGTGGATCTTCACTGGGCAGGTCGTACATCGTGGGCAGGGTTTCCGATGGCGGCTGGGGATAGTTGCTGTAAACCATGGCGCGACCTAGGGAAGCATTAGGTTCTAGTGTACTCCAGGCAACTTGGGTTTCCTTGGGGTTCCCTCGTCATCGAAACCTGTGGTGTCAACATTCCAAAAGGTTTCCCTGAACGGCATCCCCTCGGCATAATAAACAGAGCTTGTCCGTCGCAGTTGTAGTAGGTAAATCTCACCATGGTTGAACCGTCATCTCCGTTGCCCACCGAGGACACGCCCGAAACCGCTACCCCAGAGGAAGGCAGCACCGCCCGTCAGTTGCTAGGGATGAAGGGGGCCAAATCTGGCGAAACCTCGATCTGGAAGATTCGCCTCCAACTGATGAAGCCGATTACCTGGATTCCGCTAATTTGGGGGGTCGTGTGTGGGGCCGCTTCCGGGGGCGGCTTTCGCTGGACACCTGAGTATGTGTTGATTTCCGCTGCCTGTATGCTGATGTCGGGGCCGCTGCTGACGGGCTATACCCAAACCCTCAACGACTTCTACGACCGCGAAATCGACGCCATTAACGAACCCTACCGTCCCATTCCCTCTGGGGCCATTTCGGTACCCCAGGTGGCCACTCAAATTGTGGTGCTGTTGGCGGCGGGAATTGGTGTCGCCTTTGGCCTAGATCGCTGGGCGGGGCACGACTTCCCCACCATCACCGCCCTGGCCATTGGCGGGTCGTTGGTCTCCTATATTTATTCCGCACCGCCGCTGAAGCTGAAGCAAAACGGCTGGCTGGGGAACTACGCCCTAGGGGCCAGCTACATTGCCTTACCCTGGTGGGCGGGCCATGCTCTATTTGGCGATCTGACCTGGAAAATTGTCGTCCTCACCCTGTTCTACAGCTTGGCGGGGCTGGGCATCGCCGTGGTGAACGACTTCAAAAGTGTGGAGGGGGATCGGCAGATGGGCTTGAAGTCGCTGCCCGTGATGTTTGGCGTTACCACCGCCGCGTGGATTTGCGTGCTAATGATCGACATTTTCCAGGGTGGGGTCGCCGCCTACCTGATGGCGATTCACCAAAATCTCTACGCCGTGCTGCTGGTGCTGCTGATCATTCCCCAAATCACCTTCCAGGATATGTATTTCCTGCGGGATCCCCTCAAGAACGATGTGAAATATCAGGCCAGCGCCCAGCCCTTTTTGGTCTTGGGGATGCTGGTTACCGGATTGGCCCTCGGCCACGCTGGGCTATAGGTAGGCTGGGCCATAGCGGGTCGTCCTCACCACCGCCATCGGTGAGGCCCAGGTGGTGATAGATGTCAGCATCCGACCTTATCACCCTTGAAGAAATCCTAGAAACCCCCTAAAGTGCTCTTTAGCTTTGTCGGCCATGGGGATCACGTTCCAAGGACGGCAACGCACAGACAACACACCGGGGGTAGAGATTACGGTTGCCCCTGGGGATGGTCTGGGTTCGGTGTTGACGTGGTAGAGGGCCGCACAAGCATGACACAGTCCTGGTTAAATCGGCTGTTTTCGCACCATGGTTCGGCTTCCCCCGTGGAGCCGACAGATTACGCCAGAACCATGCCCTCTCAGCGGCGGGTGGCGGCCTACGTGCCAGATCCTTCAACGCCGGAGAACCCTCCCCCAACTCGACCGCGCCGTCCTCGGTTTCGCGCCCTTGTGCTCCCCGCCGTGATGGTGACCACGGCCCTGCTGGCGGGGGGTGCCACCCGCACCTATCGGCTGGTGCAAACCACCTGGGCCGATCTGCCGGAGTCTGAAGAGGCTCTCACCTATCAGCGGGACGGCACCATCACCATGATTTCGGCGGATGGGGCGATTTTGCAAAAGCTTGGCCCCGCCTCCCGCGAAACCAGCAGCTACGAGTCGATTCCCGATCACCTCATCGCCGCCTTCATCGCTTCGGAGGATCAGCGCTTCTATGATCACCGGGGCGTGGATTATCGCGGCATTACGCGGGCGGTTTGGTCGAACCTGCGGCAGCGGGAAGTAGTGGAAGGGGCCAGCACCATCACCCAGCAGTTGGCCCGGATTGTCTATCTCAGCCAAGAGCGCAGCGTTCAGCGCAAGGCCCGCGAAATTTTGATGGCCCACAAGCTTGAGCAAGATCTGACCAAAAGCCAGATTATGGAGCGCTACCTCAATCTGGTCTATCTAGGATCCGGTGCCTACGGGGTGGCCGATGCCGCCTGGATTTACTTCGGCAAACCCCTAGAACAGCTCACCGTCGCCGAAGCGGCCCTGATTGCCGGGATGGCCCCGGCCCCCAGTCTCTATTCTCCAGAGGTGAACCCCGAAGCCGCCCGTAACCAACGGGATCGCGTCATCCGGCGCATGTTGGCCACCGGAGCCATCAGCCCCACCGAGGCCGATACTGCCCTAGCCGACACTGTGGAGGTAACCCCCAACGAACCCAAGTTCCTCTACAGCGAGTTCCCCTACTTCACCATCTACGTTGAAAAACAACTCGAACAACTGTTGACCCCCGAACAACTGGCCGCTGGGGGGCTGACCGTGGAAACCACCCTCAATGTAGGCTGGCAGCGCAAGGCCGAAGCCACCGTGGATCAGGCCATCGAGCGCTATAGCGGCTGGCAGGGCATCGAGCAAGTCGCCCTAGTGGCCGTAGATCCCCGCAATGGCGAAATCAAGGCCATGGTGGGCGGCAACGACTTCAACGAAAGCCAGTTTAACCGAGTCACCCAGGCCCAGCGCCAGCCCGGATCCACCTTCAAAACCTTTGTCTATGCCACGGCCATCGCCGCCGGATTCTCCCCCTACAAAACCTATACCGACGCCCGCTACGTAGTAGATGGCTACGAACCCAAAAACTACGGTGGCAGCTTTAGCGGCGATGTCGATCTGCTTAAGGCCCTGCGCAACTCCATCAATATTGTGGCCGTGAAGCTCTTGGTGGACGTGGGCTTTGACCCGGTGATTCAGGTGGCCCAAAAAATGGGCATCGAGTCGCCCCTGTTGGGCACCTACTCCCTAGCCCTAGGAGCCTCGGAGGTGAACCTGCTGGAACTCACCAGCGCCTACGGCACCCTGGCGAATAAGGGTCGCCATTTGCCCACCCACGGCATTCGGCGGGTGCTGAACCGTCAGGGCGAAGTCATCTACGAAACCGATGCCTCCCAAAGGGCCGAGCAAGCCATCGATGCCGATACCGCCGCCATCATGACCTGGATGCTCCGCAGCGTGGTGGAGGGGGGCACGGGCAGCAACGCCTACATCGGTCGGCCCGTGGCGGGTAAAACCGGCACCTCCGAAAAGAACCGCGACCTGTGGTTCATTGGCTACATTCCCCAACTGGCGACGGGGGTGTGGATGGGCAACGACGACAGCAGCCCCAGCAATGGAGCCAGCACCACCTCAGCGGCCATCTGGCGCATGTTTATGTCGCAAATTGCCGACGATATCCCGGTAGAGCAGTTCCCATCGGTGCCCCGCCTTGGCGGACGGGAAGCCACCGTTGAGGCCCAGCCCATCAAGCCCAGTCGGGTCATTGCTGATCGGAGTTCCTCTCGATCCGATGACTCATCCAGTGAAGGGCGGCCCGCCTCTAGCCGTCAATCCCAACCTTCTCCTGCATCAGAGACCGCTAGCGAAGATAATCGCGATTCATCCCCCAGCCGCTCCCGCAGCGGAGATGGCGGTGAGTCGGCCCCCGCAGAACCCGCCTCCACCCGTCGTCCAGCTCCCACACCTAGCGCCAATCCTATTGATCCCCCGGCAGCGGCCCCAGCCCCCGTTGCGGCTCCCAGCGATCCGGTGGCTCCGGTTCCCGTTGCTGCCCCGGCTCCCATTACGGCTCCTGCCCCTGTAGCCGCCCCCGCCCCTGTGGCTCCGCCCCCGCCGCCAGCCCCCATTGTGGCCCCGCCGCCGCCCCTAGCCCCCGCCCCTGCTGGAGAGTCCCCCGACTCAGAGTAGGAGTCAGGTCTACTAACCCTTTGACGAGCCTCATCGGAGATCCCCCTAAATCCCCCTACCCTGCGGGAAGCCGCAAGCGTCTATAAAAAGGGGGGCTTTGACTCCGGTTCCCCCCTTTTTAAGGGGGGAAAGGGGGGATCGATTCCCTCTAGCGTCTACGTCAAGGACTTATGTATACATAGCAGCCCAGAGAGAAGAGAGGAACCGGAAGTCCTTCAAAGTCCCTCTCCCAGCTTGGGAGAGGGATTTAGGGTGAAGGCAAAGCTCAGGGTAGCCAGCAAGACCCCAAATCCGCCTAAATTTACAAATTCACACAAAATCTTGAAGCCCTTTATTCAAAGGGCTTTCAACCGCTGAACTGGGTTTTAGGACGGCTTAACTCAAAAAAAAGTTGGGGGGATGATATGAAACCCGAAACCCGTGGGTAAGTTAGTCAAAGAAGCGAACAAACTATACCTGCTTCCCAAGGAGACACCCCATTATGAAATCCACTTGGAACTTCAAGCTGCTGCAACACCTCATCCAAAAGAAAGAAGACGGCGGCTTCACCTTGATTGAACTACTGGTGGTTATCATCATCATCGGTATTCTGGCCGCTATCGCTCTGCCTGCGTTCCTCAACCAGGCCAACCGCGCCCGTCAGTCTGAAGCCACCACCTACGTCGGCTCCATCAACCGTGGTCAACAGGCCTACCGATTGGAAAACCGAACTTTTGCTGATCGCATTGATCGATTGGGTTTGGGTATTCAATCCAAAACCGAATTTTATGCCTATGGCAAAGGTACTGCGGACACCGATATTAACGATGTAGAGGCACCAACTGGTGGCGACCTTGGTAACTCAGCATTTGTTTCTGCACGCCCCTTAGATGATGCGCTTCTTTCGTATACTGGCGTGACCTACACCCTGCTTGATTCAGCTAATAATGCAACCACAACTGCTGTGCTGTGTATTGCAAATAACCCAGGTCGAGGTAGTGTCCCTGTTGCTACACTGAATAGCCCACAAGCAGCTGACACCAACGTTACTGCGAGCAACACTAACACCGAAGCTTGTAACTAATTAACTGATTGATTAGTTACTTTTACTTAAAGGCTGTCCTTCTGTAGGGTGGCCTTTTTTATTAGCTTGTAGTCTGCCACAGCTTAGGAGATTCCACAGTTTGTAGGTGAGGCAAGTAGGTCGGATGACGCGGAGTAGAACCCAACACCGGGTACCCCTTATTAAAATCCCAGGGTTCTGCAACGCCAATGTGTGACCGCAAAACCCACGGTAGAACCCTGGGATCTGGAGACTCAGCTACCATAGAGGCAAAGACCTGAGAAATTCACAGTAGCCCACGACCATGGCCACAACCTCCACGGATTTGGGTTCTGGCAAGCTTTGTCCGTCAACCAAATCGGATTCTTATCTCAAACAATATCGCAGTTCAGCTTTGGAGTTCGTGAATACAATAGGTTTATGTTGACGATAACCTAAACAATGACTAACTCTTCCTCAGAATCCCAAGCAGAATTTTTAGAACGGATGCGGCGGCAGTTTGATTTTGGCCCCTATCCCCGCTATCCCATCGAAAAAGATCCTAGGGAGGTGGGCAATGAGCTATTTATTTTGAATTTAGCGACGCCTTATTACCTGCAAAAACGCCGTGTGGTTGAAACCGCTAACAAGGTGATTCTAGATGCGGGGTGTGGCACAGGTTATAAAGCCCTCGCCCTTGCCAAAGCCAATCCTGACGCTAAGGTGATTGGGGTTGATCTCTCCCCCCGATCCATTGAACTCGCCCAGCAGCGGTTTGCCTATCACGGTTATCAAGACTGTGCTGAGTTTCATGTGCTTGCCATTGAGGATATCGCTCAGCTTGGCATCCAGTTTGATTATATTAACTGCGATGAAACACTCTACTTTTTCGACGATATTGCCCAAGGGCTCTCAGCCTTTAAGTCTGTCCTTAAGCCAGAGGGTATTATTCGCACCAACCTACACAGTTCCCTTCAGCGCCAAACCTTCTTCCAGGCTCAGGAACTCTTTGGTCTAATGGGTTTAATGGAAGAAGATGCGGAGGAAATGGCGATTCCCATCGTGATCGAAATAATGAAGGAACTAAAACCAGATGTTTTCCTAAAGAAAATGACCTGGAATCCAAAATTAGAAGACCCTGAAAAGGAAAATAATAAAGAATTTTTGTTGGCCAACCAATTACTAAAGGGAGACCAAGGCTATCGCATTAGCGATATGTTTGATGGCCTGCGACGAGCTAATCTAGAGTTCCTAAGCATGGTGGAATGGCGGCGATGGAATCTTACAGATCTTTTTCAAGAGCCTGATAATTTACCAAGCTATCTGGCAATGGGTCTATCAGAAAGTACGCCAGAAACCATGCTCACTATTTATGAATTATTGAACCCAGTGCATCGGCTTCTAGACTTTTGGTGTACCCATCCCCGCCAAGGCCCAGAACCCTTACCCGTAGCCGAATGGACACTGGAGGATTGGCTGCGGTCGCAGGTCACGCTGCATCCCCAACTACGCACAGAAGCCTTCCAAAAAGCCGCCTTAGAAGCCATTCAACAAAATGGGTCATTTGTCATCAGCACGTTTCTGAGTTTGCCAACCATCAACCCCGTTTCCATTAGCTACGATGTGGTTGCCCTATTGCTTCAGCTTTGGAATGGCCCCCAACCCTTCGCCGCCCTGGTTAATTTCTGGCAGCAAACCCATCCCATTAACCTCATTACCCTAGAGCCCATCACCCCAGAAGCCGCCGCCCAACAAGTCGCCGATGCCCTCAGCAAACTAGAAGTCTTCCTCTACGTTTTGCCCGAACAAATTGCCTAATTGTAGGGTCAGTAGATCGCAAAGTGAGTAGGCTGGGTGGCGCGAAGCAGAACCCAACGCAGGGTATCCGTTATTAAAAGATCCCATATTTAAAGATCCCAGGGTTCTACCGTAGGTTTTGCGGTCGTGCATTGGCCTCTTTGCAGAACCCTGGGATCTTGGCTAAAGCTCGCCATACTCTTGCAAAAACCGCACAAAATCCCCTAGGGCTGTTTCGACTTCGGCACCGGGTTCGAGTAAATACCGTGCTTGAAGAACGATCCATCGATTTTGGATTCTAGCTCGGCGAGCCGCTCGTTCTCTTTCCTCATCTCGCTCATTC
>JBIPSI010000052.1:0-20516 GCA_044070495.1 Spirulina sp. | reverse complement strand
GCGCGTTGTCGAAATCCGGACAAGCTATCGTAAGTCATAAGCCTTTGCCGAGATTGGTTGTGCTTTCTCAGCTTCGGCTAAAAAGCAGCCCGAGCAAGACTCGGGCTGCTTTTTCCTTTGGCCTTAGTCTAAACTCCAGTTCTAACCTTTAACGTTCTAACCTTTAACCTTTAACGTTCTAACCTTTAAAGGAGCAATGTCTCAACTAGCCTGCCTACGGCCATAGAACTGAGAGCGTAGGCCCAGGAGGGACTCGCATCCCTAAAAGCGGCGTGGGACAAGACCTAGCTGGATGAACGCTTGGCCCTTTGGACATCATGGGTTTCGTAGGCGGCCACAATGCGCTGCACCAGGGGATGGCGCACCACGTCGCTTTGGTTGAGCTTGCAGAAGGCGATCCCCTCTACCCGTTGAAGAATCTGCTGGGCCACGGCAAGCCCGGAGGCTTGGTAATCGGGTAAATCCGTTTGGGTTGTATCGCCCGTAACCACCATGCGGGAGTGGAACCCTAGGCGGGTCAGCACCATTTTCATTTGGGCCGGGGTGGTATTTTGGGCCTCGTCTAAAATCACAAAGGCATTGCTGAGAGTGCGCCCCCGCATGTAGGCCAAGGGGGCCACTTCGATAATGCCCCGCTCCATCAGGTTGGCGATTTTTTCAGGATCTACCAACTCATGCAGCGCATCGTAGAGGGGCCGCAGGTAGGGGTTGACCTTCTGCTGGAGATCCCCCGGCAAAAAGCCCAGCCGTTCCCCCGCCTCCACCGCCGGACGGGTTAGGATCAGCCGCTCAAACTCGTTGTTGAGCAGGGCCTGCACCCCGACCATGGTAGCCAAAAAGGTTTTGCCCGTACCCGCTGGCCCCGCACAAAAAATCAGATCGTGGCTACGGAGGGCTTTGATGTATTGCTTTTGCCGAAAGGTCTTGGCCCGGACTACCTCACCCCGACGGGTACGGGCAACCACGTCTTGGTGGATGGCCTGAAGCTCCTCCACCTGGTTGGTGTCGAGGGCGTGGCAGGCGGTCATGATGTCGGCACTGGTGACCGTTTGCCCTTGCCCCCAGATGGGTTCTAGGGCTTCCACCAAGCGTCGCGCTCGCTCCGCTGTGGCCTCGGTACCCGAAATCAAAAGCTCCTGTCCCCTCAAAACCAGGGATGCCCCGGTTTGCTGGGCCAAGAGCTTGAAGTTCTCACTGCGGTAGCCAGACAGTGCCATGGCCCCATCGGGCTTGGGAATTTCAATCCGAAGGGTGGAGGTCATGAACGCAGCACTAAACGGCAAAACACCGCAGAATTTAAAGATGCCTAACTAAGACCTAGGTTTTAGGCTTGAGCTGAGGCTTGGGTTTTTGGGAAGGGCGGCGGGGAGGGCGGCTCTGCTCATGGCTCGCAGCACCTTCCTGACCTGCGCTACCGAAGACATCAAAGTATGCGGACCACCCCCAGAGGGCTGCCGTAGCCCGAACCACGTTACGGATAGCCTGAATATTACGCCCACCTCGGCCAAAAACCTTGCCCCGTTCGTCGCCGCTGAACGCCACCCGAATCCAGACCTTTGACTGAGCGGCATTTTGCTCACAGTCAATCCGCAAGGCTGATGGCGTATCCAAGAAAGGCTCCACCAAAAACTTGACCAGGCCAGAAAAGTCAGGGCTACTCATGCTGTCGATCCGATAGGGGACTAGGCTTGAGCCTTAAGCTGCTCGAAAACATCGGCCTTTTCGAGGATGTGCTTCACGGTTTTGGTGGGCTGTGCTCCCTGCTGGAGGCGGCGCACAATGCCAGGAACATCCAGACGGGTTTCGTCGGTGCGGGGGTTGTAGAAGCCCAGCTCTTCGAGGGGACGACCATCACGGCGAGCGTCGCTATTGATAGCTACGATGCGGTAGCTAGCTTCTCTTTTTTTGCCAAAACGCTTGAGGCGGAGCTTAATCATAGGTCAAGGACAGCAAAATGTTAGGGGTCAAAACAGCTAGCCCAAAGGGCTACCATGCAAAGCACAGGTTACCTATCATAGCACTGAATCTAAGCACCTATGACTACGAAATATCTGGGCATAGCCAAGCTCCAAGCCCAGGTCGATGGCGCTGTGATCGAATAATGCACTTTATAATGCACTTTCGACGGATGGGGCTTCAGCGATGGGGCAGCACGATACCAGATTGCCCTAGGCGGTTCAGGACAACCGCAGGTTAATCTTCGTGCTCATCAAAGGGATCCGCCAGTTGCTTGGATGGAGGCCCAAAGGAGAGATAGACCGCAAATCCGGTGACGGCGACGAGTACCGTCGCGACGGAAATGATAAGAACTGTTGCGGGTTCCATAAACTTTATGAGAGGGGGAAACCTCTCCATCATATAATATTACGAACTATTAAAGTATTGATAGCGGAAGGATCCATGGCACAACGGACTTGGTTGGGAGATGTTCTCAAGCCCCTCAATTCTGAATACGGGAAAGTGGCCCCTGGCTGGGGTACCACCCCTCTGATGGCGGTTTTCATTGGTCTGTTTTTCGTCTTCTTGCTGATTATTCTCCAGCTCTACAACTCCTCCATCATCCTCGATAGCTTTGACGTCGATTGGCGCAGCATCGGCATGTAGGTTAGCTGTTCTAAGGTAAAACCGCTCAACATAACCCTAGGGGGCGAGTGCGGACATTCTCCGGGCCAGCCCCCTTTTTAGTGGGTTAGGTTCGGCTTGCAGGGCTCTCCCCGGCATAATGGGGAGAGGTCTGTGGTTATGGTTTATCCCTTGTGGGTAGGAGTCGTCGTATGAACGTATTTGGAATTGGCCTGCCGGAGATGGCGGTGATTTTGGTGCTGGCTCTGCTGGTGTTCGGCCCCAAAAAGCTGCCAGAAATCGGGCGCAGCTTGGGTAAGGCCATCAAGGGCTTTCAGGATGCCTCCAAGGAATTTGAGGAGGAATTTAAGAAGGAAGCCCAGCAGATTGAGAAGGTTGTCAACAGTCCGATGAAGGCCACCCTCGATCCGCAGCCTTCTAAAGCGCTCTCCCCCCAGGAGAACCAGTCCCCTGAGGAGATTGTGGTTAAACCTGAACCGACTGCAACGGCCCCGGCGGCAACCCCTGAGCCTGAAACCAGCACAGCGGCTGAAGGAACGGGCGGTGAAACGGCTGAGGACTCGTCTGAGGCAGCGAATTCTGAGGCGGCGAATGTTGAAGCGGTGGCCCCTGACTCCGAGAATAACGCCCCGACCTAGTCAATGGCTGAGATGGATTCAGTTGAGGCTTAAGATTTGTAGCTCACCCTTTCGTTTAGAGAACTTACCTTGGTGCTATGACTGACGCTTCTGCTGCTCCGGAGCGACTTCCGATCAGCTTGATTGTGGGGCTAGGGAACCCTGGCCCCAAGTATGCGGGGACTCGCCACAACATTGGCTTTGATGTGGTGGATCAACTATCCAAACGGTGGGCCATCCCCCTGAAGGAGGAGCGCCGCTTTCAGGGGGAGTATGGCGCAGGGGTAGCGCTCCATCGCCAGAAAGTTTATCTCCTGAAGCCTCTGACCTATATGAACCGTTCGGGGCAGTCCATTCGGGCGGTGCTGGATTGGGTCAAGCTTTCTCCTAGTTCGGTGCTGGTGGTGTACGACGACATGGATTTGCCTGTGGGTAAACTGCGGCTGCGGCTAGCGGGGTCGGCGGGGGGGCACAACGGCATGAAGTCGGCCATTGCCCACCTCAAAACCCAGGACTTTTGCCGTCTTCGCATTGGTATTGGCGCGGTTCGTCCCGAAGCCGAACGAGATCAGGCGGTGGTGTCCCATGTACTGGGTAACTTTTCTAAGGCCGAGCGGCAGACCATGGATGAGGTGGTGGATGTGGCGGTGCGAGCCTTGGAGAAAAGCCTGACGGATGGTGTGGAGAAGGCCATGAGTGCATACAACGGCCTGGATCTCAGTGGTGGCTAGGTGGCCTAGGTTGCAAAGGATGACCCTCCCTCACGAATTTTGGCGAAAGGTTACAAAGTGCTAAGGCCATGCCGTCAACTGGTAGGCTAGGGGGGAGTAATGACTGCGAAGTCAGCAATCGCAGGGGGTTGACTTAGCCTAAGCAACCCTAGGGCGAGATGGCAATCACGGTTCCCTGGCTTGAACTATGAGCAATTCCACATCTGTAGTGGAAGAATTGTTAACGACAATTCCCCAGCTTCGACCTAGACTCTACTTCAAGACATCGTTAACAGCTCTGTCCCATGCCATGGAAGACCATATTTTGGCTGGTGTGGGCGGTGCTTTGGTGATTGCTAGCTTTCAGCAAGAACGTTTTTATCTGCAAGAGGCCAGTCGTTACCTGCGCATTGCGGAACTGAGTGACCAACTTTACGTGTTGTCGGCGGCGGGTACGAGCTTCACGAGCCGTTCTGAAAACTACGAAACCATCGCCTTCGATGCCGAAGATGCCCTAGTTCATGAGTGGCATTTGGTGGTAATTAGCGAGAACTATCAAGCTTGCCTAATCTGTCGAGAACGGCCTTTCCACGACGATCCCGAACGACCTTCCCTCGATCAAAACCGTCGCTTTGAGGGCATCTGGACTCAGGATCCCTACGTGACTCAGCGGTCAGCGGAGATTTTGTTAGACCGCATTGCCCAGTACCGGCCTAACATCCTTAACAAGGTGCAGGTGGCCAAGGCACGCTACCTGGATCCCACTACCACTCCTTCGGAGCGTCTAGACGGTAAAGGTACACCCGATCCCTTTACCCAACGCCTGGTGACCTACCTTCAGGCGGGGCAGTACAAGCTGCTCAAGGCTTACAAAGCTATTGCGGCCCAAGAACAACGAGAGCGCCTGGTGAACTCAATCACCTCGGTGATTCGGCAATCCTTAGACGCCACAGAAATTTTTGAAAAGGCGGCTTCGGAGTTGGGGCAAGCCCTGAACGTGTGTCGTTGCCTGATCTATCCCTGCGCGGCCACCGACGACGCCACCACCATCGAGCATGAGCATCGCCAACCCATGGTGGAATCTCTGCTGGGGGAAACCTGGCCCCTGGCGACGAGTCCCCTCTTCGACTACGTGCAGGACACGAAGGAAATTATCAGCATCCCCGATACCCACGATCCAGAGTCGCCCTTTCGCTACGAACTCGATGCCATTCGGTTGCTGCTAGATCGGTGGCGGATTCAGTCTTGGCTGATTGCTCCCCTGACCTACCAGGGGAGACTGGTGGGCATGATCGAGCTGCACCACTGCCAAGCCAATCCCTACGAATGGACGGAGGACGATAAGGCCCTCGTGGATGCCATCGCCGCTCAGCTTAGCGTGGCCATCATCCAGGCCGAGGCTTACACCCATCTGCAAGATCTCAACCGCCAGCTCGAAGCCCTCGATCTGACGCGGGCCAACCTGATTGCCATTACGGGCCACGAACTGCGCACGCCCCTATCTACGATTCAGGTTTGCCTGGAGAGCCTATCCACCGAGCCGGACATGCCCGCCGAACTACGCCAGGTGATGATTCAGGCCGCCCTAGAGGATGCAGAGCGCATGCGCAAGCTGGTGCAGGACTTCCTCACCCTTTCAAAATTGGAGAGTGGGCGGGTGGAGTGGAACCTAGAATCCCTCTCCATTCAGGAATGTGTGGATCTAGCCCTGAGCAGCGTTAATGCCCACAACAATGGTTCTCCGGTATCCCACATTAAGGTAAAAATTCCCAAATCTGTGCCCCTCGTGCGGGCGGATGGGGAGTGGCTGGTGGAGGTGCTCGTCAAACTGCTGGATAACGCCAGCAAGTTTACCCCCGCCGCTGGCAAAATCACGATTCAGGTGACTCGATCTAGCCCCACCCACCTCCAGGTCACCATTGCCGACACCGGGCGCGGCATCGAACCAAGCCGCCTTGATGCGGTGTTTGATCGGTTTTATCAGGAGGAAGGAGCCCTGCGTCGTACCGCTGGGGGCACTGGGCTGGGGCTCGCAATGTGCCGCCAGATCATCGAAGGTCTAGGGGGAACAATCTGGGCAGAATCGGCGGGCAAAAACCAGGGTAGCCAGTTTCACTTCACGGTGCCCATCGCCCAGGGCAAGGGGAATGATGGCCGAAGCCGCAGTAGTTCCCTAGGGCATCACATCCCCAACCGACCTAGCCAACCGGCTACGGTACCTGGCAATCCGTCGGTGTTGCTAGATGAGTAGGAGGAGGACTATCCCGTCTCCGGGTCGATGGTGACGAGTGTCCTTGCGAAGCGTTCGCTGGGGTGACACCGATGTACTCACCTCTGGGTGAGATGCGATGAATCTACGCCCTAGGGCCTAGATTCAGAGATGACCTCGCCAGGGTGATTTAGCTCGCCAGGGTGATTTAGACAGAAGGATTAATCATTGGTGGATGCCCCATCCTCTCCCTCTTCTACCATGTTTGGGCTGATGAGGGTGATGTCAAATTCATCGGGGGGAAGGGTAGACTGGGTATCGCGTTTGAGCTGGTAGTAAATGGCTCGAGCTTGGGGGCCAAAGACGATCTCGTCTTCATTAATTAGGTCGTGGGCTAGGAGCTTGCGCCCGTTAATCAACATGCCATTGGCGCTGGGCTTACCCTTGAGGTTGCCGTCTACGATGCGGTAATAAAAGGTGTCATCATCCTTGGGGAGCTGTACCAAGGTGGCGTGATGCCTCGAGACAAACTGAGATGACAGCCGAATGTCACACTTGGGGTCGCGGCCAATCGAATAGACCGACCCATCTAGGGTAATTTCTCGGCGGCCTTTGCTGTCTTCAACGATCAGGATGTTACTCAGCTTGTTGTGTAATGCCATACTCGAACACAGAGAAATGCGTTGACCTCAGTACTGAAAGGAGCCACAGATGGGAAGGAACGATTGCTTTCTAGTGTACCTCCAGATTTTGATCGAAGATGAACGAAGTAGAAGATGAATGAAATAGAGCGTCAAACCTAGGCGTGGGGCATGTCGGCAGGGGAATGAAAGAGGGGGGCTCGTCCTAGGTTCCACCTGGGCTGGTTAGGGCTTTGTGAGGGACTTGCCTTAGGGAAGATCGGGTTCTGGGTCTTCAATGGCATCCCAGGGGTTAGAACGAGTATCCCGTAGTCGTTTCAGCAACCAATTGAAGCGGATGTTGCCCATCGAGAGGAGATCCCCCATTTCTTCAATACCGACTTCATCCCCTAGGTACACAGGCCGCCAATGCTCCCCCTGTAGGTGTTTTACGGTACTGCGCAACCGACTGGACAAGAGGATCGCCAGTGCCTTGTAAAATCGGGCTGCAAACCAGGTATCTTGTTGCAGTTTTTGGCGCAGTTGATCCAAATTAATGCCCAACACAACGGCGGCATCAACGGCCATGACCGTTGCCGAAGGGGGCAGCCCATCGACAAAGGACATCTCGCCCACAACTTCGCCGCTGGCCAGTTGGGCAACGGGCTGTTGACTGAGGGCCTGTACCGATACCTCCAGGCAGCCATCCAGAATTAAAAATAGATAGTCACAGGGCCGACCTTCGTAGATCAGCACTTCCCCTGGTTTGAGTTCTCGACGTTGGCCGACGTCAATGAGCCAATCTACATCCTCATCGTCTAAAACGCCCAGGATAAATACAATGCGCTTCATGGTCATGGCCCCACCGTAGGTAAATGTTGACGACCCTGAGGGTAAAGCTCAGACCATGGTCTGGGGGCGATAAAACCAGGGGCAGGGGAACAGCGGGCAATCAATCGCGTTAACCTGTAATGTGCCATGTCAGCGTTTTAGCATAATGCCTGGGGTTCGGGGAGCAGATTGGGCCATCCCACGCCCTGTTGCAATAGATCGCAACATTCGCCTAAGCTACCGACGTATCCCTAGACCTCGATATTAGGTTGCGAGAACACCTTTTTCCCATTTTACCTATCCCCAGACCCTCCGTATCATGGGATAACCGATGCTGTCCGGCGAATGCTCGCCAAAGGTAACAAATCGGGCTAATCAGACCTATGGGATCAGGGGAGGCCATACCACAGGGTTTCGATAGCCTTAGCGACGGCTAGGGGATCCGCGCCTGCCTCCAGTCGTTGGGTGATGTGGCCCAGTTTGCGTCCAGGTCGAAGGCCCTTGTTATACCAATACAGGGTGGCGTTGGGGCGCTGGCGCAGGGTGGCGATCCGGTGTTGATGGTTAGCTTCCGTGTCTGCCAACCCCAGCAGATTCACCATCACCGCCTGGGGGCAAGTCAGATGGGGCGATCCTAGGGGAAAGTCGCCCACGGCCCGCAACTGCTGCTCAAACTGGGAGGTTTCGCAGGCATCGAGGCTGTAGTGGCCAGAATTGTGGGTGCGGGGGGCGATTTCGTTTACCAACACCCGATCATCAGCGGTGAGGAAACACTCCATCCCCACAATACCGACTAAATCTAGCTGTTCTACCAGAGTGCGGCCCAGGCTGGCCATGGTATCCGCCACGGCGGCACTGACGGCGGCTGGAGCGATGACGCGCCGACAGATCTGGTTTACCTGCACCGTCTCCACCGTGGGGTAGAGGGCCACATCTCCGCTAGCCGAACGGGCCACCATGATGGCCAATTCCTTTGCAAAGGGCACAAACTCCTCCAGCAACACCGGGGCCCGTCGAAAGCCGTCCCAGGCGGCGACGAGATCCGCCGATGTCTGCACCACCGTCGTTCCATAGCCGTCGTAGCCGAGGCGGCGAGTCTTCATCACCAGGGGAAACCCCAGGTCATCCGCTTTTTGGTGCAGTTCCGCCTCGGATTCCGTCCCATCTAAAAAGGTGTAGCGGGGATTGGGCAAACCAATGCGGCTAAAAAACTCCCGCTGGCGACGTTTATCTAACACCAAGGCCAACACCTCTAGGCGAGGCCGAAAGATGACGCCCTGATCGGCTAGGGTCTGGAGTCCTTCGCAGTCGATGAATTCATTTTCAAAGGTAATGAGATCACACTGCTCAACCAGGCGGGTCGTTCCCGCCACATCGGCCACCGGAGCCAGCACCACCGATTTTGCGATGGCCACCGCCGGATCCTCAGGGCTGGGCGTCTGCACCACTAAATCTAACCCTAGCCGCTGCGCCGCTGGCCCCATCATCCAGGCCAATTGCCCGCCGCCAATTACGCCAATGCGCTGACGATTGCGGAGGTTGCCACTGGAATTAGCATCGGCCATGGAATGGATGATCTGGGAAAAAATTAACCGATCCTACGGTACCCCAAGGATGGCAACTCAAGCGAACGAGTCCGCAGAAAACAGCCTCACTACCAAAATATAAAAAGAGTGAACCCAAGCATAAGGCTCACATCTTAGTCTTGAGTTTTAAACGGGCCTGACGGGATTCGAACCCGCAACTTCCGCCGTGACAGGGCGGTGCTCTAACCGGTTGAACTACAGGCCCTTGCACTGGGCGATTTCTATTGTGTGGCTTTGGGGAGCTTTTGTCAAATAAAAAACAAAGAATTGCAAGTTTCCCTAAATTTTCCGACGTTTAGGTGTGTGTGTCCCAGGTGGGGAAGCCCTCCCCAGGCCCATGACCTCCAGTTAGCGACCCACAAGTTGGGGTTCTCCGTGGCGTAGCAGTTGCTCAATCACCCCTAGGCGATGGTGCCACACCTGAAGCCGATAGGCGCTATTGGTGGTGTCGATCAGGACTTGCCGATTGAGCGGGGCTTGCACACGGGTGAGCCCTTGCCGCACCTGATCTAGGCCGCGTCGTGAGGGGGAGGCGAGGAGGGCGTTAAAGTCCGTTTCTAGTTGGTTGACATCCTGCACCCACTGTTCCAGCAGGGGGCGCTCCATCCAGAGTTTTTGATGGCTGAGCAGCCAATGCCATTCCCGCTGGAGGGTTTGGTAGCGGTCTAGGGCCATTTGGGCAGGGGCGGTGGGGGATGGGGTGGCCTGGGTTTGGGCGAGAAGGGTGTGAATCTCGGTATTGAGGTCGGCGGTGGCAAACAGGGCAAAGCCTGGGGTGGGCAAGTCGCGGGCGGTTTGCATTTGATCGAGGATGGCCTGGGTGGGAAGGTCATACATCCGAATGCCGGGAATGACGATAGCCTCGCCTAGGTCGGCCATCCAAGGGCGCAGCAGTTGCTCGAAGCGGCTGGTGTCCTGGGCGTAGCTCATCAGCACCACCCAGTCGAGGTGTCCGGCCTCGGCCCAGGTGCCCCAATCCTGCTGAATTTTTTGCAGACGCTCCGGTTCTGGGTGGGCAAACACCGCCGCCGACATCACCAGATCTGGGCGCTGCCGCCGCAGGGTGATGCTGAGGGTGGCCACAAAGGAATTGACCTGCTGGATACGGAATTCTGTCCAGCGATCCCATAGCACCCGCCGCTGCATCTGTTGGCCTGGGCTAAGGGTGGGATCGGGACGGGGGGAAAGGTCGAGGGGATCGACCCCGGCAATGCTGCGAAACCGCCAGCGGGCCGCTTCACCATAGCCATAGGTGCGGTTAGCGCCAGGATCCTGGAAAGGGTAGCGAATGTAGTCAAGGTGAACGCCGTCGATATCGTACTCGTTAACCATCTCCGACATGAGGCGGATCAGATAGCTGCGTACCTCTGGATTGGCGGGGTCGAGGAAAGGCTTGTCTTGGCCAGGGGGAATCGGGTTGCCCCGGTTGTCGTATCCGGCCCAACTGGGATAGCGGGACAGCAACGGGCCAGGGTAGTCCGCAGGTAGGTTGAGGAGGCGGTTGTGCTGTTGATTCCCCGCCGCAAACACCCACACCCAGGCATGGAGGGTCATACCGCGCTCATGGGCCAGGTCTACGGCACTGGCGAGGGGATCCCAGCGGCGGGTGAGGGGGTTTTGTTCGGGGGCCACACGGCTGGGATAGATGGGGTATCCGGCATTTACGGTTTCAAAGAACACCGTGGTAATGCCCGCTTCAGCGAGCTGATCAAACACCTGGGCTAGGCCCTCCGGGTTACGCGCCCGAATAATCGTGCCCCGATCCAGCCACACGGCCCGAATTTCCGCCTGGGCGTAGGGCTGATCCGTGGGAAAACTCTCCCACAGCCCATCCCGCACCGCCACCCAGCGTTCCTTGAGTTCTGTGTGGCTGCCCTCGGCCATGAGGGTGGGCCAGTCCTGCAAAAGTTGCTGGGCTGCGGCCAGTTGCGGATGTAAAAACTGTGAGACGGTGATCCCATCGCTATCTCCCACCACACCATCCTCAAGGGCCGCCGTGAGGCCAGGATCCACCGTGGCAAGGGAAAGGGTCGTCGATATCTGGCGGGATTGGGCCAGCAGCAGCGCACTTTCCAAGCGGCCCATTAGGTTCTTGAGTTCCTGCTCCATGGCCATGGCCACGGCCAAACTGAGGGGCTGACGACCGGGCACAAACTCAATCACCGCTGGGGCCACTTCGTTGGCGGGGTCGGTCACCGCCGGAGAGTTCGCTGGCGATAGGGCTGGGGATGAGACAGGCTGCCCCGGTTCCATGGCGGTGGCCGATGTCCGAGGTAACAACCCTAGGGTAACGGTGACTCCTAGGGCCGAACTGAAGACGACACCCCCTAGGGGCCGCAACCATTGCAGGGATAAAAGGGGATTCAACCGCTAACCTCCAGGCCAAGTCAGTACACCGACGGCGCAATTTTGGCATAGTTCCTGGGATTCTGCCCGTAGATTGTGTTCGCAGGCTAGGGGCAGGTCGGTCGGGGAGAGGCTCGCCTAGGGCTAGGAGGCCAGATAGCTGTAGGTTTCGGCGGGAAAATCAATGATAGCCTGGAGTAGGTTAGTGCGTTCTAGGTTGGCCCCAGCCAGATCGGTGCCCAGCAGGTTGGCTCCGCGTAAATTGGCTCCACGCAGATTGGAATGGGCTAGGCAAGCACCCCACAGATCGGCATTCGTGAGGTCTGCCCCGGCCAAGTCTGCCCCGCGCAGGTTAACCCCAGCCAGCTTTGCTCCGCTCAGATCGACCCCCGGCAGATGCGCCCCTGGAGCCAGGCGGTGGAGGGTGTCTTCAGGCCGAAATCCCTTAGGCCACTGGGTGCCATCGGAATAGAGCGCTCCCCGGAGATCGGTATCGGTTAGATCGCAGGCCTGGAGGTTCGCCCCGACCAAGTTGGCCTGCCGCAGGTCGGCGTAGCTGAGGTCAGATTCCCCCAGATCCGCCAGCATTAGGGTCGCCTGTCGCAAGCTGGCTCGGTGCAGGTTGCTTTGGCGTAGGCAGGCACTGAGGAGGTTTGCCCGATCTAAAACGGCCCCTGAAAGATTGCTGTGGCCCAGTAGCACACCATTGAGGTTGGCATCCGAGAGGTTGGCTTGGTCTAGGTTTACTCGCATTAAGTTCCAGCGGCTGAGATCCATACCAGCCAGGTAAGTCTGCTGAAAATCGCGCTCACCCTTGGCTAGGGCGGTTCGGAGAAACTCTAGGGTAAGCATAGTGACCTACAGGGAGACGGCGAAGGCCCAAGGGGCAAATACAGTCTCATCTATGTTACAAAACATACCTAAAAGGATTGACAAACTGATTGAAGCCCTGTGTATTACTTCGATGAACTCTGGCCTGCCTCAGTAATTTCACTGAGTCACGAAAGACTGAGCATGGCTCTTCTCTAGGATTGGGCTACAGGCTAGATAACCTCCGTGCAGGATAATCTCAGCGGATGTCTTCGCCTATGTTTAAGCGGAACGGGCGGCCAATGGGGCGCTTCTGGTGCGGGTGCATCAGCCTCGGACGCTGACGGTCTGTGCCTCGGGGGTGAGCAAGTCGTTCGCTACCCACCAGCCTCAGGAAGATTCATCACCCTAGGGGACATCGCTCGACAGGGATTGCCGTAGCAGATTTGCCCCGCAGGTAAGGACTTGAACACACTGCTCCGCGCCCCCACCACGCTGTTGGCCCCCACCGTGACCCCAGGGGCAATGAAGCAATCCGTCGCCACCCAAACCCCTGGCTCTAGGGTAATGGGGGCCACCTGAAGGCCAAAGTGGGGATCGTGGATGTCGTGGCTGCCGGTGCAGAGGTAGCTTTTTTGAGAGACGACGCAGTGATCCCCAATCGTTATGGGGGCCAAACTGTAGAGCACCACATCGTCGCCAATCCAGCTATGGTCGCCTAGGGTGATGTGCCAAGGATAGGTAAACCTGGCCGTGGGGCGAATCACCACCCCCTGGCCGATCTTGGCCCCAAACCGTCGCAGCAGCCACCGCCGAGGGGCATGGTGGGCATGGAGGGTGAGAGGAAACACCACCGCTTGCAGCAGCCACCACAGCATAATCACGCTCTTAGGGCGACCAGGGTTGTACCAAGATTGGTCGTAGGTATCGAGTTTGACCCAGGAATTGGCCATGGTGATCATCTAGGGGTGATGGGTTGATTCGTCTACACAAAGTCCCCGCCGCCCTCACCCCCAACCCCTCTTCCGGGGAGGCTACTGTTTATGCACATCTTGTTTTCATGCCGTCATATCTGGGAGATCCCCCTAAATCCCCCTTAGAAAGGGGGACTTTGAATCCAGTTCCCCCCTTTCTAAGGGGGGCTAGGGGGGATCACCCCTAGGCACTAAGCAGAATAGAAACTTGTGTTAAGCGGTAGCCTCCCTAGGAGAGGGGAGCCGGAGGCCGTTCAGAGGGGAAAAGGGCTTTAGGATGTCATTTGATTCCTGCAAGAATGGGTTAGGTTACGGCGAAAGGGCGGGTTTGCGGTCTGCTGGGTCTGGGCTGGGGGCTTCGGTTTTGGGGGAAACATTTAACTGGCCACCAAACCGCCGCAGTTCAAACAGTTTGACGCCAATTTGATATTCGTACTGGCTCAGCAGTCGGGCGTAGATATAGCCCGCTTGGCCATCTAAAAAGCCCAGTTGAAAGATGTAGAACAACAGAAATCGCAGCAGTGGTTTAAAGGGCAATCGCACCCAGATTTTCTTCAGAAAACGCTTTCGCTGCACCGCATCACCAAACAGGTTTGCGCCAATGGTGCCGCCGTCGCCCATGCCCGTCAGCAGGTTGTAGTACACCCTGGCTTCCCAGTTGGAGTAGCGGTTGTGGCGGGCCAGCCAGTGGTAGAGGTCGCGGAAATCCTCGTGGAGCATATCGTTTTTGAGGTAGCCCACCGCACCTTCAATCATCACATGCTCATGGACTTCGTTGTCGCCCGTGTTGGGGATATCGGAGGTTTGCAGGTTTTCGTAGCGGCCCTTGGCATGGCGAAATAGACGCAGGTTCCAGTCGGGATATTTGCCCCCGTGGCGAATCCAAGTTCCTAGAAAAAACACCCGTCGATTCAGATAATAGCCATCGAAATCGGGGTTTTGAATGGCCGTTTCAATCTCATCCCACAGTTCGGGAGGAATCCGCTCATCACAGTCCACAATCAGCACCCAGTCGTGGCTGAAGGGTAGGTTATCCAAGGCCCAGTTTTTCTTTTTGGGCCAGTGGCCGTTGAAGTCAAACTGCACCACCTTGGCCCCAGCGGCGGTGGCGATGGCTTCGCTTTGGTCGGTGCTGTGGGAATCCACCACAAAAATTTCCGAGGCCCGTTCCACACTGGCGAGACAGGCTGGAAGATTCTGTTCTTCGTTTTTGGCGGGAATGAGGACGGAGACAGGGATTTTGGGGGAGGTCATGGTTTGGCGTGGGGATGAGGGAACAGGGGCTAGAAAATGGGGAGACCCAACAATTGCGCTCCCGCCGTGAGGCGACAAATCAGGAAGGGGCCGAATTGGGTTGGGGCGCACCGCTGTGCGCCCGTACACTGGGATTAGGTGGCGCGAATCGATACCGGAGGCCGCTGATCAGGTAGCCCAGTTGGCCGTAGGCATAGACGAGGTTATCAAAACGCAGGGCGGGATCGCGCCAGTATTTAACCGCTTTGCCCAGCCCCCGCAGCAGGGAGACACTGCGAGATCGCCAGCGTTGCCCCGTGAGGGTACCCGTCAGGTGTTCGCGGTAGCATTCGCTGATGCCCTGCCACCAACTGCGGCGCAAAAACCAGCGGCGGTGCAGCCGTTCTGGGGCGACATTGTGGGCTACCTTGGCTTCGGGAACATACAGCACTTGATACCCCGCCTGAAGCGCCTGTTGGGTCAGGTGCAGTTCTTCGTTGGAGAGCAGGTTTTTGCCCACTCGGCCAAGCTGGGGATCAAAGCCCCCGACAGCTTGTAAAAAGTCCTGTCTGACCGCATAGTTCAGCCCCCTAGGAGTGTGGCCCGGTTGGGTGATAGGTCGGATCTCGTTCCCCAAATCGTAGGCCCCCAAGCATTCCGCCAGGGCCGGAGACAACCAACGGGGAGCCATTTGGCCCGGAGGCCACAGCAGACTAACGTATCCCCCGGCAATGGCCGCTTTGGGGTTAGCCATAAATACCTCAGCTAGGGCCACTAGCCACTGGGGTGAGGCTTCGGCATCGTCATCCAAATAGGCGAGGATCTCCCCTTGGGCCTCCTGGGCACCCCGATTCCGGGCCGCTGAAAGTCCTAGGGTGCTTTCATAAACGTAGGTGAGTTTGGGATTGGGTAGCCGAGCTTCCGCCACAGAGCGAGTGTCATCGGTGGAGGCGTTATCGACCACAATGATTTCGTAGGTGTCATAGGTTTGGCCCAAAAGGCTATCAATGGCCGCCCCTAGGTAGTCTGCGCGGTTGTGGGTGCAGATAATGGCTGAAATCCTGGGCTGAGTCATCGCCAAAACCAAAAAAGTACAGACCTGTGCCTAAGGTTCCCAGGTTGGGGGCCAAGCTATACAACCCGATCCAGATTCCTCGGAGATAGGGGATGCGGATTGGATGTCAGCCTCTAGACGTTGGCATCGCTTGAGATTCAAACCTCCTGAGATTCAAAACTACTCTCCGCGTAGGGCTTGTACCACGTCAATACGGGTAATTCGCAGGGCGGGTAGCAGGCTAGATCCCACCCCAATCACAAAGGCGGCCCCCATGGATAGGGCAGCATCCTGGGGCCGAAATTGGTAGGGGGCTTCAAACACTCGGGTGGTGGCGGCCTGGGTAGCAAAGTGAACCGCCACAACCGCCGCCGTGCCGCCAATCAAACTCAGCAGGGCGGCTTCGGCGATAAACTGAGCCATGATTTCTAAATCCGTGGCCCCAATGGCCCGACGCAGGCCAATTTCGCGAGTGCGCTCCATAATGGCAGCAATGGTGATATTGGCAATGCCCACGCCCCCAATCACCAAGGCCAACAAGCCCACAGCCTTCAACACCCGAATCGAGGCCTGCTGCTGTTGCTGTTCTTCGTAGAGACCCGCCACATTCCCCCACAGAAAAACCTCATAGCCCGGAAACATCTCCCTCAGCTTGGTTTCCAAATCCTGCTCCACCTGTTCGTAGTTTTCCAGGCTGCGGAGGGCCACCCGCACCTGGCTATAGCCGCCGCCGCCCTGCAAGAGGTTGCCGTAGGCTTCGGTCATCCAAACCGTTCCATTGGGCTTGCCGTCTTCCCAGACAGGTTTGCTTTCAATGATGCCGATGACGGTGAAGCGGTTGTTGTTGATAAAAATGCTTTCTCCCAGGGGAGATTGCCCCTCAAAAAGCTGCTGGGTTAACACCTCATCAATCACCACCACCGCCCGATAGTTGTCAAAGTCGGCGGCGTCAAAAAAGCGTCCATCCACTAGGCGGCGACCCGTGGCCCGTTGGTGGTTGATGGACACCGCCTGTATATTGGCTGATTCTGGCGGGGTTCTGCCGAGGTACTGCACCTCTCCACCCCAAAGCCAAGTCATGCGGCTGATGCCAATCACCTGGGGGATGGCCCGCTGTACCTCAGCTATCACTACATCATCCCACTCTGGGTTGGGTCTATCCTCGGCATAGACAAACGGGTCAAAGCCAGGGCTTTCCATGGCGGCAAGGCGGTCGGCGATCACCTGCTGGCTGATGGCTTCGATGTTGAGGGTGGCGTTGACAGCGGCGACCCCCATAAAAATGCCGAGGGCGGTGAGGCCAGAACGCACCCAGTTGCCGCTGAGGGCGCGTAGGGTGGTAACACTGAGATCAAGGGGAGAAAGCGCCATGGCTAGGGGGCAGAACGCTAGGTAAACGGGACTCTGTCAGCAGGATGATGTTAACAGGACTATTCAGGCTGAGGGGGCATGTCCATATCGGCACTACCAGGGATGACGGCCATGCCATCGGTGAGGGGCTGGGTGGGGTTGGGAATGATGGTTTCGTTTTCCCGCAGGCCAGAGGTAATTTCCACCGCATCTAGGGTGGTCAGTCCGGTGACGACGGATCGTTTTTCCACGGTGTTGTCCTCGCCAACCACCCAAACGTAGGGGGTGTCTTCATCCTGTTGCAGGGCCGAGAGGGGAACGGCGACCACGTTGGGCCGCTGCACGAGGATCACCTCCACGCTAACCTGACTGCCGGGAATCAGGGTACCGCTCGGCTGATCCAACTGGGCCACCGCCTGCACCTTGGCCTGGGATGCGTCGCCGCTGTCCCCTGCGTTATTGCTCGATACGGCCTGGGGAGCAATGCTAATCACCCGACCGGGCAACGGGTCTGGGTTGGGGCCAATGATGCTAATCCGCACGGGCATGTTCACCGACACCTTGTTGGCATCCAGGGGCATAAGGTCGAACAGGATCACCTCCTGATTGGGGTCGCCCAGGGTGAGGAGGGTCGTGTCGTTGGCCAAGCCCTGGCCATCTTGAACGTTGATATTTAGCACCACCGCATCAAAGGGGGCAACAATCGCGGCATCGGCGAGTTGGGCCTGGATGTTAGCGAGGGTCACCTGGTTCTTCTGGATTGCTACCTCCGCCTCCCGCAGGGCCAGTTGGGCCTCCCGCAAAGCCGACTGGGCGGTCTCCAGATCATCACGGTCTTGGTTGTAGGCATCCTCGGAAATAAAGCCCCGATCCAGCAGGGTTTGCGATTCTTCCAGTTCCGCCTCGGCCCGCTGCACATCCCGCTGCTTGTCTTGCAGCACCTCCTGCGCCCGCTCATACTTGAGCTGATCCAGATCCGCCTGAAGTCGGGCTTCGGCCAACTGTTGTTCTAAGCCCCTGGCCCGTAGGCGCAGCAGCACCGTCCCCTGGCTCACCCGCTGCCGGGCCTGCACTAGCACCGCCTCCACCGTAAACTCTCCAGGCGACTTGAGGGTCTGCTGATTTCCCAAAGACACCACGCCAGAGGCCGTTACGGGATCTTCTAGGGTTTGCCGCCCCACGGTTTCCGTCGTCACGGTAGGCAGATCGACCTGATTCCCCTTCCACACGCGATAGCCAAACCAGCCCCCTACCCCCACCAGCAAAACCAACCCCGATGCGATAATCCAAGCCGCGCCGGTACGTTGACGGGCTTCCACCGCGTCATCGAACAACCCTGCGCCCTGGGCTGGGGGCGTAAAGGATGAGGCAGACTCTAGGTTTGGTGGTGGAGACAAGGACGCCTCCGGGGGGCGATCCGACGACTCAGGCAACACAGGGATATCCTCTCTTAAATGAAAAGATTAGCCAGTGATTCTAACAGTTCGCATGGAGAAGTGGATAATTCTTAATCTAGAGGTGATAGCGTGACGCTATTTAGTCCATGATATCCGCAATTTTTTGTAGGCTGGGTGGCGCGATAGCAAAACCCAACCAGCCCGAAATCTTCGACGAGTGTTAGGTTCCGTTTCGCTGCACCTAACCTACTTCTAAAACTCGCTATATTGCCAGAATAAATTGCCAGAATAAAACGATACCCATCGAAAGGCATACCATGATCAACAATCCTCAAGTACTATTTTTATCCCATGGTGGTGGCCCCATGCCCTTGCTGGGTGATGAGCGTCACCAAGATATGGTTGATTGCTTGAAAACTATCGCGGCAAAAATAAGAAGACCCTCAGCCATTCTAGTCATTAGCGCCCATTGGGAATCGGACGTACCAACCCTGACCTCAGGAGAACATCCACCCCTCATTTACGACTACTACGGCTTTCCAGAGGAATCCTATCACATTCAATATCCGTGCCCTGGAGAACCTGACCTCGCCCATCAGACTTACGCTGCACTTAACACCGCCCAGGTTCCAGTTCAGCTAGATGCTGATCGTGGCTTTGACCACGGCCTTTTTGTGCCGCTAAAAATCATGTTTCCTGATGCGGATATTCCCTGTATTCAACTGTCTCTGATGAACAGTTTGAACCCGTCTGATCATATTCAATTAGGACGTGCGCTACGTTCCTTAGCCTACGACAACCTATTAGTGATAGGTTCAGGCTTTTCGTTTCATAACCTCAGGGAATTCTTTAAGGTAGGAACCCCTGACTCCAAAGCCATGAATAAAGCTTTTGAGGATTGGCTACTCAAAACTTGCACCAGTCCAGATATTTCCGAAGAAGAACGAAAACAACGACTCATTCGCTGGGAAGACGCGCCCCATGCCCGTTATTGTCATCCCAGGGAAGAACACCTGCTGCCGCTGCATGTCTGCTATGGTCTGGCTCAATCCCCCTGCACAGAAGCCTTTGAGCTAGAAATTCTAGGGAAAAAGTCGAGTATGTACTTTTGGTCGAAGATAGCCTGACCATGAGAGCTAGTGGACTGACAGAAGATTCTGTAACTCTACACCGGACGCGGCAGCCGTGCTCCTACCGAATCGATCTAGAGGCTATGCCATCAATAGGGAAACTCAGAGGCATTGCTGCCGTTGCGAGATTCAACCCGCAGCATCGTGCCATCCCTCGAAACACCGTAGCCAAGGGGTTGCACATTGGTGCTGAGCTGGGTTCTACCCTCTGCCACCAACGTTTCTAGGTTGACCTGAGCCGCTAAGGCATTAAAGCGTTGCAACCGGGCGGTGGGATTGCCTGGAACCTGACCCGGCAACCGATATGATTCCAGTTGGATGAGGGTACTGATCGCCCGCTGACAACCTTGGGGGTCAAATCCGGCCCGCACCATGTACTGATAGGCGTAGACGTCAGCCTCGTGGGCCTGACGTTGCAAAATGACGGCATACTCCGCGTTCAACGCATTCACGCTGTCTTGGTAAATCTGGTTGGCCCGCACCTCGGCTTGTTGCTGTTGGCTCGTGGTCATAGTGCCTAAAATCGCCTGGGTAGCCCCCCCGACAATGGTGCCTGTCGTTCCCCCCAAAATCCCCCCTAACACGCCCCCCACAATGCTGCCGAGGGTATTGGTTCTGGTTCGTCGCCGTTGAGCCGATTGTATTTCTGCGATGGCCTGGGCCTCAGCTTCGGCCATCAGGGTTCTGGCCCGATTCTCAAACTCAGCGGCGGTAGCTGGGTGGTTGAGGGTATGGGAAGCCATTTGGCGACCGACCATGCAGGCTAGGGCCGCATTATCGCCATAGAACTGGTCCATGACCCCGGTTTCCAAGGTTAAGGTGTTCATGTCCGTGGCCGTACTGCCAGCCTCCTGTCCTAGCCTGACTCGCCAGGACAGTTCATCCAAGGCGTTTGCCCTAGCCAGCCGATCAACAATGCGGTATAGAAGGTAAAAATCCTCCGACAGGTTTGCCTGAGCCTCGGCATAAAACTTATCCACACTGGAGGGCTTAGAACTTTCGATCACCGAGGACGGTAAGGCTTCCATCCCTGGCGCAGGTTCCTGAGTACTTTCGATCACCGAGG
>JBIPSI010000051.1:0-22629 GCA_044070495.1 Spirulina sp. | reverse complement strand
TCCCAAGCTGGGCTACTAAGTACACATAAGTCCTTGACGATACAGGGAATCGATCCCCCCTAGCCCCCCTTAAAAAGGGGGGAACCGGAGTCAAAGTCCCCCTTTTTAAGGGGGATTTAGGGGGATCTCCAAGGACTTGCGGTATGAAAGCAAGATGTGTGTACTTAGTAGCCCAAGCTGGGAGAAGGACTTTGAGGGGATGACTCTCCTGAAACCTAACCGATGGCCCCTTGGCTGTGGCTTGCCTAGGAAACAACACGACGATCCGGCAACACCCACAGCAGCATGGGACAGACCACCAAGGTCATGAGGGTGACGATGGCGATGATTTCTAACCCCGTCATAAAATCGGTTGTCATAATCGTGACCTCCTAATGGGGAAAATGGGGATCTGCATCTCTAAGGGCTTCGTGCCTATATGTAGGATGCCCAAAAAGCTGTGTCTATGTATACAGTTTAACAAAAGGACAAGGCGGTGGCGGCCTAGGACAGAGCCGAGAAAGGGGCAGAGGCTCCAATTTAGGGAGCCGACTTGTTTATCTGCGATTTGATCGCTAAAGTTGGGGGGACAATGGGGATGCTTTGCCATGGCACAGACGGTTTACTCCACGCCCCCACCCACCGCTACTGAGGGGCAAGTCGATGTAGAACTTCGACGGGTGGTCAAGCTTTTTAACGATGAGCCAGCGGTGCGGGGAGTGAATCTGCGTATTCGCCAGGGTGAGTTCTTTAGTTTGCTGGGGCCATCGGGCTGTGGAAAAACCACCACGTTGCGTTTAATTGCGGGGTTCGAGTCTCCCACGGCGGGGGAGGTGCTGATCCAGGGGGTCAACATGGGGCGCACTCCGGCCCATCGGCGTCCGGTGAACACCGTCTTTCAAAGCTATGCCCTGTTTGACCACATGACCGTGCGGGACAACATTGCCTTTGGGCTTAGAATTAAACGGCTTCCAGCCCATCAGGTGCGGGATCGCGTCCTGGAGGCCCTGCGGCTGGTACGGATGGAATCCTTTGCCGACCGTCTGCCCAATCAGCTTTCCGGGGGGCAAAAACAGCGGGTAGCCCTGGCGCGGGCCTTGGTCAATCGTCCGGCGGTGATGCTGCTGGATGAACCGCTCGGTGCCCTAGACCTGAAGCTACGCAAGCAAATGCAGGTGGAGTTGGCCACCCTGCACCGCCAGTTGGGCATCACCTTTATTATGGTGACCCACGATCAGGAGGAGGCCCTTTCCCTCTCGGATCGGATTGCGGTGATGAATGCGGGCCAGATTGACCAAATTGGCACCCCCAGCGACATCTACGACCGTCCGACCACGCCCTTTGTGGCGGACTTCATTGGCGATACCAACCTGCTAACCGGGCACCTAGAGGGGGGAGATAGCGCCACGGTTCAGATGGTGACCCCCACGGGGCTGACGGTACAGGTGCAGCGTCCCCCAGAGATCGCCCCCAGCACCGCCCCCCAGCCCGTGGTCATCAGCGTGCGCCCAGAAAAAATCCGCCTCAGCCTGGAGTATCCCACCGCCGACAACTGCTACCACGGCCAGGTCAGCCATGTGATGTACCTCGGTACCCATGTGCACTGTGGGGTGCGGCTGGCTTCCGGGGAAACCCTGACGGTGCTCCAAGCCAATCGCGGTAACGGTATGCTAGCCATGGATACTCCGGTCTACGTCTATTGGGCGGCCTCCGATGCCCGCCTGCTTGCGCCGGATTCGTCACCATCACCATCCCTGAACCAGAGCCTAGCCTAAAACAGCGTCTAGATGAGTATGGTCAGGGTAGTAAGCGTTTGCCCCGTCATCCCGATCCCTCTGCCCGCTATCACGACAAGGAGAATGCTGTGTCTCGTAAGCCCCCGCCCCACCGCCCTACTTTGCCGTCCTGGAGTCGTCGTCGCTTTCTGCAAGGGTCGGCGGCCATGGTGGCGGGAGTCTCCCTATCCAATTGCCGACAAAATTTCACGGGGCCAGGGGCAGGCGGCGGCAGCGGCGACCCCAATACCCTTCACATCTACACCTGGGCCAACTATGTGGATGATGCCCTGATGGCCGCTTTCACCGAGCGCACGGGCATTCGGGTGGTGGTGGATATCTTCGACTCCAACGAGAGTATGCTCACCAAAATGCAGGCGGGGGGCGGCGGAGCCTACAGCATTCTCTATCCCTCCGACTACGTGGTCTCGGAGATGGTGGAGGCGGGATTGCTGGCCACCCTCGACCAAGGGCGGCTGGTGGGGCTGGGTAACCTCAAGGCCCAGTGGCAAAATCCGGCCTACGACCCCGGCAATGCCCACAGCATTCCCTTCAACTGGGGCACCACGGGCCTGCTCTACAACCGCGATGTCACCCCCAGCAGCCCGACAGACTGGGCCTTTCTGTGGGACAACAAGGAGGCTCTATCCCGCCGCATCACCATGCTCGACGACATGCGCGAAACCCTAGGCGTGGCCCTCAAGACGTTGGGCTATTCCTACAACGCCACCGACCCCGCCCAAATTGAGGCGGCCTATGGCAAACTGCGGGAGCTTCAGCCCTACATTGCCGCCTTTAAAACCACGGGCTTTGAGAACGAAATTCTGGCGGGGGATCTCTCGGTGGCCATGGCCTACTCCAGCGATGCCATTGCCCTCACCCTAGAGGATGAACGGCTAGACTACGTGATTCCCGCCAGCGGCACCTCCCTGTGGACGGATACCCTGGCCATTCCCAGTTCGGCCCCCAATGTGAATGCCGCCTACCAGTGGATTAACTTTGTTTTAGAACCAGAAGTGGCCAAAGCCGCCGTGGAGCGCTTGCTGTTTGCCACCGCCAACCAGGCCGCCTTTGATCTACTGCCCGACAACATCCGAAATAACCCTCACCTCTACCCACCGGAGTCGGTGCTAGCCCAAAGTGAGGGCATTCAAAGCATTGACACCGCCAGCAACGATCTCTTTGATCGCTTCTGGACGGAAATTACCAGCGCCTAGGTCGCCTCCTACAGCAGCCCCCGTAGGGTGGGCACGGCCCGCCTATCCCCTGTCCCCCATCCCGACCGCAACCATGGCCGAGTCCCCTATCCCGTCATCCTCCTCCCCTGATTGGGGATCGCGCCTAGCCCAAACCCTAGCCCCCCGTCGCTGGCTGGGGCCATTGGTGATGCTGGGGCCGTCGGGGCTGTGGCTGCTCCTGCTGCTGGTGATTCCCACCTTCTTGATCCTCGAAATTAGCCTGGTGCCGGGGCTGCGCTTGGGCCAACCGGCGGGGGGCTATGGCCTAGGCAACTACCTACAAATTTTGCAGCCCGTTTACCTGCGGGTGATCGGGCGATCCTTGGGCTTTGCCCTCGGTTCCACCTTGCTTTGCCTGGGGCTGGGCTTTCCGGTGGCCTACTGGCTAGCGCTGATGTCTCCCAAACCCTGGCGCAACCTGCTGGTGGTGGCCTTTATTCTGCCCCTGTGGACCTCTTCGCTGCTGCGGGCCTACGCCTGGATCACCATCCTGCGCCCCAGCGGTGTGTTGAATACTATCTTTGGCGTGGTGGGCCTGCCTAGCCAAAACTGGCTGAATACCCCCATGGCGGTGTTGATTGGCCTCACCTACAGCTTTTTGCCCTACATGGTGCTGATTCTCTACGCCTCCCTCGAAAAGCTGGATATTCGCCTGCTAGAAGCCGCCGCCGACCTAGGGGCCAACCCCCAACAGCGGTTTTGGAAAATTACCGTCCCCCAAACCCTGCCCGGTATTGCGGCGGGCTGTCTGCTCGTGTTCATCGCCGCCCTAGGGGATTTCGTCGTGCCCACCCTGCTAGGCGGTGCCTCTTCCATGAACATCAGCCGCCTGATTTACAACCAATTCCTTGGCCCCACCCGCGCCTGGGGCTTTGGCTCCGCCCTCAGCATGGTGCTGATTTTGGCCGTCAGCCTCGCCATTGCCCTACTGCTAAAATACGGCGACCGCAGCACGGTGACGGAAACCTCTCAGTAGGGCAGAGGGCAGAGGGTGGAAAGTTGGAAAGGTGGAAGGTGGAACTTTAAACCTAGAACCTAGAACCTTCCACCTTCCAACCAAGAACCTCGAACTTTCCCTCAATAACCAATAACCAATAACCAACCCCATGTCCCCCCAGTTTCCCAAAGTGACCTGGCAAAGCCTCTTCACCGCTGTGATGTACGGCTTTATGTATTTCCCGATTATCGTGCTGGCGGTGTATAGCTTCAACGGCTCTCGCTACAGCACGAACTGGGAGGGGTTTAGTTTGCAATGGTATCGGGCGCTGTTTCAGGATCGGCGAATTTTTGCGGCCCTGATGGACAGTCTCACCATCGCCCTGGTGGCGGTGGCGGTGTCGGCGGTGTTGGGAACCTGCATGGCGATTGGCTTGGCGAAGTATCGCTTTTGGGGCAAGGGTATTTACCGAGGGGTATCTTATCTGCCGCTGATTATCCCTGACATTGCCATTGCGGTGGCGACCCTTGTGTTCCTCACCTCCGTGGCGGTGCCCCTCAGCCTGTGGACGATTATTGCGGCCCACATTGTGTTTTGTTTGGCCTACATTGCGGTGGTGGTGTCTAGCCGTTTGCAAAACCTAGACCCCAACCTAGAGGAAGCCGCCCTGGATCTGGGGGCCACCCCCTTTCAGGCGATGACGAAGGTGCTGATTCCGCAGTTGGCACCGGGCATTTTGGCGGGCTGTCTGCTGGCCTTTGTGTTGAGTATGGACGACCTGCTGATTTCTAGCTTTACGGCGGGAGGCGGTGTGAATCCTCTACCGCTGGAGATTTTTAGCCGGGTGCGTACGGGGGTAAAGCCCGACATCAATGCCCTCAGCGTGGTTCTGATTACCGGGTCGGCCCTGCTGTCGGGGCTGGCCGAATATGTGCGATACCGCAGCGAACGCCGTCAGCGTCAGCGGGCTTGACCTGTCTTAGCCTGGGGTGTCGTCCCAAGCCCAGACGATCCATACCGAATCCGGTTTGTTTACCCCCGGTCGTGATGGGTACGGTGGTGGCGATGACCTCAATGGCGGCTTGGGCATGGGGGCGATTGCCGATCTCAGTATCTAGCCGTTATTGAGGAACGGTCTTTAAACCGCCGCGAGTTCAGGCACAGCGATCTGGGCGACGGGGGCGCTATCCACGGCGCAATACACCTCAGCGGAGTTGTTGGGGCTTTCGATCAGCTTCACCTTGTGCAGGCTGGCCCCTAGGTCGGCGATGGGCGCTTGCAGCAGATCGCGGATGTGGACGGCGATGTTTTCGGCGGTGGGCACCACTTCGGCAAAGTAGGGAATGTCTTTGTTGAGGAAGGTGTGGTCAAAGGGTTCGACCACGGTGTCGTCGATGACGGCTTGCAACTGGGCCAAGTCTACCAACATGCCGGTGCGGGGGTCGATTTGGCCCTTCACCGTCACTTCTAAATGATAGTTGTGGCCATGGCCGTGGGGGCGGGCGCATTTGCCGTAGATTTCGCAGTTTTCTTCGTAGCTGAGTTTAGGGGAGGCCAACCGATGGGCGGCGCTGAAGTGGGTGCTAATCGTGAGGTAGGCTTCCATGGCGTTTCCTTGATAATCGGCCCAGAGTTCGGGATGTTCAAACAGTTGAATATTGACAATCGGCAGGTGGGGAGCGAGGCGATCCCAAATTACCTTGGCGAGAAATTCGGTGGTGGGCAGGGTGTGCTGAAATTCAGGCCACACGTCGTTTAGATAGGAAAAATCAAGCTGGCTGGTCACCTCACGCTTGATGACGTGCTTCACATCCGAGAGGTTGAGTACCATGCCATACTCATCTAGGTCGCCCTCCATGGCCACATAGAGCACGTAGTTGTGACCGTGGCCAGGAGCCTTGGCGCAGGGGCCAAACTGTTCGGCGTTGGCCGTCTCCGAGAGTTCTGGCAGCCAATAGCGATGGCTGGCCGAAAACTCCGCCCGACGATTAATAATGCATTTCATAGACTGTAACGCTTCTCAAAGAAACGTAAATTTTGAGTAACAAATCCCCTCTTCAGCATAGTCTAATTTCCTCCCTTTATGGTTTTCCAATGGCCTGGGATCATTGACCTATGCTGTATTGAAGCTTTTAGGGAAGACCCATAGATCTGTCTGAAGGAAGTCTCTAGGGGCAAGGGGCATGGCTAAACATAGCCCCCATGGGGCAACCGCAGCGGTAACGGATCGAGGGGCGACGACGGAAAAATCTGAGACAACATTGGATCCCAAGTTGGTGAGTGGTAAAGATTTACAGACTACCTTAGGCTTGCCTTAACCCGTGAAGCCCTTTCTCTGAGAGCGTTTCAGCCCCTGAAACGACTTTTCAGATTAAATCCTATGAGTTGTTGACATCCAGAGATTTTCGTAAAATTGACTACAGAATATCTAAACGTTCATCTGGGCTTCCCTAGGACGGTGTTGCATTACCGATGGGGCAATACGCTCTGAGCCTAGACGGAAGTAAGGAGCTGTCTCCTGAAGGAACGCGCCCATCTTGAGCCGTTGTTAAATCCTTTTTTGACAGGAGCGTTTATGAAACTGTGTTATCGCGGTGTTGAGTACGACCATACCCCCCTCTCCCTAGAGATGAAAGACAGTGAGATCACGGGCTGCTACCGAGGCCGGACGCTCACCTTTGCTTACCCCAGCCATGTGCCCGTGCCCCAGCCCATAGCCCGCTATACCTACCGTGGGGTTGGCTATGAAACCACGGCCCAAGGCCATCCGAAGCCCCTCAGCGTTAGCGCCGAGACCGAAGTGCGCCAGCCTGTGTTTCAGGGAATTAAGGGAGCCGACAGCCCCGTGATGCAGGCCCGTCGGCACCTGTTGATGGAAGCTAGCGCTGCCCACCGTACCAATATCCAGCGTTCCCTGGATCATCGCTTGGCCGTGGCTAAGGCCCAGGGCAATGAACGGTTGGTGCAGCAGCTCGAAGAAGAACTCCATCAACTGGTCTAGTCAGGCTTGTCAGTTTGCGCTGTAGCTGGAGCAGCCCAAGGACATCCTCCGGGGTGTCCTTTTTCTTGGGAATGTTTCATCTTTGGGGGCTTTGGGGCTGGCGATGAGCATCGGTTCAGGATTGGGAGAACTCCGGTTTCTTCGTCGGTACGTCTACGGGATTCGGACGTTTCAAGGGTGGAAACCGGGGTTTTCTACCCGGCGTCCTAGGGACAGTGCAGAAGCATCAAAAAAACGGGAATTCTACCTGCTTTCGTTTGTATCCCATGGTTAAAAAAAACGCCATTTTCCGATAACCCAGGCACACTAGGGGGATACGGCTGACTCTCTGCCATTCAGGAGCAACGACACCATGAAAGCACCTACCCTCACGGTTCCCCGCAACATCGACGAATTAGAGCCCAACATTATTCGATGGATTCAAACTCAGCTCAAGCTGGGGGGCTATTTGGATAGCGAACCCGACGGCGTATGTGGCCCCAAAACCTTCGCCGCCCTAGCCGAGTTTAAGGCCGAACAAAATTTGGAATACCCCAAGGGCATTGGGCAAACCACCCTCAATCTTTTGGCCCAACTGGTACCCCCCGACAATGTCTCGGAGCAGTTGGAGGGGCTAAACCAAAAACCCCTAGCCATGGCCGGATCAAAATCTGGGACTTCCGCGACGCTGCCCGCCGTGGGCTTGGTCTATGCCAATGAATGGATTTTGCCCAACTCCTACCTCACCTGGGGGGAAATGACCAAGAACCTCACCCGTCGCCCCACCCAGGTCAGCGAAGTGAAAAATATTCAGAATATGGCCAAGGTGTTTGGCCGTATTCGGGTCAAATTTGGATCATCCATTGGAGTCACCTCTGGGTTTCGACCCGCCCACCTGAGAATTGGCGTGCCCAACTCCCAGCACATTCCCGGTCGGGCCGTGGATATCTACCCCCTCAACGGCAACTTCGCCACCCTCCTCAATGTGCTCAAAAACGAGCCTGAGGTCAAAGGCATCGGCCTCGGCCAAGCCAAGGGCTTCCTCCATGCCGACATCCGACCGGCCTCACGGGTGATTTTCCGCTACTAGGCCCAGGGCATCCCAACCGTCTGGGCCACTGATGCGAACTCTCAGGGAATAAAACATAGGCCCCCAGCTAGCTGCAGGGCCGCGTAAACCCAAACGCCTGCCCATCGTTTTGCCATGACTTCTAAATATCGTTTTGCCATGACTTCTAAATTCGGTTTGGCCCCAGCCCTAGGTCTTGCCCTGAAGCTAGGCCAACCGTTGCCCGCTGCCGCCATGGCCAACCCATCCCCCCTACCCGCCGCCGCCATACCCACTGTTCTGTCCCTGGTTGACTGACAAAAGTTTCCAGAAAGCTGTTGAACAGCTTACACCATGGCGGTTTCAGGACGTTGAGTCAGAGAGTGGTTCTCATGTATTATATAGCGCCATCCAGAAAACGACCCTGATTCTGTTACTCACTGATTTTGAGCCTCAAAGGAAAAACGACAAACCATCCGACAAAGTGTCGGATGGCGAGGAGATCTTGCCCACCTAAACCGGGGACGTACCAGAATTTGATAGGGGCGGGGTTTCAGAATCCGCCGTATTCTTTAGTCAGAAGCATTACGATAATTTCCATGGAATCCTTAAGAAAATATGAGTTTTTGAGCTGAGGGGTTCGCAATCAGAAAGCTTAAGACAATCTAATTACCAAATAGTATAGATCTGTGAATAGAACCCTGTTTTTATCCGGGGGATCAGATAACGTGAATCTGTAGCCAAAATATTGGCCAGATGGACTTTTGAAAGGATCATGTTGTTAAAATCGCCCATTGATATTGCGTCGCCAATCCCTTCAAAATGTCTTTTCTGTAACGCATTGACTCGCCTAGGGTAGAGTATTCTCTATCACATTTATTGTGCTGTTTTTGAGGACTTGTCCTCTGGAAATCATAAGATTCTCTTAAATTGTTTTTTGTCGAACACCAATTATTTTGAAAGTGAGTTTGGATAACTCAAGCGCTCTTTTTCACCACTTTTCTTTCCCGTTAATTTGGTTGTGGCTCTTTCTGGGGCGATAACCGACATCTATAAAGGGTTGTGCCATGTCACCCACCGCTACGACGACCACCGTTGAACCCGCCGCCAAGCAGGAGAAGCCTGCCAAGCCCGATCTGCGCTTCAAACGCCTCGACATCACCATGAAGCGGCAGCAGTATGCCCCCGATGCCCTGATTGAGGTGCTCCACGTCGCCCAGGAGGCCTTTGGTTTCTTAGAAGAAGACGTGTTGCAATACGTCGCCCACGGCCTCAAGCTACCCCTCAGTAAGGTCTACGGCGTTGCCACGTTTTATCACCTGTTTTCCCTCAAGCCCAGCGGGGCGCACACCTGCGTGGTCTGCATGGGCACCGCCTGCTACGTCAAGGGCGGCGACAAGGTGATGGAAAAACTGCAAGAAGCCCTCGGCATTGAACTAGGCGAAACCACCCCCGACGGCAAGGTTTCCCTAATGGCGGCCCGCTGTCTGGGGGCCTGTGGCATTGCCCCCGCTGTGGTGTTTGACGGCACCGTGGGCGGCAAGCTCTCGCCAGAGGAAGCCGTCGCCAAGATAAAAGTTTGGGAAGGCGAGGGGTGAGGTTGGGTTGTTGGTTATTGGTTGTTGGTTATTGGTTATTGGTTATTAGTTGGATCCATGTTGCTGGTTTTGACCCTTTAACCCACTCCCCAATAACCAATAACACCTCCCAAAGAACCAACAGCGAATAACGAACCCCCAATAACCAATAACGAATAACTACCCCCCCAATAACCAATAACGCCCCTCCCACAGGAGACCATCATGGATTTACAAGAACTACAGACCGTCGCTAAGGCCGAACAGGAACGTCAGAAGCCGGTGCGGGTACATTGCTGTACTTCAACGGGGTGTCGGGCGGCGGATGCCATGGGCATCTACGGCAATTTGAAGCAGGCGGTGACGGATCATCACCTGGAGGATCGGGTGGAGGTGGTGGGGGTGGGCTGCATGGGCTTTTGTGGCCGTGGCCCCCTGGTGCAGGTGGATCCTGACGAATTGCTCTATGAAGAAGTCACCCCCGACCAGGCGGCCAGCATCATTGAGGCCATGGATGGCGGCGAGGCTCAGCCGATTCAGGGGGATGTGAACCATCCCTTCTTTGCGCGGCAAATGCGGGTGGTGCGGGAATATAGCGGCAAAATTGACCCGGAACGGATTGAGGAATACATCGCGGTGGGCGGCTACGAATCGCTACACAAGGCGATTTACGAAATGACCCCCGCCGAGGTGGTGGATCAAATTTCCAAGAGCGGCCTGCGGGGGCGGGGCGGCGGCGGCTATCCCACCGGGCTGAAGTGGGCCACGGTGGCGAAAATGCCCGAAGGCCAAAAGTACATCATCTGCAACGGCGATGAGGGCGATCCGGGCGCGTTTATGGATCGCAGCATCCTAGAGAGCGATCCCCACCTGGTGCTAGAGGGGATGGCGATTGCCGGGTATGCCGTCGGCGCGAACCACGGCTACATCTACGTGCGGGCGGAATATCCCCTGGCCATTGCCCGCTTGCAGAAGGGCATTCAGCAGGCCAAGAAATACGGCCTGTTGGGGAGCCAAATTTTTGACTCTCCCTTCGATTTCAAAATCGACATCCGCATTGGGGCGGGGGCCTTTGTCTGCGGCGAAGAAACGGCGCTGATCCAGTCCATCGAAGGCGGGCGGGGCAACCCCGTGCCTCGGCCTCCCTACCCGGCGCAGAAGGGGCTATACGACTGCCCAACCCTGATCAACAACGTGGAAACCCTGGCCAACATCACCGCCATCATCCGCAACGGGGCGGACTGGTATTCCAGCATCGGCACCGAAAACAGCAAGGGTACCAAAATCTTTGCGCTAACGGGCAAAATCCGCAACAACGGCCTGATCGAAGTGCCGATGGGCATTTCCCTACGGCAAATTGTGGAGGAAATGGGCGGCGGTGTCCCCGATGGCGAGGTGAAGGCGGTGCAGACGGGTGGCCCCTCCGGCGGCTGCATTCCCAAATCCATGCTGGATACCCCGGTGGACTACGATTCCCTCCGCAAGGTCGGCTCCATGATGGGCTCCGGCGGCATGGTGGTGATGGACGACTCCACCAGCATGGTCGGCATTTCCCAGTTCTATATGGAGTTCTGCCGAGGGGAAACCTGCGGCAAATGCGTCCCCTGCCGCACGGGCACGGTGCAGCTCTACGCCATGCTGTCTAAAATCCTCAAACGCCAAGCCACCGCCGAAGACCTGGTGAAAATGGAAGCCCTCTGCGAAATGGTGCGCGACACCAGCCTCTGCGGCCTCGGCCAAACGGCTCCTAATCCCGTCCTCAGCACCCTGAAATATTTCCGGGAAGAGTACGAAGAACTCCTCATCGAACCGGAATACCTCAGCGACCTCAACGGCAAAGAGGCTCCCCAAGAGGTGAACGTATGATGTCCGTGATCGCCCTCACCCCCAGCCCCTCTCCCAGGAAGGAGAGGGGGGCCGGACGCTGCCTTCAAAGTTCCTCTCCCGCCTTGGGAGAGGGATTTAGGGAGAAGGTCAGCCGCCTACGCTACCCCAGGAGGTCGCTATGAGTTATCAGCGTGTGATCATCCCCCGCCACGGCCATGCCGAGGTGCTGCAACTGGTGGAGGAGGCGGAATTGCCCTTCCCGAATTCTGATCAGGTGCGGCTACGGGTGCTGGCGGTCGGTGCGGCCTATACGGACGTGCTGATTCGGGAGGGGATGTATCCCGGTATTCCCAAGCCGCCCTTTTCGCCCGGTTACGAAGTGGTGGGCGAAATTGACCAACTGGGGGAAGCCGTCACTGGGGTTGCCCTGGGTCAGCGAGTTGTTGCCCTAACGGTGACGGGGGGCTATAGCGAATACCTCTGTGTGGCGGCTAGCGAACTGGTGCCCCTACCCGACGGGGTAGACCCCAACGAAGCGGCCTGTCTGGTGCTGCAATACGTCACCGCCTACCAGTTGATCCACCGCATCGCCAAACTGCAGCCGGGACAGCGGGTGCTGATCCACGGGGCCGGGGGCGGCGTGGGGACGGCCTTGCTGGAAATCGGCCAAATCCTAGGTTTGGAAATGTATGGTACTGCTTCGGCGACCAAGCATGACTTAGTGCGACGGCTGGGCGGTGTTCCCATCGACTACCAACGGGAGGACTTTGTCGCAAGAGTCCGATCCCTGACGGAAAACGGGGTAGACGCCGTGTTTGACGGTATCGGTGGCGGGCATTTGCGACCGTCCTACCAAGCCCTGGCCCCCGGCGGACATCTGCTCTGCTACGGCTTTTCGGCGGCGATGCAGAGTCGGCAGCGTCAACTGGCCTTTGCCGCCACCTTTGGGCTGATGACAGCCCTCAAGGTTTGGCCCGATGGCAAGCAGGTTTCGTTCTACAGCATTACCGGGCTAAAGCAGGCCCACCCCGACTGGTTTAAGCAGGATCTCGCCCTGCTGCTGGACTGGCTGGCGGCGGGGCGGATTCGTCCGGTGATTGCTCAGCGGTTGCCCCTGCGGGAGGCGGCCCAGGCCCATCGCTTGCTGGATAGCGGGGCGGTGTCGGGGCAGTTGGTTTTGGTATGTACTGGCGAAGGAGCTTAACATGGCCGTAAGAACCCTAAATATTGATGGCAAAGACATTGCCGTAGAGGCGGGCACCAGCATTCTGGCAGCGGCTGAAGAAGCGGGAGTCGCCATCCCCAAGCTCTGCCACCTGGAGGGCATTACTCCGGTGGGGGCCTGTCGCCTCTGCCTGGTGGAAATTGAGGGCATGAACAAGATGCTGCCCGCCTGCGTCACCGAAGTGTGGGAGGGCATGGTGATCCATACCCAAACGCCCAAACTGCAAGAGTACCGGCGCATGACGGTGGAACTAATTTTCGCCGAGGGCAACCATGTGTGCTCCATCTGCGTGGCCAATGGCAACTGCGAATTGCAGGATGTGGCCATCGAGGTGGGTATGGATCACAGCCGTTTCCCCTACCGATTCCCAGATCGGGGCGTGGATCTCTCCCACCCGATGTTTGGCATTGACCACAACCGCTGCATCCTCTGTACCCGCTGCGTTCGGGTGTGCGACGAGGTGGAGGGTGCCCACGTTTGGGATGTGGGCAATCGGGGCGCGGCTTGTTACATTGTCTCCGGGTTGAATCAACCCTGGGGCGAGGTAGATGCCTGTACCTCCTGTGGCAAATGCGTGGATGCCTGCCCCACCGGGGCCATCTTTAAGCAGGGCAGCACCACGGGCGAAAAACAGGCCGACTCCGACAAGCTCGAATTTCTATCCACCGCACGGGAGAAGCATCAATGGACAAGATAAGGTTTGCCACGGTATGGCTGGCGGGTTGTTCGGGCTGCCACATGTCGTTTTTAGATTTGGATGAGTTTTTAATCGACCTGGCCGACTTGGTGGAGGTGGTCTATAGCCCCGTGGGCTGCGACCTGAAGGAGTATCCCAACAACGTGGATGTGTGCCTGGTGGAAGGGGCGATTGCCAACGAAGACAACCTAGAGTTGATCTACGAAGTGCGCCGCAAAACCAAGCTGCTGATCTCCTTTGGCGACTGCGCCGTCACCGCCAACGTGCCCGCCATGCGGAATATGCTCCGCAACAGCGCCGAGGGTGTGCTCAAGCGGGGCTACCTAGAACTGGCGGACGAAAACGCCCAGCTTCCCCACGCCCCCGGCATCGTGCCAGAGCTGATGGATCGCGTCACCCCCGTCCACGAAATTGTGCCTGTAGACATCTTTATGCCGGGTTGCCCTCCCTCTGCTGATCGCATCCGGGCTACCATTGAACCGCTACTCCACGGGCAACAGCCCGACATGGTAGGACGCGAAATGATTAAATTCGGATAGTTCGATTAGGAGGAACAACCATGAGCGTTGACAGCAAAGAGTTCAATGAAGAGCTACAAAAGGCCATCGACTATGCTCACCAAGTAACGGCTGAGAAGGGCGAAACCTCCCCCGAAGCCGCCGCCGCCTGGGATGCCGTCGAAGAAATGCGGGCCGAAGTGTCTCACCAACACCAAAAGCCCAAGCAAACCGGCTTTGACAAGTACCTCGAAGAAAACCCCGAAGCCATCGAAGGCTTGATGTACGACAGCTAATTGGGATAGTGGGGTGGCGAGGTCGTGAGATAGCGGGATAACGAGGTAGTGGGATGGCGAGATAGTCATTGACTCGATCTTTCTCCCATCTCATTTCCCCCTCCTCACTACCCCACCCACCACCCCACCACCCCACCACCCCATCCACCCACTCCCCCCGGAGACCCCACCATGGCAAAAACCGTAGTTATCGACCCCGTTACTCGCATCGAAGGCCACGCCAAAATTTCGGTCTTCTTGGATGATGCGGGCAACGTCTCCAATGCCCAGTTCCATGTGGTGGAATATCGGGGGTTTGAAAAGTTCTGCGAGGGCCGTCCCTACACCGAAATGGCTGGCATCACCGCCCGCATCTGCGGCATTTGCCCGGTCAGCCACCTGATTTGCTCCGCCAAAACCGGCGACAAAATCCTAGCGGTGAAAATTCCTGAAACCGCCGACAAACTGCGCCGCCTGATGAATCTGGGCCAGCTCACCCAGTCCCACGCCCTCTCCTTCTTCCACCTCAGCAGCCCCGACTTTTTGCTGGGCTGGGATAGCGACCCCGCCAAACGCAACGTCTTTGGCCTGATCGCCGCCGACCCCGACCTGGCCCGCGCCGGAATTCGTCTGCGCCAGTTTGGCCAGAAAGTTATCGAAATCCTCGGTGGCCGCAAAATCCACGCCGCCTGGACAGTGCCCGGTGGCGTCCGCGAACCCCTCAGCGAAGAAGGCCGCGCCTGGATCGTAGACCGCCTGCCCGAATCCTTCGCCACCATCCGCAAAGCCCTCGACATCTTCAAAGGGCTAATCAGCGGCCCCATGAAGGAAGAAGTGGGCATTTTTGGCGAGTTTCCCTCCCTGTTCATGGGCCTGGTCGGCAAAGATGGCCTCTGGGAACACTACGACGGCCACCTGCGCTTCTCCGACAGCAGCGGCAACATCGTCGCCGATGGCCTCAGCGAAGACGACTACCAAACCTTCCTCGGCGAAGCGGTCGAAAACTGGTCGTACCTCAAATTCCCCTACTACAAGCCGATGGGCTACCCCGACGGCATCTACCGCGTCGGCCCCCTGGCGCGGCTCAACGTCTGCGACCGCATCGGCACCCCCCAAGCCGACGCCGAACTGCAAAACCTGCGCGACTACGCGGGCGGCGTACCCACCTCCTCCTTCCTCTACCACTACGCCCGCCTGGTGGAAATCCTCGCCTGCCTAGAGCACATCCAAATCCTCATGGATGACCCCGACATCCTCTCCACCCGCGTCCGCGCCCACGCTGGAGTCAACGCCCTAGAAGCGGTCGGCGTCAGCGAAGCCCCCCGTGGCACCCTCTTCCACCACTACAAAGTAGACGACAACGGCCTCGTCCAAAAGGTGAACCTGATCATCGCCACGGGCCAAAACAACCTGGCCATGAACAAAACCGTCACCCAAATCGCCAAACACTACATCCACAGCGAAGACATTCCCGAAGGCTTTCTCAACCGCGTCGAAGCCGGAATCCGCTGCTACGACCCCTGCCTCTCCTGCTCCACCCACGCCGCAGGGCAAATGCCGCTCCATGTACAACTGGTGGCGGCTGATGGGGGTGTGATTCGGGAGGTGTATCGGTAGAGTTGGTAACGGAAATAACCAGGCTCGATAACGTCTAGGGCACCTCAATCAATTATCTTATTGCGAATTTTTGGAATCCAAAACCATTGGGATCTCATTTTTATTCTCAATAAGGCTTGTATTTTTTGAGGTGCCTTCTAGATACCTTATCTAGCAAAACGCAACCTGCCAGAGGTAAGTCGATGAAACTAAATCTTCACTGGAAGCAGATGTCCTGCCTTTCTTATAGCCAACGTCAAGGCTTACCATCTTTACCTGGAATCTACTTTGTTGGCAACTTAAACGAGCCTGTAATGTATGTTGGCCTCTCAAGAAATTTAAAGGCAAGACATATCAATCACCATCGAAAGAGTCAGTTTGAGTCTATTAGCGATGTAGAGATTCGTTTTAGAACATTGCCACCAAAAATGGTAGAGAAAATTCAAGATGTTGATCAATCCCTGAAAAGGCTTGAGAAACAGGCTATAGACTTCTACAATCCACCCATTAACAATACATCTGTGCCTTGCGATCCTAACCCTAAAACTGTACACGGCCCAGTATATGTTCAAATTCATAATGTAAAAGAATCTGGTTACTGTGCTCACTTTGATGCTGAAAACGGTGATGAATTAGGAGTAAACACAGGCAAGTTGACTATGATAACGAAGGCAGTTAGTGATTCAAGACCAATTTTCTTGATTGCCTCTGGGATTTTTGAGGATTACGAAAATGCACAGGACTACGACCTATCAATTCTAGAAAAATACAGGCGAGAAAGAATTTATATTCTAATCAGTTGCTTTATACCTTATGGCTATGAAGAAAACGGCCTCTATGATCCAGTCTTTATAGTTTATGGAGGAAATTCAAGAATCTTCAAAAGCGATTATGTAGTCCTTAACGATATGCCAGGATTCTCTGAATTCAAGAAAAGTTACCTGTGTTTAGGGTTTACAAATTGTGAGCGCTCAAGTTTTTCTGAAACACTACTCCAGCTAGGAAATTTTAACTAATAATCCAAAGTAATCAGGGCGGTCGCTGTCTACCATGCCATCCGCATCCCATCACCAGCCCCTTTTCTACAACGGCATAGAAATTATTGGCAAAGCGCTAAACCCTAATCTATGAATCTATTTGACCGTTCTCAGCACGTCTATACTTCTTCAGACTTCGATGAAATCATAAAAGATACCATCCGCTTCTTCAACGGCACTCCCGTCTATCCTCTCCCTGTTCCAGAACGCTTTCATGGCACAGGAATTTATGCCCTATACTGCATCGCTAAATCTGGCATCTATTCTAGATTTCATACCATTAATAGAACCGCCTTTCATATCCCCATCTATGTCGGAAAAGCCGTCCCCAAAGGCTGGCGACAAGCTAGACAAACCTCATCCGAAACTCGTAGCTTCGAGCTAAACAGCCGCCTTAACGAACATAGCCGCAGCATCGATCAGGCTCAAGATCTAGGTAAGGAAGATTTCTTCTGCCGCTTCATGATCCTCGAAGGCAAAGAAAGCGACCTAATCGGCACCGTAGAAGCCGCCCTCATTAGAACCTACCAACCCATCTGGAACACTCTAATTGACGGCTTTGGTAATCATGACCCCGGCAAAGGTCGATACGAACAAGCCAAATCAGACTGGGATGTTTGTCACCCTGGCCGTCCTTGGGCAGAAAAGTGCCAAGGCATTCATGCCAACCGAGAAGACTTGCTCAAAAGCATTGAAACTTTCATGTCTAGATTGAACAGTGAAGAAAATGTCTAAGCTATCTTGTCTAGAATTATTTGCAGGAGCCGGAGGACTCGCTAAGGGCTTAGAAATGGCTGGCATTCAGCACAAAGCCCTAGTTGAAATTAATAAAAATGCCTGTCAAACGCTATCTAAAAACTATCCCAGCCAACTGATTCATAATTTAGATATTAGATCCTTTGATTTTAATCAGTTTGGTCATATCGATATCATCTCCGGTGGCCCACCCTGCCAACCTTTTTCTATTGGTGGAAAGCACAGCGGGAACACCGACCAACGTGATATGTTTCCCTATGCCTGCAAAGCAATTAGCATTTGTACACCTAAAGCCTTCATTTTTGAAAACGTTAAAGGACTTCTCCGAAAATCCTTTAACAACTATTTTGAATACATCCTTCTAAGACTGACATACCCTGAAGTTTCTTGCAAAGAATCAGAATCCTGGCAAGATCACCTCATCAGGCTAGAAAAAATCCACACATCAGGAAAGTATAGCGGAGTAAAATATAACGTTATTTTTCGTCTTCTAGATGCCGCCAACTACGGAATTCCCCAACGTCGTGAACGGGTCTTTATCGTCGGCATCAGAGAAGATCTAAATGTTGCTTGGTCTTTTCCAAAAGAGTCCCACTCGCTAGACTCTCTGCTATGGTCACAATTTGTCAGCGGCGACTATTGGGAGAAACATGGTATTAAGCCCTCAAGTATCGAGTACTTAGATACAAAAACTCAACAACGCATTCAGCAACTTACTCAACAGCCCGCTCTATTTGCACCTCCCCTAAAACCGTGGCAAACTGTCCGAGATCAACTTAGCGATCTTCCAGAACCCGACCTTGAAGGCAGTTTTGATGCTGAACATATCCTGAGAGAAGGAGCTAGAGCCTACCCAGGCCACACCGGAAGCTATATCGATATGCCATCCAAAACCCTCAAAGCCGGAGATCATGGCGTTCCTGGCGGAGAAAATATGATTCGCTATCAAGACGGCAAGATACGCTATTTCACAACCCTTGAAGCCAAACGCCTCCAAACCTTTCCTGATCATTACAGGATTACCGGAGCCTGGACAGAATCCATGCGGCAAATTGGTAACGCAGTCCCCGTAAAGCTAAGCTATTACATAGCGAGTTCTCTATCTCAGGTGATAGACTATAATTAAACGTAACAAGTAGCGGCTGCTTATCCCTAAAGTTAGGTGTCTAGTATCTTGGATTGCCATGGATATCCTGATTGAGTCAACCGCAGCCTTTGAGCAGGATCTTCGTCGCCTAAGCCAGGACAGAAAAGACGAAATTATCAGTGAAATTAATGATTTTGCAAGTCTTGTTTCAGATAGTGATTTCAATGATCTTCAGGAATTATTATATTGTATTCCCCACGTTCTAGATCTAGGTGAATATGATTCCTCTTTATATGTACTCAGAGTTTCAGGAGAATTAGAAATAGTTCTTGCAATTGATGAAGATCCCATTTTCAATCAAACTATCTTAAATCTTTTTCGATTGACTGATCCCATTAAAATCACAGAAGTTTATCAAGAAATAGCGGCACATCTATACCAAGATCTGATTCGTTGAAATTCTGATTTAGTAGACGAGAAAGCCTGTTTTCTAAGTTGGGTGATTCTGTTAGAAGTCTTAATCTATTCATATTGTGGATGATAAATGCCGATGAAACTCTTTGATCAACTCAGCAACGCAGCCAAAAACTCTGGCAAACTGCTCCAGAAGCAGGTGGAGGATTACATCGTTATCGATGCCCCTGCCCATGCCCTGACGCTTAAAGCAAAAACGGTTGAGCTACTTTGCCAAAAGACCATCCAGCGAGTAGATCAACTTACTGCTCTAGAACCAGATCCTCAACAGGGGTTGCTGGCCACTATCGAGCAAAACCAAATTAAAGCCAAAATTCACTTCATTCCTGAAAAAATCTGTATCAAAGGCGATTTAGTTGAAGGGCAGCTTCGCCTTCTCCAAAAGCCCCAAGTTGAATCCTCTTCATTTATGTATCGCATCCTTATCTCCGGATGGAGTACCTTTCTTGGTGGCTATATCCCCGGCCAAACTCTACCCGAAGGTGTCAGACTAGAGGGCGATTTGGTGTATTACATGCTTCCTAAAGCTCAACTTCGTTTAGTCGATGCTCTCTTTCATAACATCCAAGATGGCTCAGCCCTTAACCTTGATCTTCAGCAAGGTGAATTGACCATGCAAAGCACCGTTGCTATCAACTGGCGAGACATTAATCTGCTGAGCTTAATTCAGCTTTTTACTGCTATCTCTAACAAGAAAACATAGGCCGAAAACTAGCAAGCAGGGTAATCACTGCCCACCACACCGCCCACATCCCATCACCAGCCCGTTTTCTACAACAGCATAGAAATTATTGGCAAAGAGTCTAAAGTCAGGAGTAACGGCATCAGTAACTATAGGTGGTTCACTAATGACACTAGAATCTGCAATTTTGAAGAACATTGAAAAACTGCCTGATTCCGTCAAGCAAGCTGTTTTTCTGTATACAGAGTTTCTCGCTAGCCAATACGCTAATCCCAGCCCAGAAGCAGCAGCTTCTCTTCCACAAAAACAACCGCTAGCAGGCTCCATGAAAGGAACCTTCGTCTTACCCCTTCCAGACGACTTCAACGAGCCACTAGAAGACTTTAAGGATTATATGTAATGAGTTCTCTTTTGCTAGACACTCACGCATTTATCTGGCTCTCCGAAGACGATCCGATGCTACCAATGCCCCTTCGAGATCGCATCGAACAGACCGATAATGTATTCGTTAGCATCGCAAGCTTCTGGGAAATCTCCATTAAACTATCCCTAGGCAAACTAGCCCTCGCCACCGACTTCAACGACATCGAAACAAAATTCAATGCAACCAGATTTCAACTACTACCTATCTCAATTAAAGATACAATCAAACTTAGCCAACTGCCACTACACCACCGCGATCCCTTTGATCGCATCATAATCGCCCAGTCAATCAGCCATGCTCTCACCATCGTCAGCGTAGATACCGCCTTTGACGCCTATCCAATTGAACGCATTTGGGACTGAATTTTCTATAAGTAAGGTAGGCACTGCCCACCACGCCACCCACATCCCATCACCAGCCCCTTTTCTACAACGGCATAGCGCAAGCCACTAGACTCGAGATAATCTATCCTCATCCTTCAATTCTAAGAAAAACCCTCCATGCCTAGAAAAATCCGAGAATTCAAAGCCCAGATTTCTCGTGAAGGATTTGTCTACCTACCCAAACGAGGCAAAGGAAGCCACGAACGCTGGCGACACCCACTCATCGGCAAAACGCTAACTATACCTGGCAAAGATGGCGACGACGTACCCCTTTATCTCGAAAAACAACTCACAACCCTACTCGTCGAACTAGAAACCCTGAGAAAAGAGGAAAACCCATGAACCGATACAGCATGATTGTCCAATGGTCAGATGAGGATCAGCTTTTTCTCGTTACCATTCCAGAATTCGCCGAACTCGTCATCATGCCCTGCACCCACGGTAAAACCCGCGAGGAAGCCATCCGCAACGGAGAGGAAGTTATCGAAATGTACCTAGAAGCATGGCAAGCCGAAGGAGAACCTATCCCAGTCCCCAGAACTCTACAAGTCGCCTAGCAAGTAGGGTGGGCACTGCCCACCACCTGACTGCCTGACAGAAGTGGGTGAAAGGCTTGAAACCTCGTGGTGGGAGGGGAAAAGGTGAGGTGACATGAGACGCTGGAATTTGCGTATCTCAGGGTCTTTGCCATGTCATCCACCACCTGTCTCTATGATCAAGTGCTGTCATTGCTGCGTCAATATAGCCATCGTCGGGATTTACGGCACCTCAAAGCGCTGGCCTGGATGGTGACGGCGCTGGTGTGCAGCGGTCGGTTGAGCCTGCCGGAGTGGGAAGCCTATGTGGCCCAGTCGCGCCCGCCAAGCGCAAAGCACCGAACGACGGTGGCAGCGGTTTATGAGCAATCGTCGGGTGCGGGTCAAAAGTCTGTACGTGCCCCTGGTCTTGGCCGCTATCCATCGGTGGAAGGGACGGCGACTCTACCTAGCCCTCGATACAACGGTGCTGTGGAATCGGTATTGCATGATTCACCTATCGGTGACCTGTTGTGGGCGGGCGGTGCCCCTGCTGTGGCGAGTTTTGGAGCATTCGAGTGCCACCGTCAGCACAGAGCGGTATTTGCCGATGCTGCGGTTGGCCCATCGGCTGTTGCGGTCGTACCCCGACGGGATGCTGTTAGCCGACCGAGGGTTTGCCAACCATGACCTGCTGGCGTGGCTGAGCCAAAGTCGCTGGCATTACGGTTTACGCTTGCCCAGTGACGTCATGGTGCATGGCCCCCGTCGTTTTCCGGTTGAGGTCGGCACGCTTTGGCCCCCCAAGGGGGAAGCCCGATGCTATGAGGGCATTGGCTTGTGGGCAGATGGGCGCTGGCGCTGCAACCTCGTTCTGGCCAACGTCAAAGGGGTCAAGGAACCTTGGGCCGTCATTACCGATGAACCACCGTCCCTCAATACCCTCTGGCAGTACGCCCTGCGGTTCCGAGTCGAGGAACTTTTCTTGGATTCAAAATCGGGGGTCTTTGACCTCGAAGCCTCCGGCATCCGCTCCGCCCAAGCCCTTGAGCGTCTTTACCTGGTCGCGGCTGTTGCCATCCTCTATGGCACCACCCAGGGCATGGCCGTTCAAGGCGATGCCCTCCGCTCTCAGGTTGACCCCCATTGGATTCGGGGTATTAGCTATCTCAAAATCGGCCTTCGATGGCTCAAGGGGGCGGTCAACAAAGGCCGTCCACGGCTCACACCCATCCCCCTATTCACCGTTGACCCTGAACCCTGTTTTGCCTCTAAACAAGCGGAAGCCCAATATTATGACCGCATCTGGTTCTCTAGAATCCAGGCCGTGCGGTGTCAGCTACCCCCTTGGGAGGCCGCATAAAGATGTGTCAGGCAGTCAGGATGATAGTAGTGTGATGCACCCCGGTCGTGCGCTCGATGGCCCGGAAGCCAGACCCATTGACGTACTGACGAAGGCAATCGCGTTTGACGTCGTTAGGATAGCCCCGATGGGGTTCGTATCGGTCGATGAACTGACGGCCACAGGCCACGCAAATGTGATTTTGCTTACCCTGCTTTTTCCCATTCTTACGGATATGGGTGCCACCGCATTCAGGACACTGCATCCCTATACCTCCT
>JBIPSI010000050.1:0-22842 GCA_044070495.1 Spirulina sp. | reverse complement strand
AAACAGTAAATCCGTTTGAGTCCGTGTAGACCTGGAATTTTCCGGCCTGTCTCCCATTCCCGTGATATGTCTCGTTTGAACCACTCGAAACAGGCCCAGTCAATGGAGCGGAAACGGTGTTCACATAGCTGCCAAATTGATCGGTGTGCCCACCGACGGCCCGATAGACTACGCCCGACACTGAGCCACTATTTGAGCTTCCAGACTCCGTTTCAGGCCCTGGGGGAATGGCGTCGGGGTCGGTTTGGTTGGGGTAGCCGCCGCCGCCGTTGAATGGCCAGGGGAGGGGGAAATCTGGGATAGCGTTGTCTATGGCGCGGCCAATGCGTCCCCCGACAGCTCCGCCCACGCCTGCGCCTGCAATCCCGCCAGCAACAGCCCCAGCGCCGCCGAGGCCGACCGTGCCCACGCCAGGAAGGGTAACCGTCCCAGCGGAAGCCCCAGCCGCCGCCCCAGCCGCCGCGCCCTGATTGAAGCCGATGTATCCGCCGATTCCCGTCCCAACTCGCTCTCCTAGTCCGCCGCCGCCAAAGACAACCGCCACACCAACAGACGCAGCGCCGCCAATTCCTCCGGGAACCCTAGGATTGACCGCTCGACCTGGGTTGCTGGTTCGTCCTCCAGCAGATGCACCGCCGCCGCCATTGCGATTTATGGGCGCAGCTCCAGTGGGGGCCGTCCTGGGGGGTGCGCTGCCTGCGTTGATCGGCCCTCCGTCTAGGCCAGCACTGCGAACAGGGCGACCGCTGCGAGTGGAGGGCTGCCCTAGGGGGTCGCCTGCTAGTGGGCGATAAAGCGGATCCCCTACATCGGCAGGCATCCGATAGGGAACCTCGGCGGTTACGTTTTGCCCTGGGACGTTGAACTCCCTAACGTAGGTCGTAGGGCTGATGTTGGAGGTTTGCGCCGTTTGGGGAATGGCGATCTGATCGATATTCCCCACCGTGGGAGGGCGGGTAATGGCTCCGCTATTGATCGATTGGCCTAGCTCCGTTGGGCTAGCCGACTTGAGGGCAACAGACATCACTCACCCCTAGGGCGTATAGCCAGACGGGATGGCAGCGTTACTGGCCTCCAGGGCCTGGGCGAACATGGGCAGCGTATCTTCTCGCCACGTATCCAGCAGTTGGATCGACAGACGGAAGATAATTCTCTCCGTCTTGTCAGCCGCCAACCCATCTTGGGCGGTGACCAGAGGGATTAGCGGACTAGCGTCGCTTTCCTGGTAACGGTCGTTTTTATGCAGTTGGTAGAAGGCCCCGCAGGCCCAGACAACCAGCTTCTCTAAACTGTCAATTGAGGCGGGGAGGTCTGTGGTCGAAAATGCAGACATAGGAAAATCAGGAACTCTATGCCAGTTTTACGGCATTAAATCTTGATAGAGAAGATCAGGAAATCTACAAATCGAGCATTAGAATTAATAGCTAGAACAGCCTACCGGCGCGGCTTTTGGGCGTTGGAGAATTATATTCAAGTTGCTGCGGTTCCTGTTCTTAATGTTTTTCGAGGGAAACAGGAATGAAAATTCACGGCAATGGACAAGCCGAACCGCTAACAAAAACTCAGTTCAACACAGTGCTTAACAATTTGAGGGGGGCTTATCGCATGGCCTTCGCTCTGTGCTGGTACACCACGGAGCGGCCAGGGGCGATCCTCCAACTCGACGTTGAGGACTGCTATACCTCCAACGACAAACGACGGCCACGGGAAACCATTGTGATCGCCAGGGCCAAACGGAAGGATCGGCGGACAAGAGAGGCGCCGGTGACCACTGGCCTAGCCGCTGAACTGCGCCTCTACGACGCTCCAGCCTGGGGGCCGTTGTTCCCTAGCGACAGTCAAAGCGGCCATCTTAGCTATCGGGCCTACTACAACGCCCTGTCTAGGGCTTTTGCACAACTGGGGATGACGGGCTACAGCCCCTACAGCACTCGAAGGGGAGCCCTAACCCATCTCCTGAAGAAAGGCATCTCGACAAAGCGGATCCAGGAACTGAGCGGTCATGCCTCCCTGGCCAGCCTACAACCCTATCTGGAGTCCAGCGAAGCAGAAAAGCGGCGGACGGCGGAACTGCTCTAGGGCTTTTGTACTAGGCTTCAGATGAACGGTAATAGAATAACGTTGCCACCCCACCGAGACCAACCACCGCCCCCAGACCCACAAAAACGGAGGGCAAACCCAGGGCCGTTTCCACCAGGCTGGTGAGGGCCAGGGGCAGGGTGAGGGCGATGTTAACCAGGTTATTTTGCAGCCCAAACACCTTGCCCCGCATATCCTCTGGGGTGGTTTCTTGAATTAGCGTTTGCATGGGGATGCCCACCAGCGCCCCAGCAAAGCCCAGCACCGTCAGCAGCCCGATGGAAAGCCACAGTTGTTGGGTGGTCCAAGCTAGCAGAACTAGGCTGAGGGCCATGCCCAGGGTGCCCCACAGACTGAGGTAGCGGCGAGGAAACCGCTGACCATAGTGCCCCACCAGAATCGCCCCCAGGGCCAGCCCCGCCCCACCAGCGGCCAGCAAAAACCCAAACTGGGAGGCCTTAATCGCCGGAATCAGTTCCGCCAAGCGCACCGCCAGCACCGCCAGGGACGCAAACACACAGGACAGCAGCACCAACTGCAAAATTGCCACCCGCACTTGGGCCTGGTGCTTCAGATAACTCAACCCATCGCGGATATCGAGCCAAAACTGCGACCAGTCGCGCCCCGCCGACAGGGTCTCAGCACCGGGCCGGATGGACGCCAAACACAGCCCCGCCAGCAGATAGCTCATCCCCACCAGCACCGCTGGGCCGTTGTTGGTAACGCCTAGGGTGGTCATCAGTTGGTCGGCGAGGGCCAGCAGCGGTTCCCCCACCGCAAACCCCACAATCACTGAGGCGGTCATGGTGGTGGTGTAGAGAGAGTTGGCCGGTAACAAATCCCCCTCCGCCACAATCACAGGAATAATCGCCTGCTCTGCCGGGGCAAAAAACTGGGTGAGGGTGGATATCACAAAGGTGACCGTTAACAGGAACCAAAAGGCCAGGGGCCAACCCGCCAGGAATCCCCCATCCGCCGCCAGCCACAACCCCAGGGGCAGCAGCAACACCAAGCCCCCCCGCAGCAGGTTCGACAGCACCAACACGGGCTGCTTACGCCAGCGATCCACAAACACCCCCGCCGCCGCCCCAAACAGCACCGCCGGAATGGTAAAGGCCACCATCACCGCCGATACCCAGCCGCTAATGCTTTGGCCTGGGGTATCAAACTGGGCGGAGATAATGGCAATCATTAGCACCAGATAGACCTTGTCCGCCAGTTGGGAAAACAGTTGGCCCAGCCAGAGGGTGAGGAAATTTCGGTTTTTCAGCACCCGCCCAAACCCAGGGCCATGGGGTTCATCCACCGATGACGGATTTGGATCGGGGGCGGGGTGGGGGATGGCGGGGTCAGATGGAGCGGCCAGATTAAGCGTGGATGCTGGAGTAGACGACGGCGGCGTCGAGTCTGAATGGAGGAGATGGTCTGGGTTGGCGGTTTCGCCAAGGCCAGGGCGATCATTGGCCGCCGAGGTGGCCTGGTCTGGGAGATCGGTATCAAACTCACGAAGCATGGGAAGACCAACGAACTGACGTTATGACCCAGAAATCCACCACTGGCTCTAGATGGGGTGATCCCCTTGCGATAGCCCAACCCCCTGCACCGGATTGTGGGCACCCTGGCAGACGGCTTTACGCTGGGATTAGCGAGGCTGGAAGTGGCTCAACTTAGATTCTGCTTAGTTTAAACAGTAGCAAAGCAAACATCAATCAAGGCCGCCGAACGGATGGGGCGCTCGAAATAGTCCTGGGCATAGTGCCGCAGCAGGCGCTCAATTCTGGCCCAGGCCACCTGCTGAGCGGAAGGGGTTGCCGCAGAGAGCGCATCGGGCAGGACGGGCAGGGTGGTGATAATCTCTGGTTTACTCAACTGTTGGAGCAGCACCACATCCATGGCGCTAAGGGACTGGGGCGCTGAGGAACGGGGATGGTAGGGGGCTGGGGCTTCCCTCAAGGACGGCATGACCCGATCCGCCGCCGCAACCGCTGGGCGAGGGTCTGACCTGGGCCGCAACCGCTGGGGGCGGGCATCCTGGGCCAGGGCCGACCACTGCACCAGCCCCCCGGCATCGGCGCTAAAGCCCACCGTCCACCGATCATCCATCAGGTTGGGCACAATGTCCTCCCGGCTGAGGCAGCAGCGATGCACCTCTGGGGCCACCCCGGCCAGGGCCAGCAGGTGATACAGCCCGTGAGTAAGGGCGGCTAGTAGGGCACTGGGGGGACTGGTTTCAATCCGTTCCAGGTGCTCCACAAACAGGTGGTACAGCTCCGCCTGGGATCCGTCGTTGAGGGCCATAAACAGCACGATTTCCGCCAGGTATTGGCTAGCGGTCAGCCGTCCTAGGTCTTGGCTAAGTTTGGGAAAGGTGCGCGCCGTTTCCGCCTGCACGACCTTATCCAGACGCTTGCCCTTGGCCACCAGCCACTCGTTAATCACAAATAAATCGCTGCGCCCCCCCAACCGCGACTGGTGCTTGCGGGATCCCGGTGCCACTGCCCGTACCAGCCCCAGATCGGGGGTCAGGATGGTGAGAATGCGATCCGCTTCCCCCAGGGGCATGGCCTTGAGGTTAATGCCTGTAACTTTATAGGTGCGACCCATAAACGACAACCCTGGTTAATCCCACCCCAGGAGGGTCGGGCGACAATGCTGAAACTGGGCTTGCCATTGCACCACCTGGCCAATCACCGCAATGGCCGGAGCCTCGAAGCCCGTAGCCGCCACCTGGGCAACGATGGTGCCCAGGGTGCCCAACAGGGTCTCCTGCTGGGGATGGGTGCCCCAACGAATCAGGGCCACCGGGGTCTCAGGGCTGAGATCGGCGGCTAGCAGTTCCGTGGCAATGGTGTCTAGGTTGCGAATGCCCATATAAACGACTATGGTTTCGGCCCCCTGGGCGAGGGCGCGCCAGTTCACCTCAGGGCGATACTTGCCCACCGATTCATGCCCCGTTACAAAGGCCACCGAGGAACTCTGTTCTCGATGAGTGACGGGAATCCCGGCATAGGCGGGCACTGCAACTCCAGCGGTAATTCCTGGTACCACCTCCACCGCAATCCCGGCGGCCACCAGACCCGCCATTTCCTCGCCCCCTCGGCCAAACACAAAGGGATCGCCCCCCTTCAGGCGCACCACCACAGCATGATCCGCCGCTTTTTCAATCAAAAGCTGGGTAATCTCCGGCTGGAGCATAGAGTGACGCCCCCGCCGTTTGCCCGCGTTAATCACCTCCGCCTGGGGATTGATCATCCGCAAAATGGGCGCACTGACCAGGGCATCGTGCACCACCACATCGGCGCATTCCAGCAAGCCCTTGCCCTTTAGGGTAAACAGCCCTGGATCGCCGGGGCCAGCCCCCACCAAATACACCTTGCCATAGGTCGGGGTTGCGTCTGAGGGGGAAGGGGTCAAGGTCATCGCCAAACGACTGAATTTAAATCATGCCACTGAACCGTTAACAATGGCCGATCCCCATCCTACGATTCACGCTGATGGGGATCGGCATCCCTCTAGGGTGATTCCACAGGTGTCTCCTATTTGGACGGCGACGATGAAGGCACCGCTGGGTGAAGCCGCAAAGCCTACGGATTAAATTCACTGGAGCCAGAGTGACGCAGCCAGCTAGGACACCATAGAGGAAGGCTGGGGAGCCGAGCGACGGGCCAATCGCTTCAGAGAAACCACGGGCTGAGGCGTCTTCGTGGGGCCATGGCCGAGGGCTAGATCGACCACCAACTGCGCCAACTGAGGCGAGGGGCCAAGGGGCGGCAGCAGGTGAATGCCTAGGCTGGGAAACCGCTCCGCCATTTCCTCGGTGCGCTGGGTAATGGCATCGGTGGTGCTGCCTGTGAACAGAAAATAGGGCAAAATCGCCAGCCGATGTACCCCCTGCTGAATCAGGTGGATAATCTGGGTATCGAGGTGGGGCGGCACCGCCCAGTAAGCCGTTGTGCCACCGAGGGACTGGGCCAAGGCTTGGATAGCCCGATTGCCCTCTGGCCGCCGACTGCCGTGGGCCAACAGCAACCAAGTGTCTGCGGTGGTCGTTTGCAGCCGATCCTTGACCAAGCTACGTAGCCCAGGGTGATCACCGAGGTGGGTCGTCAGGCTCAAGGTCAGCCCCGGCAGGAGTTGTTGGGCCAACTGCACCTCCGCTGGCAGATCCCGCAGGACATGCACCCCCCGCAGTAAAAATATGGGCACAATACGAACGTCGATGACGCCCGCCTGGGCCACCCGCTGACCAAAATTCACGAGTTGTTGATGGAGCGGCATAGCCCCCGTTTCTAGGCAGGCTGTCCCGATGAGGGGGGGATGGGAATGGCTCGCTAGGTGCGGTTTTGGATTGCCGGGGTGATCACTGTCACCAATCACCGCCGCCGGAAGCCGTTCAAAGGGGCCTACGTTGTCCCGGCTGTAGCTTGGCCTAGAACGGGATAGGGTGCTCGGTTGGGTCTCCAAGTGTTCTCGCACAAACTGCGCTAGACGCTCTGCCGCTCGCCCCGGCCTTGGATCGCGACTGCCGTGGTACACCAATAGATAGGCCGTTGTGGCAAACGATGCTTGGGACATAGTAGACAACTCCTGGGGGTGCGCCACCTCCAGCGGGCGGGGCATGGAGAGACATATGCTCCCCATTATAGGAATTGGACTCCAGTTCGCTGGTATCCAATGCAGCAGATACATGCCAAAAATCAGCCTAATTTCCTCGCGACTAGGAACGTCGGGTCTTTCCTTCCCGGTTCTTCTCCAAAAAAAACTCCACAGGTTTGCTCCCCTGTGCTAGAGTAAAAAACGCGGAAACGCAGTTATGGCGGGTGTAGCCAAGTGGTTAAGGCAGTGGATTGTGGTTCCACCATTCGGGAGTTCGAGTCTCCTCATCCGCCCTGTTTTCAGGCATACAGTGACACGTTGTCTGTCATCTGTGGCAGATTGGTGTCGTCGAGGGTGAATTAGTGTCGCCGGGACAAATTAGCATCGTTTTCACAACAATGCTATTGCCCTAGTGCTGCCCGCCCGCATGTTCCGGGTCGAGTTTCAAAAGCGGGGATTGCAGTCCCAGAACCTCTCGCACCTAGCCGCCGATATAGGCACTGTCACCTCAGTGCTGATTCCCTGGAACTCCTGCGGCGCATTCATGGCGGTGACGCTGGGCGTGTCCACGTTTCTGTACTTCCCCTTCGCCATCTTCAACATCGAGACCACAGATGGCTGAACTTGCCTGGGCTGGTGGCATGGGATCAGCGGAGGGCAACCAGCCTAGGCCCATAGGCCATGGATCGGTGAACCTCTAGGGCCGGGGCTGATAAAGCTGTCATTTTTGAGTCATGGTTCGTTTGTAGAGTGAACTCGTTCCTTGGTTCGTTTGGATCGTTTCGCTCAACGCATGGAGATTGATGATGAATCGCATTGTTCTAGGTGTCCTAGTAGTTAGCGGGATTGGGGCTGCGCTGGTGTTGCCCAATCTCAGCCACGCCCAAACCACCCACACCGGTACAGTTGAACGGGTCTGGGAAGATGGCTTTCGACTCAATACGGGGGATCGCACGCTGCGGGTCGATGCTTGGAATGTCTATGGCGACAGCACCGCCAGCCATGTCACCATTGGCGATCAAGTGACCATTACCGGCGAATTTGAAGGCCGTGAGTTTGATGCCTTCACCATCGTTGGAACGGACTCTGGTTCTACTTCCCCTGCAACCACAGCGATCCCGGCGGATGCCGTAGCCGCTAGTGCTAATCCTCGCCCGTCCTCCAACACCTATAGCGGTACCGTTGAACGCGTCTGGGAAGATGGTTTTCAGATCAACACGGGGGATCGCACCCTGCGGGTCGATACCTGGGATGTCTACGGCGACAATACGGCCAGTTATGTTTCGGTGGGTGATCGCATCACCATTACCGGCGAATTTGAGAACGGCGAATTCGATGCCTTCACGGTTCGTTTGAATCCATAACTAGCTAGGCCCTTCTGGTTGGATCTGTCTTGATAGCCATCCACCATCCACCCATCCACGCTCGCCCATGCGCATCCTGCTGGTTGAAGACGACCCCGAACAACTTGAACCCTTGCAGGCAGCTTTAAGCCACGCTGGCCATGTGGTCGATGCGGTTGAGGATGGTACCACTGCCCGCTGGTTGATGGGAGAAAAAGACTATGATCTGCTGATTTTCGACTGGATGCTGCCGGGGGAAGATGGCATTTCCCTGTGCCAGCGTTACCGCCAGGAGGGTAAAGCCGCCCCCATTCTGATGCTGACGGCTAAAGATACCACCGCCGATAAGGTTGTGGGCCTAGATGCCGGGGCCGATGACTACCTGGTGAAGCCCGTAGATGTGGCAGAACTGCTGGCGCGAGTGCGGGCCCTGCGGCGGCGATCCCCCCTTTGGTGCGGCGATGTACTGCAAGTAGCTGACCTCGTGCTACATCTGGATACCATGCGGGTGGAGCGGGGCGATTACAGTCTCAAGCTCTCCAGTCGCGACTTTCAACTGCTGGAATATATGCTGCGCCATCCCCACCAGGTGCTGACCCACAACCAAATTGAGCAGGCCCTCTGGGAATGGGGCTCTGAACCGGAGAGCAACGCCGTGACGGCTCGCATCAAACGATTGCGCCAGCGCCTACGAAGTTTAGATACCGACACCTGGATTGAAACGGTCTACGGCGTCGGCTATCGCCTTGCCCCTCCTGCGCCTTGACCTATGGCAAATCTGGCCCAACGCCTGTATCAGCCCTGGCAAAACCTGCCAATTCGATGGCGCGGAGCGGTGATTATCGCCATCCCGGTTACCTGTATGTTTACGGCGTTATCGGCCTTTGCCTGGCTCAAGGCCAGCTTGGCGGAGGACGAAACCTGGGTGCAACATACCCAAACCGTGAGGCTCGAAACCAAGTACCTGGTCAAGGCCTTAATCGATGCTGAAACCGGCGTGCGCGGCTATGGCCTGACCCGGCAGGAGGAATTTTTGGAACCCTACCGCTGGGCTCAAATTGAAATTCCCGGTTCCCTGGATCGGCTCGAAATTCTAGTCAGCGACAACTCGGCCCAGGTGGAACGGGTGCAGGAAATTCGCCAACTCGTGGACGAAAATCTGGCAATTTTTCAGCAGAAATTAACCCTCAAGCAGGAATCCCAACTGATTCCAGCGGAACCCAGCACCCCGGTGCCTGCCGCCGCGCTCTACACCTGGTTGGAGGAGGGCAAAGAGACCATGGATGCCGCTCGCAACGCCATAGACCGCTTCCTGGAGGTAGAAGAAGCGTTGCTGGCCCAGCGGATTCAGCACCGTGATCGCTACCAGCAAGTAGCCTGGTTGGCCCTGTGTTTGCTGGTGGTGATTGGCACCCTAGCGGCCTTTTTTGCCATTCACCTACTTCACCAGTTGGAGCGAGAATTAGCCAACCGCGAAGAAAATCTCAAAACCATCAACCAGCGTTTAGAAAACGCCTGTAACCAACTTCAGCGGTTCACTGCCAACGCCTCCCACGAACTCCGTGCCCCCCTGGCGGCGGTGCTGAGCAATGCCCAGGTTGGTTTGATGGCATTGGAGGACTTTGAATTGGAGTATCCGAAACCCGATCACCAACCCAACGGAATTCGTCCGCGTCTAGAAAAAATTGTGAGTCTGACCAAAACGATGAGCACCCTGGTCGGCGAACTGCTGTTTCTAGCTCGCCACGAGGGATTGCTGGCCCCAGAAAATTTACAACCAGTCAATTTAACCGAACTGGCGGCTCAACTGGTCAGTGATTGGCAGACCGAGGCCCAGACCCACAACCTCCAACTCTCGTCGCAACTGCCCGCTACCGCCGTAATGGTGAATGCCGACGCCAATTTACTGCGACAGGCCATCGCTAATCTTTTCAGCAACGCCTGTCGGTACACCCCCGCTGGAGGACATATTCAACTTCGGTTACTGCAACAGAAACACCAGGCGGTGATTGAGGTGCAAGACACCGGTATCGGTATTCCCAAAGAGTCATTGCCAATGATTTTTGAACGGTTTTACCGGGTTGATTCAAAACGCACCAAAGCGTCTGGAGGGCTAGGTCTGGGGCTAGCCATCGTCCAACAAATCGTGCAGGCTCACCGAGGTCATATTGAGGTGACGAGTACCCTGGAAGCAGGATCAACCTTTTCAATTTTTCTGAAATCGCCATAGCAGATATCGGCTGGGCTAGGGCAGCGCAATCCATACCGGATTACGCTGCGATGTGTGCAGATTCGTCCCCATCCGTATGGCCTTTCTGTCTACTTGTAGCCGAGCGATAGAAGGTTTCGATAGCTTCCCTAGGTCTTAACCCCTCAATAGGATTCGGATGAGCGCACCACAAATCATCCCCATCTCTGGCCCCGTCATTTTTTTACTTTTTTAGGACAGCCGTCAACCATAGAGTTTGGGTAAATGACAGGACTTTAGAGGACGTTTGAAAAGCTGAAGCTCGTCCCAAGTTATACCGATGAGGTCAGCCTCCGTCGTCAAAAATCCCGTAGATTTGCACCGATCTAGCGACCAATCGCACCTGGGGCAACCCTTTTCAAACGCCCTCTTAGCCCAATGACCGATGTCTTATTTCTTCGCACTATAGCGGATTTTACTGGGCTGAAGTCCATGGCGATGATCCCCCCTGCCCCCTTGATAAGGGGGGTACAAAGTGAACCTTCGACCGCTAGGGACTGGGGGGATCTAGACCCCAGCCATGGGGTATCTCACGCTATCGAGAACCGCACTAGTTGCATCGATAGCTACGGCTTCGTTGGGGGTGGAGTGCTAGCCTATCGGCCAAAGAGGTTTCTGACCCTAGTGATCTAGCGCGACCCAATTAACCCCAATTTAAGGGAACGTTGCTAGGGTGCAAGGGTTCGATCCAGGACGCAGTAGGTATCTGTTCGGTTAAATCGTGGGCTGTTTGGCTCCACGTTGCACTTTCAATTTGGCATACCTATGGTAGTTGCATTCTCTCCCCCATCCCAATCCCTGACCGACGACGAGCTTTATAACATTCATGCCTATTGGCGCGCCTGTAATTATTTGGCGGTGGGCATGATTTATCTGAAAGACAACCCCCTGCTGAAGGAACCCCTCAAGCCGGAACACATCAAGTATCGCTTACTCGGCCACTGGGGCGCGTCTCCGGCCTTGAGTTTCACCTACGTCCATTGCAACCGGCTAATTAAAAAGTACGACCTGGATATGATCTTCGTGGCTGGCCCTGGCCACGGTGCGCCAGGGGTGCTTGGCCCGGTGTATCTAGAGGGCACCTACTCGGAGATCTACCCCGACAAGAGCGAAGACGAAGAAGGGATGCAGCGCTTCTTCAAGCAGTTTTCCTTTCCGGGCCACATTGGTAGCCACGTGACGCCAGAAACCCCCGGTTCGATCCACGAGGGCGGCGAACTGGGCTACAGCATTTCCCACGCCTACGGGGCGGTGCTGGATAACCCCGACCTGATCGTCACCTGCGTGGCCGGAGATGGCGAGGCGGAAACCGGGCCATTGGCGACGGCATGGCACTCCAACAAGTTCATCAACCCGGCGCGGGATGGGGCGGTGCTGCCGATCCTCAACCTCAACGGCTACAAAATCGCTAACCCCAGCATTCTCTCCCGCATTTCCCACGACGAACTCAACGCCCTGTTCTACGGCTACGGCTACACCCCCTACCTTGTGGAGGGCAGTGACCCCACCGACATGCACCAGAAAATGGCGGTGGTGATGGAGGAATGTGTCCTCAAAATCAAGGAAATCCAGCGAGAAGCCCGCATCAACGGCAATGTGGAACGCCCCCGCTGGCCGATGATTGTGCTGCGGTCGCCCAAGGGCTGGACGGGGCCGAGCTATGTGGATGGTCACAAGGTAGAAGGCTTTTGGCGGGCGCACCAGGTGCCCATGGGCGGCATGCACAGCAACCCCGAACACCTGCGCGACCTAGAAGCCTGGATGCGGAGCTACGGCCCGGAGGAACTGTTCGATGAAAATGGGACTCTGCGCCCGGAGATTAAAGCCATGGCCCCGGCTGGCCCCCGCCGCATGAGTGCCAACCCCCACGCCAATGGCGGGTTGCTGCGTAAGGCGCTGAAAATGCCGGACTTCCGGGACTACGAAATTCCGGTGCCCCACCCCGGCAGCGTGGAGTTTGAGAACACCAAGGCCCTCGGCATCTTCATGCGCGACATCATGGGCAACAACGTCAAAAACTTCCGGCTGATGGGGCCAGATGAGACCCATTCCAACCGTCTGCACCCGGTCTATGAAGTCACCAAAAAAGCCTGGATGGCGGAGTTTTTGCCGGAGGACATGGACGGCAGCGAACTCTCCCGCGAGGGCCGCGTGATGGAAATGCTGAGCGAGCACACCCTGCAAGGCTGGTTAGAGGGCTACCTGCTAACGGGTCGCCACGGCCTGTTCCACACCTACGAAGCCTTCGCCCACGTGGTTAGCTCCATGTTCAACCAGCACGCCAAATGGCTGGACATCTGCAAAAACCATGTGCCCTGGCGGCGGTCGGTGTCGTCGCTGAATATTCTGCTGTCGTCCCTGGTGTGGCGGCAGGATCACAACGGCTTTAGCCACCAGGATCCCGGTTACGTGGACTTGGCCACCAACAAAAGCCCTGAAGTGGTGCGAGTCTACTTTCCGCCCGATGCCAACTGCCTGCTCTCCGTGGCCGACCACTGCTTCCGCAGCGTAGACTACATCAACGTCATCGTGTCGGACAAGCAGAACCACCTGCAATACCTGACTATGGAGCAGGCTGTCCAGCACTGCACCAAGGGCATCGGCATTTGGGACTGGGCCAGCAACGACGACTGCGGTACCGAGCCAGACATTCCCGATGTGATCATGGCCTGCTGCGGCGACATCACCACCAAGGAATCCCTCGCCGCCACCGCCATTCTGCGGGAAGAATTCCCCTACCTGAAAGTGCGGTTTGTCAACGTGGTGGATCTGTTCAAGCTGGTCTCCGAAGGGGAGCACCCCCACGGACTCAACGACCGGGATTTCGATTCCCTGTTCACCAAGGACAAACCCGTGATGTTCAACTTCCACGGCTACCCCTGGCTGATCCACAAGCTGGTCTATCGCCGATCCAACCAAGACCGCATCCATGTGCGGGGCTACAAGGAGCAGGGCAATATCAACACCCCGCTAGAGCTGGCCATCAACAACCAGATCGACCGCTTTAACCTGGTGATCGACGTGATCGACCGGGTGCCCAAGCTGGGCTCGGCAGCGGCTCATGTGAAGGAAAAGATGAAAAACAAAATCATCGAATGCCTCACCTACGCCCACACCGAGGGCAAAGACCAGGACGAAATCACCCACTGGAAGTGGCCCTACTAGACTGCGTTTGGTTCCTAGGGTTGATCCCCCCTAGCCCCCCTTAAAAAGGGGGGAACTAGAGTCAAAGTCCCCTTTGTTAAGGGAGGAACCAGAGTCAAAGTCCCCCTTTCCAAGGGGGATTTAGGGGGATCCCCAAGGACTTGCAGCATGAAAACAAGATGTGTATAAACAGTAGATCCCATGGGGAGAGGGGGCTAGAACGGATCAAAATCCCTCTCCCAGAGGTAGAGGGATTTAGGGTGAGGGCTACAATGCAAGCTGGAAGCAGGTGTCTTGATATTGCAATGTTTGACTGATCCCAAACTGAGGTTGCCGTAGAACCCGCGACAGCCCAAAGTCGTTGGGTTCTACGGTGTTTTGGCCCCATTTTTCTAAATTCAACCGAGAATAGGGGTATATCCTAGATGTTCCCTTGGATTTCCGAATCCGGCGATAGTCTTATCCCCCTGTGGTAGCTGCTATGACCTCCCCCCTGCTCACCCTGCCCAAGGCCGAACTCCACATTCACATTGAAGGTTCCCTAGAGCCAGAAATGATGTTTGCCCTGGCCCAGCGCAATGGGTTATCTCTGCCCTACGATTCGGTGGAGGCGGTGCGGGCGGCTTACCAGTTCGAGAATCTTCAGTCCTTTTTGGATTTGTATTATGCCGGGGCGCAGGTCTTGCAAATCGAGCAGGATTTCTACGACCTCACCTGGGCCTATCTACAAAAATGTGCGGCCCAATCGGTGCGCCACACGGAAATTTTCTTCGATCCCCAAACCCATACCGACCGGGGTGTTCCCTTCCCGGTGGTGCTCCATGGCATCACCCAAGCGCTGAAAGACGGACGCGAACGGCTGGGGGTGTCGTCGGGGTTGATTTTGTGCTTTTTGCGCCACCTCAGTGCCGAGGCCGCCATGGCCACCCTGGAAGAAGCCCTGCCCTATGGTGACCATTTCGTTGCCGTGGGGCTGGATTCCTCGGAGATGGGCCATCCACCCTCCAAATTCCAGGCCGTGTTTGACCGGGCCAGGGCCGAGGGCTTCCTCACCGTGGCCCACGCCGGAGAAGAAGGGCCACCGGACTACATTTGGGAGGCGCTGCGGTTGTTGAAGGTATCCCGCATTGACCACGGGGTTCGCTGTGTGGAAGACCCGGCCCTGGTGGACTTTTTGGTCGAGCACCAGATTCCCCTGACGGTGTGCCCCCTGTCGAACGTCAAACTTTGTGTGTTCGACCAGATGGCCGACCACAACCTCAAGCACCTGCTGGATCTGGGCCTTTGTGTCACCATCAATTCCGACGACCCCGCCTACTTTGGCGGCTACATGGCCGAAAACATGGAGGCCATCACCGCATCCCTGCCCCTCACCCCCCAGGATGTGGTCACCCTAGCCCAAAACTCCTTTAAGGCGTCTTTCCTCCCCGACGACCAAAAGCAAACCTTTCTCCAGGATGTGGCCCAAGCCGCTGATCCGACTTAGGCTCAATAGAGCAAAAACTTGCTCTATTGAGCTGATCTGACCCTCACCCTAAATCCCTCTCCCCAAGGGAGAGGGACTTTGAAGACCGTTTCCGGCTCCCCTTCTCCCTAGGGAGAAGGGGCTGGGGGATGAGGGCAAAGCTTGGACGTGGATGCTTGATGGGTTGGATTACGCAAAGACAGGCTTATGGGTTATCTGATTATTTTGCTGGCGGCAGGGTTCTTTTCTCTGCAAAACCTGGTGGCACGGATACTGTTTAATGCCTATCCCCTAGGCGACATGGTGGTGGGCGGTTTTGTGGAACCCACCCTGCCCAATTCCTTTTTGCTGCTGTTTATGCGGATGCTGCTGGGGGTGCCGCTGATGGCGATGGCGCTCACCCCCGTTTATCCCGACCTCTGGCCCGACCTGCATCGCCTCAAAAAGCCCACCCACCGCCAAGAACTGAGGTTGAGCTTGGCCGGGGGCGGGCTGATGTTTTTGTACCTGGGGCTGCTCTATGTCTCCATCGGGCTGATTCCCACGGGCATTGCCCTCACTTTGTTTTTCTCCTTCCCGGTGTATACGGCGCTGCTGTCCTGGGGCTGGTTTGGCCACCGCCCCTCGGCGGCAAGCTGGGGCATTATGGCCCTGATTTTGCTGGGCAGCGGCCTCACGGTACCCCTCGGTGGCGAAGGGGCAATGAGCTGGCTGGGGGTGATCCTCGGTTTGGCCTCGGCCCTGGCCTATGCCCTGTATACCGTTGTGGCCCAACGAGCCTTTGAAACCTACCATCCTCTCCCCTTCACGGTCATCAGCTTTGCCGCCACCCTGGTGCTGTCGGGTTTGTGTTTGCTGATTTGGCCCGTCCACCTTCAGGGCCTAGACTGGGCTGGTCTGTGGATTGGGGCGCTACTGTCGGCCCTCGCCACCGCCAGCGGGCACCTGCTGAACAATCTGGGGATTCGCTGGGTGGGGGCCACCGCCGCCGCCATGGTGGGATCCGCGAACCCCGCCCTCACCGCCGTTTTAGCCGCCCTCCTCCTGCAAGAGCATCTTTCCTGGGTGCAGGCCCTCGGCGTGGCATTGGTGACCCTCAGCGTCGCCCTGCTCAGCCTCAGCAAATCAGGCTGACTACAACGAACTAGAATCCAGGCTAGCGGCGGCTTCGGGGGATTGGGGCAGGTGCAGACCGCATTCCTGCTTTAGCCCTTTGAAGCGGGTGTCGCGCTCGTTTTTGTCATTGGCGCTGATGGGACGGCTAGAGTGCCAGTCGCCCACGGTGACGTAGCCCTTGTCGAAGAGGGGATGGTAGGGCAAATCGTGGGCTACGAGGTATTGATAGACCTGCTTAGAGGTCCACTTGAGGATGGGCATTAGCTTGTAGCGTCCGCCCTGAAGCCCAATGCGTTCTAGGGTGCGGCGGTGCTCGGTTTGGTCGGCCCGGAGGCCCGCTAGCCATGCGGTCGCCCCCAGTTCCGTCAAGGCCCGCTGCATGGGTTCCACCTTGCGGATGTAGTCGTAGCGATTGAAGGATTCCACATCGTTGTGCTCCCACAGCCGACCGTAGATCGCTTCCATGCGGGCGGGGCTAAGGGAGGATTGATACACCTTCAGGTTCAGGTGTAGGCGTTCAGTGAGTTCTTCGGCAAAGCGGTAGGTCTCCACCGGCAGATAGCCTGTATCCACCCAAATGACGGGAATTTGGGGCACCACCTGGGTCACCAAATGCAGCATCACCGCCGACTGAATGCCAAAACTGGTACTGAGGACTAGCCCCTCGCCAAAGGTGTCGTAGCCCCACTGCACCAGGCGGCTCGCATCGGCATCGGCCCACTGCCGATTCACCGCCTCCAAATCGAGGGCGGGGCTTGCCGAACGAGGACTTGGCGATAGCGCGACATCTGACATCGGTAGACTCCTAAAGCGCCTTAACCTACCTTATACCGATTCCGTAGTGAGTGCTGCACGAAGATTTCGCTACCCACACTAGCGATCAGAGTGCAGCACGAACGAAGGGATCGGTATAAGCGCGGCCAAAAAAAGACCCCCGACAGAGCGGGGGCGCGGGGTCATCTCAGGAGGCTTTACAGGGTGGCCAGCAACTCCCTGTATAGGTCTTTGACGATTCGGCTCATGGTTTTACTGACGGCCTGCTTGTGGGGCACCCCTGCGAGGGATTGATGGTAGTCAGCATGGGCGCGAAGTTTGGGGGGCATGGCGAGGTTTCTGGCGCTGGCCATGCAAATCTTTGTCCCCACATGGAGATACAGCGCCGTTCGGGTTAGCTGACTACCAGCGGCGCGACGCTTCATGTCTTGCCCTGACTGATAGACGCGGGTTCCATTGCCCAGGGCCATACGGAAGGCTCCCAGGGAGCGATCACGGCGATGGAAGCGCCCTTCTGTCTTGGAACTAGGGCGCTTCTCCCTGCGGGGCTTACCGTCTGGGCCTAGGAAGCGATCAAAGGGGTAGATGCGGCTCAGCAGGACGGCCCGCGTCATCTCGCCGAAGCCGAACCGATCAAATACGGTGTGATAGGGCTTAAACTCGCTGACTTCGAGGATTGCGGCGATGTGCTCTTCAATAAGGAACTGTTGCCGCTCCATCTCGCAGACCTGCGCGGCCAGGGTCTTACTCATCACGGAGAGGCCGGAGCCAATGGTTTCGTCTAGACTGGCTTCCCTGCTTTTCTGGTTCCTGACCGACTCACCAGCGACAAACCGCCACAGCGCCGGAGGATGGGGACTAAGCCATAGGCGGCGCTGCTGGGGTTTCTTCCCTGATGCCACGCGGCAGGCTTCCGGCCATTCGTGGCTTAGGAGTTGCCATAGGCGGCGCTGAAGGTTCCCCGTCTGGCGGCTAAGGAATTGATGTTGGGCTGTGGCTTCCCTCAGTTCCTCGGCGTAGTCGCTAAGGAATGCGCTGGGCTTGCCGTGGTTCATGGCTCCATAGATGGCCAGGAATGCGGCGTCGTATCGGTCGGTCTTACTGGCTACGCCGTGATACTGCTTCAGGGCAGATACCCGTTTGGGATTGACCCTAAGGACGGTCTTACCGTTGGCCCTGAGGGTGTTGATCCAAACGCGGGAATAATCCCCCGTAGGTTCAATGACATAGTGATCTCCCAGCTCCAACAGGCGTTTCACACCGTCGCTGTTGGCCAGGATGGGGATGGGTTCATAGGAATGGGCAAACTGCGCTGGGTCGCTAGGAACGGGTAGACCGTCATCCAGATTGCAGCAAAGCACAGAGGTCTTAGCAACCTCTACCCCGATGATTGAAGGCATAGATCAACGTCCTGTGTCGCAATTACATAAGCTCCGGGGCTGGGCCACCGTTTAGCACGTCGCTCTCAGACTGGAGATGATTCCGCCTAGTGGTGGCTCCGGGCTGTATGGCAACATTCTTTGGGCGTAAAAACGCATCGGTATAACAGCCCCAGCCCGGAGGCGAAGAAGCTTAGGGCCACGGGGTTGGAATCCGGGGCCGTGCAAGCCTCCCGCGACACTCCCCACGGTGGGGAATGTTTCGGCCCTTGGCAGGGGCCATCGTCAGGCGGGTTAGTAAGGGAGCAGGCGGGGGTTGCCGTACTCGTCGTCGTCAATCCGGTCTAGGTTTCGTTCACTCTCGTAGGGGTTCTCACTGGAGCGAACCTCGACAGGGACTCCGTCCTCTGGCATAAAGAAGACTCGCTGATCATCGTCCTGGGGGTCTAGGGGTTCACGGTCAATCACTAAGGACTGGATGAGCTGGGTTAGGCGGTCGATGACGGTGATTCGGGGGTCTTCTTCGTGGGAAATGAACTGTTCATCGTTGAGCAGCCCTGCGATATCAATCAGCTCTCGTAGGGCGTCCATGGCCCAGGGTTGGATGGTGGGGGTTTCATTCGGCATCGGGGGTTTCCTCTAAGAGTTCACAATCGAAGGCCGAGAGCCAGCGGCGCAGGTTGGCTAGATACTCGCTACGGGGCATCTCTAGTAGGCGGCATTCGGCAACGTGATTCAAGGAGGCCATAAGCTCCTCTGGGTTCTGCCCTACATGCTCGGTACTGCCGCTGGTTGCTTCGTCAGCCAGGTAAGCCGATACAAAGGCAGCTTTGGCGAGGGTGCGGGCGATGCGTTCGGGAACTTGTTGGTTACTCGCCATGGTCATCGGTTCCGGTGGTGAGGGGGTAACGGGCGTTGAGGGCGGCTTCTTGCTCTAGACGCGCTTGGTTGAGGGCCTGGGCTTGGTCGCGAAGATAGACCAGGTCGGGCAAGCTCATGGAGCGCATTTCCTTGAGGATTTCGCTCGTCACTCGGTCTTTGGGGGTGCAGTAGTGGGCGGCTTCGGCGGTCATTCCCAGGTTTCCTCCATGCGAAATTTCATTTTGATGGCTTCTGCTGATCCGTTGGCTTGGCACAGGCCCCGCCAAAATAGACCGGCGTAGGAGATGGATGGAAAACGCCCGACCTCTTTTCCCGTGGCGCGGTTCACCACTCGATAGACTTTCTGGGGCAGGGGCGGGGGCGTTTTAGCCTCTAAGACGGGGGCCAGCAGTTCTACCAGCTCAGGTTTGCGTAGATGGCGGCCTCTCCCGTGGGCATTGGCCCATTGAATGCCGTGGCGCTCGGCAATCTGCTGTAGGCGGGGTAGGCGTAGGGTCATCAACTCTTCTTGGGTCACTTTTTCTCCTAAGAAAATCCGGGGGGCGTTCCCCGGTCACTACGTTTGACGCTAGTCAGTCACTTTGGCCTGGGCGGAATTGCACCGCCTGCATGAACGCCCATACACCCCTAGGGCCAGCCAGGAAAACGGGGGAGTGAGGCCCCGTTGTGGAGTTGGTTATCCATGCGTGCATTATACGCATAACTTGAACTACAATACGCATAGTTATGCGCATTAATAAGTTATGCGTATAAGCGGCGTACAATCATGGAGACGATCTATGGAGAAGGTTGAGAATGGCACAGAAACCGCGACTGAACTTGACCGTGAGCAACGAGGCCAGGGACTTCATGGAGAAAGTGAAGCAGGAGGTGGGGGCGAAGTCCCTCTCGGAGCTTTTGGAGACTATGAAGGATTGGTACAAGCCATCATCGACAGAGTCTCCCAGGACTCAGCCAGACGTCTTGGGAAAATCGTTGACCAGCTAATCAAGCAAGAGCAAGAGAAGCTGGTAGAAGTCGAGGAGTGCGTGCGCTGGTATGAACGCGAAGTTGAAAAGCACACAACCTCACTCAAGGAGTTGGAGGAGCTGAGGTCTCAACTAGGCGGCGAATAACCAACACAACAAACCCCCAGAGGTGATCGCATCTCTGGGGGTTTGCTTTGGCGTGGTGGTGGGCTACTGGCCTATCAGTGGTTCGCAGGGGGTGGGGCGCACGGGGGCGTCTTCAGCCATGGTTAGGACTACGTCAAGCTCATCTAGTAGCGCGAACTGAACGCCTGAATCACCCCTCCTATCCACTTCGACGGCGGCAAGCCTTACAACCATCCCCACATTCTCGGAGCAGTAAGCATCTAGGCCCAGGATGGTTTCTTCGTAGTAGTGGCGAGCTTCCATCTCCCCTTGGGCGTCGATATTGGTTACCTCGGTGATCATCTTGGCCACCTCGGTGGCGTAGTCCCCAGAGCTGCCACCAGCGGCGGCGGGGGCCGCGCCCTGGGGACTCTCCAAAACCTTATTGGCGACCCCAATGAATAGGGAGAACCCCACCAAATACCAGATCGGATGAACACGCATGATTAGCAACCAAACTCAGCAAATTTAAAGTGCCCAGTCATGACGCAACTTAACCTTTTAGACCTAATCGAACAGCCAGAGCACCGAGGTGGTGATGATGTTGACCATCTCGTAGATGCCATCTTGGCGGAACTGGAGGCCCACGGCCTGAGTAAGGCCGACCAACAGGCGCTAGCGGTGCGACTCAATGCGCATCAGGTGCTCAGCATGGTGCGGCGGTGGCCAGCACCAGCCCGAAACTACTTTCTGTCCTTGATTGTGGAAGGCTTGACCGATGATGTGCCCTAACTTGGTGCCCAGCCTAGACCACCCCAGCGGCTACTATTGCCGCCTAGAGTGCGGGGGCAACTGTCACAACGTCGTTAGCCGAGGGGGGCTTTCCGACAACAACGCAATAGCAAGGGTTTCGGGCGACGATCAGCCGCGCACAGCTCCGAGCTGTAGCCACGCGAGCAGAGGGCAACTGTCACATGTTGAACGAACGCCCACCGTTACCCTAAAGCGGCCCTGGGCCTACGCGATCACCCACCTGGGGAAGGATGTCGAGAACAGAACCTGGGCGCTACCGAGAGAGGTCGGGACAGTGATTGCGATCCATGCCGGGAAGGGGTGGGACTCGGAGGGGGCGGAGTGGATCAGGACAAGCGGCCTGGGAGATGTGCCGCCGGAAAGCGAACACCCAGCAGGGGCTATCGTCGCGCTGGTCACTTTTCGGGGCAACACTCAGACGCATAACTCGCCATGGTTCTTTGGCCCCTGGGGGTGGGTGCTGTCAGACGTTCAGCCCATTAAGCCGATCTACTGTCGGGGGAACCAAGGTCTATGGTTTTGGGATGGCGGAGAGGTGGAGCCACTAGGAAGCGTGTCCGACAGTGCGGAATCTCGCCGCTTCAGCGATTGCGGGGGCGAGATTCAGGGCCAAGATTTTCCTAAGGGAAATGTGTCCGACAGTGCGGAATCTCGTTGGTGGGAGGATGCCGATCCAGGGGATGAGGACGACGCGCTTCATGAGGCGTTTTGCCAGGGTGGGCGGTTTTGGCATGAGGCCAGCGAATATCCCAGCAAGGGAAGGCGTTACTTCCGGTATCGGTGGGGCCATGGTGATCGCATTGATGGCGTCCGCCACATTCCAGGTGGCTCTATGCTGCGGGGGCTGGTGAGGGAACGGGCGGCGATTGTAGAACGGGCGGTGTATGTGGATTTTCGGCCCCATGCTGAGATTTTGGCGGTGATTGATGGATGGCGACGGCTGACGCCACGACCTAAAATTAGGCTGTGACTACTACTCAGCGAACCCTCAGCGGCCAAGGCCCTGGGGGTTTTGTTTTGGGCTAGTGGATGACGACGGCGGCCACCGCAACGGCGGCGATGGTGGCCAGCAGCACCAGCAGCAGGAACCGGGCTGTTTTTCCCCAGAAGGTGGTGCCGGTGGTGAACCACTGGACAAACAGGTAGAGGGCGTCGTCGTAGCGGTCGCCGTCGAGGGGAGCTGGGGGAATGGTGGCCAGGGGCGTGAGGCTTACGACGGTGGTGGGGCCGTCGTCGTTGATGGTGTCGTTCTCATCCTCAACAACTCGGATCGGCGGGTTGCTGCTGAGGTGGATCTTGTCTCCGATGGTGAGGGAGTGCCAGTTATAGGGGGTGAGGGCCTGGTCGTTCAGCCAAGTGCCCCCGGTGGATTTGAGATCCTGAATGGCCCAGCGGTCGGCGGCGTAGCTGTAGGTGATGGCCAGATGGCGACGGCTAACGGTCTTGACGGCTAAGGTTAGGTCTAACTCTGGGGAGCGTCCGACCAGGAACTCATCAGAGTCGGCGTCTGGTCGGGGGATGGTCAGGCGATGGGTGTGATCCGCGAGTGACGGGTCGGGGAACTCAGGCGGAAAGTAGAGCGATAGGGTTGGCACTCTGGCTACCTCCTCCTTGACGACGCCTTGGAAATTCATCCCGCGAACCAGCGGCTAGAACGAGTAGGCCAAGGGCGACAGCGGCGGCGATAGCGATGGCGGGGCGGATGGGGCGATTCATGGGATTAGGTCTGACAAGGACAGGGGCGGGGCATAGGGCGGGGGCTGGGGGCCTTCGATCCACTGCTGGGCGACTGCATCCCACTGAGGGGAAGCCATTCCGGGGGGCGGGTCGGCTGCGGTGATTTGCCAGCCGGGGGGCGGCGTGGCGTCGGGTTCGCAGTTGCCGCCGAAGGTTAGGGTGTCGGTGATGAGGCTAGGCATATCTGAACAGT
>JBIPSI010000049.1:0-26548 GCA_044070495.1 Spirulina sp. | reverse complement strand
GACACATCTCCAAAGTAGGTTGGGTGCGGCGCAGCGGAACCCAATACTCGCCGAGAATTTCAGGCTTGTTGGGTTCTGCTATCGCGCCACCCAACCTACGAGAAATCAAGGCTTTTTGGCATTGTGTCAGGCAGGCAGGGGCTAGACATCTAGGCGCTAATCCTGAGGCCCAAAGTATTGAGGCACAAAGCTGCCGTGCAGGCCGTAGGGCACATGGTTGGAGAGCTTCAGTCGGGCGATGGGGCCAGCGCTGATCGCCTGGGCATCGAGGATCACCAGGTCAGAACAGCCCCGTTCGGCGTCGTACATCAGCATTAGCACCCAGCCCTCATCCTCGACAGTGGCTGCGGGGCGGGGCACAAATAGGGGTTCTCCGGCAAAGCCACGGGGGGCCGCACTCCAGACCTCGGTTTGGCCCGTGTGGGTGTCCAATTTCAGCAGGGCTTGTAGGGGGGCGTTGCCCTGGTCGGCGTGGGTGGTGCCGATGAACAGGTAGCGGTAGTCCCGGCCCATGTGGTCGGGGTGCAGGGTGGGGAATTCTACGCAGCGGGAGATCAGGGTCTCGACCTTGGCTTTACCCTGGGCTAGATCCACCGTAAAGCGCCACAGTTGGCCCGCAGGCACCTTATCAAAGTCCACGGTTTTATAGTCGGCGCTGTCCTCCAGGCTGGGGAAGCCGTCGTAGCAGATGGAGTCAATCACCAACTGGCCGTCTTGCTCAAAGGCGTTGGCGTGGTGGAAGACAAAGCAGGGGTCGGCGTCGATCACCTGCATGGGGTCGGTGCCGTTGCGGGGAATGACCAGGATTTTCGTGGGCTGTTTGGGGTCAAAGCGAATGCACTCCGCCGCCCCCTTAAAGCCCAGCAGAAAGGGCAGCGGCCCAAAGCTCACCGGGTTTTGGAAGAAGATGGCGTAGTTGGGGGTGAGGGCGAAATCGTGCAGGAAGGCAAAGCCGGGAATGGTGTGGCTGTGCTGGGCCAGGGCGTTGCCTGCGGTATCCAGTTCATACAGGGTGATGGTGCTGGAAAGGCCAGCCTTGGCCGCAAATCCCACCAGACGGGGCTGTCCGTGATGACCGGGATCGACCCTGGGGTGAGCGGTGAAGGCTCCCTCTGGGGCAATTAGGCCATTAAACGTATCCAGGCCAAAGGTGTCTAGGGTAACGGGATCCAGTCGGTGGGGTGGGGCGGCTTCCCACAGGGCCAGCAGGCGGTCGGCCCAGTAAATAATGTTGGTGTTGGCGATATTTTTGAGCTTCAGGTCAAAGGCGTTAGCCAAGGGGCCACCGGGCTTTTGGGTGCCAAACACGCCTCGGTAAAGGGGCTTTTTCGCCTGCTGTTCCGCCAGATAACCCGCCGTCCGCACAAAGCGATTGCGGAAGTAGGCCCGCCCATCCTTGATGGCAATGCTGCTAATCATGCCGTCCCCATCGAAGGGGTGCTTCACCGGATAGCCCGCCACATCCAGCAGCCCCGGCCCATTGCGAAACAGGGTGCCCTCTAGGTCCGTGGGGATGGCCCCCTCAATGTCACTAATCCAGTAGCCATATTCGTTGGGCTGGGAGCGATAGCCGCTGCACCAGTCTTCGCGGCTGTAGGGCTTGGCGGTGGGTTTGGGTTGGATTGCGGTCATGGTTATTGGTTATTGGTTATTGGTTATTGGTGGTTGGTGGTTGGTCGTCGTAGGGTGCATAACGCCAGGGCGAGACTGCGTCAACGCGAAGCAATGCACCAACTTCGCGACGTAATGCACCCACAGGGACGCTCGCCATTGGTACATCATTTCTTTGCGGATCTCTAAACAGAAGCCGCCTCTTGATCGGGGGTGGCTGGCGGCGGATCGGTGGATTGCCAGAGGATTTGAGCCTCTTCGGTACCTTCGCTTTGGGAAGAGGAGTTGGGCAGTAGGGCCAGCAGGGGCAGGGGCAGCAGGGTGGTGAGGTTGGTGATCAGCACCAATTGCCAGAGGTGGTCGAAGTTGGTTTCTGTCACCCCTAGCCAGTGGGTGAGGATGGCCCCCAATTCGTGGGAGAGCAGCCCCGCCAGGTTCACAATCGACATCAGCAGGGCAAATAGGGTGGCCTCTACCCCCGGTGGACAGAGCCGCGCCGACAGCACCAGTACGGGCATAAAGGCGATTTCCCCCATCACCGTTAGCACCAGGCTGTCGCCTAGGCTAAACCACTGGTCGTCGATGCCGAGGCTGCGGTTGGCGTGGGTGACCAGCAGCAGCATCGACATCCCTAGCAGGCTAGAGAGCACCGTTGACCACGCGAAAATGGTACGAAAGGGTACTGTCCGCAGGAACCGCTGAAACACCCAAATGCCCAGCAGTGCCGCCACGCTGGTGACCAGCCGCACCCGACCCAGAAATTCTGGCTGAAAGCCCAAATCGTTGGTGGTGAAAAAGAAAAAGGCGGCATCGGCGGTGGGGGTGGCCTGCCACAGAAACAGAAACAGGGCTGGCATCCAGATCGCCCGCTGACGAATGGCCTGCCAGAGTTGCCCCATCTGCCCCTGAATCACCGACCAAGTGGGCGATTCCTTCACGGGATCTTCCTGGATAATCCAGGCCACCAGGGACACAATCAGCGGAAACGTCGCCGTGATGGCAAACACCGTGCGGGTGCTCACCTGCTCTAGCAACACGCCGCCTAGGTAGGCCGTCATCAGCCCGCCCACCGCCGAAGCGCCCCAGGCCAAGGATTGCAGGGTGCCCGCTTCGCCCTGGGATTCGCCCCGCGCCCGTTCCACCACCAGAGAATCCACAATCACGTCGCCAATGGCCACGGAGAGGGAACTGAGGGTAATCGCCAAAATCGCCGCCCAACCCGACTGCACCACCGTGGCCAGGGCCAGCCACGCCGCCGCCCCCAACAGGCCCGACAGCACCAGGTAGGGCCGCCGCCGATAGCCGCCAATGGGCAAGCCATCGGAAATAAAGCCAAATAGGGGCTTGATCGTCCAGGGCAGGGCGGCGATCCCCGTTAACGCCGCCACTTCCGCCGGGGTGAGGCCCAAGTCGTCCTTGAGGAAAAAGCTCACCGCCAGCCGCGCCAGCCCCAAAATGCCCTGCACAAAGTAGACCATCAAAATGGCTACCAGTTCAGAGGTGAGGGGTTGCCCCTGGAGAATACGGTTCTCTAGGAACCCTTTGATGCCCCCAGAGGACGGCGACGATACAGCCATAGACAAGTAGGATCCTTGACAGCCTTGAGATCAGCCAACATTAAGAAATGTCAACTTTGCCCTTTATCATAGCCTTTCCCCCAAAAGTCCGCAGAGACGAGGACTTAGGGGCCACGGAACTTGGCCCACAGCCAGAGCGCTAGCCCTGTCGCTGCCGCCACTATGAGGATTACGGTGGTGGCGCTGGGGGCTGTGGCGGTGGGTTCGGGCAGGGTGGCGGGAATCTCCGGCTCGGTGGGCATGTCGGTGGTGGTGGGCTCAGGGGCGGCGGGGGCAGCGGCGGCAACGGTGACGGTGTAGCCCAGTTCAAAGGGTGCAAAGGTGGCCTCGTTCACGGGCTGTCCCTCAAACACCAGGGTGTAGGTACCCACAGCGGGAAACAGAAACGTGGCGCTGGGGATGCCTTGGTAACCCTCGGCAGAGGTGGGCTGAAGGTAGGGCTGGGCTAGCATCCTATCGCCCTGGTAGATCCGCAGGGTGCAGTCGCAGTCTTCCAGAGGAATCACCCGTCCGCCCCGCTGGGTGAGGGCCAGCCAGATCAGGGTGTCTTCCTGGGCGCGGGGGGTATCGTTGGGTTCTAGGTGCAGGGTGCCGCCCACGGTGTCACTCGTTTGCACCTGATGGGCCTGAGCGGGTTGGTGCGGGCCGAGGATCAAGGGAATCCCTAGGATCGAGGGGATCGCAAGACTTCCCCCTAGCCCTAGCCAGCGGTTAACCATGGTGTTCGGGCTTGGGTGCGACATGCTTGGGGTTAGGGTACTTTGGGGCCACATAATACTTTTCTAAGGCCAGCCATGTCCAGCAGTGGCGCGAGCGAATGAGCAACACCCCTAATCCCAGCCCCAGTAGTAGCCCCATCCTCAGCCATTGTGCAGGACTAGCGGGAACTAGGCCGCTGGATGACCCCATCAGCAGACCATGGATCAACCCCAAACCTAGGGCGGGTAGGCTGAGCAGATGCAGCCTTCGCCAGCTTGCCCCCAGCCAGCGCTGAAGTTCGTTGCGGCTGGTGATGGCCAGGGGTAGCAACAGCCCCAGTGTGATCACCCCAGCCAGCACGCCCCACTGGTGAAGGGGCAGCATAAAGAAAATGGCGCGCAGGTTGCCCTGCCAACTGTGGTGCACCATCTGTACGGCGTGGGTCATTCCCAGCAAGAAAGCCCCGACCCCCAGTCCCCGCCGATACTGCAATGGCCCCGGCCACAGGCGGCTAATGGGACGGGCAATCAGCGCCAAAATCAGCAGGGCGAGGCTGGCATAGCCGCCGTAGTCGGTCATGGCGTCGCCGCTGCGGGTGAGAGTGATCAGGCCGATGATCAGGGTAATCCAGCCCCCCATGCGAAAAAGCTGACTGCGCTGATCCTGGCTGAGCCAACTGGCGGAGAAGCCAATGCCCACCATCATCGGCAGGGTGCCCAGGCCAAAGGCCAACATCGCTAAGGCTCCGGCGGTGGCTTGGGTGGTTTCGGCGGCTTTGATTTGGGCGGCATAGAGAAACCCGCAGGGCACCAACCCCCACACCAGCCCTAGGGCGGCGGGCGTCCACCAGTGGCGACCATCGGCCACCTTGCCCATGGCCTGCATGAGCCGTTGGTGAAGGGCTTGACCTTGCAACGGGTGCAGAAACGGCAATCGGGGCAGTAGTCCAGGGCTAACCTGCATGAGGCCAAACCACACCAGTAGCCCCCCGGTTAGCAGGGCCATGGCGCGACGAAAATCGCTGCCCACCCCGGCCATGTGCCCCCCCGCCACCAGCACCGACCCCAGCCCGCCAATCAGCGCCCCCACCAGGGCGTAGCTAGCCATGCGTCCGCCATTCAGCAGCAGGTGAAAGCGCAGGGCTTCCCAGCGACGAGGGGTGTTCTCCTCCAACCGTGACCCCAGGGAAAAGGCCACCGTCAGCGGGCCACACATGCCGAGGCAATGGCCGAAACTGCCCAGAAAGCCCAGGCTGGTTAGCAGCAGCAAGTCAAGCATGGGGTAGCCTGCCTAGAGATGGAGAAAATGATCTAGCGCCGTCACCATGGCCGGGGGCCAGCGCCGAATGTGGGCCACCCAATCCAGGTTTTTGTAGCGGCCATCTAGCCCCACTACGGCCACCCAGTTGCTCTCGGCCTCCCCTGGCTGGCCATTGGCCCACAGGGCGGCGGTGAGGGCAGCGCGGGCATCGGCAAAGTTGGGGTAGCGGCGGGTGAGGTTACGAAATTCACGAATGGCGTCCTCGGCATTTCCCAGTTGATAGTTAGCCAAGGCGGCATTGACGCGGGCAAAGGCAAACTTTGGATCCAGGGTCACCGCCTGCTGATAGTCGGCTAGGGCCGCGTCCCAATCCCCCAATCCTGCCTTGGCGTTGCCTCGATTGTTGTAGGCATAGGCATCCTGGGGGTTGAGGGCCAGCACTTGGCTATAGTCGGCAATCGCGTCCGACCACCGCTCCAGCCGTTCCAAAGCCGCGCCGCGATTCAGGTAGGGATCGGGCTGATCGGGCGCTAGGGTCACGGCTTGGTCATAGTCGGTGAGGGCTGCGAGGGGCTGATTTTGGCTGAGCCGCACATTACCCCGGTTGCTCCACAGGGCCGCTTCTTCGGGCAAATACTCCAGCAGCAGGCTCCAATACTCCTCGGCCTGGGCAAATTTCCCGGCATTGGAGGCGGCAAAGGCTTTCTGACGCAGATCGGCAATTAGCGCCCCGGTCTCCGGCGAGATTTGGCTGGGCGTAGGCGAGTTGGAGCTATCGCCTAGGGCTAGGGCGGGGAACCCCAGCCAGCATCCCAGGGCAAGGACAAGGCTAAGCAGGGTTGAACGAAGGATGGGGCGGCGGCGGATCATCGGTCTTTTTTGGGGGTTCTTTTCGATTGTGCCATTCTCTCCGCCCCTCTATCTGGCTATCCCCCGTTCCGCCAGCCGCGTCTAACACAGTATCCGTAAAAAAACCTACGGACGCTCACCCCTCTATCTCGTACCATGAAGGTGGTGTATATCTCGACAGTTGGTGCTCCCTTGGTTTGGGCTAAATCTTTAAGGAAAGGCTATGGTTCGTCCCCGTACTTCCCCGGAAGCAACTCCCATCCTCCAACTGCTGAGCGACTATAGCTTTGACGTAGATACCTACGCGGCTGAGGTGATGGTGACGGACTGGCTGCAACGGTTCGAGCCAACCTGGGTGAGTCAGGCGATTACCGAAGCCCTCTACCAAGGGCGCTACAAGCTGGTTTCCGTCGATCACATTTTGCAAATTTGGCAGCGGCGGGGGCAGCCCTTGCGCCACTTCAATCGAGAATTTGAGTCCATTATTTTGGGCCAGTCCTTTAACCAAATTCCTGCCCCCGCCAAGCCCAGCCCCGCTCCTTTGAATTTCAGCCAAGAACCAATCACCCAGGACGATCCGCCCCAGATCGTCAGCCCCAATTCCCCTGGCCCCGCTGGCAATTCCACCTGGACAACACCCACTTTGCCCTCCGCCCTAGCGCCTTCCGATTCGTCTGCCCTGCCCTCTAGCAGTACGCCGCCCTGGGAACCAGCATCCTGGGTAGCGGCCTCGGTAACTTCGGCGTTCACCCCCTCGGTGTCAGCCATGGATGAAACGGAGACAGCCTCCTCATCCTGGCCCTCGTCGCGCACCATTCCGCCGCTTACCCCCGACCAACTGGCCCGCCTCACCCAACCATCCTCAAAGGCCGCCCCCGTAAAACCTGAAGATGCCGCAACAGTTGATCTCTCACCGATCTCCCACAGCCTGGGTCTGACTGTCCAGGAGTCCCCAGATGGAGCGTCCCTAGATGGAGCGTCCCCAAATGTGGAGCCTTCAGACATGGAGCCTTCAGATGTGGAGCCTTCAGATGTGGAGTCCCCAGCGGTAGAGCCGTCCCCATTGGCCAAGGCGGGGACATCAGCCTTCAATCCAGTGGCCCCCTCGACAACCGTCCTGGAAGATGAGACAACCTCAGAAGACGAGACGATCTCGCTACCCAAGGGCCAAACCAAGCCTGACCTGCCAACGGAACCCATTCCCAACTTTCAGCCGATCACCTCCCCTGCGGGGCTACCCCCAGAGCCGATGGATACCATCCCGCCCTTTGTTCCCGCCGCTGGATCCTCCGGTTTGCACCAGCGCCTAAAAGCCGTGGTAGAAGCGGGATTGACCGAAAATTAAGATGCCCCTTAACCCAATCACCATGATCGATCTGTATTACTGGACAACCCCCAACGGCCACAAAATCACCATTTTCCTGGAAGAAGCGGCGCTGCCCTACACCATTCACCCCATCAACATTGGTACCGGGGAGCAGTTCGACCCAGACTTCCTCAAAATTGCCCCCAACAACCGCATCCCCGCCATCGTAGACCACGAACCCACCGACGGCGGCGAACCCCTCAGCGTGTTTGAATCGGGGGCGATTTTGCTCTACCTAGCCGAAAAGACCAGACGCTTCCTGCCCCAGGAATTCCGGCCTCGCCTAAAGGTGATGGAATGGCTGTTTTGGCAGATGGGTGGCCTGGGGCCAATGCTGGGACAAAACAGCCACTTTTCCCTCGCCGCCCCCGAAAAAATTCCCTACGCCATCAATCGCTACGTCACCGAAACCGCCCGCCTCTACGGTGTCCTCAATACCCAACTGCACAATCGCGAATACATCGCCGGAGACTATTCCATCGCCGATATGGCGGCCTATCCCTGGATTGTGCCCCACCAAAAACACCAGCAAAACCTAGCGGATTTCCCCAACGTCCAACGCTGGTTTGAAACCATGAAAGCCCGCCCCGCCGTGCAGCGGGCCTATGCCCAAGGCAAAGCCCTCGATGATCGCATCGCCGCCAGCAAAGCCCAAGCATAACCCGGTGCAATAACCCGACCAAGGGCCGTAGCGTCCCCCAATCTGGCCTCAGGCTAAGGCTCAAAAATATCGGCTAAATTGAGCACAAACCCCGGTAATAGCGTTTCGTCAGATAGGGTGTTGGGCCGGGTCACCACCTCAACGGGTTGCCCTAGGCGATAGATTTCCACCCGCCGCTGTTCTGGATCAATCAGCCAGCCCAGTTGCAGACCGTTATCTAGGTAGGCCTGCATTTTGGCTTGTAGATCGGCCAGATCATCGGTAGGGGATTTAAGCTCAATGGCAAAGTCGGGGCACAGGGGCACAAATCGCCGCCGTTGTTCTTGGGTGAGGGCGTCCCAGCGTTCCATCCGCACCCAAGCCACATCGGGGGAACGGGTGCTGCCATCGGGGAGCTTAAATCCGGTAGAGGAATCGAACCCCTTACCAAGCTTGCAAGTTTGGTTCCATTGCCAAAGCTGACTGCCTAGACTCAGGTTTCGGCTACCCGTTTCGCCTCCCGTGGGGGCCATAATCACCAGTTCTCCTTTGGCGGTGCGCTCAAACCGAAGGTCGCGGTTGTTTTGGCAGATTTCGGCAAACTGCTCATCGGTAAGGGTGAGGGTGGGGCGCAAATCGAGGGTAATCATATCCATTCAGCCCTGGGATGACGTTGCTGGCAGCACTTGACCATTGACTGTTCTCATTTTAGTCGTCAGCTTAGTCATGGGGGCTGTTAGCAAGAATGACCGTTGATTCAGGCTTTGTGCTGTCAACGTGCAGGATGGGGCGTGAAATCAGGTCACTACAACAAGCTATAAAAAACAGACCCCAAAGTCATGCTCTGGGGTCTGCGCTGAAAATTATGGGGGTTGGATGTTCCCCTAGCCGAGGGCCGCTTCGATGGCAGCTTTGAGGTCGGGGTCGTTGGGAGGGGTTTTGGGTTCAAAGCGGGCGATCACTTCACCATCGCGGCCCACCAGGAATTTGCCGAAGTTCCAGCCGATATCGGGGCCTTCGCCCACCAGGAATTGATAGAGGGGGCTGCGGTTAGGGCCGTTCACGTCCTGCTTTTCCAGCAGGGTGAAGTCTACGTCGTACTTGGTTTTGGTGAATTCCTTGATTTCGTCGGGGGTGCCGGGTTCTTGGGCACCGAACTGGTTGCAGGGCACGCCCACAATCACCAGGCCGCGCTCGCCATAGGCTTGGTCGAGTTCTACCAGGCCGCTGTATTGGGGGGTGAGGCCGCACTTGCTGGCCACGTTCACAAACAGGATGACCTTATTTTCGAGAACGGCGGGAGACAGGGCGGTGCCGTCTAGAGTCGTGAGGTTATTGGGAAAGGGCATAATTCACAAAACGTTACAGGTCTATTTCTATTATCGGTGATCTTGGGACGCTTCGGCCTTAGGGCTGTCAATGGCGGCGATTGGGGTGACCTTTGCCAGATCGGCCCTTGGCTTTGGGCGGGGTGCGGTGGTTGCCGAAGTATTTTTCGCTGCGGTAGCGGAGCCAGACGCGCAGGGTTTGGGGAATTTTGTCCTTTTGCTCCTTGGTGAGCTGGTTGTAGAGGGCGAGGGCTTTTTCCCGTTCCCCTCGGCAGGCGGCGTTGTTGTGGGCATCCCAATAGCTGCGGGCCACCCGAATGCGCCGACAGACTTCTTTAACGAGGGCATCTCCCTCTAGGGGCTGGGAGGATTTGGCCATGGCCATCCAGATGAGTGGAGGAAGGAACCGTAATGTTGCGCGAATAATTTGCTAGAGTTAGCACGATTATTCTAAATCCTAAACAACTTACCCTATCTAACCTCTATGGCCCGATTGTCTGCCGAGTTAAACCATTATTTTTTTGAAACCGTTAAAACACCCCAGGTTACCCTCAAGGAAATTCTCACCCTGGCCGGAGAGCGCACCTTTGGCTTTTTGTTTGTGCTGTTGGCCTTGCCCTCGGCCCTACCGATTCCGGCTCCGGGCTATTCGGTGCCCTTTGGCATTGTGATGTTGCTACTGGCGGTGCAGTTGGTGATCGGTCGCACCCGACCCTGGATGCCCGAAAAATGGAGCGAAAAAGCCTTTGACCTAGCCACGGTTCAAAAAATCATCGCCGCAGGCACCCCTTGGTTACGTCGATTGGAGGCCATTTCTCGGCCCCGTCTCACCCCCGTCTGCGCCAGCCGACCGGGGCGAATTGTAATCGGCGTGGCGATTAGCCTCATGGCCATTTCGATGATGATTCCCATTCCCCTCACCAACACCCTGCCCGCCATGGGCATTTTTGTGACAGGTTTTGGGTTGCTAGATGACGATGGCGCGATTAGCCTGGGCGGGTTGGTGTTGTGCGTGATGGGTGGCACCCTCACCACCCTGGTGCTGCTGTTTGGCTACGAGGCGGTGAAGGCCGGAATTCAACTGATTCGCGGCTTTTAGGAGATCGGCTATAGCGGTTCTCGGTTCAGTGAGGGACAACTTTTGGGGCTTCCGATCCCCCCCAGGTTCCATCTGTAGTCGATTCGCCTTTATCCCCCCCTTAATAAGGGGGGATGGGGAGATCTTCACGGCACACCTCATTCAAGTGAAATCCGCTATACCCCCCAGCTTCTTGGTCTTTCGGTCATCGCATGGCTGATTTAGAACCCCGGTTTCTTTTCTGTTGGTCTAACGATTCAATCGTTTCGTTAACTGAGAAATGAGAAACCGGGGTTCTGGATTTACTATCGCTACCAAAAGTCTGAGACTTGATAGCCCAGTTCCGCCAGCATGGTGCGCAGCAGGGGCAAGCTAAGGCCGATGACGTTGCTGTGGCAGCCCTCTAGCTTTTCGATGAATAGCCCCCCCTTGCCGTCGATGGCGAAGGCTCCGGCGCAGGCCAGGGGTTCGCCGGAGTTGACGTAGGCGGTAATGGTGTCGTCGTCGATGTCGGCAAAGTAGACGCGGGTGACGGCGGCACGGGCGATGCAAACGCCGCTGGGGGAAATCAGCACATGGCCCGTGTAGAGGTCGCCCACTTGGCCACGCATGGTTTGCCAGCGGGTGATGGCCTCTTCTTTGCTGTCGGGTTTGCCGTAGATTTGGCCGTTAAAGGCCAGCACCGAATCGCAGCCCATGACGATAGCATTGGTAAACTGGGGAGCCACGGTTTTGGCCTTGTGCTGGGCTAGGGTAACCACATGGCGTGGTGGGTCTGGCTCGTTAATTTGAGATTCATCGAAATGGCTGGGGCAGACGAAGGGATGAATGCCCGCCCCCACCAACAGCAAACGACGGGCCTTAGAGGCAGAGGCCAGGACAAATTGAGGTCTGGGAGAAGGCGCAGAGGACATGGGGCCAAAGGACACACTAAGCAGCAGGGAATCCAAATTCAAAGCCCCTCTCTCCAAAGGAGCTACTGTTTATATCCATCTTGTTTTCATGCCGTCATGCCTGGGAGATCCCCCTAAATCCCCCTTGGAAAGGGGGACTTTGAATCCAGTTCCCCCCTTGTTAAGGGGGGCTAGGGGGGATCGACCCCAGACATCAAGCGCAATAGAGATTTATGTATAAGCGGTAGAGCCAAAGGAGAGGGGCGAGGGCGAGGGCCGTCCCAAGGCTAAGACACGCCCTCAACGGGAGGCCGGAAAAGCAGGCTAGGACACCTTAAAGGAAGCCACGGATTGCTTAAGGATATCCTTCATTTTGTCCCAGCGGTCTTCGTTGGTGGAGGCGTTGAAGGTGTAGAGCTTGCCCCGTCGCACAATGGCGCTAGCTAGGTTGTGGCGGGTGCCAGCGGGTAGGTCGGCCACGTATTCCAGGATGTAGTAGGTCTTGTTGTCGGGGGTATCGATGCGCTGGGCGCTGACTAGCTCCACGTTGCTGTCGTTTTCGGCAAGGGCGTTGAAGCTTTTGGACAGCTTGTAGCCCACATCGGTGGGGGTGCCCAGATCCTCCAGCTTTTTGTCGTCGGGCACGTCGCTAATCACCACACTGACGTTTTCGGTTTCGTGGATGATGTCGTGGAAGACCACGTCGGCGGCACCGGGCACCGTCACCTCAACCCAGCCCGTGGGATACATGAAGTCGTAGCCGTTGTAGGGATCGGTGTAGCTGAGGAGGCCACCGCCACCGCCGACGCAACTTTGCAGGGCAACGGCAAACACCAGAATCAGTACAGTGGCCAAACGCTTAAGCATGGGTTGAAATCCTAAATCCTTCGGTCATCGTCGATTTTATTGTCGCATTGAACGTTGTTTCTAGCGCCCCTCTCCTACCGGGGCGGCGGCGGATCCAAGGCTTGACTTCCTCGATGACGGCCTGGGAGATCCCCCTAAATCCCCCTTGTCAAGGGGGACTTTGAATCCGATTCCCCCCTTTCCAAGGGGGGCTAGGGGGGATCCATCCTAGGCATCAAGCAACACAGAGACCTATGTATGAGCGGTAGTCCTGAGGGAGAGGGGCTGGGGGCGAGGGCGAGGAAGGGGCTAGGCGTTTTCAGCGGGTTTTTCAAAAAACAAGAGGTGCTGTTGGGGTAGGGCATCGTCGGTCTTTAGCCAGCGTAACCCCACGGCGGCCATTTCGCGTTTCACCTGGGTTTCGCTCATTTTGTGGAGGCGCTTGATCATCACCAGGGGGTTTTCGGCGCGATATTCCGCCAGCACCACCCGTCCACCAGGTTTTAGGGCCGCCACAATGCCTGTCATCATTTCGCGGGGATAGGCAAACTCGTGGTAGGCATCCACCATCAGAGCGAGATCCAGGGTGTTGGGGGGCAGGTTAGGGTTGTCTTCGGTACCCAAGACGAGTTCCACGTTGGGAATTTGGCTAGCCTCTAGCTTTTCGCTTAGCAGGGCCAGCATTTCCGGCTGTACATCCACCGCCAGCACCCGCCCCTGGGGCACCCGTGCCGCCAGCCGTGTGGAAAAGTAGCCCGACCCAGCGCCAATGTCCGCCACCATGTCCGTAGGTCGCAGATCCAGGCGATCTACCGCCACCTGGGGCCGTTCCTGCAACACTCGGCTGGGCCGATCTAGCCAGGCGGCTCCTTCGTGGCCCATGGTTTTGGCAATTTCTCGACCCAGATATACCCGTCCAATGCCGTCTTGGCTGGGGGCGATGGTTTGATAGTCGGCGCTGATTGTGAGGGGTAGGGTGCCGCAGGCGGTGAGGCCCACCCAGGCCCAGACCACCAGCAGCCATGCCTTGGCCCTAGCCCAGCGGTGAAACGCCATGCTGTTTCTTAGCTTGATCATCGATTGAATCTTCCCTGGGTCGCTATGGACAAGGTGGTCAGATGAAATAGGTGCGCGTCCATGGCTATGGTTCTATCTTGCGCTTTACCGCTCTTCCCTATCCTAAACCAGCTATCGATCTAGGATAGAGGAAGAAAGGGTGAGGGCCTTTACCTTGGGAATCGCCTTCATTGGCCATCAACGTTGGAAATGGAGCAACAAGAAGGTTGGAGAGTAACCACGATGCCAGAGACATCCAGAGGCTGCCGGGGGTAGAAGACACCCTGGCCCATGGCCTTCTGGGCGCACTGCATACTCCCCTCTGGCTCTATACCCTAGAGTCTCTGGATTTGCTGTGGGCCAACCAACCCGCCCTAGACTGGATGGGGCTTCAGGCGGTGGATGAAGCGTCGGCTTGGATGGAGGACGACGGGGCGAGTTGGGATCGGCTGCTGCGGTGCTATCGTCAGGCGTTGAACGAGGGTCAGTCTTTAAGTCAATGTCGGCCCGTGGTGTCCTCGGTGCAAGGACATTCGTTACATTGCCTGGGGACTAGGGTTGCCTTGGCCGATGGACAAACGGGTCTGTTGATTGAAGGCCATCGGCTAGCCGACAGCAATGGCCATCCCCAGGCGATCCTCAATGCCATCCCAGATTTATTGGTGCGGATGACGCGGGAGGGGCAATGCCTATATCTTGTGCAGGGCAACGAGGTGGTTCTGTGGCAGGATCTCAACCCCGATCAACGGGCCTCCATCTACGATCTGTTACCCCCGTCCTTGGCGGAGGATCGGCTGCATTACACCCAACAGGCCCTAGAAACGGGGGATCGTCAAATCTATCGCCAAGCCATTCAGGTGGCGGGTGAGCAACGCTACGAGGAAGTCCGCATTGTACCCATGGGCGAGGCCGAGGTGCTGGTAATGGTGCGCGACATCACCCCCATGGTAGACGTTGAGCAAAAACTCCAGGAACAAGCGGATCGCTTTCGCCAGCAGGCCCAGCGGGATCGGGTGCTTGCCCAGGTGACACGGCGCATTTCCCAGTCCCTCGATCTGCAAGAGGTGCTGGATACGGCGGTGGCAGAACTGCGCCAGATGATGCAGACCCAGCGGGTGATGGTCTACCAATTTGAGGGGGAAGATGGCAGTGGCCGAGTGGTGGCTGAGGCCGTTTCGGATTCGTCGCTCTCGTTACGCCAGATCGAAATCGAGGATCGCTGCTTTGCGATCAACAATGCTGCCATCGAAACCTATCTCAAGGGGCACATTCATCGTGTAATGGATATCCACCAGGACACGTCCCTCTCGCCGTGCTATGTCAACATGCTGATCCAGCTTCGGGTGCGGGCCAACTTGGTGCTGCCCATTTTGCAGGGGGATCATCTCTGGGGCTTGCTGGCTTGCCAACAGTGTGATGGCCCCCGAAGGTGGAGGGATATAGAAGTGGAAACCCTGGCCCAGTTGGCAGACCAATTGGCTATTGCGATTCAAAAATCTGAGCTGTACCAGCAGTTGCAGCAGGCCAACCAGGAACTTCAGCACCTCGCCACCCATGACAAACTAACGAGTCTAGCCAACCGCCGCCACTTTGACGACTACCTCGATCAAGAATGGCGACGCCTCACCCGCGAGCAGGCTCCCCTCAGCCTGATTCTGTTAGATATCGACTATTTCAAGCGCTACAACGATACCTACGGTCACCTAGCGGGGGATACCTGCATCGAGAAGGTGGCGGCGGCCATTCGTCGATCTATCAAGCGCCCTGCCGATCTTGCCGCCCGCTACGGCGGTGAGGAGTTTGCCATTATCTTGCCCCACACCAGACTGGAGGGGGCGATACACACTAGCCAGTTAATCTTGCAGGAAATTGCCAATAGCCGCATTCCCCACAGCGGTTCCCCTAGCCATCCCTATGTCACCGTTAGCTTAGGCATTGCCTCGACCTACCCCAGTCTGGCCTTTGCCGCCCGCCACCTCACAGACCAAGCAGACCAAGCCCTCTACCAGGCCAAGCAGCAAGGCCGTAATCGCTACGCTGTGGCGATGGCGTTGGCCGAGGCCAGTTCCTCAACGGCTGACCTGCCCAACCCTGAACTGGCCGACTCAGATTCGACCACCGCTATCGATTGCCGTAGCGCCCCCAGCTAAGGAAGGCGGACACCACATACAGCACAATCATGGATCCAACCACGGAGGGCAGAATCGGCACGCCCATGAACGACCAGGTGAGCCAGGGAAAGGTGAGATTGTACTGACGCAGAATGTTGTTGAGCACCCATTCCCCCAAAAACACCCCAGCAAGACCGATGATCACCAACCCCACAGCCTTACCCGGCACGCGACGGGGCACCAAAAGATTGGCCAGGGTGGCGCAGACGATGGCAATTAAAACTTGAACCAGTAGACGGGTTAAAGTATCCATTAGGATGACCTCTTTGACGGAGTCGTGCGGTAGACCTCTCTCGAATTCAACAGGGTACCCAACCCTAGGGCACGGCTATTGCCCCAGTTCCACCGAACGACGATGGGCTGATCGCACTGCTTCAATCAGGGCAGACCGCAGACCTGCCGCTTCTAATTGAGCAATGCCTGCGATAGTGGTGCCGCCCGGACTGGTGACGCGATCCTTGAGCACGCCGGGGTGCATCTGGCTCTGTTGTAGCAGTTCGGCGGTGCCCTTTAGGGTTTGGATGGCAAGCTGCAACGCCGTTGCCCTAGGTAACCCAACCGCTACCCCGCCATCAGCCAGGGCTTCTACCATCAGCGCTACATACCCTGGCCCCGACCCCGATAGGGCCGTAACGGCGTCCATGAGGGATTCTGGTACCTCTACGACTTCACCGACGCTGGCAAAAATGGTCTTAGCCCAGGCCAGTTGGTCTGCCGTGGTGCTGGCCCCTGGGGCAAGGGCGGTAACCCCAGCCCCCACGGTGGCCGGAGTGTTGGGCATGGCGCGCACCATCGCCCAGCCAGGGAAGGCAGATTCTAATCGAGCGAGGGGAATACCTGCCAAGATGGATAGCCCCAGGGGTGAAGGGTTCTGGGGAGCACGAGCGGCGAGATCCTCGGCTACGGGGGGCAACATTTGGGGCTTAATGGCCAGCAAAATGGTGTTGGATTGGGCTACCACTTGGGCATTATCCGTCGTGGTGCTGACCCCGTAGGTCTGTTCTAGAAATTCGCGACGGGCGGGCTGGGGATCGCTGACGAGAATGTGTGAAGCGGCAAAAATGTTCTGATCAATCAGGCGAGAGAGAAGCGCCTCCCCCATCACCCCACCGCCAATCACCCCTAGGGTTCCCTCTGTCATGGTGATTCCGTTTCAACCCACTAAAACAAACGCTAAACCAACAAAAACAATAAGTCTAGGCAGATCCCGGCTTGGAACCTGCCCAGACTAGGAGAGCAGTCACGCTAATGGATAACCTAAGTTTGAGCGCAGGTGGCATGGACAAGGGATAAAGCCCTAGGATCTATCCCTGTGCCCCAGCGAACTTCCCTAGGCCATGCGGGCGATTGCCTCGGTGCCCCAAGCGGGAGCGGGGGGCATTTGTCCGGCCATGGGCATGGCCTGGGGCTGACCCACAAAGGTCTCCTCTTCGTACTCGGTGGGGGTGCTCACCTGCACACAGTTGGGGGTGAACAGGAAAATGCTTTCGCCAATGCGCTCTTGGTGGCCATCAATGGCGTAGGTGCCGCCCGCCACAAAGTCCACAGCACGCTGGGCTTGATCGGGATCCATAATCGTCAGATTCAGCACCACAGACTTGCGCTCCCGTAGCGCCTGGATGGCCATGGGCATTTCCTCGAAGGATCGAGGTTCCATTACCACCACTTCGGAGGTGCCGTTCATCGCACCGGGCATACCAATTACATTGCTGGCCATGGGGGTCATTCCTGTATCAGAGGTCATTGTACGCTCCCGCAGACGGCGGCTGCGGCGAGGCTCTTCGGGCAGGGGTTGAACCGGGGGCTGAGGATTCTCTTCCTGATACAGGTTTTGGTACTCCTCACCATCCATTTCTTCGTACTCGTACTCATAGTCTGCTGGGTCGTTGAGTCCAACGAAATCCCGCAGTTTAGCGAAGACATTGCTCACAACTTACACTCCACGATGACTATCACTCTCTTAGGTTGGGGCAAACCCGATGAGTTGATCATTGGGCTATTCAACCCCGGTTATCCGATGGCCATGATAGCGCCTATTACCAATTTGCCAACGATTTTTTCAAAAACTTAGAGAAACCGATGGATGGTGGTCTGTTCAGAAAGCCAGGTTTAACTCGCTGGCTTGGATCGCTGTTGTCGATACCTACTGTTTCTCCCCTAAACCCAATCTACAAGTAGATCGGTGGACGAGAAGGAATCTTAAGAAGATTGGGTAGCTTCGTCAATAGCAACCATTAGACCCTGCCTGACAAACCTTGAAGGCGCGCAGACCTTGCAAATATCCTGCTTGCAGAATATTGAGCCACAGTATACACGAATTTTTTAAAACGGATAGGGGATTCACATTTAGTTAAAAATCTCCCTGGGAGAGGGCTAAAAACAGGCCCCCGCTGGAGTCCGCAGAGCAATCTTTCAGAAGGCCAAAACCCTTGTGGAGAAAAGGCTTTAGCCTGTCCTGCGTGAAAATTAGGGGTGGTAGCCCGCTCGACACCCTAGGCGAGAAGACCACCGCTTCAGTGCATCCCCTAGGGACAGTTGCTTAGGGGGTAGGCCGAGGGCCAAAGAGGGTGGTGCCGAGACGAATCATCGTTGCCCCAGCGGCAATGGCGAGCGGGTAATCTCCAGACATTCCCATGGAAAGCTGACAGATTTGTAGGTTTGAAAAGCCTGATTGGTTGATCCGATCCGCTAGGTGTTTAGCATCCTCAAAGATCTGCTGGATTTCGTCTGGGCTGGACTGTTGGGGTGGGATGGCCATCAACCCACAGAGATCCAAATGAGTAAGCTGGTTGAGGGCTGGTAGAGCGGTATCGAGTTCCGCTAGGTCAAACCCGGTTTTGGGCGGGTCGGGCACGATTTTGACCTGGAGACAGCCGTGGGGCCGTTTGCCCAGTTCCGCCGCCACTTGGTTCAGGCGTTCCGCTAGCTTCAGGCTGTCAATGGAATGAATCCACTGAAAATGCTCCACCGCCTTGCGGGCCTTGTTGGTTTGTAAATGGCCGATGAGATGCCAGGTAATGTCGGAATAGTCCTGAAGTTCAGCTTGTTTGGCGATGGCCTCCTGCACGCGGCTTTCGCCAAAGTGGCGTACCCCAGCGGCGTAGGCAATGCGGATCACCTCCACGGGCAAGAGCTTCGTCACGGCGACCAAGGTGACCGTAGGGGGCAAGCTGGCTTGCAATTCCAGAATCCGTGCCGTGATCTGCTGGGCGGAAGCCGTCGCTGTCATCGATCTGCCGTGGTGAAAAGGTTACTGAAAGGTCTGCTTATAGGTGTGCTGAAGCTGGTCGTAATCGGCTTGCTGTCCGGCCCGACGCAACAGCCGCATCCGGTTTTCCAGCATTTGGCGGGCATTGCTACGGCCAAGGGGCTGAAAAACAATGCCCTCGGTGGCGGAGTTTGTGACCAGAAAGAACAACCGCTGGGCATAGAGGGTGGCAAACAGTTCTTGCCCCTCTTCGACCATGCAGACCCTGAAGAGCAGGCCAAAGTTGGGATGATTGAGATAGGTTTCTGTGCTCATTCAAGTTAGGAACGATGATGGAGTGACTACAGGGAAAGGCCGCAAAGATCCGTCAAATTTGCAACACCTATTTTAAAACCTGTTCGCCATTCTAGACCTTACTAGGTTTTAATCTCTATTTAATTTGCGCCGTTGCTGATAGTCGCCCCCCATTTTCCCTGGCTAGGGCGGATACAAAATCTTGGATGATGCCCCTCCGTTGGTGGGTCAGGGAGACCCTGCCCCTACATGTTTCGCGATGGTAGGGGTGAGTATCGTAGGGTGGGCACCGCCCACCACCAAGACACCTACTTTTAGAGCAATCCCTTTACCGACAGCGATCTCAGGTTCTCTCGATGCCATCCTCCGCCAGCGTGATCCCCAACGCCAGAAGCTGAGCCTTGGCCTTTTGCAACGATTCGCGCCATTCTCGGTCAGGCTGACTATCCGCCACAATGCCCGCCCCCACTTGGCCCCACACGGTAGCAGGTGTTTGAGGGCAATCCCCTTCCCCGTCACCCCTGATCCCCGCCTGGCTGATGTGACCCTGACCCCCTCCAACCTGACCCCCTTCAACCTGACCCCCTCCAACCTGACCCCCTTCAACCTGACCCCCTTCAACCTGACCCCCTTCAACCTGGCCGTACAGCAAGGTACGAATCAGAATGTTCAAATCCAGATAGCCCCGCCGATCCAGATAGCCGCAGGATCCATAGAACAGGCTGCGACGGACAGGCTCCAGGGCTTCAATAATTTCCATACAGCGCACCTTCGGGCATCCGGTGATAGTGCCCCCCGGAAAAGCGGCCCGAACCAAATCCACCGCCGTTTTATCCGGCAACAACTGCCCCACCACGTTGCTCACCAAGTGCATCACATGGCTGTAGTACTCCACCGTCAGTAGTTCATCCACCTGCACCGTACCCCACTGGCAAACGCGGCCTAGGTCGTTGCGCTCCAAGTCCACCAGCATGATGTGTTCGGCCCGCTCCTTGGGGTTGCTGAGCAGGGTTTCGGCGTAGGCGGCATCTTCGGCGGGGGTGCGGCCTCGCGGACGGGTGCCCGCAATGGGGCGCGTCTGGGCCTGATCTCCCCGCACCTGAATCAACCGCTCTGGGGAACAGCTCATCACATCGCCCCAGGGGGTATGCCAATAGCAGGCAAAGGGGGACGGATTAATGCGGTGCAACTGACGGTAGAGATCCCAGCTTGGGGCGGTGGTTTGGGTGGAAAACCGCAGGGAGAGATTCACCTGAAACACATCTCCTGCTTGGATGTGCTGCTTGGCTTTGACCACGGCAGCTTGGTACTCCTCAGCCGTCATGCCTAGGGTAAGGGGGGATTTTGGATCCTGGGATCGCTGGGGATCGTTGCTTTGGGACGGGTCGGAATTTCGTAAATCTAGGGAATCCTGAGAATCCTGAGAGGCTTGGGAATCCTGGAAATCCTGGAAATCCTGAGACCCCAAAGAAGCTTGGCCATCCTGGGACTCCTGGAAATCTTGAGATCGCTGGCCTGATAGATCCCCCACTTTGCCAACAAGACGGTCTAAGTCAGATTCGTCAGTGGCCGCTAACCAGAGCCGTTGTTCTGCATGATCCAACACCGCAAACGTGGCAGGTTCGTACCATAACGCCACAGGAAAAGGTAGGGGATCAAGATTCTGGCTTGGCAGTCGCTCAATTTCCCAGGCCAGATCGTAGCCCAACCAGCCCAGCCAGCCCCCGGTAAAGGGCAGGGTTTGCTCGGCTAGGTCAGTTTCGTCACCGATGAGATTTAGCCCTGATCCCCCGTGTAACCGTTGGGCCAGGGTGGGTAGAATGTCGCCCAAATCCGGCGTCCACAGTTGGGGTTGTCCATCCCAAAACCGGGGTGGGCCAGCACAGATCGAATAGCGGCTATGGGCCTGGTGGGGTTGGGCCAACTCTGGCAACGGGTAAGGACTTTCCAACAGCACCGCCAGGGTTTCTAGGCTGGGAGGCTGATCGAGTAGATCGCCGTAGAGGGCTTGGAAAATCTCGGTACCCGTGCGCTGGTTGAGGGGAAGAGAGCGCAGGTGCCAGGGGTGGGGATCGGGGATGGGTGGGGTCAAGGGTTGTTGGTTGTTGGTTGTTGGGTATTGGTTATTGGTTGTTGGTTATTGGTAGGGGTGGGGTGCCCTCGCCCAGATCCTGGATGAACGGGTATTTTATCCTCAGGATAACGGGGTTTACCCGTCCGGATGCTGGATTATAGGGAACTTTGGCCCCAGGACAGCCGCAGCCACCAGAGAACGACCAGTAACCCCAGGGCGAACCAATCCCAGCGGCGTAGGATCAATTGATACCAACGCACTTGGTGTTGGTTGGGGCTAGTGAAGCCACGGACTTCCATGGCGGCAGCAATTTGTTCGGCCCGCAGCAGCAGATTTTCGAGCAGCCGTTCCACCACCGCCAACCACACCTGAGCCGAGCCGCGTACCCCCAGTTTTTGCCAGTTAATCGCCCGTGTCTGTACAGATCGCACCAGGTTTTGTACTTCCTCCAGCACTAAGGGAATGAACCGCAAAGAGAGGGTGACCGTGAGGGCAATTTCTGTGACCGGAACCCGGAACCAGCGCAGGGGCTTCATCAGGGCTTCGAGGGCCAGGGTAATTTCTTCGGGGGCGGTGGTGAGCAGATAGAGGTTGGTGCCGTAGATCAGCGTAAATAATAGAGTACCGACCCGAATCCCCAAATCCAGGGATCGCCGGGTAACGGTGATCGGCCCCCATTGGAACACCACGTAGCGGTAGGCGGTGGGTTGGGGCAAGGCTGGGACAGATTCCGGTGGGCTGGGCTGATTCCCAGCCTGGGATTCACCCTGATTGCCAGGTTCTACGGCTGATTGATCCCCCGATTCAGTCCCAGATTGCGTTTCCGATACCGCTGGGTTGAGCACTTCTGCCGGGGGCATTCGGTCGGGTTGGCTCACCTCCAGGCCATCGGGCATCACAAAGGTGAGCAGCATTACGGCAAGGCTCAACAAGGCCAACCAGCCCAACTGTTGCCGCCATACTCGGTAGGGAATGCGAGCCGAGATCGTCAACAGCAACAACAACCCCACTAGGGCAAAGCGCCACTGGGCATTGGCCAAAATGGGCGTTACCAAAATGCTCATCAGCCACACCATCTTCACCCTCGGATCGAGCCGATGCAGCCAGGTGACGGGCTGTTCTAAATAAAGACCAATGGGCAGGGAGCGAAGCAGATCCATAGAGTTGTAGCTGAGATGAGAGCGGGAACAGGGATGACATCAACGGATCGATCCCCCCTAGCCCCCCTTTTTAAGGGGGGAACCGGAGTTAACGTCCCCTGTGCTGAGGGGGGAACCGGAGTTAAAGCTCCCCTTAAAAAGAGGGGATTGAGGTCAAAGTCCCCCTTTTTAAGGGGGATTTAGGGGGATCTCCAAGAACTTGCGTAATAAAAACAAGATTTGTATACACAGTAGCCCACGGAGAGAAGGAGCCGGAAACAGCCACGTTCAAAGTCCCTCTCCCACCTTGGGAGAGGGATTTAGGGTGAGGGCTGCCGAGGTGGGGAGGGTGTCTAGGAGAGTGAGTAGTTCGCGCTCAAAGGCGACCTGGGCGCGGTTGGTGCGGCCTCCGACGTAGAGGATGCCATCCTGAACCAAGGCCCACACCTGGGAGTGGGAAACGTAGCTCATCATCACCCCGATCATCAACAGCCCAAAGCCTGCGTAGACGAGGGGAATTCCGGGATCGGCCTTGATTTGCAGTCCAGTGCTGCCGATTACATCCACCAGCCGCAGGGTGACGCCGTTGACGGTGGTGGCCATGCCGGATCTTAGGGTGGCGGCGAGTTGGCCGTCGTTGTCGTAGATCAGCACTGTGCCTTGCAGGTCACGGGCCAGGAGGGTGACGCCTGCGCTGAGGTCGGGTTGGGTGGGCACCCAGGTTCCCCAAAAGCGGGGGCCATCGGTGTCTAGAAGCTTCATCGGCAGTTGCAACACGGGGCTTTGGTTGAGCTGGATCTGCACCGCCGCAATGCCCCAATCCGCCTGGTAGAGGGTGACACCTCGGTAGCGCAAGGGTTCGTTGACGTGGATGGTTTTGCGATCTAACTCCGTCCCCGCCGCATCCACCACCGAGAGGTCGGAATAAAACTGGTCGATGTTGCCGTCGGGGCTGTAGTCAATCCAGAAGCGATTCACCCGCACCGCCCAATCGGTGGGAATTTGAGCCTTGGCCCACGGCCCTGCATCAAAAATGTTTTGAATCCGAAAGGTGTCGCCGCTGGGCACAATTTCCTGGGCAAAAAATCCGGTCATCGCGCCCCAAATCGCCCCCAGCAAAATCAGCAGCATACTGGCGTGGACGATAATCGGCCCAATCCGCCCGACGATGCCCTTACGCCCGTAGAGGGAGTCGCCTTCCTGGAAGACTCGGTAGCGGCGTTTTCCTAGGCTCGTCGCCAAGGTGGCCAAATCGGCCTCGGTGAGGGTGGTGCTGAGGGCCAGCTTTTGGAATTGGCGGGGCTGGGTGTAGTACTTCCAGCCTTGGGCGGCTCCCAGAGCAGGCAGTTGGCGGGTAAAGGTGCAGGCGGTGAGGCTGGCCCCAAAGACGATCAGCAGGGCCAAAAACCACCAGGTGCGATAGACATGGTCTAGCCCGATGGTCAAAATTACCTTCCAACTGAGGAAGCCAAACAGGGCCGGATCCTCTGGGTAGTTGGTTTGGTAAAACTCTAGGGTTTGGCCCTGCTCTAGCACCGTGCCCGCAATGCTGAACAGAGCAATGGTGAGCAACAGCACAATCGCCAAGCGCAAATCCGCCAGCAGGGGCAGCAAATCCTGCTTGAAATAGTGCCGCAACCCATGCCAAATCCCGGTTGGGGAAGCCTCAGAAGATGTCATACAACCACAAATATATATATAGACAACCTACCTCAATTCTTCGTACGGACGCACTGCGGTGCGCCCCAACCCACCTCAAATTTAAAGACAACCCCTCCAGAGATCCGATCAGAGGGTCACGATTCAAACCTCTGCACCCGCCATGAAGAAGACAGGCTGGGGCGCTATAGTAATCAAGGGCTTTGGCCCAGCCATCCGGCCTGCTGACAGCCCATCTCTATTACAGCCCATCTACAGAGTTATCGGTTCATGGAGTTCCAAGCCTCAGCTCAAACTTGCCTCACCTGGTCAGGGGATTGTCTGGTTATCGGTCTCACGGAAGCCTCACTGCCGCTTACGGGGCCGCTCACCGAGTTGAATACCCAGACCTCTGGCCTGCTTCAAGAACTGATTGATGAAACGGAATTTACGGGCAAAGAAGGCTCCACAGCAGTGATTCGCTTGGGCGCTGGGGCCACGGTACGGAAGCTGGGGCTGGTGGGTCTAGGGGCCGCCGATAGTCTTAGTTTAGAGGGTCTGCGTCGGGCCGCTGCTGCCGCTGCACGGCTGGCCAAAAAGGAAAAATGTGCCACCCTGGGGCTAAGCCTGCCGATCTACCAAAATAATCCGGCCCAAACCGCCCAGGCCGCTGCCGAAGGGGCCACCCTCGCCCTGCACCAAGACAACCGCTTCAAGTCTGAAGATAAGATCAACGGCAAGGCCACCCTAGATCACATTACTCTGCTGAACTTGGCCGACCAAGAGGCCAGTATTGCCGCCGCCCAGGCGGTGTGTGAAGGGGTGATTCTGGCACGAGAATTGACCTCGGCCCCCGCCAATGTGGTGACCCCAGCCGTCCTAGCCCAAACTGCCCAAGACATCGCCGCCGCCCATGGTATGGACTGCGAAATCCTTGAACGCGACCAGTGTGAAGCCCTCGGCATGGGCGCTTACCTGGGGGTGGCCCTGGCCTCCGATCTGCCGCCCAAGTTCATCCACCTCACCTATCGCCCTGGGGGTACCCCTAGCCGCAAGCTGGCCATTGTAGGCAAAGGGCTGACCTTCGACAGCGGCGGCCTCAACATCAAGGGGGCTGGCAGCGGCATCGAAATGATGAAAATTGACATGGGTGGAGCCGCCGCCGTATTGGGGGCCGCCAAGGCCATCGGCCAGCTCAAGCCCAACGTTGAGGTTCACTTCATCAGTGCCGCCGTAGAGAACATGATCAGTGGCAACGCCCTGCGACCGGGCGACATCCTCACCGCCTCCAACGGCAAAACCATTGAGGTCAACAACACCGACGCCGAGGGCCGCCTCACCCTGGCCGATGCCCTGGTGTTTGCCGAAAAGCTGGGCGTTGACGCCATTGTAGACTTGGCCACCCTCACCGGAGCCTGCATTGTGGCCCTTGGAGATGACATCGCCGGACTGTTCACCGAAGATGACGATCTGGCCACCGCCCTCGCCACCGCCGCCACCGCCGCCGGAGAAAAATTCTGGCGCTTGCCCATGGAAGCCAAATACTTCGAGGGCATGAAATCTATCGTGGCAGATATGAAAAACACGGGCCCTCGCCCCGGTGGCTCCATCACCGCCGCCCTGTTCCTCAAGCAGTTCGTGGAAAACACCCCCTGGGTACACCTCGATGTGGCTGGCCCCGTGTGGACGGAAAAGGAAAGCGGCTATAACAATCCGGGCGGCACTGGCTTTGGCGTCCGCACCCTGGTGGAGTGGGTCAAGGCCCAAGCCTAGGAGCGGCATCCTCAACCAGATAGGCCCACCAGCCATCCTTAACCCTCACATTTGCCAGATAATGTCCCGACCAGCGGCCTTATCTGGCAAATTGAGTCTAGGGCGACGATCACTCCCATTGTCGAGGTGCTGAATGCAGCGGCGAAATTTCCTAACGCTATTTGCCCTAGCGCTGATGGGATCCCTGAGTCATGCCTGCGGTGATGGCAATCCGCCAGGATCTACAGCCCCTAAGAAGCGCATTGTGGTGATTGGGGCGGGGTTGGCTGGGCTGGCGGCGGCACGGGAATTGCAGGGAAATGGGCATGATGTGGTGGTGGTCGAGGCCCGTGATCGGATTGGCGGTCGAGTGTGGACAAGCTCTAAGTGGGCCGACGCCCCGTTGGATTTGGGGGCAAGCTGGATCCATGGTACCCAGGGCAATCCCATCACAGCGTTAGCCGACCAAATCAATGCCCAGCGAATCACCACCAGCTACGACCGTTCTATCACCTACACCACATCAGGGCAACCCTTCTCTACCGCCGAGGAAGATCGCCTAGAGGCGTTGAGAAATCAAGTCTATAGAATGATTGAAACCGCCCAGGATGGCGACACAGATGACTCGATTCAGCAGGTGATAAAGCCGTTCATAGAGCAGTTTGATCCGGCTTCAGAGGCCCATCACTTCATCAATTTTATTCTGAGTAGCGACCTGGAACAGGAGTATGCGGGCAGCATCGAAAGGCTGTCGGCCTATTGGTACGACAGCGACAGCGGATTTGATGGTGAGGATGATTTATTCGCTCAAGGCTTTGGCGTTATTCCAGAATTTCTAGCGCAGGATTTAACGATTGAACTCGGCCAAGTCGTGCAGGAAATTCAATGGGATCAAACACCCCTGCGAGTGCTTACTCAAAAGGCTGAGTGTAATTAGTCACAGCGATAAGTGAGGCTTAATGAGAAAGCCTCCAGAGCCGTAGGATTATCTAGGCAGAAGGGGAGGGGGCGAGCACCCTGAAGAGTCGATGAGCCCAAAGAGCTCATCGACGGCATTTTTACCCTGACG
>JBIPSI010000048.1:0-28334 GCA_044070495.1 Spirulina sp. | reverse complement strand
CTGACACATCTCCAAAGTAGGTTGGGTGCAGCGAAGCGGAACCCAACACTCGCCGCGAATAGTGGGCTTGTTGGGTTCTGCTATCGCGCCACCCAACCTACGAAAAAATAATGCTTTTCGGCGTTGTGTCAGGCAGCCAGGTGAATGGGTAAGCCCTCGGCCTTCCATTCGGGGTAGCCTTCTTGCAGTCGCAGGGCCGTAAACCCCCGTTGTTGCAACAGGGCCGCTGCATCGTGGGAGAGGGCGCAGTAGGGGCCACGGCAATAGGCCACCACGGCACCATCGGCGGGTAGTTCTTGCAAACGCTGGGTGAGTTCTGAGAGGGGAATGTTGATCGCCCCCGGTAGATGGCCAGCGGCGTATTCCTCCGGTGGGCGCACATCCAGCAGGGTGACTTGGCCCGCTTTCAACCGATCCACCAAATCTGTAATGGAAATCGCCTCTAGCCCATCACCGCCCTGGAAATAGTGGGTCATAAGCTGCTGCATTTCGGCTAGGTTGCGTTCGGCCAGCCGTCGCAGGGATCGAGTTAACTGCACCACTTCGTCATCGGCGAGGTGGTAGTACACGTAGCGGCCCTCTTTGCGAGTGGTGACCAAACCACTGCGGCGCAACTGCTGCAAATGCTGAGACACCGTGGCGATGGGCAGATTCATTAGCTCCGCCAGCCGCTCCACACTGCGATCTCCCTGGGCAATCAGTTCCAGCAGTTCCAGCCGATACTCGTGTCCCAGTGCCTTGGCTAGGGTGGCCAACTGCCCTAGGATTTCCCGCTTACCCGTTGTTGCCGCCATGGAGCCTGACCCTCGATAACGCTGTTATTCAATCAATATACAGAATAATTGAATAATACAAGTTGCCACCATTCACTGTCCCGCCTGGTATTCTCTGGGGTAGGCCAACTGCGCCGCTGCTCTCCTAGTCCTACGGGTTTGCCATGGGGATGCCTTCTTGGAACACAACTCGCCTTTGGCCCCGGTCGCTGAAGCGTTGGGGAGCCTTGAGCCTTGTGGCAGGGGCGCTGTGGGGGTTGCCTGGTCAGGGTCAAGCCCAAGCTCAAGCCCAAAAGCAAAACTTTGAATCCCTCAACGATGTCTACTATTGGGCCACCCTCTGCCGCCTGCAACGGGACGCAAGAGAATACGACAAAGCCCTCGCCGCTTGCGAACAGGCTATTGCCCTAGAGCAAGACGCCGCCGACCTCTGGGCCTTGCGCAGTAGCGTGCTGCTGGAGATGAAAAACTACCCGGACGCCGTGGTTTCCGCCGACCAGGCTCTCTTTTTTGACCCGCAATATTCCCTGGCCAGTGCCTACCTGTGCATGGGCTATGCCGGACTCAACAACGCCGAAGCCGCCCTTGACGCCTGCAATAACGCCCTTCGCATTAATGGCAACTGGGGCGATGCCTCCCCCGCCGTGGCTTGGCGGTATCGGGGAATTATCCTCAGCCAGTCGGGCCAGTTAGAGCAAGCGGCCATTGCCCTGGAGCGTGCTCTGCTGGAGGAACCCGAAGATTCCCTCGCCCTCGCCTATCAATGTCGGGTGCAGGTGGATCTGGGGCTGGCTCAAACTGCCATTCCCAGTTGCGAAGCCGCCCGTGCGGGCAATGGTCGCTGGGGCAACCAATCCCCTGCCATGGCCTGGGCCGATCAAGGCCGCGCCCACGCCCAAATGATGGACTACGATGCCGCCATCGCCGCCTACGACCAAGCCCTCGCCCTAGACCCCAGCGATCCCGTGCTCTGGGCCGCCCAGGGCCAGATTTTGCGGCAGCTTCAGCGGCCCGAAGAAGCCCTCACCTCCTTCACCCGCGCCACCGAACTGGATGCCACCTACGCCTTTGCCCACCTAGGTCGCTGTGCCACCCTCAACCGCATCGGCCAGCACGAAGCCGCCCTCGAAGCCTGTAACCTAGCCATTCAAGGGGATGGCCGCTGGCAGGATCTCAGCCTGGGTAACGCCCTCAACCAGCGCAGCATTGCCCTCACCGGATTGGGCCAGTACGAAGACGCCCTCGCCTCCATCAACCGCGCCGTGGGCATGGCCCCCAACGATGCCGAAGCCCACAACCACCGGGGCGTCATCCTTTGGTACCTAGAACGCTACGACGACGCCCTCGCCGCTAACCAAACCGCCCTGGATCTCGCCCCCGAAAACGTGCGGGCCTGGCTGAATCGAGGGATCATTCTGCGGTCTCTGCGCCGCTACGAAGAGGCCCTCGCCGCCTACGACCAAGGGTTAGAACTGGCCCCCTACGATGGCGATATCTGGGCCAACCGCAGCGTCGTCCTGTGGAACCTCCGGCGCTACGACGAAGCCCTAGAATCCGCCGACCAAGCCATTGGCCGCAACCCCGAATCCGCCCAGGCTTGGTTTAATCGCGCCATTGCCCTCACCTCCCTCGAACAATGGCCCGCCGCCCTAGAGGCCTACACCCAGGTCATCACCATCACCCCCCAAGATGCCAGCGCCCACACCGGACAGGGGCTTGCCCTGTTTAGGCTCCAGCGCTACCCCGAAGCCATCGCCGCCTTCCAACTGGCCCTTGCCCTCGATGCCAATCAAGCCCTGGCGACCCAGGGGCTTCAGGCCGCGCAACAGGCTCTTCAGCAACAGCAGGCCCGTCAACAGCAACAGCAACAGCCCTAACCATCGTCGCCAACCCTGCCGCCCCAAATCGGCTGACTTCGCCATGGCCCTCACCACCCTCACCCAAGGACACCTGAAGCTCCTCGATCTCTGTCACCGTCGTTTGCAATACACCTACCTCGATCAACTCGCCGCCCCCGAAGACCCGGAAATGCTAGAACGCCAGCGATGGGGCACCCGCTTTCACCTCGCCATGCAGCAGCGGGAGATGGGCCTTTCCCTGGATGCGCTGTTGGCCCAAGACCCAGAGCTAGCCAACGCCATCCGCGCCCTAGAAGAACAGGCCCCCGACTGGTTTGGCCCCACCAGCAACCCCGCTGAGCCAGAACTCCTCCGCCAGAGCGAACATCGCCGCAGCCTAGCCTGGGGGCCGTACGAACTCACCGTGGTGTACGACCTCCTGCGCCTCACCCCCCACAGCGGCCACATTATTGACTGGAAAACCTATCGCCAGCGCCCCCGCAAACCCCAACTGGCCAAGGATTGGCAAACTCGCCTCTACCTCTATGTGCTGGCAGAAACCACCGACCTTGATCCCGCCCAACTGTCGATGACCTACTGGTTTGTGCCGCCGCCCGCTGGCCCCACCGAGCGCAAAGCCTCTCGACCAGGTGCGGTGACCCTCACCTATTCGCAATCCAAACACCGGGCCACCACCCGCGACCTAAAACGGCTGATCACCCACTTGGATGGCCTCCTCGCCACCCAGGACTTCCGCAAAGTGGATGCGGCAAAAGGCCACTGTTCTCAATGCCCCTTTGCCCTGCGGTGTCAACGCACGGAGGCTCCGGTGGATCCGCTGTTGGCCCCCGTTCCAAATCTGGAAACTATCGCCGAAATCCCTCTCTGACCTTGGCTCCCTTTGGGATGGGCGTACGGCGGTGCGCTCCTACTGATGTCTAACTAAATAGATGGGCGTACGGCGGTACGCCCCTACTGAGGTATGGGCTGGGAAATTCTTGATGCCAGCACCAAAATCCACAATCCGCTCAGGGTGGGCTGTTTCAGACCAGGACGTAGGCTAAGGTAGGGATATTGTGATCCCCTGGTTAGTAACACGCCGCAATGTCAATGCCGTTCCAGCGCCCGCTGCCAATTCTCACCGTTGTTCACCAGGCCACCTCAAATCCTGGCCTGATCGGGGCCATTTTGGCGGAGATGGGCTATGCCCTGGATATTCGCTGTTTGGCGGTGGGGGATACGCTGCCGTCGAGCCTAGACGCTTACAGTGCCGCCCTGGTGTTTGGTGGCCCCATGAGCGCCAACGACGACCATCTGCCCTTTATCCGGCAAGAACTCGACTGGATTCCCCAAGTCTTAGCCGCCCAAAAACCCTACCTGGGTATTTGCCTGGGGGCACAGCTCTTGGCCCGCACCCTAGGGGCGAAGGTGGCTCCTCACCCGGACGGACTTCGGGAAGTGGGCTATTACCCCATTGTGCCTACGGCAGTAGGTCGGGCCTTTCTGCCCCAGCCCATGGTGGTGTATCAGTGGCATCAGGAGGGCTTTGAAGTACCCCACGGATCCCATCTTTTGGCCAAGGGATGCGCCTTTCGCCACCAAGCGTTTTGCTACCGACGGGCCTATGGGCTGCAATTTCACCCAGAAATTACCACGGTGATGGTCAACCACTGGACGACCGAAGGGGCCGATCACCTGGCCTATCCCGGTGCCCAAAGCCGCGCCCACCACATCAGCCACCATCGCCTCTATCGGCAGGGGGTGGAGCAATGGTTACGCCGCTTCCTCGCCCAGTGGCTAGCCACCCCCGCCCAGGCCGAGCAAGCTTGGAGCGGTCACCACAGCCACAGCCACAGTCACCCCATCGCCCAACGGGATGTGTCCCGCGCCTAGGGGATAGCGTTGCAGAATACCGCCACGAACTCCTGGTTCAGACTATTGTGAGAAGCAGTCTCTGAAGGAGCCGTGCAGGTTGACTGACAAAACTTGCGAGAACCCATATCCGCCAAGGGGTCAGGAGACCTGACCTCTACATTATCCAAATCTTGTAGGGGCGCGGTTTCCGCGTCCAGCGCAGGATCTTTGGTCAGTCAACCAGGAAGCCGCGTGTTAGGGCAGAGGATAACGACCATCCAGCGCAGGGGCACCTGTGGCGGATGTCATCGCTCAAAATCACCGTTGATCAAAGTTCACCGCTGCCCAAAATCACCGTCGTCCAAGCTTACCGCTGCCGACTATCGCCCCTGTCAACAACCATGGCATAAGCGCTGTGCAAAGCCGATGCAAGACCAAGATGCTCCCTCTGATGCTGCCGTTCTCTCTGGCATGGCGATCCCTCCTGATGCCGCCCCCTTCGCCCTAGATCCGGATTTGCCCCAGCAGCCCTGCACCGAGGCCACCCCAACCCCGGAGGTGACAGCCCAGGCGGGGTTTTTGGTCTGCGGATTGGGCAGTTTGGGGCAGCATTGTGTCGTCAACCTCAAAACCTTTGGGGTGCCCGTCTATGCGGTCAACCAAACCCGGCCCCAGCAGTGGGAAACCGCCGATCTGCCGGAGTTGATTGATCATTTGGTGATCGGCGATTGCCGTTCTAGCGAGGTGTTGGAGCGGGCGGGGGTGCGCCATTGTCGGGCCGTGTTGTTGGTGACCCAGGATGAACGGGTCAACCTCGAAGCGGCCCTAACCGCACGGGTACTGAACCCCCAGGTGCAGTTGGTGATGCGATCCCAACAGCAAAACCTCAATGAGTTAATGGAGCAGCAACTCGATCACTTCATCGCCTTCGAGCCAACCCAACTGGCCGCTCCGGCCTTCGCCCTAGAGGCCCTGGGAGACACCCTACTCGGCTACTTCACCCTGGATGGCCATCGGTTTCAGGTGGTGCGCCAGCGGCTAGGGGTGGGGCATCCCTGGTGTCGTCACCGTCCCCTCCACGAAATCAACAGTCGCCAGCGTCGGCTGCTCTCCCACACCTCACCCCAGGAAGAACCCCACCCGTCCCGCCAAAACAGTCCGTCAGCCTTGTTTTATCGCTGGCAACCCGATAGCCTGCTCCAGATTGGCGATGAGGTGATTGTGCTGGAATGCGATGCCCCCCCGATCCAGTCGGCCACCCAACTGCCTAGGGAAGAGGCGAAACCCTTAGGGCCACGGCAGCGGGGGCGGCGGCTAGGGAACCCGTTAGCCCTCTTGGGGCGGTGGTCTAGCCTCAAAGCCGAACTGCTGCGCCTGTGGCGAGGGGGCGGACGATCTCACCAAATTCGCCAAGTCGCCATTCTCTGTGGGCTAACGGTGGTTGGCCTGTGTCTGTTGGGAACGGGGCTGTTCGATGTCAATGCACCGCCGGAACTGTCGTGGTTTGATGCCTTTCTGCTCACGTTTATTACCCTCTTTGGCGGCTACGGCGATGTCTATGAAACCCTGGCCGAATTTGACCATCCCCGCCTGCTGCAAAGCTTTGGTCTGCTGCTCACCGTGGCCGGGGCCGCCTTTGTGGGGGTGCTCTATGCCCTGCTGACGGAAAAACTCCTCTCCCTGCGGTTTGAGTTTATGGAACGCCGCCCCCCGGTTCCAGAGCGCGATCATGTGGTGGTGATCTGGCTAGGCCGAGTGGGACGCCAGGTGTTGAGCCTGCTGCAAGACCTGAAGCAGCCCGTCGTCGGCATTATGCCCCAGGTGGCCGATACCGACCTACTGCCCACCATCCCCCTGCTCACCGGAGACATTGCCACCGCCCTAGACCGAGCCAACCTGGGCACCGCCAAAAGTGTGGTGGCCGTCAGCGACGACGAAGTTCAAAATCTCGAACTGGGCCTCATGGCCCACCGCCTCAACCCCCACTGCCGCGCCATTATCCGCACCTACGATCAGCGCTTCACCGACCGCGTGGCCCAGATTTTTCCCTTCACCCAGGTCATTTGTGCCTCCGCCATTTCCGCCGAAGCCTTTGCCGGGGCTGCCTTTGGAGAAGATGTCATCGCCCTCTTTCGGCTGCATCAGCAAACGGTTTTGGTCACCCAATACACCATCGAAGCCCAGGACACCCTCCACGGACGGCTGCTGTCCGACGTTGCCTACGGCTATGGCGTTGTTCCTATTTGGCACCAGCGCCCCCACCATCCCGGCCAGGTGATGCCCTCCGAAGATACCGTCCTCCACCCGGAGGATCGCCTAGTGATGTTGGCCTCCATCAGCGGGTTGCGCCGCATTGAACAACAGCGATTGGCCGCTAAGATTTGGGCCGTCGAAGTCGAAGCCGCCCTCACCGCCGATGCCCGCTTTGACGGAGCCTCAGAAATTGCCCGCATCACCGGACTCAACCTCGGTCTCGCCCGCCAGTTGATGAGCCACCTGCCCACCCGCCTGCCCCAGCCCCTATACCACCACCAAGCCCTACGCCTCGTCCGCCACCTCCATCGCGCCCAGGTCAAAGCCAGGGTCATCCCCCCCGCCACCTAGGCACCTTTCTGGTATCGCTATCGCCCCTTGAGCTAGGACATTCAGACAACGTTCCAACGTTGGAACGTTCTAACGTTGGAACGTTCTAACCTTTAGATTGAGCACAGAAAGTTGCGTAGGATGTGCTTGCCGGAGTCGGTCAGAATGCTCTCTGGGTGAAACTGTACCCCTTGCAGGGTGGGATATTGGCGATGCTGCACCCCCATAATCGTGCCGTCCTCCACCCAGGCGGTTACCTCTAGCACCTCAGGGCAAGACTGGGGTTCAATCACCAGGCTGTGGTAGCGGGTGGCCTGGAAAGGGTTGTCTAGCCCCGCAAACACCCCCTGCCCTTTGTGGTGAATGGGCGACGTTTTGCCGTGCATCAGTTCCGGGGCGCGGATAATTTTGCCGCCAAACACTTGGCCAATGCTTTGGTGGCCCAAACATACGCCCAAAATTGGCACCGTGGGGCCAAGTTCCTCAATCACCTGCAAGGAAACCCCGGAATCGTTCGGGGTGCCAGGGCCGGGGGAAATCACAATGCCATCGGGGGCCAGGGCCTTGATTTCTGTAAGACTAAGTTGGTCGTTGCGATACACCTTGAGGTCTTGGGCCACGGGCAGTTCTTGGCCCAGTTCTCCCAGATACTGCACCAGGTTGTAGGTAAAACTATCGTAGTTATCAATGACAAGAATCATGGCCAGGGTTATCCCAAAAAACGCTGCCAGAGGGGCGGCAGCAGTAAACAAACCGCAACGGAAACCGCAATTATGGCCGACATCAGCACGGCGGCGGCGGCGCAGTCCTTGGCAATTTTAGCGAGTTCGTGGTACGTCTGCTGCACCGTCAGATCCACCACCGACTCCAGGGCCGTATTCAGCAATTCCATGGTCATCACCGCCCCACAGGTGAGGATGATCACCGCCACCTCCACCGCACTCAGCCCCAGGCCAATGGCTAGCCCCACCGCCAGCAGCCCCACCCCCACATGCACCCGAAAATTGCGCTGGGTGCGAAAGGCATAGCTCACCCCCTGCCAAGCATACTGAAAGCTCACCAGCAGATTACTCGCCACCTTCCAAGACAGGGGACGACTGGGGCGAGCCAGATCGGGGGGGGATACCGAGTCGGATTTTTCGCGATAGGGAGTCATGAATGGGGGATCACTACGGATCGGCAGTAGGGATGAATACAGGGCCAACCGCCGTCTTTCCGGCAGTCGTTGATGACGCCACGGCATAGACCTGGCTTCGAGGCTAGTCTACACCAGCGATCAAGATTTCCAGCGATTCATCAACACATCCAAACCATTTGGTCAATTCGCGATAGCTAAGCCAATCATCCGCAGCAAATCTCCCTGCTTGGCCAGCATAGCTTCCAACTGATCATCGTCAGGGTGATCCCAGCCCAGCAGATGCAGGAACCCATGGCTGGCCAACCACACCGTTTCCCAGGCCAGGGAATGCCCCGCCGCCTCGGCCTGTCGCTGGGCCGTATCCAAAGAAATGATGATATCCCCCAGGTACAGGGGTTCCGTTTCCAGCAGTTCCGGGGCCAGGGGGGTTTCATCCTCCAGAGCGGCAAAGGAAAGCACATCCGTAGGCCGATCCATCTGGCGATAGGTGCTGTTTAGCTCGGCAATTTCCGCGTCATCGGTGAGGGTGAGGGAAAGTTCGTAGGCTCCCAGCGGCGAGGACGGCAGTTCCACCTCGGTGGCCCACCGCTGAAACCAAGCCTGCCAGTCCCCCTCAGCAATCACCTGGGCCTGGGGATGGTGACCCTCCACGATGACCTCCAGAACGGGCACCTCCAGAACGGAGTCAGACGGGGTTGGAGTAATGGTCATTTAATTTAGCCCCTAGCGCGTCAGGTAGGCCAAACCCACCAGCAGGCCCAACAGACCCGCCGTGGTTAGGGCAAAGTGATACAGGGATTTACCGCCCTTCTTCACCATGTTTCGCATGGCCAGTTTCACAAAGCTGGGCGGGGCTTCGGGGGATGGGGCCTTGGGGTCTACGGTGGCGGTCGTAGCGGCAGGATCAACAGAATCAGGCGTCGTAGGATCAATCGTGGGCTGGGTCATGGCAACAACTTGGCAACGTTGGCGATAACTGAGGACGGCAGAACTGGGAAAAGGCGATCAAAAACGAGACAATCCATCCATTGGACAGCCCATCACACCCGGAACGCCTATGTTTACTTTACCGATTTGATGGCCGCTATGCCGCCGCTCCCCCCAGCCAGGCCGAACTAGCCGCTATTGGTCGTTGTCAAGAAAGCCTGTTATTGTCCGGCTCAGGCCGCAGGATGTTGGTACGGGAGGGTGAATTTAGGCTTAAGATTCCCTACGTAACGCCTTCATACCCAGCGTTCATACCCAGCGATTGTCTACAGGTTTTGGCATGGCACAACTGACCCCGAACTCTAGCTACAGCCTCAGTCTACGTTTGAGAATTCCCAACCGGGCGGGGATGTTGGCCCGTATCACCCAGGCCATTGCCGATGCCGGGGGCAATCTCGGCGACTTAACCCTAATCAGCCGCACTCGCCACGATGTGGTGCGGGAACTCCATGTGGATGCCTCCGGGGAAGACCATGTGGAGGAGATTGTGAATGCGGTCAAAGCCGTGGAAGACATTGAGGTACTAGATATTTGTGATCGCACCTTCAAAATCCACGAGGGGGGCAAAATCAGCGTCGAAAGCAAGCTGGAACTCAACCACCAAGACGACCTGGCTATGGCCTACACCCCTGGGGTAGGGCGGGTATGCTTGGAAATCGCCGAACATCCCGACCGTGTGTTTGACCTGACGATTAAGGGCAACACCATCGCCATTGTTACCGACGGCAGCGCGGTGCTGGGGTTGGGCAACCTTGGCCCCGCTGGCGCTTTGCCCGTCATGGAAGGCAAAGCCCTACTGTTCAAAAAATTTGCCGGACTCGATGCCTTCCCGATTTGCCTAGACACCCAAGACACCGACGCCATCGTCACCGCCGTAAAGCAGTTGGCCCCGGTGTTTGGCGGCGTTAACCTAGAGGACATCAGCGCCCCTCGCTGCTTTGAAATCGAAGCCCGCCTGAGGAAAGAACTGGATATCCCCGTCTTCCACGACGACCAGCACGGTACCGCCATCGTCACCCTGGCCGCCCTCAGCAATGCCCTCAAGCTGGTGGGCAAAACCCTGCCCACGGTCAAAGTGGTGATCAACGGTGCCGGAGCCGCCGGGGTCGCCATCGCCAAACTGCTGCAACGGGCTGGGGCCAGCCGCATCATCCTGTGTGATTCCAAGGGCATCCTCTCCCACAGCCGCGATGATCTGAACGCCCAAAAGCGAGAGTTCGCCGTAGAGGAATCCGGCACCCTGGCCGACGCCATGGTGGGGGCCGACATCTTCCTGGGCGTTAGCGCGCCGGGGGTGGTCTCCGTGGCCATGGTGGAATCCATGGCCAAAGACCCGATTGTGTTTGCCATGGCCAACCCGATTCCTGAAATTCAGCCGGAACTGGTGTCCGACAAGGTGGCGGTGATGGCCACCGGACGCAGCGACTACCCCAACCAAATCAACAACGTGCTGGCCTTTCCCGGCGTGTTGCGCGGTGCCCTAGACTGCCGCGCCCGCGAGATTACTCCCTCCATGTATCTGGAAGCCGCCCTGGCCATCGCTGACCTCGTCAGTCCCCAGGATCTCAATCGCGAACACATCATCCCCTCGGTGTTTGATGACCGAGTCGCCAGTGCGGTGGCCTCCGCCGTCAAACACGCCGCCCGTGTAGATGGCGTCGCCCACAAGTAGTCCAGCACAGCCTTAGTCGGCTAAAGCCGACTTTCGCGATCAGCCAGGGAGTTCACTCCCTGGTGGTTGTGGCCAGAGAGCCAATGGCTCAACCGCTTGCTAGAACGGCGACACAAAAACCCGGTTTCTCCCTCTGGTTCCGATCAAGTCTGGGCCTTGACTGGGGAAGAAACCGGGTTTTTCTCATTTTCTTAATCAGGAGGCTACGGCACCTGGCCTGGAAATTCGGTCAGCGTTTCACCGTTGGGGCCTTCTAGGACAAAGCCTGCATCGCGGATCATCTCGAAATCGGCCTGGGCGGCTTGGCCGGGGGTGGTGAGGTAGTCGCCAATGAAGATTGAGTTGGCGGCATAAAGCCCTAGGGGCTGAAGCTGACGCAGTTGCACCTCGCGGCCCCCGGCAATGCGGATTTCTTGGCTAGGCAGCAGCAGCCGAAACAGGCTAAGAATACGTAAACACTGGCGCGGGGTGAGTTCCTGACGGCCCTCGAAGGGGGTACCGGGGATGGGAATCAAGAAATTCAGGGGCACGCTGGTGACGTTAATCTGGCGCAGGGTAAGGGCCATGTCGATGATGTCGTCGTGGCTTTCGCCCATGCCAAAAATGCCCCCGGAACAGGTGGTAATTCCGGCGGATTGAACGGCCCGCAGGGTATCCATCCGATCCTGGAATGTGTGTGTGGTGCAGATGTCGCCGTGGTGGGCTTCGGAGGTATTGAGGTTGTGGTTGACCCGATCTACCCCGGCCTCGGCCAGTTGTTGGGTTTGCTGTTCGTCCAGCAGGCCTAGGCAGGCACAGAGCTTCATCGGGTAGCGGGCTTTGACCTGGCGCACGGTGTCGAGCACCTGGTTAAATACGCGCTCCGAGGGGGATCGGCCAGAGATTACCATGCAGAAGGTGCCTGCCTTGAGGGTGTGCGCCCGCTCAGCGGCAGCCAGGATTTGATCCTGGGCCATGAAGGGATATTTTTCGATGTCGGCGGCGGAAATCTTGGACTGGGAGCAGTAGTGGCAGTCCTCTGGGCAGAGACCGCTCTGGGCATTCAGCAAAAAGTGCAACCGCACCCGATTGCCCCAGTGGTGTCGCCGCACCCGATACACCGCCGCCAGCAGTTCCAGCAAATCCTCATCTGCCGAGGTCAGCACACGATGGGCGTCTTCCCGGCTCAGAATGTCTCCAGCCAGGGACTGATCGGCCAGATCAAACCAAGATGAAGTCGTGGCATGGGAGGCAGAAACGGCGACGGAAAAAGGCGCAACGGTCATCGGGCAGGGTTCCTTGATATGAGGGAATGGCGGGGGTAAGGCAGCTTAGGACGGATTATCTAAAACCCGCACGTCCACGGTACTGGTATTGAAATTATAGAGATCGCCATCCAGTTCGATGGGGGTACCCACCTTCACCTTGCTGTTGCCAAACACCGGCCCTGTATCGGTCATTTGGGCCTCCCCCTCTAGGGTGATCAGCATGTCGATGGTGTAATTCAGCTCCGGGCGAGGGTCGGGCAGGGCAATCACGCTGCCATCGGGCTGGGGCACCGCCGTAGACCGAGGCAACCGCTGAACCGATTTGATATCAACTTGACCGTAGGGTTGGTTGCGAATGATGATGTTGACCGTTCCGGCGTTTTGAATGTCGTTAAAGAGCTGATCGGGGTTAGATGAGGTCAGTCCCCGCACCATCACATCGACCTCTACAGGCTTCAGGGTTGCGCCCACCTGGGCCACCGAACCCGACGTACCGGGGTAGAGAAAAATGCCGCCCAGCACCATCAGAATAATTAAAGCCGCTCCCACATCCAGGAGGCTAACCTTGCCAAACAGGCGTCCTTTGGAGTCGATGATTGTCATGCCGATGGATACCCCTCTGGGCCGAAAACAGGACGGTAACGAGCGCTACGGCCCATGGGCCGAGCCGATACCATTGAAGCATAGGCAGGCACTTCTGTGTTAATTGGTGCGTCTGGGCTAAAAAGTGGGCATTTTGATAACACGTTGATAGGGCACAACTCCAATGTTTGTAAGACTCACCACCGTTTCGCGAACCCTGATTCGCCACCTGTATCGACGGGGTCTCTACGCTGTGATGGCGCTGGTATTGGCTGTTAGTCTTGGCTTGGCCACCCCCACGGCCTCCCAGGCGGGTTTATTGGATCTGCTGTTTCAAGGTATTCGCTACATCCAGCTCAGCAATCTATCAGAACAGGATGAGGTGGCTCTGGGTAGCCAGATTGACCGCCAGTTAAAGGCCCAGGGGGTGCGAATTTACCAGGGCAACCCCGCCATTAACGAGTACGTGAATGCCATTGGCCAACGCCTTGCCGCCACCAGTGATCGGCCCAACCTGCCCTACACCTTCCAGGTGGTGGCCGATGACGACATCAACGCCTTTGCCACCACGGGCGGGTTTGTCTATATCCAAACGGGGCTGATGCGGGCCGCCACCAACGAAGCCGAATTGGCGGGGGTAATCGCCCACGAGATTGGCCACATTACGGGCCGCCACGTCGTCAATCGGATGCAGCAGGCCGCCCTGGCCAACGGCATTGCCGGGGCGTTGGAAGTGCGCCAAGATGCCCTGGTTAACCTGGGGATGCAGTTGGCCTTGGATCTGCCCAACAGCCGCGAGGCTGAGTACGACGCTGACCGTCGGGGCTTCGTCAATATGGGGCGGGCGGGCTACGACACCACCGGGTTTATCAGCTTTATGCAAACCCTAGAACGCCGAGGCGGCAACCCACCGGAGTTCCTCAGCAGCCACCCCAACCCCGGCAACCGGGTCAACAACCTCCAGGCCATGCACAACGAAGGCACCTTTGCCGCCAACGCTGGCGTGGGCACCGATGCCGCCGCCTACCAGGCCATCCTTCGCGGCCTGTAGGGACGTTGTCATTGGGCCAACGGCGGGACTAGTCGGGTCAGATCGCAAGCTGGGGTGCTGTGCCCGTGTCCTACCGCACCAGGCCGCTGTAGGGTCGCCAGAACTGCACCCGCTGCCCCTGGGCCATCAAAAAGTCGCCCTTGGGGCTGAACTGAAAGGGGCCAACCCCATGCAGTTGCGACAGCGGCAACCCCGTTTCCACCGACCAGAGGGTAATGCCCTGGCGAGGAATCGGCTCACTTTCCACCAGCGGCAGGAGGAGGGTACCCGTCGCCAGGGTGGTGCCATCGGGGCTAAACGCCACCCAGCCCGGATTGGTGGGCTGAATGGGATGCCCAGCAGTCTGGTTTAGGGAGATGAAATGCACCGTTTCCCGACGGGCCAGGTTCCACAGGCGGGCGGTGGTGCCGTCGCTGGTGGCCAGCCCTTCGCCATTGGGGCTATAGGCCAGGTGGCGAAGGGGTTCATGCACCCGCAGGGTGAGCTGGCGGGCTCCGGTGTTGGCGTTCCAGAATTTCAGGCTGTTGTCGGCATCCCCCGTGGCTAGGGTTCTACCGTCTGGGCTAAAGGCCAGGGGCAGGAGCGCAATGCCGTTGCCAGCCCGGTTCACCAGGGTGCGAATCAGCCGTCCGCTGGGCACCTCCCAGAGCTGGAGGGTGTTTTGGTTGGTGGCGGTGGCCAACCGTTCCCCATTGGGGCTGAAGGTCATGGTGTGGACGATGCCATCGGGGGCCGGAATCATCATGGTCTGCAACAGCCGTCCAGTTTGCAGGTCCCACAGTTTAACGGTGTTGTCGGCACTGGTGCTAGCTAGGGTTTGCCCTGTGGGGCTGATGGCAATGGCCCGCACCGCATAGCGATGGCCCGCCAGGGTGCGGAGGGGTTCCCCCGTGGTGGCCGACCACAGCCGCACCACCCCGTAGGACATCCCCGCCGCCACGATCTGGCTATCGGGGGTGAAGGCTACTGAATTGGCCACATCCCCCACAATGCGATCTCCCTGGCCACTCGGTTCCTGGGGTGGGGTGCCCTGGGACAAAGCTTCCAGGGCTGGCCCCCGTTGCAGGGTGATGATCCGGTTACCCCGCTGGGCGTTCCACAGGGCCAGGGTGCTTTCCCCTGGATGTGGGCAGTTGCGCTCGTAGCTGTAGCTGCCAATGGCCACCACGGCACCGTTGGGGCTAATGGCCGAGGACGCCGTGCGAATGGGGCATTGAGAATCGGGATAGAGGGACTGGAGATCGATGGTGTGGGCCAACTGGGGCCGCTGCCAAGAGCCAATGTTCGGCACGGTCATGTCTAGGGCCGTTTCCACCCAGCTATAGAGGATGGGTAGGTATTGGTTGAACCGCTCGCCCTGCACATACATAGCGTCGATGGTGCAACTGCCGCAGCTTTCCACCGACAGCAGGCGAGCAATTTGTGCCCAGCTCACCCCGGCCCAGGGCAAATGGCCCACGGGGGCCTCTAGGGAATGGGTAATTTCCATTTCGGTTAGCCATTCCCCAGCGATGAAGGTAGGGTCTTCCCTGCCGGGGGGGCGTGTCCAGCCGACCCGATCCCCAAAGGCCTTCGCTGCCGTGGCCGAATCCACCGAATTCTGCGCCCGCACCTCGGCCCAGAGGCGCTGCTGCACGCTAAAGCCAAACCGCCCGTCGCTAGCCTCTATCCACAGATCATCCAGGGTTTGCAGCACCTCTGGGGGAATGTTGGTGGCCAAGGGTGTGCCCAAAATGTTGCCACCGGGATGAATCCAGCGATCTAAAATGCGGCGGGTTTCGGCATCGGCAGACTCCCAGTCTTGGGCGGCTAGGTGAGATCGCAGCATTCGCATATCCACAGGATCCGCCTGACCCCAGTTGACCTGGGGCACCGTGGGGTCTATCTGGGCTTGGGCCACGGGGGCCAGCAGAGGGTGCCTCAGGGCAGACAACACCGTGCAAAACAACAGGATCCCAGCCATAGCTGGGAGGCGTGAAAGGTGCATCATGGGAGTTTGGGGGCAAAACGGCTGGGTGGATCTTGCCGTGACTTGATACGGGCCTCATCCACCTAGTCAGGGGCATAGAGAGTCCCTCCTGTGGGGCCAAAGGCAACGACTATGGCTCCAGGAAATAGGGACATTACGGTACTTCAAAGCCAGCTTGGAGGATTCCAGATACTGGCGATGAAATTCTATAGTGCTGGGGCAAGGCTTTTGACGCAGTACCGTTTCCAGAATTGAAACTGCAATGCGTCATGAATCGACCTGGAGAAAGGCTTCTAACTCTAATCCTTCCGAATTTTCCGACAGACCCGCAGCCCCCAAAATACCAAGGCTGCATCAACCTGGATAATCCCTGCCCAGTCAGGGTTTTGGAGGGTCAGAGCCGTTGCCAGGGTTGGCCCATCGCCCCCAGTAAACACCACCTGCCCTCCGGGATAACGCTGCCGCCAGTCGGTGATAAATTCCCGTAGCCCTGCCAGTTGGCTGTACAAAACCCCGCTGGCCATAGCCTCGGCGGTGGTGGTGGCCCAGCGGGGAGGGAGCGTTCCGAGGTCGGGGGCAATTAGGGGTAGGCCATCGGTGTAGTCGTGGAGGGCGCGGAATTGCGACCGTAGTCCTGGCCAAATCGCCCCTCCCACCAAGTTCCTGTCGGCCCCTGCAGTGAGGGTCAGGGCTGTTCCTCCATCCACCACCAGGACGGGCCAGCCGTAGGTTTCCCCCGCCCCCACCAGGGCCAGGGCGCGATCCACCCCCAGGGTGGGATAGGTTCCTGGCAGGGGCACCTGGTTCGTGGAGACCCCATGACAAAGCGGGTACCGACGCCAGAGATCCCCCTGATCCTTCACCATTGATGCCATCCAGAGATCCATGGGCGCAGGATCTACGGGAGCCGTGGCAGCTCCCAGATTGGGCGGCTCAGATTCCCAATCATCTGCCACTAGCGAAGCCCAGGCCCAGGCTGCAAAGCCCACTTCCATTAAGGTTTGGGCCTGATCTGGCGTGAAATGGGGAGTATGCCATTCCCCTAGCCATTGCGCCCCCGCAAAGGCCCCCCAGTGAAGGCGGCTATTTCCCACCGCCAAGGCTAGCCACGGAGTACAATCGGCCATAGTCCCCTCATCACTCCGGATTCATCCCAATCTGCCCATGCTAACCGGCCCATGTCGAGGTCGGTGCTGTCCGAAAAGATCCCGCTACGCTAGTATCTCTGTCCGAAGATACAAGACAACACCCCCCTAAAACTCCATGGTAATAGGGGCTCAGACAGCAAGGACAGCGGGAGCTTTGCAATTTAACTACACCAACCATAGCCATGATTCGGATTATTTTGATTGAAGACCATAACCTCACCCGCATGGGCCTCCGGGCAGGGCTTAGCCAGGCGGCAGATATGGAAGTAGTGGGCGAAGCGGCCACGGGTAAAGAAGGCTTGGCTCTGTTGCAGCGCCAGCCCGCTGATATTGCCATCGTGGATATTGGTTTGCCGGACATGGATGGCATTGAGGTGGTGGCTGCCCTGCGGCAATTTCAGGCCAGCCAGGGGATCGATCAGCCCAAAGTGCTGATGCTGACCATGCACGATAGCGAGTCTGCCGTGATGGCCGCCTTTGCCGCCGGGGCCGACTCCTACTGCATGAAGCAGGCGGAACTTGATGATCTGATGGTGGCGGTGCGCGAAACCTGCGAGGGCAACGCCTGGATTGACCCGGCGGTGGCCAATGTGGTGCTGCGACAGGTGCGCGCGACCACTGGCCCCGTCGCCGCTAGTAGCCGCACGGTTCGCATTGATGCCGTGGCCCCAGAGTTTGAACAAATCCTAGAAACCTATCCCCTCACCGAACGGGAACTGGAAATCCTAGAACTGATTGTGGCTGGGTGTAGCAACGCCGAAATTGCCGAGCGATCCTACATCACCGTGGGCACCGTCAAAACCCACGTGCGCAGCATTCTCAATAAACTGGGCGTGGATGATCGCACTAAGGCCGCTGTTCGTGCCCTGCGGTCGGGCTTGGTGAGCTAGGATCAGGGCCGCCACCTAGGACAGCCACTCAGGACAGAAACCTAGGGCAGCAACTCGTCAATCCAGCCCTGCACCCGCTGTTGCAGAGCTACGGCGGCGGCGGTCATCGGTCGGGTAGCCAACAGGCCTAGGCTGCGGCGATAGTCGGCTAGGGCACAGTTCCAGTCGCCCCGCAGGTGGTAGGTGCGGCCCCGCTCTGCGTAGGCATGCTCCGTGAGTTGATAAAACAAAAGTGCTTCATCCAAGCACATCAGGGCGCGATCCAGTTGGTCTAGGTCGCGCCAGGTAATGCCCAGGTTGATCCTTGTCCGGGTATTGAAGGGATTAAGCTCTAGAGCGCGTTCATAGTCCGCCACCGCCAGGGCAAAACATCCTAGGGCGGCATAGGCTGTGGCTCGGTTGTTGTGGGCTTGATCTAGCTGTGGATCAAGCTGAAGGGCGTCGTCAAAGTCGGCGAGCGCTTCGACATAATGCTGGCACCATAGATGCACCAAGCCTCGATTGTTGTAGTAGCTGGCCCGTTGGGGGCATCGCTCAATTAAATGGTCGAGCAATAATAAGGCCCCGTTGTAGCGCTGTTGCCGCACGGCCTCCTGGGTTAGGTGTTGTAGCCAGTCCTCTGAATCATCCTCGACAATAGCGATATTCGGCCAAGGACAATAGGGCCACCCCTGCTCTGAAAGGGCGTAGGGCTGAGCACCGGGGCTGACCATCGGTGGAGACTGTGTTGGCTGAGGCTGTCCGTAGAGGCCCATAGTGATTCCCTTTGGCAATGCAATGTGCTCCGAAGGCAGATCGAACGAAGGCATGAGAGGCAACCAACCATGCTCGCATCCTCCCATCAATCCATTCGTGGCTAAACCGAGAAACAACGGAGACGACGGGCCAAATTCATCCCAGCTTTATCAAGGCCCGCGCTTTAGTCTGTAATGGTACGTAGGTAAACACCGTTATTGATGTCGTTTTGTCAAGCCGGAATGATCCAAGTCGGAAGGGGCAGGTTGGCCCGGTCTGGACAGGCCCCCTTGACCTAGCCCTATCAAACGGGATTCAGGGATCTCAAGGGTTGTGTTTTGTGACAGTTCCCCAGGCGGGTTCCCTGGAGCCAAGGCCCTAGGGCTAAAATTTAAGTCCTTTGCTACGTCCCAAGTCCCGACTTTCTAGGAGTTCAAGCCCCCATGAGTGCAGCCCCTTCCACCCTGCATCCCACCGACCTCGATCCCCAGAGCTATGTGCTGCTGGGCCTAGCCACCTGCTACCTGCGACAGGAGGGCGAAACCCTAGCCACAGAAGTCGTAGAACCCATTCCCTCCGCCTACCTCGATACCCTACTCCAGGGCACCCCCACCGCCTACCACGACCTCTGGGGCACCACCCTAGACGCAGCCCTAGCCCTCGATCCAACCACCCTCTCTGGCCTAGACGGTGCCCCGGTGCAGCGCTGCGCCGACTTTGAGCAACGGGTGATGGCCACCGCCCGCACCTATCAAAGCCGCCCCCAAGCTACTACGGCGATTCCCGTAGGTACCCACCGCCAAGATCTGAACTATTCCACCACCCCCAAGCGCATCCTCAACCCCAAGCAAAAGGTTCTGCGATCCGACAACGTGAAGCAGCACAAATACACCCACGAAGTCCTGTAGACCCCGACCTTGGCCCAGTCTGTAAAATCACCGATCCGTCTTGAAATACATCTAGCTCCCCTCTCCTGCGGGGAGAGGGGCTGGGGGTGAGGGCTTAAGGGCAAGCAGGAAGAGGGTTGCTAAAGCATTGAAGTTCTGCCTGGTTTTATCCCGAATTCAGGCTAAATAGGCAAAATAGACCGCTGACAGGAGGGGCAGATGCCGTGGATCAGCAATTGGCAATCCAGCAGGTGATAGCCGGATCGGTCGGCGGTTTTGGCCCCCACCTTCAGGACGGAATCGTTCTTGAACTCGATGGTCTTGTTGCAGCGCACACAGATCAGGTGGTGGTGGTGATGGGGGGCGGGCTGGTTGATTTCGTAGCGCTTCTGTCCCTCCGCCAGTTCCAGTTCCCGCAGAATACCCATCCGCGCCATCAGCTTTAGGTTGCGGTAGATGGTGGAGAGGCTAATGGGTTCCCCCTCCTTATCCAGCAGATCACAGAGATCCTCCGCACTGAGGTGCGTGCCCTCCGGTAGATTTTGAAAGGTTTTCAGCATGGTTTCCCGCTGGGGGGTCATGCGCCAGCCTCGCTCATTGAGTTCGGCCTTTAGAGCCGACGGCGTGTATGCAGCCACAACCTTATCCCTCCCCAGAGAATTTCATTAACATCCGCTTAATGAGAATACTAACGAAGGGTAGGGGAGATTTGCAATAGTTTTCGCTTATTGAGAATGAATCCGAAGATGTATCGGCATCAATCCTTAAGGCGTAGGGCATTGTGATTTGTTAATAAATCCTAAGCGGCAAGGTGATGGTGTGCGAGGATCCCGATCTCCTTGGGTGTCGCCAACCCCTCGGCCAAACTGAGGGTAACGCCTTGCCCCCTAGGGTTTGATCGGCGGTGTCACGCTACACTGTGGGTCAGTTCCGACACTACCGATCTATGCCTTGGTCTCGCATCATCAGTGGGCTGGTTGCCATTGTCATCGCCCTAGCCATGATTTTTTTAGGTGGCTGGTACTTTACCCTGGGGTTTGGCGTCATTATTTGGCTGGGGCAGCGGGAAATTTTTGAGCTGGTTCAGGCCAAGGGCATTGTGCCCGCCACCAAGACCACCCTAGTGGTGAGTCAGTTGGTCTTGATGACGGCCCACTTTGCGCCCCACCTATCCGATGCCCTGCTGCCCTTGGGGGGCACGTTTATTTGCTTTTATCTGTTGTTCCAGCCCCAGGTGGCCACCATTGCCGATGTAGCCGCCTCCATTTTGGGGCTATTCTACGGCGGTTATTTGCCCAGCTTTTGGGTGCGCCTACGCGACCTCGGCGACAACGGCGGCACCCTGCCCCTAGGCGGCTACTGGCCCGATCACTGGCCCCTCTCCCTAGACCAAGTGCCCGCCGGACTCACCCTCACCTTAATTGCCTTTGGCTGCATCTGGGCAGCGGATATCGGAGCCTACACTGCCGGGAAAGTGATTGGCAAAACGCCCCTGTCTAACATCAGCCCTAAAAAAACCGTTGAAGGGGCCGTATTTGGCATGGTGGGAAGCATGGCCGTGGGGCTGCTGGGCGGGTATTGGCTCAGTTGGCCGCTGTGGCCGCTGTCGGGGGTTGCCCTGGGGTTGATGATCGGCGTTTCTAGCTTGCTCGGCGACCTGATCGAATCTCTGATGAAGCGCGATGCGGGCGTAAAGGATTCCGGCGACCTCATCCCCGGCCACGGCGGCATTCTCGACCGCACCGATAGCTATGTGTTTACTGGAGCCTTGGTGTTTTACTTTGTCACCCTGTTCCTTCAGCGGCTGTAGGGGGCAAATATCGACCGATCTTCCCGGCTTTGTGCAACCCAAGACTGACAAGCGTTGATACCCCGTAGGCTGGGGGAAGCTATGCCGCCAAAATCCTGATTGCCTGACACATCTCCCCTGTAGGTTGGGTTCCGCTGCGCTGCACCCCCCACTCGCCGAGGATTTTGGGCTAGTTGGGTTCTGCTATCGCGCCACCCAACCTACGAGATATTAAGGCTTTTCGGCGTTGTGTCAGTCAGCTAGCTAAAAAATATCAAGTCAACTTGCGAAAGATTAAGGAATATCCAAAACTGTAAACCCTAAGTTTCTCAAAAAACACGATATCTAGAAATTTAGGGTTTCTTGGAATGATTGATGGTTGAACTCTAGCTAGCCACACAATCCTTAATGTAGTTTTAAGCTTTCCCCTATTCAGGTTTTTGGTTAAGGAATGATAACCCATCCCCTAGCATCCATTTTTTGGACAGGGACGTTCCTTGATTTACAACGCTTTGGGCTCCTGGTAAAGTTTGCCTAAAAACCTGGGCCTAGGCTAAAAACAGTGTCAAGATAGAACTGTTGTTATTTTTTTGGTGATGGCTTAAAAACAGCCATTCCGGCATAGCACATTAAAAAATAAACGACCTATTGTTAAGCATGTTTTAGGAGATAGGTCTACTTAAACAAAGCCGAAGTTGAGAAAGTAAGACTCTCATCGGACGGTTTAAATCTGGTTTTTGACGTTGATATTACCCCTGAACCACGGATGACACGGTTGGTCAGGAGTTCAGCGGCTCAGGCACCCTCCGGTTGTTTGGTCTGAGCCATGCCCATCTAGTCCCAAGGGGATCGCCATGGAAAATCAAGCTTTTATCACCCTAGACGGTAATGAGGCGGTCGCACGGGTCGCCTACCGTCTCAGTGAAGTCTGCGCCATCTACCCGATTACGCCGTCCTCGCCCATGGGCGAATGGGCCGATGCCTGGGCCTCGGTGGATCAGGCCAACATTTGGGGCACGGTGCCCTCGGTGGTGGAAATGGAGAGCGAGGCCGGGGCGGCGGGGGCGGTGCATGGGGCGCTCCAGGCGGGGTCGTTGACGACGACCTTCACCGCATCCCAGGGGTTGATGTTGATGATCCCCAACCTCTACAAAATTGCCGGGGAACTGACTTCGGCGGTGATTCATGTGGCGGCGAGATCCCTGGCGGCGCAAGGGTTGTCAATTTTTGGCGACCACAGCGATGTGATGGCCTGTCGGGCCACGGGTTGCGCCCTGCTGGCCTCGAACTCGGTGCAGGAAGCCCAGGACATGGCGGCGATCTCGATTCGGGCCAGCCTGGAGTCGCGCATTCCCTTCCTGCACTTTTTTGATGGCTTCCGCACCTCCCACGAAGTGCAGAAAATCGCCACCATTCCCGACGAGGTGCTGTCGGAGTATGTGCCCTTCGACCTGGTGCTGCAACATCGCCAGCGGGCGCTGACGCCGGATCGGCCCTTCATTCGCGGCACCGCCCAAAACCCGGATGTCTACTTCCAGGGGCGGGAAACGGTGAACCGCTACTACAACGCCTGCTCTGACCTTGTGCAGCAGGCCATGGATGAGTTTGCCCAACTCACCGGGCGGCAGTATCACATCTACGAGTACCACGGTGCCCCCGATGCCGAGCGGGTGGTGGTGCTGATGGGTTCCGGGGCCGAAACGGTGCATGAAACCGTGGATGCGCTGCTGGCCCAGGGCGAAAAAGTCGGCGTGCTGAAGGTGCGGCTCTATCGGCCCCTGGACAACATTGCCTTCATCAACGCCCTGCCCAAGACCGTGAAATCCTTGGCGGTGCTGGATCGCTGCAAGGAACCGGGCAGTCCGGGCGAACCCCTCTATTTAGATGTCGTCCACGCCATCCACGAACTGCCCCAAACCGAGGGCAAGGTTCACCTGGAGGGTAGCGAAGAGGCTCCCCACTTTGAGGAACCCCGCGCCTTCTATCCCAAGGTGGTGGGCGGTCGCTATGGCCTGTCTTCTAAGGAATTTACCCCGGCCATGGTAAAAGGGGTGTTCGACAACCTGGCTAAGGCCAATCCCCAAAACCACTTTACGGTGGGCATTGTGGACGATGTCACCTTCACCTCCATCGACTACGACCCCAGCTTTACCACCGAACCCGACAACGTGGTGCGGGCGGTGTTCTACGGCCTCGGCTCCGATGGCACCGTGGGGGCGAACAAAAACTCGATCAAAATCATTGGCGAAGACACCCCGAACTATGCCCAGGGGTATTTTGTCTACGACTCCAAAAAGTCCGGCTCCGTCACGGTCTCCCACCTGCGGTTTGGGCCAAACCCGATTCGCTCCACCTATTTGATCACCCAGGCCAACTTTGTCGCCTGCCACCAGTGGGAGTTCGTCAACAAGCTGGAACTGCTGCACGAGGCCAAACCGGGGGCGACCCTGCTGCTCAGCAGCCCCTTTGACGACCCGGCAGAAACCTGGGTGCGCCTGCCCCAGACCATGCAGCAGGAGATCATCGCCAAGGGTATCAAGGTCTACGCCATCAACGCCTACCAGGTGGCGCGGGACGCGGGCATGTCAGGCCGCATCAATACGGTGATGCAGGTGTGCTTCTTTGCCCTGTCGGGCGTGCTGCCTAGGGAGGAGGCCATCGAGGCGATCAAATACTCCATCCGCAAGACCTACGGCAAGAAGGGCGAGGAGGTCGTCGCCATGAACATGAAGGCGGTGGATGCCTCGTTGGATCACCTCTATGAAGTGCCTGTGGCCGACCCCAACGGCGACCCCACCCCCCACAAGTGGGTGCCCGACAGCGCCCCGCCCTTTGTGAAGGATGTGCTGGGCAAAATCATGGCTCGCGAAGGCGATAGCCTCCCCGTTAGCGCATTGCCCGCCGATGGCACCTTCCCCTGCGGTACCACGAAGTACGAAAAGCGCAACGTGGCCCAGGAGGTACCCGTTTGGGATCCCGATGTGTGTGTGCAGTGCGGCAAGTGCGTGATGGTCTGCCCCCACGCCGTGATTCGCTCTAAGGTCTACGAAGAATCCGCCCTAGCGGAGGCTCCGGCCACCTTCCAAAGCACGGCGGCGCGGGATCATGCCTGGAGCGACCTGAAGTTCACCATTCAGGTGGCCGTTGAAGACTGCACCGGATGCGCCCTGTGCGTCGAGGTGTGCCCCGCCAAGAACAAGGCGGAACCCAGCAAGCGGGCCATCAACATGGCGGAACAACTGCCCCTGCGCGAGCCCGAAGCGGAAAATTGGGACTTCTTCCTGAAGCTGCCCAACCCCAACCGCAACGACCTGGATCTGCGGAAAATCTCCCACCAGCAAATGCAGGAACCGCTGTTCGAGTTCTCTGGGGCCTGCGGCGGCTGCGGCGAAACCCCCTACATCAAGCTGGCCACCCAGTTGTTTGGCGACCGGATGCTGATCGCCAACGCCACGGGCTGTTCCTCCATCTACGGCGGCAACTTGCCCACCACCCCCTACACCGCCAACGCCGAGGGTCGTGGCCCCGCCTGGTCAAACTCCCTGTTTGAAGACAACGCCGAGTTTGGCATGGGCTTCCGGGTCTCCTTGGATAAGCACGTCCAGCAGGCGGCGGAACTGCTGCACACCCTGGCCCTCGATACCGAAAACTCGCCCCTGTCGCGGGATTTGGCCAATGCCATCCTTGGCAACGCCCAAACCACCGAAGCCGACATCTTCGAGCAGCGGGAACGGGTAGCCTTGCTGAAGCAGGGCATTGAAAGCTGGCTAGGGAACGTCAACGGCGACCGGATGCTGAAGACCCGCCTGCAAAACCTGCTCTCCCTGGCCGATTACCTGGTGAAAAAGAGCGTCTGGATCGTCGGCGGCGACGGCTGGGCCTACGACATCGGCTACGGCGGCCTAGATCACGTCCTGGCCAGCGGGCGCAATGTCAACGTGCTGGTAATGGATACGGAGGTGTATTCCAACACGGGCGGCCAAATGTCGAAGGCGACCCCCATTGGCGCGGTGGCCAAGTTCGCCGCCGGGGGCAAACCTGCGGTGAAGAAGGATCTCGGTCTGATGGCCATGACCTACGGCAACATCTACGTCGCCAGCGTGGCCATGGGGGCTCGCAACGAGCACACCCTCCGCGCCTTCCTGGAGGCCGAAGCCTACGACGGCCCCTCCCTGATCATCGCCTACTCCCACTGCATCGCCCACGGCATCAACATGGCCAAGGGCATGGAGCAACAAACGGCAGCGGTGGAATCCGGTCGCTGGCTGCTCTACCGCTACGACCCTCGCCGCACCGAACAGGGCGAAAACCCCCTGCAACTGGACAGCCGCAACCCCAAACGCCCGCTGGAACAGGCCATGTACAGCGAAAACCGCTTCAAGATGCTGCTGCGGAGTAAACCCGCCGAGGCCAAGGAACTGCTGCGCCAAGCCCAAATCAGCGTCGCCAGTCGGTACCACATGTACCAATACCTGGCCGCCCGCAGCCTAGCGGACGAACAACCCCTGCCGCCCAACCGCAGCTACGCCCTGGATCACTCGGCCCCCGCCAAGCCCAAACCAGCGGCCCCCGAAGCGGAGTAGATTCCGCCTAACCAGATCCCAGGGTTCTTGGAGAACCCTGGGATCTCTCGGCCCTCGCCCAAATCCCCCGTGGCCCACCCTGCGGGAAGCAAGCTACACCCTAAATCCCTCTCCCAATTTGGGAGAGGGACTTTGAGACAACCGCCAAGCTCTCTATGAATAAGGAACCCTTACACCAACCTCCAACCTCCCCTCTCCCACAGGGAGAGGGGCCGGGGGTGAGGGCTTCCGTTCAGGCCAGATCCCAGGGTTCTTCAAGAACCCTGGGATCTCTCGGCCCCCAGCATTCTGTACCCCAATTTGTAGGAACCCGTGATGGACTTAACCACCCAATACCTTGGCCTAACCCTGAAATCTCCCCTTGTGGTGGGAGCCGCCGCCCCCCTCACCGAAGACATTGAAAACTTCCGCTGGCTGGAGGATTCCGGTGCCTCGGCCATTGTCATGCACTCGTTATTTGAGGAACAAATTCGGCGGGAACGGCTGGAAATTCACCACCACACCGAATACGGCACCGAAAGTTTCGCGGAAGCCCTCACCTACTTCCCAGAGCCCGAAACCTTCCACGTTGGCACCGATGCCTACCTAGAGCACATCCGGGAAGCGAAACGGCGGGTCGATATTCCCATCATCGCCAACCTCAATGGGGCCACCCTGGGCGGCTGGATTGACTACGCCAAACAGGTGCAGGAGGCCGGAGCCGATGCCATCGAACTCAATATCTACTGGATTCCCACCGACCTGGATCTCTCTGGGGCCGATGTGGAACAGGACTATATCGACATCGTGCGGGCGGTCAAAGAGTCGGTGCAGATCCCTGTGGCGGTGAAGATCAGCCCCTTCTTTAGCAACATGGCCAACATGGCCAAACGCCTCAGTGAAGCCGGAGCCGATGGCCTGGTGCTGTTCAACCGCTTCTACCAACCCGACATCGACATCGAAAATCTCGAAATTCAGCCCAACCTCATCCTCAGCGCCCCCCAGGATATGCGCCTGCCCCTCACCTGGATTGCCCTGCTCTACGGCAAGCTGCCCGTCAGCCTCGCCGCCACCAGTGGCATTAGCCGCGCCGAAGATGTGGTCAAACTGCTGATGGCCGGAGCCGATGTCACCATGCTGGTGGCCACCCTGCTCCGCCACGGCATCGGCCACATCAAAACCATCGAGGAGGAAGTGATCCAATGGCTAACTGACCACGAATACGAATCCCTGGCCCAACTGCGCGGCAGCATGAGCCAACAAAAATGCCCCAACCCCAGCGACTTCGAGCGGGTGCAATATATGCGGGCGATCCAGTCCTATCACCCCATCTGGGCACCGGATCATCAGTTTGTGCATTAGGGGTTTGGCGGTTCACGGGAAAAGTGAATCACCTGCTCAAAACTGCTTGTAGTCTTAAATCTGTCACTAGATCTACAGAATGCTCTAGTACCAATTACTGGAGCATTCTGTGTTCTGTACTGTGAAGACTGGCAACGGTTCTAGGCTAGGTATACTTCAGATTTCAGTAGTGCCCCAAAGGCAATATTCTCTGCCGCCAGACTCCCATGTTGCAAGGGTTTTATTCTGTTGTCGTTACCTCTTTTGATCACTACCCGGATATGAACTTGCGCACGAGAGGCCACTTGAAGTATTCTATTCAGATAAACTAGGCCATCTTATATTAAAAGCCTAAAGTGCACAAGCTTTACGTAGATCTCTAATGTCTTGTCTACACTGAAAAACGATACTTTAAGAAGGCACATAAGAACTTGAAGAGGTACATAAAAAGATGTTGTGAAAATCAGATGAGAATTCACCCCTCGAATTTAAGAATAATCCAAGAGAGAGTTGAAAATGGAAAATTTCCCACATGATTTAGCTGTAAATTTTCTAAATAACCTTGCTGGTGCAGTCTTCTTACTATTTGTTCAATTTTCTGTGGGTCGTTTTAGGGAATTTAAAGCGCCCTACAGCGGGCTGTGGGAAGGATGCATCTTGGATGGCGACGGACAAATTATTAAGCGCGATGATTTTTTCTTTAAACAACAAGGCTCAAAGGTTATAGGCAGTATTAGAAGAAAATATCCCAACACTCAGGCAAATCGAAGGTGGTTATTTCAGGGCAAGATTGAAGGGCGTGAAATGGTAGCCATATTTTGGCGTGAAAATAGAGGTATCATGAGCTATGGCAGTTGGTATGTTCGGCAGATTGAAGATGATAAATTTGTTGGTTTTTACCTGAATTTAGCTTGCGAGGAAGACGCAGCGATGAAATTTATTGATGTTTTAGAGCCTATCAACGTAACCTTGTCAAAAAAACCAGTGAAACGCTTCGATTACATTAAGCAGTTTTGGAGTATATAATTAGGGGTAGTGCATTAATGCACGGGCCAGAGGAAAATCAGCCAGAAACAGCGATCTACTGCCGTGAGGCCTTTAGGGACACCTGATTTTCTCTATCCTGTAAGAAATAGGGCTACCTAGTTAGGATCAGTAGATCACAAAGCATCGAGACAGGGGCTGAATCCGTAGAAAAGGGGTAGGGTCAGGCTAGACGAATTGGATGAAAAGCCATGACAACCTGCCCTTCTTCAGTATCTCCTACGCCAGCGTTGACCGACGAGGC
>JBIPSI010000047.1:0-29233 GCA_044070495.1 Spirulina sp. | reverse complement strand
GTAGACAATACAAGGAATCGATCCCCCCTAGCCCCCCTTAAAAAGGGGGGAACCGGAGTCAAAGTCCCCCTTTTTAAGGGGGATTTAGGGGGATCTCCAAGGACTTGCGGCATGAAAGCAAGATGTGTGTACTTAGTAGCTCACCCCTGGGAGAGGGGCTTGGTATAGCAATCAAGCCATCGGTCAACAGCGGCCCCTCCGCTGACCCTATGCTCGCTCCGGGGAGAAGGGCGCAGTACCAAGCACCCAGTCTCGCACCGTTAGGGCAGTGGCGGGGGCCAGCAAGACGCCATTGCGGTAGTGTCCGCTGGCTAGGATGACGTTCTGGTAGTCCGCTAGGGGTTTCAGAACCGGAGCAGCTTGACCCTGGGGACGGGGACGCAGCCCAAACCAGCGGTCGGTGATGGTGCCCTGGGCGAGGGCGGGGCAGTAGGCGATGGCTCCCTGAAGCACCTCGTCTAGGAGGGTTGGATCGGGGGGCTGGGTCAAAAACTCAGTGATGGCGGCTTCTGGGTTCTCTGGGTGGGCAGGGAATTCCACCGTTGCTCCCACCCAGTAATCACCGCCGCCCAGGGGCACCAGGTGAATGTCGTTGCCGTTGATGACGGGGTGAAAGTCTTGGCTTTCTAAGGGTTCTGCCAAATGCAATCGTAACCCCTGCCCCAGCACTGGCCCCAGCAGGGTCGGCTGCTGAAGGGAGGCCGTTAGGGGGGTGCTGCCGAGGCCAGCGGCCACAATCACCCAGTCTGCCAAAAAGCTCTGACTAGGGGTGTTTACCTGGGTACAGATGGCCTGATCCTGGGAAGCAGTGATCTCAAACCCAACCACCGCTTCCCCAAACTGAAAGCAGACCCCGCGTTGGGTAGCCGAGGCGACCAAGGCTTGAGTAAGTTCCGTAGGGTTCACCTGAATATCCTGGGGAGAATACACCCCCACCACGGCGCGGCTGACCTCTAGATAAGGGCAGTGTTCTAGGATTTGTTCCGGCGTCCAAAGGTCTAAACGATACCCCTGCCCTTGGCGGATGGCTTGGAGCGATTGCCAGCGAGGGAGGGCTTCGGGGTCAAAGCAGAGGCTGAGAATACCCTGGTTGCGCTGGATGGGCTGGCCCAGGTTGGCCTCTAATTCGGGAAGCAGAGTTTGATAGCGGCGCAGGCTTTGTTCGCGTAGCCGCCAGTTGCGGCCCTTAGCCTTTTGGCTAATCACCGCCATGGCTACCCCCAGGGCTGCCCCGGTGGAACCGCTGGCGGGTGGGTTAGGGTCGATGACTGTGATGGCTAGATCGGGGCTTTGGCTGAGTTCGTAGGCAATGGCGGCCCCGATGACGCCACAGCCTACAATCACCACTTGTTGCAAGGGCACAGCATCTACTGGAAAGTGGGCACTAGGCTCAGGAAGCTATCGAAGTCATCCAGGGCATTGCGGTACTCTTGGCCCGCCACCACCTGCTGACGGTTGGCTGCTGCTTCGTCCAGGCGCTCTAGGTGAACATAAAGTTCCTGGGCAAGGGCCTGGGCCTGTTCCTTATCTTTGGGCAGCAGGGTCGCAGCCAAGCGGTTGGCGCGGGCGCGCAGTTCGCCCATGGGGCCATGGATAAAGCTCTGGACATTCACCCAATCTTGCTTTTGAATATAGCCCTCAAGTTCGGGGAAGCGATCCCGCAGGGTGGCCACCCCAGGGCTGTAGAGTTCTACCTGTTGCAGCACCGCCGGGGTATAGGTGGTGGGTGCTTTGCTGGCAGGGCCACCGCCACAGGCCACCAGCGTGGTGGCAATCACAGCGAGCAGAATTCCGAGCAGGGGTCTAAACCGTCCCATAATCATGGTTTCTACGTCTCTCAAAACAGGATAAATACGCCCCAAATTAGGCCTTGGGGCAAGCTGCCCTATGTATTCTACGCCCCTCGGTGAAGGTTTATGTGGGGATGGCAGCAGAACGTCATATCCGCCTTGGGTGTGGCCTAGGAGAAGCCCTCCCTAAGCCCTTAGTCCGGCGATGAATGCGCCGCTGGCAAGACACCGCTGACCTAGGGTGCCCTAAACCCGATGGACATGGTAGGTGGGGAAGGATCCGTAATGCTTGGCCCAGAGGACTTGGCCCACATAGTCGCAGGTGAAGGACTGCACCTTCTCCGAGGCGGCCATGGCGGCAAAGGCTTGGCTGGCATAGACACGGCCAGGGGGGGTAATCGGTTCGATGCGGGCCGCGTGGTTAACGTGGTTGCCCACATAGTTCACCCGGCCCGTAATGGGATCCACATTGCGGTAAACCGGGCCAGCATGAAGGGCGATGCGAAGGTTCATGTCCGCTGGCAGGTGATAGCGCTCCCACTGGGTGGTTTGCATCAGGTCGCACAGATCTAGGGCAAAGGTGCCCGCCTGTTCCACGGTGGCAAACACGTAGTAGAGCGCGTCGCCCCAGGTGTTTTTCATCAGTGGCGGATGCGCCAGGGGGTCGGAAAGCTCGGCAATCGCTCCCAGAAACTTTTGGGAGAACTGCAAAATCTGATCCTCTTTCAAATCTGTGAAATGCACCACATCGGCGAAGAGTAGGGCGCAGATATCCCGCTGGGCATCGGCATCGGGGGGATCGAGGATAAGGTTAGGGGTCTGCCGCAGGCGATCCTGGCGCTGGCGGTTCAGATCCGGGCAATGCTGGGTGAGTAGGGGTTCTAGATCCACAATATCGACATGGTCGTTCCACTGCCGCCAGTAGGACACCGTGTGGGCGGTGCCGCCGTGGCCATCTCCTGGCTGGCCATCCCACACCGCAATGGGCACGAGGGTGGTTTGCAACTGCTGGGCGCGCATACTGGCCAGCCCGTGGAGCAGGCGGTTGGAATATTCGTAGGAAATGGCGTCGTCCTTGGGTTTGTGGTCGGAGGCGATGATCACCTCCCGCGCATGGGACAGCACCCGATTAAAGCGAGTCAGCCAGTCATCCGTGGCCTGATCGGAGGGCTGATCTTGCACCGCATCGACCACAAACTGCTCCCGGTTGTAGGGCAGTACGATGTTTAGCTCGCCCCCCAAGTCCAGCAGGGCTTCTAAAAACAAAATATCGCCCCCCGACGCCGCCGAGGCAAAGCCCACGTAGGTACCCAGCGCCTTCAGCCGTTGGTGGATAGCCTCGTAGACGGGCTGTTCGAGCATCGCTGGAAAACGGGGAATAGATCGGTTAGGCTGATCGACCCGATGGCCGCAAAAGACCGCCACCCGTGGCAAGGAAAACCACTGGTTGAGGGTCTCCACCTCTTGGTGAAAGTGGCGCATCAGCAGGGCCGCATTGCGATAGCTAGAACTCAGATCGCCGTAGCGATTAGCCCCCAACTGGGCGGCTTGGGTGTAGTACTGGGCAGCGGCATCCCAATGGTTCAAAATCAGTTCTGCCTCCCCTAGGGTGGCCAGCACCCAGTAGGGATCCTGGCCGTGGATGGCCTCATCGGTTAGGGCCGCAAGGCTTTCCTGGCGCACCTCCTCGGCGAGGCTCTGGGCCAACGGCAGATCACCCACCATGACAGCCATGGTGGCCGCATTGATCCCCGTCCAAAGGCTGCGGCTGTGGCGATAGGCTTCTAGGTACTGCTGAAACGCCAGGGTCAAATGCCGTGATCGCTGTCCCTCATCCCGGGTCTGCTTCCACAAATCCTTGTGGGTACGGGCATAGAGCCCTAGGGTTTGCTCGTCCCGTTGCCCCGATTGAATCAACTCCGCCAGCAGTTGGTTGGCGGCCTGGGTGGCCCCACTGCGGGCTAGGGCCAAGGCCAAAAGCTGCTGCAACCGCAGATAATCTGGCCAGCGATGCAGCCCTGCCATCAGCACGTCGTAGGCTAAAATCGGCTGCCCCTGCTGAAGCAGCATATCCCCTAGGGCGGTGTGGAGGTCGGGGGTGGTGGGCTGGAGGGTAATCAGTTCATTGCGCAACGCCACCAGAGAAGCCAATCGAATATTGGCGGGGCTGTTTTCCCCCGCTGGCTGCGGCACCTGCAAGGGGGGGCTGGGGGTGGTATTGGCCCCTGGATCCAGATCCTCGGCAGGGGGGTGAGTGGCCAGCCGATAGCCCATCGCCAGCACTACCTTAAAATTGTCTAGAAACGTCCGCCGTTTATTCGCCTTCACCTCCTCCGGTAAGGATTCAAAGATCACCAAGTGGGGATGGGTTTGCCGCACCGGATCAAACCGAGGGCCATACTTCCAGCCCAACTGCAACAGCGCATTACCCCAGCGGCCATGGTCTTGTTGGGCCAGAACCTCTGCCAATTGAAGATATTCCGGCGGCAGCGCCACCGATGAGGTATCAAGCAGACCCGAAAAGTATTCCACAGGAAAACGCCCGGCGAGAGTATGGGAGACGCGGCAACCAAACGAGATGGCTATAGATTAACAGGGGTCTTGGTCGGACGGGGATTTCCTAGGCGATATCGAGGCTAACCCCCTAGGTTGAGGGCGATGGGCTAGGGGTGCTCTCATCGCAGAGATCGCCGAGGGTCATGGCTTTGGTGCCATTTTTCTCGGCACCGATGGCTTTGAAGTTGAGGGGCAGGTTGGTGAACTGAGGCAGGATTTCTTCGGTAAAGGCGGCGGCGGCTTTAGAACGGTAGCGGTTGGGGTTAAAAATCACCGACAGGGTGCGGTTGACCACCACCGAGTCAATCTTGGCCCGATGGAGGACGCCCATTTGCAGTTCCTTCTCAATGGCGGAGTTCGACACAAAAGCCACCCCTAGCCCAGACTGCACAGCGGTTTTAATCGCCTCAATGGAATTTAGCTCCATTTCAATCTTGAGGCGGCGGGTTTCGATGCCGCAGCGGGTGAGCACCTGATCGATCACTTTCCGAATGGTGGACTGGGAATCGAGGGCAATGAAGTGAAGTTTGTAAAGATCTTCCCGCTGAATTAGGTCTTGGCTGGCCAAGGGATGATACATCGGCATGATCAGTGCGAGTTCGTCCTCCGCATAGGGCACTCTTTCTAAAGAGTCTTGTAATTCGGGAGGAACTTCACCGCCAATAATGGCGAGGTCAATTTGACCGTTGGCCACACTCCAGGAGGTGCGGCGGGTGGAATGGACATGGAGTTGTACCGCCACATCGGCATACTTCTGGCGAAACATGCCAATCATGCGGGGCAAGAGGTACGTGCCCGTGGTTTGGCTGGCTCCGATAATCAGGGTGCCCCCCTGTAGATTTTGTAAATCTTCAATCGCCCGGCAGGTTTCTTGGCATAGGCTAAGAATACGGTCGCCATAGCTGAGCAGTAAGTGCCCCGCCTCGGTGAGCTGAGCCCGCCGTCCGCCCCGATCAAACAGGGGAACATCGAGCTGGCGCTCTAGGTTTTGCACCTGCAAGCTAACCGCTGGCTGGGACACGTAGAGGCTATCCGCAGCCCGCTTAAAACTGCCCTTGGCCGCAATGGCTTTGAGGATACGCAGTTGGTCGAGGGTAAAAGGAAGGTCAGACATGGACAGTGACCCTAACATCAGTAGTGCTGAACAGCCAAGGAACAGACAGGGTGGTACAGGGGGCAGGGCAGTGAGGCAAGTCCACCAGGATGAACGGAGCCTAGGGGAAATGGCTCAGTCGATCAGGCTGCCATCCCTAGATTACTTGTTTCGGGACACTCCCAGAAAAAAAAAGGCAGGATAGCCCACAAGGATTTATGAAACGTCAGGTTATTCAGAACTTCCTGAATTTACCCGGACTGTCAGGGGTTGGCCTGATAGACGGTCGCAATCGTCCGTTTTTTCTCGGCCCGGACATTCAGCTTAATACGAGTCAGCAAGATGCCTTGGCCCAGGGAATTCAACAGGTGATTGAAACGATTCCGAAGGGGTTCGATAGTTTTTCCTTCCGCTTCACCCATCAGTTTGTCCACATCTATAAGCTTGACCAGGGCCTCATTTTGATGGTGTTGATGGCGGATCAGATGCCCCTTAGCGCCTACCGATCCGCCATCCACCAGCTCACCGATACCCTGATGGAGGAGCCCCACAATGTCGTTTCCACCTTCCGACTGCTAGCGGGGTGCGTTACCCTCAGCAGTGCGTCGATGAATCCGCCCGCCGCCAGTGCCCCCGCCGCTGCGCCGATTGCTCCAGGAACCCGTGCCCCCTCGGCGGATGGGAACTCGGTGGTTGGGAACTCGGCGGCTGGGAGTCGCGTGGTGAGTGGCAATGACCTGATTGCCGCCCTCAACCACCTGAGCGATGGGGCTACCCAATACCTCGGCAAAATTATTGTGGCCAATGCCTGGAAGCAGTCTCGCCCTGACCAACCTTGGCTCACCCAGTTTGAGATCAGCAAGGATGGTCATTTCAGCCTACCCAACGCCGCCGAGCCCGTGACCCCGGAACAGCAGCAGTGGGTACGCGACTGGGTAAAAGCCTTCATTGATCGGGGGAGTCGAACCATTCGCAGCTTTAAAGGCATCATCGGCGATGGGGTGCTCTCTCCCCAGGAGGTCACTCTGCTGGTGGACAACGCCGACGCCTAGCGTTGACCGGGTCTATCCTCTGGCAACGGGAGACCGCTACCCTAACCCTCGATCAACGGATTGATCCGTCTTTAATTGTCCTGGAAAAATTGTCCTGGAAAAACTTTAATTGTCCTGGAAAAATTGCTCTGGAAAGATTCTGAATCCTTGCAGTATCGTAAAGTAGCCCCCTTAGCAGGTCTTTCGTTCCCTTCTGGAGTGAAGCAATCCCCATGGTTAAAACCGTTCGCCTAGAGCCCATTGCCCAAGAAACGTCCATCGAAACCAACAGCAACCTGCTCTCGGTGCTCTTGAATAAGGAGCTTGATGTTCTTAAAGAATGCGGTGGACGCGGCATGTGTGCCACCTGCCACATCTATGTGCAGTCGGGGATGGAAGCCCTTACGCCCATCAACCGCCGTGAGCAGCGCACCCTAGAGGTGATTACCTCCTGCAAACCCAACTCGCGCCTCGCCTGCCAGTCCCGCGTGATTGGTAACGGGGTGGTGGTGGAACTGCCCCCCGGTATGTACGTCAACTCTCTCCAAGATATCGAAGCGCTGATTGGTCGGCGAGCAGAACAAGACCTGCTGCACCCCATTACCGGGGAAGTGCTGGTGGAAACGGGCAAACTGATTACCCGCTCGGTGCTAAAGCAACTAGAGGACACCGCCAGCTTCAAGGTGGGCGAGTTCTTCACCCAAAGCTCAGACTCCTAGGCATTGCCCTCGCATCGGGTCGCATTCGATACCAGCTTCTTGGACGCATCTGCTATGGTAAGGCAAAGGCCCTGTTGAGTCGTTTAATCACCGCCCCCTATGGACGCCGCTCTTCCGTTAACTAGTCGCCACGAGCAGGTGCTTCAGGCCACGGTGCGCCACTACATCGCCACGGCAGAACCCGTGGGATCGCGGGCCATTGTGCAGGAATATAACCTCAAGGTCAGTGCGGCTACGGTGCGCAACACCATGGGTCGGCTCGAAAAATACGGCCTGCTCTACCAGCCCCACACCTCAGCAGGGCGAGTGCCCTCCGACTTTGGCTATCGGCTCTACGTGGATCGTCTGATGCGGCCAGCCGGGACGTTGGGGCAAAAGGTGGATGCGCTGCTGTCTGAGGAACTGGGCTGGGCCGGATGGAGCCTGGAAGCCCTCTTGAAAGAAGCCACCCAGATTTTGGCCCAGGTGAGCGGCTATTTGGCTCTGATCACGGTGCCCCAGGCCAGCGCCGCCCTGATTCGCCACATCCAACTGGTGCAGGTGGACGTGGGCAAGGTGCTGCTGTTGGTCTTGCTCGATTCCCTAACCACCCAGTCTGTGGTGCTACAACTGCCAGCGGCGATCACCTCAGCCCTAGGGGAAGATGCCAGTCGGCGCGAGATGGACATTCTCTCCAACTTTCTCACCCAACACCTGCGGGGGCGTCCCCTGGCGGATGTGGCGGGCCTAGACTGGAGCCACCTCGACCACGACTTTCAACGCTATGGGGCCACCCTAGAACAGGCGTTGCTCGATCTGGCCCAGCGTTCCCAAACCACGGGCACCACCCAGCTTGTGGTGAGTGGCTTGGCGGAGGTGCTGCGCCAGCCCGAATTTGCCGATGCCCAGCGCATCCAAGCCATTGTGCGTCTACTCGAAGAAGAGCAATCCCAACTGTGGCCGCTGTTCTTCTCCCAACCTCCCGCCGCCCTCGCCTCCAACGTGCGGGTTTGGATTGGCTCGGAAAACCCCATCGAGCCGATGCAGGGTTGCGCCCTAGTGGTCTCCAACTATGCCAAGCAGGAGACCTCCCTGGGCACCGTGGGCGTGTTGGGGCCAACTCGCATGGTCTACGAAAATGCCGTGGCCGTGGTGCAGGCTACCGCTGACTATCTCTCCAACGCTCTGGGTCAATAGGCCCTAGCTATTCTCCGCGTTTCCAGGTCATAGTAAACGTGGGTGCTACGGATGGAGATCACTGTGATCATCACTGAAATTCTGGCAATTTTATCGATTGCGGCGGCGACGGGGCTACGGGTGGCCCTGCCGCTGCTGGTGATTGGGCTAATGTCTGGGGAAAAGCTGTGGTCGAATGTGCCCCTGTTGTCGCAGTTGCCCCCCGCCCTCTGCATTGGGCTGCTTGTGAGTTGGTCAACGGCGGAGTTGATGCTTTCTAAGGACAGCTACAACCAGCGCGTCTTCCAAATTGCCGAACTCATCCTCAGCCCTGGGGTCGCCGCCCTCGCTGCCATTGCCGTGGCCCGCACCCTCGGTGTATCCCCTTGGATTAGCGTGATCGCAACGGGGGTAAGTGCCCTGCTAGCCTTGGCCATTCAACTGTTGCAGGTGGGCTGGTTCTATCGTCCCAAACGGCCTCCGGGCTGGCTGTTTTTTGTGATTGATGGGCTGTGCGTAATGCTGGCTTTCCTCACCTTCGATGCTCCTCGCCAAGGCGGAATCATTGCCCTGTTGCTGCTGTGGCTGGTGATTCGCACCTCCTACGTCTGGAAAAACTGGTCGTCTAAACGGCCCTAGGCCCGCGAATGCTGTTCTAAGGACTGAAGCAAGCCCCCCTCCAGTTGATAAATCGACGACATAATACCCGTCTCAGGATTTTTGAGCAGGGCCGTTTCCATATCGCTAAGGTAAGCCAACAGGGTGTCTCGCAGCAGGGGCCGATCCACCGTCACCGTATGGCGATAGTCCCACACATCCCACAGCAAAATCGCCACCCCGGCAATGGGGTCTAGGAGAGAACTGCCCAGTTCCGCCGCCACGGTGCCCCCCGTTTTAGCCGCCACCTTAGCCAGGGCCGACCCGGCAAACTTAGCGCTCAGCTTGCTGCCCAACTTAGCCATAGACAGGGCAATCAGCGGCTTGGCCAACAGGTAGCTGCCCCCGCCCGCCACCAGCTTCAGCGACAGGCTGGAAAGATTGCCCTCGGTATCGGCCACGGTGGTGGCCACATCATTGAGGTAGCGATCCCAGTCGCCCTGGGGAATCTGATAGCGCTGCTGCACCAGGGCCACATTGCGGCTCACCTCGGTTAGGTACAGGTCTACCGTGGCTTGGGTAATATTTTCCAGCTTCATCTGCGCCGTTCTGGGCACCAGCACCCGCTTAGAAAATTCCCGCTGAAGCCGCTCCGTCAACTGCTCAACAACGGCGTCATTCCCTGCGGGTTGGTCAGGCTTGACAGCATGGATCGCGGCGGAAGAGGCCCAGATCAGCGGCACTCGCAGCTCCAAGCCCTTTTGGTTGAAGTAGTCAAAATACCAATCCAGGAAGCCCTCCAAGCGCGGCTCTAGCTCCCGATGCCAGTCGGTCAAACCCTCCTGGGCAAAGCTTTCTGCCGTTTGATGGGCTTCCCGCATCGCCCCGGCTAGGGCGGTATCCAGTCGGCTTAAATCCGGTGGCGGCGCAACAACGATGGTTTCAGTTTTTGGGTTGCCAGCTCTATCCCCCGATGGCGAAACCGCCTGATGGATCAAAAGTTGCCCGATCAACGGTACGGCTACTACCAAAATCACCACTCCCCAAATCAGCGGGGTAATGGATTTAATGAGTTGGCCAATGGCCTGAAGTCGGGCGGTTTTGTCTGCAAAGGGGACGGGCTGGGATTCTGGGGATGGAGGTTGACTCATGGGTTCTAGCGTCCGTGACACTCTAAGGATGACCCCTGCTTAACTCTGATCAGTTAACAGTAAGGTCAGACAACTCCATGATGCCCAAGACAGCCTAGGGACGGCACAGCCTCTTAGCCTAGACCTCGATTGATCGCGTTTATCAACCCACTCCGTTGTCATACCCCGGAGGGCAATCCCAGATGTGGCCTACAAAATACCGACAAAATGCAGGGGGCCATGGCCGCTGACCAGTTCCAGCAGCAGGGCCAAAAAGCCCACCATCGCTAGGCGACCGTTCCACACTTCCGCAAAGGGAGTCAGCCCCCAAGCGGAGCGTTCGGGGGGGTAGATCTTCACCCGTTTTTCCGGCTGCACCACATCGGAGAACAGCTTGCGGGGGGAATCTAGCGCTTCCACCACCATCTCCGCCATGTCGTTGACGAACTGGGGGTGGGTGTTGAGGGCAGGCACCCGATGGAAGCCGTGGATGCCTGCTTCTTCGGCGATTTCGCGGTACTCTATGTCGATTTCTTGCAGGGTTTCGATGTGCTCGGAGACAAAGCTAATCGGCACCACCACCAGGTCTTTCACGCCCTGCTGGGCCAGGTTTTCGATGGCGTCTTCGGTGTAGGGTTGCAGCCATTCCACTGGGCCAACGCGGCTTTGGTAGGCCAGGGTGTGTGGGTTGGGGCGATTCAGCGACCGCATGATCAGCTCGGTGCAGTGCTCAATTTCTCGCTGGTAGGGGTCGCCCGCTTCTTCCACGTAGCTGACCGGGACACCGTGGGCGCTAAAGAAAATGTGGGCCTGGTCGGGATTTTCCAGCTTGTCGAGTTCCTGGGCGATCAGGTCGGCCATGGCTCCGGTGTAGCCGGGACGAGCGTACCAGGAGGGGATCACCGTGTAGGTGATGCGGTTGAGGGAGGGGTCTTCCGTCCAAATTTTCTCTAGCAGGCGGAAGCTCGATCCGCTGGTGCTGATGGAAAACTGCGGATACAGGGGCAGCACCACCAAGCGCTCGATGCCGTCGCGCTTGATTTGGGCCACGGCTTCTTCGGTGAAGGGATACCAGTAGCGCATGCCGATGTAGATGTTGGCCTCTTCGCCCTTGGCTTCTAGGGCGGCTTTGAGGGCATCGGCCTGCTGTTCGGTGATGCGGCGCAGGGGCGAACCACCGCCAATCTGCTGGTAGTTTTCCTGGGACTTTTGGGCGCGGGAGCTGGAAATCAACCAGGCCAGGGGGCGCTGCAACCAGGGGAAGGGCAACCGAATGATTTCTGGATCGGCGAATAGGTTGAACAAAAAGGGACGAACATCCTCTAGCTGTTCTGGCCCGCCCAAATTTAGCAGTAAGACCCCTACGCGACCCATGGCACTGTGCTGTTTTCTAAACGGCGAATAATCTTTTATTATCGTAACAATTTGCCGCCGATAGCTGCGGCGAGTTCCCCAGGCTGGCGGGGAGATTTTGGCGGGAATCGTTAGCCTTGGCTCAGCCTTAATGCTAACTGTTCCTAATACTACCCATTCTACAGGGTCAGTTGATCATCCATCCACGAATCCGCCGATTCCACGGTAAAACGTCGCTGAATCTACCGATTTAGTCAGTTGTCGGCATCTTGAGTAGAATCATTAGGACACAAACGGCCCCTTTTGGCACGATCCAGCCCTCACCCTAAATCCCTCTCCCATGTTGGAAGAGGGCCTTTGAAGGACTTCCGACTCCCCTCTCCTTCGTGGGAGAGGGGCTGGGGGTGAGGGCCAAGCTTAGGGCAGTCAAGAGAGTTTGTGATCTACTGAAAATGGGTTAGGTGTTGCTGTAACGCATTAAAGCCTTAACCAGGCTGGGTTACGCTGCGCCAACTCACCCTACGGGGCTTTACCTTTAATCTGTCCTTACCCGAAAATGCACTGGATATGGGAGCCACGGATAGCCTAGATGCCGCCATTGCCAAGCTCAACGAACGGCTGAAAGCGGCTCGCATGGGATTAGCGGTGGAGCGGCGCGGAGATCGACTGGCCCTGCGGGGTACCCTACCGCCTAGGCCCGACAGTGGCCGTACCAAACCCCACCAGCAGCGCATTCCCCTGGGCATCCCCGCCACCAAGGCCGGACTGAAGCAAATTGAGCAAGACGCCAAGGTGATCGCCGCCCGACTAATTGAGCGCGCCTTTGATTGGGCCGAGTACCTACCCACTGAAGTCCCTGCCGATCCCGACCATCAGCCCATCGCCGACCTGATTGATCAGTTTCAATCCCACTGGTTCCACCGTCCGGGGGAGGATATCGCGGCCCAAGCAGCGCTGAAAAGTACCTGGACAAAGGCCTACGCCCCCTACCTGAATAAGCTGCTGGCCCAGGTGAACGACCACCCGCGCCAATCTCTAGGACAGGCCATTGTGGCGACCTTAGAAGCCCTGCCCCGACAGGCCCGCAGTCGGCAAGTGGGTTGTACGGCCCTCAAAGCCTTTGCGGATTTTCATAAAATTGCTCTGCCCGTTGACCTAGAGACCCTGTGGGGCACCTACGGCAGCCACAAAACCCAGCGCCGCCACCTGCCCACCGATGAGGATATTTTGACCTGGCATGACCTGATCCCAAACCCCGCTTGGCGTACGGTTTATGGATTAATGGCCGCCTACGGCTTGCGAAACCATGAGGTATTTTTTTGTGACCGCAGCCTTTTGTCCACAGGCGACCCCGAAGCTCGGATTACCGTCCTCGAAACCACCAAAACCGGACTGCACGACGTTTGGCCCTTCTATCCCGAATGGGTGGAACGCTTTGAATTGCGCCAAGGGGAACTGCCGCCGATCAATACTGATCTCGCCACTACCACTCTGCAACGGGTGGGGCAACAGGTCGCCCTCCAGTTCAAGCGCTACGGGGTGCCCTTTTCGCCCTACGACCTTCGCCATGCTTGGGCCGTTCGCACCATCCACTTTGGTCTCCCCGACACCGTCGCCGCCCGGATGATGGGCCACTCCGTCGCCATCCACACCCGTACCTACCACCGCTGGATTACCCTCCGCGACCAGCGCCAAGCCGTCCAAACCGCCCTAGATGGTCGCACTTGGTCGGCCCCTGAGTAGCCCAGTAAGTCCTTGACGGCCCTCACCCCTAGCCCCTCTCCCAGGGAGGAGAGGGGAACTGGAGCATCCTTCAAAATCCCTCTCCCAGCTTGGGAGAGGGATTTAGGGTGAGGGCCAGTGAGGATTGGCGTGGCTTAGGTCGGGGTATTTTCAGCGACTTTTCGCAACGATATCCGCCAGTTCGGCCTCAATGGCCTTGGTGCTGATCGCGATTTCGTAGAGGGACACAATCAGCGAGGCCGCCAGCAAAACCAGGGCCGACCCAAACAACACCTCAGCCAACCGAAGCTGATCCACAAACAGCGAAAACATTGACAGGGTGCAGAAAATGAAGCTGGATACTCCCAACGCCTGCATCAGCCGAATCAGAGCTATGCGGCGGCGTAGGTTGGTAATTTGCTTTTGCACCATCGCCTCAAAATAATCCCGCTCGGAACTGTGGAGTTGGCGAATGAGCTGGGCCAGCACCAGAAAGCGGTTGGTATAGGCCAGCAGCAGCAGGGAAATAGCGGGAAACAAAAGGGCGGGGGTAGTGAGGGTGAGATCCATGGCGGGGAGAGACCCTAGTAAGAGAAATCCCTTCCAAAAGAAAGGAGAGGACACAACCCTGCATCCTCTCCTTGATTATGAGCCAGACAATGATTCGTCAGACCATGATGGTGGGTGTGGTGCATTAATTCGCCAACGCGAAGCCTCGCCTTAGCGTTATACACCGTACGGTTTTGCTTACCCTAGGCGTGGGTGGCCACGTTGAGGCTGGTGGAGGTCAGACGCTCGTAGGTGGCGCGCATTTTCAGACCCACAAGCACCTGGAACAGGCCGCTACCGTTGCTGGAACCGGGGTATTCACGGTGCTTCAGCAGCAGCTCGGTCATTTCACCGTAGTACTTGGTGGAGGTGTTGCTCAGGTGGCTTTCCAGGTAGATCATCTCTTCCAATCGATCAAACTGACCATCCACCTCTAGTACAGAAACCTCGTGGCCGTAGTAGGTGTCGGGGCCGTAGTGCATCCGAATGCCGGGATAGGAGCAGGTGAGCTTCCGACCGCAGGGGATCCAGTCGATGGTGGAGCCTTCGTCAAACAGGTAGACGGGGTCGAACCCTTCCACGCCTTCCCGCTGCATCAGGCGCACCCGCAGCACTTTCTTCTCTTCGTCGTTGGGGATCAGCTTGGTGGGCAGAATTTGAATGACCACATCGGCGTACTGCTTTTGGATGTCGATGTAGGCTTCAAAGTCGGGACGGCGGGCGTTGATGGAGGCCAGCACATCTTCGTAGGTGTGGCCACGCTCGGCCATGTCGCGCTGGATCTTCCAGGCAATTTTCACCTCGTCGCTGATGTCGAGGTAGACGCTGAAGTCGATCAGGTCGCGGACGCGCTCGTCGTAGAGGGGGTGCAAACCTTCAATCACGATGATGCGGTTGGGGTCAACCCGCTCAGGGGGATCAAGCTCACCAGTTTCGTGGTTGTAGATGGGCTTGTCAATGCTCTTGCCTTCCTTCAGGGCTTTGATCTGTTCGTACATGAGATCAAAGTTGTTGGCGCGAGGATCGAGGGCGGTGACGCCAGCTTCTTTGCGCTGCTTGCGGTCGAGGCTGTGGTAATCATCCAGGCAGATGACGGTCATCAGCTCGGCCCCAAACAGGTCGCTCAGCCGTCTGAGGAAAGTGGACTTACCACATCCAGAGTCGCCCGCAACACCGATGAGAACTACTTTGTCTGGCTTGCTGATCATAGGTTCCCTCTATACAACTCCTGTTAAAGTCATGCAGTTTAAGCAAGGTATGCCCCGCTGGCCGCAAGGCAACATCCCTAAACCCCCACGAAATACCCCAAAAAATATCTCGTAAAATGTGGCGCTTGTGAAGCGTCTTTCCCTCAGTTCCCATAGCACAGGACTTCTGTTGAAGCGCCGCACCTAGGGCAATCTGGGGCAATCTATGGCAGAACCTACCTTATTGACCAAAGCCAAGAATCCTTGCGCCTAGGTCTCAATTCAGGATTTAGACACGGAGATTCCCTATAGCTTAGGAGCCTTGCCCGTGGCGTCTGAATCGAGATTAATAAGTATTTCTACCGCTGTGAGCTGATCTTATCAGAAGAAAGTATCACTCACAACTGAATTTCCGGGTGCTGGGGATCAAGTTTTTGGCTAATTTGAGACGGCCTCATGGTAAGTCTGTGGGCCGGATGGTGGGCACTGCCCACCCTACGTTATCGATAGGTTACATTCCCATGATGCAGTAGCCGGAATCGACGTAGAGAATTTGCCCGGTCATGCCGCTAGACAGATCGCTACAGAGGAATGCGGCGGTGTTGCCCACTTCGGTTTGGGTGACGGTGCGGCGCAGGGGGGCAATTTCTTCGACGTGGTGGATCATATCCAGAATGCCGCCCACGGCGGAGGAGGCCAGAGTGCGGATGGGGCCAGCGGAAATGCCGTTCACCCGGATGTTGTTGGGGCCAAGCTCCGAAGCCAGGTAGCGCACGTTCATTTCTAGGGCGGCCTTGGCGATGCCCATGACGTTGTAGTTGGGCACCACCCGCACGCCGCCTAGGTAGCTGAGGGTGACGATGCTGCCGCCCTCGGTCATCAGGGGTTTGGCCCCACGGGCGAGGGTGATGAGGGAGTAGGCGCTGACATCTAGGGCCAGTTGGTAGCCCTCCTTGGAGGTGTTGCTGAAATCACCAGAGAGGTCGTCACGGTTGGCGAAGGCGAGGCAGTGGATGAGGATATCTAGCTTGCCCCATTCTTGGCCGATGGTGTTGAAAACCTCGGAAACCTGGGCTTCGTCCTGCACATTGCAGGGCAAAAACAGACTGGGATTGAGGGGATCCACCAAGTCCTTCACCTTGCCTTCCATTTTGCCCTTTTCGTCGGGCAGGTAGGTGATGCCAAGGTTGGCCCCGGCGGCATGGAGCTGCTGGGCGATGCCCCAGGCGATGGATCGATTGTTGGCGATGCCCGTTACCAGGGCGTTTTTCCCAGTCAGGTCTAGCATGGTTCTCTGTTGTGATTCGCATTCTGGAGTCTACGGGAAATTGGTGCCCGTGGGTAGGGGATGGGCCGATAGAATGGATGGGCTTGGTAGATTGAGAAACTATCCTTTGGGCAGAGACTAGCCCTTACCCCTAGCCCCTCTCCCAGGGGGGGCTACTGCTTACACATAAGTCTCTATGCGGATTGGTTCTTTGTGTGGATCCCCCCTAGCCCCCCTTAAAAAGGGGGGAACTGGATTCAATAATCTATCCAAGTCCCCGTTGCTCGCTGTTGTGAAACCCTGAACCATGGAAGTTATCCCCGCCATTGATTTGCTAGAAGGCCGTTGTGTGCGCCTATATCAGGGCGACTATGCCCAATCGGAGGTGTTTGACGACAACCCAGTGGCGGTGGCGCGGCAGTGGGAGGAACAGGGCGCGACTCGGCTGCATTTAGTAGATTTGGACGGGGCAAAATCGGGCAAGCCGGAGAACTGGCAGGCGATTGAGGCGATTACGCGGGCGGTGAGTATGCCCGTGGAGGTGGGCGGTGGTCTGCGGGATCGGGATCGGGTGAAGGCCCTGTTTGACCTGGGAGTGCGCTACGCCATTTTGGGTACGGCGGCGATTGAAAATCCTGATTTGGTGAGTGATTTAAGTGCCGACTATCCCGGCCAGATCATCGTTGGGATTGATGCCAAGGACGGCAAGGTGGCCACCAGGGGCTGGCTAGACATTTCTGAGGTGGAAGCCGTTGACCTGGCCCAACAGATGGCGCAACGGGGAGCCGCCGCCGTGATCTACACCGACATCAAACGCGACGGCACCCTCAAAGGCCCTAATATGGACGCCCTCCGAACCATGGCTGAGGCGGTGACCATGCCCGTGATTGCCTCTGGGGGCGTGGGTGCCCTGCGGGATCTGCTTTCCCTGTTAGCGCTGGAACCCGTGGGCGTGAAGGGTGTGATTGTCGGTCGCGCCATCTACACCGGGGATGTAAATCTAAAGGAAGCCATCCGGGCCGTAGGGGATGGCCGCTGGCAGGATGTGCCGCCAAATTTGGGCGATACGGCCTGGGGTTAATGGGGCTGGGGGAGGCTTGACCTAACGCATTCCCAGGTACCCGTTGGCTAAAGTACCCGCGTGGGTGACGGCAAGGCCCTGGGGGCAACCGCACAATGGGTTCAACCCCGACGGGCTGGAGCACCAAGATAACCCAACGCTCGGCCTGGTGGGGATTGGAGTCGTTGTTTTAGGAACCCCCCCAATGGAAATTACGACCTTTGAACTGTTGGTGAAGCGCATTGCCCCGCCCCCGCCCGCTGGCACTCCGGCGTCCCTGGCCAATGCCCTTGGTAACGTGTCCCGCCGCGTTATTCAGGGATATTTTTTGACCCTGTCTAACCTGGAAGATCGGGATTTCACCTATCAACTAGAATTTCACGTTACTCGGCCCAATCCGATCAATCCCGACCGCACCCTGGCGGGCAACGCGATTGTCGCCTATGACCTGGCTGGGGCCAACAGCTTTTTGTCCCTCAATCCGGTGGCCCCCAGCCCTGCAACGCCCGTATTTACCACGCGGTTTCGGGTACCCGCCAAACAAACGGCCTCCCTCCAGCTTCTGCCCGACCTGGCCAAGCCCGGCTTGCTCTCAGCGGCCAACCCCCAACTCGAAATTCGCGGCTTTGTGCGGCTCACTCTGCCCGCCCTCAGCCAAGGGTTCCGCCTGCGGCCTCAGAGTACCACGCCCGTAAAGGTACTGCTCAACCCAGAGACTCGCGGCACGTTCCTGCCCAATACCTTCCCCAACAGCGGCGGCGACTTTGACCAAATCAACTACCCCCTGCAACTAGCCAGCGGCAAGGGGCTAAACGAAATTACCCCCGAACCCGGTTCCTTCCTAATTGATCCAATTTTTGTGGACAACGTGGGAATTAACCGCCCCCTGGTGCCGGAATTTCTGGATCGGCCCGCCATCGACCTATCGCTGCTTAGCCCCGCCGCACGGGCCGAGGTATTGGCCGAAACCCTGGCCCAGGTCGATCCCAGCGCAGAAAACCTGAGCACCGTCAGCAACCTACTGTCCCGCCTGGAGATCCCCATCCGCATGGAGCCGGTGATTCAGTAGCGACCCTTCCATCGCTGCCATAGATCATGCCAAATCCGCAGTAGAAAGCCCCGATGCTCAACCGGGCACACGGTAGGGGCGAGGTCTCCTCGCCCGTTGATACTGGGGGGCAGTCAGTCGGATTTGGGATTACCCTCCATCCGTAGACCAATCACCAACCTGCGGGTGGGGCCATCCAGGAGATTTTCCCCAATGCCAGCCCCACTTTCAACCCCAACGCTAGCCCCCATGGCCACTCCACCCTCGGCCTCGTTCCAGCCCGTTTCCTTTAGTTGGGTGGCCCTGCACCCCCAGCCCAAGGGCATTATTCAGTTCATTGGCGGTGCCCTGTTTGGATCCTTCCCCACCCTCAGTTATCGTCACCTGCTCCAGGTGCTCTACCAGGAGGGCTACACCGTGGTCGCCATACCCTTTCGGTTTAGTTTCCGCCACTGGAGCATCGCCCTAGACCTTCTGGAGGAACAGCGACGGCTCCAGCGCTATCTGCCAGAATTGGCTCGGCAGGCTGGATACGATGACCACCCCTATCGCCAGAACGACCGCTACCTCTGGTTAGGGCACAGCCTGGGCTGCAAGTATATCGCCCTGCTCGAACTCCTCTGCGGCGTTGAGCAAGATCCCACCGATACAGCCTTAGAGGAGGTGATTGGAACCCAGAAGGCCCACTGGCTGCGCCATCGCCTGGGGGAGGTGTCCACCATTTGGAACCAGCCTGCCCAACTGCTGGCCCCCGATGTGAGCGATACCACCAGTGCCGTTCCCCTCCAAGCCCTAGCCCACCTGCTGGATACCCTAGGGCTAGGGGTGCAGCCCACACGCCAGCAAACCCTTACCCTGATTGACCGCAGCCGTCTATTCAACCTCACAGCCCTGGTGTCTTTTGCCCAAGATACGGTAGCGGGCCACATCGGCGACCCCGACCCCAACACCAGCGATGTCCTCTGGCTCTACAACTACCTCAAACCTAAGGGACGGCTCCACCACAAACTGGAGGGCAAACATCTAGAACCCCTCGGCATCTGCTTTGGCCCTTGGTTGGTAGACTTCAACCCCCTGGACAAATTCCTCAAACCGCTCAGCCAATGGCCCACAGGTAGCGTTGTCCTCGGCCTCTTTGAGGCTCTGCAAGGCAAGCCCATGCTGGAGAAGCCCGTGCGGAAGCCTCAATCCTAAGCGGACGTTTGAAAAGCCGAAGCTCGTCCCAAGTGATACCGATGAGGTCAGCCTCAGTCGTCAAAAATCCCGTAGATTTGCACCGATCTAGCGACCAATCGCACCTGAGGCAACCCTTTTCAAACGCCCGCTTAGGCTGCTTTGACCTTAGCGAAGCCCAGACTCAGCCGATTGGCGCATCGACTGACTGAAGGCACAGGGCATTGATCCGGATCAGCTTGGGTGAAGTTTGCCCATCGGGATGATCGGTTAGCCAAGCCCATTCCTTCTCAGGCTAGAACACAAAAGTGAGGTTGATGTGCCATGTTCCATTCTGGCGATGGAGGTCAACGCGACGGATGAACTCGCGGAAAAAGAAGCGGCGTTCAGCTTCGGAGAGGTCTAGCCAAAACTGGGGTAGGGCTACGGAGGGGGCTAATTCTGCCAGGTTGACGGGGGGTAGTTGGGCGATCTGTTGTTCAATTTGGGCAATTTCTCCACGCAGTTTGTAGCGGCGCAGGGCGGCGATTTCGTCGTCCAAAATCCCCGATTCGATCAGGGCAGGAAGTTGGTTAAGGGCTGATTCCCGCTGCTGTAATTGGCTTTGCAGTTGGGATTGGGGATTAGGGATTGGGGCGGCGGTGGTTCGGGCAGTTTGCCATTGGGCGACGGCCTGGGGCAGGGTGTGGCAAATGTCGGCAATCACGGCCTGGAGCACCTCGTCGTAGGAGATGGCGCGGCAGCGGGGCTGTTGAGAACAGGCGGTGGGGCGCAGGTAGAGATAGCTCTGGGCCTTGCCCCGCACGGTGGTGGTGGAGACGGTCATGGGGCTACCACAGGTGTGGCACTGCACCAATCCAGCCAGGGAGCGAGGGGCTCCGGCGGTGCGCGGGGGGAGGGGGCGGTTGCGGCGCAGCAGGCGATCAATTTGGGCGGATTCGTCGCGGGAGATGATGGCGGCGTGGGTGTCGCGAATCACCTGACCATCACGGTATTGCAAATCGCCCCGGTAAACCGGATGGCTAAGCCAGCGCTGCCCAGTGGAAACCGAAATGCGCTTGCCAAACCGTTTTTCCACAAAGCGCACCGCCCCCCGCAGGGAACCGTAGAGCAAAAATTCGTTGACAAAAGCGGTAATCACCGGAGCGGCTGTGCGGTCGATCAGATAACGCCCCTGGCCCCGTCGATAGCCGTAGGGAGCTTTACCCGGTGGGGGTAACGCCTGGAGCCGATTACGCGCATGGCCTGCTTGCTTTTGCCGTCGCTGTTGCTGATCCTGCATGGCGGTGGCTAGGGCCATGGTGTCGTTTAGGGGCAGGTCTTGGTTGAGGATCAGCGGATGATCGCCCCCGACGCATACCGTGGTTCCCGCCTGGGCGAGGTCGTCTAAACACCGCTGCACCGCCGCCGGACTATCCCCCAGGTCGGCCAGGTTCTCGACCCACAGGTGATCGGCGGGCATGCGTTGGTTATCGGCCAGAAGCTGGGCAAGCTGGGGCCGATAGCTGGGGTCGGCAGCGATGGCGTGGTCTTCGTAGATCTGAACCTTCGTGTCAGACGGTACATCTTGATCGGGCCACCCAACCCCCAGGATCGCTGGAAACGGAGGGCTGGCCTTGTCTTGGGAATGTACTAATCCCAGACTGTGGTAGCGGTAGGCCACTAGGCGCATGGTTCTAAACAGCGAGGTCAAAAGGCTTGCTTGAGGGCTTCCCGTAGGGTCACGGCTTGGTCATCGTCGATGCTGGCCACAATCACCATCACCGTGGTGTAGTCGATTTCTCCGGGAGATTCCATGCACACAAACACGGCGGTCGCCTCGTCAGACTGTCCGGCAATGCTGATGGCGTCGGTTTGCACAGGGTTCAAATCCTGAGAGGCCAGGGCGTTGTCGGCTTGGTCAATACATTGAGCTACGGTCATATCCATGGCACGCCAGGAGTAGTAAATCCCCGGCGGCTCTTGGGCACTGGCGGCGGATGAGAACATCACTCCCCCCGTGAGACAGACGGCGATAGGGTTCCAGAACAGGGCTTTCATCCAGCGTCCTTGATTCATGGTCAATGTCCTCCCAGGTCAATCTGCGATCTACTCAGGTTTCATAATAGTCCGTCCTCGGCGGTTCCCTGGGTTGGGGCGCACCGCTGTGCGCCCGTACGGGTTGGGTTGTGACAAGATAGGGAACAGAGTTGTCGATGGGGTGAACGACCCGTGCAAATTACGTTTTTGGGGACGAGTTCTGGGGTGCCCACCCGATCCCGCAATGTGTCGAGCGTGGCGCTGCGGCTGCCCCAGCGGGCGGAGGTGTGGCTGTTTGACTGTGGCGAGGGTACCCAGCACCAATTTTTGCGCAGCGAGTTCAAATCCAGCCAAATTCGCCGCATTTTCATCACCCACATGCACGGCGACCACATTTTTGGCCTGATGGGTCTGCTGGCCAGTTGTGGACTGGCGGGCAATCGGCAGCAGCGCATCGATATCTATGGCCCCAAGCCCCTCAACGACTATCTGCAAGCCTGTCGCCGCTATTCCCAAACCCACTTCACCCTGCCGATTAAAGTCCACACCGTGGAGCCGGGGCTGGTGTTTGAGGATGAGGACTTTCGCGTCTTTTGCGACCGTTTGGAACACCGGGTACCCGCCCATGGCTATCGGGTGGAGGAACGGGATCGTCCGGGTCGGTTTGATGTGGAGCGGGCTAAGGCACTGGGCATTCCCTCCGGCCCCCTCTATGGCCAGCTTAAGCAGGGTAAACGGGTGACATTGGAGGATGGTCGAGTCATCAATGGGGCCGATCTCTGCGGGCCGGATCTGGTGGGGCGCAAGCTGGTCTACTGCACCGACACGATTTATTGCGACCGGGCCGTCGATCTGGCCAAGGGGGCCGATGTGCTGATCCACGAAGCCACCTTTGCCCACCAGGATGCCGACCTGGCCTACCAGCGGCTCCATTCCACCTCCACCATGGCCGCCCAGGTGGCCCTAGGGGCGCAGGCCAAGCAGTTGATTATGACCCACTTCAGCCCCCGCTATGCTCCGGGCAACAGCATCCAGCTTTCGGATTTACTCGCCGAGGCCAGGGCCATCTTCCCCAACACGATCATGGCCCACGACTTTCTGGTTCACGACATCTTGCGCCAGGAGGAAAAAACGCTGGTGTCCTCGGCTTCGTAGGGGCCTTTGGGCGAGGGGGATGGGGGTTCTGCGACCTGCTCTAGACGCTGCTGAATGTCGCTGAGGTGCTGATCGTCATCCACCGCTGGCCGGGGGGTGGGCACCTCGGTGTTGGGCCAGGTCTGGAGATCGTGACAGGGGCAGGGGCAGGGGTTGAGGCCCAGAATCGGCAGGGCCACCGGCATCTCGCAGCGGGCACAGGCAGTAATTTCCCAGGCTGGTGTCAGCATGGTGGCAATGCTTTGGGTGGTGCCCTCTAGGTAGCAACCCTGGCCGCTGGTGACCATAATTTGGTGCCAGCAATTCTCAAAGGATTGGCTGTAGCTGCCTTTGTGAAAAATCGGTGACGGCAGGCATTCTCCCCGATCCTCTGCCAGCACCACGGGCTTGCCCAACTGAAACCAGTGGGCCAAAAATTCCCTCACCTGTTCTTGGCTAGCCATAATCCCCCTGCCTATTGCTCTCCTAGGTCAAGCTTTGCGACTTTGCGACGCGACTTTGCGACCTCAAGGCTTCTAGGCTTAGTAGTAGTGCTGTGATCCTAGCGGTTTTATCCCTTGTCTCCCGATCCGAAAAACGATTCTTTGGGAAGTTTGCAGATTTGCGCCAGTGTGACCCCAGCGTGAACTTTTAGGGCTTGCCTTGCTAGGATCAGACCTAGTTCACGAGTCTATCCCCCATGTCCTCTGCCGTCACCGCTCCCACTACTCAATCCTGGACGCCCATTATTGACGCCTTTACCGCTGCCCTTGGGCCGGATAAGGTAGTACGGCGCAAGGAAGAAATTTTGGTCTACGAGTGCGATGGCCTCACCAGCTATCGGCAGCGTCCGGCGGTGGTGGTGCTGCCCAACTCCACCGAAGAAGTGGCGGCGGCGGTGAAAATTTGCGACCGCTTTCAGGTGCCCTTTGTGGCGCGGGGGGCCGGAACCGGGCTATCCGGGGGGGCGCTTCCCATCCAGGATTCCGTGCTGATCGTCATGGCCACCATGCGAAATATTCTAGATATCGACCTAGAGAATCAGCGGGTGGTAGTGCAGCCGGGAGTAATCAACAACTGGGTCACCCAGGCGGTTGGCGGGGCCGGGTTTTACTACGCGCCGGATCCCTCCAGCCAGTCGGTGTGTTCCGTGGGGGGCAATGTGGCCGAAAATTCCGGCGGTGTCCACTGCCTCAAGTATGGCGTGACCACTAACCACGTCCTCGGCCTCAAGGTAGTCACCCCCAGCGGCGACATTGTGGACATCGGTGGCCCCGTGGCGGAAACTCCCGGCTATGACCTGACCGGAGTATTTGTCGGTTCCGAGGGTACCCTAGGCATCGCCACAGAAATTACTCTACGGATTCTCAAAGCGCCCGAATCTATCCAGGTTCTCTTGGCGGATTTCACCTCCGTGGAAGCCGCCGGGGAGGCGGTGTCGGCCATCACCAGTGCCGGAATTATCCCCGCCGGGATGGAAATGATGGACAACTTCAGCCTCAACGCCGTGGAGGATGTGGTCGCCACCAACTGCTACCCCAGGGATGCGGCGGCAATTTTGTTGATCGAGATTGACGGCCTCCCCGCCGAGGTGAAGGCCACCGGGGAACGCATCGACCAACTCTGCCGCCAAAACGGTGCCCGCAGCATCACCGTCGCCACCGACTCCGAAGAACGCCTGCGCCTGTGGAAGGGTCGCAAAGCCGCCTTCGCCGCCATGGGCAAACTCAGCCCCGACTACTACGTGCAGGATGGCGTCATTCCCCGCACCCAACTGCCCTACGTGCTGAAGGAAATCGAAGCCCTCGGTGCCCACCACGGCTATCGGGTGGCCAATGTGTTCCACGCAGGCGACGGCAACCTCCATCCGCTAATTCTCTACAACAACGCCATCCCCGGACAGCTTGAACAGGTGGAGGAACTCGGCGGCGACATCCTCAAGCTCTGCATCAAGGTGGGGGGCAGCATTTCCGGCGAGCACGGCATCGGGGCCGACAAACGCTGCTACATGCCCGATATGTTCTCCGAAACCGACCTAGAAACCATGGCCTGGGTGCGCCAAGCCTTTAACCCCAGCGGCCTCGCCAATCCCACCAAGCTGCTGCCCACCCCCCGCACCTGTGGCGAAGCGGCCCGCAGCCAGGGGGGCGCGTTTCCTAGCGTCGAGCGGTTCTAGACAAGTGGTTTTAATCGAGTGGTTTTAGGCGAGTGGTTTTAGGCGAGCGACGCTAGCGGAACCCATGGGCAACCGCCGACCCACCGTTCGATAGTCACACGCTATTCACACACCGTTAGATAAGGGGGCATTTGGGGAACCCTAGACCATGACATCAACCATTCCGAGCTGGGCTAGCTTTGCTTTCGCGCCAATCCGGCAATTCCTCCAGCAAAGGCGAAAGCTTTCTAGCAACCTGAACTATCATGGATGGCATTGTTGTCTCCAACCTGCTTCGACACCGTAAGAGGAGTCCACTGTGGCAAGTCACAAAATTTTGGTCATCGATGATAGTCGGGTGATTCGCATGCGTGTGCGCGACATGCTGCCCCAGGGTAATTTTGAAGTCATCGAGGCCAAGGATGGCGTGGAAGGCATGGATGCCATCCGCGAGCAGCACCCCAACCTGATCATGCTGGATTTTTTACTGCCCCGCATGAGTGGCTGGGAAGTGTTCCAGGAAATTCAGGCAAACGCCGACCTCCAGAAAATCCCCTTGGTGCTGATGTCGGGCCGCAAGGAAGAGGTCACCGAAAAGATGTCGGAGCCTTTTGAGTACTTCGAGTTTATTCAAAAGCCCTTCGAGCAAAAGGAACTGATCGAAGCGATTAAGGCCGCCATGGTGAAGGCCCGTAAGCCTCGTCGCAATGTGCCTGCCCCGGCCCCCGCCCCCGCCGCCGCTCCTGCGGCCTCTGCCGCCGCTCCTGCCAGCGCTGGTGCTGGGGTTAGACCAGAAGAATTTGCCGCCCTGCAAACCCAGGTGAAGCAGTTGCAGGCCGAGGTGGCCCAGTTGAAAGGGCAACTCGCCAAGGTGCTGGCCTTTATCAAGCAAAAAATGAAATAGATTCCTGGTAACTACTCAGGCTTCAAAAAAGTCACTGCTTTTTGAGGATCGGCCTTGGTATTTGATTCGGTTGAGCCCAACCGAGTAGGGTGAGTCCAGTTGTGAGCCATCCAAAGCCTCCGATACCGTTGAGTGATGCCGAGAACCGGTAGGGCTATGCGCAGGGGGAAGATGCTGTTGTGAGCTTGGTGAGCAAGTGATTGGAGCGTCTGAATCGCTTGGAAGCTGAGGTCAAAGACCTGCAAGGCCAGTTACGCCAAGACAGTCGCAACAGCAGTCAACCACCCTCGGATGACGGATTCGGCAAACGCCCTCGGACCTGAACTTGTTCTCCGGTAATCCTCAATCACCCCTGCCACAGCCTGAGTAGTTACTATAAATAGTGAAATTGTTAGCCAATTCCAGGGGCATGGTGGCGATGCCAGTGGTGCGCAATGTCTAGCCGACGGCAAACCCAAACCCGTTCGTGGCCCTGCACATAGTCCAAAAAACGAGCCAGGGCAGCGGTGCGTCCGGGGCGTCCAGACAGACGGCAGTGGAGGCCAATGCTCATCATTTTGGGCGCTTCATCCCCTTCGGCATAGAGGGTATCGAAGGCGTCGCGCAGGTAGGCAAAGAACTGATCCCCCGAATTAAACCCGGCATAGGTGGCAAAGCGCATATCGTTGTTGTCGAGGGTGTAGGGGATGATCAGGTGAGGCTTGCCGTAGTCCAGCGTCCAGTAGGGCAGATCGTCGGCGTAGCTATCGGCATCGTAGAGAAATCCGCCCTCTTCCACCACCAGGGCGCGGGTGTTGGGACTCATGCGGCCTTGGTAGAAGCCGAGGGGCCGAGTTCCCGCCACCTGGGTATGAATTTCCACCGCCTTCCGGATGTGCTCCCGTTCGGTCTCCAGGCCAATGTATTGATAGTCAATCCAGCGGTAGCCGTGGCTGGCAATTTCCCAGCCTGCTTCGTTCATCGCCACCACCGCCTCCGGGTTGCGGGCCATCGCCATCGCCACCCCATAGACCGTCAGCGGTAACCCTCGCTGGGTGAACAACCGATGCAGCCGCCAAAACCCCGTCCGACTGCCATACTCATACATCGACTCCATGCTCATGTTGCGTACCCCCGGCAGCGGAGCCGCCCCCACACTTTCCGACAAAAACGCCTCCGAGGCCGCATCGCCGTGGAGGATGCAGTTTTCGCCGCCCTCCTCGTAGTTGATCACAAACTGCACAGCGATACGGGCGTTTCCGGGCCACTGGGGATGGATCGGGGTGCGGCCATAGCCAATCAGATCACGGGGGTAGGAATTCGAGGACATCATAGGTTGAGGACACTGTATACAATCCAATCAAACTGGATTTTAGGGCGAATTGAGCCTGGATGGGTACGGGCGCACCGCAGTGCGCCCGTACGAGAGGTCAAGGATCCAGACGGTCACTGGCTGAAGAATGTTGCTCTAGTAAATTCAACCTGTCTAGTCTCAGTGTTAGAGTCCTGGTTTCTCACCCTGAGACACGATCACAGCAGCTCCGCTGTTCGCCGCTTTTCTGCTTCGCTGGATTCCAGGTAAGGTTGCAGGCTGGCCAGTGAAGCATGGCCGCTCAATTCCTGGATCCGCTTTGTTGAAATGCCTTTCTTTAGGAGATGGGTTAAGGCTCCCCTTCGAGTGCTGTAGGGGCTGTAGCCCGTCATCCCCAGTTGTGCAAAAGCCCTAGACAAAGCGTTGTAGTAGGCCCGATAGCTAAGATGGCCGCTTCGGCTGTCGCTAGGGAACAATGGCCCCCAGGCCGGAGCGTCGTAGAGGCGTAGCTCGGCGGCTAGGCCAACCGTTACGGGAACTTCCCTTGTCCGCCGATCTTTCCGCTTGGCCCTGGCAATCACAATGGTTTCCCGTGGCCGTCGTTTGTCGCCGGAGGTGTAGCAGTCCTCAACGTCAAGTTGAAGGATCGCCCCCGGTCGTTCGGTCGTATACCAGCACAGGGCGAAGGCCATACGATAGGCCCCCCTCAAATTGTTAAGCACTGTGTTGAACTGAGTTTTTGTTAGCGGTTCCGCCTGCCCGTTGCCATGAATTTTCATTCCTGATTCTCTCGAAAAACATTAAGAACAGGAACCGCAGCAACTTCAATATATTTCCCTGTCGCCCAAAAGCCGCATCGGTAGGCCGTTCTAGCTATTAATTCTAATGCTCGATTTGTAGATTTCCTGATCTTCTCTATCAAGATTTAATGCCGTAAAACTGGCATAGAGTTCCTGATTTTCCTATGTCTGCATTTTCGACTACAGACCTCCCCCCCTCGGTTGACTCCCTAGAGAAGTTAGTCGTTTGGGCCTGCGGAGCCTTTTATCAGCTTCACAAAAACGACCGTTACCAGGAAAGCGACGCTAGTCCGCTAATCCCTCTGGTCACCGCCCAAGATGGGTTGGCGGCTGACAAGACGGAAAGAATTATCTTCCGTCTGTCGATCCAACTGCTGGATACGTGGCGAGAAGATACGCTGCCCATGTTCGCCCAGGCCCTGGAGGCTAGTAACGCTGCCATCCCGTCTGGCTATACGCCCTAGGGGTGAGTGATGTCTGTTGCCCTCAAATCGGCTAGCCCAACGGAGCTGGGTCAATCGATCAATAGCGGAGCCATTACCCGCCCTCCCACGGTGGGGAATATCGATCAGATCGCCATCCCCCAAACGGCGCAAACTTCCAACATCAGCCCCACAACCTACGTTAGGGAGTTCAACGTCCCAGGGCAAAATGTAACCGCCGAGGTTCCCTATCGGATGCCTGCCGATGTGGGGGATCCCCTGTATCGTCCGCTGGCCGGAGACCCCCTAGGGCAGCCCTCCACTCGCAGCGGTCGGCCTGTTCGCAGTGCTGGCCTAGATGGTGGCCCGATCAACGCAGGTAGTACCCCACCCCAGGCCACTGGGTACAATCCAGGCCGAGGGGTAAACTCTCAGACGGCCCCCTCCAGTGCCCCCCGTACACCCAACCCAGGCCGAGGGGTGAACCCCAGGGTTCCCCGTGTTCCTACGCTATCCCCTGGTTCTGTGATTCGGGGTGGGGCGGGGCTAGGGATCGGTATTGCCGGAGAGGCCGCGATAGATGCCGCTTGGGATAAGGTAGCCCCCGACCGAGAGGAGCACTATAAGGAGCGCACCCAAGACCCCCGCCCCCAGCGCCCCAGTTACCCAGAGATTAGCGGCGGGATTGGAGCCATCGGGGCTGGCCCTATCGGTGTTGCTGGAGCTGCAGCTGCGGCGGCAGGGCGCTACCTATTCCCCGACGATACCGACCCAGGCAACCCGAATGGAGTACTAGGCCGCTCCCTAGGCTGGAATGACGACTACCCCAACCAAACCGACCCCGACGCCATTCCCCCAGGGCCTGAAACGGAGCCTGGAAGCTCAAATAGTGGCTCAGTGTCGGGCGTAGTCTATCGGGCAGTCGGTGGGCATACCAATCAATTTGGCAGCTATGTGAACACCGTTTCCGCTCCATTGACTGGGCCTGTTTCGAGTGGTTCAAACGAGACATATCACGGGAATGGGAGACAGGCCGGAAAATTCCAGGTCTACACGGACTCAAACGGATTTACTGTTT
>JBIPSI010000046.1:0-29857 GCA_044070495.1 Spirulina sp. | reverse complement strand
GTCTGTCGCACCTGCTCTTCCAGGTGAGAGATGCGCTCGCTCATCGCCACAAATTGCTCGCTCAACTGACCTAATTGTTCCTGCTGCTGAGCAATTGTCGTTAACAGCGCCGCCACTAACGCCTGCACACTAGCAGGGGTCCCCTCCCAGTCCGCTCGGGGAAGCCGGATGCCACCAATCTCAATCTCAGACGGGTCGTCAACGCTCATGGCATCAGCTTACCTGAAGGGCTGCCCTTGAAACCCTGACTCTTTCGTCAACCCCTGAACAATTACGTTTTGCGAGGTACTTCTAATTGACGATAGTAGACATCAATGGCCGCCTCAATCACAGCCTGAATATCTTGCTGGTCGGTTTGCTGCTGCACATAAGCAAGCTTTGATTCGTATTCCTGGTTCAGTTCAATATTAATTTGCATTTCTACTCTTGCAATGATTTATTTCCCTTCGACAATAGTAATTTCTTCGTGGGAGTGAGTAGGATGGGTGCGGCCCATACGGTCAAGTAGTAGACCCATATGGAAGAATGGCAGGCATGGCAGGCATGGCCCTAGAGTCTAGGCTGATTGGATTAGCAGGTGCAACATCGGTTAATCGTAGACTTCTCGACGGTGTTTAATCAGCAGAACGATAACTTCTGTAGAGTCGTCATCAATACGGTAGACTACGCGATAGTCTCCTACCCGATAACGGTAGCGCCCAGCCAGTTCTCCCTTTAACGCTTTAATATTGGGGTGCTGACGCGGATTTTGCTCCAGCATCTCAAACGCCTTAGCTAGCCGTTTAGCCAATGCCGCCTCTACCGACCGATAGTCCTTAGCGGCAGGCTTGGTTAGCCTAACCCTATACATCGCTACGCAAAACCCGCCAATCAACGAGTTCCTCGGTGTCGGCTTCCTGTTCAGCCCGGTCTAACTCAGCCGCAAACCCAGGTATGGCCAACAACTCTTCTGTGGCGTCGCTGTTGTCGCGTTCTACTAGATAAGCCAAAAAATCGAGCACCACCGCCAGTCGTTCCTGGGATAGTTGATCAACATAGCGATAAATCTGTTCCCGCGTATCCGATGAGTTCAGCATAGGCTACTCGCTACATAGGTAGCTTTATTATAAAACCCTGATCGGTGAGGTGAGTAGCAAAGTAGCAAGTCCCCATAGGAAGAATGATAGACAATGTTCGCCCTACGGACTGTGCAGCTATGGAAACAAGTTTAGACGAATCCAGAGTTGTCGTGCTGCAACTTGAGGAGGGCTATTCATCTTTAAATACTCTATAGTGACCTCTCCGATAAGAGTTATTCCCATGATTTCGCCAGATTCAGCATTGATTTGAAAATGATCATTCCAGCGATCTTCTCGTGGATGAAAGAAGCGAGTTTCTAAATTGGAATGAGAAGAAAATCCACTGATTCGATTGCCTTTTCGTAGATTGCAGGAACGACAGGCAAGGGCTAAGTTGGAATCATCGTCGGAACCTTGCCGAGAAAGTGGAATAATATGCTCCACCTCAAACGGGAAGTTGAAAACGACTTCGGGGGCTTTGCAGTATTCACAACGATGATTTGCGCGTTGAGCAACCGCTGTGTAGTAAGGATTCATGAATGTTCTGGCTGCATCAACGCTGAAGTACGGGTTGTTGCCGCTTGTAGTTCTATCTCAACTAAATTATCCAACTCGGCTTGTTGTTCTGGGGGTAGCTCTTGTCCTTGATCCCTGGCTGATCGCCACAGATTCATCAATTCCGATAATCGTTCCTGCTGTTCGGCACTAAAAAATGAGTCAGGACGAAAGCTTTGAATGACCAGTAGCGCACTAAATTCAACCTCATCTAACTGGGCGGTTAAGGCATCTAAAGCTTGCCCTGCGGTTTTGCCGACGGAATATTTGTCGCCTGCGACGGCTCGGTAGGCTTTTTCACCATTAGGGTTAGAGATTGGCAAGATAGCGACTGTAGTCATGATTCTGGTTCAAATCACCTGGTTTCAATTATAGCTTTACCTAAAGCCCATAACCTTTTGACAAATGAGTAGAGTGAGTACGGCCCACACAGTAAAGCAGTAGGCTCCTATGGGAAGAATGGTGGGCAATGCCCACCCTACGGACTGATCATAGATAATTTAGCAGTAGGTTCTCGAACGGCTTGTTATTTTGCCAGCGATAAACATTAAAGTCGCGGCGATCACTAGTCAAAATTCGTCCGTGTCCTAGGTGTTCTGCCAGAACGACAAGGGATGCATCGGCCATATCCATAGGCAAATCTGCGTAGGTTTCCAGAAGCTCAATAATTCGGATGAGATGTGTTTTTTGTAAGTGAAGGATATCAGCAGCACCCGATATGATATCTCTCAGAAATCGGCATTGCGAGGAATTTCCTTCTGTGGAAAGCAACAGATAACAGGTTTCTGTGATGACTGGATACGTTGTTACCAAAGGCTCGGTAAGGTCTGCTAGTGCGGAAAGTGAGGCTGAGTGATAGCGATCACCTCGGTTGGCTAGGGCAAAGAAAAACCCAGTATCGGCAATAATCATAATTCTTGGGAACGGTTAAATCGTGCCTGGATCGCATCTCGAACAATGGGCTTGTAGTTGGTTGATAGATTTTCATCGGTCTGAATACAACCAATAAATCCAGATTCTTGAAAGATTTCTAAGGCTGTTTTGCGGGGTACTTCTAATTGACGATAGTAGACATCAATCGCCGCCTCAATTACAGCCTGGATATCTTGCTGATCGGTTTGCTGCTGCACATAAGCCAGCTTCGATTCGTATTCCTGGTTTAGTTCGATATTAATCTGCATTTCTACTCCTTCAATGATTTAATTTCCTTTGTCAACAGCAACTTCTTGGTTAAACGAAAATGATGGGTGCAGATCACCCTATAAACTTACATAACCTCTTCAGCTAAAATTTGTCCCTTCACCCGTTCATATTCATCTTCAAGGAGCCATTCTTGGGCGGCTGCATAGTTGGAGTGAGTGACTACAAGTTTGTAATTCAGCGCAGGGTTAAAAATATGACAAGTACCGTCCTGATTACCCACTAGCATTAGAACCTTGGGTGGAAAAATAAATGGATCAACCCAAAGTTCCAGGAATTTCCATGTTTTAGCCTGTTCTGCGAGGGCTGGTGCGTGGGATTGCATGATACTCACCTGTTGACTTCACAATTTTGATCTCACCGTAGTAAAGAGGCGTTTGACTCCCGTCTATTCTAATTATGTATCCGATGGGTTCTGAGAAGTAGAGGCCATATCTTTCGTAATCGTCGTCCTCATCCTCGATTCCGGTTCGCTCTCCGCTCTCAATGATCGCCTGCGTGACTCGTTTTAGGGTTTCGAGATTATTGAAGACGTGTGCTCTGCCTTCTCTTCGGAGCAGTCGTTGGACTTGAGGGGTATTTGGCAAGTGACGATCAACTAAGCTTGGGCGGGGATCAGGGATGATGTCTCGGTCAATTCCGCTCATGAGTTAAGCGATTTCAGTTCTGTCAGAATCGTTATCGTCAATAAGGGAAGAATAGTTAGCATTGCCCACCCTACAGACTGATTATTTAGTAGCTTACTGTTCCGTTGTAGCGCATTTGTTATATTGCCAATATCGCAGGTGCGTTGAGAGAGAGTTATAGATTATTCACTCTTGTCATCTCCACGCCAAGCCCTTTAAAGTAGTTAACAAGAGCCTCTGTATACCCTTGACTACTTTCAATCTCCACTATCTTAAGCAACTCTTTACCAGAAGTAGATAATTGAACGCCATTTATTTTAAGGTCTTTTGCGGGTGGCCAATCATCAGGTTTATTGGGAACAAGTCCCCAATAAATATTATTGAATCGGAAGGGCAGGGGCACCTGATTTTTACGCGCAACTGCAGGTATATAGTTCATGTAAGAGTTGTAGTCTGAAATTATTAACCCATACTCCTCTAAAATATTGAGGTTGCTGAAGCTAAGTCCATACTCCTGAAGTGAGTTTTGACCTGCCTGTTTACCTAAAGAAGGCACCCTTGCATCAATAAGTAACTCACCGTAGCCTAAAGTTATACACAAAGAACAGAGTTGTCGAAATAGTCTTGCTGCTCTACTGTCCAGCTGCCCCATTATTTTTACAGTTCTGATTGAGAATGACTCGGGCTTCATTATTTCTCCAGCCAGAATTCGACCAAAGAGTATTTGCATCTCTTCACTACTTTTTCCGCAGGCTTCTTTTTGGAAGCTATCAAGCCAGTCATCGCTAATCAGTACTTCCGTTTGATCAGATTGATCAGAACTGCCAGCATCATTGAGTTCTTCTCCAGCCTGAGCTACCTCCTGAGCTGCGATATTGCAGACCTTATCCAGATTAATCTGCTCTTGAAGAATTCGCTTTCCATATTTTTCTGTAGCAATTCGGCTGTATTCAGGATGAACGTCCATTTGTCTCGCAATCTGCTCTGCATTAGCCGAGATAAGATGGATACGAGCCTGTGTTTCGGCACGTCGCTCAGCCGCTTTTCCCTCAAGGTATGCAACTGGGACATCTAAAGCCGCAGTACAAAGTCGATCAAAGGCTTTAAATACATTCTTCCTTATCGGTTCTGGTAGAGAAGTTGCACCATTTATAGCTAAGTCTGATACAGCACCTGTGATGGTGGTAATGGCAGTTGTCGCTTTTTCAATGTCGCTCATTGATTTAACTGGTTCCTGCGAGGGAATTAGCCAGAGCTTTTGATTGAGTCTATAGGTTCAGAACTTCTAGCAGTGGCGATATAACAACTTATTATACTAAGGCTTTCCGTATAACTACCTTGTAGAGGGCAGTTATAACAGCGCTTTCCGTATAATTCACCCTAGGACGGGGAGTTACACCTATAGCTTCCACACAGTATGCCTCAGGAAGACGATTATACGGAAACCCTCTCAAAAAATTTGGCTTCTCCCGGTACGGGCGCACCGCAGTGCGCCCCAACAGCAACCCCTAAGCCCCCACAGCCTCCTTAGCGGCATAGAGAACTTCGGCGGTAATTTGGCCAATGCCCTGCTCACGGGCGAACGTTTCGGTGTTGCGTTTCACCTTGCCGCGCACAAAGCCGGGGATTTTTTGCAGTTCGGCCATGCCATCAGCACTCCAGCCCAGGTCTGCACTGGCAGACATGGTAGCGGTGAGCACTTCCTTGGTGTCGTGGCCGCCGAAGAACTCTAGCAGGTGGTCTTCCATGCCGAGGGTGAAGGAGTTGTAGACCAAATCCACAATTTGGTTGGCTCCTTCGTAGCCGAGGAAAGGCCGATAGCCCACCGGGAAGTTTTGGATGTGGATGGGGGCCGCAATTACGCCGCAGGGAATATCCAGCCGTTTGCCCACATGGCGTTCCATTTGGGTGCCAAAGATGGCGGCGGGTTCCAGTTGGGCGATGCGGTCGGCGATGGCTCCATTATCTTCGCTGACCAGAATTTCGTCGCAGAAGTCGCCCACCTGCTCGGTGAACCAGTCGGCATCGTATTTGCAGTAGGTGCCCGCCAGGACAACTTTAATGCCCATTTCCCGCGCCAAAATTTTGGTCATGGCGGCGGCGTGGGTGCTGTCGCCAAAGACGACGGCCCGCTTTCCGGTGAGGTTTTGGCAGTCGATGGAGCGGGAGAACCAAGCGGCTTGGGAGACAAAGCGGGTTTGCTCGTCAATAAAGCCTTCGTAATCGACCTCGGCCCCCTGCTGGTTGAGGACGGCTTGGATGGCGCGGATGCAGCGGGCGGTTTCCACAATGCCCATGGGGGTGATGTTGACGCAGGGCATCCCGAACTCGGTGTGCAGATACTCGGCGGTGAGGTGGCCCACTTCCTGGTAGGGCACCAGGTTAAACCAGGCGCGAGACATGGTTTGGATGTCGTGGACGGACGCGCCATCGGGCATCACCAGGTTTACCTCAATGTCGAGCTGCGCCATTAGGGTGCGTAGTTCGCGGCAGTCGTGGTTGTTGTGGAAGCCCAGCGTCGTCAGGCCGATGATGTTGACCGAGGGCTTTTCGGTTTTGCCCTGGGGTAGGGTGCCCTGTTTGCGGGCTTTTTCGGTATAAAACTGGACGATCTGTTGCAGGGTGCGATCCGCCGCTTGCAGTTCGTTGACGCGGTAGTGGTTCACATCCGCCAGCAGCACATCGCCCTTGGATTCAAGGCTGGCCCGCTGCACAAAGTTGGCCAAGTCCTCCTGCAAAATGCTGGAGGTGCAGGTGGGGGTCAGCACAATCAGGTCGGGGCGTTCCTCCTGGTCTTTGCGGACGATGTTATCGACCACCTTTTCCTGGGAGCCTCGCGCCAACACGTTGCGATCCACGATGCTGGCGGTGACGGGGGTAAAGTCCCGCTCCCGCTCTAGCATGGAACGCATCACATTAAAGTAGTCGTCCCCAAGGGGGGCGTGCATGATGGCATGCACATTTTTGAAGGAACTGGCGATACGGAGGGTGCCAATGTGGGCGGGGCCAGCGTACATCCAATAGGCCAGTTTCATACCGTGAGTCTCCTGGGTGGCAGTGGTCAGCGTGAGTTTGCCGAAACACCCTGAACTGGCCAGATCCATCAACCGTTGGCATGGGTTCTATTGTCGGCAATGGTTTGGGAGATTGGATCGCAGCGAGAGAATTCTTAATTAACCTGAGTTCGAGATAAGCCAGCCGCTGCAATCTTGAGAAACCTGCTGCTAGTTTGCCCTGGATGCCCTCACCCTAAATCCCTCTCCCCAAGGGAGAGGGACTTTGAGCTGCTCTAGCTCCTCTCTCCCTGAAGGCTACAGCTTATACACATCTTGTTTTCGTGCCGCAAGTTCTCGGAGATCCCCCTAAATCCCCCTTAGAAAGAGGGACTTTGAAGCCAGTTCCCCCCTTCATAAGGGGGGCTAGGGGGGATCAAACCTAGGAACCCAGCAGAATGGAGATTTGTGTATAACCAGTAGCCCCATGGGAGAGGGGCTGGGGGTGTAGCTTGCTTCCCGTGAGGATGGGTTGCCCCTCGGCGGGGTTGGTGCGACCTATTCTGAGGATTAAATTTTCTAGGGATCGCGTTGGCCCAAACGGCTAGGAAAACCATCGGCCCACGCGCTAGGCTAGGAACGTTGGTCACAATCTAGGCTATGCAAACATCGGAGATTTCGCCCTCGGTGGCTCCCGCGTCTACTCCCCAGTGCGACGGCTTCGATGCCCTGCATCCCCCTAGCCCAGACTTAATTAATGCCTGTGTTCACTGCGGCTTTTGCCTCACCACTTGCCCCAGCTATCGGGTGATTGGCAAGGAGATGGATTCCCCCAGGGGCCGGATTTATCTGATGGACGCCATCAACAAGGGGGAAGCGCCCCTTTCTCCGGCATCGGTGCAGCATTTCGATTCTTGCCTGGGGTGTTTGGCCTGCACCACGGCCTGCCCCTCCGGCGTGCAGTACGACCAGCTCATCGCCGCCGTGCGGCCCCAGGTGCAGCGCAACCATCCCCGCAACCTGCCCGAAACCCTGCTGCGCACGCTGATTTTTAACCTGTTTCCCTACCCCCAACGGCTGCGGCTGACGGCGGGGCCGCTGTACCTGTACCAAAAGCTTGGGCTTTCCCAACTGGTGCAGAAAACGGGGTTGCTGGCGAAGATCTCCCCCAACCTGGCGGCGATGGAGTCGCTGTTGCCCCCGGTGAGTGCCGACAGTTTTCGCGATACCCTGCCGGAGGTGATCCCCGCCGTGGGGGAAACCCGCTACCGGGTGGGGATGGTGCTGGGCTGTGTGCAGCGGGTCTTTTTTTCGGATGTGAATGCCGCCACGGCGCGGGTGCTAAGTGCCAACGGCTGCGAGGTGGTGATCCCCCGTGCCCAGGGTTGTTGCGCCGCCCTGCCCGCCCACCAAGGAGAATCGGCCCAGGCCGAAACCTTGGCCCGCCAGATGATCGATACCTTTGAGGTGGCCCAGGTAGACTACGTGGTAATCAACGCCGCTGGCTGTGGCCACACCCTCAAGGAGTACGGCCACATTCTGCAAGACGACCCCGCCTATCGGGATCGCGCCCAAGCCTTCTCGGCCCAGGTGCGCGATATCAACGAATTTTTGGCGGAAATCGGCCTCACCGCCCCCCTCCATCCCCTCACCGAGGGCGAACTGCCCATTGTGTTTCAGGATGCCTGCCACCTGATCCATGGCCAAAAAATTAGCCTCCAGCCGCGCCAACTGCTGCGCCAAATCCCCGGCGTTACCCTGCGCGAACCCGTGGATGCGGCCCTGTGCTGCGGCAGTGCGGGGGTGTACAACATGCTGCAACCCCAGGTGGCCGAAGAATTGGGCCAAATGAAGGCCAAAAACCTCGTCAACACCGGAGCCAAGTTAATCGCCTCCCCCAATCCGGGCTGTTCCCTACAAATTCAAAAGCACCTCGCCCAGCAGGGCCATGCCATGCCCTTGGTGCATCCCATCGAATTGCTGGATGCCTCTATCCAAAAGCGATCCCTCACTGACCTGCTCTCCACCCAACCCTAGGGAGCCTGATTTTGGGACAAGCCAAGAACCTGACTGACTGACACAACGCTGGAAAGCATCGATTTCTGGTAGGTTGGGTGGCGCGATAGCAGAACCCAACAAGCCCCAAATTATCGGTAAGTGTTGGGTCTGATGTATCTGGTAGAGGCTCTGGGTGGTGCATTGCTGCGCGAATGCACCCTACGAATTGGATTGGACATGCTACTACTAGCGCTAGCCCACCTTACGGGAAGCAAGCTACACCCAAAAAGAAGGTGGGCTAACCCCTAAAGCTAGCCCACCCTTGCGATTGTTATGGCGTGAAATGGTTATGGTGTGAAATCAGCCATAGCCACTATTCAGCGGAGACATCCTGGGGTTTTGCAGCCTCAAAGAAGGTGGAGTAGACCCAACCCGCCAGCAGTGCGCCAACGATGGGAGCCACCCAGAACAGCCAGAGCTGAGCCAGCAGAGGGCCACCCACAAACAGGGCGGGGCCAGTGCTGCGGGCCGGGTTCACCGAGGTATTGGTAACGGGAATGCTGATCAGGTGAATCAGCGTTAGGGCCATACCGATGGCGATGGGGGCCAACCCTGCCGGAGCACGAAAATCCGTCGCGCCGAGGATGATCATCAGGAAGAAGAAGGTCATCACAATTTCGGTGATTAGCGCCGCAAACAGGCTATAGCCACCGGGGGAATGGGCACCAAAGCCATTGGTCGCCAAGGGGTTACCGCTGGTGTTGTCGATGGCGAAATCGGGCTGTCCGCTGGCGATCAGATAGATAATCCCAGCTCCCACGATGGCACCCACCACCTGGGCCGCAATGTAGGGCAGCAGTTCGTTGCTAGGGAAGCGCCCCCCCGACCACAGACCGAAGGAGACGGCTGGGTTGAGGTGACAACCGGAAATATGACCAATGGCATAGGCCATGGTGAGCACCGTCAGACCAAAGGCCAGGGACACGCCCAAAAAGCCAAGGCCCAGTCCTGTATCATCGCCATCCACTAAAAATTTGGCGGCAAAGACGGCACTGCCGCAGCCACCTAAAACTAACCAAAGGGTGCCAAAGAATTCGGCAGCACAACGTTTTGTTAGAGGCATTTACCCCACTCCTCATCCATCTTTTAGGACTTTTATGAACTTAGTAGCATTCGCGTCAGACGAAATGCCACCTCTGTTTATACCGCACATCCGCCCAAGGAAAGATAATAAGAATCTCATAAGCAAAGCTCTGCCAGATTCCGCCGCTATGGAGCCTCATGGAGAAGGAAAGGGCATCAAATTTTGTCGCAAATTCCACCGCTACTCTTACGGGTCTCTTATGTTTTCTGCCTATAGTTATATTTAACGACCATAGATGGAACGACCAACCTTTTCCCAGCCTCCCTTCGGGGGGCTGGTTTTTGTATGGTCAGGGCTAGAAACCTGGGGGAAGCAGCCCCGATAGCGTGACCTGCCACCGCCTAGGGGTGAACGGGGGTGCCCTATCAGTGGCCTAGCCTGGTGCTGTATTCTGGAGCCACCGCAAAGTTCCAGCCATGCCCCACCGTCACCGCGCCCATCCTCCTCTATCCACTACCCTCCCTTGCCTGATGGTGGCCACGGTTTTGGCCGCGACCATGATATGCCAACGAGACCGTCAAGCCTGGGGTCAGACGACGGCTCTCGCCATGGCCGATGCGACGTTGGCGCAGGCCGAAACAGACGCTAAATCATCCCCCACAGCGGCTCCCACGGCTGGCCCCAGTCGAGAGGTTTCCTGGTGGCCATGGATTCTAGCACTGCCTGGGCTGGGCGGATTGTGGTGGTGGATGCTGCGCGAGACCCCGCCACAATCCGGGGATCAGGGCTTGGCTTACCGGTTGCCTGCGCTGGCAAGGGCAGACATCGGTCTAGGAGAAGGGGCAACGGAACAGCCCGCATCCACAGAGGCCGCAGCGCATCCGAGCACCCCGGCCCAGGCAGAACGGCGCATCATTCTTGTCCCTCGCTCCAGCCATGGGGCCTATGCCTACTGGGAGCTGCCCGATGCCGAGGTAGAGGCGCTGAAGCAACGGCAGTGTAGCTTGGCCCTCAAGGTTCACGATGTTACCGACATTGCCCAGGTCGATCAGCAGCCCCCCCACGCCACGGATCTTTGGGATTGCCCAACCCAGGCCACGGGGGATCTCCATTTGTCCATAGCCCAGGAGAATCGGGAGTATCTGCTGGAGCTAGGCTACCGCGATGAGTCTGACACTTGGCACGCCCTGGTTCGCTCGGCGGCGGTACGCAGTCTGGCCTTCCATGTCGTGGACTCTGATACCGTCGATCCTGCGGATTCAGGTATCACCGATCCGCTAGTGGCCAGTAGTCCCGCCGCCGCCGATCTACCTGCCCCCGCCACTAGCCCGGATCCAGCTCCCAGCTTCGTGCCCAGACCCACCGCCCAGGCCACCCTAACGCCCCAAACCTGCCGCAGTGCCCAAGCCCACTGGGAACTATCGCCCGAACACCTCGCGACCTTAAAAACGGGCAACCACCGTCTAACGGTGCACCTCTACGATGTCACCGAACTCCCTGGGGGCTTTTCCGCTGGCCCCAACAGTATGCAGACCTTTGAGGTGGATCCGGTGCCCCAGGTGGATCCGGTGCTTCCCATTGCCGTGGATGACCGGGACTACCTGATCGAAGTGGGTTATGTCACCGAGAACGGCCAATGGCAGGTGTTGGCCAAATCCAGCCCCGTGCGGGTGCCCGCCTGTTCCCCCTAGTTCCTGAGTTTGCCCCATCTCAGGTAATCCGGATCGCTACAATAGGGATCGCTGTTTTTGCATCATTTCTGCACCCTCGGCATGTTCCAAAGCCTTCAGCTTTACCTCTACGACCTCAGTCAGTGGGCCAACCAACTGGTCAACGCCCAGCTCACCCACATTTCGCCCCTTAGCTTAACCGTGGTGGCGGGGGCAGGGTTGCTCACCAGTTTGTCCCCCTGTTTGCTGTCCATGCTACCGATCATGGTGGGCTACATGGGCGGCTACGACAGCGAAACCCGCCAAGAGTCGGTGCTGCGCTCCCTGGGGTTTGCCCTAGGGTTAGCAACGACCTTAGCGATTTTGGGCCTAGTGGCGGGGCTGTTTGGCTATGTCTACGGCCAGGTGGCGATTGGGTTGCCCATCGTGGTCAGTGCCGTGGCCATTCTGATGGGGCTAAATTTGCTGGGAGTGCTGCCCCTCACTCTGCCCAGCGTTGGCAACATGGATGCTAGCCAGTGGAACCTGCCCCCGTGGTTGAAAGCCTACGCCCTGGGGTTAACCTTCGGCATTGTGGCCTCCCCCTGTAGCACCCCGGTTTTGGCGACGCTGTTGGCCTGGATTTCCGCCACCCAAAACCCCGTTTTAGGCAGCGCCTTTCTGCTGGCCTACGCCCTGGGCTATGTGACGCCCCTAGTGCTGGCGGGCACCTTCACCTCCACCCTCAAGCGGCTGCTGGCCCTGCGCCAATGGTCGAGCTGGATTACCCCCGCCAGCGGAGTGCTGCTGCTGGTGTTTGGGGTGTTTTCGCTGTTGAATCGCCTAGTTCCCTCCAGTTTGGTCTAATCCTCAGTCTGGGCTTTCCCATCTGCTGAATATGAACGGGTGGCTGGACGGATCACCGAAGACTCATCGCCAGCTTCCCTAGCGTCCTGCGCTTCCTTGCGATACTTGGCCCTGCGGGTTTGGGGTGGCTGGGTGGGGTCGATGCGTTCGGCCACGCGCAGTTTGGCGGATCGGGATCGGGGGTTAGCGGCGATCTCGTTCTCAGTGGCGATGATCGGCTTTTTGGTGATGATGTGCAGATCCGGGTTTTCCTTCAGGCGGTGCTTCACCATCCGGTCTTCCAAACTATGGAAGCTGATGATGGCCAGCCGTCCCCCCGGCACCAACCACTGGGGCGCTTTGTCCAGCAGGGTTTCGAGGACTTCTAGTTCTTGATTCACCGCAATCCGCAGGGCTTGGAAGGTGCGGGTGGCGGGGTGAATGCGGCCATAGCGATAGGCTTTGGGCACACAGCGGGAAATGGCTTCGGCGAGGTCGGTCGTGGTGTGGAAGGGGCGTTGCTCCACGATGGTGCGGGCAATGCGGCGGGAGAGCCGTTCTTCGCCGTAGGTGTAGATCAGGTTGGCCAGGTCGGTTTCGTCCCAGGTGTTGACCACTTCAGCGGCGGTGAGGGGCTGGTGGGGGTTCATCCGCATATCCAAGGGAGCGGTGTGGCGAAAGCTAAAGCCCCGTTCGGGGATATCAAACTGGGCCGAACTAACGCCCAAATCCGCCAGAATCCCGTGGAACCGCTGCGTTCCTGGCTCAAATTGCGAGAAATTTCCTGACCAAAACGTCACCCGATCCCCAAATTCCGCCAAGGCTGACTGGGCCGAGGCCAGGGCCATGGGATCTTGATCCACCGCCACCAGCCGCACCGTGGGATCGCTAGCCAAAATTAACCGACTGTGCCCACCGCCGCCCACCGTGGCATCTAGGTAAAGCCCCTGGGGCCGAATCCGCAAGCCCTCCACCACCGCTTCGGGCAGCACAGGAATATGGTGAAAGGCAACATCCGGCATCAATCTTGTGACCTAGCAATCGTCAGCACCCTACCAGTGTATCCCCAACCCAAACTGGGCCACGCCCTCGCTCAGGCGGTTGCCATACCCATTCAGCAATCGCTCATTTCGGGTGGGCGGGGTTCGGCGCTAGAGTTCGCCATATTCTTGCAAGAACTGAATAAAGTCCGCTACGGCTGCTTCGACTTCGGCACTGGGGTCGAGTAAATACCGTGCTTGGAGAAGGATCTATCGATTTTGGATTCTAGCTCGGCGAGCCGCTCGTTCTGTCTCCTCAATTCTTCGTTGTTCTTCCTCAATTCTTCGTTGTTCTGCTTCAGCGCGGCGGTTTGCCTCTCGGTTTCGACTGTTCCACTCAACGCTGAAAATAACCAGTGCCACCAAGAGGGTTGCCACGGTGAGGCGGTTGCTCCAGGCTCTGGGGTTGGCGATGAACTGGAGGAATTGGAAGTCTTGTTCGTCATAAAACCGCAGAAACGCAACGGCAATGGTGAGGACAGTGAGCGTAGTACCAGGCAGCAGGGCCAGAAAATTGAGCAAAACCTGGCGGTTGAGCATTTCTATTTTAGATCAGGAGTTCCTTGGCTTATCCTATCGGATAGTAGTGATGTACTCATGGATCGCAGGATACTAGGCATTTCGTCCACCATCAGCCCTGGAAAGCTGAATTGTCAGGCAATGCGGATCATCGGTAGCGCTTACAGAGGGGTGGATAGCACTGCCGAGATGCCCCAGAATGCGGTGGGCGAGGTGATAGCGAAAACTGTGGGATAGGGGCGTATTGGACTGGCCTTCTGGCAAGGCGTTGGGAGGACTAGGGGAGTCGGCCAAGGTTAGCGATGTCGGAATATTAGGAGGCCAATGATTGGCAGGGGCATTGCAGATCAATTGCAAGGTGACAACGGGTGGATCCTGCGGTTGATTCCCAGATGGCCCGTCTTCCCCCACATTGGCATTCTCAAGGGGTTCTAGGGTAATCATGGTGCTGCCAGCGGCGAGGGCGGATTCCACCAGACTAATCAGGGCTTGCAAGAGCCACCGATCATCGGACAACACCCAGATCGGCTGTGGGCCAGGGTTGACGGTGAGGCGGCACTGCCGGTTGATGCACTGCATTTCGGTAAACTGCCGCACCTTATTCAGCACCGTTTCCAAGAAAATCGGCTCACAAACGGGGGATATCGCCCCAATATCCAGCTTGGAGAGGCTAATCAGGGTATCCAGATTGTGCAGCATTCGGGTGATGGCCTGGTTGGCTTGGCCGATGAATTCCCGTTCTTCCTCCGGGCTTTCGCACAGGTCTTCCAAAATTAACTGGTGCAGGCTAATCACCTGATTGATGGGGGCGCGTAGTTCGTGGGAGGCTGTTCCCAAAAAAGCGGCCAGGGTTTGGTATTGCTGCTGCAATCGGTCGTAGGCCAGTTGCAGGGAGGCTAGGGCATCGGCGTCAGGGGATGAGGTCATGGTGAAGGGGGACTCAAGGGAACTCCCAGGGTTTGACGGTCAGATCCCAGGGTTCTAGGATAAATTTCAAAATTCTTGCCCATAGCCTACCAGAACCCTGGGATCTCTTCCTGGGATCTCTTCTGGGTTTGATGAGGCCCTAGAATCTCGTGGTCACTAGGGCGTAATCGTGACCGATCCCTGGCGCAGCACGTCCCAATTGCCATCCCGCCAAGCCACCACGGTAGACGGTAGCCCGGATCCTTGCGGCTCGTCCATCGGCGGCACGGGGGCATGGCCAAGCTGGGGGTAAATCTCGGCTAGGGCGGCGGGGCTGAGGGTGGTGATTTCAGGAAATTCCGCTGCAATCTCGGATAGGGTTTCTAGGGCGGGCTGGCCAGAGTGGTTGACGCTGGTGGTGGCTAGGGGGCCAGTGCGCTCTAGCAGGTATCGCGCTAGGGGATGGTCGGGAATCCGTAATCCCAGGGTGCCCGTGTTGGCGGGGTTCATGGCCGGGGGCAAGCGGTGGCTGGCGGGGAGAACGATGGTCAAGGCTCCGGGCCAGTGGCGGTCGGCCAGGGTTTTCCATTGGGCTTGATCGGTCTCAGATCCAGCTACGTAGGGCCAGAGATCCGTCAAATCGGCCCCCATCAAAATCAGGGGTTTGGTTTGGCTGCGCTGTTTGAGTTGGTAAATGCGGTCGCTCGCCTGGGGCAAGGCGGCAAGGGCGGGTACGGTATCCGTGGGAAAACTCACCAACTCACCCGATTGCACAGCGGCCAAAAATTCAGTCAGAGACACCTGGGGCATGGGCGAATCAACGCAACCTTATCAATGCAAACTTACCCTTTCCACTGTACGTTGGTTCGCAACCTACGTCCTGTACGGGCGCACAGCGGTGCGCCCCAACCTGCGCCCCAACTGCCTTAAGCCGTTACCCCCAATTCCACCAACACTCGTTTTGGAATTGGGCTTTTGGCCTCGGCATGGGAACGTTGGCGACGGGCTTGGAGCAACATGATCCAGGCTTGGGGGGAGATCAGTCCCGGTGCGGCGAGGGCTAAGGCTGTACCCAACCGCCGCTGTTTGAGGGCCACCAGCCCCCAGTGTAGATGGAGGTATCGTTCAATGGCGGAGCGGGGGGGCAGATGATCGCGGTAGTCTGGGCTGACGCGGTTGTAGATGCGGGATTTGATCAAAATGTTGGTGGCCAAGCGCTGCTGAAGCTGAATTTTTTGGTCGTAGCCCCCTGGCCACACGGTGCGGTAGGCCAAGCACTCGTTAATAAACAGCGCATCGCCATGCTCCGCCACCCGAATCCAGGAGTCAATGTCGTCGCAACTGGTCATCGCTTCGTCCCAGCCACCAGATTTCACCAGAGCATCTCGCCGCACCGCCACCTGCACGGGCGTACCAAAGGGCACTTGCTCCAGCAGCATTCCGTAGTGAATGGCGGCTTGGGGAATGTAGAACACCCGCCCAGGGCCAGGGGCAGGGGTGCGGCTCAGTTCATGGCCCTCTCGGCTCACCTGGGCGGCCCGACAGGAGCAAATCACCGCCTGGGGATGCTGGGCAATGGCCTCGGCCATAGTGGCGATGCAGTGGGGGGCGAGGTAATCATCGTCATCTAGCAGTTTAATCCAGTCCCCCGTGGCGGCAGTCGCGCCAGCGTTGACGGCTCCGGCGTGGTTTAGGTTGGTGGGGTTACGCACGTAGGTCACCCGCTGGCCTAGGCTTTCGGCGTAGGCTTGGGTGCCGTCGCTGGAGGCATTATCGGCAATCACTACCTGGCAGGGGTGGGTTTGGGCGAGGGCCGAGGTCACCGCCCGCTTGAGTAAATCTAGGCGGTTGAAGGTGGTGATCACAATACTAAAGGTGGTCATGGTGGGGTGTCCTCCATGGGGTGGGCGATGAGAACGGCCTACCCTAGGAATGTTCCCCATTTGCGCGCCATAGAACCATCACCCTGACCAAAATTAACGCCAAGATGAACTCATGGCATAGTCTCAGTAGATCACAAACACGTTCTTGTGCCACGATCCAGCCCTCACCCTAAATCCCTCTCCCAAATTGGGAGAGGGACTTTGAAGTAATTCCGGCTCCCCTCTCCTCGTGGGAGAGGGGCTGGGGGTGAGGGCTGCGGGGGATTTGCGATCTATTGAGTCTGGGGAAGTTGACTTGTGACGAACCTTTTGGCGGCGGGGGGCATCGTGATGGTGCCGCTTCTTTTATTTTCCGTACTCACCCTGGCTCTGGCGGTGGAGCGAACTCGGTTTTGGTGGCAACTGCTCCGGCAGCAGCGGGCTTGGTTAACGGCGGTGCTCGGTGCCTATGCCGACCATCCCCAGCGGGCGGTGGCCCTACTCAAACAGCGCCCCCATAGCCCCGTGGCCCGCATTTTTCTGGCCGCCCTCAGCCTAGAAGACGCCACGCCGGAGGATTTTTCCCTCGCCCTAGAGAGTGCGGCCCAGGCGGAAATCCCTCAACTCAAGCGATTCCAAACCTGGTTTGAAACGGTGGTGGGGATTGCCCCGTTATTGGGCTTACTCGGAACGGTCTTGGGGCTGATGGAAGCCCTGTCCTCCTTGCGGCTGGGGGAAGGGGGCAACGAAGCGGGGGTGACGCTGGGCGTGGGGGAAGCCTTGACCTCCACCGCCGTAGGACTCGTGGTGGCCATGGTCGCCTTACTGTTGGCCAACCTGTTCCAGGGACTCTATCGACGGCAACGAGCCTTGATTCAAGAAACCGGGGGCAAGCTGGAAATCTTGCAGCGTCGCTATTATCGCCAAACCCTGGCTAGGGAGGAGGAACGCTATCGGTAACCCTCAATGCTCTGCTTCAGGCTTCCCAATCCGGCCAACCGTAGGGGCAGGGTCTCCCTGCCTAGCCAAACAGAGATTCACCCAAATCTCGTACAAGCCTCAGCAAAGCGGCCACCCCAGGCACCCGAAACCTCGATTTTCTGCTACAACAACCCATAGCCGAATTCCCCGCCTTCCCATGCTTAACCAGATCAAACAGCGTTTGCCCCTGCTGGCCCTAGCGGGTCTGAGTGCCCTGTCCTTGGGGATGGTGGCGGCGTTGGTGAATACGGCGGGAAACAGTCTTTCCGGTAATCAAGAGGTGGCGGCGGAGACAGCGGCGGACGGGCAAACGCAAAATCGCCAAGCGGATCCTGTCCTAGATCTGGCCCTGCAATCGGCGGATCAACGGGCAGAAGCGCTGGCCCAGTATGCCCAGGGGCGCGATTCCATCAGCCAGCACCGGGCTAGGTACCTGCTGGCGCTGGATTTAATTGCGGCGGATCGGGGCGGCAGCGCTCTTCCTCTATTAGAAGGACTGGATGCGGTCTATCCCGAAATGGCCCCCTACATTTTGCTGGCCCAGGCCCAAGCCCAACGCGCCGCTGACCAAGCCGAAGCCGCCCAAGCGACTCAGGATCGCCTGCTGACAGACTATACCGACGATCCCGCCATTGCCCCGGTGCTGTTTGAGTTGGGGCAACAGGATCCAGCTCGGTGGGATGAACTGTTACAACGTTTCCCCGACCATCCCAAATCCGTGGAGGTGGCCCACCAACGGCTGACGGAAGACCCCAACCGAGCCGATGCCCTGCCCCTGCTGATCACCATTGCACGGGCGGGGCTGCACCATCCCAGCGTGGGGGATGTGCTGCTGCGATTGAAAAATCAGTTTGCCGACCAGCTTCAGCCCGAAGACTGGCAGACCGTGGGCTTTGGCCTCTGGCGGCGGGATGTCTACGCCGAGGCTGGCCCCGCCTATGCCCAGGCTCCCCCCTCTCCCCGCAACCTGTACCGAGCGGCCAGGGGCTTGCAGATTGGTGGCAAAAAAGACCGCGCCATTGCCCTCTACAACCAGCTTGACCAACAGTTCCCAGAAGCGCCAGAAACCGCCACCGGACTCCTGCGCCTCACCCTCAGCCTGTCCGATCAGCAGTCCCTAGGGGTGCTGGATCAGGTGATTGCCCGCTTCCCCGACCGCGCCGCCGAGGCCATGCTGAAACGGGCGGAAATTTTGGACAAACTCAACAGTGCCGAGTCGGCCCAGGCCACCCGCGAAGCCATCCTCAAGGACTACAGTTCTAGCGAAGCCGCCGCCGAAATTCGCCTCAAAAATGCCCGAAACGCTTCCCAGCAAGGGGATTTGGCCATGGCCGTAAGCTGGGGTCGCGATGCCCTCAAGCACAGCCCCGATGCCGATGATTCCGCCGAAGCCGGATTTTGGGCTGGCAAATGGGCGCTGGATCTTGGCCAAAACGACGTAGCCCAAACCCTGTGGGAACAGGTGATCGCCGTTCACCCCGAATCCTACTTTGCGTGGCGTTCCGCCGTGCATCTGGGCTGGGATGTGGGCGATTTTCAAACCGTGCGCGACAAAGTCCCCGCCATTGCCCCCCTCACCCGCCGCAACCCCCTACCCGCTGGGTCGGACACCCTCACCGAACTCTACCTGCTGGGCCAAGACCAAGCCGCCTGGGAGCGCTGGCAAACGGAATACGTCAACCGCCAAGACCCCTTAGTGCCGGAGCGGTTTGTGGATGGCCTGATGCGCCAAACCCAGGGCGACTACATCGACGGCATCTTCCAGGTGGCCAGCCTCGCCTGGGTGGATGAACCAGAGGAGGTCGCCGCCTACAAAGCCCTGAAGCAAAAGCCCGACTATTGGCATGGGGTCTATCCCTTCCCCTATGCCGACCTGATTCAATCCTGGTCGGCGGAACGACAGCTCAACCCGCTGCTGGTGCTGGCGTTGATTCGCCAAGAGTCGCGCTTCATGCCCAAAATTCGTTCCGTGGCGGGGGCCACCGGGCTAATGCAGGTGATGCCCGACACTGCCACCTGGATCAAAGACCGCGAACCCACCATCACCAGCTACGAAATCACCGACCCCCACGACAACATCAAACTAGGCACCTGGTATTTGGACTACACCCACAGCGAGTACGACAACCACTCCATGTTTGCCATCGCCAGCTACAACGCAGGCCCCGGCAATGTCGCCAACTGGATTAGCCGAGGCGGCTACCGCGATGCCGACGACTTTGCCGACAAAATCCCCTTCCCCGAAACCAGGGGCTATATTCAATCGGTGTTTGGCAACTATTGGAACTACCTGCGCCTCTACGATCCCACCATTGCCGCCCAGGTAGACCAGGTGCAGCAGCGCCATCGGTAATCGGTGTCCTTAGCGACCAGCGCGAGGGCTAACCCGCTGTGGGACTTCGGGAATCCACTGAAATACGGCTTATTCAAACTGGATTCCCGACCACTTTCCCTAGGGCCGCTTGAATGATCTCGTCACTCACGCCTCGCCGCTTTAAGCTTGCCACCAAGGCCAATACCGTATCGCCCTCTAAGCGCTCTAAATCAACCCGCAAGCCCTGCCCAATATAAGCCCGCATCAGGGGTTGATAGCCCGAAAAACCAAGCAACGGCGCAACCCGCTTCAAATCCTCGATCACATCCTCTGGCATCCGCAGGGTAATGGTCGTCATGGGGCGATTCCGATCCAAACGCTTTTTCAACGCCTCAGCTTTCATAGAATTCCCACTCCCTGCGAGTCGCTTTACGGGCTGAAATGATCCGAATGATGTCGTTTTCCCGCTCAATGAAGACAACGTACAGCAAATTCCAGCGTCGATCTAACCCAATCACCGCATCCCGCGCTATACGAATCCATGCCCACAGCCTAGACAAAACGTATTTACATTGTCAATGCGTTTTAGAGTTGGGGCGGGACGCAATGGCTTTCGGCACCCAACAGAAGAATTCCAGGAACCAAAGAAAAACCCTGGGATCCCTCCAGGTATCCCAGGGTTTAACAATCAGGGTGCATCTACCTTCACCTAATACGAGGGGGGCGGGGCGCTTCCGGACAGGTTGAAAACTTTTTTCCAAAATCCTGGAATCTTTCGCCAGGGGTTAGGTCGTTCACCTAGACCACCGACCGGGGGCGATGTTTCCCTTTTGGGATCGATGCTTCTATACTCAATTCCAGGGTAATGCCAGGGAAGCACTAGGGCGACGCCTAGGAGGGGTTGGTGTCGAGTCGATGGCCAGTATCGCCGCCCGTGGCCCAGGACAGTCGCTTTCGGCAATTGCAGCGGCAGTTGCGGGATCGCTGGTGTTCCGCCGATACCTTTGACACCGAGGAGCGGCAGATTGTGGTGGTGCCCTCCCTCAGCCTCAACCAAGAGGAACTGCAAAAGGTGGAGGGGGTGAACTACTACGAAGAGCGGTTGCTGTTTTCCCTGATTCGGCTCCGCAACCCCAGAACGCGCATTACCTACCTCACCTCCCAGCCGCTGCACCCCAGCATTGTGGACTACTACCTGGAACTATTGCCGGGGATTCCCAGCTCCCATGCGCGGGAACGGCTGACCCTGCTGGCCACCTACGACAGTTCCCAAAAGCCCCTCACCCAAAAGATTCTGGAACGGCCTCGGCTGCTAGAACGGATTCGGCGCATGGTGGATCCCCAACGGGCCTACCTCACCTGCTACAACGCCACTCCCCTAGAGCGTCGTCTGTCCTTGGAACTGGATTTGCCCTTGCTGGCGGTGGATCCTGACCTGCTGGGCTGGGGCACCAAAAGCGGCAGTCGGGAGATCTTTAGGCGCTGCGGCATCCCCCACCCGCCGGGAAGCGATCTAGTGTTTTCGGAGGCAGACTTAGCCGCCGCCGTGGCCGATGTGTGGGAACAGGTGCCCGACCTGCAACGCATGGTGATTAAGCTCGATGAGGGCTTTTCCGGCGAGGGCAACGCCATCCTAGACCTACGTCCCCTAGCCGCCATTGCCCCCGGCACCGTGGGCAATGCCACCCGCACCCAGACGCTTCAGGATGCCCTCCGAGACCTCAGCTTTCAGTGCCAGACCGAATCCTGGCCCCACTTTTCCCAGAAAATTCATCAGTTGGGGGCCATCGCCGAAGCCTTTGTGGAGGGCGACCACAAGCAATCCCCCAGTGTTCAGGGACGGATTACGCCCTTGGGGGACGTAGAAATTCTCTCCACCCACGACCAGGAACTGGGCGGCCCCGATGGCCAAATTTTCCTGGGCTGCTCCTTTCCGGCCCAGTCAGGCTATCGGCTGGCGATTCAGGCCATGGGCCAGCGCATTGGCGAAGAACTGGCGGCCCAGGGTGCCCTAGAGCGCTACGGGGTAGACTTCATTGCCGTGCGCCAGGGCGATCCAGCCGCCCCCACCTGGGATCTCCAGGCCATTGAAATCAACCTACGCAAGGGCGGCACTACCCATCCCCTGATGGCCATGAAAATGCTGACCGAGGGCCGCTTTAACCCCACGGATGGCCTGTTCTACACCAAACAGGAACAGGTGCGCTACTATCGGGCCTCCGATAATCTGCAAAAGCCCCAGTATCAAGGCCTACTGCCCAGCGACCTGATGGATATCATCGTCAGCAATCGCCTGCATTTCAACTCCATTTTGGGTGTAGGGGCCGCCTTTCACCTGATGGGCTGTCTTTCGGAATACGGCAAACTGGGGCTAACCTGCATTGGCACCAGCCCCGCCCACGCCAACGAAATTTACGACCAAGTGGTGGCTGCGTTGGATGCCGCCACGTCTCCAGAGGGGGTCTAGGGCATCGAAGGCAGCACGAGATTCAGGGAGGTGAGCCAGTCGGCGAGGCCATTCAAAATGAGCTGCACGCCAATGGCCATCACAAACAGCCCCAGCAGGCGGCTCATGGCCTGAATGCCGCTGGCCCCCAGCACCTTCAGCAGCAGACTGGAGGATCGCAGGGCTAGGAAGATGCTCAGCCCCACCAGGGCAATGGCCGCCGCCGCCGCCAGCAGATGGAATCCCGACGGCAACGCCGATCCGGTGCGAGATTGGGCCGCCAGCCCCACCGTCACCGCAATGGCCCCCGGCCCCGCCAGCAGGGGAATGGTCATGGGCATAAAGGAAATGTCGCGGTGTTGGTCGAGGCGTTGGGCTACGTCTTGGTTGTCTACGTCGTTGAGCTTAGGGTCGGAGTTCATCGCTTTCCAGGCGGCGTGGAACACCACCATGCCCCCGGCAATCCGCACCACCGCTAGGGATACCCCAAAGAAATCGAGCAGACTGCCGCCAATCAGCAACGCCCCAATCAGCAGCACCACCACATTGCGGGCGATGGCAAAGGCGTAGCGGTGGCGCAAGTCCTTAGGCACCCCAGCGGTGAGCATTAGAAAAACGGGCACCCCACCCACGGGATCCACCACCGGGAACAGGGCCGCAAACCCGCCCAATATCACATCAATAAATGGCTGTATGCCCACGCGGTCACCAAAAGCTAGGGGTAGGGTTACGGGGAAAATCAGGAACTACTGGGCCTGGGTTAACAGGGCGACGGCATGGACGGCAATGCCTTCCTGATGACCCACGGGGCCAAGCCCTTCATTGGTGGTGGCTTTTACTCCCACTTGGCTGGGGTCAACACCTAGCACCGCTGCCAGTTTGGAGCGCATGGCCTCAATGTGGGGCTTCATTTTCGGCTGTTCCGCCACAATCACGCTGTCCACATTGCACACTGTCCAGCCCCGTTCCTGCACCATGGCGTTGACCTGGGCCAGCAACTTCAGGCTATCGGCCCCCGCCCACTGGGGATCGCCGGGGGGAAAATACAGGCCAATATCCCCCAAGCTCAGCGCCCCTAACAGGGCATCCATAATTGCGTGGGTGAGCACATCGGCGTCGCTGTGGCCATCCAACCCGTGGGAATGGGGCAGGGTGACACCACCCAAAATCAGGGGCCGCCCCTCCACCAGGCGATGGATATCGTAGCCGTTGCCAATGCGTAGCGCCATGGGGTTCATTGCCGTGCCAGGAAAATCGTTGAGAGGTACGTAATGGTTGTATCACGAACGGGGTGGGCCATCCGGTGATGGAGGATGGGACAATCAAAGCATCCTCAGTAGATCACAAACATGCTCTTTTGCCGAGATCCAGCCCTCACCCTAAATCCCTCTCCCAACGTGGGAGAGGGACTTTGAATCACTTCCAATTCCCCTCTCCCTCCTGGGAGAGGGGCTGGGGGTGAGGGCTACGGGGACTTTGTGATCTACTGATCCTGTTAGGACACCTGATGCGATGAAAGTGGCCTACGCAACCACCTACGATGTACAAGATCGATCCAGTTGGCCCCGTCGCCATTTGGGGCTGTACGGCACGGGGCAGAAAATTGCCGAATTGCTCCAGGCCGAGGGGGTAGAACTGGATTTTTTGGGGCCGCTGGCGCTCCGCAAAAATCCGGTCACGCGCCTAAAGTGGATGGCCTATCGACGGCTGGGGAAAAGCTACTACAGCGGCGTAGAACCAGGGCGATCCCGATCCTACGGGCGGCAACTAGGGGCCAAGCTGGCTCAGTCGGGGGCGGATCTGCTGCTGTGCCCCGAAAATGCCATTCCCCTGGCCCAGGTGAACACCGACCTGCCCACGGTGCTGTGGACAGATGCGCTACTGGGCAGCTTGGTGGATTTTTATCCCTACCTCACCAATCTGTGTCGAGAAACCCAGCGCCACCTCCATGCCACCGAACAGGCCGCTCTCGACCGCTGCGACCGGGTGATTCTCACCTCAGAATGGGCGGTGCAGTCTGCCCTGAGCCTGTACAACATTGCTCCCGACAAGCTGCGGATTATTCCCAGGGGGGCCAGCCGAGCGGTGGATCGCGCCGAGGCAGAGGTGGCGGCGCTGATTCAGGCCCGTCCGCCCTTACCCTGTCGCCTGCTGTTTGTGGGGGTGCAGTGGGAGCGCAAGGGTGGCCCCCTGGCCCTGGCCGTCGCGGACTATTTGAACCAACAGGGTTTGCCCACAGAACTTTGGGTGGTGGGTTGCCAACCCCAGCACGAAGGCCCCTTGCCGGACTATGTGAAGGTCTATGGGTTTGTGGATCGAGCCACCGCCGAGGGCGAGGCCCAGTTTGATCGCCTGCTGGGGGAAGCCCATTTTTTGATTTTGCCGACCCAGGCCGATACCTTTGGGGTGGCCATTAGCGAAGCCAATGCCGCCGGGGTGCCCGCCGTGGCCTCGGCGGTGGGGGGCATTCCCACGGTGCTGCAAGCCGATGTGAATGGGTGCGCCTTCTCCCTCGGTGCCGCCGCCGCTGAATATGGGGACTTTATTGCCGTCTACATGGCCGATTATCCTCGCTACCAAGCCCTGGCCCATACGGCTTGGCACACCTTTCAGCACCGCCTAAGCTGGACGGCGGCCCAGAAAACCGCCCTGGGCATCTTGCGCGAGCTACAGCCCTAGTCATTACCCGTTGATATCGGGGGCCAACAAGCCGGATTTAGGATTAAAAGTTGAGCCCAGAGTCAACAAAGTCTCGGGTGCTAAAGAGTCTACGGCCATTGCGAACCGCCACCAAATCCACTTGAATCGGGCCTGCCGCGTAGACCTCTGTAAGGGTGACGGTTTGCAAATCGAGGGGTTGGTTTTCCTGCTGCACAGCGGTGAGGAAGCGCAGTAGGGTGTCGGTGCGGTTGTCGGCAATGATGATGTCGTCTTCGATTACCCCGTTCTGGCTGGCGATAAACTGGGTGGCCGCTAGCAGCACATTCATGCGCTCCACCAGTTCTTGGTCGCTGCGGGTGGCGGTTTCTAGGGCCACGCTGGAGATCAGTGCCCCCTGGGGATAGACCAGGGCATTGGGGCCAGCGTCCACAAACACCCGAATACAGGGTTCTGCACCATTCACAACGCAGGGTTCACCAATCACATAGTTGGCGGCGGACAGAATCCGAATCACAAACTCGCCCCCTACGGCTAGTCGATCAATTAAGCGTTCTACCTCCTGGTTGCCAATGGCAATGGTTTGCTGATCCAGGGAGGTGCCGGGGGCGATGGCCTGAATGGTGCGACGGTTAGCCTCTGCGAGAAGCTGATTGACGGCTTCCCGCGCTTCGCTACGGTTGTCAATGGTGACCACGCTGGATACTAGTTCTTGGTTTCGCCCCAGCACAATGCTGCCCTGAAAGAGTCCCTGGTATTGGCTTTCTAGGTCGCTGACCTGTTGGGCTAGCAGGTTTTGCCGGGTTTGCAGGTCGGCCAGCCGTTGTTCTCGCTCGGCAATGGCGGTATCGCGTTCGGCGATGGCTTGGTCAAGGTCGGCAATGGCGGCATCTCGGTCGGCAATTTGGGCGCGAATGGTGGCCTGCTGCTGCACCAGGCGATCCCGTTCGGATCGCAGGGCATCGGTGGATTGTCGCAGCGCGGCGGCCTGCTCCGAAACCGCCGCCAGTTGGTCGCGGGTGCCTTGCAGTTGGGCTTCGGTGCGCTCCTGCTGCTCCACCGCCTCATCAAGGGATTGATTAATTTCCCGTAGCCGTGCCAAGGCTCGCTGCCGTTCCGTGGAGGCGGCTTGCAAATCCTCCCGCACCCCCTCCTGCTCCGCGAGGGCCTGGGCGAGCTGATCTTCGGCGTTGGTCAAATCCGCCTGGATGCGCCCCAGTTCAAACACCCCGGTACGGAGCTGGCTGCTGATGCCAAACAAAATGGCCAGGGTGGAGGCGGAAATCACGCTGCCCGTGGCAATGCTGACCAGGGTGGCCGTCTGGCGGGGGCGCAGATTAAACAGGCTGAGGCGAGCCTTGCCGACCTTCGTGCCGATGCGATCACCGACGGTGGCAATGATTCCCCCCAGTACCAGCATCGCCAGTATCAAAACATATCCAGAAACCATGCCCCTGCGGTGAGACCCTTTCCATTCACTCCCAGCCCCACTCTACTGTAAGGAGGCTGGGTTGCGGGGGCGAGGGATCGATTCAACAGTTGGACGGCTGGGTGGTGGGGGTGGGTGCTAAATCTAACCCTCAACGTCGAGGGGTCACCGCTCGACACACAAAGCCCTGAATTTCCGCCGCTGCCAGGGTAGAGTCTCTTGCCGAGGTGTCCCCAGGTTCTATGCCTATCGAGGGTGCTGGGGCCTGGGGCCGACAGTCGTAGCGCTGAATAGGCAACGGCTGTCCATCCACCGTCACCGCCGCCTGGTACTGCCAAAAATATTTGGCGCTTCGCTTTGCCGTTTCCAAGCACAGCCGATGGTCTCCCACGGTCTGGCAAGCCAAGGCCGCCGCCGCCGGACTTGGCCCCACCAACAGCACCAAAACACTCACCAACCCTACCAGCCCGATCCGCAGTACCCATCGATTCATGACAAATCTCCCATTCAATGCGGTTACAGGTGACCATAGCCATCCTTCCACAACCGTGGAACCGCTATATCATCAGAGCATAGGGGAGGTCTTCCTCCGGTAAAGAGAAAACCAGCCATGACCCAGCGACCGATTTATCTCGATGGCCACGCCACCACCCCAGTCGATCCACGGGTGATGGAGGCGATGATTCCGTTTTTTACCGAGCGGTTTGGCAATGCCGCTAGCAGCAACCATATCTATGGCTGGGAAGCAGAGGCGGCGGTGAAGCAGGCCCGCGACACCCTCGCCGCCGCCATCAACGCCAGCCCGGAGGAAATTGTTTTCACCAGCGGGGCCACGGAGGCTAACAATCTCGCCATCAAGGGCGTAGCCGAGGCTTATTTCAGCCGGGGCAAACACATAATTACGGTACAAACCGAGCACAATGCTGTCCTCGATCCTTGTACCTACCTGGCCAGCCTCGGCTTTGAGATCACCACCCTACCCGTGCAGGCCAACGGGTTAGTGAATCTCGATGAGCTAGAGGCCGCCCTGCGGGAAGACACCATTTTGGTCTCGGTGATGGCGGCTAATAATGAAATCGGCGTGCTGCAACCCCTGACGGAAATTGGTCAGCGCTGTCGGGCCAAGGGGGTGCTATTTCACAGCGATGCGGCCCAGGCCATCGGCAAGGTGCCCCTGGATGTGCAGGCCATGGCGGTGGATTTGATGTCCCTCACCGCCCACAAGGTCTATGGCCCCAAGGGCATCGGTGCCCTCTACGTGCGGCGGCGCGATCCTAGGGTGACTCTCGCCCCCCAACAGCATGGCGGCGGCCACGAACGGGGAATGCGCTCCGGCACCCTCTACACGCCCCAGATCGTCGGCTTTGCTAAGGCGGTGGAACTGGGTCTCGCGGAAATGGCGGCGGAAACCCCACGCCTCAAGGGGCTGCGCGATTACCTCTGGGCCAGGTTACAGGTCTGCGACGGGATTTTCCTCAACGGCCACCCCAGCCAGCGGCTACCAGGCAACCTCAACCTCAGCGTAAAAGGGGTCGATGGCCAAGCCCTGCTGTTGGGCCTGCGATCCCTGGTGGCGATCTCCTCTGGGTCGGCCTGTAGTTCCGCCAGCCGCCAGCCCTCCCACGTCCTCAAAGCCCTCGGCCACAGCGACGACCTCGCCTACGCCACCCTCCGCTTTGGCATGGGCCGCTTCACCACCGCCGATGAAATTGAACAGGTGGCCGATGGCGTGATCGCCACGATCCAAGCCCTACGAACCGCCCAGCCCGTGGCCTAAACTCCGTTCGGGTTAAGCCAAGTACTGCAATCTTTAGAAACCTGCTTCCGGCTTGCACCCTAGCCCTCACCCTAAATCCCTCTCCCTTGGGGAGAGGGACTTTGAACTTTTCTAGCTCCCCTCTCCTCGTGGGAGAGGGGCTGGGGGTGAGGGCTCAAGGGGATTGAGTCACTGAGCTTAAACCGAACTGATGTTGGCCTAGGAAAATCAGTCGCGATGAGTGCCTAGAAAAATGGGTTGCGATTAGTAGCGCTCCAGCAGCAGAGCCGCTTCCTCCTCTAGGGTGAGGGTGGCGAGGGCTTGGATTTCGGTGCGGCGTACGGCAATCAGGGTTTGGGTGAGTTCAGATCCGAGAGCCTGGGCCAGCACGGGATTTTGTTCTAGGGCTTGTACCGCCGCCTCTAGGCTGGTGGGCAAACGGTCGATGCCCAGGGCCTGCCGCTGATCCTCAGACAGGGTAGCCGGATCCACCGCCACTGGATCGGGCAGGGGCAATTGCCGCCGCAGGCCGTCTAACCCCGCCGCCATCACCGCCCCCAGGGCCAGGTAGGGATTGGCCGCACCGTCCAGGGTTTTCAGTTCCCAGTGGGTGGGGCTAGGCAGGGTGGGGTGGCTGGGCACCCGCAGGGCCGCTTCCCGGTTGTCGAACCCCCAGGCGCGGTAGGCTCCGCTCCAGGCTTGGGGTTGCAAACGACGGTAGGAATTGGGGCTAGGCGTCGTCAGGGCCATGAGGGCGGGCAGGTGATGCAGCACCCCCGCCATAAAGTGAGCCGTGGCGGCAGAAAGACCTCCCTGGGCATCCCCGGTGAGGTTCTGGGCCTCGCCCTGGTCATTGGTTTGCCACAGGCTGAGGTGCAGATGGCAACCACTCCCCGCCGCCTGGGCGAAGATCTTCGGCACAAAGGAGGCCCGCCAGCCATGCTGCCGCGCCACCGCCTTCACCGTTTCTCGGTAGACCAACTGTTGATCCGCTGCGCCCAGGGCGTCGGTGTAGCGCACGGAAATCTCCTGCTGCCCAGGGCCAGATTCAGGGTAGTACTGCTCCACCACGAGGCCCTGATCGATCAGGGCGGCGGCGATGGCATTAATCACCTCGCTGTGGATATCCATGGCCAAGGTGGCGGCAAAGGGGGTCTGATCCGCCGGAATGAGGCCCAGGGTTTGCCCGTTCAGCAAATAAAACTCTGGCTCGAAGGACGCCTGGATGTGATAGCCCGCCTCCGCTGCCTGCTGCACCATGCGTCGCAAAAACTGCCGCCCACACCAGGGCCAGGGTTGCCCTTGGCTCACCATGTCGCCCACCACCCGCGCATGGCCAGGGGCATAGGGCAACGTCCGCAGGGTAGACCAATCGGGCCGCAGCCACACCTCCCCCACCGGGCCAAGGCCACTGCCCGCTGCCACTCCATCCACCGTCACCGGCACCGCCTGCTGCGCCGCCGATAGGCTCACCCCCACATCCTCCAGCCCCGCCAAGGCCCCCACATGAATCGCCTTGCCGCGAATCACGTTGCCGTTGTCGCACCACACCACCCGCACAAACTGCACGCCTTGCTTCAGCAATGTATCGATGATTGGGGTTTCCATCGCAGCCATTGGTTCGTTCACCATCGTTCGATCATGCCGGAGTTAGACCATGCCGGGGCAAATTCCCTCCGCATTTTAGGCCCGATGGCCCGTCCAGCGCTAATCTCCACCCTAGTCGAGGCTCCGGTCACGATGAACCCACCGATGCCTCGGTCTCCCCAGGGTCACTACCACAGTGCCCCGATTTCTCTAACTGGAGTTTAGACTAAGGCCAAAGGAAAAAGCAGCCCGAGTCTTGCTCGGGCTGCTTTTTAGCCGAAGCTGAGAAAGCACAACCAATCTCGGCAAAGGCTTATGACTTACGATAGCTTGTCCGGATTTCGACAACG
>JBIPSI010000045.1:0-32144 GCA_044070495.1 Spirulina sp. | reverse complement strand
GCTACTAAGTACACATAAGTCCTTAACGTAGACGATACAGGGAATCGATCCCCCCTAGCCCCCCTTAAAAAGGGGGGAACCGGAGTCAAAGTCCCCCTTTTTAAGGGGGATTTAGGGGGATCTCCAAGGACTTGCGGCATGAAAGCAAGATGTGTGTACTTAGTAGCCCTAGGGAGAAGGGGAGCCGGATTCAGAACCCCTCGCCCTCTGGGAGAGGGGCAGGGGTGAGGGGTGAGGTCAATCGCTAACGGATAGTTGTTTTTATGGAGTACTCTTAGGAGGCGATAGGGGCGGTTTCGTCCTCCGTCAGATAGGTGGCAAAAAAGTGGCGGTAGATCTCCCCTAGGGGATGCACGAGGCCATCTTCTACCTGAACTAGCCCTAGGCTCATCAACTGTTCTAGGGTCAGCCCCTCCACCGGCACGCCGTTGCCGAGCACCACCCGGCGCAGGGCGGATTTAGCCTTGGGATAGTACTGGAGGCGGGTTAGGCGTTCTTGCAGGTGGTGCCAAAAGACGCTGTCGGGGGTGGTTGCCGTGGCTAACACATCATGTAAACTCTGCTGACCTTGTTGCAGGGCATAGCAGATCAGGTGAGCCAGGTAGGGATGCCCCGCAATTAAGGTATAGAGATCGTGAATGGCCGATTGCTGGGTGGCATCCTCAAAGGAGTCCAACTGGTAGCGGCGACCGAGGGCCAAAAACTGGTCGGGGCTGAGGGGCGGTAACCGCAGCGACCGCCCCAGGTTTAGGGGCGAAACACTCGATAGCAGCGGATGCGGATTGAGAGTGGAAAAGACCGTGGGGCTATCGCTGGCGTAGACCAGCACCAGGCGCAGACGCTGCCAGAGGGGGGTGCCCTGGGCCTGCTCGTGCCACAGCCGCAGCATAGACAGCAAATCCTGGGCCACCGAGGCTTGCCCCAGCCCCATCTCTAGGGCATGAATGGCCAGCACCAGGGGCGTTTCCGTCTGTTCTAGTACTACCCGCTGCAAATACAGACCGCAGTTGACCTTAATCCCCTGGTGCGGATCCCAGGGCATGTTTTCCCCATGGGAAAGCCCCAACCTTTCCGCCATGCGACGACAGAGCCAGGGCAGCAGCAGATCCGCTCGCCGCAGCAAACGGCTGTCGGCCTCCTGGAGATCGAGCAAGCAGGCTCGGTAGCCCTGGTTTTTGGCGTAGGTCATCACCTGCCGCAACAGCGAGGTTTTGCCGTAGCGGTGGGGCGCATGGATGCACAGCAAGCAACCCGGCTGATCAATCTCCGCAAAGGCTGTGGCCTCGGCGGGGGGGCGATGGATATAGAGCGAGGAGTCGGACGGTAGCGGCCCTGAGGGAAACACATAGGATGGATCAGAGGACATCGGAGAACTCCCTGGCCCAGACAGGGGATTTGATGACAGGAGCAGCGGCGAAGACTGAAACGCCTCTTGTAAGACTAGGCGAAGATTTTTCTTGGTAACTGTCCGATCCAGACTATGGGAAATATCCCCCCAAAGTTTAGCCCCAATTTGTTTTAGGTATTCCTCGCCATAGCCCGACTCTTTAGCCATGGTTCTATACCGAATTCCTTTCCATGAACTCACTAATATCATCGATTCCAAGTGAGTTAAAGAGCGGTTAAGAACCTGCTGAACCTGAACGACAGGGAAAATATCAGACATGGGAAGCGGTCACCGAAAACAAAGATTCAGGAACGAAAAAGGATGAAAACTAGGACTTTCCAAGATATGTACCAACCTTTAATCCTATATTGAAAACATAAGGGATCGATAAGAATGAGCTGGGTTTATAGCCCTTCATCCTGGGTAGATCGCAAAGTCTTGACTAGGCTACCCCTATGGGTAGGCTGGATCGCAGCAAAAGAGCGTGTTTCTGATCGGCTGATTTTGGGTCATAACCGGGCTGGTCTGGGTACCCTAAAGACGGATCTGAGTCTCTGGGTGGTCACAGGATAACACCCCGCTAGAAGAGGCCTCTTCCATCAATTGATGGTCTACCGCACGGAGTTGATCCCGGTGGACAGTCCCCATGCTCAGTGCCACCCCCTTTCATTTACCCTCTGACCATCGTCATGATCTCTATTTTTATCCTCACCCACAACGAAGAACGGGACATTGCCGCCTGCATCGAGTCGGCCCTGGTGTCCGACGATGTGATTGTGGTGGACTCGTGCAGCGACGACCGCACCCAGGCCATCGCCCGCCAGTACCCCGTCCGCGTGATTGAGCACCCCTTTGCCAGCCACGGCCAGCAGCGCACCTGGATGCTCCAAAACGTGCCCTACCAGCACGACTGGGCCTACATCCTAGAGGCCGACGAGCGCATGACCCCAGCCCTGTTTGAGGAATGCCTGAGGGCCATCACCCAACCCGACCCCGTGGCCTACTATGTGGCGGAACGGGTGATGTTTATGGGCCGCTGGATTCGGCGCAGCACCCAGTTTCCCCGCTACCAACTGCGCCTGCTGAAGCGAGATCGGGTGTGGTTTGACGACTATGGCCACACCGAACGGGAGGTGGTAGACGGCCCCACCGGGTTTTTGACGGAAACCTACCCCCACTACACTTGCAGCAAGGGCCTCAGCCGCTGGATCGACAAGCACAACCGCTACTCTACCGACGAAGCCAAGGAAACCCTGCGCCAGATCGAAGACGGCAGCGTAGACTGGCAAGCCCTGCTTTGGGGCCGATCCGAGGTAGAACGTCGCCGCGCCCTGAAGGATTTATCCCTACGGCTGCCCGCCCGTCCCCTGGTGCGCTGGTTTTATATGATGTTTATCCTCGGCGGCATTCTGGACGGTCGGGCTGGCCTAGCGTGGTGTACTCTGCAAGCCTTCTACGAATATCTGATTGTGCTAAAGGTGCGCGAACTGCAACACCCGGAATACCTCACAGGCGTTGCCCAGCCCGCCAATCCAGCTAATCCAGCCCATCCCGATTCTCCCGAAGCCCTCCAGCCCTAGGCGGTATCATGGGCCTGATTGGTTTGAGGTTTCTAACCCCATCAGCCCCCGATAAACCGCTTCAGTCTTGGCGGCTAAGCTGGGCCAGCTATAGCGTTCCTGCACCTTTTGGTAGCCCGCCTGCCCCATTTGGTGCGCCTGGTGGGGATGGTTGAGCAAATCCAGAATCCGATCCGCGATTTCAGGAGTCGATTGCTCTACTAAATAGCCATCCTGCCCATCGCTCACCACCTCCGCCACCGCCGGAATCTTGCAGCCAATGACGGGTTTGCCAAAGCTCCAGGCTTCGGTATACACCCCGCCAAAACTTTCTTGACTAGAGGGCACACAGAGCAAATCGCAGGCGGCCAGGGCGTTGGTTTTGGTTTGCAAATCCACCGACCCCAGCCGATGGATGCGCGGATCGGCCATCTCGGCAAAGGCCCGCTCGGAGTCCTTCACCGCTGGGCCAATGAAGACAAACTGGGTCTCCGGCTGCTGTGCCCACACGGTCTTGGCGGCCTCCAACACCTGCCGAAAGCCCTTGTAGGGATAGTGCTGCCCTAAAAACAACACCATCGGCCCAACGATGCCGTTGCGATGACGAAAGTCTTCTGGTTCTGCATGGGAGGCCAGCACAGGGCCATGGCCCGTCACATGAATGTGGTCTTCCTGAACGCCCAGCCCCTGGAGAATCTTGGCCTCGGCCTGGGTGAGGGCAATCACCGCATCGGCCCGCTGATAGAGTTTAATGTATTCCCGATAGCGCCAGCCCACCCAGCGAGGATGATGCACCGGGGTCAAAATAAAGGGAATCCCTCGCTGCCGCGCCACCTGCCAACTAGCGTAGGTCAATCCCTCCCGACCAATGCGGACGTTGTGGATGAGGTCGCTTTTGTAGGCCAATTCCGTGATGGATTCCGCAATCACCGCCGCAATCGGGGGCAGCGCCGCCGCCATCCAGGGGTAGTACAGCGGCAACCAGGGGGCCATCCGTAGTTTGGCTCCCCAACCCAACCCCAACCGATGGACAGGCACCCCATCGACCTCATAATTGTAGGGCCGAGCATGGGCCTTGAGGGTGGTGCCCAGCAGCCAGTCGGTGCGGTTGTGGTTCCAAAAGGTTGCCACTTGGATGGAATGCCGCCCCTGCAACTGCTGCGCCAGGAGGTGCTGATGAAGCTGGGCACCGCCAATATAGGGCGGGTAGGCGGTTAAAGTATAAAAGAGGTTCATTTATCAAGGACTCTCGTTTCCTTTATTATGCTCTCTCAACTTCTCATCGCTTTTTATAAAATCTGGCATGGCCGCCTTCATCTTCAGGGGGCAGGCTTGCTTATTCGTTTACTTGCCCCTAGGTTGCCAGGGCTTCAGAGTTTTTCCCTTCAATTACCCGAAGGACAGGAAGTTAATCTTGACTTTCGAGACCTTTCTGCTTTTTACTGGCTCAATCATTTATTAGGAGATCACTTTGAAGAACAAGGTCTTTTAGCTTCTATTTCAAATCATATTCAGGCTGACACCACTCTATGGGATGTAGGAGCTAACTGTGGGCTTCTAAGCTATCAAATTGCTAAAGAAACACCTGTCAAATCACTATATTTCTTTGAACCAAACCCAGCCATGTTTGCCCTAGCACAAACGGCAAATCAGCCTTTTCCCAAGGTTCAAGGCCTACCCTATGCCTTGTCAGATCAGAATAGAACGGCAACCCTCACAATTCCCGAAGGGAGAAGTGCTACTGGAACATTAGAAGCCTCTCCAGAAGCAACAATGACTAAGATGATAACCATTGAGTGTCGGGTAGGAGATCAGCTTATAAAAGACGATATTTTAACAGCCCCCCAAATCATAAAAATTGACACAGAAGGTCATGAGATATCTGTATTAAAAGGGCTTAAAGAGGTAATTAAATTGGCCAGTCCTATGATTTTCTTTGAGCATATTAGTCTTACAGATGACGAGATTTTGTCTCTGATCCCAGATGCTTATGATATCTACTCTGTTAGTGATAAAGATGGATCGCTGACGCTAGGATTCGATAGAATGGTAGGGCATAACTCTGTCCTGAAACCTAGGAAAAGTACCGATAAGCCTCTAGAAAACTAGAAATATCAGAAATCTCAATATCTAAGGCACCCGCAGATGGTATTTGCTGAACCTTACCTGCTCTAGGGAAAGCGAAGGGTTGATAGTTCGCGCCCACTAACGTAGCTAACTGCCAAAAACACCAATGCATATAGTTGGCGTTAAATAGCTCAATTACCAAGGGTTTTTGAGCACAGAATACTAGGTTGGCAAGTCCTGCCCCATGGGGAGATATAATCTCGCGGGCATGGTAGAAAAGATTGATTTGGTCTTGCCATGAGAAATCTTCAAGGCGAACCCTAGTAAATCCATAGGGTTCAAGGTTTTGAAATAGGGCGTCTTCGTTTACGATTCGTCTCAATCCCGCTAATTGACGAGAAATAAAAATTTTCTCAGGATAGGAGGCTGAGTCCTTAATAAGAGGAGTAACCGCCTGAGTAAGTCGCTCTACCAGGTAAGGACTGGGTTGCCCAGTGGTGCTGACATAGGACGGAACAATCAGAACATCACATTGATAGTGTTTGATGCGATCCAAAAACACAATGGGCTTTTTATCTAAACCAAGGTGTTCAATGGCGGCTTGATAAGCGCTGGTTTTTCTAGAGCAAACCACTTGGTCATAGTCGGGCAAGTTGGACAACAAATAACGCGGTAATTCATCAAGAAGCCAATGGTAATAGCTGTGGGTTTGCCAGGAGGCCACACTTAGGACACGGCCTTTGAGAGATTGACTGCGGTGAATCGGGCGGTTTAGTAAATAGTGCGACTCGAAGGGATGGGTATAGTCTAAGGATAGATCACGGGCCAAGGTTGTGCCATCGGGAGATAACACAACACCGTTGGCATAGATGCGGCCACCTGGGATTTCGGAGACCGTAATTGGAGGATATTCACCGCTGGCATACTGCGCAAAGAAAGCGGCAATGGCTGGATGATTCGACTTAGGTAGAGGAAAGCTATAGGTATCGCCCTTTCTCAGGGTGGTGTGATAGCCCCCTGCGGCTTTGGCCACCTCCGAAATGAGTTGGCAACGGCTTGGCCCACGAGTGGTAAATAGCGTTGGCCCATCGTAGGGTTGCAGACTTAAATAGGCCTTTTTTAATCCTTTCTTAAGTGGATCCGTAGACCATCGAGCAGATATTATCTTCAACCAGCGAGGTTGCTTCATGGGGTGAGATCCTTATTAAAACATTTTGTCATTTGTCATAAACGGGAAGCCATTGATTATGGATGCCTAGGTGATCGTAGGGAGGCGGGTACCAGTCCCCCGATAGAATAATGCCTTTCATGGGTTTAGCCCCAATCGTTGACGACTATAGGTATTGGCCAAGGCCCGATCACACCAGCCGCGATGGGCCAGGTACCAGGCCACGGTTTTGCGCAGCCCAGTGGCGAAGGTTTCCTGCGGTTGCCAGCCTAGTTCCCGCTGAATTTTGCTGGCATCGATGGCGTAGCGCTGGTCGTGACCAGGACGGTCTGGGACAAAGGTAATCAGGTCGGCATAGCGGGCTACCCCCTCTGGCTTTTGGGGGGCAAGTTCTTCTAACAGGTCGCAAAGGGCGATCACCACATCGAGGTTGCGAACTTCCTGATGGCCACCGATCAGATAGGTTTCCCCTGGCTGTCCCTGGGTTAGCACGGTATGGAGGGCGCGGGCATGGTCTTCCACGTAGAGCCAGTCGCGGATTTGTGCCCCTTGGCCATAGACGGGCAGGGGTTTGCCCTCCAGGGCGTTGAGAATCATCAGGGGAATCAGCTTTTCTGGGAAGTGGTAGGGGCCGTAGTTGTTGGAGCAGTTAGTAATCAGGATGGGCAAACCATAGGTACGGTGCCAGGCTCGCACTAGATGATCGGCGCTGGCCTTGCTGGCGGAGTAGGGCGAACTGGGGGCGTAGGGGGTAGTTTCGGTAAAGTAGCCGCCTGCTTGGCCGAGATCGCCAAAGACTTCGTCGGTGGAAATGTGGTGAAACCGAAACTGAGATCGGGCCTTGGCATCGAGTGTTTGCCAATGGGTGCGAGCAGCCTCTAGCAGGGTGTAGGTACCCACGATGTTGGTTTGAATAAAGGCGGCAGGGCCATCGATAGAACGATCCACGTGGGTTTCGGCGGCCAGGTGTAAAATGGCCGTAGGTTGGTAGGTTTGAAAAATCCGAGTGAGGGCGGCTCCATCGCAAATATCCACCTGCTCAAAATGGTAGCGGGGATGGTTGGCCACCATCTCCACAGATTCGAGATGGCCCGCATAGGTCAGCTTATCGAGATTGATGACGGTATGGGGCGTTTGCTGGATGAGATAGCGCACCACCGCAGAACCAATAAACCCTGAGCCTCCCGTGACCAGTAGCGTCTTACCCATCTCCTGACTCATCCCTGGGAACTTCTTTTCGTGTGTCAGTTAGCCCTGGCTGACTGACACAACGCTGAAAAGCATTGATTTCTCGTAGGTTGGGCGGTGCGATAGCAGAACCCAACAAGTCTGAAATCCTCGGCGAGTGTTGGGTTCCGCTTCGCTGCACCCAACCTACTTTGGAGATGGGCAGGCAATCAGCAGTTGGCCAGTGGGTCACGAACAATTTCAGCCAGTACGGTTGAGTCATGAGGCTACCGCCTTGGGGACGGATAAGGTAAGCCATAGCCATTTAGCTAGCCATCGACTTTGTTTAAGGAGGAAGATTCCTACGCCTAATCCATAGCCATATTTTTCGACGTTGTAAAAATACTGGGTAGGCCAATAGTAAAGAGATTTCTGGCTCAGGAAAACTTGATGAAAAGTTTGGATCAGAGAAGCTGACTTGAAGTCAACAAAATCCTCCGGTTTAGCCTTAATCATGCCGGGATGCATCACCTGGGCATCGCCTAATAGGTAGGCGGAAAAGCCGGAGCGGGTGGCACGTAGGCTGTAGCTGCTGTCGCCGTGGTAGTGGGGGAAACGACGGACATTTGGAAACCCAATTTTGTCCATAACGGCCCTTGGAATATAGACACAATGGCCGCTCATTTCATCGACGGGCACTAAGTCCCCTGGTTGAGCATACATAGGTGTGCGGCCTTTGGCTCCGGTGGGTTTAAGGGTGTGGGTTTCTGCGATGTAGCAAGCGGCTCCGATGATGGCGTTGCCCTGCTGCTGAGAGGCCCGGTGCATGGCGGCTAGGCTGCCTGGGGTGGGGGGGCAGTCGTCATTTAGCCAGATCACCGCTTCACAATCTTGCTGAACGGCGTATTCCATGCCGAAGCACATTGCCCCTGTCCACCATAGATTGCCGTCGCCTGACAGAATTTTGACCTGGGGAAACGCTTGCTGGATGGCCTCGGCGGTACCGTCGGTGGAACCGTCGTCAATTACTACCACATGCAACTCTGGCCATTGCTGCACGGTGGGATCTTGGTAAAGCTGGCTTAGCCCCCGCAGGGTGGTGTCTCGGCGGTTGTGGACGGGGATGAGGATAAAAACGCCGCTCATGGTTGCAGAGTGGGAATCAACATTCGGTTCATCGTGCCCGATCCTTGAGGGTTTTGAGTTGCTTTAACCAGGCTAAGGGCAAGATGAACCGAGCGATGGTAAATCCCAATAATTTTAGATAAACCGCAACAAAGAGCAAGGGGCCAAGCCAGCCAAATACAGCCTTGCAATATACCCAGTAGGTGGGCGGGTGGATGTTGGACTTAAGGCTGCTCAACTGTCGCCACCGCTGGCCCATGGGAATCTCGCTGAAGGCCCAGCCTTGGTCGAAGGGGTTGAGGACAGCCAGGGCGACGGCACTTCCTAGCACCGAGAGTTCGTATCCAGCCCGTTTGGCGGTCAGGGTATAGACAATGTCGGCACGGCAGTGGGGCAGGCGGTCGGCAGGGGGATAGCCGATATCATCCACGATGGAGCACGGCAGGCAAACAAGGTTGCCGCTCATGCAGTCGCAGGGACGGGTTTGGCCCTGGGGGGTGGCGACTAATTCAATGGAGAGCGGGTGTTTAAGCTGGCCGCCATAGGTAGGTTGGGTGAGGGCTTCGTCGGCGTAGCACTGGGCGGCAGCTAGGCGTTTGGGAGCTTGAACGCAGTGATTAACTAGCGTTGTCAGGGTTCCGGCTAAAGGCAATGTGTCATCATTAAGCCAAACAAAAAAGTTGGCCCCTTGGTCGTAGGCGTAAGTCATCCCTTTGACGATAGCCCCCGTCCACCAGAGGTTGCCATCGCCTTTGAGAAGGGTGACCTGGGGAAAGCGGGCCTGAATTGCTTCGGTGGTGCCATCGGTGGAGCCGTCGTCAATCACCACCACTTGATAGCGGTCTAGGTCGCCATGGCGCTGAAGGGTTTCTAGGCAGGTGAGTGTGACCGCCTTGCGGTTGTGGACGGGGATGAGGATGTAGACCGATGGGGGCATGGGCGGCTGGGTGATTCGATGCGTAAGCCATCCTGACTATAATAGTGAGCATCCCACAGTACAGCCCACGATGGAGCAGTCTGAAATCATTGCCATCATTCGGCAAGAACTCCCCCGGTTAATGGCCCAAGAACCCCAGGTGAGAGAATTTATCTTGCAAACGGTTTCCGACTTTTACATGGGGCGGCGGGAGGCCGACATCAAATTTGACCGCATCCTATCTGAACTACAGCGGGATCGGGAGGAGCAAGCCCGCAAGTGGGACGAACAAAACCGCAAGTGGGATGAGCAAAATCGCAAGTGGGATGAACAGAACCGTAAGTGGGAAGAGGAAAAAGCCGACCAAAATCGTCGGTGGGAAGAAGAAAGAGCCAACCAAAATCGTCGGTGGGAAGAAGAAAGAGCTGACCAAAATCGTCGGTGGGAAGAGGAAAGAGCTGACCAAAATCGTCGGTGGGACGATCAACAGGCCGAAAATCGACGCTTAGATAAACGATATGAGAGTACTATCGGTGCTTTGGGATCTCGGTGGGGGTTGTCCTCTGAAGCAAGTTTTCGCAATGCTCTAGCAGGTATTCTGACGGAGTCTTTTGGGGTAGAAGTGTTGAACCTCAATCTTTACGACCATGGGGGAGAAGTGTTTGGTCGTCCTGACCAGGTGGAATTGGATTTGATTATCCAAAACGGGATGACCATTGCCTGCGAAATCAAGTCTTCTATCGATAAGGCTGGAATGTATAGCTTTGGCCGCAAGGTAGATTTCTACGAAAAGCACGAACAACGACCTGTTAGCCGCAAGATTGTGATTTCGCCGATGGTGGATGATCGGGCGCGGCCTGTGGCAGAGGCGCTGGGTATTGAAATCTACAGCTATGCGGACGCTGTGGAAGGGCTAGAAAGCAGCCCATAAAGGGGAGCTGACATAGCTACACTATCTGTTAATGAAGCACACCAAAATTTATCGGGACTCATTGAAACGGTTAACCAGTCTCATCAGCCGATTTTGATTGCTGGAGAGCATACTAAAGCTGTTCTACTCTCTGAAAGCGACTGATCAGCAATTCAAGAAACGCTCTATCTGTTGTCGGTACCGGGGATGCGAGAGGCGATAAAAGTGGGAATGGATACGCCTATTTCTGCTTGTACTGATGCAACAGGCTTAGGTCGTCATTGCGATGGAGAATCTCTAGGCAGGCCAAGGTAACGACCCTGCGGTTGTGGACGGGGATGAGGATGTAAACCGATAGGGTCATAGATAGATAGATAGTTAGTTAGTTAGTTAGTTAGTTAGTTAATTAGTTAATTAATTAAGCTATGGGTGATACTGACTTTCTGGTTAGATTGCTGTCAGGTTAATGAAGAAATCAGCCCAACTCTTTTCAAAGGAAACTTTTGAACGGCAGAAATGAGAGCAGTTTTGAGAAAACATAGCAGGGTTAGTAGAAATTTTATCAATGGCTGCTGGAATTTCGGCAGGATGATCGACTAGAACTCCTAACTCAAAATCTTCAATAAACTTAAAGGAAGTTAATCGAGAAGCAATCACTGGTCTTTCATAGGCAATACTTCGCATTAGCTTCCCAGAAGAAAATCCAGCCAAATCAATGTTGGGGCCAGTGTTTCGATATAGGGCAAATGAACCTGCACAGAAGTAAACTAAAGAATTAAGGCTAGCTTCATCTAGCGAACTCATGCTCCAGTAGACACGACCTGGAACATCTAAATGGGCAAGGCTACGCTTGTAATCTTCTAGCCCCTGACTGGATCGACTGTGAATAATAAGAACTGTATTCTCAGGCCAGTAGGGAACACTTGATAGCAGTTCTGGAATTTGAGCCCAATCCGCTACTGAGCCAGCGTGGAGGAACGGAATTACATTTTCAGGTAATCCTAGGAGGCTGCGCCAGTTAATTTCTTTTACAGGATATCGTGGCGATGGAATATTTGGCAAAGCAACATATTTTTTATCTGGTAAGCCTAGCTCTTTTTTGAGTTCGGGAATCCGTTGTTCATCAGGAGCAATAATGATGGCCGCACTTTTAGCGGCATTAATTTCGTGAGCAGCCCAGCCACGATGGATGCTCTCACCATCCCAGCAGCTAGCAAACTCATCGTTCATATAAATCCAGGGGCAATGGCTAGATTGTGCAATCAATGCAGCAATGTATGCGCCAATCTGGCCGACTCCGAAAACGTAGTCATAGCGACTCGGCAAAACTCGAAACTGCATCCAGAAGCGCGATGGCCCTAGGTAGCGCAGCTTTCTGACACCAATAAGTTTCTGATAATAGACCTTGATGCCATCAGAAAATAGATTGTCGTAGTGATGACTTTGTCCTTCCCACAGAAACAAATCAATCTTCCAGCCAATCTTCTCTAGAGAGGTGACTGTATTTAAAGCAAACGGCATGGTTTCTAATCGTGCCGAACTTGGATTATGGGGGAAGTGTATAAAAGCAACCTTCTTAACCGTCATGGTAATCTCGCTATCGCATATACTCCCCAGGTACTTAAGCTGGGAATTTCTCCAGTTAACCAAGCCATGTATTCAATCTGTGAGAGTTGGGCAGATTCTAGATAAGCTGTTAGTTCTGGCAGAAAGAAATATCGCATCCGATGGCATTCATGGAGAACATGGGTATTTGACTGAATTTTATCCTCAGCGAAAATTTCGTAGTTTACAGTGACAATATTTTCATTGAATAAAAGATTTGACTCAGCAATGCGAATGACTTTGAGGCGATCATTTTCTAGGCGCTTGACACGAATTTCAGGCTTTTCGCTTAAAACGGCTGGGCCGTACCAGAAGTCAAAGATGAAAAGACCTCCAGGCTTCAAGTGATTTCGGACATTATCAAATGCGCGTCGAATATCCTGATTGGCTGTTTGATAACTGATAACATGGAATAAAGCAATAACGACATCAAATTTCTGATCTAGATTAATCAATCTAAGATCGCCTTCTACCGGATTGAAAGCCTGTTGTTTATCTTTTGGAAGCTGTAGCCACCGCTTTTGACACTGAGCTATCATCTCAGGACTTTTCTCGACTCCCCAAACTTGATAGCCTACGTCTACAAAATATTCTGCGTGGCGTCCTGTACCACAGCCTAGCTCTAAAATCGTTTTGGCTTTCGGCGCATGGGCGTTGACTAAGCTAATGACGAAGTTGGCCTCTGCCTGATAGTCTTTGTCTTGATAGAGCAAATCGTAGTACTGGGCGTAGGCATCAAAGACGGTCATTCCATCACCTCTTGTACTGCGATCAGAACTTGCTCAATCTGGGTATCGGTCAAACCCAGACCGCTGGGAATGTAAAATCCTCGGCGGGCCAATCGCTCGGCAATGGGATATTTTTCACCTTCAAAGAGGCCCATTTTGTGAAAGACAGGCTGTTCGTGCATGGGCCAGAAGAAGGGGCGGGTGCCAATGCCTTTGGCCTTGAGTCGCTGCATGGCTTCGGCAGCATCGAAGGGAACCTCGTCTTTGAGGATTATTCCGTAGACCCAGTAGACGTTATCCGCGTAATCGGTGGCGGCGAGGGGTAACTGTAATCCGGGGATATGGGCTAGACCCTCGGTGTAACGCTGTCCCATGTCGCGTTTGCGTTGAATGAAGTGATCCAGTTGTTCAAGTTGCGCTACGCCGAGGGCCGCTTGTAGGTTACCCATGCGAAAGTTCCATCCGAGTTCTTGGTGGACAAAGCGCTGCTGAGGCTGAAAACAAAGGTTACGCAGGGAACGGCATTGCTCTGCCAGGTTTGGGTCGTCCGTGAGTACCATCCCCCCTTCGCCCGTGGTGATGTGTTTGTTGGCGTAAAAGCTGAAGGTGCTGATGTTGCCAAAACTGCCGCAGGGCTGGCCTTTGTAGGTTTGGCCGTGCATTTCGGCAGCGTCTTCGATAATGGCGAGGTTGTGTCGCTGGGCGATGGCCAGCAGCGGATCCATATCTACTGGAAGGCCATAGATATGCACCACCATGATGGCTTTGGTTTGGGGGGTAATGCGAGCCTCAATTTGACCTACATCCATGTTCCAGGTGATGGGGTCGGCGTCAACGACGACGGGCTTGGCCCCGGCCCGCACAATGGCCGCCGCACAGGAAATGATCGTGAAGGTGGGTAGAATGACTTCATCTCCTGGCCCCAGCCCCAGAGCCGTAACGGCTACATCTAGAGCCGCCGATCCATTGGCCACGGCGATACCATACTGTCGCCCCACCCGCTGGGCCATTTCCGTCTCAAACCGCTCTACAAAGGGGCCTTCGGAGGAAATCCAGCCAGTATCTAGACATTCCAGCAGGTATTGGCGTTCGTTGCCGTTGAGGGCTGGCTCGTTGACGGGGATAAATGCCATGGGGGTTAGTCTGTGATGGTGGCCTGGTCTGCGGAAATGCCCTCAAAGCGGGTTTTGTCTTGGTCGCCGACGTAGGGGCCTTGTTTCACTTCAACCATCTCTAGGTCTTCCAACACTTCAAAGCCATGGCCTCCGGTGATGAGCAAAATCACGTCGCCAGCCTCCAGCACGCGGCTCTCTAGATAATCCTGGGTTTTGCTGTAAAAATCGACCCGCAGTTTACCTTTTTTGATGAATAGCACTTCTTGGGTATAGAACACGTCCCGATGGACGGGGTTGTGGACGTGGGCCGGAATGGTTTTTCCGACATCGTATTTCATATAGGCAAGCTGCTGGGATAGCTCGTTGGGGGTAAAGAAGTGAATCCCTGGCTCGGTAAAGCGGTGGGAGAGAATCAGGGCTAGGAGTTCGTTATCGTGAGTGATTTGCTGGACGGGTGCAGGCGTTGTCGTAGGATTGACGGATACCATAGCGGGAACTCTTACAAACGGCATTTAGCGGCGGATATGAACACAAGCGACGGCTCTGGCAGCGGCAGCTTTATCAGGAGCGTCCGGCTTTTCTGGGGTTGGCAGAAACCAGTGCATATACTCACAATTGGAGCATTCGGTTTCTGTGGCTATTTGCCAGCCCTGATCAGTGTATCGAAAGAAAGTTTTGTCAACGGACTCGGCGGGGCCAAAGGCTTGAATGGCCTTCTCTAGTAATGCACTATCAAATTGCTGAAATTCGGCAAAGTTTTGGTATTTTCCGAAAGGTACACTGATAAAAAGAGAACCACCAGGCTTGAGAACACGACTCAGTTCTTCCATAGCAAGCTTATAGTCTTCTGCGCTAGACTCATGATAGCGATTGTCACGGGTGTATAGCCGATTATCTAATCCGACGTGTTCTAGGGTTGATAGGCAAAGAACGGTATCGTAGTAGTTTTCCCTAAGCGGCAGCTCTCGTAGATCGGCAAAAATATAGGAAATTTCCCTTTCCCAAAAAGATTCTTCTTCAGGAGCAAGCGTTACGATATGCAGTTGCCGATCTGTAAAATAAGGTTGATCTAAAAGATAGGGAAAGTTGAGAATAGATCCGGCATCTAGAATGGTTTTAGCGGCTTCAGGTAAATGGGTGAAGAGCCATGGATATTCAACGCAGCGCTCATCTAAGGCATAGCCGTAGCTTTGGGGTAGAGGCTTGCCTTGGCTAAAAATTTCTAATAGTTCAGGGTTTTGAAGAGCCTGCCCTATAAACTGCTTTTTGTAGGGTGTATAACCACGACTCCAAGGAGTTTGGCCTCCCTTGAGATAGCCTTGAACAGCTAACCAGGAATTTTTACCGACCATGGCTTCGCCAAGGTTGAGTAGTTTTGGTGGCATCCAAGGAGTTAGTCGCTGCTTCAGAGACATGTTGCTTAGGTTCTATGAATGTTATGGCTTATCCCAATGCTGCGTGTTGTAAACCCATTTTCTAAGCTGAGGATCAATGAGAAACCGGGTTTTGTAAAGGGCAGAAATAAGATGATGGACGCAAAGAGTATCATGCTTGAGCCAAGACTGAATGCCTTTAGGTGTAGTAACTAGGCGCTTAGATCCGGCAATGGCAGCTTTTACAACATGCTTGAAAATGTGAATTGGCAGTAAAAACTTTCTCTCAGGGCTATACTTAAGTTCGCTATAGGCACTGCTAATCGCACCTTTAATAGCTCGCCGCCGCACGAACTCTAAGGTTTGACGTTTGGCAGGTATGCGATGATAAAGCCATGCTTCAGGGCTGTAGATAATTTTGAAGCCTTCGTCGTACACACGTTTTGCAAAGCCAGTTTCGCCATCACCTCGCCACCATTCAATCCATCCACCACCAACCCCATCAGGGGGAAATCCACCAAGGGTTAGGATGAGTTCTCGACGATAGGCCATGTTGCAGCCGTAGGGCGTTTCTGGCCATTGCATCTCTCGCTGAATGTCGCCTAGGTCTAAAAGACTAAAATAATCTTTCGGTACAGCTTCTAACCAGTCAGGTGGTGGGGCATCCCATTGAGGTAGGGTTTTGCCACCAACGGCACCAACTTGAGGGTTATCAAAGGGGGCACAGATGGCTTTTAGCCAACCTGGCGGAACAATAACATCGTCATCAATAAAAACAATAATATTCCCTTTACTTTCAATTGCTGCTTGGTTTCGCCCATAATGAAGGCCCAGGTTAGGTACAGGTACATACTTAACTTGATCTGCCAAGCTTCCAAACTGATTACTTATTTTTTCTGCAACTTTAGGATCACAATCATTATCCATCACTAAAATTTCAAAGCTCTTATCCTCAAATTGCCGCAATATACTATCAATAGCCTCGATCAAAAGATCAGATCTTTGATACGTAGGAATGGCAATTGAAACACTAATAGGCGGGTCTATATTTTCTTTTTTATTCAGAATTCGCGTCCAATATAACCCATCTAAAGTTCGTCCTCCATCGATCTGCAAAGGAGCAAGTAATTCTCTAATAGCTCTTCTTACGCCCTCTGCCCAATTAAAATCATGACAAACTACTATCCCAAGATCTTTTACTTTAGGCAACCAGTTCTTGAGATCAGAATATGCACCCTCATAGGAATGATCTCCATCAATAAAAAGTAGATCAATCGGCACATCGAAATTCTTTGCTATCTCTTCTGACAAACCTTTTAAGGGATGAATTATGTCTTTATAAGGCTCAATATTTTCTAAAAACTGATCAAATGTATCTATTACTCCTTCACTCATTGCCATATTTGTCCATGTGTCAACAGCATAGACTTTTCCACCTTGTCGCTTAACTCCTTTAGCTAAAGAGCAAGTACTAGCACCTAGATAGCTGCCAATCTCAACAACATTTGACTCGAAATTAAAATTACTAACTAAATCCTTAAGAAGCAAAAGTTCCGCACTTGTCATGTGGGTTTTGATAGATAAAAAGGAATCCATTTTTTGGGAATTCACAAGTTTCTCCTCAAAGTTAATCAATGTACTTTAAGCTCTCTTGCTGGCTTCATTTTTCAAGTATTGTAATTACTCAATTTTAATTGATATCCAGGACATGCTAAGTATCTGAAGTTAAATGGATTTTTCTTGCCTTCACATATACTTATTAAGTTAATACAATATGACAGACTAAGAGTCCTGAACCACGTAGCAAATATAGAGCTTTGACTTATAGAAGACTTCATCAATGGATGTCCATACACAAACTCTTTTCCTCTCACAAAACATGCTCCACCATCTCGATTAAAATTAGTTAGTATGAACGGAATCGCTAATTTCGCTGAAGATAAACTGGCATCGCGAAAATGAACGTTTCTAAGAGAGATTTCTATCATTGGATACAAAGAGTCAATATCCTCACATGCTGATGCGTAAGGTGACTTTAAGTTGAATCCACCATACTTATTTTGTGAGCGAAGGAGAGAAGAAAATACTTTATCCTGATAAGGAATTTCAATGCCTTCATACCAGAATAATAACCAAAAATGGTATCCAGCTTGAATCCCTTCAGACAAAGCACAGTCTTTATCTTCTAATCCTGAACCCCACAGCCCATTTTCAGGATTGGCTCTTGAAGAGATTTGATTTAAGAACTCTTTTACTGACTTGTCCAAGCTTTGATATCCTAAGAAATCCCTGGCGTATTGTAGTGATGCAACATAATTTTGAACTTTGTTGCTTGTGAAAGAAACAGACTTACCCCAATCCAGGTCGTCTATGAAATGTGAAACCTTTGACGGATTATCAAAAGGCTCGAGGAAATTGAGGGAGTAGTTTGGATATGAGTCAAGAGCATTTAGGGCCATCAGAGATAGAACAGTTAAATGCCGCCAACCCCACCAATCCTCCACCTCAGCAATATCATTTGCAACTAATGGATCACGAAATAGGCCATCTGCACATTGGTAACTTCTAATATAATTAGCCCATTCTTCACGTTGCGCATTGCTAACTCTTGTTAAGTCATTTACAAGATGACGAAAAAGAGCCGCAAATACGGACGCATAAAGAATTGGTCGCTTGCCAGATTGTTTATATAAGTACTGGCCATAGGGCTTCTGCCGATACCTTAGCTTCTCAGTGTAGTCAATTGCTGATTCGATAATTTTTGAAATCCCAAAGTCTGGTTGACTTGAAATTCTCTTCAAGTCCGACTCAAATTTATTTAATTGATGCGGCGAATAAAAGTGCTTTACTCTTAACATAAGGCGATGTTTAAATTGCCCAAGCAAAATTCTAGGATTTGGTTTATCTAACCTCATTATTCTATACCTTAGAAATGATTTCTGACCTTGCAGTAATCGCTGCCACCCCGTCTGACTTTGTTAATAAATAGCCTGTTTTATAGATATCTGTTGATACAATTGAAAAACTAATGCAGTTTTCTATTTTATCCTCTAACTTGAGTGGGTGAGATCCCAAAGAAAACGTAATGAAGTAATTTCCTGGTGTGAATTGACACGCTGGCACAGAGAAAAATATTCTACCTGCTGATGGAATTTTCCATGGTTGCTGTTTCTCCATATAGGTATTGAAGCTGGCTACTCTCACCCCTTCAATACTAGAGATAATAAAACCCGCTCCTGATAGTGATACTTCCTGTGAAGCGGCATACTCTATTTCAATACAGATCTCATCAGACTGACCAAATTCTTGCGTTAACAAGCCATCTCTACTTTTAAGACAAATCGATTTCAAGATTTTTCGCATTCCTGGCAATCGATTTCGATGATTATTGAGATCGACATTATAGTCGGAAAAATTTAATCCTGAAGCTAAGTAGTTTGAAATTGCGGTCTTAATATCTCCACTAAATCGAATCTGTCCATCATCTAGCCAAATGCCTTTTTGTACTAGCTCCTGAAGAATGCTCATATTATGACTAACAAATAAAATAGTGCGGCCTTCTTGTGCAACATTTCCCATTTTTCCCATACATTTCTTTTGAAATGCTGCATCCCCTACCGCTAATACCTCATCCACCACCAAAATTTCTGGTTCTAGATGGGCCGCTACCGCAAAGGCCAGCCGCACATACATGCCGCTGGAATACCGCTTCACAGGCGTATCCAAAAAACGAGATACCTCTGCAAACTCTACAATTTCATCAAACTTGCGGTTAATCTCCGCCCGGCTCATCCCCAGGATGGCTCCATTGAGAAAAATGTTTTCTCGCCCCGTAAGCTCTGGGTGAAACCCCGTGCCCACCTCCAACAAACTCGCCACCCGACCACGCAGCTTAATCCGGCCCTCCGTCGGCTCCGTAATCCGGCTGAGGATCTTGAGTAGCGTAGACTTGCCCGCCCCATTGCGGCCAATAATTCCCACCACTTCACCCTGCTTCACCTCAAAAGAAACATCCTTCAGCGCCCAAAACTCCTCCTGGTTGGGCCTAGGCAGGCGCTTCCCCGGATGCCGCAGCCGCCGCACCACAGACCTTGCCCCATCAGAAATCACATCCCGCAATGCCACATAGCGAGAGTTACCCTCCTGCTGGTGGCCCAGGATATATCGCTTGCCAAGATTTTCAACCTGGATAACCGTATCACCCATGATCACACCCGAAGCCATCGTTCAAAACCAAGTCATCATCAAGCCATTTAAGGGTAAGCCCTTTTGGAAAATAGATCATCTCTCTATGGTATCGGGCACCATTCCTCCCGATACCATTTCACAAAATTCTTAATCCCCGTTTCTATAGATGTACTCGGTGAAAAACCTGTATTTTTCTCCAGATCGCTAACATCGGCATAGGTTTCCACCACATCTCCTGGCTGCATCGGCCTCATCACAATTTGCGCTTTTTTCTCCATTGCCTCTTCAATCACCTCAATAAAACGCAAAATCTCCACAGGTCTGCAATTGCCAATATTATAAATTTTGTATGGCGCTTCACTCCGACTTTGGTAATCCACATTCACCTGGCTAGGAAGCTTATCCATCACTCTGATAATGCCCTCAACCGCATCATCAATGTAGGTAAAGTCTCGCCTCATTTTGCCATCATTAAATACCTCAATGGGACGATCATTAGCGATGGCATCAACGAATTTAAAATAGGCCATATCAGGTCTACCCCAGGGGCCATAGATCGTAAAAAATCTAAGTCCAGTCGTTGGAATTTGATAAAGATGACTATAGGCATGAGCCATCAACTCATTCGCTTTCTTAGTCGCTGCGTAGAGGGAAATGGGATGATCGGTAAAATCATGTGTTGAAAAAGGTATTTTAATATTTGCACCATAGATAGAACTGGATGAAGCAAAAACAAAATGCTTAGGTGAGAAGTGGCGGCATCCCTCTAAAATATTCAAAAAACCAGCCAAGTTACTATCGTTATAGGCCGATGGATTATCTAAAGAATAGCGAACTCCAGCCTGAGCTGCCAGGTGAATGACATAGTCAAACTGGTTGTATTGAAAAACCCTAAAAATCTCGTCGCGGTCAAAAACATCAATCTTTGAAAATGTACATCGCTCATGCTGGATCAGCCGCTTTAGACGAGCCTGCTTAAGCCGAATATCGTAGTATTCGTTTAGATTGTCAATACCGTATACTGTCATGCCATCAGCTAACAATCGAGTAGCTAACGCATGGCCAATGAAGCCTGCAATTCCTGTAACCAGTACCTTCATCTAACCCGACAGAATGAACAGCCCAAAATCACATCCTGCCACCCATAGCGCGAATGCCCCTCCTGCTGGTGGCCCAGGATGTATTTTTTGCCAAGATTTTCGACCTGGATAACCGTATCCGACATGGGGCGGGCTTAGTTACAAGAACATTAGGGAGCAACTATCCCCATTCTGCCCAACTTGCTTCATTCTGCCTTCACAAAAATCATTACGATTCGTTGCACCACCCTAGCCTCGCTCCCCCGTCACCGGAGGCGTCAACCGCCAATCCGCCAAGGCCGCCCCATCCGCGTGAGATCTAGCGTAGCCGGAATCTTCTCGGTAGTGAATTGGGGAAACCTGCTGATTAGTATAGCTTCCAGGCTACTGGGGATGGCTTGAAAGGCCGACTCGCTTTGCTCGTTAGCCTGAACCAACACCAACTTCGCCGCATCGGGCAAGGCTGCATCGGGCGGCACAATTAAGCGCCGCAACGCCAGGGAAAGGGGTAGATTGGTCTCATCCTGTAGGCCGTTGAGCTATAGCCGCTGCACCAGGTGATTGAGCAGCGTGGTGTAGGGCACATCGCTGCTCAATCCTACGACCTAAGTTTCATTAACGATACTCAACACTTACGGCCCTGGTTGACTGACAAAAGATCCTGCGCCGGACGCGGAAACCGCGCCCCTACAAGATTTGGATAATGTAGGGGTCAGGTCTCCTGACCCTTTGGCGGATCTGGGTTCTCGCAAGTTTTGCCAGTCAACCAGCCTAGAGCCTACTCCCCAAAAATCTACGAATGCGACAGCGCTACCTTGTTTTTCTATTATGTCCTTGACGATAATCCACTACCAAATTATCAATAGATTCCCCTGCCTTCAGATAATCGAGAAGCGTTTGTACAGGAACCCTAGTACCTACGAAAACCGGAGTTCTGCCCATAACATCAGGAGAAATGCTCACAACGGGGAGACTCTTAATCCTATGCTGCTTGCCCCTATGTTCCTATGCTTAAAATTTAGCAGCCCTACCCAGCACCCTGCCCCCTGGCTTGGCTTTTCTAGCCCAATCAGATTGTTCTAAAATAGCCTCAACAGGCTCAGTAAACCGCCAACGTCCTCATGAATCTTCTCGCGACAAAACGGCAAAGCCAAGATGGTTGAACCCCCCAAAAATCCTTGCAAAATCCCTGATAGTAGTTTGGTCTGGTAACCCTAATGCCATTCCATGGCTCTGACCTGTTGCTGCCCAAACCCCGGTGCCAGCTCTTAAACGTTTACAAACTTTTGCCCGATTAACAGCGGCGAGGGCGATAATTTTGACAGCGGATTGCTACTTCTAGCATTGGCCCTCTACAATCCAGTCCATTGCCCCTAATCCTTTCAGCATTGCCATGAATCGAATCTTTCGTAGCCTCACCACGCCTCTGCTAGCCGCTGCCGTAGCGACAGGGTCTGTGCCCCTGCCCATCGGCAATGCCCAAGCCCAGCAGTCGGTAACGCCCCAGTTGGCCCAGGGTATGCCCACGCCGGATCAGGTGGTGGAGTGTGAATTGTTGATTGTGGGCGGTGGTCTGGCCGGAACGGCGGCGGCCTACGAGAGCCTGCGGATGGGCCACACCGTTTGTATGACGGAGTTGACCGACTGGATAGGGGGGCAAATTTCCTCCCAGGGCACCACGGCGCTGGATGAATCGCGAGAACAGCGGCGGCGGCTGTTTTACTCGCGGGGCTACAACGACCTGCGGGAACGGGTGGAGGCCAAGTATGGCGAACTAAACCCTGGCCAGTGCTGGGTGAGTGTGTCTTGCTTTATGCCCGCCGATGCCAACGCCATTTTGATGGAGATGCTGGCGGAGGCCGAACGGGAGGGGGGCGGCGAACTGAAGTGGTTCCCCAACACGGTGATCAAAGAGGTGGGCTTTAACGCCGACCGCAGCCACATCACCACCATGACCGCCATTCGCCACAGCCCCGCACCAGGGACGGCTCCTTTGAATACGGATTTTCTGTCGGAGATCATCGAAGACGCCTACACCTACCAAGATTCGGCCCGACTGTCGAAGGAAATCATTCAGTTTGTGCCCGCAGGCATTGATACCGAACGATTCCCCAATGCCGACCCGGATCGGGTGGATTGGTTTGTGGTGGAGGCCACGGAAACCGGGGAAATCATCGCCCTAGCCGATGTGCCCTACGAGGTGGGGCTGGATCCGCGTTCGCCCCTCAATCCCTCGTCCCCCGTGGCCGAACGGGATGCCTACTGCACCCAGGGCTTCACCTACACCTTTGCCATGGAGCGCACCGCTGAAGCCCAAACCTTTGAGGTGCCAGACTTCTACTCGATCTACGAACCCTACTACAGTTGGGAAAAAGAGCGTCCCCAACTGCTTACTCCCCAGGATCACTTTGACTTTGTCTTCACCTACCGCCGCCTGTGGAGTGCTGGCCCCCGTCGGGTGGATGAGCGCATCTTTGGTGCCCCCCGCCCCACCCCTGGCGATATTTCCATGCAGAACTGGACCTGGGGCAACGACTACCGCCCCGGCACCGCCCGCGATAATTTGATCCTCACCCATGACCAACTGCAAGCCAGCGGACAGTTGGCTCCGGGCGGCTGGTTGGGCGGCTTGCGGACTGAAACCCTGCGCCGGGGTGAAGAAAACGCCATTGGCTTCTTCTACTGGCTGACCACCGGAACCACGGATTCCCAACTGGATGATTCCTGGAAAGAGCCGGAACCCTACAACCGCTACTTGAGCGGGCTAGATTCCCCCATGGGTACGGAGCACGGTCTATCTAAATATCCCTACATCCGCGAAGCTCGCCGCATCATTGGCCGTCCCTCCTACGGCTACGACAACGGCTTTATGATCAGCGAAATTGATTTTTCCTGGAACGATTTCACCTCCGAGTTCTACCAAGACAACCTCGACCGCAGCACCTTCACCTCCATGCGGCGGTTCCTGGCGGGGCTAGAGACGGTGGATACCTTTATGCCCGACGCCAACCCCGATGACTTCCATGTGCGGGGGCGCTCTCGCATGTACCCCGACTCGGTGGGCATCGCCCAGTACGCCATCGACTTCCACCCCTGTATGCGCGACTACCCGCCGGAAGCCCCCGGCAACATCGAGCGGCCCGGAGTGCGCCAAGCCCACGGCCAAGCCTTCCCGGCCCAAATTCCCCTGCGGGCGATGATTCCCCAGCGGGTGGACAACATGCTGGTGGCCAGTAAGAGCATTGCCGCCAGCAATATCGCTGCCGCCGCCTATCGGGTGCATTCCTTCGAGTGGTCGGTGGGGGCCGCCGCCGCCCATTCCATCGACTTTTCCCTGCGGAACGGCGTTCTGCCCTACGAACTGGTGGAAAATCTGCCCAACCACAGCCCCCTGCTCCACGCCCTGCGGATGGAACTGGAGGCCAGCGGCAACCCCACCCAGTTCCCAGACACCTCCATCTTCAATGAAGAGTGGGATGCCTGGAAGCCCTGGTAACCCGTAGGCCAATCCCTGAATCGGCCCATAGCCCCGATCAATGTCCCTTTGCTCCCCGCTGTACCAGTCGGCCCAAGGCGCTCGACCTAACGGGGAGAAAGGGACTTTTTTGATGAAACCATGCTCTCCCATGTGCCAACCCAAGCACAGGCACATGGGAGAGCATGGTTTCAAGGGGAGACGGGCACAATACGGACAAGCCTGTGAGGGCCTGTCAAGGAGCCACGTTGTTGCAACGGTCTACAGCTATCCCTGCTATGTACGAACGGCGCTGAGTGAACGGCGTACCCCTAGAAAAAATGAGTCATCCTATGTTCTCTACTTGGTCTGTCCCCCTCAGAGTTCCCAAGCCATCGGTTAACCCCAGTGAGTTAACCAACTCAGAACTAGTGGTTCTCTGTCAGCAGCGACTACGCCCTGACCGGGCCATCTTTGCAGAGTTGCTGCGACGCTACCAGGGCCATGTTGATAAACTGCTCTACCACCTCGCCCCCGACTGGCCCGACCGAGCCGATCTCTCCCAAGAGGTCTGGATTCGGGTCTACCGCAACATTCGACGACTGAACGAACCCGCTAAGTTTAAAGGCTGGCTGAGCCGCATTACCACCAACCTGTTCTACGACGAACTGCGCCGTCGCAAGCGTGGCCGCACCACCCTATCCCTGGATGCGCCCCTCAACCTAGAGGACGGATCCATCGAGTGGGATGTTCCCGCCTCCGATCCTGGCCCCGTGGACGCCTTGATGACCCAAGAGTTCTATGCCCACCTGCACCGCGCCATTGCCGATCTGCCGGAGGTGTTCCGCACCGCCATTGTGCTGCGGGAAATCCAAGGTCTAGCCTACGAGGAAATTGCCGATATCACCGGCGTCTCCCTAGGCACCGTAAAGTCTCGCATTGCCCGCGCCCGCCAGCGCCTCCAGGGCGATCTAAACCCCTACCTAGGCCACGAATAAATGGCCCACGGTCGATCCACCTCCCCGATACCGATGGCGGTAGGCCTTTGCTTCTTGCCCGCCGCCCTAGGATTACTCAGCCAGGGAATCGCCCCCTTGCCCCTGCCGCAGCGGTTGCTAGCCCTCGCCCTAGGGCTGATGCTCTTGGAACAGGCCCACATGGCGCGGGTGGATGTGCAGCGGGTACTGGCGGCGCGTCACCTAGGTACAACGCCCCGGCTGCGTCGATTTACAGCGGTCTTGGCGCTCACCATTGTTGGTGAAATCTGCGGATTTTATCTGGCTGCCGCTGGCGATCCGGGATTCGGCATGGTGCTGATTTTGCTCAGCCTGCTGGGGTTTAATCTGGGAGCCAATGGCCGTTTTGACGGAGAGGTTTTTCAACCGGCAGGCCCCCGTCACCGCCTGGGGGTGATTGCCGTTGATCTGGTGGCCCTGGGTTTAGCGCTGCTCTGGTGGCAGAACCTCGGTCGCCTGATCATCGCCAGCCTGTTACTGGCCATTACCCTCGCCTACGGAGTCGTGAAACTCTACGCCTACGTCACCGGGCGGGCAAGTTTATCGGAACGGCCTCCATCCACCTCAGCGATTCATATCGCCTACGCCACTCAACAACATCCACAACCCACCCAGCAAAATCGCTAGGGCCAATCCCCCCAATAGGGCATCCATCACTACGCTTGATTCCATCGTTTGTCCCATCCCGGTGCTCGCGAACAATCCATGATCGCACGATAGCGATGGGGTAGATAAAACTTCCATGGAAGATCAGCGTTGCCCCCAGCTATAGCCGCAGCCAGTCTGGTTAAGACATTGCCCCCTGATTGCCTGACACATCTCCAAAGTAGGTTGGGTGCAGCGAAGCGGAACCCAACACTCGCCTTTGGAGAATGACCAAGCCGTGACCTAGGCTTGTTTCATCGATAGGCCAATGCGTTTGAGTTTGGTGTCTACTTCCATCACCCGTACTTTGACTACCTGCCCCACTTTGACAATGTCGTTGGGGTCGCTGACAAAACGGTTGGCCAGTTGGGAAATGTGAACCAGGCCGTCTTGATGTACCCCCACATCTACAAAGGCCCCAAAGTTGGTAACGTTGGTGACGGTGCCTTCTAGAACCATCCCCGATTTGAGATCGGTAATTTCGTTGATGCCTTCTTGGAAGCGGGCGTAGGTGAACTGCTCACGGGGGTCGCGGCCAGGTTTTTCTAGCTCTTGCAGAATGTCTTTGAGGGTGAGTTCTCCCGCTGTTTCGGTGGTGTATTGGCGAATATCGAGGCGCTTAAAACGGTCAGCCACCTGGGAAATTTGGGTCAGGGGAATGCCTAAATCAGCGGCAATTTTATCCACAATGGCGTAGCTTTCGGGGTGGACGGCTGTATTGTCTAAGGGATTTTTGCCGTCGCGAATACGTAAAAAACCTGCCGCCTGTTCAAAGGCTTTAGGGCCAAGTTTTTTTACCTTTAGCAATTCTTTGCGGGACTGAAATGCACCGTTGGTGTCGCGATACTCCACAATGTTGTTGGCCACCGCTGGGGTAATGCCAGATACGTAGGTCAACAACTCACGGGAGGCCATATTCAGGTCTACCCCGACGTAATTCACGCAGCTTTCGATGGTGTCATCCAGCTTTTGCTTCAGCCGCTTTTGATCGACATCATGCTGATATTGCCCCACGCCGATGGATTTGGGATCAATTTTCACCAGTTCCGCCAGAGGGTCTTGCAGCCGTCGGGCAATGCTAATCGCCCCCCGCACGGTGAGGTCTAGGTCAGGGAATTCCGCCGCCGCCACTTCACTGGCCGAATAGATAGATGCCCCGGATTCGTTGACAAAAACTTTCACGGGTGGGTTGCTCAGGTTTTTGAGGACTTCCCCCACAAAGGCATCGGTTTCGCGGCTGGCGGTGCCGTTGCCAATGGCGATCAGTTCGATCTTGTGTTTGCGGATCATCGCCGCTAGGGTTTCCGCCGCCCGCTGCCGCTGCTGGGCCGACTGGTGCGGAAAAATTGCCTGGTACTCCAAAAATTTGCCCGTACCATCCACCGCCGCCACCTTGCAGCCCGTGCGAAAGCCCGGATCGACACCTAGCGTCGGCTTCATCCCCGCCGGGGGCGACAGCAGCAGGTTTTTCAAATTGGCCTCAAAGGTTTGGATCGACACCTCATCGGCCCAGGCTTTTTTCTCGGCTATCACTTCGCTGGTGAGGGACGGCTTCATCAGACGGCTGTAGGCGTCTTGGATTAGGGTTTGATAGAACTGGCGCAGCTCCGGCACCGAGGTTTTCACCGTGCGTTTGGCCAAGGTATTCAGGATTGGCTCGGCCTCAAGGTCAAGACTCACCCTCAGCACCCCCTCCCGTTCGCCCCGCAGCAGGGCCAGCAGGTTGTGGGAGGCGATGGAGCGCACCGGATTCTGATAGGCCCGATACATTTCGTACTTGGTGCTGCCTTCGGGATGATCTTTTTTGACGCTGGCGGTAATCTGCCCCTGCTTCAGCAGTTGATCCCGCACATAGCCGCGAAAATTGGCCCGTTCCGCCACCTGCTCGGCCAAAATATCCGCCGCCCCTTGCAGGGCATCTTCCACCGTTGCCACCCCCTTGTCAGCGTTGACGAACCCCTGGGCGATCTGGATTAGGTTAAGTCGCTGACCCGACTGATTACTGGCCTCAATGTGCTGGGCCAACGGCTCTAACCCCTTTCCCTTGGCCATGGTGGCGCGGGTGCGGCGCTTGGGGCGATAGGGCAGGTAGAGATCCTCCAGTTCCGTCTTTTGCTGACAGGCCAGGATGGCGGCCTTCAGGTCTGGGGTGAGCTTGCCTTGGGATTCAATTTCCGTCAGCACCGTTTGGCGGCGGTCTTCCAGCTCGGTCAAATACTCGTAGCGTTCCGCAATTTGCCGCAGTTGGACTTCATCCAAATTGCCCGTGCGCTCTTTTCGATAGCGGGCCACAAAGGGCACCGTCGCGCCTTCGGCAAAGAGGGCCAGGGCGGCATTGACTTGGGCGTCGCGAAGATTTAACTCGTTGGCAATCATCGAGGCCGGAGACGAAGCCGAAGGAGTCATGGGCAGAGGGATAAGGGATACAGAACGAGTTAACCATACAACCAAACCCAGGATAGGTGAGCGCCTGGTTGGCCGACAACATTGGCTAAAACTCAGATCCGTCAAAGGGTCAGGAGACCTGACCCCTACATGATCCCCATGCCGTAGGGGCGCGGTTGTCGCGCCCGGTTCGATGGCCCAGGGTGGCTAAACGGCGGAGGAAGGGGTCTCTTCCCCGTCGGCCTCTACTTCATCGCCGGTCAGGAGAATTTCGGCGCTTTCCAAAAAGAGTCCCTCGTCGGTCATGGCTACGCCGCCGATGCTGAGGCTGTCTCCGGCTTGGGCGACACGGGCGGCCCCTAGGGCTTCGTTGCTGGCCCCGGCGGTATAGAGAACGTTACCCCCAGCCTCAAGTTGTTCGGCAATGTCGGCCTTAATCACCTCACGGATCAACTGGGCACCTGCCTCGGCGAGGGCGGCTTCCAGCTTCTCAACCCAGGTGTGCTCAATCACGGCGATAATGGCCGAGGTATTCGGCTGAAGGGCCGTTCCGAGGTCTTTCATTTCCGCCTTGAGGGGCGCACTACGCAGCTTGCCCACCAGTGCCCCAATAGCCCCGCCGCCCACGGCCACCGCCGCCACCGGCGGAGCCAGCACCAAGCCAATCAGGCCACCGACCACGCCACCCGTGATCAACCCCTTGCGGCTGCGGCGTTTGGCATCGGTAATCTTGAGCTTACCCTCGGCGTTTTTCACCACCACGGCGGCATCGAGGATCCCAATCAGGCCCTCCCGTTTGCCCTGCTTAATCTCGTCCATCACTAGGCCAGCTTCGTCGGGGCTATTAAAGGCGGCCACAATCACTTGAATCGGGCTATCGCTCATGGTGCATTTCTCCAGGGGAATAGGGGGCGAGGGGGTGAATGGTAGGGGACAAAACCTTGCAGATTGTCCCACAGTACTCTAGGCCGTAATCCTAAGAAATTTGTAGGACAGTGGGCCATCCTAGCTCTGGATGGGGCATTGCTTTGCGGATGCACCCTAGACATGAATGGATGCCCTGAAGCCCCTTCAACCTCGTCTACCGTCGTCTATCCGGTCAGGAATGGTTCACACTGATAATGACTAAGGACGTTGTCAGCTAGAAACGTTCATTCTCCACCGCCGCTTTCCCACTTCTGTTAATTCCCTCTGGTTCTATGGCCCTCTTTACCCTGCGCTCCGTTCACAAAGACTTTGGCATTAAGGAAATCCTGCGCGATGCCAGCTTTAGCCTCGATGAGGGCGATAAGGTAGGGCTGATTGGCACCAACGGATCCGGCAAATCTACCCTGCTGAAGATGATCGCAGGGCTAGAACCCTTTGATAGCGGCGAATTTTGGCTCAACCCTGGGGCTAAGGTAGTCTATCTACCGCAGCAGCCCGACTTTGAGGCCGACCACACCGTTTTAGAACAGGTGTTTGCCGATGCCGGGGAATCTATGGCCCTAATCCGCGAATACGAAGACCTTTCGCACCACCTAGCCCAGGGCACGGGGAATCCTGACCGACTCATGGCCCAACTCTCGGCGGTGACAGAAAAAATTTCCGCCGCCGATGCCTGGGATTTGGAAACCAACGCCAAGGTGATCCTCAGCAAGCTGGGTATTGAGGATTTTGATGCCAAGGTGGGCGATCTATCGGGCGGCTATCGCAAACGGGTGGCCATTGCGGCGGCGCTATTGTCCGACCCCGATGCCCTATTAATGGACGAACCCACCAACCATTTGGATGCGGAATCGGTGGAATGGCTGCAAAGCTACCTCAGCGGCTTTCGGGGGGCCTTGCTGTTGATTACCCACGACCGCTACTTTTTGGATCAAGTCACTAACCGCATTTTAGAAATCGACCGAGGCGACCTCTACAGCTACGCCGGAAACTACGCCTACTACCTAGAGAAAAAAGCGTTGTCCGAAGCCTCGGAAGTCAGTTCCCAAAAAAAACATGCCGGAGTGCTACGGCGAGAACTGGAATGGCTAAAGCGTGGCCCCAAGGCCCGCAGCACCAAGCAAAAAGCCCGCATTGATCGCATTGGCGACATGCAGAACCGCGAGTTCAAGCAATCCCTTGGCAAAGTGGATATTTCCACCGCTGGCCGCCGCATTGGCAAAAAGGTGATCGAACTCGAAAACGTGGCTAAGGGCTACGAAGGACGGACGCTGTTTAAGGACTTTACCTATGCCTTTGCCCCCGATGATCGGGTGGGTATCATTGGCCCTAATGGCGTCGGCAAATCTACCCTGATGAACGTGATTACCGGACGCCTAGAACCCGACGAAGGCACCGTGGAAATGGGCACTACCATCCATGTCGGCTATTTTGACCAGCATTCCGAAGACCTGTTCAAAAATCCTGAGCAACGGGTGATTGAATACCTCAAGGAAACCGCCGAACTGGTTACCACCGCCGACGGCAGCACCATCACCGCCTCCCAAATGCTGGAACGCTTTTTGTTTACCCCCAATCAGCAATACGCCCCGCTGCAAAAGCTGTCTGGTGGCGAGCGGCGACGGCTCTTTTTGTTGCAAGTGCTGATGTCGGCCCCGAATTTGCTGATTCTAGACGAACCTACCAATGATCTAGACGTACAAACCCTGGGCGTTCTAGAGGAATACCTAGAGGAATTTAACGGCTGCGTAATTGTGGTTTCCCACGACCGTTATTTTCTAGACCGCACCGTCAACACCATCTTTTCCTTTGAAGGAAACGGTCTTCTGCGCCAATATCCCGGCAACTATTCCGTTTATATAGATTATAAAAAAGCTGAGAAAGAACGGGAAGAAGAACGCCAACGGGAAGCCGCTAAAGCCGATAGCAAAGTGGCTCAATCTAGCGCATCCTCGAATGTATCAGCCCCGGAAAAAACCAACACTAACGGCACCCAGGGCAAAAAGCTATCCTACAAAGAAAAACGCGAGTACGAACAACTGGAAACCCAAATTCCAGAGTTAGAAGCGGAAAAGGAAGCCATCGAAAAATGCCTCTACGGTGATGCCCCCAGCGACTACGAAGAAGTGACCCGCCTCTCGGAGCAACTGGCCACTCTCTCTGCCAAAATTGACGCCGCCACCGAACGCTGGATGGATCTTGCAGAACGGCTGGATGGGACATAAAGGACAGGAAACCCTAATCATCTGCCCCATCTCTAAGAGGACGTTTGAAAAGCCGAAGCTTGTCCCAAGTTATACCGATGAGGTCAGCCTCAGTCGTCAAAAATCCCGTAGATTTGCACCGATCTAGCGACCAATCGTACCTGAGGCAACCCTTTTCAAACGCCCTCTAAGCTCGACTTTATCCAATCAGGCGGCATGGCAGAGTAACTCGGTCCAGGTGTCAAAGATAGGGCGAGGGACTTTAACGTACTCAAGGTCATCTTGCGATGTCTGAAAAAGCCGAGAAGCCCATAGATAGCGACGGACAAAGGCCAAGGCATCCGCAAAGGTCGGGTGTTGCTTGATGTACCAGGCGGTATGAGGTAGGGGGAAGGTAAATTGGGGGTGCAGGCGCTGGGTGAGGAGCACGACGAGGGAGAAGAGTGAGAGCAGGGCAGGTGTAGTGCGTAGGATTGCTAAGTCAGACCACTGTCGCTGGGTTTCGACACCCAAATGAGCCCGCACCTCCTGGAAGGTGACTTCAACTTGCCAGCGTTGCCGAAACCAGAGCAAGATTTGGGCGGGTGTGACCTCTAAATCAGTACAGAGAAAGGCCTGCGGCTCCAACTGGCCCAGCGGGTCCCGGACTAAGACCCAACGAATCGGGACAGGGGGACGTCCCGTGTGGTACCACACCGCTGTTTGGGAAACCCATTCTAAGGTGTAGGTTTGCTGACCATACCAACCCTCCAGGGTCAGGGACGGCCAGCGGGTGGTGGCATCCTCCAATCGCGTGTTTAGGGTGGGTAAGCGTAGCCCGACTTTGCGAGGACGACCGATGGTGTGGGCGTCGCGGGGCGGAGGGGGTTCATAAAGGGCGGCATCTAAGCGCAGTCGAGTGACGACGTGAATCGGATTCGGTAAATGGCTCACCGAGGCCAAAAAGTCTAGCGCCGCGAAGCTGCTGTCGGCCACCACCACCATGGGCCGATGGCCTAGCCAGCGTCGGACTTGAACCAGCATTTGTCTCGCCCAATCGGTTAACGCTTTGTGCCGTCGCCCTTGCTGTTGGTTGTAGCGCTCTGACGGCGCGAGTACGGTTAAAAACGGTAAGGCCCAAACGCAC
>JBIPSI010000044.1:0-32169 GCA_044070495.1 Spirulina sp. | reverse complement strand
TGGCCCCGGGAGCAAGGGAAATAATAGATCCCACTGGTCACAGGTCAGGTGGCTGGAATACTCTGATGTCATGGCTTCCAAGGAGCTACAGTGTTCGTTACTCTGAGCCTAATACCCAGGAAGCCTTTTCTGCGTTCCGGGGCACTCTGTGCCAATTGCTACTTTCCAAATATCCTCTAACTCAAATCGCCAACCAGGATGCTGCTCTACGGATTGGGCTAGATTCTGCAAATATTGCTTAGGGAAGGAATTAAGTGAGCGGCGCGATTTCACTTCAATGATCACAGCCTCATCCCCTCGCCGCACAATCATATCAGGACGATAATTCCTAAGAAAATCAGGTAGGTCTTCAGGGTTTGGATGAAAAGAAATCTCATATCCTTTGTTGCGATATTCTTCTGCTAGTTGCAGCAGTCGCTCTCTTTCTAGGGTTGCAGTTGAGATGGCCATCAGATCAGTACCTCTTGGTCAGGGGCCTCAGTTACGACAATATGCAAGAATTCGTTTCCACGGGAAAAGCCTTCTGCTAGGGTTGGGTCATGTTGGCTACTTTAAATTTGCCTGATAAATTTCGCATCCCGATCTGATGAGGTAAAAACCAGCGCCTAACCTGACCGTTTTATGGGGGTCGTTAGACTATTGCCTATTGCCCACGCCCTGGCTTACAGTCTGCAAAGCCTAGCGCCTCACTATCCAAGAAACTAGCAATAGCCATTTCAACGACGGCCTCAACTGGATACTCTATCTCAGCGGCACGAGCAAGTAGGGCTGCACGAATCCGAGCAGGCAATCGCTCTAAAATGACCTCAGCATCAGCGGGGGAAAGTTGCTCTTGAAGTTTGGCTTGCATCGCATTACCTTTCAGGTGGAATCTGGGCATTGTAAGGAGGCTCAGTTGCCCTTAGGATGATGGCTTCTAGCTCTAATAGTAGCGCGGGGTTTCCCCAGCAAGGAACAACTTGTAAGGCGATCCTTACATCCTCATCACGATACTTATCGTACCCATAGAAAGGTCTTGATAGCGAGGCTAAATTCTCGAAAATTTGCTAGGTCTGACATCATTCTTTCGGTGGATGCCATCCAGCAGAGATCCAAGCCTGTCTGACAGCAACCGCATAGGGATTATTAAGCTGCAACGCTATCACAGTGGCTCGACCACTTGCGGTCAAACCAGAAATATAAGCACCGCTATCTGACCAAGTGAAGTGCCGCACCCATGTTTGTTTGCGAGGATTGAATAACCTAACCTTACGATTTGTCAGCGGATCTTTCGCGTGAGTTTGCATTCCTTTATAGGAATTGCATAAACGACACGCAAGCCATAGGTTTTCTTCGTCATCAGAACCACCTGCCGCTTTAGGAATGATGTGATCGATTTCCAAAATTCCCAAAACATACTTCTGGAGGCTACGGCAATAACCGCACTGGTTATTAGCCGCCTCCCTCACTCGCTGTCGAATATCTTCAGGGATTTGGCTCACTGGCTCAAGGGTTCCACTAACCCACGTTTGACGGCCTCGCTAAGGGCGGTTGCTTTACGCAGCAGACCCTCTTGATAAAGTTGCATGAGCGCTTGTAGCTCTAAGCGCTCGTTTTCGGTAATCAGGTTGGCCTGTTGATGATCAAGCAATGTGCTTAATCGAGCATCTTGTGCTGGCTCCATCTGTAGCTCTGTGAGGGCTAAAACTTCTTCGTCAGAGAGATCGGCGACTGGTTGCAGGCCAAGAACATCTAGGCTGACGGGTGGGATGGAATGTTGAATCGTGTCGGCTAAAACACTGGCAATGTCTCGATTTGCAAGCCGCGCAAAGCGTTCAGCTCGTTGGTAAATGTCGTCTGGCAAGGTAATCGTGATTTGAGTACTCATAACAATGCCCACTCACTATCCTATGTGAATCTACAGCGCTCCTTAACTTAGCAAGGTGCAGTGTTAATCTAGAATCTAGCTACAGCAAGAGTTTCAAGTTTTTGTCATTCCTAACGCAAGCCAGAAACGCTGTAAATATATCTCATTTTCCACTCTAGCAAAGTATTATGATGCATTAAAACTTCAATTTAAGTAGAAATTAATGAGGGCACACGTTATGGAGAAATTAAGGCCTTCCAAAGGGTCAGATCGCCTCTTCACTTGTTTTGCTTGCCTAACGCTTCTGAAGATCTTGAACTTCTACGTTTTGCTTTAGCAATCTCAATTGATGCCTGCCGTCGTACATCATCATATAGGTTTTCAAATCTTGCTCTGGAGACTTTGTTGCTTAACTCTTTCGAGTTTTCATTCCGATTTTTAGTCGCATCTGTTATGGCTACAAGAGATTGAAATGCCCATGTAAAATAGTCTACAAATGTCCAGATGTCGCTATTCAGAACCTGCTCAACATCAGTCAAAAACTGAGAAATCTCTGAATAGTTGCTTGGTGGAGCATATAGATTTCTGCCCATGCATGCACAGCTAGCTAGTATTGTTAGCAGAGCCCTGTAATTATCTTTTTCTGGATTCAAAAATCTTTGAACAAGAGAACTATCATCCAGTCCTTCGGAATCATATATACTTTCAACTTCTCGCACTCCTTCATTGGATGCTTGATCCAGCTTAGCTAAAATGCGAAAGATATCTTCTCGCTCAGGATCTCTATAAAATTCTTCAAGGACTTCTTCTCTAAGCTTGGTATATAAGTTATTGACAGTATTAGTTGCAGATAAGCTGAAAAGTCCAACAAAAAGTGAGTATATTGCTTGATATTTGCCACTCTCTTGATTGATTGTATTCATCATATCAAGTATTGAAGAACTGTTAGGGACATTTAAGCTAAAACCAGATACAACAGCAGCTCTTTTGACAACTTGATATCTGATATACTTAGCTAAATCCAGTTGAATTAGATCAACAGGATTTTGATAGTTGGCTGATTTGGCAATATTCCATGAATTTCCAGAATCTTGAATCTCGACAACTTTTACAAGAACCTTAGCTTCCTTCTTTGGATTTCTGACAAGAGACATAGTTGTTTGACAGCCATTAACGATGCTTGCCTTGTCTAGATTAAGAGTATTTTCGTTGGCAGAGACCTTTTCAGCACGAAAGGTCACACCATTATTCTTAGCAAGCATACTTTCTGGCTCGTCAGTTATTGTCTTTTCAATAGCCCTATTAACTCCCTCTCTATCCTCTTGCTTCTTACCGCTCTTCGGGCCTAAAAACTCACGAATGTTTTCAAAGAAGATAGATTCACCATGGTCGTCGTAGCATTTCTTAAGTTCTGTGCCTGCAACCACACCTATGTAAACCTTGCCACTGGAATTTTCAACTCTTAGTGGCCCCTCTTCTAAGTTCAAACAGATGCTAGTTGGTATAGTAAAAGATTTTCTATATGCATTACGAAGAATAGTTAGTAGCTGATGTCCATGAATAATATGAATTTTATTGGCTTCCTTCAGATTTTCATAAATAGGTCTTTGACGATTTTCAAATGATTCAATTATTCCGCTAATATCATTAAGAGTTACGATAGCAAAATGGTACTCTTTTGAAGAGACCATGCCTGGAATTTCTAAGCCTGGAATGAGAGGAGTTGTTGTATTTTGCTTGCTGAAATTAGAATCTATTTGCTCTTCAGATGATAGTTTTTGATAGAAGTCCCAAAGTCTATTTATTTTTGTATCCAAGGTGTCGGACTTGTGTATCTTGTACGTTGCCTGAATACAAAGAATTTTATTTCCATCAAAACTATGAGCTATTAAATCAGCTCCCCCATCTCTTGACTGATGCCCTTGCTCTTTTTTTACACGCTTAGGCTTTTCAAAATCATTACCCAAATCTGAGTAAGGGATGACGTTAATAGAGAACTTTTCAAAATTTTCTCCTTTCTCTATGTCTGGTAGATCGCCAAGCTGTTCGTCAAAATGCTGAAGCATCTCGTCATAAGATCGAAGAAATTTAGGGAAGTACTCAAGCTCTTTGGAGTTCATGCTGATCCCAGGCATCGGATACGATTAACGATCAATATAGCAGGTCTGACTTTGTGTAGGTCAGTCTCAGAGCTACAGTGTCTTAATGATCTCAGTATGACTATTAACGCTATCTCCTCTGTCAAGACGACGGATTGATCAAGGGTGTGATGCCATTCGGCTAAAGTGCTAGACGCGAGAAATAAAAAGGCGGGTCGTCCAAAGACAAACCCGCCTAGCTGAGACATAACCGGACGATCTAGACCCCAGATTCGCCTACCGAGGGCGCTTTGAGCACAGGCAGAGCCGCTAGGGGCACCGTCAGTTCCGCCGTGTCGCCTTGGGAGACAAATACCTGGTTTAAGCGGGTGTTTAGCTTTTCGGTGGTGGAGTCGTAGATTTGGGTCAGCATTTTGGGATAGAGGCCAAAGCCGATGATGGGCACCAGCAGACAGGCGATGATAAACACCTCGCGGGGTTCGGCATCCACCAGTTCTTCGTGTTCCACCAGCTCCTTGTTTTCGGGGCCGTAGAAAATTTCCCGCAGCATCGACAGCAAGTAGATGGGGGTGAGAATAACCCCAATGGCCATAAAGGTGATGGCAATCAGCCGGAAGGTGAGGCTGTAGGCATCGCTGGTGGCAAAGCCGACAAACACCATCAGCTCGGCCACGAAACCGCTCATCCCCGGTAGCGCCAAAGAGGCCAGGGAGCAGGCGGTGAACATGGCGAAGATTTTGGGCATTTTCTTACCCACGCCACCCATTTCTTCCAAAATTAGGGTGTGGGTGCGGTCGTAGGTGGCCCCCACCAGGAAGAACAGGCTGGCCCCAATCAGACCGTGGGACACCATTTGCAGCACCGCACCGCTGAGGCCCAGGCTGGTGAAGGAGGCAATCCCAATCAGCACAAAGCCCATGTGGGAAATGGAGGAGTAGGCGATTTTGCGCTTCAGGTTGCGCTGGGCAAAGGAGGTCAAGGCTGCATAGACGATGTTGACGCAGCCCAGAATCACCAGAACGGGCGCAAAGTAGGCGTGGGCATCGGGCAACATGCCAAAGTTCATGCGAATGAGGGCATAGCCGCCCATTTTCAGCAGAATTCCGGCCAGCAGCATGTGGACGGGGGCCGTGGCTTCTCCGTGGGCATCGGGGAGCCAGGTGTGGAGGGGAATAATCGGCAGCTTAACGGCGTAGGCGATCAGGAAGGCCCCGTAGAGCAGCAGTTGCAGCCGCATCGGGTAGACCTTTTCCGCTAGGGCGGTCATGTCAAAGGTGACGGTATCGCCGTAGAAGGCCATTGCCAGTGCCGCCACCAGGATGAACAGCGACCCACCCGCCGTATACAGAATGAACTTCGTCGCCGCATAGAGGCGCTTTTTGCCGCCCCAGATCGACAGCAACAGGTACACCGGGATGAGCTCCAGCTCCCAGAACAGGAAGAACAGCAGCATATCCTGCACCGCAAACACCCCAATCTGGCCGCTGTACATGGCCAGCAGCAGGAAGTAAAAGAACTTCGGCTTGAGGGTAACGGGCCACGCCGCCAGGGCCGCCAGGGTGGTGATGAACCCGGTGAGCAGCACCAGGGGCATGGACAGTCCATCGACCCCCAGCGACCATTTCAGGTCAAGCTGGGGCACCCAGGTGTAGCTCTCCACCAGTTGCAGACCGGGGTTGCTGAAGTCGTAGTTCAAATAGAAGGCGGTGACGATCAACACAAAGTCGATCAACCCCACCACCAGGGCATACCACCGCACCGTCTTGCCGTTGTCGTCAGGCAAAAAGGGAATGGCAATGCAGGCCACCAAGGGCAGCAGGGTAACGGTGGTTAACCAAGGAAAAGTCGCGAGGTCCATAACGCTGTTTCTCGTCGCGGTTTGTCAAAGGGGCATGGTGTCGGGGAGACATTCTGCCGGGAGGCTGGCCTTGCTTGTATCTGGCCTTGCTATGTATCTAACGGGAAAATTTTGAAAATGGGGAGAAATTGCAACAGTTTTTATACGAACGAAGGAAATCAAAACGTGATCCCCCTAAATCCCCCTTAAAAAGGGGGACTTTGAGTCCGGTTCCCCCCTTCACAAGGGGGACTAGGGGGGATCCTCTAGGGACTAGGTCTGCTCACCTGAAAACTTAATCGTCATCGGCCAATATCCGGGAGATCCCCCTAGATCCCCCTTAGAAAGGGGGACTTTGAAAAAAGGGGGATTTCGACTCCAGTTCCCCCCTTCACAAGGGGGGCTAGGGGGGATCCTCCAGGGGCCAGGGCGATGGTGGGCAGTGCCCACCCTACGTTAGGTGACACCAGAGAGCAGCACCAGCCCCAAGACTGCGCCAAACACAATCAGGGCATAGAATTGGGCGCGGCCATTTTCCAGGTACTTCAGCCCTTCCCCGGTGATCAGGGTGACGAAGCCCGCCAGGTTGACCAGACCATCCACAATGCGGATGTCGATTTCCAGGACTTGCTTGGCCAGTTTGCGGCTGCCCTGGACGAAGACCACCTCGTAGATGTCGTCCACGTACCACTTGTTCAACGACAGGTTGTACAGGAAGGGGATCTTGTCGGCGATGGCCTTGGGATCGATCACCTTGGTGCGGTACATCAGCACCGCCACGATGATGCCCACGGTGGCAATGGCGACGGAGCTTCCGGCCATCAGCACAAACTCGTTGAGGTCGAAGGCTTCGGCGGCTTCAGCGGCATCAAACACCTCGCTGGGGGGATGGATGAACGCCTCGAAGACGTTGGCGAAGGGGGTTCCCACCAGGCCCACCAGCACCGAGGGCACCGCCAACGCCACCAGCGGGAAGACCATGGACAGGGGCGATTCGTGGGGTTCGTGGGCGTGGTGATGATCGTGATCGTCGTGATCGTGATCATCGGCCCCTAGGGTCAGCTCTTGGGGGTTCATCGCCCCAGGGCCAAGGGAGAGTCCCATCTTTTGCAGTTGCGCCCGCTTCAGGTCGCGGCGAATACCTTCGTCGTTGCCGCGAAACTCGCCCTCAAAGGTCGAGAAATACATGCGGAACATGTAGAAGGCGGTGATCCCCGCCGTTAACCAGCCCACCGCCCAGAGCACAGGGCTAGCCGCAAAGGTTGCACCCAGGATCTCATCCTTCGACCAGAACCCGGCGAAGGGAGGAATGCCGCAAATGGCCAGGGTGCCGATCAAAAAGGTGATGGCGGTAACGGGCATATACTTCCGCAGACCACCCATCAGCCGCATATCCTGCGCCAACACGGGATCGTGGCCCACCACCGCTTCCATGCCGTGGATGACGGAGCCGGAACCCAGGAACAACATGGCCTTGAAGTAGGCGTGGGTCATTAGGTGGAACAGACCCGCCGAGTACGCCCCAACACCCATGGCCATCACCATGTAGCCCAACTGGGACATGGTGGAGAAGGCCAGCCCTTTCTTGATGTCGTTTTGGGTGATGGCGATGGAGGCTCCCATGAAGGCGGTAAACGCCCCGGTGTAGGCGATCACGGTCATCACCGTGGGGATGTCCTCGAACACGGGGTACATCCGCGCCACCAGGAACACCCCTGCCGCCACCATCGTGGCCGCGTGGATCAGGGCGGAGATGGGGGTGGGGCCTTCCATGGCGTCGGGCAACCACACATGGAGCGGGAACTGGGCCGACTTGGCCACCGGGCCGAGGAACACCAGGATGGCAAAGATGGCGGCAACGCTGGGAGCGAGGCTACCCACGTTCACCAGTTCCGTCAGCCGTTCGCCCATGATGTCGAAATCGAAGCTGCCCGTGGCCCAAAACAGGCCGAGGATGCCCAGCAGCAGGCCGAAGTCGCCCACCCGGTTGGTGACGAACGCCTTTTGGCAGGCATCGGCGGCGGGCTTGCGGTTGTACCAAAAGCCAATCAGCAGGTAGGAACACATCCCCACCAGCTCCCAGAACACATACACCTGGAGCAGGTTGGGGCTGATCACCAGGCCCAGCATGGAGGAGCTAAACAGGCTGAGGTAGGCGTAGAACCGCACATAGCCCGGATCGTGGCTCATGTAGCCGTCGGTGTAGATCATCACCAAAAAGGCAACGGTGGTGACGATCACCAACATGAGGGAAGCCAGGTGATCGACGGTGTAGCCCATCTCGATGCGGAAATCCCCCGCCGAGGCCCACTCAAACATTTGGGTGTAGGCGGGATGGCCCTGCCACTGGCTCCAAAAGATTAAAAACGAAAACACCATCGCCATCCCGGTGAGGGAGACGATGAAGATAGCGGACGCTTGCCGCAGTTTGCTGGTGGCTTGGCTGTAGGACACAAGCCCCGTGCCCACCACCGCCGCCCCAATCAAGGGCAGCACCGGCACTAGCCAGGCGTATTGATATAGAAGTTCCATCGAGTCCATTGTGACTGCCTACTCCAAGAGCTGAGGTGAGTTGGCAAAAAACCGCTTACATTTTGACATACTCACACCCAGGGAATAATGAGATTAGCAACACAGTTCGGGGGAAATTTCTCATATTTCGACCCATTTTTTCCCCGAATTGCCCCATCCTGAGTTACCTGTACACCTTGTTATAGGGCCATTGTGGCGATCTCAATAACCTGCGACCCATTTCTTAAGAAAGATGTTTGTTTTGGAGAGTAATGGCTACAACGATTATTTCAATCTCAAGAATTGATTAGATTGAACTGAATCAATTGAACTAGCTCAATTGAACCGACTTCATTGAGCCAGCGTGAACCCCGGCCCAGGTATCCATCACCGTCTCAGGTGGATCGTCTCTCTACCCCCCTGGGTTTCGATCATGGGTTTCGAGCAAAGGCGTTCAGGAAGATCAGAACTTCATCAATCCAGTCGATCCAGTCTTGCTCGTAGCGCATCCCCCGACGCAGCGTGAGGTAGCGAAACTGTTCGATCACCGGGGGATCGGCCAGGGCCTGGTATTGATCGTCCATCGCTTGGTAGCTCGCGAGCTGGTCAGCGTGAATCTGGCGGCGGCGGTGCAGTTCGTCTATCAACCCTCCCTCTGGCACGTAGGGAGCGGCTAATACCCGAACGAGTAGGTCTTCGCGGATGGGGGTCGGTTCCGTGGGTTCGGCATACCAGCGGCATAGTTCGGCGTGTCCTGCCTCGGTGAGGCTATAGATTTTTTTGTCTGGCTTGCCCTCCTGGGGCACGGATTCGTAGACGACCCAGCCCTGCTGCTCCATTTTGCTCAGCTCTCGGTAGATCTGCTGCGGACTGGCCTGCCAGTAGCAACTGACGCTTTCTTCAAACCGTTTGCTGATGTCGTAGCCGCTGTAGGGCTGCTGAGACAAAACCGCCAAAATCGTGTGGGACAAGGCCATAGGAGGTTGATGCCAGAGAGAGCGTTGACATACTCAACTTTTTGAGTATAACCTTTTGAGGGTGATAACAAAAAAGTTGAATATCTAAAAGTTGAGTATCCGATCCCCGACCACCCAAGCCAACCAACGCTGTTTGGTTTGGCGGCTAGGGGGCCAGGGTATCGGGTTCAGGGGGTTTATCGATCTCAGTCACGAACGGCTGATTTTCTTGCTGGTGGCTGTCTCTCAACAAGGTGTTGCTATGGCTCACGCTTCTGATTCGGTGAATTTGGTGGCTGGCCCAACGGGGCTTGAGCCTGCGAGGCCGATTGCCAAACGGCCCGGTGGTTGGCAATTTCGCCCCCGCCGATGGTGGCTGTTGCCCCTAGCTACGGTGCCCCTGGTGGCGGTGGTGGGCCTGCGGCTAGGTCGTCCTGCCCCGGCAACCCCTGAGGCCAATGCCCTACCCGTGGAGGTGGTGGCGCTGACCCCCGTGGAGTCGTACCTGGTGGAACGCGAGTATGTGGGGGAACTGGTGGCCCAACGGCGCAGTGCCCTGGGGTTCGAGCAGGGGGGCACGGTGATGGCGGTGCTGGTGAAGGAGGGGGATTGGGTGACGACTGGTCAGCCCCTAGCCCGCCTCGACACCCGCGCCCTAGAGGCTCAGCGCCAGCAGTTGGTGGCCCAGCGGGATCAGGCTGTGGCCCTTCTAAGTGAGTTGCAGAACGGCCCTCGTCCCCAGGTGATTGCAGCGGCCCAGGGAGCCGTGGGCGATCTAGAGCGTCAACTGTCCCTCGCGGTGGCCCAGCGCAATCGCCGTGCCGATCTTTACCAGCAGGGGGCGATTTCCCGAGAGGAACTCGATCAGCAAACCTTTGGCACCGAGGCCTTGGAAAACCGCCTAGCCTCTGCCCAAAGCCAGCTAGATGATCTCATGGCCGGAACCCGACCGGAGCAAATTGCGGCTCAGTCTGCCCAGGTGCGCCAGCTCGATGCCAGCCTTGAGGCAATCAATGTGAATCTGTCGAAGGCGGTGATTACGGCCCCCTTTTCTGGGCGGATCAGTGATCGTCTGGTGGATGAGGGGGTGGTGGTCAGCGGTGGTCAGCCCGTGGTGCAGATCCTTGAAGGATCCAGGGCCGAAGCCCGGATTGGCATTCCGGCGGATCTGGCCGATGGCCTTGCCCTGGGCAGCGTTCAAACCGTAGCGGTGGGGGATCGCCTCTTCTCCGCCACCCTCACCGCCCTGCTACCAGAGTTGGAATCCACCAGTCGCACCGTGACGGCGGTGCTGACCTTGGATACGTCAGAGGATCTCACCCTGGGGCAAACGGCCCGGCTGGTTCTGCGCGAGACTCAGCCAGCCCGTGGCTTCTGGCTACCCACCACGGCCCTTGTGCAGGGGGAACAGGGGTTGTGGTCGGTATATGTGGTGGCGGATGAGGGGGAGTTTGGCCCTGGGGCGCTTGGTTCTGGGGAGTCTGGCCCTGGGGTGACTGGAGCGCCTGGGGCGACCGTGACTCGTCAGCCCGTGGAAATTCTGCACACCGAAGGAGACCGCGTCCTGGTTCAAGGGTTGGTAGAGGGCGGGGATCGGGTGATCCGCAGCGGCACCCATCGGGTTGTTCCAGGGCAGACCGTCCGCCCCCTGTAGGCATTCTTTCGACCACGGATTCCCTCCACCCCATTCTTCCCTGCCATGAACCTCTTTTACCGCAATCGCCAACTCCTGCTCCTTACCCTGCTGCTCATCGTTGTTTGGGGCCTCTCCGCCTTCTTCACCCTGCCGCGCCTGGAGGATCCCGAAATTGTCCAGCGGTTTGCCCGCATTACCACCTTCTTGCCGGGGGCAACCCCAGAACGGGTGGAGACCTTGGTGACCGAAAAGCTGGAAGAACGGCTGTTTGAACTGGAGGAGGTCGAATCCCTCCAATCCACCAGCGGTACGGGTATTTCTGTGATCACCGTGGAGTTGAAGGAGACCGTGACCGAGGTGGATTCGGTGTGGGCCAAGGTGCGCAGTAAGGTGGATGACGCCGTGCCGGATCTCCCCGCCGATGCCTCCGTGCCAGAGTACGCCGATAGCTCAACCCAGGCCAGTGCCCTCATCGTGGGCCTCACCTGGCGGCAAGACGATGCCCCCAACTACGCCATTATGGGGCGGCTGGCGGCGGTGCTGGAGGATCGGCTACGGGCCATCCCAGGCACCGAGACGGTGGATGTGTTTGGCGAGCTGGACGAAGAAATTCGGGTGGATATCGCGGCGACGGAACTCTCTCGGTTGGGGCTCTCGGCGGCGGCCTTGGCCCAGCAAGTTGCCGCCAGTGATGCCAAGGTATCGGCGGGGCAATTTCGCAACGACCAGTCAGAATTTTTGCTGGAGGTGGACAGTAACCTCAGCACCCTAGAGCAAATTCGCGCTATCCCCCTTGCAGCAGGGGATCGGGGTCAGGTGGCGCGGCTAGGGGATGTGGCCACCGTCACCAAGGCGGCCCAGGATCCCCCAACGGATTTGGCCCTGGTGGATGGGCATCCGGCCATTGTCGTGGCGGCCAAGGTGGAGTCTGCGGAACGGGTGGATCTGTGGGCGGTGCAGGCGAGGGCGGTGCTGGAGGACTTTCGCCGTGAGTTACCCCAGGGGATGGGGCTATCCGTGGTGCTCGATCAGAGTCAGTACGTGCAGCAGCGGCTGGATGGGGTCATCAGTAACCTCATCCTAGGATCGCTGCTGGTGATTGGGGTATCGCTGCTGATTTTGGGCTGGAAGTCGGCCCTGTTGGTGGGTCTGGCCCTGCCCCTCACCACGCTCATGGTGTTCGGCACCATGGGAACGCTGGGGGTGCCCTTGCACCAAATGTCGGTGACGGGCATCATCATCGCCCTGGGGCTACTGATCGACAACGCCATCATTGTGGTGGATGAGGCGCAGGGGCGGCTGCGAATGGGCATGGCACCGGGGCAGGCGGTGGCTGAAACCGTGCGCCATTTGCTCGTTCCCCTGTTGGCCAGTACCCTCACCACGGTCTTGGCCTTTGTGCCCATCGCCACCTCACCGGGCAGTACGGGAGAATTCATCGGCACCATTGGCCTGACGGTGATCCTGGCGCTCCTGAGTTCCTTGGCCCTATCGCTAACGGTGATTGTCTCCCTGGTGGGGCGGCTGCATCAGTGGAATCCATTGCCGGATCGCTGGCCATGGTTGCAAAAGGGCTTTAGCAACGACACCCTAGCCGCCGCCTATCGGTGGAGTCTGAGGACGGTATTGCGTCGGCCCTGGCTGGGGGTGGGTTTGTCGTTAATCCTGCCGGTGATGGGCTTCGCGGTCTTTGCCACCCTGCCCCAGCAGTTCTTTCCGCCCACCAACCGCAACCAGTTTCAGATCGAGTTTGAGCTGCCCACCCAGGCTTCTCTAGCCGCCACCCAGACCCAGGTGCGTCAGGTACGGGAACTCGCCCTCCAGAATCCCGACATTGAAGAAATCCACTGGTTTATGGGCCGCACCGCACCGCCCTTTTTCTATAACGTGCTAGATAATCGCCGCAATGCCCAAAACTACGCCCAGGGGATTGTGCAACTGGCGAGCACTGATCACATTCGACAAACCATTCAAACCCTCCAGCGGGATCTCGATGCCGCCTTTCCCCAGGCCCAGGTGTTGGTGAAGCAGCTCGAACAGGGGCCGCCCTTCGATGCCCCCATTGAGTTGCGGATCTACGGATCAGACATGGCCGGGTTGCGGGATTGGGGGAATCGCCTACGGGCCGAACTGGCCCAGGTGCCCGACGTGGTGCATACCCGCGCTACCCTCACCGAAACCCTACCCAAGCTGGCCCTAACCGTGGACGAACCCCAGGCCAGACGATTGGGGCTAGACAACCAGGCCATTGCCGTTCAGATCAACGCCGCTTTAGACGGTCGCACCGGCGGATCCATCCTCGACGGTAGCCGCGACATCCCGGTGCGGGTGCGGGTGCCCAATCAGGATCAGGGGAACCTGGGGGCCATCGCCGTCCTAGATATGGTGACCGCTGGGGGGCCGATGCCGTTAGACGCGATCACCCAGCTAGACCTAGTGCCCGACACCGCCAGCATTAGCCGCCGCAACGGTCAGCGGATCAACACCGTTCAGGGCTTTATCACCGCCGGGGCACTGCCCAGTACCGTCCTCGCCAACCTTCAAAATCGGCTGGTTGATCAGGGTTTTGAACTTCCCCCCGGCTACCGCATTGAGTACGGGGGCGAAGCCGATGCCCGAGGGTCTGCCATCGGTAACCTCCTGTCCACGGTGGGAGTGCTCGGCATTCTGATGACGGCGACCCTGGTGCTATCCTTCAATTCCTTTGGCCTAGCGGCCCTGATTGGATCGGTGGCCGTGTTGGCGGTGGGGCTGGCGGCCCTGGCCCTCAAGCTGTTTGGTTCCATCTTTGGGTTCACCGCCATTCTCGGCACCCTGGGCTTAATCGGTCTGGCCATTAACGACTCGATTGTGGTGCTCGCCGCCCTGCGAGACGATCCCGAAGCGCGTCTTGGTCATCCCCAGGCCGTGGAAGCCGTCGTGTTCCATGCCACCCGCCATGTGATCGCCACCACCGTCACCACCATCGTCGGCTTTGTGCCGCTGCTATTGGATCCCACCGGATTTTGGCCCCCCCTGGCCATTGCCATTGCCGGGGGCCTTGGTGGCGCAACGCTGCTGGCCCTCTACTACATTCCCTCCATGTATCGGCTGCTGAGCTATCGAGAAAACGCCCCTGCGGCACCCAGATCCCCCCTGGCCCCTCTCAGGGATAAGGATCAGCCCGATCTGGCATCCCAGACGCTTCCCTGACCCCCCAATCCTTGGGGCTAGATCTCCGTCACCGAGGGGGCAACGCTTCCTCGCAGGTTCCATCGATAGCCTCTGAATCTATGGCATGATGGCGACGACCGGGGGCATCGTCCCCACCCGTGACCCGTTTCCCTATGCTAGGTTTGGCCCTCCACACCTCCAGTCCGGCCCTGGGCTTGGCGCTCAGTGACTTTGAACAGATCAGCCGCGCCCAGACTTGGAACTTTGGCCGCGACCTTTCCATGCACCTGCACACCACCCTGGCAGACTTTATCCAGCCCTACGCCTGGGCAGATTTATCCTTTTTGGCCGTAGCCAGTGGCCCTGGGGGATTTACGGGCACCCGCATCGGCGTGGTCACCGCCCGCACCCTGGCCCAGCAGTTGAATATTCCGCTGTTTGGGGTCTCCAGTCTCGCCGCCCTAGCCCAGTCCGTGGTGGATCAAACCCCCGATGTTGACCTCACCACCGCCCCAGCCCTGGCCATCGACCTCAAAGCCCAGCGGGAGATGCGCTTCACCGCCATCTACCAACCCACTCCTACCGGACTCAAAACCCTGCAAGCGGAACAAGTGGTTTCCCCCGCCACTTGGGAACAGACCCTCGCCCAATTCCCTGGCCCCATCCAGACCGTCACCGCCACCGATGACCTTGCCCCCACCGTGGCCCAAGTCCTCTCCCTTGCCCATCAAGCATGGCTGGCTGGCCAAAGACCCCCCTGGGCCGAAGTGGTGCCCTATTATGGTCAGCATCCCGTGGACTCATAGATCGGGGATCGGAAATCGTCTGCCCATGATTTACTTCACCATTTATCAAAGTCCCATTCAAGCCCTACGGCTCGTCTCCGATGGGCAAGCCCTGATGGGGCTTTACCTGGTCTCTGAAAAGCATGACCCAAAAGCCCAAAACGATTGGCTAGAAGATGATTCCGTTGACCCCTTCCCGGCCACCAAGCAACAACTAACGGCGTATTTTGCAGGCACGTTAACCGAGTTTGACCTGCCGCTACGGATGCAAGGCACAGACTTTCAGAGGCGGGTTTGGGACGCGCTCAAAACCATTCCCTACGGCACCACCATGTCCTATGGCGAGTTAGCCCAGCACCTTGGACAACCCAAGGCATCCCGTGCAGTTGGCCTAGCCAATGGACGCAATCCAGTGTCGATCATCGTGCCCTGTCATCGCGTCATTGGAGCCAAGGGTAAGTTGACGGGATATGGCGGCGGCCTTGAGCATAAGCAGTGGTTGCTCAGCCATGAGCGTCTAACCCGCATGAAGACACCGATCAATCTTGGAGACTAGGGATGATCCACGGCAAGGGGCATAGCTGACTACCTGACACATCTTTAGGCGGCCTCCCAAGGGGGGAATTGGCAGCGCATGGACTGCATCGTCTTGAGGGACGGTAGTTCATCGGTGATGACCACCCAGGGTTCCTTGACGCCCTTGACGTTGGCCAAAACGAGGTTGCCGCACCAGCGCCCATCCGTCCACAGGCCAATGCCGTCATAGAATCGGAGGATTTCGGCTGTGAGCCTTGAACTCGAAGTTCAAGGCTTTGGGGCTAGGGCTGCTCGGCCACAACCTCCAGGGAGTGACCTCCCTGGCCCATTGCAGAAGTCTGCTGAAGTCAACTGAAGCTGGCTTGGGTAGAGACTGATGCAGAGGCGGTAGCCCCCGTTGGGAGAGAAAGATTGGGAGAGGGATATAAGGTGTAGCTTGCTTCCCGCAGGGATGGGCTAGATCACAGCAAAAGAGCATGGTTGTGATCTCCTTAGTCGATCTCCTTAGTCTCCTTGGAAGACTAGGGTCTCCTTGGAGGACTAGGGTTCGTTGAGGAATTGAGCGATTAGATCCTTGGCGGGCTCTACCATGGCCCAGGTGCCATCGGCCTGACGACGCATGGCGGCAAAGGCCACGATAGATCCTCGACCAATCCCATCCCCCCGACGGCGATCACCGATTTGGGCCTGGGTGACCCCACACAGCCGAAACAGATAGGCGGGCACGTCAGGACTAGATACCACGAGGCAGCGATCCTCGTTACCCGCCGCCCGCTGCACCTGGCCATCGAAGGGCATATAAAGACGATTGCCACCCAGATCAATGGCCACATCCCCTAGGCCGCTGTGCACCTCGTAACCCGCTAATTTATCACCGGGCTGCAAGGCCCAGTCTTGGTAGAGATTAAAGGTGCGCGGGGGCGGGGATACGGATGGATCGCTGCATCCTAGGCTAGCCACAACACTCAACCCCAAACCCCAACAACAGGCCCGCTGCCAGACCCGTTCCATGGCAATCCCCCGACAATACTGATGTACTCCAATACCCTAGTGTAGCGAGGGGCAGCGGATAAAACATCCGTATGTTCTAAGGTGGCGGGGTATGGAATAGTGCAGGCCCCTGGACGGGCTTGGTGGGGCTATCGGTGGAGGGCTGGGAGTCCCGTCCCGGATGTGCCTTTAGCAGAAAAACTGAGCATAGGGGGGCGGCGCTAGGTCGGGGAGCAAGCCTTGCCCATAGGCCCGCTGGATATTCTCGAAGGTCATCACGGCCTGGGGCACATCGTTGGCCAGCAGGGTTTGGTTGAGCAGCAGCAGGCGATCATAGCGGTTGAGGGCCTCGCCCCACTCGTGGCTGCATACCACCAGGGTTTTGCCCTGGGCTTTGAGTTCGGCAAAAATGCCCAGCATCAGGGCCTCGGTTTTTTTGTCAATGGCGGTGAAGGGTTCGTCAAGCAGGAGCAGATCCGCATCCTGGGCGAGGGCACGGGCCAGAAACACCCGCTGTTGCTGGCCCCCAGAGAGTTCGCCAATGGGCCGATCCGCCAGGTGAAGCATATCGACCCGCTCTAGGGCCACGGTTACCCGCTGCTTAGCCTGGGCACTGGGGGATTTCAGCCAGCCCGCCAGGGCCGATTGGGTCATCAGGGCCACATTCCAGGCGGTAATGGGGTAGTCCCAATCAATGCGTGAACGCTGGGGCAAATAGGCCACAGCCCGCCGCCGCCGCCGCAGGGGCACCCCCTGGAAGGACACCCTTCCCTGGTAGGGGACGAGGCCCAGGAGCGCCTTAATAAAGGTACTTTTTCCGGCCCCATTTGGCCCCACCAGCCCCACCAACTCCCCAGGGGCCAGGGCAATGGACACCTCCCGCAGCGCCAGCACACCTCGATAGTGGACGGATAGGTCTTGTACCTCTAGCATGATTGCCACAACCGCCAAAATGATAACCGTTATCACTATCATACTCTTCCCAAGGAAAACCCATCCCAGAAAAAGTCAGGGCGGCGACCATTCTAGGTTCCGTTCTATCGAGGATGCCTTGAACCCTATCCATGGCCCTATCCATGGCCCTATCCATGGCGCTATCCATGGCCCCTATCTATGGCAACGATGAATAACGTCAGTGCCGAGGAAAAAGCGTCACACTAGATGATGGGAAAACTACGGAACCCCGCCATAATGCTTAGGACATCTAGCTCCCGATCCGTGTCGGCAACAGCCCGACGCCTAGGCAGACGGCCTTTCTCAACTCCCCTGATCGCCTGCCGTTCCCACGCAGAGGATAGACCCCGCTGCCATGCTTACCCTCGCATCTACCTGGCCCTTTGCTATGTCTTTGTTTAAGCTTTTCCTGAGTGGTTTGGGCGTGGCTAGCCTGGGCTATCTGGCGCTATGCGGGTGGCTATGGCTGATTCAGCGCCGCATGATGTATCTGCCGACGCCCTTGGGGGCTACCACTCCAGCGGATTGGGGCATTCCCTACCAAGAGGTTTGGATTCCGGTGCAGGGCCAAGGCGAAGGGGGGCAACTGCACGGATGGTGGATGCCCACAGGAGACCACCCTGAACTGACGGTTTTATACCTACACGGTAATTCGGGGAATATCTCCAACAACATTGGCCCCGTGCAGCGCCTCCATGCCCTCGGTATTTCCGTCCTCACCTTTGATTACCGGGGCTATGGCCGCAGTTCTGGCCCGTTTCCCTCCGAGCACCGCCTGTACGAAGATGCCTTTGCGGCCTATCAATTTCTCATCCACGAAAAAGACGTTTCTCCCCACCACCTGATTGCCTACGGACATTCCCTAGGGGGGGCCATTGCCATCGATCTAGCCCACCGCTGCCCCGATCTAGCGGGTCTGGTGGTGGAGGGATCCTTCACCTCCATGGGCGACATGGCCGCACGCTCTGCCTACAATCCTTGGTTCCCGGTGCGGCGGATTCTGACCCAGCAGTTCGAGTCCTTAGCGAAAGTGCCCTACCTGGCGCTGCCTACGCTATATATTCATGGGTTAGCCGATTCCTCCGTGCCCGCCACCATGGGCCAAATCCTTTATCAGGCCACCCCCGCCCCCAAGGATCTCTGGCTTGTGCCCAACGCCGATCACAACGATCTAATCCCCCAAACGGGGGCAGACTTTGATCGCCACCTGCGCCAGTTTATCCAGCACCATATTCTGACCATCCAAACCCAGCCGTAATCGGCGAACCCAGGTTCAATAACCCAGATTCACCGATGTTTAGGCCCAAGGGCAGAACCGCCGTAAGGCTAGGCTTCGCCAGATACCTGGAGGTCGTGGAAGTAAAGCTTGAGCAGCAAGCCACAGCCGATGAGCTTGAGGGCTTCTAGGCCAAAGTACAGCAGGTGCAGTTGATCCATACCAGCGGGCACGGCGGCGGGTTCAAAGGCGTTGAGGGACACCCCGAGGGCACCCATGGCGGGGGTCAGGGCGTAGGTAAACACCAGGACAATCGCCAGTAGACCCATGGCGAGTTCAATGGCCCAACGGCTGCGAATGCCGCTATCCATCACTGTCTGATCAGTGCGGCCTTGGTGCGTGACCAGCAGCCCAGTCAACAGCAGCGCCCCACACACCAACTCTAGGCGGTTAAACACCCAAAATAGGGAATACCCAGCGGTACCAAAGTCGGGCTGGCTCATCATCCCGGTGACAAACAAACCGGGCATGACCACAAAATCCATTAGCAAACTGGCGCTAAACCAAAACATTAAGGAAAACAGAACGACCCCGAACCAATTGATCGATTTCAAGCTGGGGTTTGATAGCGTACTCATGGCGGTTTGACCTACAAAACGTATGGATAGGAAAGCCCAAGGCGTAGCGTTTTGGGCCGTTGGTTATCGATGTCTTCAGCCTATCGAACTTTGGGATGCCCTGCTGTGAACTATCGTTGCGAGAGAATGACTCTCAAGCCCGTCCAATGCCCTAGGGAGTGGGTCTAAGGGCCACGGCATCTAGATTTCAGACCGTCTAACGACCGATTAAGCTCCGTTGCAGCGTTGATGAAAATTCAACTTCCTTGATAAAACGATACCTGCCCTGTCTGGGGCTACAGTGGAAAAGGTGAATCGTCAATAAACCGTAAATGAATGGGTGGCTATGATTACGCACATTGTGTTGGACATGGGTGGGGTGCTGGTGGAGTTGCAGTGGCGGGAACGTATGGAGGCACTCCTGAACCGTTCTCTGCCCCTGCCAGAACTGCATCACCTCTGGGTGACGGCCACCAGCACCGTAGACTTTGAATCGGGCCACACGGATTTTGACCAGTTTACGGCGGCTTTTTTGCAGGAGTTTGCCCTAGGCCTCGATCCCGCCCTGTTTCAGCGGGAGTTCCTGGAACTGGTGCAGGCCCCCATGCCCCGGTGCCAGGAGGTTTTACAGGATCTCAAAACCCGCTTTCACCTGTCCCTGCTATCCAACACCAATCCTGCCCACCACCAAAAGCTTAGCCAGAACTACAACTTTTTTAGCGGCTTTGATCAACTTTTTCTGTCCTACCAATTGGGCCAAATGAAGCCTAGCTCTCAGATATTTGATTACGTGATTACACACCTCAAAACCAACGCCAACACCATCGCTTTTTTTGATGACGGTGCCCGCAATGTGGAAGCCGCAAAAGCAGCCGGAATCAACGCCTTTCGCGTGGACTCCCCCGATGAGGTGTGGGCTATTGCCAAGGAATTTTAGGGGGGCGAGCGCTGGCTTACCCTTAGAGCTTGGTGACCCCGTTGACTGACAAACCTTGCCAGAACCCAGATCCGCCCATGGGTCAGGAAACCTGGCCTCTACATAATCTCGATGGCGGGGGGTGTGGTTGCTGTGCCCGGTGCAGACTCTTTTGCCAGCCAACCCTAGATCGGTTACAGCGGGTTGTTCTCGGCCTCGTTGGGCGCGTTGCTAGCGGAGGCATTTTCCAATTCCTCCGCCAGCAAGTTGCGATAGATCCGGGGCAAGCGGGCCGTCATGGTGTTGGATTCAATCCCGTAGCCGAGGCTTGTCCAGGTGCCGGAGAGGCGACGCAGCACGTCATCTAAACGATCCTCGCGCAGGGCGGTAGACAGGTCAAACCCCCAGGCATTTTCATCCTTCAGCCATTGATACACCACCAAATCCTGGGACTCTGGGTCAAAGCTGTACTCCCCCCAGACTTCATACCAGGAGGGCGGGCGGGGATGGTATTTTTCGGCCTTTTCCTCCCAGGTTTGGGTGAGAAACTGGTATCGACCAGCGGCGGTGGTGCAGTCCCCCGTATTTGGCCCAGCGGTGATGGGAACACAGATATTGGGGTGGCGATTTTCAGGGGCAAAGGATTCTCCCCCGTAGAGAACCGTGTAGGGATAACTCGTGTTCGACTCGGCGGCGGAAATGGTACGCATCAGCGCCCGGATGTAGGGATCGCCCCCCTCCATAGCCAGGGGTTCGGGATGGCTGACCCACACCACCTCCTGAATTTTACGTAGGGAGGGGGTGGGAATCGCTCGCAACCCCAGCCCGCCTAGTAGAACCAGAAACAGCAGCGTAATCGTGACCGATCCCTGTTGACGTTTTTTGCGGCGTCGTCCACGACGACGGGGCAAGGGCTGTGGTGGGGTACCGTGGGAGGAAAAAGGGGTCACAGGGAAGCCGCTACGGAACGAAACACCGCTAATACTAGCGCATTGAGAAAAGCCCGTGCGCATCTAGGAGGACGCTGGGGCCTAACATAGGATTTAGACTGCGTATTTAGACCGTTCTGCCCGCCCCGACCATCGAACCATGGGTACTTTGATGCTCCCGTTGCCGTCTCTTTCCCATTTTCCTCGCCTCGCCATTCTGCGGCCCATCCTCAGGGTGGGGCTGCTGGTGGTGTTGTGGGTGGGGCTGTGGGGGTGCGCCCTGGTAAATCCTGGGCCGCCTCGGTCGGTGGTAGCGGAGGCCGTGGCTCAAAAAGTGACCCAAACCCAGGTCGCCCTTCAGCAATCGTTAAACCTTGCCGCCGAGGCCCAGGACTTCCCCCAGGCCAGCGGCATCCATGTCACCGGACACCGTTGGATCACGATGAATAACCAACCCACCGTAAAAATAGACGGCACCTATCACCTCAAGGGCGGTGGCCTCGCCTGGGGGCAGCAGCGCCAAAATCGTCCCTTCAGCCTCTACCTACGCCGTGCAGCGGAAGATCAATGGATCGTTGTGGAACCGGGGGCCTAATCACCTAATTTTGATGCTGTACCCCAGCACCCCACTAACTGGGCACACGTCTTAGGAACGGCCACAGGCAAAATACTCGTAACTTAGATCCGCGCCCCCATGGGGGCGCAGGCGTCCTAACCTAGATCAACATCTTCGTAGAGGGCAGCCAACGGCGCTGAGAACGTTAGCCTGTCCAAGGTGAACTCACCGTCGGTGTGGTAGCGCAGCACCTAAAGTCCAGCTTCGTTGCGTTGAAAATATTTCACCCGTTGATGGCGAGTGTTGGGGTCGCAGAGCGGCTTGAATTCGGGTAATCTCGTTCATGAGGAGGTCGATGGTAGGGGTGTGGTCATTCCTAGCTCACCTCCTCTCCTTTCAGTTTGTCAAATCCCCTTCAGCTCTAGCTCTCTGCTCGTTCAAGTTTTGTCCTTGTACTTTAGGTTTTAGAAGTCTTCAAGCGTCGCTAAAACAATCGGAAGATGAAGGGATAGCGGAAGACCGTGTTCGGCTGCTTGAAGCTGTGGACAATGGCCATAATGGGCAATACCAACTGTGCAATCCATAGAATGCCCAGCAGGGGCCAACCAATCAGCAGCAGGGTTAAGAAACCGAAGACAATGCTGTATAGCCAAACGTTGAAGTGGAAGTTAATGGACTCTCGGGCGCTGTCTTTGACCACCGCATCATTCGAGAGGATATAGATGGCGATGGGTACCCCAATAGAAAGTACAAAGGTGCTAAAAAAGATTGCTCCGTGGCTGACGGCAGAGAGGATTTTGCGGTTGCCACTTTCACTCGATTGCATGGTAGAGATCTCCTAAAAAAAGTCCGTTAAACAACCAAAACTAAACCTGATGATTCGTGGGATGAGTTAACGCTAGCGTAACGCATCCAATCCTTGGAAAACAGTGCGCTGTGACTACACCGAACGGCACCCGAAAACGGGATTGATTGACTTCGTTCTACTAATCGGCCTCTTGCAGTTCGGCAGTTTTGACGCGCAGGGTAAGGGGCCGTTCGCCGCGCTGAATCTTCAGTTGTAGGGTATCGCCGATGCGGGTATTCTCGACTTTGATTTGTAGGGCATCGGCACTGCGGATGGGGTCGCCATCTACTTCTAGAATCACATCCCCTCGGCGCAGTCCGGCATCGGCGGCGGGGGTGCCTTCTAGGACGCGAATCACCAGCACACCCTCCACTTCTGGGAGGAAAATGCCGGAATTGATATCGGCATTGTTGCGCTGGGCCATGTCGGGCGTGAGGTTGGCGATTTGTACCCCAATGTAGGGGTGGGCGATGGCTTCCCCACGGGCCAGCATGTCTTTAATTTCCTTGGCTTTGTTGATGGGAATGGCAAAGCCAATGCCCATGGCGTCGGCCCGAATGGCGGTGTTAATGCCGATCACTTCGCCCTGCTGGTTCACCAGGGGGCCACCAGAATTGCCAGGATTAATGGCGGCATCGGTTTGGATGAACTCCAGGCGCTTGCCGGGAATGCCCACGGAATTGCTCGACCGCTTGAGGGTACTAATGATGCCCAGGGTGACGGTGTTGTCTAGGCCCAGGGGGTTGCCCACAGCGATGGCCCAATCGCCGACTTCCACCTGGTCAGAATCGCCCAGGGCAGCCACGGGTAGGGTATCTCCTTCGGTATCGTCAATTTTGACCACGGCTAGATCGGTGACCTCATCCACCCCTTCCACGATGGCCTCAAAGCTGCGGCCATCCTTAAGGGTGACCACCACGCGATCCGCGCCATTGACCACATGGGCATTGGTAAGAATGTTGCCCGTTTCGTCGATGATGAAGCCCGACCCCTGGCCGCGCAGGCGTTCCTCCTGGGGTTGGCGGGGAAAGCCACCGAAAAAGTCGCGCAGGAAGGGATCATCCATAAAGGGATCCGAGGTCTGGCGGGTGATGGTCTTTTCGGTGTCAATCCGCACCACCGCTGGCCCCACCCGACGCACTGCCCTAGCCACAAAGCTTTCGTTGCCAATGGCGGCAGTGGCAGCACTCTGGGTCTGGGCCTGGGCTGGGGCACTGGGCATCGCCACCAGGGCGATCAAACTGGCCATCCCCACCAGCAGCCAGCGCTTTAGGGAAGCCCATAGCCCTTGGGGCCACGGGGTTGGGATAAAACGCCTTTGGTTCAAACGTCTCTGGTTCAACGGTTCAAGCCCTTTTACGCACAACAGTCGGCATGGCCGTGGTTTGCATTACCCCAAATTGTTCCACAAGACCGCAGCCCTGGGGGGACGGGGATACCGAACCCCATCTTGGGGAAACTGTTACTCCTAGATCCCATCGCCTGGGTAGGTGGCTCTCCCTCAGGCCAAACCCTGCGCCTGTGTATATAAATGTTAAATTGGTAAAGCATTGTCACGAAGCCCCCCAATATGCCTAAGTCGGACGCTGCCGCTAAGAAATCCGCCACCCCTCGCAACGGGCGAGCGTCCAGCAATGGCAAGGCAAGCAATAGTAAGACCAACGGAAAAAAGGCTAACGGTAAACAAACCGCCAACGGTCAAGAAACCCCGCAGGAATCCGAGATTGACCTCGGCCACACCGGGCTGGCTCACCACCACTCTGCCCTGAATGACAACGTGATCCGCATCCGAGGGGCGCGGCAACACAACCTAAAGAACCTGGATTTAGAGATTCCCCGCAATAGGCTGATTGTGTTCACGGGGGTGTCGGGTTCCGGCAAATCGTCCCTGGCCTTCGATACGATCTTTGCCGAGGGCCAGCGCCGCTATGTGGAATCCCTCAGTGCCTATGCGCGGCAGTTCCTCGGCCAGGTAGATAAGCCCGATGTGGATGCCATCGAGGGGCTGAGTCCCGCTATTTCCATCGACCAAAAATCCACCTCCCATAACCCTCGCTCCACCGTGGGCACGGTGACGGAAATCTACGACTATCTGCGTCTGCTCTACGGACGAGCGGGAGAACCCCACTGTCCCCACTGTGATCGCAGCATTTCGCCCCAAACCATCGACCAAATGATCGACCGGGTGATGGCCCTGCCGGATCGGACGCGGTTTCAGATCCTCGCCCCCGTCGTTCGAGGGAAGAAGGGCACCCATAAAAAACTGATCTCTAGCCTTGCGTCAGAAGGCTTTGTGCGGGTGCGGGTGAATGGGGAAATCCGCGAACTTACCGATAATATTGAACTCGACAAAAACCACAGCCACCACATCGAAGTGGTCGTTGATCGTCTGGTGAAGAAAGACGGTCTGCAAGAGCGACTGGCGGATTCCCTGGCCACCTGCCTAAAGCGGTCGGAGGGGATCGCGGTGATCGACATTCTGGCCGACAAGAATCAGGAATCGGGCACCGGAGAAGCGGTCGCTAAGGATAATGTGGTGTCCCTGTCGGATCGTCTGCCGGATCGGACACCCCAGGCAGCAGAAGCCGGGGGCAGCTATGGTCAGGCGTTGGCGGACACTTTGCCGAAGGAACTGGTCTTTTCGGAAAACTTCGCCTGTCCCGAACATGGGGCGGTGATGGAGGAACTGTCCCCCCGGTTGTTTTCCTTCAACTCGCCCTACGGAGCTTGTCCCCACTGCCACGGGTTGGGCAGTTTGCGGACGTTTTCGGCGGATTTGGTGGTGCCCGACCCCACTCTGCCTGTCTACGCCGCCATCGCCCCCTGGTCGGAAAAGGACAACACCTACTATTTCTCGCTGCTCTACAGCGTCGGCCAAGCCTTTGGCTTTGAAATCCAAGCCCGCTGGGACAGCCTCACCCCCGAACAACAGCACATCGTCCTCCACGGCAGCGAAGAGAAGATTTATATTGAGTCCGATTCCCGCTACCGGGATCGCAAGGGCTACTATCGCCAGTACGAGGGCGTTTTGCCCATCCTAGATCGACAATATAAGGAAACCACCTCAGAACTCTACAAGCAAAAGCTAGAGAAGTACCTGGTGGATCAAACCTGCGAAGTCTGCCACGGCACCCGCCTCAAGCCCGAATCCAACGCCGTCCGTATTGGCCCCCATTCCATCAGCGACCTCACCAATGTCTCGATTCGGGAATGCCTGAAGCGCATTCGCACCCTGGTCGGCGAAGAGGGTGATTCTCCAAAACTCTCGGCCCGCCAACTGCAAATTGGGGCACTGGTGCTGCGGGAGATCCGCGCCCGTCTGCAATTCATGATGGATGTGGGGTTGGATTACCTCACCCTGCACCGCACCGCCATGACCCTCTCTGGTGGAGAAGCCCAACGCATTCGGCTGGCCACCCAGATCGGCTCTGGCCTAACGGGGGTGCTCTACGTGTTGGATGAACCCAGCATCGGCCTACACCAGCGCGACAACGACCGCTTGCTCAACACCCTCACCCGCCTGCGGGATCTGGGCAACACCCTGATCGTGGTGGAGCACGACGAAGACACCATCCGCGCCGCCGATCACCTGGTGGATATTGGCCCTGGGGCGGGTATCCACGGTGGCTCCATCGTGGCTGAGGGCGACCTGAAGGCGTTGATGACGGCTAAGGATTCCCTCACGGGCGCGTACCTCTCCGGGCGAAGCAGCATCCCCACCCCGGCAGAACGGCGACCGGGCAATGGGCGGGCGTTGACCCTCAAAAATGCCCACCGCAACAACCTAAAAAGCCTGGATGTCGAGATTCCCCTGGGCAAACTGGTCTGCATTACGGGCGTGTCCGGCTCCGGCAAATCCACCCTGATCAACGAACTGCTCTACCCTGCCCTGCAACACCACTTTGGCAGCAAAGTCCCCTTCCCCAAAGACCTGGAAAAGCTGGACGGCCTCAAGGCGCTGGATAAAGTCATTGTCATCGACCAATCCCCCATTGGCCGCACCCCCCGCTCCAACCCCGCCACCTACACGGGCGTGTTCGACGTAATCCGCAACCTGTTCACCGAAACCATCGAGGCCAAGGCCAGGGGCTACAAGGCGGGGCAGTTTTCCTTCAACGTCAAGGGCGGACGCTGCGAAGCCTGCGGTGGCCAGGGCGTGAACGTGATTGAAATGAACTTCCTGCCCGATGTCTATGTGCAGTGCGAGGTGTGCAAGGGTGCCCGCTACAACCGCGAAACCCTGCAAGTGACCTACAAGGGCAAAAACATCTCCGACGTGCTGAACATGACCGCCGAAGAAGCCCTGGCGTTTTTTGAAAACATCCCCCAGGCCGCCAGCCGCCTACAAACCATGGTAGACGTGGGCCTGGGCTACATTCGCCTCGGCCAAACCGCCCCCACCCTCTCCGGCGGCGAAGCCCAACGGATGAAACTCGCCTCCGAACTGGCCCGCCGCTCCACCGGAAAAACCCTCTACCTGATCGACGAACCCACCACCGGACTCTCCTTCTACGATGTCCACAAACTCCTCGACGTGGTGCAACGCCTGGTAGACAAGGGCAACTCGGTGCTGATGATTGAACACAACCTCGACGTGATCCGCTGCGCCGACTGGATTATCGACCTCGGCCCAGAGGGCGGCGACCGAGGCGGCGAACTGATCGCCCAGGGCACCCCGGAAGCGGTGGCCCTGGTGGCGGGTTCCTACACGGGCAAGTATTTGGCCAAGGTGTTAGAGCAGCATCCGGCGGTGGGATAGGGGCGCTACCATGGAAGCCATATAGCCTGGTAGAACGATGACCTTAACCCTCGATCTTCCCCCCGAATTAGAGCAACGCTTAGCAAAAGAAGCCGCGCAACACGGGCTGTCGGTTGAAGCCATGACCCTTCAGCTTTTGGCGAAATTCTTGCATCAGGCCACCGATCCGACATTTCCCAACGTAGCCTATTGCCAGGGAGCCAGCGGCCAACCCGTGCCCGTGGTAGCGGGTACGGGCATTCGGATACAAACCCTCGCCATCGCCTTCCACCAGTGGGGTCTTACCAAGGAACAACTGGCTGAGGAATACAACCTGAGTATCCCTCAAATTGATGATGCCCTCGCCTTCTATGCGGCGAACCAAGCCGAGATAGATGGTGCGATGGCCCTAGAGGCTGCCATCGAGGCATCCCATGCCTAGCCTAAAACTGCACCTGGATGCAGATACGTCCATCAAAGCCTTGCATTCAGCCTTGTTGGCCCGTGGGCATGATGTTACCCGAACCCCCAACCCGTGGATGCCAGAGGATGCCAGCGATAAAGCTCAGCTTCTGCAAGCAACAGCCCAGGGCCGATGTATTTTTACCTTTAATGTGAAAGATTTTCTAGCGCTGGCGGTGCAATATCCCGAACACAGTGGCATTATCCTGGCGGCCCAGAGTAGCTGGAGCTTGGCCAATCTGATCCATGCCCTGGATCGCTTGTTGCAGGAGACGACGGCGGATACTTGGCTGAGGCAAGTTGGCTGGTTAAATCAATGGCGATCCTGAGTCGAAAAGGTGTGTCAATGGGGAGGAGTAATGTCGTCTGCATGGGCAAATACAACCTCGACGTAATCCGCTGCGCCGACTGGATTATCGACCTCGGCCCAGAGGGCGGCGACCGAGGCGGCGAACTGATCGCCCAAGGCACCCCGGAAGCGGTGGCCCAGGTGGCGGGTTCCTACACGGGCAAGTATTTGGCCAAGGTGCTAGAGCAGCACCCGGCAATGGGGGAGTAGGAGCATTCTTTACCAGATTGGGCTGTGTCTCGACATAGCAAGAATGATGATTAAATCCTTAAAATCGGGGTGTTATCCCGTGGGTCTGATAGATAATATCTAGCATTGTGGTGGTTATCTAGCGTATTCAACGCTGAATAAGTAGTTGACCACCAAAATGGAGGCTTAATGAAGCTCATCAAAGTATCGGTAACCAATTACAAAGGCCTCCGAGAGGCAGACTGTAGACTTTCTGACTTCGTGTGTGTTGTCGGCGAGAATAATGCGGGGAAATCTTCACTATTACAGACGATTCTCCTCTTTATAAACGGATCAAAATTGTCTAAGGATGCTTTTTATGACCCAAGCAAAGACATTCTAATTACCGTTTACCTAAGCGGTATAGATGACGATGTGTTGAGCAAACTCGAAGACGACCATCGAAAAAAAATAGAAGTCTATGTAGTAGATGAGGAACTTACACTCGCCCGAAGATACTCAATAGATGGCACATCCAAATTACGCGTTGTTACAAATGTACCTAAAAATCCAAAGTATCGTGAGGATCATCTAAATACTTTCTTTGCTGGCAAAAAAGGCAAAGAAATTACAAATTTACTTAAATGTTCCTATCCGGAAGTTGGTGATGATGCCACACTTTCCTCTATTACAACTCAGAAGGCTGCAAAAGAGATCATTGCAGAGTATATAAGTAGTTTGCCATCAGAAGACCTGGTGACAGAAGATATTTTGTTACCCACTGGAATTGATAATAGTATTAGAGCTATATTTCCCGAACCCATATATATTCCCGCAGTTAAAGATCTAATTGATGACCTAAAAACTAAAGAAGGTGCTTCATTTGGCAAACTCTTGAATATTCTTCTTAATGTAATTGAAGATGACTTAGCTGAGGCATCAGAGACATTCGACAACTTACGGAAAAAACTTAATAGAATCCCGCAGCCCGATGGATCAGTGTTGGATGAAAGAATGGATAGGGTTAAGAAAATCGAGTCTACTATCCAACACAACCTGAAGGAAACCTTCAGAGATGTACGGATCGAACTTGAGATCCCACCGCCTGAAATCAAAACTGTCCTATCCAACGCATCTGTGCTTGCTGATGATGGAGTACGGGGATCTATTGACAATAAGGGAGATGGATTTAAACGTGCGATAACATTCAGTATCTTGAGGACATATGTCCAACTCTCTCAAGACAAAGATTGGCGTAAAGACCATGATGATAAACCAGTTCGGGAGCGATTTCTCTTCTTATTTGAAGAGCCTGAGCTCTACTTACACCCTAGAGCTCAGAATATCTTGTTTGAAGCGTTATCGCTAATTTCTAGTCGCCACCAAACAATCGTGACGACTCACTCGCCAATATTTTTCTCGGCAGATAAAACAACAACTTTTGTCAAGATCTATAAGAAGAGTCTAGGTGATGAACAGAAGCCTGTTGGACTATGCAAGCATATTGATGTAAGCGATCTGAATGAGAAGGATAAATTCCAATTAATCTCATTTGAAAGCAGCAATCATGCGTTTTTCTCCAGGCATATTGTTCTTGTCGAAGGTGATAGCGAGTTAATCGTATTTCCACACCTAGCCCGATTACTCAATCCTCATTGGGACTTTAGATCAACATCAACTAGCTTGATTAAGAGTTCCGGGAAAGGGAGCTTTCAACGCTACCGAAGCTTTTTTAGCCGATTTGATATTGATATTTCACTCATTGCAGATCTTGATACTCTCCTCGATGGTTTCGATAAGCTAGAGGCAACCCAAGTCGCGATAGATATTCGCAATGATTTGATCGTTATGATTGATTCAGTCATAGATGCGGAGAACTTAAAGCCCAACCCGAAACCAAAACTTGTTCGAGAGGAGATTCAGAAGCAAAGGTTTGAGGCAAAACTTAAAGAGTTAACTGAAGCTAGAAAAAATGGAAACAATGAATTAGTAGTCGATCTATTAAATGAGATCTTCTTGTTTGAACGCTCGAAGCCGCGACTCGAAGTACTAAAAGATCATAGCCACACTGGAATTTTAGCAAAGAAGCGTGAGCTTATTTCAGAACTCCGAAGTAGTGGTGTTTATATCCTTGAGAAAGGAGCTATCGAAGAATACTACCCATCTACAGTCACCGGATCAGACAAGCCTTCAAAAGCTCAATCATTATGTTCCAAAATTATGTCACGAGAAGACGGACTCTCACTATGCGAGAAGCTAATAGTTGCTGGCCAAGAAATATCAGAACTAGAGATTATTTTCGGTGGGATATTTGGCTGCTAAAGCCAGTATATTGGCTATGGGGCACCTCCAAAATACAGGTCTTATTGAAGATGACTACAATAATTCAAAAATCTTAGTCTCGTTGAATTCGCAATAAGGCAATTAACCGAGATGTTTCATGATTGTTCTAATATTTTTAATCTCTGAAGTTACTGAGTAGGTATAGCCATGAACTCTACCGATAATTTCCCAGTCGAAGATATGGATTCAGTGGTTGCAGTATCCGTAGCAGAACTACAACGCCAGCTTAATGATTCCCTCAAACAACTTTCACCAGAGCGCCTACAAGTACTAGCTGATTTTGCCGCTTACCTAGCAAACGCCGAAAGTGAAGCCGCTACCCAAGAACTTTTGGCCATTCCTGGGCTGTTAGAGCGCATTCAGCAAAACCAAGCGACTCCTAAAGCGCATTACACCTCATGGAGAACCCTTCGCTCCGATGTATGACGTTCTCCTCCACCCAGATGCCGAAAAAAGCTATGCTAATGCGGATAAAGCCCTAGCCAAGAAAATTGCTCGATGTTTGCAGCAGCAGCTAGAGCAAACTCCCCGATTCCACCCCAACATCAAAGCCCTCAAAGCACAAGATTTTAAGCTTGGAGACTCTAATATGACGTTGTCTGAAGTTCTTCCATCCGTTCGTCAACTCTCCGTTATCGAGAAGCTGAAACTGATTCGGATTCTCGCAGAGGATCTAGAAGCAGCCGAGGATATTTCGCCCCTAGAACCCTTCAAAACCTACGATTTGCCGACCCCTTACAACAGCTTTGGGGCGGGCGCTACCTTGATGCAGGCTTTAGAATCAGTGGATCAGGTCTAAATTACCATGCGTTTTCGCTACTCCACCACTGATTCATCCCAAGACGAATTCGATAGCTTGCCAAGGGTACCGCTCATTCTTCGTCGTGAGGGTCAAACCGTTGAAGCGATTGCCCTAGTTGACAGCGGCGCAACTATCAATGTGATGCCCTATACTTGGGGCTACGCTTAGGAGCCATTTGGGACGACAATAAGGCAATCATTCAACTAGCTGGCAACTTGAGTACCCAGCCTGCCATGCCTTTCTTTGCGATGGCTCAAGTTGGGGATATTGCACCAGTCCGACTAGCGTTTGCTTGGACAAGAAGCCAGGATGCACCTCTCATTTTAGGGCAGACAAACTTTTTCATGGAATTTGATGTATGTTTCTACCGTTCCAAAATGGAATTTGAGATTAAGCCCAAGTCGCCATAGATAGCCTAATGCTGTGTTTTGAAGATATTCTATGAATCAAAAATTAGTGGAGTCCTTAGCGCAGATCATTCTTTCGCTATCTGACGAAGAACGGCAATCCCTAGACCACAAACTTCAGAAAGCCTCAGTCTCAGGGCAAGTTCAGAATTTAAAGCTTCGATTGAAGCAGTTTGAAGAACACTATCAAATGTCATCCGAGGATTTCTACCAACGATTTCAAGCAGGTGAACTAGAAGATACTATAGATTTTTTGAATGGAACACTTACTACGAAATAGCGACTACCGCTGAATCTAAGTATCCGAATCAGATTCATTTAGGACAGTATAGTCCCAATATCCAACAAACCCAATCCGAAACCGTGAGTATGCTTCAGAGGATATTTAAAAACACGGAGATGAGGTATTAAACCCCTCACGCGAGCCTCCGTAGCATGATGCGAATCATGGCGATGTGAATGAAGGCCTCCGAGGATTCGGGTAAGCGCTCGTAATCGACATTGAGGCGACGACA
>JBIPSI010000043.1:0-38911 GCA_044070495.1 Spirulina sp. | reverse complement strand
GGGCGCGTTGTCGAAATCCGGACAAGCTATCGTAAGTCATAAGCCTTTGCCGAGATTGGTTGTGCTTTCTCAGCTTCGGCTAAAAAGCAGCCCGAGCAAGACTCGGGCTGCTTTTTCCTTTGGCCTTAGTCTAAACTCCAGGTAGATAGCGCCTAAGCCTAAAAAAGAGAGCGCATAAAAAACCCGCCTGTTCCGGTGAATCTCGGCAGGCGGGTTTTTATGGGCTGATTTGAGTGGCCGCATCTATGGACTAGCTAGCGTAGTCAAAGAGGGAATCGAGGTAGATGCGATTCACCTCGCGACCGCAGTGGCCATTTTGCATCAAAAACAAGGACAGGGCCGCGCAAAAGACCCGATGTTGACTCCAGTTGGCATGGCTAGCGAGGTAGGTTTGGAGGGCATCATGGAGTTCTTCAGGAATTTCGGCCAGTAGACTAACGCGAGTTTCGGTGGTGGAGTTAGGAATCACAGTGGGGTTACCTCCTCAGGGCAAGGTTGATGATCTGTGGCGAACGGAAAATAGGAAACAGGGGCTGGGCTCTCAGTCCCAACACGATCACACCTGTGCTGATACCCTTAAGCGATCTAGGTCAGGGTTTTTAGGCACAGCAAAGCAGCGCTGCACCAACATGGTCGCCTCATTTTCGAGCCCAACCGACGACGAGAATCGTCTGAGTATGGCTACCATGTTGGGGCGCACGGTGTTTCCAGTCGCATCATTCTGCCCAACTCCTCCGGGCCTGTCAATCTTGCACAGAAGCCAAATCTGCGCTAATCCCTAAACCCGATCACGAAGTAATCAGGGTTTTGCGGCCATGGGATCAGCGGGCTTTAGGGTGGAGGGCAAAATAATCCTCCCCTTCCACCCTCCCTAAGGTTTTCCACAGGTTAGCCCCAAAGCCCGCTACTCCGTTTCTCCCTGTGGATAACTCCTGGGTTGCTGTGGAAAATCTGGGGAAAGCCCTGGGGAAAGCGACATCAAACAAAAACTTTTGTAACTTTTTCTGGTTTTGAGCCTTGACAAAAGATCCTTGCCCTAAATTACTGAATTATCGTTCTGCCCCTTTCTATCCTGGGGCCAGAGGTTAATGTTTCTTAGGGCGTTTAGTCAGGCCCGGTGTCATCATTACTCTCAAGCGCTAGGGGCTGTGGAGGCCATCGCCAGAACCCAAACCCCCAGGCGGTGACGGTTAACAGCAGGGCTAGGGCGAAGGTATGTAGGGTTTCTAGCCAAGGCTGGGGGGCGCTCCAGGTCAGATCGGTTGGCCCCTGCCCATCTCGAAAGCGGGTGAGGCTTTGCGCCACATTGTCGGCGGTGAGGGGAGTACGCAGTTCCGGCAGCGTCAGGTGTCGATGGGCGCTGATGAGGGTGATGCGGTGGCAAAACCGCACCCCACCCCGGGGGGTGTTGTCACACAGGCGAGAATCAAGGGTGAAATCTAGCCAGTCGAATTCCGTAGCCCGCTGGGGCAGCCAACCCAGTCGTCGCCCCTGATTGACCTGGCAATGGGCCACCGTAGCCTGGGGGGCATAGCAATGGACGTTGATGGCTTCCCCTGGGCTGGCAGCATACAGCGCAAATATCAACAGGCAAACCACAGCTACCCCAGGCAGGCGTTGTGGTGGCTGTGGGGAGGGCGACATCCTACGGCTCCAGCGATGGGGGTGGCGACGGGGGGCTAGTAGTCCAGCTCCTCTTCGTACTCCGTGACTTTTTTCTTCTGAGGAATATTCAGGGGGGCAGGCGCGTAGGGTTCCGCATCCGTTTCCTCAGACCAAGGTGCTTCGGTCACGTCCTGGTAGTCGGCATCCCGCACATTGTAGGTGGGCGCGGCAGGGGATGTTTCCTCCCAGTTAGCCTCGTCGGTTAGGCTGGCGGCTCGATAGGTTTCAGCGGCTTGGGTGCGGACTACGGGTTCTTCCACCCGTTCAGGCTCACCCCAATCGTCGTCGCTCCAGCGTTCTTCGGTGGCCGCCGGACGGGCCTTGGTAAATTCGGCGGGGGTCTGCACTCCAGAGGGCAACTGGTTGGAGGTAGATACGGGCATGATGTACTCACTGTCGTTGGTGCGTTCCCAGGGGGCGCTGCCAATGCCCAGGCGCTCTAGCAAGCCCACGCTGATCTGCACCATTTTTTCCTCAGCACCCTCGAACACAATCAACCGATCTGGGCCACTGCTCACCACCTCGTCCATGGATAGCTCATAGGTGCTGATCACTTGGTCGGGGATTTGGGGCAACCCAAAGGAAGCCACCACGATGGTCTCCAGGTGACCATTGGTGACGTCAAACTTAAACCCTCGCACCCGTCCTAGGGGTTCCCCAGCTTCGGTAATCACTTCGCAATTGACTAGGGTGCTGTAGGGGGCAATGTTGACCTCATCATCGAGAACAGTGTCGTCATCCACCAGAATGACATCGCCAATTTGGCGGATGCTGCTGAGGGGCATAATTTGTAGCGGGGCCGAGACCAAGCTAGACATAATATTGTCCCGCAGGCCTACGGCCACTACCTCGCGCTGATCCACATCCACCCAAACCTGGCTCACAATGCCAAGGCGCTGGCCCGAGTTACGCGTGATCACTTGGGTACCCAGGAAGTCGGAGCGGAGACGATACTTGTCTAAGGTCATGTCGGATTTATCTCGGGTGCCGAGGGACGAGATCGCTAAGGGAACATTGGCCACTGATTTAGCCAGTCGTTGGCTGCATCTACGGCTGCATCCATCCAGTCATAGTGCGCTCGCCGCCAAGGCTAGCTCCTATAATTGGCTTGCACGATTATTCTGAAACAGAATCGCATAATTTTACAGGACGGAAGACCGAACCGCTAGCGGCCACCCAGGCTGATCCTCTGTTAGTTGCCCCCAAGCGATGGTTCCGCAGATCAAGCTGAGGTCGATGGGGGCAAGGTGGTTGAGCAGGCTGCGCTGGCTAGACAGCTCGGCTAACGCAAGGCTAACCGATTGCTCCAGTTGCCTTCCCTAGCGCAGTTGGTTAATGTGTCAGAATAATAAACGACGAATCTGTCCTCTTCCTGAGCTCAGCAGCTAGGTTATCGTGCGCACCTACAAAAGCCAGAAGATTGATCACCAAGCCGATTATCCCTGCCCCTGCCGCCGTAGTGGCAGCCTCAAGCCCATTACCCTAACCGAAGCCTTTGGCTGTGATCGCTGCCAACAAATTTTTGTCGTTCAAGAGAATGGCTACGTGATCGAACAACTCTCGACCCACTACCCCTACAAGCGAGCTTGGCGGTGGACAGGACAACAGTGGCGGCTGGATCGGTCTTCCGTCAACTTCAGCTATCCCTCTTTGCTGATTATGGTCTCCTTCGTGTTGATGGCCTTTTTCCTAACTTTGGCGGCGTTTCAGTCTCCCCAGAGCGCTAGAACCCTGGCTCATTTACTCATGGCGTTAGGGGTTTTGGCACCCCTGAGTTTGGTGTTCTGGTTGGCCTCTCGGCGTTAGGACGATGGCTAGCCTAGGATCCCAAGAGGAACTCAGCGTTGCGATTAGTGAAGTGGCCCAAGCCGGTTATGGGCTATGGCTGGCGGGCGTGGAAGCCCAAAGCCAGGTTCTGGAGGCCATGGCTGCCCAGCTTGAGGACAGCCAGAATGAGATTTTGGAGGCCAACACCCTTGACCTAGAGGCGAGCCTAGAGATGGCCGTACCCGATTTGGTGCTGGACTGGCTCAAACTCACGCCGGAACGCCTCCACATCGCCAGTAAAATTCTCAGACGGCTAGCCTCCCTGGGAGATCCCCGCTGGCTCAATGCCCTCCCCACGAGCCGCTGGGGGAAGGATGCAACGGGCTACAGCCAGGTCGTTCCCCTCGGTGTAGTGGCCTTTGTGTACGAGGCGTTCCCGGAACTGGCCGCCATCATGGCGGGGTTTTGTGTTCGCACGGGCAATGGCCTGATTCTCAAGGGTGGCAACGAGGCCAGTCAGACCAATCAAGCCATTGCCCAAGCCCTACACCGTGCCCTAGCCAAGCACAATATTCCGACGATGATGGTACTCCCCCTCGCCGACGATTCGGGGGATGCGGCTCGCTCTTGGCTGTTGCAAGATCCCGGCGTTAATTTAGTTATCCCCTATGGACGTCCTAGTTTGGTCAAACAGGTGATGCGTCAGGCGGCGGTACCGGTTTTGCCCACAGCCATGGGCAACTGTTATCTCTACTGGTCGGCCTCCGGGGCTTCCTCCACCGTCATCCAAATTGTGCTGGATAGTCACCGGGGCGAGCCGGACGCCATTAACGCCCTAGAGAAGGTGCTGATTCACCCCGGCTGTAGTACGGCGGCCATCGCCCAACTCTGCCGCGCCTTGTGGGATAACGGGTTTATGGTACTGGGCGATGCCGCTATCCGGGAGGACATTCCCGATCTACCGCTGGCCACAGATCGCGATTGGCAGCAACCCTTTCTGGCCAAGCGGGTTATCCTGGGGCGGGTGGGTAGCCTAGCCGAGGCCGCCGACTGGATGAACCGCTACAGCAGTGGCCATGCTAACGTCCTCGTGAGCGAAGCCTACTCGGAAACCGTCCAGTTCCCGCGCTTGGTTCACAGTGCCGTGGTCTATATCAACACCTCACCTCGGTTTGTGCGCAATCCCTTCCAGGCTGCGGCCATCGCCCTTGGCATGACGACCCAACAAGGCCGCTGCCAAGGGTTTGTGAGTCTCAGTGCTCTGCTGGCTGTTCGACACGTGCTACAAGGGCTGGATGAGGATCGATAGGGCCGTCGCGGCGATGGGCTCCCCTGTAAACCGTAGAGGCTTTGTGAAACCTTTAGCAAGGCTTACCCCAGGATGAAAACTTGATCTTCGGCTCACCGAGTCTGTTCACAGGGTCGAAGCAATGGGTAAACTCAGACAGACCAACTTTTCCCGTCCCACCATTGTTAAGAGCGTAGGTTATGGCAGCGTCCTCTGGCCCCATTTCAGCGACCCCGAAGCCCATCAAGTTTGGCACCGATGGCTGGCGCGGCATTATCGCCGCCGATTTTACCTTCGAGCGGGTGGCCCAGGTGGCCGCAGTGTCTGCCCACGTACTCCAGCGCTGCTTTGGAGAGACCACGGGTAGCCGTACCATTGCGGTGGGATATGACCGTCGATTCCTATCCGCCGAATTTGCCCGTACTGCCGCTGAAGCGATTGCCACCCAGGGCTTTGACGTCATCCTTTCCCAAGACTACGCCCCTACCCCAGCCTTCAGCTTCGCGGCCAAGCATCGTAACCTCCTAGGGGCCATCGTCATTACCGCCAGCCACAACCCCCCTGCCTACTCCGGGCTCAAAATTAAAGGAGCCTTTGGTGGATCGGTCTCGCCAGAGGTTACCCAACAGGTGGAGGCGCTGTTGCCCTATCCCCCATCCCCCATTGGCTCCAAGGGGCAAATCAGCAGTTTTGATCCCTGGCCTGACTACTGCGCTACCCTCCAGTCCGAAGTCAATATCCCTGCGATCCAGGGAGCCATTTCCAGCGGCAAGCTGACGGTTTTTGCTGATGTCATGTATGGATCCGCTGCCGGAGGGTTGCCTCGACTTTTAGGGGCCGAGAGCGTTCACGAACTGCATCGCCACGCCGACCCACTGTTTGGAGGCAATCCGCCGGAACCCCTACCCAAGTACCTGGGGGAACTCCTCGCTACGGTGAAAGAAGATCCCGCTCCCCAGGGTGGTCTCAAGGTTGGGCTGGTGTTCGATGGCGACAGTGATCGAATCGCCGCCGTGGATGGCAATGGCCAATTTCTCAGCTCTCAAATTCTCATTCCTATCCTCATTGACCACCTCAAATCCCGCCGCAACTACAGTGGTGAAATCGTCAAAACGATCAGCGGGTCTAACCTGATCCCCGCCGTAGCTCAACTGCATGGGCTAGCCCTTCACCAAACCCCCGTGGGCTACAAGTACATTGCTGATCGGATGCAAGAGGCCCAAGTGCTGCTCGGCGGCGAGGAGTCTGGTGGCATTGGCTATGGCCATCATATTCCTGAGCGAGATGCCCTCATGTCCGCCCTTTACGTCCTAGAAGCCGTGGTGATGTCGGGTCTTGATCTCAGCGACTACTATCGCCAACTTCAGGAAAAAACGGGCTATTTTTCTGAGTACGACCGCATCGATCTACCCCTAGCCAGCATGGAGGTGCAGGCCAAGCTGCTGAACCAACTTGCCACGGATCCCCCCAAGGAAGTCGCTGGCAAAGCCGTGAAAGATATCCTCGCCATCGATGGCTATAAGCTGACCCTAGCGGATGAGAGCTGGCTGCTGATTCGCTTTAGCGGTACCGAACCTGTGCTGCGCCTCTACAGCGAAGCCCAAACCCTAGAGGAGGTTCACCGACATCTAAGCTGGGCCAAGGACTGGGCCAACGCCCTAGCGACACCCTAGGCTAGGGAAAACAGAGCCTACAACCTAGGTCAGCGTATCGCCCGCAAAGCTGTCCAGTGGTCGGTTATACCTCTACTGGGCGGTCTTTGCTGCCATTCTTGCGGCCTAAGCTGGTCACGGGATCCTGTCCTGGTCGCAGAATCTCCAAGGGATCGAGGGGGGCGATCCCGCCACGTTCCAAGATTTGAGGAATCAGGTCTTCTCGACGCACCGCCATCAGGTGTACCCCTTGGCAGATTTGGCGAGCCGCCTGCACTTGTTCTGCCGCGATTTGAATGCCCTCTTGCAGGGGATCCTGGGCTTCGGCGAGCCGTTGAATGATGGTTTCTGGGATTTTAGCCCCCGGCACATTGCGGTTAATGAACTGGGCATTTTTGGCCGACTTTAGCAAAAAGATCCCCGCCAAAACGGGCCGACCCGAACCCGTTGCAATCTGATCCATAAATTTGTGGAGCCGATCAAAGTCGGTGATCAGCTGGCTTTGGAAGAACGCCGCCCCCGCCTTAACCTTGGCCTCAAACCGACGCTGTAACCCCGACCAACTGGCAGACTGCGGATCCACCGCTGCCCCCGCAAAGAGATTGAGTGCGCCATCGGTGAGGGGTTTGCCGTGGCTATCTTCGCCGCTGTTGAGTTGGTGAATCAGCCGCAACAGTCGCACCGATTCTAAGTCAAAGACGGGCCGAGCGTCGGGATGGTCGCCCGCCTTTACCGGATCCCCCGTCAGCGCGAGGACGTTACGTAGACCGAGCGCCTGGGCACCCAGGAGATCGGCCTGAAGGGCAATGCGGTTACGGTCGCGACAGGCCACCTGGTACACCGCCTCAATACCTTCCTGCTGAAGCAATACGGAGGCGGCTAGAGAAGACATTCGCATCACAGCACGGCTGCCATCGGTCACATTCACCGCGTGAACCCGACCTTTCAGGAGTCGCGCCATCTCCAGCATGTGGCTGGGATCGGATCCCTTGGGCGGCATAACCTCAGCGGTCACTAAAAAGTCCCCCGCCTGGGCAGCGGATTGGAGACGATAACCTAAGGGTGCAGCAGTCAACCCGATCTCCTCAGTGGCAATGTCAACATACGTTTGGCTAGTATAGCCTGCTGGTTGCCCCCACAGGAAAGCCGCTACCCGCATTGATCCCCGGCCCTAGGGGGCAACGGAAAAGCCGAGCGCCTGTTTCACCTTGGCCAGGGTGGGGTTCGCCACCGCCGCCGCCTTCTCATCCCCAGCCTTGAGGATGGATTCCAGGTAGCCCCGATCCGCCATCAAGGCATTGAATTTGTCTTGAATCGGAGCCAACGCTGCCACGGCGGTTTCGGCGAGCAGCGGCTTAAACTGCCCCCAGCCCATCTCCCGACATTCGGCGGCAACCGCTTCCTTCGTTTGGCCCGACAGGATCATATACAGACTCAGCAAATTGTGGCACTCAGGTCGGGCCGGATCATCAAACCAGAGACCCCGTTCAGGATCGGTTTTGGCGCGCTTGATTTTTTTGGTAATCACGTCCGGGGGATCAGTCAAATCAATGCGGCTTTGCTCTGACGGATCCGACTTCGACATTTTCTTCGTGCCATCGGTCAAGCTCATCACCCTAGCGCCCGCCTCCCGAATCATCGGTTCAGGTACTTTGAGGACGGGGTTTTCCTCGCTGCCGTACTGAAAGTTGAGGCGGTTAGCAATGTCGCGGGTGAGTTCAAGGTGCTGCTTTTGGTCTTCGCCCACGGGCACCAAATCCGGCTCATACAGCAAAATATCCGCCGCTTGCAAAACGGGATAGTCCAGGAGTCCAATGCTGACATTTTCCCCCTGCTTCACGGCTTTCTCTTTGAACTGAATCATCCGCTCTAGCCAATTCAGGGGCGTAATGCAGTTGAATAACCAGGCCAGTTCCGCGTGGGCCGACAGATGAGACTGCACAAAAATCGTAGACTTTTGAGGGTCAATACCGCAGGCGAGATAGGTCGCCGCCACTTTGTAGGTATTTTCAGCTAACTGCGCCGGATCGTGGGGCACCGTGATCGCATGGAGATCGGCCATAAACAGGAAGGCATCGTACTCGTCCTGTAGATCAACCCAGTTACGAATCGCACCGAGATAGTTGCCCAGGTGCAAATTACCCGTGGGTTGAATGCCCGAAAGGATGCGCTGTTTGGCCATAGCGATAAAGACGGAGAGCAACGTAAAGACGACCGGGATAGAGCCTTTCTCAGCTAGACCCTTTACGAATCTACACCACTCTTTGGCCCTCGCCTTGCTGAATCTCCGCAAATTATTTAGATTTATGACAGCAAGAGCATTTCCGTTGCAGTCCTTAGGGCTAGGTTTCGCTCCTGTATGCCCACCCTGCCCAGGTTTTGCCATGACTTCCGCAAATAATCCTTCAACGGCTGACTTGGCCACCCGACTCCAGTCGGCTTTAGATTTGGCGCAAACCGTTGAAACCCATGGAGAGGCCAGTCAAGTTATCCAGGCCATCGTGGCGGATCTTCAAGACCAAAGCCCCGAAGCCATCGCCCTCTTCACGCAACTTTGGCATGCCTACATTTCCTCTCAGCGGTCTTCCCAATTCTGGCAGCAGGTTTCTGAAGCCGAAAAGAATCTCTCAGATCGATTGAGTGCCAGCCATGTGCAGCTCAAGCAAAACTATCTCCGCCTCATGCAGGAACAATAGTTCAGCAGACGGTTTGACCCATGTCCAAAGTAGGTCAAGTAGCAGCACATCCAAGTCAATGTGTAGGGTGCATTCGCACAGCAATGCACCACCCAGAGTTGACTAATCCCGCTCACCAGAAAGAGAAACGTGAAAAACCTCTCGGCTGTGCCCCATCATTCATGGGCTACCGAGAGGTTTAAGACTTGAGAGCTAGTATTCTTGAGATGATCCCAGCCGCCAACAATAACGCTCCCCAAAAGGAAACGCGTTGGTCTATAGCAGGCCCGTGTTGGTGCCTTGACGACCCGTGGCCAGCTCAACTTTGACGATCTTGCCGCCCATTTTTTGAATACGCTGCTGCTCACGAAACCAATTTTCGTAGGGCACGAGCTTGGTAAAAAAGGTATTTTGCAGTTCGCGCTGGGTGCGAATGCGGCTTTGGCTGGGCACGCAGGCCGTAATCTTAAACATGCGCATGGTAAAACGTTCTCCTACGATCTCGCTGGACTACAGAACTTAAGGTTAGGCTAACCCTACTGAAAAGCCAGAGTCGAAAGCCAATGCTAGGGACACCAGGAAGACAACACAGCCTAACCCATTGTCCAAACACTCGCTCCTGACTCTGGCCTGTGACTACCCTATTACCCTAGGGGATAAGGGCTTACACCAGGATTGAGGCTTAGCTCAAGCCAGAGCTGATGTAGTCGAAGTACACGCCCATTTCCTTACCAGCGTCAGCGCCCACCAGGCTAGCGGTCACTTCTTTCATGGCTTGGATGGCGTTCACGGTAGCACCGATGGGCACGCCCAGGGAGTTGTAGGTTTCTTTCAGGCCGTTCAGCACGCGCTCATCCAGGATGGAGGGATCCCCAGCCAGCATGGCGTAGGTGGCGTACCGGAGGTAGTAGTCGAGGTCGCGGATGCAAGCCGCATAGCGACGGGTGGTGTACATGTTGCCACCGGGACGGGTGATGTCGGAGTACAGCAGGGACTTGGCCACAGCTTCCTTCACGATTTCAGCGGCGTTGGCGCTGATGGTGGAGGCGGCGCGAACCCGCAGTTCACCGGTCTGGAAGTAAGCCTTCAGCTTATCCAGGGCGGAACCATCGAGGTACTGACCCTTCACATCAGAGGAATTGATAACAGCGGTAATTGCATCTTGCATGGGTGAAGCTTCCTTAGAACTGACGTTTTCTCAACAACGAATCGATGATGTAGTGCCGAGGCAATTACTGCATCGCGCCGACAACATAGTCGAAGTAGGAGGCGGCTTCAGCGGCATCATCGCTGGACAGCAGCCCGGTTGCCACAGCCTTCATGGAACGTACAGCTTCAGCCACAGCGGGGATGGGGGTGCCCAGGGAGTTGTACATCTCGCGCACGCCCACTAGACCGATTTCTTCGATGGGGGTCACATCACCAGCGACCACGCCGTAGGTGATTAGACGCAGGTAGTAGTCCATGTCGCGCAGGCAGGTGGCGGTCATTTCCTCGCCGTAGGCGTTGCCACCGGGAGACACCACGTCAGGGCGCTTTTGGAAGAGCTGGTTGCCAGCTTCTTTCACGATGCGCTCACGGGATTCGGTCAGCACTTGAGCAATCCGCAGACGACGCTCACCAGAGGTGACAAAACCCTTGATCCGATCCAGTTCGCCGGGGCTGAGGTAACGGGCCTCAGCGTCAGCATTCACGATTGACTTCGTGACAATACTCATTGATGGATTCCTCCGAAAGATATAACCAGATGTTTATCAAACTGGCATTGACGGGCCAATGGACTGAGCGAGCGAGGGTGCCACCGCAGCACTGTCGAGTTCAGCGAGAATCCTCAAAGGCTCAGTATCCTTCCCGAATCATTGTCAGGGATTGTGATCCCCTTCTTAAAGACAACGCAATATTTTGTAATAGTCTTCCTCAGGTTTCTAAATGCCTGTCCCGCTAGGGTTTCAGGCAGAGTCATGGAAGTTATCACAGACACAACCGCCTAGATTAAGACAATCCGGCGGCCATGCTTAATATTCCGTTGCAAATCTGCCAAGGATTGGATCCAAGAGATCCGGCTGAGTTGAGGTTGAGATCTGGAGTCGATGACTCACAATGAAGCCTTTCTCCTCCAGATTCTCACTTCAGATCTCAGTCAGGCTAGCGACGATAGGGCACGCCCTGTTCGCCAAAGTAGCGCTGGTATTCGGCTGAGGACAGCATCGCCTGGGCTACGGCCAGCCGCCCTTGGGCATCGGCCATGGCTTGATACTGCTGGGTTTCCTCACCCTGGGCCAGGTTACGGCCCAGAATTTGCCGCGCCATGATTTCCACCAGTTTGCTTTGGGGATAAGTGTCCACAAAGCGCTGCTGATAGGCATCAGAGGCCAGCAACGCAGCCACAAAGCCCCGCACGGTCAGCGTCCCTTGACGGAGAGCCTGTTCGGCCTGGGACAAGCGCCAAGCGGTGGGGATTTCGCCGTCGTAGGCCATCATCACCTGGCGGTAGATTGCGATGATCACGTCTTCCGCTTGGGCTGCGTCCATGTCCGCCGACCAGCGGTAGAGGCGGGTGGCAGGCTGCACCGTGGGCAGTTCCAGGGTGGCCGACTGGGTTGCCCGTCCGACCGAAGCGGCTAGAGCAGCTTCTTGGCTGGCTTGAGCAGCCACGGCATCGGCCATCAGGGGCATGTCCGTGACCGGAATCGTAGATTTGGCAGGCTCGAAACTGGGCACCACCAGGTCACGATTTTGCTTGGTGAGGCGGTTGTACAGCCGCTCGGTGTTGGGGAAGTTGGCCGCAGGCAGGGTGGGATAGCGACGGTAGGGCACTGTATCTTCCCCGAAGTTCTCGGCATATTCTGGGGTGTTCAGCATGGCCTTAATAAAGCCACGGATCCCTTCGCTGGCCAGGATTTGGTTGTACTTGCGGATTTCCGCCTGATCCAGGGGAGCACGACCCAGGAAATGCTTGGTGCCGAACTCAATCACCTGGGTGTTGGGGTAGGGCGCGTAGAACTCCTTGATATAGAGGCTCGAACAGCCCAGACCTTCGATAAACTCCTTCAGGGTGATTTCGCCGTTGCCCAGCTTGCTTTCTAGGGCGGTGAATTCGCTCTTCACGATGTAGGGGGCGATATCCCGCTCGAAGATTTGGCGATAGGCCGCTGCCGTCACCAGTTTCAGGTTGGGCTTGTCAGCCAGGGAAGTGAGCTTGAATGCCTTGGTTTGCTGGCGCTGACGGTTTACCCCTTGGCTGATGCGACGCTGCACATCGGGGATGGAGCGGTCTTCGCCGACGGCACCCAGTTCCACAAAACGGGGCACGGTGGTGTCGGGAATCGGCATCATGCCCTTTTCGGCCAGGGTGCCCACCCGCATACTGCGGAGAGCCAAGCCCTTGGGCGTTAGGTAACGCTCGTAGGGAACGGTGTCTTCCCCGAAGGCTTCCGTGTATTCCTGGCTGTCGATGATGCTGTCTACCAGGGCGTAGAAGCCTTTCTTGGCGCAGATATCGAAGTAGGCGTTGGTTTCCTTGCGGCCATAGGTGGGGCGACCCAGCAGACGACGGTGGATGTATTCCACGGCCTTCATGATGTACAGGGACGACCAGTAGGTCTTACGGAAGGCTTCGGATTTGGCGATGATCCGGATGAACTCCTTCACAGTGATTTCACCGTTCTCCAGCTTGATTTCCGCCACGTTGGAGCGCTGGCCAGAGTACACCTCGCGGCCAAACACCTGACGGTAGGCGGCGCTGATCACCGCCTGGGTGGAGCTTTCCGAGTAGCGCACGCTGGCCTTGGTGTTGCCCGTACGGGGCACCTGATCCAGCTTGAACACCTTGGCCCCGAGGGAACCGGGGTTGAGGCCACGGGCGGCGGGGTTGCTCAACTGGTTGTTGATACCAGCCCCACGGTGAATCAAAATCCGGCGGGTGTCTTTGTTGAAGAAGGCCGGGGTGGCGCTGACGTTGCGGGTTTCCTTGGGGAAAATCGCCCCAAACTGAATTTCCAGCGGATCGTTGCCGGAACCGTAGGGGTGCTGATCGGGCAGGGGCTGCTCGTAGGCAGCAAACAGGGTGATGAACTGAGGCTTCTTGCGGAAGGGCGCACTGAAGTTAAACAGCTCAAACTGTGGCCCCCAGTTGCGGCATTCCTGGGCTTCTTGGCCCAGCCCCCGCAGGTAGGGAACGGTTTCTTCTCCGAAGTAGTCGCCGTATTCCTTAGAATCCACCAGGGCATCCACTAAGGCGGGCAGACCACCGCTGGAAACAATAGAGAAGTACTTCTGAACTTCTTCGCGAGAGCTAGGCGCACGACCCAGAATGTGGCGGAAGGCCAGTTCGAGGGCGCGGCTGTTGATGTAGGGCTCGTAGAAGTTCTTGCGGTACAGAGGAGACTTGGCCAAGCGACGAATGAACTCCTTCATGGAGATTTCGCCGTTCTTCACCTTGGATTCCAGGTCGGAAATCGACAGAGAGTAGGCGCGGGTAATATCGCGCTCAAACACCTGACGATAGGCGGCCTTCACCACGTCGTTCTTCTCGGTGGCGGAGAGACCGGGCTTCATGGCGTACTTGGGCCGCCGTTCCGCCGCATTGGAGTAAATCTGGGGCAATTGTAAGCCTTGCAGGTCGCCGGAGGGACGCTGGCGCAGCTTATCCGAAGGGGTGGGAGCCTTGAACTCGGTCAGCAGCACCTCGAAGTACTGGGACACAATGTCCTTGGCTTCAGGATCGCCACTGACGTAGCGCATCGAAGCCGCCTTCATGGTCTGGATGGCCACGATGGTTGCCGCCGAGGAACAAGCGTTCTCAATGATTTCCCGCAGGCCGCGCACGTTCACCGAGATGATGTTGGGATCCCCCGCCACAATGGCGTAAGTGACGTAGCGCAGGAACCAGCTCAGGTCACGCAGGGATTTCTGCATGTTGCTGGGGCCATAGCGAGACACGTTAATGGGCCGGAATCCTGGGGGAATAGGGCCAGAGGGCGTAGTGCTAAACAGGCCGCTGAAGAAACCGCCGCCACCACTGCTTTCAATAAAGGTTGCGGTGCCGAGCTTGGCCGCTTCCTGGGCATCGAGCACGGTACCTGCCCGTGTTTTCTCCAGGGGTTGATCGGCGTCGGGCCGTTCCAGGTAGGCCAACGGTGACCCCCCGGTAAAAATGCGATTGGCCGCCTGGGACACGATCAACTCGGAATAGCGAGTCAGCGTCTCAGCAATCAGCACTCGTTTCAGGCCGGAATTAAAAAAGCCGGACAAATCCTCCAGCTCACCCTTGGCCATGTAGCGGTCTTGTTGCTCAGCTTGGGCAATCGTTGCGACCGGAAGGGTTTGGTAGAGCTGGGGCCGCGCCACGGCACTTCCACCACTTGCTTTAACACTCATGCGTATTCAAAGGCTCCCTATGCGGACAATCACTGCATTTATAAGACTAAGGCGTCCCGTACGCAGGCTTAGAGGCTTGGCCCTAGGGGGGCAAAGAAACTTAACCTACTGGGGGCAAATCCGTTATCGACTGTTTCTAATCAATCTCAACTGATCGACATCAAGCCGAAACAGGTTCGTAACCTAACCTGGATTCAGATTAAACCGTTTCAGAACCGCAACACAGCTTGTTAAGAACTGTGTAACATCCCGTTCGAGAAAGGTCTTCGGTCATCATAGAGGATGGCCACTCCCCCCTGAGAAGACCTCTAAGTTTTGTAACGTTTCGTGATGAATACCCCTCAGTCCAGCCCGGTTCAGTCCGTTAGCGATGCCGTCGCCCGCCTGTACAATACCTACCCCTTTCCCCCTGAGCCGATCCTAGATGAACCGCCCCCTGGGTATAACTGGCGCTGGTACTGGCCCACCGTCCACAGCTTTTGTACCGGATCCGCTCCGGCCCAATCTCAGGTCAGAGTCCTAGACGCAGGCTGTGGCACGGGGGTCAGCACAGAATACCTGAGCCACCTCAACCCCCAGGCCGATGTCTTAGGGATTGACCTCAGCGAGGGCGCGTTAGCCACGGCCCAAGAACGATGTCGGCGATCTGGGGCCACCAATGTCCAGTTCCGTCACCTCAGCATCTACGACGCCGATCAGTTAGAAGGCACCTTTGACTGGATCAACTGCGTCGGCGTTCTCCACCACATGCCGGATCCCGTGCGCGGCATCCAATCCCTCGCCGCCAAACTGGCTCCTGGCGGATTTCTCCATGTCTTTGTCTATGCCGCCATCGGTCGCTGGGAAATTTCCCTCATGCAGCGGGCCATTGCCCTGGTGCAGGGGGGGCGGCGGGGAGATTACCGGGATGGCGTCAGCGTTGGACGACAGATCTTTGCCAGTCTGCCAGAGGGCAATCGCCTCAAGCAGCGAGAGAAAGATCGCTGGGCGCTGGAAAATCAGCGGGACGAATGCTTTGCGGATATGTACGTCCATCCCCAGGAGGTGGACTACACCCTCGATACCTTATTCACCTTGATCAACGCCTCTGGCTTGGAGTTCGTGGGCTTTTCCAATCCCCACATCTGGCAGCTAGATCGCCTGGTAGGGAGCAACCCCGACCTGCTCCAACGGGCCAAGCAGTTGTCGCAAACCGATCAATATCGTTTGATAGAACTGTTAGATCCAGAAATCACCCATTTTGAATGGTTCCTAGCCAAACCGCCGCTGGTTAAACAGGACTGGCAGCAGGACGACGTCCTACTTGCCGCCCATCCCTTCCGCAATCCCTGCATGGAGGGCTGGCCTAGTCAGAGCATCTTTGATCACAACTACCAGTTCATCACGCTCTCCCCCGTTGAGTTCGAGGTGTTGTCTGCCTGCGAACAATCTAGTGACCCTACAGTGATCAATTCGCCTGCAACCAAAACGATGTTGACCGTTGCAGACTTGCTCAGCCGCACCGCCGCCAGCCTAGGCGACCTGCGCCAAATGCAGCAGAAACAACTTATCCTGTTACAGCCGCCACAGCTTTCCGCGTAGCTTTGCCTAAAAATCATGGATTTCCTCGGCGAGGAGTCTATTAAGTATTATTGCCGTGATATGATCTCCTACGGCCTGCAACAACGGGCCAAACCCCTTGACGGCTAAGGATTGTGCTTTCGTGGCCTCCCATTCCTCTGAGCAAACCAGTGATGCGGTTCAGGTAACCAACAACCCAGCCGAGGAGTCGATGCTTCCCCCTCCGGTGGATACCGCGATGGGAGAATATTACCGACTCCAGCAAAATCTGCTGATTTGTACGGTTGCCTTTAGTGCCGTTGTCTTCTTCTGCGTCTGGCTCACCTACTCTTTGCCCATTGCTCTGAATTATTTAATTGGAGCGTGCGGCGGTGTGGTTTACTTGAGGATGTTGGCAAAAAACGTTGCCAGCCTTGGGCGTGGGCAGACAAAAATCGGTAGCGGTCGCCTTGCGATTGTCGTCGGGTTAATCCTCGTAGCGTCGCAGTGGCAGCAGCTTCAAATAGTTCCGGTTTTCCTAGGTTTTTTGACCTATAAAGCTGCCCTCATTGCCTACACACTTTGGACAGCGGTTTTACCGAATCAGTCTTAAGCACGGGGTCGCCTAGGCTTTCAAAATTTTCCGGTTTCCCGGAAAGTACGAATTAGTTTGGTAAAGATGGCGCTGGGTATGGTTATGTTTTATCCCTCAACTCTGGCAAAGTTAGAAGTTGGTCAACATCTTTACTGGCAAATTGGTAATCTCAAGCTCCATGGGCAGGTTTTCCTAACCTCCTGGTTTGTGATTGGTTTGTTGGTACTGGTGTCAGTGTTAGCCACTCGCAACGTTCAGCGGGTACCTTCTGGGCTACAAAACCTGATGGAATACGCCTTAGAATTCATCCGAGATTTGGCTAAAAATCAAATCGGAGAAAAGGAGTATCGCCCTTGGGTTCCCTTCGTTGGTACGCTATTCCTGTTCATTTTTGTCTCAAATTGGTCAGGGGCGCTGGTACCTTGGAAGCTCCTCCATTTGCCCTCCGGTGAATTGGCGGCTCCCACCAACGATATCAATACCACCGTCGCCCTAGCCCTACTTACCTCCCTAGCGTATTTCTACGCCGGATTCAGCAATCGTGGTCTGGGATACTTTGCCAAATACATTGAGCCGACCCCGATCCTTTTGCCCATCAACATTTTAGAAGATTTCACCAAGCCCCTTTCCCTTAGCTTCCGTCTATTCGGGAATATTCTCGCTGACGAACTAGTGGTGGCTGTGCTGGTTCTCCTGGTACCTCTCTTCGTACCGCTACCAGTGATGATCCTTGGGTTGTTTACCAGCGCCATTCAGGCTCTGATTTTTGCAACCCTAGCCGCCGCCTACATCGGTGAGGCTATTGAGGGGCACGGTGGAGAAGAGCATGAGTGACCTTGAAAAAGGCATTCAGAACCCGCTGGCTGATGGGTCAGGTGCCATCATCAGCAGAGTGGCTTAGAGGGCCGCAAGACAAGAAACGCCTATTGAGCGTTGTTTATACCTGATTCGCTTGTTGTAGATTGTCAAAATCGAGGTAACGACATGGATCCTATTATCGCAGGCGCTTCCGTAATCGCTGCTGCTCTAGCAGTTGGTCTGGCAGCCATTGGCCCTGGTATCGGTCAAGGTAATGCTGCTGGTCAAGCTGTGGAAGGTATTGCTCGCCAGCCCGAAGCTGAAGGCAAGATTCGCGGCACCCTTCTGCTCAGCTTGGCGTTCATGGAAGCGCTGACCATTTACGGTCTGGTGGTAGCACTGGTGCTTCTCTTCGCTAACCCCTTCAGCTAACGTCCTAGGCCGTGGGGGACGGGCGACTTCGCCTATTCCCCGCCGCTGTCTAGGCTTAAGTTCGAGACATCGCATTCGAGATATTGATGTAATTGGGTAGTGACGCCCAACATAGGGCGGGGGACGAAGAGGCATGATTCATTCAGTTTGGTTTTTGGCTGTGGAAGCCGCAGAGGAAGCGAGCGGTGGTCTGTTTGATCTAGACGCCACCCTTCCCCTCATGGCTGTGCAGTTTGTGCTTCTGGCGGTAATACTCAATGCCTTGTTCTACAAGCCCTTGGGTAAAGCCATTGATGAGCGCGACGGCTACATTCGCAGCAACAAGGTAGACGCCGCTGAGCGCCTCGCCAAGGCTGAGCAAATCGCCAAAGCCTATCAGCAGGAACTCGCGGAAACCCGTCGTCAGTCCCAAGCCGTAATTGCAGCGGCTCAGGAAGAAGCCCAGAAACTAGCGGCTCAAAGCATTGCTGAGGCTCAACAGGAAGCCCAAGCCCAACGCGAGCAAGTTCAGCGTGAACTGGACGAGCAAAAGCGCCAAGCCATGGCCTCCCTAGAGCAGCAGGTAGATGGTCTAAGCCGTCAAATCCTGGATAAATTGCTCAGTGCCGCATCCTAAGCCTCACTTAAGGCCATGGTAAGCACGATGCCAGCGTCGTTGACGGAAAGAAAGATATGACTATTGGTTGGTTTCTAGCAGCAGAAGAGGGAGGGTTTGGTCTTAATTTCGACATTCTTGAGACCAACCTAATAAATTTAGCCATCATTATTGGCGTTCTGGTTTATTTCGGCAGCAAGTTCTTAGGTAAAACCCTATCCACTCGCCGCTCCGCCATTGAAGAGGCGATTACCGAAGCCGAGAAGCGCAAACAAGAGGCCGCTACCGCCCTAGCTGAGCAGCAGCAAAAGCTGGCTCAGGCTAAGGAGGAAGCCCAAAAGATCTTAGCCGACGCCGAGCAGGCTGCCGCCCGTACCAAGGAGGCTATCCTAGCCCAGGCTGAGGTTGATGTTGAACGGATGCGAGCCAGTGCCGCCCAGGATCTCAGTTCCCAAGAGACTAAGGTGATGCGGGAATTGCAGCAGCGGATTGCGGCGCTCGCCCTAGAGAAAGCTGAGCGCGAGCTACCCCATCACCTCAATGAGGATGTTCAACGACGCCTGGTGGATGCCAGCATTGCCATGCTAGGAGGAGGTCAGTAATGAAAGACAGCACCATGACATCCGAGGTCACGCTGCCCTACGCCAAGGCCCTGATGGACATTGCCAAGGAAAACGGCGTTGTTGATCACGTAGGCAATGAAGTGGCTGGTCTCCTGGCGGTTCTGAATGAATCGGCGGAACTGACTCAATTCCTGGGAAATCCTCTGATTGAGCCGGAAGCCAAGAAGGGGGCGCTGCGCCAGATTGCCGAGGGTAAGGTGAACCCCGCTGTTTTGAGCGTGCTTCTCCTTCTGGTGGATCGCAACCGCATCATGTACCTCGGCGGCGTTCTGGAGCAGTACCAAGTTCTGCTGCGGGAACTAAAGCAAACCGTGCTGGCTGATGTGGTTTCTGCGGTAGAGCTTTCCGAAGAGCAGACGGCTACCATTCGCCATCGAGTCGCGGCATTGTCCGGCGCACAAGACGTTGAGCTTTCGGTGCAGATCGATCCCGATCTTCTGGGTGGGCTGATTGTTAAGGTCGGGTCTCAGGTAATTGACGCCAGTTTGCGCGGACAGCTTCGGCGGATTGGAATGCAGTTGGCCGCCACGGCCTAGTGTCTCAAGGGCCTAACCGAGGCCATCCCTTGTTTTTTCTTGTTTGTGTAGGTTTAGCAGAGCAGATCCTATGGTTAGCATCAGACCTGACGAAATTAGCAGCATTATTAAGCAGCAGATCGAGCAGTACAACCAGGAAGTAAAAGTATCCAATGTGGGTACCGTGCTTCAGGTGGGTGACGGGATTGCTCGGATCTACGGCTTGGAAAACGTCATGGCCAGCGAACTGCTGGAGTTTGAAGACGGCACTGTGGGCATCGCCCTCAACTTAGAAGAGGATAATGTCGGTGCAGTGTTGATGGGCGACGGCATCAATATCCGTGAGGGTAGCCCCGTAACCGCTACGGGCAAGATTGCCTCCGTGCCCGTGGGTGAAGCTATGCTGGGCCGCGTTGTGGACGCCCTGGCTCGTCCCATTGACGGCAAAGGCGACGTTGCCACCACCGAAACTCGTCTGATCGAGTCTCCCGCCCCCGGCATCATTGCCCGGAAATCTGTGTATGAGCCGATGCAAACCGGGATCACCGCCATCGACGCCATGATTCCCATTGGTCGGGGCCAGCGTGAACTGATCATTGGCGACCGTCAGACCGGGAAAACCGCTATCGCCATCGACACTATTCTGAACCAAAAGTCTGAGGACGTGGTTTGTGTTTACGTGGCGGTGGGTCAGAAAGCGGCTTCTGTAGCCCAGGTGGTAGACGTGCTGCGGGAACGTGGCGCTCTAGACTACACCATCGTGGTTGCGGCTAACGCCAACGACCCTGCGCCTCTGCAATACTTGGCTCCCTACACCGGAGCCGCCCTGGCCGAGTACTTCATGTACCAAGGCAAGGCTACCCTGGTGGTGTACGACGATTTGACCAAGCAGGCCCAAGCCTACCGTCAAATGTCCCTGCTGCTGCGTCGTCCCCCCGGTCGGGAAGCCTATCCTGGCGATGTGTTCTACCTGCACTCCCGCTTGCTGGAGCGGGCTGCTAAGCTCAGCCCGGAACTAGGCGAAGGCAGCATGACCGCTCTGCCCATCATCGAAACCCAGGCTGGCGACGTGTCCGCCTACATTCCCACCAACGTGATTTCCATCACCGACGGTCAGATCTTCCTGTCCTCCGACCTGTTTAACTCCGGTCTACGTCCCGCCATCAACGCGGGTATCTCTGTGTCCCGGGTGGGTTCGGCGGCGCAGATCAAGGCCATGAAGCAGGTGGCAGGTAAGGTGAAGCTGGAACTGGCTCAGTTCGACGAACTGCAAGCTTTCTCACAGTTTGCCTCCGACCTAGATGCGTCTACTCAGAAGCAACTCGCCCGTGGTCAGCGTCTGCGGGAACTGTTGAAGCAGCCCCAGTACTCTCCTCTGCCTGTGGAAGAGCAGGTGGCCATCATCTATGCAGGGATTAACGGCTACATGGATGAAATCCCCGCCGATAAAGTGGTGGATTTTGCTAAGTCCATGCGGGACTACATCCGCAACAACAAGCCCAAGTTTGCTGAACTGGTGCGTAGCGAGAAGAAGTTGGGTGAGGAAAGCGAGGCTCTGCTGAAGGCCGGCATCACCGAGGCCAAGGAAGCCTTTATGGCGGCTGCGTAGTCGAATTTTGAATCAGCCGCTTTTGTCAACGTGAATATATTCCTTTAGCAGAGCGGCTGACCCTGCAACCCTGGCTGAGGACAGATTATGCCTAACCTAAAAGCAATTCGAGATCGCATTAAATCCGTTAAAAATACCCGCAAAATCACCGAAGCCATGCGTCTAGTGGCTGCTGCCAAGGTGCGCCGCGCCCAGGAGCAGGTGATTGCAACTCGTCCCTTTGCGGATCGCTTAGCCCAAGTACTCTACGGGCTACAGAGCCGTCTGAAGTTTGAAGATGTTGACCTGCCTCTGCTCAAGCAACGGGAGGTTAATAATGTCGCCATTCTAGTGATTTCCGGCGACCGGGGGCTATGCGGCGGCTACAACACCAACGTTATTCGTCGGGCAGAAATTCGCGCCAAGGAACTGGCGGCTGAGGGCATCAACTATCAGTATGTGTTGGTGGGGCGTAAGGCCACCCAATACTTTAAGCGTCGGGATCAGCCTATTGAAGCCAGCTTCACTGGGCTAGAGCAAATCCCTAACGCCGAGGAGGCCTCTCGCATTGCCGATGAACTGTTGGCGCTGTTCCTGTCGGGCAAGGTTGAGCGGGTTGAGCTTATCTACACCCGGTTTGTTTCCCTGGTGAGTTCTCGTCCCGTCGTTCAGACCCTTCTGCCCCTAGATGCCCAGGGGTTGGAGGCCGCAGATGATGAGATTTTCCGGCTGACGACCCGTGGCGGCAACTTTGAGGTGCAGCGGGAAAAGGTCGCATCTCAGGTGACGATGAATTTTCCTCAGGACATGATTTTTGAGCAGGACCCTGTCCAAATTTTGGATGCTCTGTTGCCTCTGTACCTGAACAATCAAATTCTGCGCGCTCTTCAAGAGTCTGCTGCTAGCGAATTGGCAGCTCGGATGACGGCCATGAACAACGCTAGCGACAACGCTAAGGAATTGGCTAAGAATCTCAACCTCACCTACAACAAGGCTCGTCAGGCCGCCATTACCCAGGAAATCCTTGAGGTGGTTTCGGGTGCTAATGCTCTGGGCTAGTTTGTCTCGTTCGTTCGTAACTAACTATTGCTCGGCCATAACGGTGGATAGCTTAAAACTGTTTAGTTAACAGTCTGTCCAGGCTTATCCAGAGTCCGCTAAGGAGGATCAACTGATCCTCCTTCTTAATTTTGACGTTTTATAGTTATAGTTGTGTCTCATAAGAATGAGACAATCTAGATGCTGAGAGTCTTATTAACCTATCAGGCTTTTCAGGCTCTCAAGCTTAATTGAAATGACTATAGTTTTGACTACGTTATTCCGCAACCCTAAATTAGGCGAATCCAGTAGCGGTTACGGCCTCGACGTTTTGCTTGGTAAAGTGCGGCGTCGGCGGCGGCGATTAGCTCTTCTGGGGTTTGATCGGCGCTGGGAACAACACTGGCAATTCCCATGCTGACGGTGAGGTGGTCACTGACTTTAGACTTGGGGTGGGAGAGTTGTAGGGCATCTACCTCCCGTTGGATGGATCGAGCGACGTTTTCAGCACCAGCGCGATGGGTATTGGGTAAGATAACGCCAAACTCTTCACCACCGTAGCGGGCTAGGAGATCAATGGATCGTTTCACAGCTTGGCTCGTGGCTTGGGCGATAGCAATGAGTCCTTCGTCGCCTTGCTGGTGTCCAAAGTGGTCGTTATAGGCTTTGAAATAGTCCACATCAAACAGAATGAGGGAAAGCGGCTGCTGCTCTCGGACTAAGCGCTGCCACTCCTGTTGCAGGTATTGGTCGAAGCGGCGGCGGTTAGGAATTTGGGTTAAGCCATCGAGGGTCGCAAGGCATTCGAGCTTGGCGTTGGCCTCCTGAAGGGCCGTTTCCATCTGCTTGCGGTCGGTGATATCAATGCAGTTGCCGACAACGCCTTTAACGTTACCGTCGGTGTCGCGAAAGGGGTTGATCAAGATTTGGTACCAACGGCGGACATTGTTGGCATCAATGATTTCCTGCTCGGCCTGGTAGGGCTCTTGGGTCGCAATGACCTTTTGGTTAATGCGACGACTTTGTTCTGCCTCTTGCCAAGACACGTTGGGATTCATTTCGACATCCTGTTTCCCCAGCATGGTGTCGGGGGTCATGCCATAGAGAGCGGCGCTTGCCTGGTTCGCAATTTGCACTCGGTTCTCACGATCCTTGACAACGATGATGCTAGGGACGCTGTCAATGACATTTTGCAAAAACTGTTTTTGGCTGGCTAGAGCCGCTTCGGTTTGCTTCAGCTCCGTAACGTCCCAAAATACCCCCTGCATTCCCACAATGTTGCCCTCGTCGTCGTAGATGGGGGCTTTGCAAATTTGCAGGTAGCCCAGGCCGGAGCGATTGGGCAAGTTATAGATGTCTACCTTATTCAGGGTTTCTCCGGTAGCCATCACCCGTTCGTTATCTTCGCTATAGCCCAGGGCTAGATCATGGGCGAAGAGATCAAAAGCGGTTTTGCCTAGACAATCTTCTAGGGACAGGCCGATTTGCTGGAGGTAGGCGGGGTTGGCAAAGGTGAGGCGCTGCTGTCGATCCAGACGAAATAACCCATGGGGAAGCACATCCGTTAGAGATCGGTAGAGGGTTTGACTTTCTCTCAGGGCCATCTCGGCCTGTTTCCGTTCGGTAATGTCCCGAACAATCACCAGCACCTCATCCTCCCCGCTCACCACGAGGCGAGCTTCCTCGTGCCGCCATCCAGGGGGGATGGAAAAGCGATATTCATACTGCTGGGGCTGCCCTGTTTCTAGGGTGAGTTGAATGTAGTGCATGCGCTCGGCCACCATGTCGGGGGGCAGCACCTCCGCGAGGGATTTCCCAATTTGGTTGTCGGGGGAAGTAATCATAGTCACGGATCCAGAACTGAGGATGCCTCGGCAAATGCCGTCCCGGCTGTAGCGTATCAGGAGGTCGGGGATGGCCTGGAGGATAACGCGCTGGGTCGCCTGGGCCTGGTGTAAATCGGCGGTGCGCTGGGCCACGGTGACTTCGAGGGTATGGCTATAGTCGGTTAGCACTTGCTGGGCTTGGCGATGGGTGGTGATGTCTTGGAATGCCGCCACGGCATACTCCACCCGCCCGGTGCGATCAAAAATGGGAGTACTGGCCATCTCCACAGGAATCCGCTGATCACCCCGCTGAAGGACAATGTCGTCGGCCCAACCCCTCTCACCGCGTAGGGATTGGGCAATGGGGAGGGTATCGGTAGGATAGGGGTTTGTACCATTAGCCTGAAAGGCTAGAAAGGTGTCGCTAAGACTCAGGTTGGGAATGGATGGTACATCCTCTAGGCCAAGCATTTGACGGGCCTCGGCACTGGCAAACGCCATCTGCCCGTTACGGTCATAGACCACAATACCCAAGGGAATAGCATCTAAAAATTCCCGCCATCGCTGCTCGCTGGCGGTGAGGGCCTGGTTGAGGTATTCCAACTCGGCAAAGGAGCCCTGGAGCTGAGTTGCCATGTGGTTAAAGGCTAAGGCCACCTCTCGCATTTCCCCAAAGCGAGACACCGGCAGGGGGGTATGCCACTGTCCCTGGGCCATGGCCTGGGTCGCCGCCTTTAGGGCCTGGAGCGGTTGCAACAGCAGGTCTACCGCAAGCAGGCCGCCGCCCAGGGAAATGGCAATGGCGATTAAACTAAGGATGATCAGGGATCTTCCCCCCTGGTGGTGGCTGACAAAAAATGTGAGGCCAACCACCCCTATCATCTGTAGCGCGAAGATGGCTAACAGAGTCACTCGAAGCGAGATTGGCGGGAGGTGCTGGCTAGAAGGCCTGAATCGGGAGGGGTTTGGCACTGGTCTGAGCAGCAAAAAAGGTCTTAGCAAAAACACCCTAACCTTAGTCTTCAAGGACAGAGCGCCCAACTGATAGCATTACGGGAAACCGGGAAACCAGTCGTCATCCCACGCGTTGGCTGGCGTTGCCCTTGGTTACACCATAGCTGCCACCCACACCATAGCCAGTGATCTAGGACAACATCAAAGCATTGCCTTAGGTCTAGGGCGTTGACTGGGTATAGTATGCCAAGATTCTCAGGGTTTTGACCTCTTCGTCATGGGTTCCTGAAGGCACCAGGCCAGCATTGGAGAGGATCAAGGGCTCTGCGGTTTTAGCCTCCTCTTAACCCTGGCACTACCTTCCCCTGTCATTATAGTGAAGGCTCTTCTAGAAAGTACTGAACTGTAAGTACTAAAGGATCCACTCCAGCCTGTCATTGTTGTTTCTACTGCGCGATTTTGGGTATTTCCATGGCCAATGTGTCTGCTCCTAGTGCCGCTAGCATTGCCCTAAAGGCCGAGCGTCTTAGTGTTTACTATGGCTCCACCTTGGCGGTGCGAGATGTCAACCTTGATGTGCCTACCCGTGAGATTGTCGCCTTCATTGGCCCCTCTGGCTGTGGTAAGAGCACAGTTCTACGCTGCTTCAATCGCATGAATGATCTGATTGCCAGTTGTCGGGTTGAGGGCCACATCACCTTCCACGGTCAAAATATCTATGGTAACCAGGTGGATCCGGTTAGTCTGCGCCGCCGCATTGGCATGGTGTTCCAAAAGGCGAATCCCTTCTCCCAGTCTATCTACGAGAACATCGCCTGGGGGGCACGCATCAACGGTTACAAAGGCGATATGGACGAACTAGTGGAAACCTCCCTCCGCAAGGCCGCCGTGTGGGACGAGGTGAAGGACAAATTGCGGGAAAGTGGACTTTCCCTGTCTGGGGGGCAGCAGCAACGTCTTTGCATTGCCCGCGCCATTTCCATCCAACCCGACATTATTTTGATGGATGAGCCCTGCTCGGCCCTCGACCCTATTTCCACCATCAAGGTTGAGGAAACGATGCAGCAACTCAAGGAGGACTACACCATCATTATCGTCACCCACAATATGCAGCAGGCGTCGCGGGTGTCAGATCGCACGGCGTTCTTCAATGCTGAAGCGACGGACAAGGGCGGCAAGGTGGGCTTTTTAGTGGAATACGACAAGACCGAGGTGATCTTTAATAGCCCACGAGAACAGTACACCCGTGACTATGTCTCTGGGCGCTTCGGCTAGGGCAGGATTCCCTCTGACTCGGGCCTACTGCCACTAGACCCTGGTTGTCCTCTGGGAGTGCCTGACTCTGGAAGTGGCTGATTCTGGGGGGTTGGCCCGAGTCCTGGTGAAAAGTCCGGTATGATAGCCGCACCGTTGATCGGAGGCACCATGGACGAAACTACCAACTGCGAGAAACTGGCCGCCGTGTTGAACCGAGCCGGAGATCAGGGCAAGGGAGCCTTTTGCAAAATGCTGTGGAGCAACCAATCGCAGCCCGTTCAAGACCAACTACGTCCCCTGCTTAGCGCCCATACCCATGCGCTACTCAGCAAGCCCGATTAATTAATACCTAATCCGAATCCCATAACCCCGATTCCCAACAGGCAGAACCGTAAAGTGCATAGCGCTAGGTGCTACGCGTCGATACCTCGGCTCGAAACCCAGAGCTGTTGACATACTCTCAAACACTCGCGTCTGATCGCATCGGAGCACCCTCTGGGGGGCTCGTAATCGACAATGAACTGGCGACCGCAGGCGACACAGATGTGATTTTGCTTCCCCGTTCTCTTGCCATTCTTACGGATGTGAGTCGCTTAGGGTGCATAACCCCAGGGTGAGGCTAGCGCACTAGCGTCAGCCATGCCCGAAGGACTATACGCGAAGCAATGCCCCCCAGTCTTTTGCATCACCCCCTACTGCATCACCCTCTACCCTCAGCGGCCCAGATAATCCAAAATGCCTCTGGCGATGCCGTCAGCGATTTGGTTCACCGCCGTGGGATCCCGAAATCGAGCCGCATCCTCGGCCCCGGTGACAAACCCGGTTTCCACCAGTACAGCGGGCATGGCGGTGTGGCGCAGCACGTAAAATCGGGCCTGCCGCACGCCCCGATCGCGCATATCGGTATTGCGTAACACGCTGTTGTGAATGCTGCGGGCCAATCGTTCACCGCTGGCCAGGTAGTAGGTTTCTAGGCCGTTTACCTCAGGACGAGACATGCTAATGGCGTTAGCATGGATGCTGACAAACACATCGGCCCCGGCCCGGTTAGCAAATTGGGCACGGGCATCGAGATCCACCCACTGATCGCCGTCACGGGTCATCAGTACTGTCAGTCCTGCCTCCTGTAAGCGTTGCCGCACCCGGTTGGAGACGGTGGTGTTGATCTGCTTTTCCTGAAGACCGCCGATACCCACCGCCCCAGGGTCTCGTCCGCCATGGCCGGGGTCGATGACTACCAAGGTTTGGCCACGGGGCACGCTGGGGATGACGGGAGTCGCTGCCACAGCGGGGGCCGTCGCCGCCAGGATGGTGGCAGGTAGGCTAGCCGCCACGAGGGACTGACGCACCTCCTCCGCCCGCTGCCGTTCCTGAAACAAGCCCACCTGCACCACGCTTTGGCCGTTCACCGTCGTCCGAAAGGCTTCGGGTTCCACATTGCGTACCTGTTGCAGAGTGTCGGGGCTGCTGATCGGCACAATCACCCGAAAATGGCTGGCGTTGGAAGCCGGAGGGGACGGATTAGAAATGGGGGTGGTCGGTTGGGTCGGCGCACCCGAAGCAGACACCACTTGGGCCGACAGCCTCGCTGCCATCAGGGTTTGACGCAGTTCATCCGCCCGCTGCTGATCTTGAAATACCCCCGCCTGCACCACGGACTGGCCATTGAGGGTGGTGCGAAAGGCTGATGGTTCCACGGCCCGCACCCTCGGCAGGGTGGTGGGGTCGGAAATGGGCACAATGACCCGAAACTGGTCGCTCTGGGCATTGGCACTTCCAGGGGAAACCGCCGGAGGTCTAGCACCCGGACTAGGGCGCACCGCCACGGTGGGCAAGTTGGGCTGGGTCGGTGGGGAAATCGTTGGGCCTCCGGTGGCCGCTCCCGTGGTTGGCGCGGTGACTGGAGGGGGAATCGGCACCGTCGCGGAGGGGCTGGAGGAGGAGGGGTTGAGGGGCGCACTGAGGGCAGGCGTGTTGGACGACAGGGGTTGGGAGACCGTGGCCACAACGAAGTCGGGTAGAGGTTCGTCGTGGGTGAGGTAGATGTGCCCCGTGGGTTGGCCATTGTAGAGGCGGCGGGTAAGCTGCCAGCCCGGATTAAGCTGAATCCGCAGAAAACCGTCGGCGCGGCCCTGGGTGCGGCCAATTTCAATGGCGGGCTGGCTGCGGTCGCGGGTGTGGCGGGCAAACAGCACCAGGTCGTTTTGGCGGGGGGAAACTTCTAGCCGATACTGCACCCCCAAGTCCTCGCCATTGATTCGCACCGAGTAGCCGTTGCTGTCGGTTTTGCGGTCGCAGGATCCGGTGAAATTGAAATTCAGCAGCAGCGGATCCACCACCGTGGGGCCACCCTCTTGGGCTTGCTCCTGCCAGCACTGGCGACGGTTGGGCACCTGCTCCAAAATCGTTAAATTATAAAACGCCCCATTGCGTACCGGAGTGGCTACCGGAATCGCCAGATTAGGGTCGATAGATTGTTGTCCAAAGGTATTGGCCGAGGCCACCGTGGGAGTCACGAGTCCGGCTACAGCCGCAGCGACGGTAGCCGCCAAGGGCACCAGGGAACGGGTCAGAAGAGCCATAACAGAGGTGTGGGTGTGTGAGCGAACGCGGAGGATTGGCTAGGAACCAAAGCGATGGGGGTAGCCCTAGGCCGATGATCCTACCTCAGATTTTGGGGGCTAAGCCCAAGAGTACGCTGCCTTAGTGTCGCAGTTTACCGATTGTCCTTGCGTGGGCCGTCGGAAAGGACGGGACTCGCATCCAGACAGAGCCTGGGTGTAACCCGCGAGGCTCCAGCCTCAGCCCATTGGGGCAGGAGCCCCAGGGGCTGTTTCCCAGTCGGAGTCTGGGAAACAGGAACACCAACACGGGGTCTGGGAACCAGGAACAAAAAAGCCGACCCCTGGGGATCGGCTGATAAGATCGGCCCCTGAGAACGGCACAATGGCCTTGTACTCTGGGTATTAGATCTTAGGATGTAGGTCTTGAGATTTAGGTGTAGTACACCTTAGCCCTAAGGCTTGATTTGGCGGAAACTGGTGTAGGCCCGCTCAGGATGGTAGATATGACAGCGACCCACAATGGTTTTCATCAAATCCCACGAGAAGCGGGTATCCTTCATCAACGGCCCCCACTGTTCCTTTAGGGAGGCGTAGGCAGGCCGCAGGTTGTAGGACGGAATACCAACTGAAATATGGTGGGGAACATGGACGTTGATATCGTGGCACAGCACCTCAACCCAGTGGGGGTAGTCGCAGTGGAGGGTGCCCCCCAGTTGCGCTTCTACCTCGTTCCAGGTGGCGGCGGGGCGAAACTGAATTTCGGGGATAGTGTGGTGCACTAGGGTAAAGGTGCTCATCCAGAAGTGGTAGCCTAGCCAAGGCATTAGCCAGTATTTGACGAGGCCCCAAGGCCCAGCCACCGCCCACAGGGTGGGGAAAAAGATGGCCGAGAAAATCACCACGGCAGCGATGGATCGGCTGACCTTGGCCCGGTCGCGGGGTTCAAAGTTGCGAAGATCAAAGTGCAGCACCGCCCAGTGGGCCACGGAAGCCAACCACCACAGCCAACCCCGCATTCCTTGGTAGACCCCCTTCATAAAGCCGCTGGCCTCGGTAAATTCTTCCTCCGTCCAAGGCGTCCAGGCGTTGTCGATATCCAGGTTGTTGGTGTTGCGGTGGTGAATGTCGTGCAGTAGCCGCCAGCTATGGAAGGGGTAGATCAAAGGCAGCATCGCCACGTGCCCCACCAGATTATTCACCCAGCGACGGTTGGAGAAGGAACGGTGGCCGCAGTCGTGGCCAATCACAAAAAAACCCGTCAGGGCTGTCCCAGCAAAGAACCAGGCCAAGGGCAACAAAAACCAGGGCGAGAAATAGATCGCCACGTATCCCAAAGCCACCGCCGCCACACTCAGGGCTACGGAGGCCCAGGCCTTGCGGGGATCTTTTTGAAAATAAACTTTAGGAATACTTTGGATGACCTGCTTCAGGGTCAGGTCTTGGTAGGAAATAGCATCCGATTGAGAAACGGAAGGCTCAGCAGTTGCAGTCAAAGAACGGTCTCCACGAAATGAACAAGGCTAGGCTATCTTGCCCAAAAAAAACCTGTTCTTCCCTCCTTGGAAAAGAACAGTGCCGACGCCGGATGGCCAAGCAGTACGGAGAGGGAACGACTGGGTGGAGCCGCTTCGAGCGTGACTGTAGAGCACCTGGCGGAGCAAGAAAGAACCAAATGAGAACACTTAGTATTCCTTAACACTTATACCATGTTGCACCGGAGCCGCCCACCCTTTCGCCCCCCTCAACCCTTGCGTTCTATGAACGATTTCCCTCGGTGACCTAGGGATTAGGGGAAAATAAATGTAGCCTGAGTTACATTTCAGCAAGGGCCAAGGGACAGATCGAAATCGAGTCGAAAACCACCGCTCGTCTCATTCGGTCTAGGGCGTCTACGCTATCCCTTCTATCCCACGACCCAATTCCTGCCTTGTGGAGGCTGGTGCCATGGATGTTCAGCAGTTTTTGCATGAGTACAACCGGGGAGATCGAAACTTCTCTGGGGTAAGGCTGCATCGGGCCGATCTGCGAGGGGTGAACCTTAGCGGCATTGACCTGAGTGGGGCCGATCTGTCCCAGGTGGCCCTGGATGGAGCCGATCTATCGCGGGCCAACCTAGATCGGGCCAACCTTTCCGATGCCGATCTGACCAGCGCCGACCTAAGTGGAGCCAGTCTCAATCACACTAACCTGATTGGTGCAGACCTCCGGCAGGCCAGCCTGGTGGGGGCCGATCTGAGTCAGGCGGATCTGCGCGCCGCCACCCTAGAACAGGCCGATCTGCGAGGGGCTATTCTGTGCGAGGTGATCCTCAGCGGGGCCAACCTCACCCATGCCAACCTGGTCAGCGCCTGGGTGGAAAATACCCGCCTCGAAGAGGCCGAACTGGGCGGGGCCAACCTCAATCTGCTGCGCCACTGCGGGATGGATGTGCCCCCCACCGGGGAATCTCGCTGGATTTCCTGGGGGATTCACTAAGCCTCCTTCGGCCAGCCTAGCCATCCTATTGCTGGGCCATAATATTTTTAAACACCATCTCCCCTAGGGCAGCATCGGCGTTGGGATGGAAGATTCCTTCAGCCCGCTAACCATCTGTTGTGGGCGGGGCCTCCTTTTGGAGGCGGTTACCGATGGCCTAGCGGTGTTGATTGTGATCTGAGGCACAACAAAGCACCGGATTTGATCACCCTAGAACTACCAAAACAATCACAGGAGACTTGTAGGGGTGTCACAGTAAAAAGCCTGCCAAGGGCCGATAGTAGGGATAGCAATCAGAGTTCCCTCCTTTCCGGCCATGAATACTACCTCCCCCCGCCCCCTCGCCACCATTGTTGACCAAATCTTTGCAGATCGTCGCATTACTCGTCAGGTGCAGCAGGATTTGATGCAAACCTTGCTCGGCAAAACCCAAATCAGCAGCCAGGAACAGGCCATCGCCCAGCGCATTTTTGAGGCCATCCAGCAGGGTCGGCTGCGGGTGGTGGACTAACCTCTCGATTTCTAAACCCGTCAAACCGTAGGGGCGAGGTCTCCTTGCCTCTCTGCCTTGGGGGTGGGCCATCCAGATGTGGGCTTGGTTCTGGGATCTCTGACCGGAACGTTGTCATCGGCTGAACGCTACTCTTCCCATAGCCCCTCCAAAAGGCTGAGCTGCTGGATGTTGGGATCGGTGGCTTGGCGGCGGGAGGATCGTTTAGGCTTAGGCGGCAAAATGTTGACATGGGCTACAAACCAGGTGCGGAGGGCTTGGGCCTCCAAGGGGTTGAGGTTTTCCAAGGGCAGCGGCGGCGGAAAGAGAGCCGTTGCAGAGGATGCGGCCCAGGTCACATCGTTTGGATAAAGGTCGGTGCCAAAGGGCGTGAGATCCGAGGGCAGGGGGGCCAGGTGAGGAATCAAGTTTTTGGCCTCAAGGAGCGGTTTTCGCTGAGTCTCCAGCCGCTTCACCCGCCGTTGACGAGCAGCTTTGTAGTCCAAAATAGGGGCGGGATAGTTGGACTGGGGCGGCGGGGCACCCAGTTGGTCGGCGGATAGGTGGGCTAGTTCTGGCACCCAACGCTTGATGAAGGCTCCCTCTGGGTCGCAGCGGTCTATGGCCGCCTGACCTGGGTTGTAGATGCGAGTCCAGGTTTTATCGACGCAGTGGGTGACGCCGGACTGCATGGCCCATTGGTAATGGTCGATGGGGCAATCGCCATCAATCAAATGGCGCATAAAATGAAGCGCCCCATAGCGCCAGTCGATGCCCAGCAAATTGCTCAGAAAGCTGGCGTAGATGGCGCGGCTCCGAAAATTGAGGGCTAGATATCCCCCGGTGGCCTGCAAACAGCGGGCCGCTGCATCCACGATGGGAAACCCCGTTTGTCCCGTCTGCCATGCCTGGTAGAGGTCGGGGTCAAAGTCCCAGCCCTCTTGGTCAAACACTTGGTATAGGGATTTCAGTTCTAACTGGGGCAGGTAGCGGAACCGTTGGGTAAAGCCGCTGCCCCACCGTAGCCGCGAAATGAGCTGTTGGTGGCTGCGCCGCACCCGTCGATCCCCACCATCCACCGCCTGCCGCACCCGCTGCACGCATTCCCGCACGGAAATCACCCCAAATTTGAGGTGTGGACTGAGGCCCGTAGTCGCTTCGGCGCTGGGGTAAGACAGTTGCCAATAGTAGCAGTCGGCCTTTTGGGTCAGAAAATCGTCCAACAACTGTCGAGCGACGGTGGTGCTGGCCGCTGGAATAGGTTTGCTATCGGCGGTGTGGCCAAGGGCCGCTAGATCGGGCCAAGCATCGCTGGTAATCTCCGGCGGCACCGCGACCCGCTGGGGCAAGGGCTCTTGGGGCTGGGCCATGTGGCGATACCACAGATTCCGATAGCGGGGATAGGGCATCAGCCCATCCGTGCTGGCGGCAGGCTCAAACCAGCGAATTTTCATTTGCCGCTGGGCTAGGGCCGCATTTAAGCGAGCATCGCGCACTCGGCCATAGATGCGTTCACAGTCGGTATAGGCATAGATGCCCTCCGCCTGGGTTTCCTCAACCAACTGAGGCAGCACCACCACCGGATCTCCGGTGCGCAAAATCAGTCGTCCTCCCAACCGTCGCAGGTCCTCATCTAGGGCCACCAGCGCCCCCAGCAAAAAGGCCACCCTGGCCGATCCCGTTTCTGGATGCCGCAGCAGCGCCCGGTCAAAGATAAACACCGGAATCACCAAGCCCCGCCGTGCCGCCCGCCCTAGGGGCGCATGGTCGCTTACCCGCAAATCTCGACGAAACCAAACAATCGTCTTGCCCATCGCCGCCCTACCCCAGATCCTTCCGGCACCAACCTGGTGGCCTAACTACGCCTCCTTCAAACCGTAGCAAACCTGGCCGAAAAGCGCGGCAGACTTTCACCGGCCATATCCGCGACAGCCCACCGAATGGGATCAAGAAACGCTGGATATTAAATTGCCTATATGTCTTGATGGCCTGACACATCTCCAAAGTAGGTTGGGTGCAGCGGAGCGGAACCCAACACTCGCCGAGGATTTCGGACTTATTAGGGAAAAGTGGTGGGCCATGCCTCTATGCCTCATCTCCCGCGTTGCGGCGTTGCGCCAAAATCGGGAATCGGTCGGTGTGTTCATGGCTTGGGAGGTGGCCTAACTGCTTATTAGGCTTATTAGGGAAGAGTGGTGGGCAATGCCCACCCTACGAACTGAACTAGTTTCTAAATTTATCTAAAATTGCAGTAAATTCTTCCGACTTACAATCATGGAAACACACCTGTACCCAAGATGGCAGCATCATAAAGTGGTCAGCATAAAATAGATCGGTATCCTGCATCGGATGAGAGTTGAAAAAGAAAGTCATTTGGTCAGTCTCCCTGATTTTCCGATCAGACTGCTCTTCTAGCCCAATATCTGCCATAGCATTATCGATTAAGGGGCGTATTTTCATTTTTACAGATGCCACAGTGTCTTCACCTGATACAAAATCACCATCTACCTTTATTTCAGTTAGCCGTGGACCCTGTAAATCTGTAGAGGTCTCTGCTCTTAAGTTTATTCGGTAGATTTGAAAAGTTATAGAAGAACCGTGCTCATTTGCTAACTGCTCTTCCTTCTGGAAATAATCTTTAACAGCGTCATGACCTTCAATCATTGTGCCGTCTGCCATATTCGTGACTCGAATATTATCGTATCGCCTTTCTTCTTCTCCCCCACGCATCCATTCGCGTAGTCTATCAAAAAATCCCATTGCCAACACCTCCACGGTAATTCACGCTATACATAATCAAATGCTGAGCAAACTATCCATGCGAAGGAATAATTTATATGCCAAAAATTTGTATGCCCAATAACGAAATCGAGCCGCGAACGCTGCTTAGCCAGCGTCGTCGGGCTAACGCGTTTGTCGGCTCCAACGAAGAGTTAGTGTGCCTGATAAGTGGACTTAGTGTTCCCATCCAGTAATATTTCTACCAAGCAGAACCACTACTTATTAGAGGGAAATTTTCCGCCTAATACCCTTATGTGGGATCTTAGGTAGAAATCTGTCAGCCTAAATACCCCTGCGGGGATCTTAGGTAGAGAACTTCAGTATAAAGACCCGATGCTCTAGAGGCCCTGTAACTTAATACTCTTTTCTGATTAGTACGGGCTTACGTATAGGTGTGTCACCCCCCCAACAAGATGGCTGCTTGGCTCAGGGCAGGGTGTAGCTCAACCGAATGCACCCAGGATCTACTAACTTAGTGGTGTAGGCCATCATCACGGGCCTAGTGCCAACGTTCAAATTTCTCAGTTATCCCATGCTCGATACCGTAGACCTCAAACGCGACCTCGACCAGCTCACCCACCGCCTGGGTAAAACCCAGGACTATCTTTGACATTCCTGCCCTAGAAGCGAAAATTCAAGATTTAGAGCAAATTGCCGCCCAGCCCGACTTTTGGGACGACCAAACCAAGGCCCAGGAGACCCTTCAGGAGTTGAGCGACTATAAGGCGAATCTGGCCCAGCTTACCCAATGGCAGGCCAGTCTAGAGGATGCCGCCGCCATCCTAGAACTCTTGCAGGTGGAGAGCGACGAAGCCCTGCTCCAGGAAGCCTACGACAATGTGGCCAAACTTGGCCACGAGCTAGACCAGTGGGAGCTTCAGCAGCTTTTGGCTGGCCCCTACGACAAGAAGGGGGCCGTACTCACCATCAACGCTGGGGCGGGCGGCACCGATGCCCAGGATTGGGCGGAAATGCTGCTGCGCATGTATACCCGTTGGGCCGAGCGGCAGGGCTATGGCGTGCATTTGGTGGAAATGTCGGAGGGGGAAGAGGCGGGGCTGAAGTCTGTGACGCTGGAGATCACCGGGCGCTATGCCTTTGGCTACCTGAAGTCTGAAAAGGGCACCCATCGGCTGGTGCGAATTTCGCCCTTTAACGCCAACGGCAAGCGCCAAACCAGCTTTGCCGGGGTGGAGGTGATGCCGATTTTGGATCAAACCGTGGAGCTAGATATCCCCGAAAAGGATTTGGAAATCAAGACCTCCCGTTCTGGTGGGGCGGGTGGCCAAAACGTGAACAAGGTGGAAACGGCGGTGCGAATTACTCACTTACCCACGGGCATTTCCGTACGCTGCACCCAGGAGCGATCCCAACTGCAAAACCGCGAAAAGGCCATGGCTATCCTCAAAGCCAAGCTGCTGATCATCGCCCAAGAACAGCACGCCCAAGCCATTGCCGAAATTCGCGGCGACATGGTGGAAGCGGCCTGGGGCACCCAAATTCGCAACTATGTGTTCCACCCCTACCAAATGGTGAAAGACCTGCGAACGGGCGTCGAAACCACCGCCATTACCGACGTGATGGATGGTGAATTGGAGTCCTTTATCCAGGCCTACCTGCGTCAGGAGAACCAACTACTGCAAGAGCAAACGGTCTAGACGCTTGGGGTTAACCTCTGTTCGAGTTAATCTCATACCAAATCCTACTTGGCTACCCCCGATTCTTCAGGTGCATTGCGGCTCATTAACGTGGTCAGAACGTAGCCGGGTAGGGGAAGAGCCGCGTAGGCTGTGCCGCGCCCCTGGCGCTATGCACCCCACGATTCTGCCTGTTGGGAATCGGGGTTATAGGATTCGGGGTTGGAATCACGACTCCGTCATTAGGGGATTGAGAAAGGCGGCGGGGTTGGCTCGGTAGGCGGCTAGGAGCGCCTTTTCGTCGCTAGTCAGGTCTGGGTCGTTATCCTCGGACATTTCTTGCAGCGTCGCTTCCACCAGATCCATCTGTTCTTCGGCCACCGCCAAGTCCTGGGACATATCCGAGGACAGCAAGCGTTCCAGGGGGCGAAGCTCCTCTAGGTGGTGGCTGAGGCTGCTGAGCCGTTCTTCGTAGGTGCGAGTGAGGGTTTGCATGTCCTGGCGATGCTGGGCCATGCGTTGATCTAGGGCTTGCTGTAGGGCTTCTTTCTCGGTCTGCATTTGCTTTAGGCGGGTTTGCTGCGCCTTGAGTGCTCTCAGCAGGGGAACAACCTGCCCCTTGAGGGTCATGTGCTCCACATCAAGCTGATGAAAGCGCTCGGACAATTGCACATAGGCGCGGCAGAGGCGGGTATAGCGCTCCACCGTCTGGTTCATGTGCTGGAAGGTTTGAACCGCTGTATCGAGTTGATCGGTTACCATAGCGAGTAGTTAGCTCCCTGAGCTAAAGGCTATACCAAAGGCAAAGCTGCCCCAAGGTGTTTGCAACGCCCACACCCGCTTGAAGATGACGCAGGGAGTCCCCTTTATGCTCGGGAAAATGGGGTTCCGCTCTTCAAACGCAGATTTGTGATAGCACGGGCTTTGGTGTAATTTCAAGACCTTTTCGATACCGCTATGGCGTTTGATGTCAGTGATCCCCGACACCCGGTGGATCCCCGATGCCCAGTGTTCCTACAACCCCAGAGCGGCTCCATCGCTGCGGGGATCGCTGCCGCCTTGGATTTGGCGGGTATGGGGGTCGATGCGGAGCAGGTGGGCGTGGCCCATGCGGTCTGTCCAGGCGGGGGCGGTTTGGATGGAGTGTCCCCGGTCGGCTAGGGCTTGGCGAACGTCTTGAGGAATACGGCCTTCGAGGGTGAGGCGGGTCTCGGCATCGCCCCAGGTGCGGCCCCACAGCCAGCGGGGCAGGTCGATGGCGGTTTGGGGATCAAAGCCAAAATCGAGCACACGGGTCAGTAGGGCAAGCTGGGTTTGGGGTTGGCCTTCGCCGCCCATGGTGCCTAGGGCGAGGTAGGGTTGGCCGTTGCTGTGCTGCACCAGGGCCGGAATCAGGGTGTGGAAGGATCGCTTGCCCGGAGCCAAGACGTTGGGATGGGCAGGATCCAGGCTAAACAACGCCCCACGATTATGAAGGGCAAAGCCTAGTTCCGGCGGCACCACCGCCGCCCCAAAGTCCATATAAATGCTCTGCAACAGCGAAACCACGTTGCCCTCGGCATCGATGACGGCGGAGTAGGTGGTGTCGCCACCGAGGGGGCTAGCGACCTGGGGTTGGGCGGTGGTGAGGCTGATCAGGGCACGACGCTGGTCGGCGTAAGCTTTGCTGATCAGAGTCTCTAGGGGGATGGGGTAAAAATCTGGGTCGCACAGCCAGCGTTCGCGATCCGCCAGGGCCAGTTTGGTAATTTCCGCCATCAGGTGGTAATAGTCGGCGGTGCCGTGGCCCAGGGCAGCTAAGTCGAAGGGTTCTAGCAGATTCAGCATTTGCAGCACCGTGAACCCCTGGGTATTGGGCGGCAGTTGGCTGACGCGATAGCCCCGGTAGGTGGTGGCAATGGGGGCGACCCAATCGGCGGCGGGTTGGGCAAAGTCTTCTAGGGTCAGCCAGCCACCCAGATTTTTTAGATGGCTGACAATGGCCTGGGTAATCGAGCCTTGGTAAAAAGCCTCGGCTCCGGCTTGGGCGAGGTGCTTCAGACTGGTGGCCAGGGCCGGGTTGGTGAGGGTTTGGCCAACGGTGGGCGGCTGGCCGTTGGCCAAAAAGGGGTTGCCCTGGGGCGCATGGCGGGCAAAGCTGTCTAGGTTGCGCTTCGTCCATACCACCTGGGAGGCCGAGGCGGGGTAACCTTCGGTGGCCAGGGCGATGGCGGGCTGCATCAGGTCTTGCCAGGGTAGACGGCCAAAGCGCTGATGGGCCAACTGCCACGCGGCCACACTTCCCGGCACCGTAATCACCGCCTGGGGGCCACGCTGGGGAATGCGAGTCAGTCCCAACTCGGCAAAGCGATCTGGGGTGATGTGTTGCCCCGCCCGCCCGCTACCGTTCAGCCCGTGAACCTGGCCCGTCGCGGCTTCATAGATCAGCCCCAGGCCATCGCCCCCCAGCCCCGTCATGTGGGGATAGACCACCCCTAGGGCCGCATTCATGGCAATGGCGGCATCCACCGCATGGCCCCCCCGTTTCAGCATGGCTAGTCCTGCTTGGGAGGCTAAATAGTGGGGACAGACCACCATGCCAGCGGTGGCGGTGGCTAGGGGGCGAGAGGGGGAGGGGGGCATGGAGGGGGTGTTGGTTATTGGTTATTGGTTATTGGTTATTGGTTATTGGTTATTGGTTATTGGTTATTGGTTATTGGTTATTGGTTATTGGTTATTGGTTATTGGTTATTGGTTATTGGTTATTGGTTATTGGTTATTGGTTATTGGTTATTGTTT
>JBIPSI010000042.1:0-39158 GCA_044070495.1 Spirulina sp. | reverse complement strand
GTGCAGATATCAGGAGCGCAATGGAAGCGAGAGAACGTTCCACAAGTGTTAGCTCATCGCTGTGCTTATCTCAATGGCTTGATTGGTTCACCGCTACCTACAATTAAGCATAATTGCTTATTGCAAAGGTGACATGCTCCCCACGTCTCAGCAGACAGAGCCTTACCACTAGAAATACCAACGCTTCAATACAATGTTCTGACACCCCATCCTAGAGGAAGACAGTAGGGCTATCCGCATTTCGTCATTGCAACCAAATATCCTTCGACAAAGAAAGTAAGCATTTAATAAGGATATATTTTCAAAAAAAGCTTAAGATTTGTCCGTATTTTCTTCTAGCCTCTCCTGGGTGATTTTACGGTATCTGATTAGTTATAAAAGTCGTATTGTGATATTGAATTGGCCGACATCCTATCGGGTAAATAAAGCGTTTAGCCATTAGAGATCATCTACCAATTCAACCATTCAGTCCTAAGGAAAGTTGAGATTGTTATGTGTCATCTGCTCAAAACAACCGCCATTGCGTCCTCCCTCGTTGCCGCTAGCTTCCTTGTAGGTACCGGCATGGCCAAGGCTGAAAATATTGGTTTCAGTGGCGATGTTCCGAAAACTTGTACGTTTAGTAATGTTGCCGCAGGCACGCTGGTGCTCGATGGATTTGACACCTTATCCAGTACCGCTACCGGTGGAGTTGCTGGTACCGTTGACCTCACCTGCAACACGGCATTTACCCTGGCCGTAGCTGCACCGGTAGCGAACGGCGCACCAGCTACGGGCCTCACACTTTCTGCTAGCACGGCCTCGGCTGGATATGGCGCAAATACAGCCACTGTGGGTACTCCTGCAGCAGCTCTTGCCGCCGTGACGGCCCAGGAAGTGACCGTGAACATGACCTATACAGCGAACGCCACCATTCCCGCTGCTAATGGTTACGCCTTCAATGTTGCTGTTACGGCGACACCCGACTAAATTGACCTGCTCCATGTAGCACTTAGTCTGTGTGAATGTAACCATGTATCGCCTACTGGCTACTACCGTGTTGGCGGGGGTAGGGGTGTTGTTTTCGCACCCAGCCCTCGCCCAGGTCATTACCTTTCCCGCGCAAACGCCAGGTACTTTGGCGCAGCCAACGGGAAATTTCTATCGCCTAGAAACAGTTACAAACGCTACTGCTACCGTCAATATTACAGGGGCAATCAGTGCCACGGTGCAGGTGACAGAGCCTACGTTTATTTCTGGATCAACGAATGACCCCGCTGGGACAATAAGGGTAGCAACGCTCACGTTTAATAGCATCAGTATTAACAGCGGGGACGCGGCTGTTTCTATACCCGTTGGCGTCACCAACTTAAGTGTTTCGATGGCAGTGGATCGACCAGAGATTTATCCACCCGGCACCTACATTTATCAGGTAACCATTACTGTAATAGCTGTCCCTGAGTAGTCCTATATGGGTTGGGATATTGCTCTCAAATTTCCCCTTTTTAAGGAGAATTGGAAGCATCTCAAAAGGCATAGATCTTGAATCCTCTTTTTCCATATTGGGAAGAAGAAAAGTAAGGCCAATGTCTGCTTTTACGATCGTTTGTTTAGATTGCGTTCTGACTCGTTAACTATGTTTAGCCCCCGCTGGTTGGCTGTTGCATTACGTCCGTTGGCCTGTGCTGTGGTGGTGCTGGGGGCCGTTGGGTCTCCGGCCTGGGCGCAGTTATCTGTCAGCCCCATGGTGATAGAACAATCCACTACCCAAGGTCAAGCCCAGGGGGTGATCACCCTCTCCAACACGGGCGAAACCCCGACTCGGTTACGGGTGTATGCCGAGCCATTTACCTACGGGCGCGATGGCCTGGAGGTATTGACGGAATCGGAGCAGGATTTGACGCCCTACCTGCTGTTTTCCCCTCGCGAGTTGGTTATCGAACCGGGACAAACGCGGCGGGTGCGGCTAGTGTCTCGGCTGTTGCCCAGCCTGGGTGATGGGGAATTTCGCGCCATCATCTTTACAGAACCCCTGGATCCCATGACCACCGAAACCGATGGGGCCATGACCGTGGGGATTATTCCGCGCATTGGCGTCACCGTGTATGTACGGCAGGGCGAGGTGGCTCCAGATTTAGCGGTGTTATCCGCCACCGTGCAGCCTGAGGACGGCAGAATTGCGCTTTTGGTGGCCAACGCGGGCAACGCCACTACCCGTCCTGCAACGGAATGGTCGCTATCTCGCGATGGCAGCACCCTCGCCAGCGGCACCCGCAACGAAATCACCATCATTGCCGGAGGGGATCGCCACCTGATGATAGACCCCACCGCCGATCAGGAGTTTTCCTTCTCCCCAGGCACCTATACCCTCAGCGGCATCCTCACTTGGTCGCTGGATGGTCGCCAAGAAACCCTACCCTTCAGCGTGCCGGTCACTCTGCCATCTCCCTAGACCGCTGTCATCACCATCCTACTGGCCAACCTCAACGCAGTTCCATGTCCCTCCACTCCCGCCTAGCTCTGGTGGTTTCCTATTTAGGGTGTTTCCTCGCCCTAGGCCATGCCGCACCCCCCAGACTTGCTTTAGCCCTAGAGCCAATCGCCACGGGTTCCGCTGAGGGGCTGACCTTGGCCCAGACCGCCGCTCCAGAGTTCACAGAGTCAGGGTTTCCAGAGAGCCCGATGGACGAAACGGCCCCAGAACCTGCTGACCCAGAACCGGCGGTTCTGGATGGCGATAGGGTGGATCCGGTAGTGCTGGAGGTGCTTCCCGTGGGCATCCAGGTGGGCGACCGTCCTCAGAGGGCGGGGGTTTTGGTGCGTGGGGCAGAAAATGGCCAAGATGCCGTGGCCCTAAAGGCTTGGCTGGTGCCCTTTGAAGCCGTGGTGCAGGCGCTTCAGCTTCAGAGAACCGTCCTCGACAGCGGTGAATGGGAACTGCGGTCGCCCGGTTTCGTCATTCGACTGGATCCCAATGGATTGGTGGCCGATCCAGACCTGGGGTTGGCGATTTCTGTAGCAGAGATTGAGCAACGGTTTGGGGTGCCCGTCAGCTTTGAGATTGCCAACTATGCCCTACGGTTAGATCCCCCTTGGGCGAGGTCGTTTCGACCGGGTCAGTCCGCCGATTTGCCTGTGATTACCGAGGGGTTACCCGTGGTGGCCTCGGAACCCTTCACCGCCACCGCCGTGGCCCAACGCCTGGACTTCTTTGGCAGCAATGGCGTCAACGATGGGCAGGGACAATTTACCGCCCTGGGGGGACTGTGGGGCGGCAGTTGGTTTTTCCGCATGAATCAGCAGGATGTGTTGGATAGCGGCACCTGGAGCCTCTCCGAACTGCAATACCTGAACCAAGCTGATGCCGCCGACTATGCCGTGGGCTCGCAGGCCACCTTTTGGCCCAGTCTGAGCAGCACCAGTAACAACCAATTTTGGGGCGTTACCACTATCCAGCGGTTTGGCTATGAGCCCGCCTTTTTCTCTGGCAGCGGCGGATTTAACCCCAGCTTGCGCCGTCAGGCCGATGTAGTAGGGCGCACCATCACTGGCGAGGCCCCGCCCAACACCCTAGTGCAGCTCACCCTGAATTTTCGTAGTAACGTCATCGCCGAAGCCCTCGTAGATTCTAGCGGCATCTATCGCTTTGAGAATATTCCAGCGCAGGGGGGCCGTTACGAGGTGCTGTTGTTTCCCAATGGGCAGCTCACCGCCGAACCCGAGGTGCGTCCGGCCACCTTCTCCACCCTGCCCAGCCGTTTGTCGGCGGGAACTTCAGCCCTGGTGGTGTCGGCGGGGGTGGGCCGGGTGCCGCGCCAAAACAACTTTGTGGGGGACTTTGAAACCGTCATGGCCGGAGCTTCCTACCGCTACGGGGTCTCCGACCAGCTCACCCTAGGGGTGGGCATGGTGCAAGATAGCGCCCTCTTTGGCTTGGGGGAAGTCTTCTACGAACCGGATGGGGTGCCCGTGCGAATCGCGGCCACCATTTTTGGGGGGGCAAACCGCGTGGCCGTGGATGCCGCCTTCACCTACGAACCTTCCAGCACGTTCCGACTCGATCTCAACACCGACCCAACCACCTCCCGATTCCTGGCCAGTTGGCAAGCCATACCCGGTTTACGGCTGCGGCTGGGGGGCAACAGCCGCGAAAATGCCCTGATTGCTGGGGCGTCGTTTTTCTATAACACCACCAACTTCAATGTCAACGGCAATGTAGACTACACCACCGACAACAATCTGCGCTGGAGTCTACTGTCTCGGTTTGACCGGGTCGAACTGCGAAGCTTTGGTAACGAACTGAGCAGCAATAGCGAACTCAACATTCATCTGACCGAAGGCCGAGACTTTAACCAGGGCCACTTTTTGCGCCTTGGCTACGAAACCCAGTCCACTAGGGGCGATGATCTGGCGACCGTGGGCTGGCGCTACCGATCTCCCGCCCGCGCCATTGATGGTCGCTACCTGTGGGAGATAGATCTGGGCTATGGCCTGGGCAGTCAGGGAAATGGGCTGGTGGCCTCCCTAGGCACCGCCATTTTTCCCGGTGTGGTGTTGCGGGCCAGGTATGAGGGGATTTCTGTCTTTACAGGAACCGATAGCTACCGGATTGAGGTGGTGCCCTTTGCCAATACCCAGGCTGGGTTCTGGCCCCAAGATTCCCGCTACGACTATTTCCGACAGGAGGGTGGACTTTGGATTCAACCCTTCCTAGACCGCAATGGCAACGACCAGCGAGATAACGGCGACCCCCTCTATCTCGACAATGCTGACCTGCTGATCGTGGTCAACAACCAGCCCCTACACCCCAACCAGGTTGAGATCCAGCCCAACGGCCTGTTCCTGCGACTGCCCCCCGGTCTCCATCGTCTCGACCTCGACCCAGCTGGGTTTCCCATCGATGGCAAACCCAGCCAAACCGCCTACGCCGTCGAAGTCACCTCCGGCAGCTACACGCCCGTGCTCATACCCATTACCCGTGCCTACACCATGGCGGGGCGCGTGCTCGACCGAGCAGGTAATCCCGTCGCTGGGGCCAGGGTGGAAGCCTTACCTCAAAACGGTAGTGTAGCCAGACTTTCGGTAACCAATCGAGCGGGCATCTACTACCTGGAAGACCTGCGTACAGGCACCTATCAACTGCGGGTGAACGGTAACTCTGTACAGCCAAATGAAGTCACCTTCACCGAAATGAGCGAAGGGCTCCAGGAGCTTAATCTCAACCTGTCCGACTAGTCATTCAACAGATTAAAAGTCCCGAAGCGGATAAACCTACCTATGCCCCGCATCCTTCAGGGGCTACCCTAGCGCAGCCGAGGGCCGTGCTCACCGATCCGGACAAAATATCAAGGTTTCATCACCTTTGGCAAGGCCAGCAAAAACGTTGCTATGCCGTAATTTGAGGCCGTATGAAGAACTCTTACGTTCTCCCCCCTCCCTTGACGCTTCTGCAAATCGTAGCTTACTATACAGAAGGAAATTGAAATTCGTTCATCTCTCTCGCTCATCTCATTTGGATCAGAGAGAGACGGAAGTAGGGGCTGATCCCCCCGAAGGAACGCGCCCCAATGTTCTGATCAAATTCCTTGATCTTTTGGAGGCGACCTCATGAAACTTACCTATCGCGGCGTTAGCTACGACTACACCCCCCCCACCACGACCCTGAAGACCGTTGACGAAGTCGGCAAATTCCGGGGCGTTGATATCCGGTTCCGCACCGTGACCAAGGCTCCTGTGCAGCAGCCTACCCTCGATCTCATGTATCGCGGCGTGGCCTACAGCACTGGCGCTACCGCTGAAGTGGCCCCTGTGGCGACCCCTGTGACCGCTCCCGTGGCGACCTCTGCCACCATCAGCACCGAAGACAAAGCTCGGATGATGATGCTCAACCGCCATCGGTCTGTGAAGCAGCGTCAACAATCCATGCTGGCTCGTCTGGCCACCGAGGCTGGCTTGCCCACCGATGCCGCCCACTACTGGAACCACATCCAAGGCAAAGTGCATCCTAGCTTCTGGGCCACCTATGGCCGCAGCGGTGCCGCCGCTAGCTAGGGCTTTCTGGCCGGATGAATCTGGTGTGATGAACTCAGTATCGTGATTGTGCTCCTGGGGCCATAGGCTCCAGGAGTTTTTTATGGCTTATCCCAAATCCCGGTTGCTTACCCCCGATTCAAACGCTGATCCCGCTCAGGCTGAGCGGTGAGACTGTCGAACTGTCGAAACCCCAATTCGTTTAGGGGGCCTCTTCGGATTTAGGCTTAGACCTCGGCTGGGGGTGGTTGTAGTCCTCTCTTGGGAGAGATACTCGATAAATTAGCTCCGCGACATAATGGAGTTTAACCCCATGGCTAAAACCTATTAGCGAGACCCCATGGCTAAAGCAAAACGTCAGCACACCTTTCCCTGTGGCCATCGCGGTCGGGGGAAAACGTGCCACCGCTGCGAGCAGGAGGCCCAGGCCCAGACCCAGGCCCAGCGACAGGTGGCCCAGCGGCAGGAACAGCGGCAGCTATGGCAGGCCCAGTTTAATGACGATCCCATCGATCTCCGGAGCCTGCCTCGCCATGTGGTCGAAAAAGCACGATCCATCCTCAACGATCTACAAAACGGCCAGCATTTTACGGCCCTGAAGGGCAAACGCATGATGTTTGATCGCACCGTGGTACGCATCCCGGTGGGCCATCGCTATCGGCTGCTGTGTCGCGAACAAAATGGGCAGTTGACTCCCTGGCGGGTGCTCTCCCACGAAGAATACAACGCCTACGCCAACAACAAACGGCCTGTTAGCTAGGGGAATGGGCGGGTCTTGGTTAAGATTGAGCAAATGCTACCGCCCGTCCTCCCTGGCTATGCCCGACTCCTCCCTTTCGCTGGCCCAGCACTACCATGACCGCACCAAGTACGACCCCAAAACCCTGGCCCAGCAAGCCCATCCCCTAGACTATGCCCGTCAGCCCGTGCCCTTCAAAACCTACCAGGTGGGGCTAGAGATTGACCTCAAACCCTACCTCAACAGCGCCCAGGCGGTGCCCTCCCCAGAGGGCCAAGACTGGATGCGTCTGTCGCGGTTGTTAATCAACACCTACGGGCTAACGGCCAAGTTTCCGACCATTACCGGAGAAATGTTTTATCTGCGGGCGGCTCCCTCGGCGGGAGGGCTGTATCCAGCGGAGGTGTATTTAGTGTCGCGGGGTACCAAGCTGCTGCCTGCGGGGCTGTACAACTACCAAGCCCGCACCCACAGCCTTTGGCGCTACTGGGAAGACCACACCTGGGGCAACCTACAGCGGGCCTGCTTTTGGCATCCGGCCCTAGAATCGACCCAAATGGCCCTGGTGGTAACGGGGGTGTTTTATCGGTCGGCTTGGCGCTACCGAGATCGGGCCTACCGCCGCATTTGCCTGGATATTGGCCACCTGCTGGGCAATATCGAACTAGCCAGCGCCCTCACAGACTACCGTCCCCACCTGATCGCCAGCTTTGCCGATGAGGCCATGGCCCAATTGCTCTACCTGGATACTGAAGAGGAAGGCGTGCTGGCGGTGCTGCCCCTGGCGGATTTGCTGGCGGTGGAACAAAACCTGGCGACCACCCAGGCGATCTTTGCCACCCCGGCCCAAACGGCCTACGGTTCGGTGTCCGACGGACAACTTTTGCACTACTTCCACCAGGCCACCAGCCTAGCCGCCACCACCAACGCCCCCAAATGGCCCTCCCGCCATCCCCCAGAGGCAAACGACGATACCCCCCTAGAGGACAAGTACAACTTTCCCTTTTGCCTGCGGGTGCCCGCCCAAACTAGCCCCCTAGACTGGGGTGAAGACCTCAGCCCCCTAGAAACTACCATTCTCAAACGCCGATCCACCCGGCAGTATAGCGGTGACCCCATTTCCTTTGAAGCCCTGAAGCAACTGCTGGATTTCACCTACCACCCCCAGCACTACCGCAGCCAGGGGCTAGATGGCAATCCCGACTACTGCGACCTCGACCTGGTACAAACCTTTTTGGCCGTTTCTGGGGTGGATGGCCTAGAGGCAGGGTGTTACTACTACGCCCCCCGCAGTCAAGAACTGCGCCAGGTGCGGTTCAAGCAGTTTCGTCAGGAATTGCACTACCTTTGCTTGAGCCAAGAACTGGGCCGTGATGCCGCCGCTGTGCTGTTCCACACCGCCGACCTTAAGGCCGCCACCGACGCCTATGGGGATCGGGTCTATCGCTATTTGCACATGGATGCGGGCCACCTGGGTCAGCGCCTCAACCTGGCCGCCATTCACCTAGGGTTGGGGGTCAGCGGCATTGGCGGCTTCTACGATGATCAGGTCAACGAGGTGCTGGGCATCCCCGCCGATGAGGCTGTTATCTACATTACTACCCTCGGCCAACCCGCGAATACCTAGCCCCTCGATCCCCCATGGCTAACCATCAGAGTCCTGTTGACTGTGGCCTAGGGATACCGTGGCTGGTTGGGGAAGTTTGCTAGGGTGATGGGGGGACATATCCCTCTTCTATAAATCGGGCTGAAGGTCAAGATGCCATGGGAGATGACGCCTTAGATATACTCTTGGGAGGGGCGCGGCAGGAGCGGCGATCTCGACCTGCCGGGTTGCGGGTTTCGGATATTCTCACCATGCCTCCGGATCAGCAAGCCCTGCTGCACTGGCTGATCCGCAATTATGAAGCCACCCCCGACGCCCTCGCCGATCAGTTAGGGCAGACCTTAGACCAGATGCAACCCTGCCTAGACGATCTGCAGGGCCAAGGCTACCTGTACACCCTAGATCGCAATGGCAGCACCTACTATCGGGTGAAGCTGGCCCCCAAAACGGGCCGACAAATGCCGACGGACGTGTGGCAAGTTCTGGATCGCGACAGCGAACAGGCCAACGTTTTTATCTCCTACTCGCGCCGCAATAAGGAGTTTGTGCAGCAATTGCACAGCGCCCTAGAGGCCACCGGACGAGAGGTGTGGGTAGACTGGGAGAGCATTCCCGTGGCGGGGGATTGGTGGCAGGAAATTCAGCTTGGCATTGAGCTAGCGGATACCTTTCTGTTTGTGATCAGCCCCGATTCCGCCGCCTCTAAGGTGTGTGGTCAAGAAATTGAAGAAGCCCTCAAGCACAATAAGCGCCTAGTTCCGGTGGTCTATGAAGATGTGCTACCGGATCAGATTCATCCAGAACTGGCCCGCCTCAACTGGATTTTTCTGCGCCCGGAGGACGATTTTCAAACCGGATTTCAGCGGTTGCTGGCGGCCCTCGATCAAGATCTCGACTATGTACGCGCCCATACCCGTCTACTCGTCCGCGCCCTCGACTGGGAACGCCACGGGCGAGACCACAGCTACCTACTGCGGGGGGCCGATTTAGACCGCGCCAACGAACACCTGGCCCAGGGCAACAACCAAGAACCCCGCCCCACAGCACTGCACCATCGCTATGTGTTGGCCAGTGCCGAGGCCGAAGCCGCCCTGCGGGAGGGCGAACTGGAACGACAGACGGCGGTGATGGCCGAACAGCGGCGATGGCTGCGGGTGGTGACAGCGATTTCCGTGGTGGCGGTGGGGGTCGGCGTCGTGAGCGGCACTTTGCTCCATCGGGCAAAACAGGCCCAGGCCCAGGCCGAGTTGGGCCAATGGCAGTCGCTGCATCGATTGACCCAAGTGTTGGGGCAGGTCGATCTGCAAACCCCGCCAGAGTCGGCCCAGCGAGATCGGCAATTTGAGCTGTTGCTCACCGCTACCCAGGCAGGGCAGGTGTTTCAACAGCTCCCCCAGGCTATGCAAACTCCTGAGCGTCAGGCCCAAACCTACCGCGCTCTACAACAGGCCCTAGCCGCTTTGGAGGGGAACACGCTCGACGACGATGGCGATCCGAGTGAGGCCGACCTCTCTGCCCTTTTACAAAGTAGTTGCACCTGGCTCAGCGATCATCGATCCACCCTTGCCGTGCCCCAAAACGATCCTCTCTGGCCTTGTCCTTAGCCCAGGGATTACCGCCATGTTGATACTATTGGAGAATGTCTTCCCCTGAAATTTGCCGCTCTATAGTGGGCATCCTATCTAGTAGGGGCAGCATAGTCTGGCAAGTTTCGGGCAACTTATTCAAGTACCTATGACCCATGACCATTTCTGAATGGCTAGCGCAGGCCAAGGAAGGAGACGCAAAGGCGATTGCAGCTCTCCTCAATCAATCGCTCAAACCCAAGGGCATTCAGGTTCGGGCTGAACGGGACAGCTACTGTCTAAATTTGTGGATGACGGGCAACGCCTTGCCACCCCAACCTCAACTGGTAGACTACCTGCGACGGGCCATCGAACGCCTTCAGCTTGACTCCGTGGGCATTCTTCGCATCGAGGCCCACTCGACCGCCGATCCTAGCCAGAGTTGGACAACGGAAATGGCCTTGCTGGCCGGACGAGTGCAGCCAGAGTCAGGGATTGCCAAACCCATCACCTCAGAGCCGCAAACCTCAGGAATTGGCCCGTCAGAACCTAGCCCCTCAGATAGGCATTCGTCAGAAGCATCCGAGATGGCAGAACCCAAAATGCCAGAACCGAACGCGCCAGAGCTAGCGCCAGCGAGTGACCTGGAACCTGGCACCGACTCCCTGCCTGCCGATATCGCACGGGCCTACCAAGAATTGGGCCTCAGCCCTGGGGCACCCCTGGCGGAGATTGAATCAACCTACTTTAAAACCAAGGCCGCGCTGCTGCGGCAGGGGAATCGGGCCGCGTTGGAACCTCTGAAGTGGGCCTTTACAACCCTTAAGGACTATACAAAGACCCAAGCCAGCCTGCCCAAACCAGACCCAGCGGAAACCGACAACCCTGAGGTTGACCCTCAAACCCATGGGGGAGGGGCAGTTCCCGGTGTAGACCCTGTCCTTACCCTGCAAGCGCTATTAAAAGAGCAGGATTTGCCAGGTCAGGTAGTTCGACAGGGCAATCAAGTGCATATTCGCTGGCGAGCGTCGCAGGTGACCAACCCAAAGCAAATCACCAAACAACTGTACGTCTTGCTCACCCAGCAAGACCTCCTGGCCATGGGGTTGGGGGACGTGCCCAGCCTCGTGGTAGCCGTCCTCGACGATCAGAATCAAGTGGTGTGGCGACAGGTCTTAACCATGCCCAAGCGGCCTTGGTGGAAGAAGACACCGACTTAATGTCCTTCAACAACCGCTACAGCAACGGCATTGTCTTTCCGGCCATGCTGGCGATTGGCTTAGTTCTTAACGCTTTTCCGATTACCAATCTGCTGCTGCGCGGCATCAAAATTTGGATCCACGAATTTGGCCATGCCACTGTGGCCTGGCTGTCTGGACGGCAGGCGATCCCTCTCCCCATCGGCTGGACGAATGTAAATCCTGACCGATCTTTCTGGGTCTATTTGGGGGTGCTGATTTTACTGGGGTTGCTCTATTGGTCGGGCCACAAGGAAGGCAAGCGCTGGCCCATGGTGTTAGCCGCTGGGCTGGCCCTGCTGCAATTTGCCATGACCTGGCTGATGTCGCCCAACACCTTTGATATGCTGCTGGCCTTTGGTGGCATTGGCGGTGAGCTTTACCTCAGCACCCTGCTCATGGTCAGCTTTTTCTTTCCCATGCCCGCCTACTGGCGCTGGGACTTCTACCGCTACCCCGTGGTAATCGGAGCCGCCTTCACCTTCTGGGGGCAGTTTTGGCTGTGGAAAGCCATTCGCCTGGGTCGCGCCTCCATCCCCTTTGGCATGATGTGGGGCGATGCCGAACACGGCGACATGAACATCCTCGTCAACCGCCACGCCTGGGAACCGGGCACCATCATCGGCACCTACAACACCATCGCGAACCTCTGTTTCCTGGTGATCGTGGGGGGCTATGCCTACGTTCTCTATCGCCAGCACCGTCACCGTTTCTGGCTGATGCTCCAGCGTTAACTAGGGTAACGGCCTACTCGTCTGACGCTGACCCTTTGAATCCAGACCTTTGAAGCTGATCCTTTGAAACCGACCCTGGCCATGTCCGGAATACCCCAAGGTGGCAATGTAGCTAGGCCATGGCTAAAGTTGATCGCCCCTGGCCTTGGTCTATGCCAACCCCAGGGGCTTTTTCGTGACAGAGCACCCTAGGACTGACCCAGGGAGGCCGTCACCTGCTGATGCACCTGCCCCCCCAGTTCCGCCATCCAGGACTGGTAGGTACCGAGGTCGGCCAGGGGTGGGATGGGGACGAGGACGGTGACCGCCACCCAGGGCGTGAGGGTGTGCGTAGCCAGTTGGGATCGCTGATTCACCCAAAACCAGTGGCTCGGAGCCGGATGCCCTCCCCCCGGCCACGCATACCACTGCAACACCGCAAAGGTTTGTTGATCATTACGAACCTGAAGCAGGTTAGCCCGCACGGGTAAGGGATCGGCGTCAGAGCCTAGCGCCAGGGATTTTCGCCGCTCGATGCGCCAGTTTTGCATTCCCGCCAAATCCACCCATTCCACCTGGGGCTGGTTGCTGTGCCAGGGTTGGGGATGCAGCAGCACCACCATTTGTTGGGCGGGGGCGGCGGCATCCAGGGCGGTGTATTCATTCACACTCCAGTCTTGGCGGTTGAGGGCGACCACCTGATGCTGTTGGTGTTGCCAATTAGGCATCTCCAAACCCTCGTCGCGCAGGGTGTGCAGGGCGGCTAAATCCCCTGAAGTAAGCTGCGGGGCTACCACCCAGGGCCATTGCCCCCCCAGGTAGCCCGGAACCATCACCATCGCGACGAGCATCATCAGCAATGCCCCTAGGCCAAGCTGAACCCAGCGCATCGGTAGCCGAGGGGTAGCGGTAGAGGGGGGCTGAGCCGTCATAGCAAACTCCGTGGGTGAAATAAGGTGAAAAGAAACGAGCTGTTTTGGGAAACGAGGCTCAGTAGATCGCAAAGTCCCCACAACCCTCACCCCCAGCCCCTCTCCCATGAGGAGAGGGGAGAGCCGAAGGGAAGTCCTTCAAAAACCTAAACAGAGGCTGGGGTGTCTCTCTGGAGGTGTAGGTTTGGGGGGACGTAGTGACGAATCCACCGTAGCCACAGAATCAGCAACATCAACAGCAGGGCCGAGTAAACATCGCCGCCCCAGCTTTCGTGGAGCCACACAAAGAGGTTGTCGTGGCCCATGCCGTGGAAGTAGCTCAGCAGGGCATTGCGAATAATGTTGCCCACCACACTGAGGGCCACGGTGCCGCCGAAAAACAGGCCCATCCAGAGTTTCGAGGTGTAGGCCCCTGTCCAGTAGACCAACATCAGGGCCACATAGAGGCTGGTGAACAGCATTTTGAGTCCGGCACAGTGGGGGGCGACCTCTACGGTTTGGCCATTGACGTAGAGATAGATCTGGTCAACCGTTACATTGACGCCGATTTGGGTCAGCAAAAACCCCGCCACGGCGGCAATAAACCGTTGCAGGGGCAGAATGTAGGGTTCTATCAGGTAGGGCAGTTGGGTGGGGGTGGCCAGGGCTACCAGCAGCAGGGGCATGGTCTGAAGCCGTAGCCCCGGCATTCCCTTCAGCGCTAGGCACAGCCCCGCCAGCATCAGCGGCAGGGAGAGGCTCATCCAGTCGGTGAGTCCCGTCAGGTACATCAGGCTGGCCACCCCCACCAACCCCAGGCCCAACGGATGACATTGGGGAGCCAACCGCCGCCAATCGGCCCGTTTTTCCCAGACGATATAGGCGGCAAAGGGCAGACCAATTAACCCATGACTGAAGTATTCGTGCTGAATGCTGATGGACTTATTCAGCCAGCCGTCTACCCAATGTACCAGCAGCGGGCCGTAGAGTAACAGCAGCAGGACGGCAATCAGCCACGGGGGAGATGGGGTCAGGCGGCGGGCAACCATAAAACTAGCCAAGGTAACAATTCAGAAAATCCAGGGCGAGGGAACGCCCCAATCAATGCCCTAGGGAACGACCTAGGAAACGACCTAGGGAACGGGCTAAACAGAAGCCTTTGATCCCAGAGAAGCCTCCAGGGTAGGGCGGTGGGATGGGATGGCGGCCCCTGAGGGCATCCCTAGGGGCACCGCAGAGGTGACCGCTTCTACCATAGCGTCCACCACCCGATCGATCTGGGCCTCGGTGAGACCAGGGTGCATGGGCAAGGAAAGAATTTCCTGGCTGAGAGCTTCGGCCTGGGGAAAGGCCCCGGAGCCATAGCCCAGGGAGGCAAAGGCGGGTTGCAGGTGGCAGGGGATGGGGTAGTGGATGCCCGTCTGAATCTGGCGCTCGTCTAGATAGGTCTGAAGCGCCTCGCGGCTGAGGGGACAAGCCTCGGTGACCCGCACCACGTAGAGGTGGTAGACATGGCCAGGGCCAGCGTCGTTGCGCATGGGCAGAATGCCGTGCTCCGCCAGGGGGGCTAGCCTGCGGTCGTAGGCTTGGGCCAGGGCGTTGCGGGCCTGGTTCCAGGCGGCTAGGTAAGGAAGCTTCACTTGTAGCACCGCCGCTTGCAGGGTGTCGAGGCGGCTGTTGCTGCCCGCTGGCTCGGTGTGGTAGTACTTGCGGGTGGCTCCATAGTTGCGCAAAGATCGCACGGTGTTGGCCACGGATTCCTCGGCGGTGACCACCATGCCCCCATCCCCCAAGGCCCCCAGGTTTTTGCTGGGGTAAAAGCTAAAGGCCGCTCCCCGTCCGAGGGATCCGGCCCGATAGCCTTCCCGTTCCGCTAGGTGGGCCTGGGCGGCATCCTCAAAAATTATCAGGGAATGCCGTTCCGCCAGGGCGCGTAGCCCCCCAGGGGAGACCATCTGGCCATAGAGATGCACCGGCAGGATCGCCTTTGTGCGAGGGGTAATGGCCCGTTCGGCGGCTTCCAAATCCATCAATGCCGTGGCCCGATCACAATCCACCAAAATGGGAGTAGCCCCGGTGCGCAAGACGCCAATTAGCGTGGCCACAAAGGTGTTGGCGGGCAAAATTACCTCATCCCCTGGGCCAATTCCGCAGGCCGTCAGCCCTAGGGCCAGGGCCTCGGTGCCGCAGCCCACCCCCACCCCAAATCGAGTGTGGCAGGCCGCCGCAAAGCTGGCCTCAAAGTCTCTAACCGCCTGACCCAACACAAAGTCTCCATCGGCGATCACCTGGGCGATGGCCGCCTGAAGGGCCGAGGCGAGGGGGCGGTGCTGCCAGTCGAGATCCACAAACGGAACGGGAAGAGGGGTCATCGTGAAACCTACCAAGCATGGTTAGGGTTAGGATGCCCTAATGGCTGGCCTAGGTATCAGATCGAGACAGGCTTGGGCGAACCCCCGCCGAGAGGGTGGAGGGTGGGAACCGGGAAGCTAATCTTCGCTCCAGGTTTCGCAGGTGAGTAGGTCGCCGATGCAGTCGCGCAGGAGATAGTCGTACTGTTCGAGTTCCGATTCAATCAGGGGCCATTCGCGGGCGGCAATGTAGCCACAGAGGGTAAAGATCGGTTGATGGCGGCTAACTACACCACCTTCAATGAGTTGTCGGGCTTCATCGCGGATCATGTCGATGGTGTAGTGTTCCGCCGCCGTTGGTGGGAGCGAGGCCTGCGGAAGGGCCGTTTTCAAGGGTGTGGTGGTCATGGGGACAGACTCCAACTCCAGGGCAATGATGCGGGAAGGGGAAGGGGCAGCGCATCCTAGGGGAGATCCCTGAGAAAAGATGCCGAATTCCATCTTCATCGTCCCTCTAATCCGCCGTTGTAGAGATTCTTCGCATCGTATCCTCACCTTTGTTCACAGAGGCAGACACAATTTTTTGTATTTTGCAATACTTTCTAGACCGACCTAGGCAGGAACTTGCCCCAGGGTTTGCATAGCCTGGTGGGTGCTGAGGAAAACCCGTTCTGGCCCACCCCAATGGTCAACAAAGCCCGCCTGCACCAGTTGATCCATCACTGGGCCTTTGACCTCGCTTAAATACACGCTTAAATACACGGTTACTCCGGCCTCGTGCAGACCTTCAATCAGTTTTGCGAGGGTGTCGAGAGGAATACATCAAGAGGGGGCCAAGTGAGGGGCGGCAATCCACTGGGAATTTCCCCCACATTCGTTTCTAGAATAGGTGACCTTAAAATTTATTGGCCATCCGACCATTTAGGAATATTTTTGCATCCCAGGAAAGTCGCCTACCCGGGACATTCCACGATGGGTGACCGTAGGAGATGGGATCGGAGGGCCACGATGTCATCGGATCTTGCTAAACCAGTGTGAGCCGAGGCAAAAAACCGTGGATAATATTACCCCTGTAATGCAATAGCAGGGATTGACCATGGGTCGCGCAGAGAAAGTTGTTTTAGCCTATTCCGGTGGGGTGGATACCACCGTTTGTATCCCCTACCTGATGAACGAATGGGGCGTGAAGGAGGTCATTACCCTGGCCGCAGATCTGGGCCAAGGGGATGAACTGGAACCCATCCGCCTCAAGGCCCTCACCGCCGGGGTGAAGGAATCCCTCGTCGCCGACCTCACCGAGGAATTTATCACCGACTACGCCTTCCCCGCCATCCAGGCCAACGCCCTCTACGAAAACCGCTACCCCCTCTCCACCGCCCTGGCCCGCCCCCTGATCGCCAAGGCGCTAGTGGAAGCCGCCGAGCGCTACGGAGCCGATGCCGTGGCCCACGGCTGTACCGGGAAGGGCAACGACCAGGTGCGCTTTGATGTGGCCATTGCCGCCCTCAACCCCGATCTGAAAGTGCTGGCCCCCGCCCGCGAATGGGGCATGGGCCGCGAAGAAACCATCGCCTACGGGGAAAAAATGGGCCTCGCCTTCCCGGTGAAAAAGTCTAGCCCCTACAGCATCGACCGCAACCTGCTGGGCCGCAGCATCGAAGCTGGCCCCCTAGAAGACCCCATGAACGAACCCCTGGAAGAGGTGTTCCTCATGACCCAGGCCATCGAAACCACCCCCGATCAGCCGGAATACATCGAAATCGGCTTCACCAAGGGCATCCCCACCCACCTGAATGGGGCCGCTCTGGCTCCGGTGGAACTGATCACCCAAATCAACGAGATCGCTGGCCGCCACGGCGTAGGCCGCATCGACATGGTGGAAAACCGCCTGGTGGGCATCAAATCTCGCGAAATCTACGAAGCCCCGGCCCTGCTAGTGCTGATCGACGCCCACCGGGATTTAGAGAGCCTCACCCTCACCGCCGATGTTACCCAGTACAAGCGCGGCATCGAAGAAACCTACAGCCGCTTGGTCTACAACGGCCTTTGGTATAGCCCCCTGAAGCTAGCCCTGGATGCCTTCATTCAGCAAACCCAGGAGCGGGTGACGGGCACGGTGCGGATGAAGCTGTTCAAGGGCAATGCCCGTGTGGTGGGCCGCAAATCCGACCTGGCCCTGTACAGCGAAGCTCTGGCCACCTATAGCTCTGACGACCAATTTGACCACAAGGCCGCCGAAGGCTTCATCTACGTCTGGGGGCTACCCACCCGCGTTTGGTCAGAAAACCTGCGCCAAGGCTAAAATCTTGGCATCAATCGACCTAAAAGCCCGGTTTCTTGAAGAAACCGGGCTTTTTTGCACCACAGTGGCCGAGGGGGTGGGGCATGGCGGATCAGGGGATTTGTCGTAAATTTTCCAGGATGGTGGTGCCACGAATGCGCCCCACGGGAGGTTTTCAACGCGTGAAATTGAGGTTTTGTGACCGACAAAAAAAGCCCCCGCTACATTCCCGATCCTAGAGGAACGGGGCAGCGGGGGCAGCGGATTGTGTTGAAGGAGGAACGGAACTGGGGAAGAAACCTTTAGCCGAATCGCCCTTGTACGTAGTCGCGGGTGGCTTCTTCGCGGGGGTCGGAGAAGATTTTTTCGGTGTCGGCGTATTCTACGAGGTAGCCGACTTTGCCGCCGGATTCGGTGGCTTCGGCGTTGAAGAAGGCGGTTTTGTCGGAAATCCGCAGGGCCTGCTGCATGTTGTGGGTAACGATGATGATGGTGTAGAACTTCTCCAGTTCCCGCATCAGTTCCTCAATTTTGAGGGTGGAGATGGGGTCGAGGGCGGAGCAGGGTTCGTCCATCAAAATCACTTCCGGCTCGATGGCAATGGCGCGGGCAATGCAAAGGCGCTGCTGCTGCCCCCCGGAGAGGGAGAGGCCGCTTTCCTTCATTTTGTCCTTCACTTCGTCCCACAGGGCGGCGGATTTGAGGGAGCGCTCGATCAATTCGTCGTAGTCGCCCCGGTAGCCGTTAATGCGGGCGGCAAAGGCAATGTTTTCGTAGATGGATTTGGGGAAGGGGTTGGGCTTTTGGAACACCATACCAATGCGGCGACGCACGTTCACCGGGTCAACGCCGGGGCCGTAGAGGTCGCTGCCGTGCATGGTGATTTTGCCGTCTACCCGCGCCCCTGGGATCAGGTCGTTGGTGCGGTTGAAGCAGCGCAGCAGGGTACTTTTGCCGCAGCCGGAGGGGCCGATGAAGGCGGTAATTTCGTTTTTGAAAATATCCAGGCTGACATCGCGCACGGCTAAGGAAGAGCCGTAGTAGACGTTGACGTTTTTGGCCCGCAGGGTAGCTTCCTCAATGGGGGCATCAGGCCCAGGCTGACCGATGGTATCTGACATCATGGCGACCAATTCTCTAGTGTTAGGGAGTCGTGGATTCTCTGAGGGGTGGGAGCGGGGGTGTCAATCAAAGCCCAGGCTTCCCCGCCACTGGCGATGACAGAGAACGGGCCGGACGCATGGGGCTAGGTAGGACGGGGGTTCTATCATCCTAAACCGAGGACAGTACCGCCGCCGCCCCAGCCCCAGCGGCCTTACCTTGGGAAACGGCCTTACCTTTGAGGACTTACTTTTGGAAACGGTTACGCAGGTAAATGGCCAAGGAGTTCATCGTTAGCAAAATCACCATCAGCACAATGATGGCCCCCGCCGATAGGTCGTGGAAGGCGGGCTGAGGACGAGACACCCAGTTGAAAATTTGGATGGGCAGCACCGTAAAGGGGCTTTGCAACCCGCGCAGAGACAGCTCTGGCAGGAAGGGAATGTAGGTCAAGGCTCCGATGGTGATCAACGGTGCCGTTTCGCCAATGGCGCGGGAGAGGGCCAAAATTACCCCCGTCAAAATGCCGGGGAAGGCCAGGGGCAGAATGTGGGCGCGAACCACCTGCCAACGGGTAGCCCCCAGGGCAAAGCCCGCCTGCCGCAAACTGCCAGGAATGGCCCGCAGCGATTCGCGGGTGGCGATAATCACAATGGGCAGCACCAGCAGGGACAGAGTGAGCGCCCCGGATAGAATCGTGCGGCCCTGGGTAATAGGAAACATCACCCGCACAAACACCTGGAGGCCCAGCAGACCATAGATAATGGAAGGCACCCCGGCCAGGTTGGAAATGTTGATCTCGATGGCCTTGGCAAACCAGGTATCGGAGACAAACTCCTCTAGGAAAATACCCGCCCCCACCCCAATGGGAAAGGTAAACAACGCCACCAGCACCATGACCCAAATGGTGCCCACCAGGGCTGAAACTAGACCCGCTTCTTCGGGTCGTCGGGAGGGGAAGGTAGTGAGAAAATTCCAGTTGATCACGGGCAGCCCGTCGATCAGTACGTCGATCAGCAAGACGGCCAACACCGACAGGGAGAAAATCACTGCGGCCAGGGAGAGGTACTTCACCACCTGGTCAATCAGCTTGCGGCGGCTAAGGGCGCTAAGGACGGAGGCCTGGTCAATGTCCCAGCCCTTGTCCATCTTGGTGGGTTGAGGCGACAGTGAGGTCATTATTCGTAGGTCTCCCGATACTTACGCACATACCAGAAACTGAAGATGTTGAAGACGAGGGTGACCAAGAACAGCGTCATCCCCACCGCAAAAATGGATTTGTAGGCCAAGGAACCCGCTGGGGTATCGCCCAGGCTGACCTGCACAATGTAGGCGGTCATGGTCATGATCGGCACAAAGGGGTTGACGGTAAGGTTGGGGTTTTGACCCGCCGCCAGAGACACAATCATGGTTTCGCCCACCGCCCGCGAAATGGCCAAAATCACCGAGGCCACAATGCCCGACAGGGCCGCTGGCAGCACTACGCCAAAGATGGTTTCTCGCTTAGTTAGACCGAGGGCATAGGAACCATTCCGCAACGAATCCGGCACGGCGTAGATGGCATCCTCACTGAGGGAAGCCACCAGCGGCGTGATGGAAATACCCAGCACAATCCCGGCACTAAGGCCGTTGAACCCCGACAACCCCGGAATAAAGAGCTGCAAAAACGGCGTCACCAATAGCAGAGCAAAGTAGCCAAACACCACCGACGGCACCCCCGCCAAAATCTCTAGGGCAGGCTTGAGGACGCGGCGCAACTTGGGCGAGGCATACTCACTCAGGTAGATGGCCGACAACAGCCCCAGGGGCAGTGCCACGATGATGGCGATGATCGAGGTGAGGAAGGTGGCACTGAGCAGCACAAAAATGCCGAACTGCGGGTTAGAAAACAGCGGCGTCCACTGTTTATCGGTCAAAAAGCGCCAAATCGGGACTTCTTTGAAAAATTCAACGGCCTCGAACAGCAGCGACAGCACAATGCCGATGGTGGTGGCCACCGAAACAAAGGCAAACACGCCAAACAGCACCACAATGATCCGCTGGCTCCATTTGCTCAGGGATCGGTTGGGCTTCCACAGGTCGGATGGGCCTGAGGGCGGAAGATTGGTAGTCATCGCGTTATCTCTTAGCGATAGGGAAAGGTAGAGACAGGTGGCTAGGCCAAAGCAAAAGGGGTCAGCGCCGTAGAACACTGACCCCCTCTCACCGATAAACGCTAGCCGTTTAGGTTGACACTAGAGGTCGTGACCAAGGACGAACCTTAGAGCAGATCCACCAGGCTCTTGCCCACGGCAGAGCCGCCCTCAAACACCGAACCCGTTACCGCATTGGCGGCCCGCTCTTGCACCTTGGCATTGATGTCTGCAGGCAGGGGTACGTAGCCCACTTCTTCAATGAGGGTGGCGTTGGCCATGTCCAGGTAGAAGTCCACGAAGGCTTTAACAGCGGGGTTTTCCGCCAGAGAGGTGGTCTTCACGTAGATGAACTCAGGCCGGGACATGGGCTGGTAGCTGCCGTCGGCGATGGTTTCGGGGCTGGGGGCAACGCAGCCGGTGCCGCCATCAATGGCCACCAAGCTCAGACGATCAGAGTTTTCTACATAGTAGGCAAAGCCAAAGAAGCCCAGGCCATTGGGATCGGTGGATACACCCTGCACGATCACGTTGTCGTCTTCGCTGGCGGTGTAGTCGCCCCGGCTTTCGCCGTCAGCGCCAATGGCTTCCATGAAGAAGTCGTAGGTGCCGGAGTCGGTACCAGGGCCAAACAGACCGAGGGGTTGGTCGGGGAAGTCGGCTCGAATCTGGCTCCAGCTCGTTACGGTACCCTGGGCGGCGGGTTCCCACATGGTTTTCAGTTCGTCGGTGGTGAGGCACTGGGCGAACTCGTTGTCGGGGTGCACCACCACAGAGAGGCCATCAAAGGAGATGGGTAGCTCAACAAACTCAATGCCCCCCTCAGCACAGAGGTCGATTTCCTCTTGGGTGATGGGGCGAGAGGCACCGCTGATGTCGGTTTCGCCCGCACAGAACTTCTTAAAGCCGCCGCCGGTACCGGAAACGCCCACGGTTACCGCCACGCCGGGATTAGCCTTCCCAAATTCCTCGGCCATGGCTTCGGAGATGGGGAACACGGTACTAGAACCATCCACCAGCACAGACCCGGTGAGGTCAGAACCACCCGCCGCCATGCCATCGGCAGGGGCTTCCGTGGTGGTTTGGGTGCCGCCACCACAGGCCACCACACCCAGCACGCCCGCTAGGAGCAGACCAGAACGACCGACCGAAAAGATTTTACGATTGGACAACATACGCTTCCTCAGTTTCACCTAAAACACAATTCAAACAGACGATCTAGCAGACAAACTAGGGCTGTTTTAATCGCAAAAACCAGCCTTACAGATTCAATCAACGACAACAAATACAGCGGCAATCAATCATCTGTCAAGGGTGGTCTTTGCTCAGCCAAATATAGCATTGATTGGCATCGGCAACGGCACATTAGGCGCTAAACTACCAAGCCAATCGTCACCAAAGATTCATGTATCAACCGACTCATCAACCTCTTTTCACAACTAGGTCAAAGCCGACACAGAAGCCCAAAGCGTTGATTAACCCTAGAAAATCAGCGGTTTTATCCTACTTGGCCTCCTTTGCACCTTCTGCCATCTTCCTTCCTGAGGATATTTCCTGAAGATTCTGAAGATAGCTTGGAAATCAGAGTGGCACATCTCTAGATTCTCCTAGATGCTCTTTTCAAAATCTTAAGAAGTAGAGAATAGACCAAATTCAAAATCCCAGGGAGATACTCAAGGCGACTAAGCAACCTACGGGCTGAAAATGACGGCAACCTTAATCGGAAGGAATCAGGCAAACCCCAGAGTACAATCTGATTTCCAAGCAAAATCCAATAGTTTACAGGAGGTATGCTACATCGGGCTTGTTAATAACTGTTTGAGTCCACATTAACGAAACGTTGACCTAGGGTTAATTAAAGATTAAGAAGCCGTGGCGCATACCCTAGATGGTCGCTGGGCATTCCGGGGTTGTCGTCCTCAACGTGCCATGCCCCCTGTACCGTCGCCAGGAGGACTCGCAAAAGGGGGGTGGCTCGGAGTATTAGTAGAAGGGTTAACTAGGCGAATGGTGGCATCGGTGCAGATGACGGCGCAAACGGCAAGAACAGGGTGGCACGGCAAGGCAGATTTCGTCTACGACCAGCGAGGCCCCAAAACGGTGCCCACACGCAGCTTCACCCAAGCCCCCCTAAAGGTGCAGCGCCCCCTCTATCCAGAGGGGGCGGAGGTTTGCCATAGCGTGCTTGTCCACACGGCGGGGGGCATGGTGGGTGGCGATCAGCTCACGGTCAACATCCAAACCCATCCCCACAGCCGCGCCCTGATTACCACCGCAGCGGCCAACAAAATCTACGGCCATGGAGAAGGCTTGGGCGCAGAGGTAGAGTCCACAGCAGTCTTGGCCCAAACCCAGCAAACCGTGACCCTCACCCTGGCCCCTGGGAGTTGTTTGGAGTGGTTTCCCCAGGACACGATTATTTTCAGCGGTGCCCAGTATCACCAACGGTTGCGGGTGAACCTAGCGGAGGGGGCGCTGTGGTGCGGTTGGGATGTCACCCGTTTTGGCCGCAGCGCTGGCGGAGAGCGGTTCTCCCAAGGCCGCTGGCGGTCTGACCTGGAGGTATGGCAGGGGGATCTGCCGCTGTGGGTTGATCGGCAGCAGGTGGCGGGGGGAAGCCTAGCCCTCGATAGTGCCAATGGGCTAGCGGGTCAGGCCGTGGTAGGCAACCTGGCCCTGGTGGGGTGGATGCCCAGCCCCGAACAGGTCGCCACCCTGCGAGACCTGTGGCCCAGGGATCAGTCGGGGGCGGTGGGGGTGTCTCGGCTGCAAAAGGGCGTTCTCTGCCGCTACCGAGGCCCCTCCAGCGAAGCCGCCCACTGTTGGTTTGTGGCGGTGTGGCAAGTGCTGCGTCCCCTTTACCTCGGTCGTCCGGCGGTGGCCTCACGGGTGTGGCCGCGTTTGGGCTAGGGGTGAGGAAATCCGGCCCTGGGCGGATTCGGTAGACTACGCCGTTGTTGCGCCGTGTTTCGGGTGGATGCTCTTACAATGGAGTACAGATTAAGAATCATGAAGGAGTTTGGTGAGCATCCATGGCAGATCAGTTAATTCGAGCGACCGCCGCCGGGGGAGGCATCCGGGTGGTGGGGGCCATCACCACCAAACTCACCGAAGTCGCCCGTCAGCGCCATCACCTCTCCTACGTGGCCACAGCGGCCCTGGGTCGCACCATGGCGGCGGGTCTGTTGTTGGCTTCTAGCATGAAACGGCCCCAGTCCCGCGTGAATATTCGCGTCAAAGGCAATGGCCCCCTGGGCGGCATTTTGGTGGATGCGGGCCTAGACGGCACCGTGCGCGGCTATGTGGATAACCCTGCGGTGGAACTGCCCCCCAATGCGATGGGCAAGCTGGATGTGGGAGCTGCCGTGGGTCGCCAGGGCTATGTCTACGTGGTGCGCGATGTGGGCTATGGCTACCCCTACTCCAGCACCGTGGAACTGGTCTCCGGGGAAATTGGCGAAGATATCACCCACTACCTGGCCACCTCCGAGCAAACCCCCTCGGCCCTGGTGTTGGGGGTCTATGTGGGCAGCAACGGTGTGGAGGCGGCTGGGGGGCTGCTGCTGCAAATTCTGCCCCGTGCCGCCGAAGACCTGGAGATGGTCGCCGCCCTAGAACAGCGCCTCTCTAGCCTGACGGGCTTTACCCCCATGCTGCGGGCCAACAAAACCCTGCCCCAAATCTTTGAAGACCTGGTGGGCGACATGGATCTCACCATTCTGCCCGAAAGCCAACTGGTGCGCTTCCACTGTCCCTGTTCCTTTGATCGAATGCTCGGTGCCCTCAAAATGCTAGGGGAAGACGAGCTGCAAGACATGATTGAGAAGGACAACGGGGCCGAAGCCACCTGCCACTTCTGCAACGAGGTGTACCACACCAGCAGCGACCAGCTCGAACAACTGATCGCCGATCTGCGCCAGGATCGCCAAGAGGCCAACCGCTAGGAAATGGGTGCCTCCGATGGGTGGCATGTTTAGGTGACTGCACGTTCAGGACGAAAAGACAGGACGAAAAGACCGCATGGGACTTCCTTTCGTACAAGTTGATGCCTTCACCGACCAGCCCTACGGTGGCAATCCGGCGGCGGTGTGTGTGCTCTCAGAACCCCAGCCAGACGACTGGATGCAGCGGGTGGCCCAGGAGATGAACCTGTCGGAAACCGCCTTTCTGCTGCCGGAGGGGGACGGCTATCGCCTGCGCTGGTTTACCCCCACCGTAGAGGTGGATCTGTGCGGCCATGCTACCCTTGCCAGCGCCCATACCCTGTGGAGTGAGGGCCATCTTGCGCCGGATCAGGAGGCTCGGTTTTATACCCGCAGCGGCCTGTTGACCGCCCAGCGCCAAGGGGATTGGATTGAACTGAATTTTCCCGCCGATCCCTCCGAATCCATCGAGACCCCCGAAGGGCTGGCGGCGGCCCTGGGCAAACCTCCGGTGGCGGTGGTCAAAAGTGCCCTGGGCTACCTGGTGGAACTCGACTCAGCGGCGACGGTACAGACTTTGCAGCCAGACTTTGCCGCCCTGGGGCAATTCCCGGTGCATGGCATCATCGTCACCAGTCGAGGAGAAGCCCCCTACGATTTTGTCTCTCGCTTTTTTGCTCCCGCCCTAGGCATTAACGAAGATCCCGTCACCGGATCGGCCCACTGCGCCCTCAGCCCCTACTGGCGGGATCGCCTCGGCAAAACCAGCTTCCTGGCCTACCAAGCCTCGGGCCGAGGCGGCGTACTGCAAGTGGAAGATCACGGAGATCGGGTCGTGCTACGAGGGCAAGCCGTTACCGTCCTGCGCGGCGAATTGCTGCACTAGGTACGCATCCCGGCCCAATAACCAGTCATCAATAACCAACCCTCCCCTCTGCCACCGGTATCGCCATGGGCAAACGATCTGCCTCCGTCGCCATCTCCGTGACCACCTGGTACTTTGAAATGCTCAACCCCGAAGCGCTGCGACCCAAGCGTTTCGATCCCTACGATCTGGCCATTCAACGGATGGAGGTTCCCTGCCCTGAGTTCGGGAGGTTTCTCTATACCGCCGTGGGTGGGCCGTGGTACTGGTGTGATCGCCTGCCCTGGAGCTATGCCGACTGGCAGCGCCACCTAGAACGGCCTGAGGTAGAAATCTGGACGGCCTGGAGCGAGGGCACCCCAGCGGGCTACGTGGAGTTGGAGGCTCAGGCCAAAGGGAACGTCGAAATTGCCTATTTCGGGCTGTTGCCGCAGTTCATCGGGCAAGGGCTGGGCGGCTATTTGCTCACGGTAGGGGTGAGAGAAGCCTGGGGGATGGGCAATACTCAGCGGGTGTGGGTGCATACCTGTAGCTTGGATGGCCCCGCCGCCTACCGCAACTACGAAGCACGGGGCTTTACCCTCTACCATACGGAAACCACCGTCAAAAACCTGCCGCCCCAGCCCCCCGGCCCCTGGCCCAAGAGCGGCGCTCCCCACGGGTTGGGGGAACCTACCTAGCAAACACCGAACAAAAGGGCGAAAACCCTACAAAAATTAACGTTTGGGGTCATAGGTCCCCCTGGGAACCAGGGCATCCTTGTAGTAGAACCCGTTATATTGCCGCCCAGCGCTAGGCGGATTGGGTGCTTTGGCGCTGGATTTAAGGAGAATGCCATGACTACTACCGTCAGGCCCGAACCCCTGGGTGATGCCAAACCTGCCACCAGTCCGATGATTAACATGGGGTTTACGCCGGAGCCGCTCCCGGCCAATACTCACATGTGCTACATCTTCAACGACGAAGCCGAACGCCGCGACGTTATTGCTCGCTACACCAACAGCGGCATGGCTGGGGATGAGTTTGTCGGCTACTTTGCCGACCTCGATAACGCAGCCTTGGTCGATGATTACCTCAATGCCCTGGGGATTCACCCCCCCGACAAGTTCCACCGCGATGGGGTGATGTTTTGTCCCGCCCATACGGTTTACTGCCCCGATGGTCATTTCACGGCCAGGGGAATGATCAACCGCTTGAAGGATCTATACTGCACCTGTCAAGATCACCACTGGGCCAACCTGCGGGTGACCGGGGAAATGACCTGGGCACTCTCCCCGCATATCACCGGGGCCGATCAGTTGGTGGAATACGAATCGCGTCTCAACCTACTGATGGACACCCATCCCCTCACCGCCATTTGCCAGTACGACGCCAATCGGTTTGATGGGGCGACGCTGTTTGAAATTCTTCAGGTGCATCCGATGATGGTGGTGCGCGGGCAGATCGTCCGCAACCCCTACTACATCCCGGCTAGAGAGTTTCTGACCAGTCACGGATTGCCCCTCGATGGCTAACCCTGCCCCTGTTCCCCTGTCGGTGAGTCCCGAAGTGTTGGGCCGTCTGCTGATTATTCCCAGCATGTTAGACGTGCTACCCGATTTGGGGGCAATGGCCATTTTCCTGGGGGCGGCCCTACGGGAGGTGCCCGGGGTCGCCCACATTACCCTTTGTGTGAGAGGGGCCGTCTATCCGACCCACTTCCCTGGAGGTGGAAAGCATACCGCAACGGCACCGGACGCCTCACCCCTTGTGCAGCGCAGTTTGCCCTTGTCCACCCCTCGCCACCAATACGGCCATCTGCTGATTAGCGTTGATAACGAACTCGCTTTCACAGCCTACGAACCCTACATTCGCAATATTGCCAATATTGTGGCAACGGTGCTGGAAAATCGGGCTTTTTTGCAGGATATTCAGGAAAAAAATCGCCGTCTTCAGAATTTGCTCACCCACCTAGAGGAACGGGTGGAAGAACGCACCCAGGAACTAACCGATGAGGTGGCCCGACGGCAAGAGCTTGAGCAGGAACTCCGGGCCACCAACGAAGCCCTCGAACTGGCGGCCAGCGTGTTTACCCATGCCCGTGAAGGCATTTTTATTACCGATGCCCAGGGCACTATTCTGGAAGTCAACAAGGCCTTCACTTATATCACGGGCTACGCCCGCGAGGAAGCCCTAGGCCATACTCCCCGGATGCTGAAGTCGGGACTGCAAGAGGAGGCCTTCTATCGAGCCCTGTGGCGCGGCCTAACCGAGAAAGGCTACTGGTGCGGCGAAATTTGGAACCGCCGCAAGGATGGCGAACTGTATGCCGCGATGATGACCATTAGTGCCGTGCACAATCCCCAGGGCGAAACCCAGCGCTACGTCGCTTTGTTTTCCAACATCACCCTACAAAAGGTTCATCAGCAGGAACTCGAACACATTGCCCACTACGATGCCCTCACCAACCTGCCCAATCGTCTGTTGTTGGCGGATCGTCTCCACCACGCCATGGTTCAGGCCGTGCGGCACCATCGACAGCTAGCAGTGGCCTACATTGACCTAGACGCCTTTAAAGCCGTCAACGATACCTACGGCCACGAGGCGGGCGACCACCTGTTGATTACGGTGGCCCACCGCATGGCCCAAGTATTGCGGGAAGCCGACACCCTGGCCCGTCTCGGGGGCGATGAGTTTGTGGCGGTGTTGGCGGAGGTGGATACCCCAGCGGCCAGCCAGACCATTTTTCAACGCCTGCTGATGGCGGCAGCCCAACCCGTGCCGTGGGGCACCGCCACTCTGCAAGTTTCTGCCAGCCTGGGGGCCGCCTTCTACCCCCAGGGGGAGATTTTAGAGGCCGATCAACTGTTGCGTCAGGCGGATCAGGCCATGTACCAGGCTAAGCTGTCCGGGAAAAACCGCTACGCCCTCTTTAGCCCTGCCCGCTCCTATCCAGATTGTTCCTTGGCCCAAGACCCTTAACCGGCTGAGCATCAGCCTGGGCCTATAGGCCACCCTCCAACAGCAGATCGATCACCTCCTGCACCCCATCTCCCCGTTCGCCCTGGGTGACGTAGTGGGCGATGGCCTTCAACCCAGGCAGGGCATTGGCTACCGCCACCCCTCGGTCGCAGGCTTGCAGCAGGCTGTGATCGTTTTCGGCATCGCCAATGCCCACGGTAGGCAGATGGGCAAGGCCGAGTTCCGCCAAGGCGAAGGCTAGCCCGCTGGCTTTGTTCACCCCCTGGGGCAAAATCATCACCGCCTGCTTATTGAGAATGACCGTCGCATCCAGCCCCAGAGCCTGGATAGTGCGCTGTACCGTTTCGCCATGGGGTTCCCAGGTGGCCACCAAGACCTGCCCCTGGTGGATGGGGTCAACGCCGGATGCCTTCAGTGTATCTACGAGAATAAGGGGGAAGGGATCGGCTAAAGGTTTTACCTGATTGCCGTAGGGCCGGTGGAAAACGGCCCCGTTTTCTGCCACAATGCCCTGAAATAGATGGCTATGGGGGAAAACCTCCAAAAGTTCGTCGATCCGCCGCCCAGTCACTAGGATCAGATGGCCGCCATGGTGGCGGTAGCGTTCTAGGGACTCTAGGGTGGCCGTATCCACCGTTCCCTTCGTAGCTAGGGTGCCATCGTAGTCCGTGGCGATGACGCCATAGGCCAGGGTGTTTTTGCCTGATTCCACGCGCTTCTCCGGTTGCTGTCTACCCTGCTTGTTTACCACACCTGTTACCGCACCTGACGGTTTTGCTGCACCATGACTATGCCGATGCCCTGCCAGGGTCACGCACCATTGCTATCTCTGATCTGCTCTCCACCTGGTCAATCCTTAACGACCAGGACATCCACCCCCGAACCATCCTGCACCGAAACCTCTCTCGCCGAACTCTCTCGCCCAAAGGGATCAATTCCCAGGCAATCCACGCCCAGGGGATCAACGGTTAACCCAAGTTCCCTGGCGGCGCGGCCCCCTCGGCTAAGTGCCCAGCGAAGGCTCCGAGCTAGGCCAATGGTGCGCCTCACCGTGCTACTGGGTGCGCTGATCGGGATCCAAGGGCTGAACCCCTCTGCGGCCCTGGCCAATCCCCCCGTTCGCCCCACCCCCATGGCCAACCCGTCCCCTGCGGCCCAGCCCAAGCAGACCGAACCGACCGATCCTCAAACCGCTCCAACGCCTCCAGACCGACCGCCCCTACCTACGACCATCCCAGATGCCGTGGTGCCGCCCAACACAGGCATTGTGGGCCTCATTCCTGGCCCGGAGGATAACCTAGGCGTTGGCCTGCTGCACCCTCGTGACCTGTCCTTCCTCGACACCACCGCCTGGGAGAGCCATCCTCTGGCCTACGGGCGTTGGCTGCGATCCGTAGCCCTGCCCCTCTACGTTGGCCCCGACGGCGATCACTGGGGCTGGATGGTCAATGGCTGGCTGATGATCAACGGCTACGAACCCATCGCCATCGGCCAGGATGCCAGCTTTGCCATGGTGGAAGCCCGCCAAGGCATCTACAGCTTCCCGGTGCTAGAACAGCGATCCGACGGCTGGTTTCGGTTTCAATACACCCCCGCTGGCAGCGCCTGGGCCAATATCGCCCACCTCGATGACGGGGCCATTACCCTCACCCTCCAACCCTGGGAGGACATCCTGGCGACCGCGCCCCAAATTCGCTTTCGGCGGCATGGCCTGTCCCAATCCCTCCGCACCGAACCTAGGGAAACCAGTCCGCTTCAGTTTCTGGTGGCCCCCAACAGCTACATCCGGCCCCTCACCATTGACGGCGACTGGGTACAGGTGGAGGTCACCCAACCCGTTCAGGGCTGCACCCCCCTCCCTGGCCATACCTCCGAAACGGGCTGGCTGCGCTGGCGCAATGGAGATCAGGCCCTTTTGGTGTGGACCGTATCGTCCGGCTGCCCAGATCCAGACTCCCCAGATCCAGACTTCCCAGATCCAGACTCCCCAGATCCAGCCTCCTAGGAATCCCAGGCTGAAGGTCAGAGGGGCTTAAAACCCTGGGAATTAGTATTCCGAAACACACTTTGTAGTCGGTGAGATCGGTAGCGTCTAGAAGTATCTTTAACCCGTTATTCCCCGTCACTGTCATGGTTGATGTGAGCCCGGTGGCCTCTGCCACGGCCCAGCCCATTCCCGCCGCCCTCGACTTCCGCGATATTCGCCTCACCTACCACGGCCAAGGTGCCCCCCTAACGGTGATCGACGAGGTTTCCTTTCAGGTGGCAGCGGGGGAATTTGTTTCCCTAGTGGGGCCATCGGGTTGCGGCAAAACCACCCTGCTGCGGATGGTTTCGGGGCTCAGCCCCGCCCAGGAAGGAGCCGTTTACTTCCATGGTCAGCCCATCACAGGCCCCCTCAAAAATATTGGCATCGCCTTCCAAAACCCTGTGCTGCTGCCCTGGCGCAGCACCCTCGACAATGTGCTGTTGCCCCTAGAGGTGGTACAGCCCCACAAACGCAAATTTCGCCAAAACCGCGACCAATACACCCAGGCTGCCGAAAAACTGCTGTCCACCGTGGGGCTTCAGGCCTTCCAAGGCCACTATCCCTGGCAGCTATCGGGGGGGATGCGGCAACGGGCCTCCCTCTGTCGGGCCTTAATTCATCGCCCGGAAATTTTGTTGCTTGATGAACCCTTTGCTGCCCTCGATGCCTTTACCCGTGAAGAAATGTGGAGTCTGTTGCAGGATCTATGGCAGCAAACCGGATGTACGGCCCTGCTGGTGACCCACGATCTGCGGGAGGCGCTGTTCCTGTCCGACACCATCTACGTCCTCGGTGCCCGTCCTAGCACCATTGTTCACCGAGTCTCCGTGAACCTGCCCCGTCCCCGCACCCTCGACCTCTGCTTCACCGACGATTTTCACACGATGTACACCGAGCTGCGCCACTACATTCAGCGGGGTTAAGGGGCGCATTGGGCAGCGAGGATCGTCTATGGCCCAACGAAGGCATTTGCGGTCGGTCGCCCAATTTCATGATTCGTTACGCTATCATCGGGAATATTGATAGGTATCCCCTGGGGAATGGGAACGCTAAGGTTATGTTAGGTATTCTAAGTATCAATTCAAACTGACCTTCCCTAAGCCTGCGTTGTGACCAGAGGTCTTTAAGTTTCTATGGCATTTAACCCTGAAGACGCTGAATTTATCGGCATGTCCACGGACAGTGACCATTCCAATGAGTTACTGAAGTATCTCCAGCACCAGCCTCCCGAAGTGCTGACCCGTGTGGCCCAGTCCGTCAGTGGTGAAATCAAGCAAATTATTGCCCAAAATGTCCAGGGGCTGGTGGGCGTCCTCCCCGGTGATGGCTTTAACGTACAGGTCACCACCGACCGAGATAATCTAGCCGGGCTGCTGGCCTCCGCCATGATGACCGGCTACTTTCTGAGACAGATGGAACAGCGCATGGAACTGGAACACACAGTTTCTGGGTCATTCCTGGGCTCCGATGGCTTCGATTTTGAAGATTAATTTCCTTGCCCAAGCTTGACGGTTCTCGGTGGGGCATAGCTGGGTTCCACCATCATCCTCATTCAAAGTGCCCCTAGTTCCCTGTCGGCTTTGGGCTTTGTTGAATGGCCAGCTTCTGTTCGCGCTAAAATACAAGAACATTAACGTCTTAGCCACAGTCATTGATTACAGTAGTCATAGGCGGCAAGCGATAGGCGGCAAGCGATCCATCGCCAATTCGCGCTAATCGGCGCGTGGCGTTGTTCACCTCGTCTCCCCTAGAAACTTTCTAGGCCAAGGCGTTGGCGGGTGGGTGAGATGTTCTCTAGGCTAGCCCGCCGTGGTTAACCAGATATTGGTTAACGAATCCTTAGTTCCCAGGCCCTTGGTTTACGATCCCTTGGAACCCAGGTTTACCCTAGCCACCGAGTTGCCATGTCAGAGTGTTCTAGCCAGCGTGTGCAAGTCATCGATTCCCTCTCCCAATTGCAGTCGTCTGAACCAGAGTCCGACATTCCGGTCGCCGCCCGCCCTACCCCAATGGTCGCCGAACACCTGCCCTCCCCCGGTTGTAATGTTCGTTTTTTTCGGGAAGGAGAAACCATTTTTACGGAGGGTAGTCGTTCCGATACGGCCTACATCATTGAAACAGGCTTAGTGGAAATTTTTGTGGGATCGGGGGACGATGCGGTACAGCTGAGTGTGCTGGGATCCGGAGATATTTTTGGTGAAATGGGGCTGATTGATAATTTTCCCCGTTCCGCCTCGGCACGGGCAGTGTGCCCCTGTCGCTGTATCACCATTTCAGGCACCCAAATTGCGGAACGCATTGAGGCTTCCAGCCCTCTGGTAAGGCTGTTGATCTCCATTTCACTCCACCGCAACCGCGCCTACAACAATTACTTCAAGGCGCTGCTGAATTCTTCCCATGTGGTGCTGCCCAACCTCGCCGTGACCGCGAAAGCCTACGCCAAAAACCCCCAGCATCGCAAAATTGTCGAGGAAATTAAGCTAGAGTCTGACCTGCAAAAGGCGGTTCGCAACGACGAACTCCAGCCCTACTATCAGCCCCTATTCTCTATCTGCGATAACGGCATCGTTGGGTTTGAGTCTTTGCTGCGCTGGCAATGCCCAGATCGGGGCATGGTATCACCCCAGCAGTTTATCTCCTTGGCTGAGGAAACGTCGTTGATTGTGCCCATTGGCGACTGGATTCTAGAGCAAGCTTGCATTGATCTAAAGCATTTTCAAGCCCTCTGGCAGGTAGGACAGACCGAGCCGAGTCATTTATTTATGAGCATCAATATCTCGGTGCGGCAGTTTCAGGAACCAGATTTTTGCGACAAGCTCTTAGCCCTGACCGAGCGCTACCAGGTGTTGCCAAAACACATCAAGCTGGAGGTGACCGAGCGTATTTTTCTCGACCATGCCGATGCCGTTCAAGCCATCGATACCTGCCGAGCAGCGGGCTTCGAGGTAGCCTTAGATGATTTTGGTACCGGCTACTCTAGCCTAAGCTACCTAGAACGCTGCGAAATTGATAGTCTCAAAATTGATCAGTCCTTTATTCAAAAAATTTGCACCAGTAACCGAGCCAAAATTCTGGTGAGCTCGATTATCGACATTGCGAAAAAGCTCGGTCTGCCCACCATCGCTGAGGGCATTGAAACCGAGGAGCATCGCCAGATTCTCCAGGAAATGGGATGCGACATTGGTCAGGGCTATCTTTTTAGTAAGCCGATGCCAGTCGAGGAAGTTTTGTCTCTACTGGCCAATTCCCCTAGGCCATCGTTAGGCAACGATAACCCAGGGAATCACGGCTGTCTTTAGTCTGCAACCGCTAATCTGCAACCGCTCAAAAGGTTGCTGGTTGGCAGGCTCGGAAGTAGAGGTGGAATGGCCTGATCCTGGCCCCCAACGTTCCACCTCAGAACCAGGTAGTGGCAAGGCTTTTCCGCCCTACCAACCTGGGGGCAACCAACCCGGATTGAGGATCAGGCCATCCGCAAAAGACCTAGGCCAGGAGCGTTTTCCCCGCAGCGGCAACCCCAGCCCCAGGGGTAAATTCGCTGTAGCCCAGGTGGCTAAGGGTGGCTTCTAGGGCGGCGACGGCGGTAAGAATATCGCGGTCGCACACAAAGCCTAGGTGTCCGACACGGAAGATCTGCCCCTTGAGATGGTCTTGGCCACCGGCGAGGGCAATGTCAAACTGCTTCTTCATCACCGAGCGAATTTTCTCGGCATCCACCCCCTGGGGCATGACGGCGGTGATGGCGGGGCTGGCGCAGTCGTCGCCGCCGTAGAGGGGCAGGTTGAGGGCTTTCATGGCGTCACGGGTGGCCCGCTTTTGGCGGTCATGGCGGGCAAAGATCGCCTCTAGGCCTTCATTCTTCATCATTTGCAGGGCCGCTTGCAGGGCAAAGAAGAGGTTAATGGGCGGCGTGAAGGGGGTGGTGTTCTTGGCGGCATTTTTACGGTAGGGGCCAAGGTCGAGATAGAACTTGGGCAGGGTGGCGGTTTCGTAGGCCGTCCAAGCCTTGGCGCTCACGCTGACAAAAGCCAAACCGGGCGGAATCATGTAGCCCTTTTGGGAACCAGAAGCCACCACATCCAGACCCCATTCATCCACGGGCACCGAGCAAGCCCCCAGGCTGGTGACGGCATCCACAATAATCAGCGCCCCGTGGGCCTTGACATAGCGGTTGATGGTCTCTAGGTCGTTAAGAACCCCGGTGGAGGTTTCGCTGTGGGTGATGATGACCGCCTTGATCTGCTTGTCGGTGTCGGCGTCTAGGGCGGCCTTGAAGTCATCGGGGTTCAAGGGCTTGCCCCATTCAGCGGTGATTTCCTGAGTATCTAACCCGTAGGCGCGGGCTACCTTTCCCCAGCGTTCGCCAAACTTGCCGTTGTTGCCCACCAGCACCTTATCGCCCTGGCTCAGGAAATTGATGATGCCTGCTTCCATGGCTCCGGTGCCGCTGGAGGCTAGAATCAACACATCATTCTGGGTTTGGTGCAGCCACTTGAGGTTTTCCGTCACCTCGGCCATGATGGCGCTAAATTCGCCGCTGCGGTGCCCCATGGGATGCTTGGCCATGGCCAAAAGCACCTGTTCGGGGATGGGGGTTGGCCCCGGAATCATCAGCATTAGTTTGTTGTCCATGCCTGCCACCAATTGCGCTTCTGCAATAACTAACGTCGGTAATCACAAAAAATGTGAATTATCAGCTTACCAACATCCCAGGGCAATCGTAGGATTCTTCCGAGTCTCCTAAGGATGGTTGGGTTCCTCCTCCAGCCCGCCGCCCCCCATTCCCCTTCTCCAATCCCCCCGACTCCCCCCCCAATAACCAACAACCAATAACCAACAACCAACCCCATGCCCCTCCGCGTCCTCCAAATCGTTCCCTCCATTTCCCTCGTCTATGGTGGGCCGAGTCAGATGGTGCGTGGTTTTTCCCAGGCCCTTGCCCAGGCTGGGGCAGACGTCACTGTGCTCACCACCGATAGTAACGGCGACACGGGGCAGGCTCCCCTAGCGGTGCCGCTGAATCAGCCCGTCGAACAGGACGGCTATAGGGTGCGCTATTTTCGCTGTTCCCCCTTTCGGCGCTACAAGTTTTCGGTGGATCTGCTGCGGTGGCTGTCCCAGAACGCCCAGGACTACGATATTGCCCATATCCACGCCCTGTTTTCCCCCATCAGCACCGCCGCCGCCACCGTTGTCCGTCAAAGAAAATTGCCCTACGTGCTGCGCCCCCTGGGCACCCTCGACCCCGCCGACCTGGCCAAGAAAAAGCGTCTGAAACAGATCTATGGTCAGATCCTAGAACGGCCTAACTTAGCCGGGGCTGCCGCTATTCATTTCACTAGTCCCCTAGAGGCGGAAATCTCCCATCGCTTTGGGGTAGCCACCACGGACTGGGTGATTCCCCTGGGTGTGGATCCCCAGCCCCCGGTGTCAGCGGCAGAGCAGGATCAGATCCTTGCTACGCTGCAAGTACCGAAGGATCGGCCCCTAGTGCTGTTTTTATCGCGGTTAGACCCTAAAAAGGGGCTGGATGTGTTGATTCCGGCCCTAGCCCAGGTGGCCCAGGCAGAGATCCCCTTTCACCTGGTGCTGGCGGGAGATAACCCCCAGGATCCGGCCTATAAACAGGCCGTTGAGCAACAGATCCAAGCCCTAGGGTTGGCCGAACGCACGACGATGACCGGGTTTGTGCGCGGTGCCCAAAAGCAGGCGCTTCTACAAGCAGCGGATCTGTTTGTGTTGCCGTCTTACTACGAGAACTTCGGCATTGCCGTGGCCGAAGCGATGCTGGCGGGTTTGCCTGTGGTGATTTCTAAGGGCGTTTACATTTGGCCCGACATTATGGCAGGCAAGGCGGGCTGGGTCTGCGATTTATCGGTTGAGTCCCTAGCTGCCGTCCTAAAAGAAAGCATCGACAACCTAGACCAGCGCCAACATCGTGGCCGACAAGCCCAGGCCTACGCCCAATCTCACTACCGATGGGATGCCATTGCCCAACAAACCCTCGCGGCCTATGGCCAGGTGTTGGGGGGGATCTCTCGGTAGAGTTCTTGGGTGGTGCATTGCGGGGCGAAGGCACCCTACGGATCTTTGAAATTACAGAATTATTGCCCGAATTCTAGGCGCACCTGCTCGACAATTTCCGCCGTAATGGCGTCGGCGTCTTGTTCGCGGGCCACGTCTTCAATACGTTTGCGGGCCTGGGCGCGAACAAAAAAGGGAATGTTTTTGAGTTTGGCCTGGGCCTCTGGTGTCCAAGCGGGAGTATCTGACATGGGCGGACGGGGATCAACGATAGCAAGGGGCAAGGGTAAAACGATGGGCCATTGGGATCCAGGTCATTGCCCCCGATTCCCTGAGGCCAGCGAATGCTCACATCCTAATCGGGATTGGCCTAACTAATGTGAGGTTTTGGCCAAGGTGTAACGTTCCGTCAGGAATAGGCGGCAACCTTTGCGTAGATTAATTTGTCAGTGAAATTACCCGGCCTACCCTGGGCTGGGGGCGATGTAGCCTGTCGCAGCCCCGATGCAGGCCAGATTTCTCCGCTGGTGGCTGGCTAGTGACAAGTTTGTGACTGGTTTGCTTAACACTGTTTGTAAAAATATGCCAGTGGGGAACACTAACAACATCGCCAACTGATGGCCCATCTGTACGCGTTATTCGAGAGTGTCATGGTAGCAACACCGCGCTATAGCCGAGACGACGATGCCCAGCGGACCACCCGCAAGTTGGCCCTGTCTTTAGAACGGGGGAACGCCATGGAGGCCGATCTGCTGGAGACCGCAGATCCGGCGACTGAGGCCGAAGCGATTGACTCCGACGGGCCAACCTACAAGGCCCTGGATGATGAAGCTACCGATGATGATGCCCTAAATCTTGAGGACGCCGCGATGGACACCGTCAAATCGGATATGCTCCCTGCTGATGTGGATCCCGCTGAGGTTGAGGATCTGGCCACCGATGACTTTGAGGCCGACGCGGCGGCTCTACTGAAAAACCGTCGAACGACCGACCTGGTTCGCCTGTATTTACAGGAAATTGGCCGGGTAAAGCTGCTGGCCAAGGATGAGGAAGTTTCCGAGGCCCAGTGCGTTCAAAACTATATGCAACGGCTGCAAGCCCTGGAACAGGCGGCCAAGGTAGAGGGTGGCATTCTCAGTACCTACCACACCCTGCTGCAAACGCGGGATCGGCTCTCGTCGCAGTTGGGCTATCGGCCTTCCCTAGAGCGCTGGGCCACGGAAGCCCAAGTGCCCATCGCCGAACTGAAGCCCACCCTGGCGGCGGGCAAACGGGCCTGGGCAGACCTCAGCGACCTAACGGTTCCCGAACTGGAAAAGGTGATTGCCGAGGGCATCCGGGCCAAGGAACACATGATTAAGGCCAACCTGCGCCTGGTGGTTTCCGTGGCCAAAAAGTACCAAAACCGAGGGCTGGAACTGCTGGATCTGATCCAAGAAGGCACCCTCGGCCTAGAGCGGGCGGTGGAAAAATTCGACCCCACCAAGGGCTACCGCTTCAGCACCTACGCCTACTGGTGGATTCGCCAGGGCATTACCCGCGCCATCGCCACCCAAAGCCGCACCATTCGCCTGCCCGTCCACATCACCGAAAAGCTCAACAAAATTAAAAAAGCCCAGCGCAAACTGGCCCAGGAAAATGGCCGCACCCCCACCGTAGACGACATTGCCAAGGAACTGGACATGACCGGGCCGCAGGTGCGCGAGGTGCTGCTGCGGGTGCCGCGCTCCGTTTCCCTAGAAACCAAGGTGGGCAAAGACCGCGATACGGAATTAGGTGATCTGCTAGAAACCGAAGGTCTATCGCCGGAGGATCTGCTGATTCGCGAATCCCTCCGGCGCGACCTGCAACAGCTCATGGCCGACCTCACCACCCGCGAACAGGATGTGATCACCATGCGCTTTGGCCTCACCGATGGTACCCCCTACTCCCTGGCGGAAATTGGCCGCGCCCTGGAGCTCTCCCGCGAACGGGTGCGCCAGATCGAATCCAAGGCCCTGCAAAAACTGCGCCAACCCAAGCGCCGCAACCGCATCCGTGACTACCTCGAAGCCCTCGGCTAATTGGTCGGCGGAATCTCAAGTAGGATGGGTTAGGCGTAGCTGTAACGCATCAAAGCCTTGGCCAGCATGGGTTACGCTATACCTTCGGCATGGCTATACCCACGCTAACCCACCCTACGGGGTCTTACCTTTAACCTGTCCCCCCGCCTTAGCTCTAAATTTGGTCATCCTCCCCTTGGCTATCATTCCGCTGCTTGCCCATAGGGAAGGGGATCGGCTAGCTAGGTCAATGGGAGAAATTGATTGTCAAACACCCTAGGATGTGTTGGCATAGCACTGTCTATGCAGGCTAGATCGTGGATAATTGTGGGTATATAAGAGAATATTTAAAGAGTCCTACAGCGGTTCCTGGGTAAGTGATGTACAAATTCAGATTTGAGATCCCTACGTAGCAAGGGTTTCAGGTCTTGTACTATACCTCATCGGATCAAGAAACGCTGTATGATGTGTAGCCAAAGTAGGTATCCTCCCAAATTCCCTTAAAAAGAGAACCTTTTCTCATCCTTTCTAGGCACTGGTCAGTTAAAGGATGACGGCTAGAATGTAGGCGTAGAGCGTCATTGGCCTATGCGTTGCCCCCACTGCCAGAGCGAAACCGTTGTCAAGAATGGGACTCGTCGTCTGCATGATAACCAGATTGTGCAGTA
>JBIPSI010000041.1:0-39977 GCA_044070495.1 Spirulina sp. | reverse complement strand
TGTTCAGTTTTCTCGAATCGATGCGCCGTCAGGGTAAAAATGCCGTCGATGAGCTCTTTGGGCTCATCGACTCTTCAGGGTGCTCGCCCCCTCCCCTTCTGCCTAGATAATCCTACGGCTCTGGAGGCTTTCTCATTAAGCCTCACTTATCGCTGTGACTAATTACTGTCTGAGTTTGAGTTTTTTGACTACCTACGCGCTCTGCTGTGCGGCCCTGACTTTGGAGCAAGCTAACAACGTGGTCGAGGTCAGTGTCATTTGAGATGATGACGAAATGGGTTTCAGGAGACAATTGCTGCATTAAAGCCCCTGCAAAAAAGCAAAGGCCAAAGTCAGCCGCATTCTTGCCCCCATTGGCCATTTTGAATATTTTTAATTTGTTGGCGCTAACGGTTCCGCTAAGGGGAACTAGCCAGTCAAGGGGTATTTTGGCCCCAGTTCTGGCATAGCAAATGATGACTTGGGAGAACTCTTCCAAACTTTTTTGTAGTTGATGAATCTGATCGGGGCAGTTTTCTAGATCTATCAGCAATATTTTCTCAGCACTAATATTTTCCTGGCTACTCTGATTATCTTCACTCATGGATTGTTTGGGTAAGCATGATTTTGGGAGACTGCTATGAAATTAGTACACTACGAGCTTTTGCTATACAGAACTTATACGGATTTTGTTCGTTTTTCTACTTAGCCTGTTTTAGGCAAAATCCTTCCGGCAATGATGGCCCATTGTTGGCGGTCATAGCGGGAGGGGCTGGCGTGGATAACTTGGCCTTGGGAATCAAATTGGGAGACGGTGCGATCATCGATGTTTCCGATGACCGTTAGGGTCTGATCGCGACGATGGTGAACTAGGGTGTATTGCCTGCCCTCCGCAACTTCTGTATCAGGGTTGGGTTGGTGGGTGCGGCGGCGGCTTTGGGCGATTTCAAAGGCTCGTTGCATGGTGGGGTAGAGGGCCGTGGCCCATTGGTGGTCGGCAATGGTTCTTACTCCGGCTTCCCGCGTTACCTGGTCTAATTGTTCCGATAAATCAAACGCCGCTGCCCATTGGTGCATGTAGTTGTAGTCCAATCCATCCTGCTGGGCTTTCAACACACCCAACACATCACGCCACTGTTTTTCGGATTGACTTTGCTGGCCCCAGCGCAATTTATTGACCACCACATCTTCAGGCGAGGCGAGGTAAATGAATTGGCCCTGGATGAGTTGGTAGGCCTGACGGCGTTCAAACTTGAGGGCTTCGTAGGGGGTCATCTCAGCAATCACCAAATCAGCCCGTGAAATGGTGGCCACTTGGGTAATTTGTAGCGTCCGCATACGATTTGAGACGACATCCTCCACCCCAGGCACATAGAAACCAGCCTGTTCTAGAGCCTCAGCCAGTGCTGGTATAGTCTCCCTAGGAATGGACAGCACAATGTCTAAGTCTTGCGTGGTGCGGGTCTCGCCATAGGCAATGGCCGCGACGCCACCCGTCACATAGTAAGGAATCCCCTCTTGTTCAAGAATGTTATGGAGGTCTACGGCTAATTGAATAGAGTCTTGAATCCACGTCATTTCTGAACCCTGAGGCACATAGTGCTTTGGACAATGCTCTTGCAGCCAAACCTCGGCCATCTTACGGGCAAACTGGGGGGGGCTTAAATGGGCAAAGCGCTGATGAAAACAGTTGAGTGAGAATTGTCGAGCACTACGCATTAGCTGTGCCCCCATAGCCAGCCGTTCCGCTACCGTTTTTTGCCGTAGTAGATAAAAACACAGCAAATCCGTTTCCAGGCTGGTGTCGTCGGCTTGGGGTCGATAGCCGGGGGGGGCGCTGAACTGGGGGAGTGATCTGGCCGAGCGGGGAGGCTCCACGGGGCTATCCTTATGTGCAATGGGGCGAGAAGCGCCAGCCACCATAGCCTAAAGAATAGCCTATGCAGAGTGAGAACCTATATTTTGAACCACTCACGGACACCCATGCCAACGATCTCTTTACTATTCTGACTACACCCTCTGTCATTGCCTTTATCGACCCCGATGGCAGGCCACCGACTATCGAGGAATTGAGGGCAGAGTACGCCGCTCGCTCCCAAGGGCCTGTAGGGTTAGTTGCCGCCACCGAGCAATGGTTCAACATGGCCATACGGCTAAAAAGCCCTCCTGCCCCAGTGATTGGTCGGCTTGAGGCGACAGGATACGGAGATTGGGGCGAAGTAGCGTATTTATTGGGCGAGGCTTGGTGGGGAAAGGGGTTAGCCTTCGAGGCGATGCTCTGGCGGCACGATTACCTAGCAACCGTCGCACCGGGAACCGACTGGTGGGCCACTGTGCATCCTAGGAATCAGCGGAGCCTTCGTCTCTTGAAACGCCTTGGATATCGGGAAGTGAAGGCGAGCCAGTGTCCAGAACTTCAGTCCTACGATTTGGGAGATCGCTGCTTTGTCCGTCCCACAAAGCTATAGGTCGAGACGGCTATCTGTGCTGCGAAATGCCGGGATGGTGGGCTGTGTCCTACGGGGCTACTGTTCTGGGGACTCCGCCTCTGGGGACTCCGCCTCTGAAGCCTCCCCTTCGGCTTCACCTGCGTCCACGGGCATTTTCCATTCCTCTAGGGGCCGATTGATGCCGTTAGCCACATCGCGGGTTACCACCAGCACCTCGTATTCGTCGGCGGGGTTTTCTGGGGGCCAAGCGCCATCGGGATCGACAATGGCGTAGTTGGCGTTGCCGCTAAAGTCTGGCCCACCCAGAATCAGAACGTGCTCGGTGCCGTCCTGCAAGGTCACGGTCACTTTCCCCTGGGGCTGGTCTAGGCCAAAGTCCTGAATTTGATCCGCCGCCATGGTCACCCGTTGCTGCGGGGAATCGGTATTCAATCGGCTCAGCAAAAAGGCCACCGCCCCCGGTTCCGCCACCAGATTTTCTGGGGCCGTCATTTGCCAATTGCCCTCGCCATCGCCCTCAAAAGTTAGCGTTTCGTCATCGCGTTCTACCGTCACCGTGGCTACATCGGTTTCGGCAAAGGTAAACACTGGCCCCACCCCATCGCTCACCGTGGCGCTTTCTGGGGCACGGCTCTGGCGCAATTCGCCCATCAACACTCCGGCCCCCAACAACAGGGCCACCCCTACCAACACCACCGTCCCGCGTTTCAGTTTCATGGCTTACCCGACTCCTTACACCGAATTCAATCCTGATTCAGCAAAAACCCAGGATCACAACGAACCGAGGATCAATCTTAGCGGTTGTCAGGGGCCGATGACTTCCATAGCCAAGCCAGATTCAACACAAAACCGGGCAGCACCGGATCCCCGGCCACCCTCAGCAGCAACGATCTTGAGGCTGCTTCAGCAGACTTTCGCGATGAGCCAGGGAGTTCACTCCCTGGTGGTTGTGGATAGGAAGCCAAGGACTCAATGTCCAAGGCTCAAAGCAGAAATCCTCTAAAGGGGATTAGGTAGCAGGGTACAGGTCTTCTTGCTTCCGGTAAGGGAGGGCTAACCGGGGATCTGGTCACTGGGGCTACCCCGAACTGAGGTTAAACCCCAACCTTCAGCAGCAATTCCTGGCCGATGGTGGCGTAATCTTGCCAAGCGTCCGCCGCCTTGGCCGCCTTCACCACAGAGACCACCTGCCCCTGTTGCGCCGCCTTTTGGTAGGCCGCATAGCGTCGAATGCTGTGGTCAAACATGCGGGGCTGAATCGACTCTAGCAGGGGCTGTAGGGCGGCGGCAATGCGACGGCTGGGGGGCATCATAGTCAGCAGTACGCGATAGTTTTGGATCGCCAACGGCTCCAGGTAGGCCACCATCAGGGCCAGCACATCCAACGACAGCACGTCCGGCGTAGTGGGCAGCACCAGCAAATCACACGCCTCCGCCAGCATGGCCAAGTCCTCCGGGTCGGGTCGGGCTGGGGTGTCAATCACCACATGGCCCTCATCGGGTAGATAGCCCCCCGCCTGCCACTCGTCCGTTACCGCAAAGGGTAGCACTCCCCGATTGGCCCAGGCCAGGGCCGAACGGTTGGGGTCGGCATCGATCAGCAGGGTTTCGGCATGATTTTGCAAAAAGGCCGCGAGGTGAATGGCTGTGGTGGTTTTGCCGACACCGCCTTTGAAGCTGGCTACGGTGATGATCATGGGGAAGGGGATTGGGGTTGTTGGTTACTGGTTATTAGTTGTTGGCTATTCGTTATTGGTTATTCGTCGGGAGTGGGGGTTGGCAGGCAGTGATCAGGGGACGGTGGGGATTATTCTGTCTGTTGTAGATCGTGGTTGTGGATTTGGAGCGTTCTGGATATGAATCGAGAATATAAATCGAGATCGCTATTGGTATCGCTGATAAAGTCCTAGGGGATGGATGGTTGAACGGGATGGATGATGCGGTGATGGAACTTGAGTTGCCCGATGCGGCGGCGACCCAACGGCTGGGGGAAGGGCTGGGGCGGGTGCTTCCGGCGGGGACGATTCTGCTGCTGTCGGGGGATTTGGGCAGTGGCAAAACGACGCTGATTCAGGGATTGGGGCTGGGCTTGGGGATCGTTGATCCAATCAGCAGCCCGACCTTTACCCTGGTGAATGAGTACCTGGAGGGTAGAGTACCCTTGTACCATATTGACCTATATCGGCTCGATGGTGAAGAGGTGATGGATCTTTACCTAGAGGCCTATTGGGACGAGCAGGAAACCGCCCCCGGCATCGTGGCGATTGAATGGGCCGAGCGTCTGGCCAAGGTTCCCGACCAGGCGATTCGGCTTGCCCTTGCCTATGCCGACAACAGTGGCCGTAAAGTCACCCTATCGACCCAAAATTCTGCCCATCGTGATCTGTTGGAGAAGCTGCTAAGCCATGGCCTACTGGTTGATGAAGTCTGAACCCGATGTCTACGGCATCCACGATCTGGCCCGCGACCAGACGGAACTGTGGGATGGCGTACGCAACTACCAGGCCCGCAATTTCCTGACCAGCATGGCGGTGGGGGATCTGGCCTTTTTCTACCACTCCAACACCAAGCCACCGGGCATTGTGGGGCTGGCCAAAATTGTCGAGGCCAACGTGGTCGATCCCACCCAGTTCGACCCGGCCCACAAGTACTATGACCCCAAATCTTCGCCCGACAAGCCCCGCTGGCACACGGTGGTCGTGGGGTACGTGGAGACCTTTTCGACTGGGATCACCCTTGACCAACTAAAAGACACCTTTACCCCCGAAGACCTGTGGGTGGTACGGCGGGGCAATCGGCTGTCGGTGATGCCCGTGGCCGATGCGGTGGCGGAGCGGATTCTCGCCATGGCGCGATCTGCCTAGCCTCAATCGTTCACCAACAGACTCTCCAGTCGCGCCTTTGCCTACTCTATGGTGGACATGGACAGAATCAATCGTTAAAGCATGCTAAGGACTTCCGTGGCCTTCCCCCTCTGTGGGATGGCTAGCCTGTCTTGTTCGGCCCCATAAGATAAGGCATTTAGCTTGTTTCTTGGCTCTCAGGTCTAACCTTTCTAACCTCAAGCAAAGTCTCTAGCTAGAATTGTTTTAAAAGGCAGTTTGTGTGATATTGATCACATCATCCACGGACAGCGCCCTCACACAACGGCGTTAGATCTAGGGCTATATCGAGGCTCCCAGCATGATGTGGGCTAATTTATCCCAGGCAGATCGCGTTACCTATTTAGAAGCCATCGTGCGCCAAGCGCTTCAGTCCAAGGCATTGTTGGCGGAGGTGGCCGACGCTATTTATGCCCTCAGCCAGCGATCCGATCTTTCCGCCGACGAGCAGCGCCTCCTCAACATCCTTAACGACGCCATCAGCCAAGAAGAGATTTTGCCCGCATCAGCCCCCGATCCTGCTGGGGAACCGGCCCTTAAATGCGCCCCCCCAACCCAAACCGTTCATCCCGGCCACAGCACCTAGGAATCTCCATTCAGCCGTGAGCAGCGAATTCAGCGTCCAGGCTCATCGGCCCCAAGGGTTGGGATAAGCTAGGGTGTGCTGCCCAGCTTGGTCGTTGAGGGGTCAAGGCTGGGGCGCGCCAAGCTTTTCCGTGTCCCTTACCATGCGCCTGCCCGACGAACCAGAGTCTTCCCCCCAGATCAACATCGTGCCCATGATTGATATGGTGTTTGCGGTGCTGGTGTTTTTCCTAATTTCCAGCCTCTACCTCAGCCGCAACGAGGGGCTAACGGTGGCGCTGCCGGAGGCACAAACGGGCATCGTTCAACCCCAGCTTTCCATTGTGGTAACGGTGGAGGCCAGCGGAGCCTTGGCAGTGGGGGGCCAAGCCGTCAGCGATGACCAACTGCTTGGGGTCGTGCAGGATCAACTGCCCATGACCGTGGGCAACGTGGTGATTATCCAAGCCGATCAAGCCGTGCCCCACGGGCGGGTGGTGGCGGTGATGGATCAACTCAGAACCCTGGAGGGCGTGCAGCTCGCCATTGCCACCCAGCCACCCCCTGAGGGAAATTCACCAGGAGCCCCGAATCCTCAGTAAACTAGGGCGTTCTCAATCCTAAAATAGAAATTCTTGTCGGTTGGGGAGTTTGCCCTCACCCCCAGCCCCTCTCCCAGGAAGGAGAGGGGGGCCGGAAGCGGCCTTCAAAGTTCCTCTCACACCGTCCCGTCCCCATGACCTGGATTGTTGCCACCTTTTACAAATTCGTTGACCTTCATGATCTGTCCCAACTGCGGGAGGATCTCTTGGCCGAAAGCCAGCGCTGGGGGTTGTGCGGCACGATTTTGCTGGCTGAGGAAGGGCTGAATGCCACCCTTGCGGGCTTTCGGGAAGGCGTGGATCACCTGTTGGCTTGGCTGCAAGCCCATCCCGCCATCGGCCCGCTGACGGTGCAGGAATCGACCACGGAAGCGGCTCCCTTTGGACGCATGAAGGTGAAGATCAAGCCGGAAATCGTCACCCTAGGTCGCCCCGACCTTAATCCCAACCAGCAGGTGGGCACCTATGTAGACCCCCAGGACTGGAACCCGCTGATCCAAGATCCTGAGGTGGTGCTAATCGACGCCCGTAACGACTTTGAGGTAGACCTGGGCACGTTCCAAGGCGCGATCAACCCCCACACCCACGCCTTCCGTGAACTGCCCAATTACATCGAGCAGCACCTCGACCCCGCCCAACACCGCAAGGTTGCCATGTTCTGCACCGGGGGCATCCGCTGCGAAAAGGCCACCGCCTACCTCCGAGAACAGGGATTTGACCAGGTCTACCACCTCAAGGGCGGCATTTTGAACTATCTCAAACAGGTTCCCCCCAACGAAAGCCTGTGGCGAGGAAATTGCTTTGTGTTTGACGAACGGGTAGCGGTGGATCACGCCCTCCAGCCCCAAAATTACGTCCTCTGCGGCGGTTGCGGCTATCCCCTCAGCCCCCAGGATCAGGCTTCTCCCCACTATCAACCGGGCCAAACCTGCCCCCACTGTGCCCCTAATCCCTAGCTGGCTGGCACAACCTCCAAAAGCCCTGATTTTTCGCGGGTTGAGGGGCGCGATAGCAGCACCCAACAAGTCCGTAATCCTCGGTGAGTGTAGGGTTCCGCTTCGCTGCACCCTACAAATCGGACTGGACGCGCTACTACTTTGGCGATGTGTCAGGCCATCAGTCCCACGACTACGCCCCCAACAACCAACAACCATTAACCAATAACCAACAACCAACAACCCCCTTCCCCGAACCGTTCGCACTGAGCATTTTTACTCAAAGGATATTGATAAAAATTGTGAAGTTTGAGGCCGAGTTTGTCCTTTTAGGGCTTACTAGCTATATCTCAAACCTGTCAAGAGTGGATCTTTGTCAAACAATCGTTATAATTTGTAAAACAATTGTTCGAGGATTTACCTTGACCACGATGACCTCCCTAAGGCTATCTGCGGTTGCTCTCACACCCTGGGCCTTAGTGGGTATTCGATGTTCCGTGGGGAATTCCGTTTTGGTGTGCCCCATGTTGTTCTCTCTCAGGAGTCCATCCATGAACGACCCGATGCAACTCTCCCTTGAGCAGCAGTTTAACCTGCGCTCCTTCGAGACCCAGGTTAATCAAATGAGCCGTGAGCAAGCCCAGCAATTTCTGGTCAAGCTCTACGAACAGATGATGATGCGCGAAACCATGTACAAGCAGTTTCTTAAGCACGAGTGGGGCATTGGGCCAAATCCCCAGGTTTAAGCGTCCCGTTAGCCAGGGCTTCGCGCCTTTGCTGGTCGTCCAGACCAGTCTTGACCGTCTTGAAGATGGCGACCTCCCTCTCTTGCAGGGTTCTGAAGAATCAGGCCAGGGATGTCGGGGCGTCTCCTTCTCGACAGTGCCGCCAATGTTACATCGCCATCGCCATGGCCATCGCCGCCAATCTACACCACACCCCTAAAGCCTTAGACGCTCACCCCTCATCGCCTCAGCCACGTCGTCTAACCTACAGATTTTCGCCATCCAGTGCCCCCGTCCTCCTAAGCAAGCGCTTGTTCAGCACCAACGGCACCTTCCCCCAAAGCCTGCGGCAAAACAGAGCAGCCAGACGTTATCGTAGTTATGGCGGGGTATAACTTACCGTAAGCCTCGTCAGGGTCGCCCAGACGGGCCATAGCTCGGCCTGCCCCTTTGTACTGAGACGACTTTGCACCGAGACGACGCAACGACGAGGCAACTATGTTTCAACGCGCGCTGATTTGTACCGACTTCACCGATGGCATGCATCGCTTGGCGCAGTTTGTGCCAAGTCTAGCGGCAGGGGGGTTCCAAAGTCTGACCTTTTTTCACAATGTCGCCATTGACGCCGAGCGCGAAATTCCTAGCAACGATCCGGAAATTTTGGCTCAGCCCAAACAACAGATCGCCAACTTGCTGCGCGATGTGCCCGACTCAGTGGAGGTGAACGTTGAAGTGCAGATGGGGCGAGTGGGCGATAACATTTTGCGCCTTGCCAAGCAGTGCCATGCCGATGTGATTTTTCTGGGCACCCCCACCCGCACCATGCTAGAAGAAAAACTCTTTGGCAGCACCACCATGCAGTTGGCGGAAAAAACCCCCGTCCCCCTGATGATTTTGCGGCCTCAGCTCATCTCCACCTACACCACTGCCGAGCTAGAGCTACGCACCAGCCACCTCTTCCGCTACCTGTTGCTGCCCTACGATGGCCAAGAAACGGGCAAAATCCTGATTGAAAAAGTGAAAAAGCAGGTACAGAGCAACCCCCACTCGGTGCTAGAGCGGGTTCGGCTGCTGTGGGTGATCGATGACAATATCCGCCGCGAATTCCACGGCGATCATCCCGTGGAACAGGCCCAGGCCGAATGCGAGAAGATCCAGTCAGAACTGGCCAGCCTCGGCCTCGTGGTTAATACCACGGTGGTTGAGGGTGACCCCATCCAGCAAATTATGCTAACGGCTGAACAGTACGATATTGGGGCCATTGCCACCTGTGCCAGTGGCCTAGGTGGGTTCCTCAAATGGTCTACCCCCAGCCTCACCCGCGACATTCTGCGTCGCAGTTGGCACCCAGTCCTATACTTTCCAGCCTAGGATCGGCGGGGAGGACGGCCAAAGCTGGGAAGCTGCACCGCCGCCAGGGAGGCAATTTTGCGCTGGGAACGCTGGGGATAAGCCGCCGGAGTGGTCACTGGTGGAGGGGGCGCTGGCTGGGGGCTAACGGGGGCCGCAAGGGCGGGTTCAGCCTTGGCCAGCGCGGGTTTAACCACGGGTCTAGTCTGGAAGGGTTCGGGAAAGTCTGCCACGGGTTCTGGGGTTTGGGGTGGCGTTGTGATTTGAGATGGCGCTGCCGTTTCCACAGATTCAGGGTCAGACTTTGCGGTCAACGGCGCACCCCAGGGAGAGGGTTCTGTAAAGCCGGGAGATGGCTCGGCCTCAGCGGCGGGAGCAATCCAGGGGTCAACAATGGCTGGGGCTTCTGGGGCAGGGGCAGGAACCTCAGCGGCAGGCTTGGCCCAGGTGTCTGGGGCGGCGGGTTCTGAGGTTGTTGGAGTTGGGGTTGAAGCCACGACAGGGGCCGATGGTGCAGGGGCCACCGTGGGCTTGAAGCTATGGATCAAGTTAGACAGGGCATCGGCCTGATGAGTCGCCGCTACGCTAGGCGCACTCCAAGGCTGAATTTCTTGGGCCTTGGGCATCGCCACAGGCTGACTATCCTCCGTGCCTAGGCCCACCATGGTCGGGGCCGCTGCCGCTGGGGGCTGGGCATCGTTGGCCATGTTTAGGCACTTTTCTAGGGCCGTCTTGAATTGGAGGGTGTAGCGCTGCTGGCGATGGAGGCGAGCCTTGAGATCGCGACAGCTATCCTCGGCCTGTTGCAGGGCGGTGTTCTTTTCGCTAAAACGCTGTTGCAGCAGGGTGCATTCCCGCTCTAGCTGGGCTACCCGCTGCTGGCTGGCCTCTAGCTCGGTTTGCAGAGTTTCGTTGTGGATAGTGGCCCGCCGCAGGCCGTCGTTAGTCGCCTCTAGTTCGCTTAGCAGTTGTGCTACCTGGGCAGGGGCGGGGGTTCTGGTGGAGGTGACAACGCCCTGGATCTGATTGCGTTCAACTTCTGCCTGGAGAGCGGCCTGGGATCGCTCTAGGGATTCTTCTAGGTCTGATACCCGAATCAGTAGGGCATCGTTGCATTGGTTCAAGTCTTGGATGAGTTGGATCAGTTCCTCGGTGCGATGGAGGGGGGGCGAGGTGGGGGCTGAGGCCGCCGCCGGAGCTGTTTCTTGAACGTCCGTTATCGCCATCTGGCCAGGAAAGTTCACCACTTCCCAGTTTTGGCTTGGCCCCGTTGGGCTTGGGCCAGACGCCCTAGGGGAGGCCGTCGGGTTGCGGTTGGAGCGAGGCTGATCTTGGGGCGCTGGGGCCGGATTGGAGGCAGTGTTGTCAGTCATGGCGGGCCTGATCCTGATCTCATGGTCTCACATTGCATCCCCGAAGATGAACAGGGTGACTTGACCCCCTAGGGTACCGGACTTTGCCGATTTATTCACCCCTAATTGTTAACATTGCTGACCATTCACACAAAACTTTGCTAACGTCCATCCTCCAGGCCCATCCTCCAGGCCCATCCTCCAGGGTTGATGGGGCAGGCAATCAGGTTGGAGTCACTAGCATAGTGGCCAAAAACTGACGGAGGGCGGCGGCGGTGGCGGCTTCATCCAAGCCTAGGGGGGTGTCGGCGGCAGGTATGGGCTGCACTAGGCCCAACATCATGCCTGAGGATCGAGAGGCATCCTCGGCTGGGGCGGCTGGGTTGGCCAAAAATTGCACCACGGCTTGAATCGGCAAGGTGTTGGGATCAATCTGTTCTGCGGCAATGTCGGCTGGACGCCGCCGAAACAGGATTTGGCACGCTGCCGGAGCCTGACGCAGGGTGCGCCGCCGCCGTTTCAAGGCCCGAAATTTCCCTTTACCGCCCAACCAGGAAGCCACCGTCATCAAGGGCACCAAGGGCGATAGGGGATTCACCAACCAACGATCCAACCGCCAGCGAGACCCCTGGGAACCCACCAATCCCTCTGGTTCCACCACTGCCACCCCACGCACTTGGTCGGGGTAACGCTGGGCATAGCGCAGGGCCACCCAAGCCCCCAGGGAATGCCCCACCAGCACACAGCGGGAAATCCGTAGTGCCTGAAGCAACGTGTGTAGGGCTTCGACTTCTAAATCTACTGAGTGAACCGTCGCGGTGCTAACCGATTCGCCAAAACCAATCAGGTCGGGGACTAGACCGTGGTAGTCCGTAGCTAGGGTTTGCATTACCGGAAGCCATTGGCCGCTGTCGTGCCAGGAACCATGGAGAAAAACGAGGGTTTCCCCCCGTCCGGCCTCGTGCCAAAACAGGGTACCGCTGGGCACCTTGAGGCGACCCGTACGCATGACGACATCGTGGGAGGATTTCATGGCCCAGACTGAGGAGATACAACCATTGCAGGGTGGCGATTGGGCGAGTGCATCCCCGACCCATGGGCCAGACCCCTCATTTCAGCTTAGGCTAAAACCCCACCTAGGCTAAAACCGTCTTGCCCTGGAAAAAGTCCTCTAGATGCTGGCGATGGTCGTGGGCGAGGTTGTCCCAGGGCAGGGCATCGGGGGCAAAGGATCGCACCTCCAGCACTTCGCGGGGGTCGCCAATGGAGGGCGTGCCCTGCACCCGCACCGCCACCGCCACACAGACGGAATGAAAACGCGGATCCCGCTTTGGTTTGGAATATACCCCCACCAGTCGATCCAACTCAGCCTGTTCAAGGCCCGCCTCCTCCCTCAGTTCTCGACGGGCGGCGGTGATCACATCCTCCCCCCAATCCACTAGGCCGCCGGGCAGACTCCAGCGGCGGTTATCGCGGCGCAAAATTAACACAATGGTGCCATCGGGCCGCACCGGAATCACGCAGGTGCCGAGGATGGGCCGACGAAACAACACCCCCGCCAGGGTACGCAAGATATGGGCAAAGTAGGACATGGAATTTCCTCAACGGGCTGGGTTGAGGCCAGCCAAGAACAGTAATACGACCCATCGCGATACGACCCATTAAGTGGTTGGCGCTATAAATATGCAGCCCAGGAATATGCGACCCAGGGTGAAGCCAAGTTGTCCTGGTCTAACCTTGGCGAAATGCCGTCTTGATCCAAGCTTAGGGATAGACTAGTGACCCATCTAGGCAAAGGTCGAGATCATCCATAGGCCCAACGCATCGGCCTCATTAATCCGTCAAATCCGCCAGCACCGTTTCCGCGTGGGTTTCGGCCTTTACCTTGAGGTAGATTTTTTCTAGGGTGCCATCGGGGCCAATGATGAACGTGCTCCGGGTGATACCCATATATTCTTTGCCCATGAACTTTTTCAGGCCATAAACGCCAAAGCGGCTGGCCACTTCGCCGCCTTCGTCAATCAACAGCGGAAAGGGTAGGTTGAATTTGGCGGTGAATTTGGCGTGGGATTTAGCATCGTCGGCACTCACCCCCAGCACCGTCACACCCTTGTCTTGGTAGGCGGCATAGGCATCGCGAAAGCCACAGGCTTCCTTGGTGCATCCGGGGGTGTTGTCGCGGGGGTAGAAATAGAGCACCACCCGCTGACCCTTGAGGGTTTCGAGGCTGTAGAGGTTGCCCTCTGCATCGGGCAGGGCAAAATCGGGGGCAGGATCACCAACGGCAAGGGGCATAGGGGTTACAAAGAAGGTCGGCTAGACAACTGTGGTTTATTTTATCGCCGAGGCTGGTATCCGTGGCGTGAGATCAGTCTCGCGGTGAAATCCAACGGCCATGGACAATGATTACCAAAAGAGATGATTGAGCCAATGGCTGAGGAGCTTGGGGCCAGGGGGGTCGGGATAATCCGTGGGCAGCAGGGCGGCAAAGGCTTGCTCAAGCTGGGCCAGGGCGGCATCAATGTCCTGGCGTTTGGGGCGAGCCTGGTGGGGCACCGACACCGGGGGGCCAAAGCGCAGCGTTAGTCGTTTGCGAAAGTAGAGATCCTGGGTGCCGGTGATGGCGATGGGCACGACGGGCACCCCAGATCGCATGGCATAGAGCACCGTGCCCCGCTTCAGGGGATGCATCTGGCCCTCCCGTTCCCCCAGGCGACCTTCAGGGAAGATCAAGAGGCCATCTCCCCGGCGCAGCAGGGCTTGAACGGCCTGGTCAATTTGGCGCATTTGCTGGATAGAACTGCCGTTGGGCACATCCCGCTGAATCGTTTCCGCCAAATCCTTCAGGTCAGGACGGTCGGCCTGGGCGGCGGCCATCACCGCCATCTCTTCTTTCCACCAGCGCTCTAGGGGAATCACGCCCCCGGCCCAGCCCAGCAGCCAGCGTTTCCAGTGTTTGTTGTAGAGGGTGCGGGCATCCCCCAGGATGTAGTAGTAGGGATGGGGCGGCACAAAGGCCAGAATCAAGAACGGGTCTAGGTGGCTGAGGTGGTTGGCCGTCAGCACATTGGGGTCGGTCGGGATGTACTGGGGATTTTCGATCCGCACCCGAAAAAACGCTTTGATGAATCGCCGCAATAGCCACCGCCGAAACCGACCGCTCACTCGGCCATCGGCCTGCCCAGAGGCCATGGCGCTGAGTTCCTCCAAATCCTTGGCAATGTGTTGTCGCACGGCGGGATCGGTGGACATGGCTACCCCCTCTCGCACCCGCTGAATCACCGCTGGCGTCAGGTCTACGGGTAGCGTCTCCGTCCCAGGCGTTGCTGTCGAATCACGAGCACCAGACTCAATATCCATGGCTGTCTATGGGGCAAGAAAACGCTGGGCAACCATCAGGTTGGGCAAAGATCACCTCTGCCAAAGATAACGTCTGATCTAAATAACGTCTGATCTAAATCGTCGCCGCCAACGATAGCGCTGGGCCAAGATGACCTAGGGCTTCACGGCTAAGACCTGCACCACCGCACTGCGCCCCCGGTGGCCAATGCCTTCGTGGATGTCTCGCTCCAGTTCTTCCCCAATTTTGAAGGTTAGCCCCGTAAGTTCCTGTTGAAGGGTGGGCCAGTCCATCATCAGATCCGCCACGGGTGGCCCCCCGGTTTTGAACTCAAGCTGGGCGGGGGTGTAGGCTTCTAGGACAAACACCCCACCAGGGCGTAGTCCCTCCACCACCTGGCGATGCACCTGGGCGCGGAGGGGCGGGGGCAGATGGCAAAAGATGGCAATAATGCCATCCCAGCTTTGGGGTTGAATCTCAAACTCCGCCAAGTCCGCCACGATGGTTTGAATCGGGACACCGTGCTCCGCCGCCAGCCGTTGGGCCTTGGCCATGCCCACTTCCGAGGCATCCACCGCCGTGACCCGATAGCCCTGCTGGGCCAGATACACCGCATTGCGACCCTCCCCTTCGGCCAAGCAAAGGATTTTGCCCTTGGGAATTTGATGGCAGACCTGACGCACGAAGTCGTTGGGCTGTTTGCCGTAAACGTAGTCGGCTTGGTTGTAGCGGTCGTCCCACATGGCGTTGACCTGGGTGATGGCTTGAGAAACTACAGCTTGCGGACGCTAGCTTGGCCGTCTTTGACTTCACCGATCAACACTTCGGTGGCAAGGCCCACAAACAGGCCATTATCCAACACGCCAGGGATGTTGTTGATAGTTTTTTCCAGGCCAGCGGGGTCGTCGATGGCCTCGAATTTCACATCCAAAATCATGTTGCCTTGGTCGGTGATGACGGGGCCGTCTTTTTTGATGCCCATGCGCAGGTCGGGCTGGCCACCCAGGGCTTCCAGGGCTTTGCTGACGGGGGTAACGGCCAGGGGCAGCACTTCCACGGGCAGGGCAAAGGTGGTACCGAGTTTGTCCACCAGCTTCGAGCTATCCACCACGACGATGAATTCCTTGGCGAGGCCATCGACAATTTTTTCGCGGGTGTGGGCTGCGCCGCCGCCCTTGACGAGGTTCATGGTCGGATCAACTTCGTCGGCCCCATCAATGGCGATGTCGATGCCGTCGATTTCGTCCAGGGTGGTGAGGGGAATGCCGTGCTTTTTGGCCAAAACGGAAGCCTGGAAGGAGGTGGGCACACCCTTAATGTTGCTGATTTCGCCCTTGGCCAGCCGCTCGCCAATGAACTGAATCGCGAAGGCTGTGGTAGAACCCGTGCCCAGCCCCACCACAGTGTTGGACTGCACCCGCGCCGCCGCCTGCCGTCCCACTTCCTGCTTCATCAACTTCACAGGATCCATTTCTGCTGCCATGGGGGTCTCTCCTTCGATCAGTTACCGTATGTCGGTATCTAGCATGACCTAAACCGGGTTCTCTGCATAGCCTTCGGGGTAGCCCTCTCCCCAAACCCCTCTCCCAAGTTTAGGAGAGGGGCTTTAAGCGTTGGTGGGTTCCCGGTGAAGGAGACAACATGAATCCTGAACGCGCCATTTAGGGCAAGGGTGGGTCATGATACCTGGGCAGGCAAGGCAATCTTGCCCCTACAGGTTGACGGGTTGAGAATCGACTTTTCTTAATTCGGATATGGTGTGACAAGGGAAACGGGGTGAACGTGGTAAAGCCATCCATGACGGAATCGGTGTTTTTGGGAGCGCGTCCGGGGGCGTTGGCGGAGGCGGGTCATCAGCGGATTTGGCACTGGCGGGGCTGGCGGGTGCGCTACTGGTTTCATCCAGGCCCGTTGGGGGATTCGGGGAATTGCTCACAGCCGCCGATCCTTTTAATTCACGGTTTTGGGGCCAACCTGAACCAGTGGCGACACAATTTGCCCGCGTTGAGTGCGATGGCTCCGGTCTATGCCATTGACCTCCTGGGTTTTGGCGATGCGGAAAAGGCGGCGGCCTCCTATGGGGCAACCCTATGGGCCGAGCAGGGGGCGGATTTCATTCGGCAGATCATCGGCCAGCCCGTGAATTTGGTGGGGCATTCCCTGGGGGCGTTGGTGGCGATGACCATAGCCCACCGTCATCCCGATTGGGTCCGGCAGTTGTTGTTGATCACGGTGCCTACTGCGGCCTCCCGCGAAGATGTGGTAGCGGACTGGGTGGCAGATCTGGCCCGCACGGTGGAGAGCCTGGTGGCCTCGCCCCTATTGTTGCGGCCTTTGTTTCGGGTGGTGCGGCAACGGAAATTTTTGGCACGGGCTTTGCGCGGCATTTACGTCCGATCTGAGGCGGTGGATGAGGACCTGATCGACACCTTTGCCCTGCCGCCCCAACAGCGAGGAGCCGCCCGTACCCTGTGTTATTTAGTGAACGCCCGCAGCGACCCTAACTTCAGCCCTTCCGTGACGGGAATGCTAACGGAACTGACCCAACCCACCTTGATTTTGTGGGGTCAGCGGGATCGGGTGATTCCCCCCAGATTGGCGGACGGCTTGGCGGATCTCAATCCCCACCTTCAGCTTCAGTTTTTGCCCGATGTGGGCCACTGCCTCTACGACGAAGACCCTGAAACCTTTAACCAGTGGGTGATGCAATGGACGACCCAGCCATCCCCATCCACCATCGGCCTACTGAGCGACACCGACCCAGCGACGAAGGGCTGAACCTATAGAAAGCCTGACAAAACAGGTTAATAACCGCTAAGTTGTATCTCAAACAACAGATTTACCCTGGTTTCCCGGCGATTAGTAAGGGCTGAGTCGTTTTAGTCTTTTGTGAGGAGTTGCGCCGTGACCCAGCCGTCTGAAGACCTAAAAACCCCACCGGGGGGAGGGCTACAACCTTCTCCCGGCGGGGGCGGCATTACTGGCCAAATCGCCAACTTTTTTGATTTTGAGGGCCATCGCACCAATCTGCGTACCGAGGTGATTGCTGGGGCCACCAGCTTCGTCACCATGGCCTACATTTTGATCGTGAACCCCGGCATTTTGTCGGAGGCCGTTTTCCTGAATGAATCCGGGGATCTCTATAGTGAACTGGTGATGGCCACGGGAATTTCCGCCGCCATTGCCACATTGATCATGGGGCTTTATGCCAAGTTTCCCTTCGTGCTGGCCCCCGGCATGGGCATTAATGCTTACTTTGCCTTCACCGTGGTGCTAGGTCTGGGCATCGACTGGCGGGTGGCCCTAGCGGCGGTGTTCATCGAAGGAATTATCTTCATTCTGCTGACCGTCACCAACGTTCGCAGCAAAATTGTGGAGGCCATCCCCGAAGCGATCAAGCACGCCACCACCGCCGGGATTGGCATTTTCATTGCCTACATTGGCCTTAAAAACGCCGGGATCATTGTCTCCTCTGAAGCCACCTTTACCACCCTAGGTGCCCTCAAAACCCCCTCTACCGCTGTGGCGATTCTGGGGCTGCTGGTGACCTCGGCGCTGTTTGCCCGTCGCGTCACCGGGGCGCTGCTGTGGGGCATTTTGGGCACCGCTATTTTTTCCTGGGTGTTTAGGGTAGCCCCGTGGCCCACGGGCATTGTCGGCATTCCCCAGGCTCCGGTGGATCTGTTTGGCCAAGCCTTTGTGGGCCTGGGTGAGCTGTTCAGGATCAACTTCTGGGAGATGATCAGCATCATCTTCGTGTTCCTGTTTGTAGACTTGTTCGACACCATCGGCACCCTCACCGGGCTAGGCTCCAAGGCTGGGTATATCGATGCCGAGGGCAAATTCCCTGGCGTCGAAAAAGCCTTCATGGCCGATGCTGTGGGCACCACCGCCGGGGCCGTTTTGGGGACCTCCACCGTCACCACCTACATCGAATCCGCTTCGGGAATCTACGAAGGTGGGCGCACCGGATTTACCGCCGTCGTCGCCGCCCTACTCTTTCTGGTGGCGATGCTGTTTATTCCCTTATTTGCGGGTATTCCGGCCTTCGCTACCTCCCCTGCCCTGATCCTGGTGGGGGTGATGATGATGTCCGCCGCCCGCATGATTGACTGGGACGATCCCGCTGCCGCCATCGCCGCCTTCCTCACCATTGTGGTGATGCCCCTGTCCTTCTCCATCGCCGAAGGGTTGGCCATGGGTTTGATCGCCTATCCTGTGGTCAAAGCCTTCCAGGGCAAAGCCAGCGAAACCTCCATTGGCATGTGGATTTTGGCGGCCATCTTCGTGATGCGCTACGTCTTCATCGCCGAGTAGGTCGGTGGGACAGACTAAAGGTAAGCCCCCGTAGGATGGGTTAGCTAGGGCTTAGTAGGGATGCATTCCTGGATAAATGCATCCCTTGTTTTTTGGCGTGAAACCTGAATACCCATGCCCTACCCCTGATTGTCCATGGGGGTTGGGCACAGGATCCAACAGGATTCCATCGAATCGTTTACCTAGGCTGGGTCCGCAGGGGGCGGGGGAATAATCACCCGAAAATCGGCATCCACTACGTCCTCTTCCTCCAAATCGGGGGAATCGGGATCCCGGCCTTCGTAGGCATCGTCCTTGTAGGTATCGTCCTCGTAGCGGTCAGGGCCGTAGCCCTCGCCATAGCCCTCGTCATAGCCTTGATCGGGGGGGGCGTAAATGCGGTCGGTCTGCCCAGATCCCGCCTGTTCCCGATAGCTGTAGGAATAGATCGACCCATCCCGATAGACCTGGGTGGGGGGCTTGGGGGCTTCGTAATCCCTAGGTGGTTGGGGCGAGTCGTAGGTAGCGCTGGCCTGGGGATCAATGTCGTCCCAGCCTTCGGTGATTTCCTCCAGACTTTCCTCCACGGGGCTAACGCCAGAGGAACGGTAGGGGCGCGGGTCAATGTCGTCCCAGTCGTCGGTGATTTCCCGCAGGGATTCCTGCACCCGTGGGTCTGGGCCATTGTCTGGGCCATTGTCTGGGCGGCGGCTGAACCAGCTTAACGGGGATCGGGCGGCGGCGGCGGGTGGCGATGGATAGGGGGATCGTGGCGCTGCCCCCGCTGGCGGTCGCTGGGGTTCTGGTTCTGGGCGACGGTGATCGTCCCAACTGTTCCACTCGGTGGGGGATTGCAGATTCGTCCAATCGCGCCAGGAGCCATCGGGGACGGCGGTTCGGGCAGCGGCATCCGCCGAGGAACGCACTTCTTGGCGACGGTCAAATTCACTGGGATGGGACGGCTCGCTTGGGTTAGCAGGCTCGTAGAAGGGTTGGGGTTCGTACTTGTAGCGATTTCGCGAGGGCTTACCCCGATTCGGTGGCCCCACCATGGCGTTGAGGGCAAGGGTGGTCAATGCGCCGAGAAGGATAGCCAGTACCAGCCAAATGCCCACGGGCAGGGCCAGGGTGCGCCCACCGAGAAAGACCAGGGGTAAGCTGGGGGACAAATTTTGGAAACCCAGAAGCAGCATGGTGCCCAGCGCCAACAGTCCCACAACCAAACGAGTTGTTGCCATGGCCTAAATCCTCTCGGTCAGCGGTTTTGCCTATCCTATCGTGTTGGGTGGCTTGCCTAGGGCAGCCACCTCAGAACCCCGGTTTCTGACGGTTCAGAACCCCGGTTTCTGATCTAACCAGCGAGTGATCGTCAGCGGCGGGCTAGAAACCGGGGTTCTTGACCCTAGGGTTCTGGATGCTAGGGAGCCCCCTGTGAATCCGTTTCGTGGGGCAGATGGCCCTGCCAACGGGTTAGGGGCACGCAGTCGATATCGAGCTGATCGAGGGCACGAGCCACCACAAAATCCACCAGATCCTCAATGCTCTGGGGACGGTGATACCAGGCGGGAATGGCGGGCACAATGCGGGCTCCGGCCTCGGCTAGGGTGGTGAGGTTGCGCAGATGGATCAGGCTGAAGGGGGTTTCGCGGGGCACGATTACCAGCTTGCGCCCCTCCTTCAATTGAACGTCGGCAGCCCGTTCCAGCAGGTCGGAACTCATCCCTGCCGCCAGCCGCGCCACGGTACTCATGCTGCACGGAATCACCACCATGCCCGCCGCTCGAAAGGATCCGCTGGCGATGGAAGCCCCCACGTCGCCCCAGGGATGACAGCGCAGGGTGCCCGCTGTGTCTACCCCGGCCTGCTGTCGCCAAAACTGGGCCTGTCGTTCTGGATCAAGGGGCATGGCAATCCCCTCTTCGGCCTGCCATACCATCTGGCAGGCCTTGGAGGCCACCACATCCACCACGCCCCCCGCCGCCAAGACGTGCTTAAGGGTACGCACGGCATAGATCAGCCCGGAGGCCCCGGTAATGCCGACGATCAGCGGTCGGGCCGGGGGCTGGGGCGCAGATTGCATGGTCACGACCTATTCGCTCTCGTCGGTGTTGAGGTCGGTTCCAGCGACTTCTGAGGGGTCGTCGTCGTAGGTGGAATTTTCCTCGTCGTCGGGTACTTGGCTACCGCCGCCGACGGCCACGAGGTCGATCTGCTGACGATAGTAATCGACGCTCTTCACCTGCACATCAACTTTGTCGCCGAGGCGGTATTGCTGGCGATTTTTGCGACCCACCAGTTTTTGTTGACGGGCACGGTACTCGTACCAGTCGTCTTTGAGGGAACTGACATGCACCAGCCCTTCCACCAGCAGTTCTTCGATTTCCACAAAGAAGCCGTAGGACTGCACCCCCGTAATCAACCCGTGGAACACTTCCCCAGTGTGGGAGCGCATAAATTCGGCCTTTTTTAGCCCCTCTAGGTCAGATTCGGCCTCCTGGGCCAGTCGTTCCCGCTCGGTCAGGTGAATGGCGAGGCGGGGTAGGTCGTCCTCTAGCTCGTGCTGAATTTCAGGGGGTAGCACGTTCCAGTTAATCTGTCCGTGGCAGGAACTATGGTGCAAATTCACCCCATCCTTGGAACGGGTGGAGCGGCGGTCTCGACCCGACTCGAACACCGCATGGAGAATGCGATGCACCATCAAATCGGCATAGCGGCGGGAAGGGGAGGTGAAGTGGGTGTAGCCCTCGGCCAACCCCAGGCCAAAGTGCTGGGAAGGATGGGTGCTGTAGAAGGCGGGCTGAATGGTTTCGAGCAGTAGGTAGGTGAGGATTTTCTCGGCGCTGGAGGCTGCAAACTGTTCCACAAACCGCTGGTAATCCTTGGGCTGGGGCGCGTCTTCGGTTTCCAGGGTAAGCTGGATATCCATGTTTTCCGCCAGTTTGGTCAGTTCTTGCACATCGCTGGGTTCAGGGGCGCGGTGCAGACGGTAGATGGCGGGTACGCCCAAGGCAACCAAATGCTGGGCCACCAGTTGATTGGTCAGCAGCATACATTCCGTGACAATTTGTCGAGCGGAGCCGCCCGCCGACACCACCATCACCCCCAGCAAACCCTCGTCGTCGTACTGGAATTTGGGGGAGCGATAGTGGGCCAGGGGTTCTTCGGCGTCCGCCGGAAAGTCGTATTCGGGCAGGTTTAGCTCGAAGGATCCACGATGGAGCCGCTGGCGCTTGATGGCCTGACTGAGGTAAAGCAGATTGTCCAGCAGGTCGTAGATGGGGGCGAGCTTCTTCAGCGCCTTAGCCTCGATCCCCAGGCTGCTGAGCATGTCGGGATTGTCCCGCTCCAGAATGGCTTGGGCCTCTTGGTAGGTGATGTGGTGGTTGACGCTGACCACGGCGGGCCGAACTTCATATTCCACCACGTTGCCCGTGTCGTTGAGGGTGACCAACACCGATAGGGCCAGCCGATCCTTACCCACCTCCAGGGAACCCAACGGCCCCGACAGCGGCGGTGGCAGCATGGGAATCACGGTGTCTCCCAAATATACCGAGGTGCCCCGTTTAGCCGCTTCCTGATCAACGGCGGAATGGGCCGGAACGTAGTGGGCAATGTCGGAGATGTGAACCCCCAGTCGCCAATGGCCCGCCTCGGTTCTTTCTAGGGTGAGGGCGTCATCAACCACGGAGGCATTGGGGCCGTCAATGGTGAGGGTGAGCACCTCGCGCAGATCCAGGCGATCTTTGAGATCTGTCTTGCCCAGGCGGGTGGGCAGGGCCTCGGCTTCGGCCAGCGCCCGGTCGGAAAATTTGCGGGGCAGGTCGTGCTTGCAGTGGACGATATCCAGATCAGAGGCGGCCTCGGCATCGCTGCCCAAAATTTGCGCCACCCGCCCCTGGGGGGGATTTTGACCGAGGGGATAGCGGACAATTTCCACATGGGCCAGTTGATCGACGGCCTCTTGCAGGTCGGTGCCGTTGGCCAGCAGGGACAACTCAAACAGCAGCCGATCATCCAGGGGAACGGCCCGGTAATCGTTCTCTTCCTGCTTAACGCGGGCCAGAACCGAGGCATTGGCCCGTTCCAAAATCAGGCGCACTTCGCCTTCGGGGCTGCGTCGTCCGCTACCTTCCTTGGTGACGCGCACCAGCACCCGGTCGCCGTTCCAGGCGGTATTCAGGTGGCTTTCGCGCACGTAGATGTCTTCCGCTCCCTCTTCGTCTTGGATGGCAAAACAGAAACCCTTGCTAGAGCAGCGGAGTTTACCCTCCACTACGCCTTCTTCGGCGTTGCGCCGATATTTGCCCCGCTCCTTCACTAACACGCCAATGCGCTCTAGGGCATCAACGGCAATCTGCAAATCTCGCTGGCTGGTATCGGTGGTGCAGTGTAGCTTCTTCTCGAGGTTTTTCAGGGTGAGAGTTTTGTCTTTTGCAAAACTCGCTAATAATGCCGCAATCGAAAATTCCATGTAGCGACTCATTCCTAAGGATTATTCGTGCCTGACTTGTGCCGGGGCGTCCGTTGCGGGATAGGGTCGTAACGCGTGGGTGTTGTGACCTAGCCATCGCAAGGGAGATCGATTCAAGGCCTGACCGGGGGCAAAACTGGATGGGAGGCCCACCGCCAGCCATGAACTCAACCGTTTGACCGTGACCAGAATGGCGTCGGAACGGCCAAACCCTAGGGCCTGCCGAATCCGTCAATGGAATCAGCAAGGCACACCCTTTACAGTGTCTCAAGAAATGGGACACTGTCAAATTTTCTTGTCAATGCTGCGTTACATTTTGCAACACTAGCGACAAGGTTAGGCTCGCTCTCCGGTGATGATGTAGGCCACCCGCTTGCCGACGTTGGTGGCATGATCCGCAATCCGTTCCATGTAGCGAATGGCCAGCACCAGCAGTACCGTGGGTTCGATGGATCCGACCAGATTGGTTTGGTGGGCCAGGAGATCGTAGAGTTCGTCGTAGTCGCTGTCTACGGCGTCGTCCTTTTGCTTAATTTCTAGGCCAGCGGTGGCATCGAGGTCGGAGAGGGCCAGCAAGCTCATGGCCACCATGGACCGACAGCGATCTAACATGGTTTGCACCCGCCCCATCAGAGGGTGCACTGGATAGGGGAATAGCTTGATCGCCACATCCCCTAGATCCTTAGCATAGTCGCCGATGCGTTCGAGGTCGCGCACCATTTGAATGAAGGCCCCCACCCGGCGCAGATCCATATCGGCGGAGGCGGGCAGGGTAAAGAGATGCATACAGTCCAGCTCAATCTGGCGATAGAACTGATCTACCTGCTTATCCTGGCTGCGCAATCGCTGGGCCGCCTCTAGGTTGCGATCACAGAGGGCATCGCGAGCAAGGACGCAGGAATTTTCCACGAGGGCACCCATGCGAAGCAGATCCCGTTGCACCCGAAGCAACTGGCGTTCAAACTCACTACGAATCGGCGGCGCTTTGTCCACAGCCATCGACGGTGTCAACCACGGGTCAGCATCCTGCACCAATGTTCTCTCCCTGCGGCCATCCTTGCCCTTGGTCTTACCAGGTCGCTAGCTAGCTTAGCGCTAAATTCCCTCGGTTTACGAGTCATACAAGTCCCTTAAAGCATCCAGAGTATAGATAGACTTTAGGGCAACCCAAAATGGCCGCCCCAACGGTTTATCAGCGCATTAAGCTGTGTAACAGTTCCCCCGACCCTGCGTATAGAAAAGGTCGTCTTAGTTAACAATCAGGTCTAGACAAGTCTGTCATCCATCGTTCACCCCGTTTGAGAGGAACTATTCTATGTCAGATACTCAGGTATACATCGCCTTGGCCCTGGCTCTAATTCCCGGCATACTGGCCTTCCGTCTGTCCACTGAACTGTACAAATAATCCCCCTTGGATCGCTGGCTACTGAGCTTGATTCAATGGCGGAGCCCCTAGTCCATCAGGCTAGGGGCTTCTTTAATAGGGGAGACCTAAAGCCCCAGGCCAGGATCCGTTTTCGCGGTGCTGAGTGCCCCAGAATAGACCAATCCTCGCCGGGTATCGAGGGTGAGGATAGTGCCGTCGCGAATGATTTCTGTGGCATTTTTAACCCCCACAATCACCGGAACACCCAGGCGCAGACCAATCACCGCCGCATGGCCGGTCAGGCTGTCGTCTTCGGTAATGATGCCCCCAGAACGCCGAATCGCTTCCACAAAATCGGCACTGGTGCGGGGCACAATCAGGATTTCGCCCTCGTTAAAGTCGTTGATATCCAGACTGCTGTGGGCCACCCGTGCCCGACCGCTGACGGAGGCCTCACCGATGCCCACGCCCCGGCCCAGCACCGCCGTTACCACGTCCACCTTAATCAAGTCCGTGGATCCAGATACCCCTTGCAGGGTGCCAGCGGTGAGCACCACCAGATCGCCATCCTTCAGCAGGTGCTTTTCCTGGGCTACCCCCATGGCGGCTTGGAAGGTTTGGGTGGTGGAGGGCAAATCCAGCACCAGCAGAGGCCGCACCCCCCAAACCAGTTGCAGTTGACGGGCCACGTTCACATGGGGCGTGATGGCCAAAATCGGCGTTTGGGGCCGATATTTCGACACATTACGGGCCGTGGCCCCGCTTTTGGTCAGGGTCATAATCGCCGCCGCGTTGAGCTGGGAGGCAATCCGCCCCACGGCCTGACTGATGGCATTGGGAATCGACCAGGCTCCGGTGTTCTCTAGATCTCGGGTACCCAAGCCCTCCTGCTCGGTACGCACCGCCACCCGTGCCATGGTGGCCACCGCTTCGACTGGGAATTTACCCACCGCCGTTTCGTTGGAGAGCATCACCGCATCGGTGCCATCCAAAATGGCGTTGGCCACGTCGGAGACCTCGGCGCGGGTGGGGCGCGGGTTGGAAACCATGCTATCTAGCATTTGGGTGGCGGTAATCACCGGAATGCCGAGGGCGTTGGCGGTTAAGATCAGGCGCTTTTGCAGAATCGGCACCTCCTCAGCGGGCAGTTCTACCCCTAGGTCGCCCCGCGCCACCATTACCCCATCGGATAGAGACAGAATCGCCTCCATCTGCTCGATGGCTTCGTGCTTCTCAATCTTGACGATCACAGGCACGGGTTTTCCGGCCTTGGCGATAATTTCCTTAATTTCCAGCACATCCTGAGGGTTACGCACAAAGCTGAGGGCCACCCAATCCACCCCCTGGTTGAGACCAAACATCAGGTCTTCGCGATCCTTGTCGGTCAGCGCCTTAATGGAGAGATAAACGCCGGGAAAATTCACCCCTTTGTTGTTGGTCAGTAGCCCCCCAACCACCACCCGACAATGGAGTTCCTGGGCATCGATATCCACGCCCTCCACCTTCATTTCCACCTTGCCGTCATCCAGCAGAATGGTGGAACCCACCGGAACTTCCTCGGCCAGCTTGTCGTAGGTGACACAGGCCCGTTCCTGGGTGCCCAAAATCCGCTCACTCGTCAACACAAAGGGATCCCCCTTGGCCAACTGAATTGCCCCCTGCTCGAACTTGCCCAGGCGAATTTTAGGGCCTTGCAAATCCTGCAAAATGCCCACGGGCTGGTTTAGCTCAAAGGAAATCTGGCGAATTAGGCGGATACTGCGCTGGTGATCCTCATGGCTGCCATGGGAGAAATTGAGCCGCAGGGTGGTTGCCCCCGCTTCGATGAGGGCACGGAGCACGTCAGCATTCTGGGTTGCGGGGCCGATGGTCGCAACAATTTTGGTACGACGGCGATTGGTACTCAGCGACATAGGTGAACTCTCTAACATGACTTGAACGACAACCCAGAGGGAACCAGAAGCCAGGGCCAATCGGCTAACGCAGGGCCAAGCCCTGTTCAGATGCCCAGCAGACAACCTCTACACAAAAGTCGGGATTTTGTCACTCTAAAGCAAATCTGAGCGCAAACACCGAGGCCATAGCACGACTTTTTCATCAAGGGGGCGATGGCCTGCATCGCTAGTTTTTCCGAGACGAATGGCCTGGGGACAGACCACCGCCCCCAGGCCCTCACCCCAAGACGCTGACCCGTTGACTCAGGAATCCGTCACAAAACTTTATTAACGCGGCATCGTAACGTATACTACCGAGGATACTGGTGTAGGAGCGAGACGACATGTCGGCGGCAGCAGAGCCCCTGACGATACGTAAAACAGTGCCCCCTGAGTTACTGAAAACCGAGGGTGGCCTAAGTCCCAATGCCCTGATGTTTTTAGCCTCCGTAGGCTTAATTACCATCTCCACCGTGGGCTATTTTCTCTGGGGCTGGCCCGGTTGGTGCGTGTTTTTGATGAATGTGCTGTCCTTGCACCTAGCGGGGACGGTGATCCACGATGCCTCTCATAATTCTGCCCACCGCAATCGTACGGTTAATGCGGTGCTGGGCCACGGCAGCGCCCTGATTTTGGGATTTTCCTTTCCGGTGTTCACTCGTGTTCATCTGCAACACCACGCCCATGTGAATGATCCCGAAAACGACCCCGATCACTTTGTCTCCACCGGGGGGCCGCTGTGGCTGATTGCGGCCCGCTTCTTTTACCACGAGATCTATTTCTTCAAGCGCCAACTCTGGCGCAACTGGGAACTGTTGGAGTGGTTCCTGGGTCGTTTGGCCGTAGCGCTGCTGGTGTTTGCCGCCTGGAAGTTTGATTTCCTCGGCTACATCTTCAACTTCTGGTTTTCCCCCGCCCTGGTCGTTGGCATTGCCCTAGGGTTATTTTTTGACTATTTGCCCCACCGCCCCTTCGAGGAACGGGATCGCTGGAAAAACGCCCGCGTCTACCCCGGTGCGGTGCTGAATATTTTGATCATGGGCCAGAACTACCACCTGGTGCATCATCTCTGGCCCTCGGTGCCCTGGTACAAATACAAACCCACCTACGAAGTGATGCGGCCCCTGCTGGATGAAAAAGGTTCTCCCCAATCCCTGGGGTTACTGCAAGTGAAGGACTTCTTCAGCTTCCTCTACGACCTCTTCCTCGGCATCCGGTTCAAGCGCCATTAAGACACACCACCACTCCAATGCCAATCTCCAACCCGTGGGGTACGTCGCTTTGCGAATGAACCCTACGGGTTAGGCATTTGCAGACGATAGACAACGCCATAGTCGGCATCGGCAAAGCCTCCGGTGGTGTGGATGAAGGCCAAAAACGCCACGGAAATCACCACCTGCCCCGCCAGCAGCAGGAACCAGGGTCGTCGGTACGGAGCCAACACCGAGGCTAGCCACACGTACATCATGGGAAAGCCAATGAAGACGTAGTGGACGGGGATATTCAGGGCAAAGAGGGTGAAGATCAGGCCCGTTATCCAGCCAAAGGATTGACCGTAGAAGCCGAGGGGATGGGGGATGGGGGTACGCAGGGTGTGGATCGGGCGGGGCATGGATCGAACCCAGCTCAGGCCATACCACAGACCTAGCAGAATCAAGACACCATGCACCAGCGCGATCAGATAGGTGGGATGGCCACCGAGGATGGGCTGGGGAAGAAAGTCTGACCAGAAGTAGCGGCCCAGGGAGTAGCTCATGTTTACCCCTAGGGCGGTGGTGAACCAGTGGGCGAAATACTTGGGCACCAGCAGCCCCACCCAGGATCGGGCGGCTTGGTTGTCGGCACTGGCGGCATAGATCAACCAGGGCACGAAGGGAATTAACCCCAAAACTGTCCCCGCCGCCCAACTGAGCCATCGGGTTTGGGCCAGGATGTGTTGTCGATGGTCGTGGTAGACCGTCCATAGAAACAGGGCGGTGGCTAGGAAAAAGCCGCTCATGTGCAGTTGCCCCACCAACGCCCCCAATAGTCCCCAGCCCAGGGCACCCCAACGACGATGGCGGTAGGTATGGGTAATCAGGATAGCGGCGCAAAACAGCGGCAGCAGATCAATCGTCCACAGCTTGCGGGAAAACAAAATCGCCAGGGGAGACACCGCCGCTAGGGCAATGCCCCACAGCCAGCTTCGGCGTTCCTGGGGCCATTGCCAGTAGAAAAAGCCAAACAGCCCCCACAGCACGGCAATGTTAATGCCCTGCACCCAGCGCACCATGGCCACGGGGGTTTCGGCCACGTAGGCCAGCAGAATAAACAGCCACACGCTCAGGCCCGGATTTTGTAGCCCGGTGCTGCTGGTCATGCCTAGCCAGGGCCAAGGCAGATCGCCATCGGCCACTTGGCGGGCGGTGTCGTACATCCAAATTTCGTCGGCTTTCCATTCCATATCGGCGGCCCACAGCAGCCGCAGCCCACTGCCCAGCAGCAGCAGCCCCAGCATGAGGCCCAAATCTAGCCGCGACAGGGGTTTTCTATCCTGTAGCCCTGAGGGGTTCGGGTGAGACAGGTTCGAGTTGAGTATGGGAGGGGTGTTCACCCTGGCATCTCCTAGCGAACGGCAACCTTGGCCCATGGTAGCCCTAGCCGCAGCCCTTGTCCTAGCCTGTCAGCAAACCAACGATGATGGTTCAAGACAACCTAGCGCTGTTTCACCCCGAAGGCGGGAGCGATGTAGCCCTCTGGCAGGTAGTCGGCGGGGATGGTGGAATGGTTGCCGTCGCGCAGGGCGGTGTAGCCCGGTGAGAGAATTTCGATATCGGCGGCGTTGCAGTAGTCTTGGATGTTTTGGTGCAGGGCCGAGTAGATCAGGGGCATTTTGTTGGGGACGGCGGTGTAGGCGCTGAGGGTGTAGCTGACGTTGAAGTCGTTCAGGGCCGTTTGCAGAACGAAGGGGGCGGGGGTGGCTTGGATGTTGGGGGTAGCTAGGGCGGCTTCGATCAGCACCTCGTGGATTTTGCGCCAGGGCACATCATAGCCGAGGGTAATGGTGGTTTGGAGTACCAGATAGCCCCCGGCTTCGCGGCAAATGGCGCTGAAATTGGTGACGTTGCTGTTGAGTACCGAGGCGTTGGGGATGGTGACGGTTTCCTGCCTGGGGGTGAGGACGCGGGTGACAAACAGGGATTTGTCCTGCACGTCGCCAATGATGTTGTCGATGCGGATCAGGTCGCCGATCCGAAAGGCGCGGGTGTAGATCAGGATAACTCCCGCCAGGGCATTGGCGACGGCGGAGGAGGATCCGAGGGTCAGCAAGGCCCCCAGAAACAGCGATACCCCCTGGAAGGCGGGCGACCCAAACCCCGGCATGAAGGGGGCCGCAAACACGAAGGCCATGGCGATGATCAAAAAGGTGGCGAGGCGAATGGTGGGCTTCACCCATTCGGAATAAAACCAGGGGTACACATCCTGCCGCCCCAGTTCAATAATCACCTGCTTGGCAAATTCGATCACGTAGTAGGTAACGAGGGCTAAAATGCCCAGCATCATCAGGTTGGGCAGATAGGCCACAAACGCCTGGGCTAGGCCATTCAGACGATCCGCCAGATCCCGCAGCAAGCTATCCCCTAGGGCTTGGGTGGCCGGAAACTGGCTCAGCACAAAGGGCACATAGAGGTAGAGGGCAAACAGCAGCAGCCCCATCCGCAGCAGTTGGATGAGACTGTGAAGTAGGTAGCTCGTGGCTCCAGCCCCAAGGATCTGGATTGACTGGAACCGCAGCGCCAGGGTACCGTTTTCCCGCTGCCTCTGAATGCGGCTGAGTAGCTGAGAGCATAGGAAAAACAGACCCCGCAAAAACAGAATCAGCAGCAACGTACTGACCACAATGGCGGCTAAGTTGGTGGCCAGCCGTTTGAGGGTACGGGCTTCCCGATAGGTGATAAGCGCCTGTTGGATCCAGTCCGCCGCCATGACCGCTAGTTCTGGGTGGGGCCGACCGTAAACCTCCTCATCCGCTGGCAGCACGGTAAACAGGAGCTTATCCCCCGCCCAAACCATACTCTGGGTTTCGCCCGCTTCCGCCCGAATTTGGTCAGGGGTAATGCTGGAGTCGGCGACGACGGCCTGAATGCGCTGGGTGAGGATGGCGGCCCGCTCCTCCGCCGTGGCCACCCCCTCCACCCCCACCCGCACCCGGAACAGTTCCTGGCCATCCAGCAGCACCGGATAGCCGTCCACCTTGTTGCCCACCACGGTTTCCGGCAGGGCACGTCCCATCGAGTCTGCATTTACCGTCTCTACCCTGGCCGGATCTTGGCCAACGGCGGGCGGATCAACGTCCGCCTCGGCCCAGGCCAGGGTTCCTAACCCCGTCAGCGTGAGGGATACCAGCAATGCCGCTAGAACGAATCGCCGCCGCATCCATCGCCCCCACCGTCGTAGCCCCAATCGCTTGGGACTGTACTTACCGCTGTGCATTGCTTATCCTGCCCGATAGAGGTATTGTCCTACCCGCACAAGGGGATAGAACCGGCCTGCCCCGATGAAGCGTAAAATCGTGGGGGTAGGCTCCAATTGCTTAGATTATTCAGATTATCCTAAGTCGGATAGGTCTTCGCCTAGGGCCACCCCAGATTCTGTCCGGTCACCCTATTCCCCGCTGGGGGACGCATATTCGGATAGGTCGGCCAGTTTACGGATCGAGACCTGCACCGACATCCCTAGGTAATCCGAGGCATCTCCCATCCAGGAACCCGATAGGGGCATGACTTGGCCGGGATGGCGGGCGATAGCCACGGGCACTAGGTCGAACCCAGCGGTGATGCGGTTGGTGGGGTCGTAGTTGCGCCAGCCCGCACCGGGGAGGTAGACCTGAAGCCAAGCGTGGGTGGCTCCGGATCCGGTCATACCCACCTCGCCTCCATCTAGGGCCGCATCGTACAAATAGCCGCTGACGAACCGACAGGCCAGCCCCAGTCGCCGCAGGGCCTCGATCATCAGCCAAGCATAGTCGCGACAGGTGCCCATGCCCGTACGCAGGGTTTCGCCGGGGGATTGGGTACCCTCCGCCTCGCGGGATTGGTAGGTTAGGGTGCTGTGGATGGTGTCCATCATGCGGTTGATCGCGTCTAGGGTGGTGTCCTGATCCCCCGCCACAAATTGCTTTGTCCAGACCGCCAAGCTGCCGTCAAAATCCTCGGAGTGGGGCCGCATAAACACCGATAAATCCGTCCATTCATCCGGCGTGTACTGCACGGGAAGTTCCTCCGCCCTAGGGTCGAGGGGAAAGTCCTGCACGGCTCGATAGCCAAAATGTTCCCCCTGCACCCGATAGGTGACGGTCAGTTCCTCGCCCGGAGTTTGCACCTCAATCACCGCCACGTTGTTGGAGAGGGTATCCATCATCCAGCGCACCTGGGAAGGCAGGTTGGTTTCTAGGCCATAGCTCAGCAGCCGCCCGCCGTAGCTGCCCCTGGGCAAAAAAATGGCCCGATGGGGGCCAAAAGTTACCGGCTTGGCATAGCGGTAGGTGGTGACATGCTCGAGATCGTAGATAACGCTCATGGGGGAACAGAAAAAAGGACTGTAGGCGAGACGGGTAGACCGCTAATCCTAGCCCTAGGATACGCCCATTAGCCGCTCCCCATCATCCGCCCAGGGTCGCAACCATCCAACCCATTTAGCTCCTAGCATCCAAGACCGCACCCAACCCTAACCCCCCTGCGCCAGGTTGGCCTTGGCCCGCTGCCAAAAGGCGTCCAGTTCCTGCGGGCTACAGTCGGTGAGGGGTTTATCGGCGGCGGCTTCCACCTGTTCAAAGCGGCGAATAAAGCGCTGATTCGTGCCGTGCAGGGCCTCAGAGGGATCCAGCCCATGCCAGCGGGCAATGTTGACCAGGGTAAACAACAGATCGCCCAGTTCCGCCTGTTGATTTTCCTTGGGTTCGTGGGCTACGGCCTGGTGAAATTCCTCCAGTTCTTCGTGGAACTTGTCCCAGACTCCCTCCACATCGTCCCACTCAAACCCGGCCTTGGCGGCCTTGGCGGAAATTTTGCTGGCGGCCATCAGCGGCGGCAGGGTGCGGTTATATTTGGCCAGTTTGGGCGAGAGGCGATTCGGCTCGTGGGGCACGCCTTTTTCTTCAGATTTAATCCGATCCCAGTTGCGATGCACTTCATCGGTATCGGCCACCGTCACATCGCCAAACACATGGGGATGGCGGCGAATCAGCTTATCGGCAATGCCGTTGGCCACCGTGGCGAGGTCAAAATCCCCAGCTTCACTGGCCACCTGGGCCTGGAGGACAACCTGCAACAGCAAGTCTCCCAATTCCTCTGCAATCGCCGCAGACTCGCCGCCGTGGATAGCATCCACCACCTCGTAGGCTTCTTCAATCACGTAGGGAATCAGGCTCTCGGCGGTTTGCTCTAAATCCCACGGGCAACCCGTTTCGGGATGGCGCAGATCGGCCACCACCGCCACCAACCGCTCTAGGGCCGACAAAATCTCAGCACGACCCGCCTCCGTTGCAAAGGAAGACACCATGGCACACTCGCAGCAATAAGCACCCTTGCAGTCTATAGCGATTGCCCCAGAAAGGCGACTAAGGCCAAGCCCCCCTCACCCTTCACCCCTCACCCTTCACTCCAGCCCCTCCCCCACAGCCTCAATTTGGGGCAAGGTAGGCAGGGGTTGGCTAAAGTCGTTCATCAGAGGGCTGTTTTCTAGGCGCTGGCGAAACTCCTCGGCCCCGAAGCGTCTCACCCGTCGTTGCAGATCGGCCACATCCACCTCCCCAGGACGCACCAAAAGCTGTTCGCCATCGCGAATCACCACCACATCAGCGGATCCGGTGGGCTGAAAGGTGACCTCTCCCTCCCAGGCAAAAAATTCGACGGGGGCCTGGGGATCCTCCTCAATGTTGACAAACACCGTGGTGCCGCGAATACCTGCCACGCCGACGGGGGTTTGAATGGTCACCGAGCCTGGGGGGCGTCCCTCCACCCAGGTCAGCATTCGGCCCGCCGCAAACTGAAGCTGCTGATTGGGGCGCAGGGTGAGGGTGGCATTCCCCCCTAAACGAAACACCAGGGTACCGAGGCCCACCTCCACTAGGGCCGGATCCTCCGTGCGAACGGTGTCTTCGTATTGCAGGGGCGCACCAACCTGGGCAGCGATTTCTTCCCCCTGGGCAGGTCGCACCCACACGGGCTGGGCCACGATGTCGCGAATGGTGGCAATGGCTTCCGCCGTTGCAGAGGATTCTAGGGTCTCGGTGGGCTGGGGCGTAGGGTCAGGATTTTGGGGTGCTACCGTGCCACGACACCCGACCAAAGCAAGCCCCAGTAATCCGAAACAAATCCCCCATCGAAACGGCTGTCGCAGGGGAATGCGGGGCAGAAACGCATGGGTCATAGACTAGGGCGCTCCGATGGGATCAGAGGGGGACTTGAGCAGTCTTCACGATCCTAGGCCGCTATTCCGGAAGCGTGGCGTTCTCTAACCGCTCTAGGATGGCCATCACCGGCAAATGATCCGAGGCTTGGGCGGCGGACTGTACCACCTGCCAGTCGCGCACCGCCAGGGTGGCGGGGGTGTAAAGGATGTAGTCTAGGCTGTACTGGGGCTGATCGGAAGGAAATGTGCTTGATTGAGCCTGAATCGGCACTGCACTGGCCAAAACCGGGGAATCTAGCAAAATTTGCACTGAAGGCGTTTCTCCATCGGCAGACTCCTCCGCCCGATCAAGGTCGCTGTTAAAATCCCCCAGCAGCAGCACGGGCATGGTCTCGGCATACTGTTCGGCCAATTGCCGCACGAAGGTGGTTTGGCGGCGGCGGGTGGGGCCGTCAAAGGCTTCGAGGTGAACGTTCATCACCATCAGCGGCTGTCCCGATAGGTCAATCTCCGTCACCTGGGCTACCCGGTCGAGGTAAAGGGCGTTGTAGTAGAAGGGATTGGTGGGCACTCGCTCCAGCACTAGGCGCTGGTTCTCGCGGATGGGGTAACGACTTAGCACCGCCTGCCCAGAGGTAACAGCTTTGTAATGCACCTGGGGCGGCCAGTAGGGAAAGGGCACATAGCGCTTATCCCAGTTGACGGCGAGGGCGGCAAAGGGCAGAGCCAGGGACTCGGACAGGGCGTACTGCTGGTTTAGGTTAAAGGATCGATGGGCATCAAAATCCACCTCTTGCAGGGCCAGCACATCCAGGTTCAGAGGTTGCAAGGCTGAGATCGCCGCCGCCTGGTTCGCCTCCAGCAAGGCCCGATCCCGCACCACTGCCTGCTGATTGGTGAGGCCCGACAGGTAGCCCACATTGTAGGTTGCAACGGTGAGGGTGCCTGGATTCTCCGGGCCAGGGGGATAGTCGTAGGTGATGGTGTTGTCGTAGTCGGCCTCGGCCCAGCGGGGGCCACTGATGTAGAAAAACGTGGTCGCTAACATGACGAGGGGAACACCCATAGCGAGGGCCACGATCCAGAGTCGTTTTTTCATAAGCGTCCTAGATATAAGGAACGGGGTGACCGGTGAATGGAGTTGTTTAGCAGGATAGATCGTGCCAAGGAACAGTCCATTTCGAGAACTAAATAACGGGGAAACTCCGCCTATCCCCCCTCGATCTGTTGAGTAAACCTTAAGTCTTTCTCTTAATTGGGCTTCCGGGGGGCCACGTCAGAAGCCAAAACGGCCATCGATGCTAGGATCAGGCAAAAGAGAGTACAAAGGCGCTAAAAGTAGCGAGAAGGACGAAGAAAGTCAATGCAAGAAATTGAAAAATCAATATCCTTTGATGGCCGGGACATTAAGCTGCGGGTAGGTCTGCTGGCTCCCCAAGCGGGGGGTGCGGTGCTGGTGCAGTCGGGGGAAACCGCCGTTTTGGTGACGGCCACCCGCTCCACGGGCCGCGAAGGAATCGACTTTTTGCCCCTGTTGGTGGATTACGAAGAACGCCTCTACGCCGCCGGACGCATCCCCGGTGGCTTTTTGCGCCGAGAGGGTCGGCCCCCCGAACGGGCCACGCTGATTAGCCGTTTGATCGACCGCCCCATGCGGCCCCTGTTCCCCCAATGGCTGCGCGACGACATTCAAATTGTGGCCACCACGCTCTCCATGGATGAGCAGGTGCCCCCCGATGTGCTGGCGGCAACGGGCGCTTCCGTGGCGGTGCTGCTGGCCAAAATTCCCTTCAATGGGCCGATGGCAGCGGTGCGCGTGGGCCTCGTGGGCGACGATTTTGTCATTAACCCCACCTACAAAGAAGTGGAAAGTGGCGACCTGGATCTGGTCGTGGCGGGTTCCCCCGACGGCGTGATCATGGTGGAAGCCGGGGCCAACCAACTGCCCGAAGCTGACATGATTGAAGCCATCGACTTTGGCTATGAGGTAGTGCAAGACCTAATCAAAGCCCAGCTTGAACTGATTAAGGAACTGGGTATCGAGATCGTCAAAGAACCCGCGCCGGAAACCGACCCCACCCTGGCCACCTTCATCGAAGAAAAGACCAGCGCCGCCATCAAGGAAGTGCTGAAACAGTTCAGCCTCACCAAACCAGAGCGGGATGAAAAGCTGGATGCCATCAAGGCCGAACTCGTCACCACCATCGACGGGCTGGAAGAGGATCATCCCGTAAAAGCCGCAGTGGCGGCCAACGGCAAAGCCCTGGGCAACACCTACAAATCCGTCACCAAAAAGCTGATGCGTCAGCAAATTATCGACGAGAAAGTTCGCGTCGATGGCCGCAAGCTGGACGAAGTGCGCCCCATCTACTGCCAGGTGGGCCTGCTGCCGGAGCGCGTCCACGGTACGGGGCTGTTCCAGCGGGGGCTGACCCAGGTAATGTCCGTTGTTACCCTCGGCACCCCCGGTGATGCCCAGATGATGGACGACCTCCACCCCGACGAAGAAAAACGCTACCTGCACCACTACAACTTCCCCCCCTACTCCGTGGGCGAAACTCGGCCCATGCGCTCCCCCGGTCGGCGGGAAATTGGCCACGGTGCTCTGGCCGAACGCGCCCTGGTACCCGTGCTGCCGCCCCAGGAAGAGTTCCCCTACGTGATTCGCGTCGTGTCTGAGGTGCTGTCCTCCAACGGTTCCACCTCCATGGGTTCCGTCTGTGGGTCTACCCTCTCCCTGATGGATGCCGGGGTACCGATCACCAAGCCCGTCAGCGGTGCGGCCATGGGCCTGATTAAGGAGGGCGACGAAGTCCGCATCCTCACCGACATCCAGGGCATCGAAGACTTCCTGGGCGACATGGACTTTAAGGTGGCAGGCACCGACAGCGGCATCACCGCCCTACAAATGGACATGAAAATTACCGGACTACCCATTAAGGTGATCGCCGAAGCCATCAACCAGGCCAAGCCCGCCCGTCTGCATATCCTGGAGAAAATGCTGGCCACCATCGACACCCCCCGCACGGAGATGTCGAAGTATGCGCCGCAGTTGATCACCTTCAAGATCGACCCCGAAATGATCGGGATGGTGATCGGCCCCGGCGGCAAGAAGATCAAGGCCATCACCGAGCAAACCGGAGCCAAGGTGGACATCAACGACGACGGTACCGTCACCGTGTCCTGCCTGGAAGGGGAAAAGGCCAAGCAGGCCAAGGCCATGATCGAAGCCATTGTCTTCAAGCCCTCCGCTGGGGATGTGTTTGTGGGCACGGTGATGCGGGTGATCCCCATCGGCGCGTTCGTCGAATTTATGCCCGGTCAAGAGGGCATGATCCACATCTCCCAACTGGCGGACTATCGTGTCGCCAAGGTGGAAGATGAGGTGAACGTGGGCGACGAGGTGATCGTCAAAGTCCGCGAAATCGACGGTCGGGGCCGCGTCAACCTCACTCGTCTGAACATCCATCCCGACGAAGCGGCGGCGGCACGGGCGGCGGCGGCGGCTCGTTAGGCGAGCGATTGCGACAGGCAAGGAGTTTAATCGGTGGGCAGTGCCCACCCTACGGCTCTCTATAAATCAGGACTGGGCTATGGCTAACCGACATCACCACGGTAGGGCAGTAGCCCAGTTTTGTATTTTGGCGATTATGGTGGCCCTGGTTGCCGTGGCCTGCCAGTTTTCGTTTACCCAGAAAGAGCCCACCGTGACCCTGCCACCACCGCCCCAAGGCCCCATACAAGTATTGTTTGTGGGCAACAGCCTCACCTTCTACAACAATGGCATCAACTATCACCTCAGTGGCTTTACCCGCACCCTCCAGGCGGGCAGCGTCAGTCAGCCCAACTATTCCTTTAAAGACCACTCGCAGGATGAGGACACTCTCCAGGCCATTCGCAACGGGCCATGGAACTACGTGATTCTGCAAGACCAAAGCCAGCTCCCAGTAATCAACCCCAGCTTTTCGGAATACTACGCCAAGGCCCTAGCCCAGGTGGTTCGAGACAGTGGATCGGAACCCATGTTGATGATGACCTGGGAACGCCGCGACAGCCTCGACCAGGGCGTGAACACCCGCAACCTAGCCAATGCTTACAATGCCCTAGGGGAGACCATCAACGCCCTTGTCATTCCCGTCGGCTTAGCCTTTGAACAGGCTTACCGTACCCGCCCCGACCTCATCCTAGATGCCGATGATGCCCACCCCACGATCTACGGCACCTACCTCGCCGCCTGCGTGCTCTACGGATTTCTGATGCACCTCAGCCCTGTTGGCCTGGTCTATCGCGATCCTGCCATTTCGGCGGAGGATGCCGCCTTTCTCCAGCAAATTGCCGCTGAAATCCTGGTTTTGGAGCATTGATGGAGCATCCAAGGTCTTGATAGATGTTTATCCCTTGGGGATGTCGCGCCAGCGGCATAGACGATTGGTATGAGTCGGCATGGACAAGCATCCCACCCAACGTTAACGATTCCGACTTCAACCAAGTCCAAAGCCTTTGATCCGTCCCATGACCCAGATCTATTGCCTGACCCGATTGCGCCAACCAAGCTTTAGGGCGCGGCATTGGGTGGGGAATTCATGGGCTGGGAATTCATTTGTGAGGAATTCAGCTTAATCCGGCCCTTAATGTCCTGAAAAATCGTTTCCATCAATTCTGGCGTCACGCCGCCCGGAATCAGCAAATCGTTCAACAAAAAGGTGGGGGTGCTTTCTAGCTCTAGGCGCTGGGCTAATTCCAAATCCCGCGCTACAGCGGCGGCGGCTTCGGGACTGGTGCGGTCGCGGTTAAATTGCGCCACATCCAGCCCCATCGAGGTCGCCAGTTCAACATAGAGGTCTTCCCCTAGACGCTCCTGATTGGCAAACAGGCCATCGTGGTACAGCCAAAATTGATCCTGCCGCCCCGCCGCCCAAGCCGCCTTGGCCGCTGGGGTCGCCTCCGGGTGAATGGCATCCAACGGAAAATGCTTGTAGACAAACAGCATATCCTCGTTATGGCGGCCAATAAAATCCTTCAACTGGGCCGCCGAAACCGCACAGTAGGGGCACTGAAAATCGGAAAACTTAAACAGCACAATGGCCGCATTGGGGTTGCCCTGGGTGGCTGAAGTTGCCAGCAATTCCGCCCGATCCAAGCTGGTAATCACCTCCGTTACCACCGCCTGCTTGGGGCCAGAGGGAGCCGGTTCATCCATGCCAAATAGCCCCTGCCAGGGCACCAAGGCCAGCAGCGGCACCACCATCCCCACCAGCACTATCCCCAAGCAAAACCACAGCAACCGCTTCGACCGCAAGATTTTCTGCCACACCTGTTCCATCTTTCCTGCCTCAATACGCGGCAACCCTTGCCTGTAGTCTACGCCATAGCGCCCTCAGCCCAAGGGTTAGGTTCTGCCGATGGTGATTTGCATGGTTTAGGCTCCTTTTTCAGGGGGTTGGCTGAGGGCGTCAAGGTAGGTGATGGTGGCTTTGCCCCAGATGCTTTCCTCTAGGTAGTGCTGGGCAATTTCGATGAGGGTAGCTTTGGTGGCTTGGAGGTGACGTTCGGGATTGAGAATTTGTTGGCGAAGATTGGCCCACTTGGAGGAACTGCTGTGCTGGATTTTGGTAAATTCTGCATCAATAATTGCGAGGGCTTCGGATTCGCTAGCGACGGTGGGGTGCTGGCTTTGGAGATGAGTAATCAGAGCTTTTAGATCCATGATGGCCGCTTGCACCGATAGATCGGTAGCGTAGTTATGCTATGCCTCGATGTTGCCCATAACGTAAGTTACAGGTGCGTAGAAAATTTGTTGAACCTTGAGTTGATCGGTCATGGGTAGCTCAGGGGTTAGATGAATTGAGTAAACGGACAAAACCTGCTTGTTCAAAATGGTGATCAGTGGTGAGGGCTTTCTGGATGTTATGTTGTTGCATGATGATAAAGGAACTACAGTCAACAAGCGACCAGGCCTTATCAAGACGAGATTTACATAAATTCCAGGCATCGGTATCTGTAGCAAGGTCGATATGCACAATGTCTATGTAGGAGGTTGCTTTGATAGTATCGACGATAGCGAAGATTTTAGAACGGGGAATTCGCAGAGGACTGTGCAAAAGGGAAACCAGCTCTGCAAGGACGTAGTTACTTGTAACAACAGTATTTTGATCTCGGTAAGCTGCGGTCAAAATCTGTGCTGCTTGCCTATGGGTTGGGTAATTAGTCACCGCAACAAGATGGGGCTATTGCGAATGGGACAAAAATCGTTAGAGTAAGGGGCATGACGAGTAAGCCCCCCTCAGACCTGAACCTCCCTGAGATCGACCCTGAAGAGAAAGGGGCGCGGTATTGGTA
>JBIPSI010000040.1:0-41016 GCA_044070495.1 Spirulina sp. | reverse complement strand
CACTTGATCATAAAGACAGGTGGGGGCTGGCATGGCAAAGACCCTGAGATACGCAAATTCCAGCGTCTCATGTCACCTCACCTTTTCCCCCTCGCTCTACGAGGTTTCAAGCCTTTCACCCACTTCTGTCAGGCAGTCAGGCCAGAACCTCGTTGGTGAGCTCGACCAGGCCAATCTCGTCCACTAACGCCGCCACCAAGCCCAAATGATCCAGGTTTTCTATCTCCAAGGCGCAACCCCAATCCTTGTCCTGAGCTTAACTTAGCCACCCCCAATATTCTTTTTGTCAACCTGCGGAATGTCGGCTCCAAGGAGTAAACCTTGTAAGCATTGCTATGTAAGGGTTTGAAACCTTTCGGCCTTCTATATTTGCATGATCCGACCGGAAGAGCCATATAAGTTAGGTCAACCTAACTTCAGGAACCTGCTATGGCGTCTCAGAAACAGCATGACCAGCGCACCAATCGAATCGAGTTTAAAATACGTATGTACTACTATATTCACATACTGCCGTATTACCGATTAGTTTTGTCAGTCAACCAGGTTTCACTCACTAGAGGTTGCCCTTGGTTTAGAAATAAGGCAGATTGGCGGGCATGGGAGGAGTGCCAAAGCGAACTTCGGCTCCGCTGCCAACAAATACCAGGGCAAAGGGCTGACCAGGGAACTGCTGAAAAGCATGAGGACGGAATGCCCCGCCAATGACTTCCACCCGATAGACCCCTGGCGGTGGATCGGGTAAGACAATTTGTTCGACGTTGTGGATATCTTGGAATAGGTTGCTGGGGGGCGGGGTAGGCACGGGGGCGCTGTACTGGGCCGAGGAGGAATTGCCCTGGGCATCCTGGCAGGGGCGGTTAGGGTCTAACCCAGCGGGGGCGGGATGCCAGCGGTTGCCCACATAGGTTTGGGCGGGGATGGAGCCAGCGGTGGGAGTAGTGAGGCGTAGGTGTAGGGAGTTCACTAACCGGGCACCAGGGGGATCTGTCCAGGCTAGGGTCACTCGCAGTAGGCGCGTATTGGGGGGCAGTGAAAACTGGTAGGTAATGGTGGTACCGCTGGCGATCGCGTTGTCATCCCGCACCTGAAACGTGACCGGGGGCGATGGGGCTAGGGCTTGCCGTAGGTTCAGACGGCCCCAGCCATAGCCATCGAGGGGATGGTTGCTGAGGTTAGGTAAGTTAGTGCAGCGCAGGTTTGTGGCACCGTTGATCAGGGTGGCCCGCAGCAGCGCCGCACTGGGGTGCTGGTAAGGGTGATCGTAAGTGGGCGGATCGCCTGGGCCAGGCAGGGCGATCGCCCCTTGGCGATGGAGCAGGTTTCCGTTGACTTGCTCGACCCAGAGGAGCCGCACCGTGCGACCATTCCACACGAGATGGAACCGTTGGACATCGCCAGGGCCACTGACGATAGCGTCTGGGGCCGGAATCGGCGTCCCTGCACCTTGGGGGGCCAGGTTGACGCGGCGACCGTCTTCATCGAGCACGGTAAATCGCAGGCGGCGAGGGCCATCTGCGGTATCGGGTTGCAACCACGCCAGACCATAGCCATCGTTGTGCCAAATCAGTTGGGGTTCGGTGGCGGGCTGGGGGCCAGCAACAACGACGATATCCCGCACCGATCCCACCGAGCCATCGCGGTTGAGTCGGCTAAAGCGAATTTCGGTCGGGGCGGTGGCCAGAGGGCGATATTCCCAGGCAATGCCGTATTCCCGCTGACGGCGTTTTTGGGAGGCCTCTGCCACCGGACGCCACCGGATTTTATGGCCCTCCTGCCGCCGTTGCAGACCGAGGCCAAACAACACCGGACGGGGGGCAATCACCGCTTGGCGGGAGGTGCCTGGTAAGTCGGTTAACGCAATGGGCTGGCGGTGCTGCCCTTGGCCATTCAGCCGAAAGCGATTGAGGTACACCCCGGTGTGACCGCCCTGTGGCCCATGCCAAGCGGCAATGCTGTGACCTTCGGCGGCGATGTAGTGGTACCAGCCGTGGTGGGCGGTGCCATCGGCGCGGGCTAAATCCCGCAGGCTCACATCGGCATTGCCCTGGCGATTGAGCACGGTATACCGCAGGTGGTTTTCCCCGTCGCGGACGGTGCCATAGACGAGGATGACCTGCAAGTGGTGATCGCTGCCCACGGTGGCGATCTGGGGGGCAACGGCAGGGTTGGGGACTGCCGCGATCGTATGGATCCCCTGGGTGCCAAAGCTGTCTACCCGTTGTCCCAACCCGTCCATGAGTATTGTTTGCACCGTCAGTGCCGTCGCGTGGGTCGCCACTAAATGGGTGCCAGCCCAATGCAAGCTGCTGTTCAGACTATTCTCAAAGGCGAGGGACTGGCGGGTAAAGTTCTCCAAGGGCCCATCGGGTAAGCCATCTCCATTGGCGAGGATGAGCTGCCATTGGGTGTTCACACTGCCCCAGAGTAAGGCATAGGTACCCCCAGTCCAGGCCATGGCCACGGTGGGGATGGCGGGGGCGGCGGGGGGCGCAAACTGACTGAGGGTATGGCTTTGGTATCGCCCACTGTGCAGTAGCGGCCTGTAGGGATCGACCTGGGCCTGAAACGCCCCCTGCTCGGTGACGTTGACCGCGTAGATCCCCTTTTGATCCGAGTTGCCCTCGTCGTCGCTGAGCCATACCACCACGCTGCCCCCCGCTTGGGTGAGGCTGGTGAAGCCCTGGGTATCGGCGGGCGTGTCGGAGAGGCGCAGGCGGGCGACCTCCCGGTGGGGCTGACCTTGATCATCTAGAAAAGCCAGGTAGCTGTCGTAGCGGGGTTGCCAGTGGGGGCCAGCCGGATCGGGGCGGCTGTCGTGGGACCAAAATAGCTGGCTATTGTCTTCCCAGGTGAGGACGTAGCCGCTGCGGGGATGGGGGGCCAGATGGGGGTGGCGTAGGCGCTGCGGCGGGCGGGTGAGCGGCCCCAAGGTGGAGGGCTCTGGCGGCAGGGACACGATCTGGGGTGTGCCGATGGGGGTCAGATCGGCTTGCAGGGCCAGGGTGTGCAGGGTATCCCCTGCGGCTTGGGGTGTGACCCAAACAACGCGATAGGTTTGGGTGGTCGGCTGCCAAGCGAGGTGGGGGGCCTGTAGGGGATCGGTTTGGGTCACTAGCTCCGTGGCGGCGGCCCCCAACACCTGGCCGCGAGGGTTGATCCGGCGGGCTTGTAGGGTGTAGGTGTCGCCCGTTTGCTGCACCCACACCGTGGCATAGTGGCTGCCCGTAAACACCAGGTTGTTGTGGATCGTCGTTTCGGTGACCGTGCCGATCGCCTCCACCGTACCCATGGGTTCCCCAGAGGTGGCCCGAAAGCGGCCAAATTGTAGGGTTTCGCTCCCCGCCTCAGGCCAAACCACAAAGGCCGTATCTCCCTGTACCGCCAGGCTGGCTAGGCGATTAGGCTCCGGTCGCACCGCTGCCCCCAGAGGGACATTGCCCCCCGAACCAAAGCGGGTATCGCGGCTGAGATCGGCGTTGTAGCGTTGCAGGTGCAGGTGATGATCCGGGGTGCGATACAGCAGCAACCAGCGATCACCATGCACCGCCAACCGGGGAAAGGGCTGATCACCCCCCTGGGGCTGGAGGATCTGAATCGGGCTTTGGCGCGCCAACACCGTATCGCCCCGTTGCTGAAGGGTGTGGCTGTAGGTGGCCCCCACCAGGTGGACGTGACCGCCTTCAGGGCGGACCCAGACGATGGCGACGCTGGTGGGGGTAGCGGCGATGGCAAGCTGGTGGGCCATGAACTGACTCACCGCATCAAGCCAGACCGGACGGCGTAACTGGCCAAAGCGTGACCGATAAAATTGCCGCGTCAGCACCGCCGCCCCCGACACCACCGGAGCCGCCATACTGGTGCCCGACGCCGCATAGTAAACGTCGCCATCGGCACTCACCGCCGCTAGGCCAGTCTCTCCCAAAGCCATGGGCAAGGTGCCATCCTGGGGCCGCAGAGAAACCACATTAGTCCCCGGCGCGACCAGATCGGGGCGCACCCGTTGGCTTCCCCGCACCCGTCCCCGACTGCTAAAGAGAGCCACCTGATCGGCATTATCAGAGATGGGAAACTCAAGGGGGATCGGTGGTGTGCCTGCTAACGCGGTAAAGTTACCGTGGTCAAATCGCCGCCGTTCTTGGGGAGTCTTGCCAGCACTGGCGGCCCGCTGTTGATAGGTGCGGTCAGAGCCATCGGTCCGCGTCACATTTTCACTGGCTCCCACGCACAGAATATTTTTGGCGACCACTTCCTGGGACAGACGGTTCATATCTAAAACGCCGTTGCCGTTGTAGTCGCCCTCATCATTGCCAGCGGCAAACACCACCAGACTTTCGGGGTGGCAATAGGCAAAGCTATCAATGACAGCCGAAATAGCCTGGGTATAGGCATTGTGATGACCACTACTGCCGAACCGAATGCCTCCCCACGAGTTGTTGTGAACACGGGCACCCCGCTGATGGGCCTCTAACCAGCCCTGCAAAAAGTTAGTGAAATTCGCTTTACCGCTAATCCGGTATAGATCCTCTTGGGCCGCATGAAAAATTACCTGGGCCGCCGGAGCCATCCCCTGGGGCTGGGTGGAATGGGTCGGATCGGTATCGGCGGCGGCCCAGGTGCCATTGCCAACCAGGGTGCCCGTCACATGGGTGCCGTGGGGGCCTTTGATGATTGGAATGATGCCGCTTGCGGGAATGTTGGAAAAGTCTGGTACCGGGGGGGTATCGCCAGTGGCAACGGGGGGGATTAAGGTGTCGAGGGCGGGGTCGGCGTTTAGGTTCCAGCGGTAGATGATGCGAGAGGTTGGGGTAGCGGCATTGGACTGGCGTAAATCGGGATGATGGTGGTCAATGCCGCTGTCAATGACGCCGACTATTTCGCCCTGTCCATCTAGGTTGATCAAAAAATCAACATTGCCGCCGCTGCGCACCTGATTCACCCCCACAATGATGCCCGCCCGCTGATTGCCCAGGGCGGGATCTTGATAGGGTTCGATGGCCTGGATGCCCGGAATGTGGGCGATGGCCAGCACATGATCTGCCGTCGCCTCGCCCACCAAGCCATAGCGACTGTTTTGGCGTAGGGAGGCCCCCGTCGCCGCGATGGCCTCCCGCAGGTCATCCGGCACCCGATCCTCAAAGGGGGTGAACATCAATGGCCCTTCTATCAACCCTTGGGTCACATCCCGCGCCAGGTGTTGCAACGCAGAAATGGGGTAGGGTTCCTCCCGATTCACCAGGTCATAGCTTAGGGCATAGCCGGGATGATAGAGCCCCACCCAACTCACCCAGGGCAGGGCCGCCGCCGCCGTCGCCTGGGCCACCGTTAGCCGAAACACCAGGGCATATTCCGGCAGGGATTGCACATAGACGCCCCCCAGCGCCTCAATGGGGGTAATCGCCTCATCCCCCAGCGGTGCCCCCACCTGCACCAAGTAGTAGGCCGTGGTTTCCCCGGTGGGGGGGGAAACCCGCAGATTGGCCGCCGGGATAGGCACGCCCTCGGCGGGGTTGAAGACCACCGAGGGCAATTCAATCAACGCCGCCGTGGTCTGGATCTGCACCCCAATGCCCTGGGCCATGAAGCGATCTATCTGTTCCTCGGTGATTGCGGCCCAGAGGGCATCCCCCATGGCATACACCACCTCGGTGCGCGCCTGGATGTAGGCGAGTTGTTCGGGGCGGCGGTGGGGATGGAGGTGAAGCAGGGCGGTTTGGCGGGGCATGGGCGTCGGGGGAGTGGGTCAGGCCTGAACGTCGATGTGAATGTCAATCCTCCCTTCGGCAGATCCGGGGCGACCGTTGGTGAGGATGCGCTCGATGGGTTGGCCTTCGTCGTCGCGGAGGGCGCGGGTGGCCTTGAGTTCGCTTTCGGCGGTGAGGGTGAGGGTGCGATGATCGGAGCCGACCTGCTCGCCGTGGGTGAGGAGCAGGGTTTTCAGGTCTAGGGCTGTGCCGTAGTCGCCGCCGGTGTGGGCCATGGCGGTCGCCTCAATTAGGGTTTGGCGGTGGAGGGCAACCCACCCCACCAGGAGGGCCTCGGCCTGCTCAAGCTGATTGGGGTCGCGGCTGGTGAGGGTGAGGGTGAGGGTGTGGAGCAGCTTCAGTTTGGTAAAAATGGCGGTGACACCGTACAGCACCTCCAGCCCAGAAAAGCCCCTGGGGTCGCGGCTGGGGCGCAGGGCCAGGGAAAATCCCTGGGTATCCGCAGCCTCCCACCGCACTTCCTCAGTGGATAGCGTCACCCGATCACCCGCCGTGGTGGTGAGCCATAGCTTGCGAGGGCCGGGGTAGGGCGGCTGGCTGAGTTGGTATGGCCCCATCGGGGCGGCTGGGTTAAAGGGAAGAAGATCGCGGCGATCATCGGATCGGGGGGCGCTGGCAAGGGCCTCAGCAGACTCAGGATCGACCCGAAATTCGGCCCGCAATAGACTGAGTTGCACCATGGGCGACGGCCCGCCAAATAACTGGGGAAAGGCCCGTCTTAACTCGGTATTCAATACAGTGACGACATTTCCCAGCATAGCCAGAGGTCTCCGGGTGGGGCGGTCCGTAGGGTCAGAGAGGGTTGGGCGCTAGGGGGTAAGTGCCGTTGCCGTGGGTGAGGGATGACCATTGGGGGAGGGGGCGATCAGGTCATCGCCAGAGGCTTGATCATCAACCGGCTCTAACATTTCTTCTAGTACTTGAATTGCGCCACTGATGCGCAGCAAGGTTTCTCGCAGATGCGACTGTTTTTGTTCCAAATCTCGCAGTAGGGTTTGGCCAGATTCAAATTCAGCCTTTAGACTTTGTAGCCGTTGTTCTAGTTGTTCTTTCATGGAATTGGTTCGATATTAAGACAAACTTGTACGATTAGCGCATCATGACAAAGACTAGAATTTCGCCCTTTCCTCCCTCTAATGAAGCCATGGCCTTACCAATAATTGCTCCAGGGACGATGGACTGATCCAATATCTTTTGAGCATGACCTGGTGTCGCGCTCGTAGTTAATAGATCACCCACTTGAATGGGAGCAATATCGGCATCGACCTTACAGGGAACACGCCCGCACAATGCCACAGGAGGATGACTTGAATTCATGCCTAGAATAAAGCCTGGATCTTCGGAAACAATCCCAATCGCTGCGCTGTCACAGGCTTGACGACATTTAAGTACCGTGTCGCCATCTCCACCTAAAACAACAACATCGCCCTTCTCAACTTTTTCGATGGCATGGAAGCGCTCTGCAACATCCAAAGCTCTCGTCTGAAAGCCTGATTTAATCAGTACAGAATTTCTGGCATCTAACCATAGGTTAGGTTCACCACGAATGCCATCATTGCCGTAGGTACCACTCCGTACCACACCAATACTGATGCTCTGAGCACCTGAGATGACTAAGGGTACACGCACGGAGAGTGAATCATTTAAAGTCATTCTTTCAGAATTATTGACTCTGAAGTGTATGCTTCGATCAGATGCCGCATTGAGATAGGTGGTACCGTTGTTATGTTGTAATAGAGCATAGCCTCCGGCTGTACTCTGATTGCGATGGGAGAAAGCGACATAGCTACTTCCATGGGGCTTATCGCTGATCAGTCCAGCGTTAGTCTGAAGGTCACCTGCGACCTCTAAAAGACCATTTCGGAGGATCATTTGTGCGGTTCCTCCCCCTGAGTTCAAGGCGTTATCACTGTGACTGCCTCCCCGATACCAGGCAAAGTTACCACCAGTCCGAAAATAGGTTGTGCTGCTTTGCACACCAATCCCATAGCTGGTATTCCACAGATTTACCATCTGTCGGGTCTGGGCTCCAAAACTAAGTTGCCCCGAAACACTCAGGTTGCTGTTAATACTGGCATTTTCATTTTGAAGTGTCAGTGTATCGACGTTGCCGCTCCCTAACATTAAGCGATTAGTCCCACCTACGGCCCGAATGCGCGCATCGCCTGCACCACCGCCCCCTAGCGCTACCCCAATCTTCAGCCGTAGGGTATCGCTGCCAATGCGGAGATCCCCTTCGGTATTGGAGACATCCCAATTCCCGCCTGCAAGGTGTAGGGGCGCACGCGGCACCGTGTTGCCAATGCCCACCCCTAGGCTGCTGGCAATGCTGAGAGGGCCTTGGACAAAATCGCGCCCATTGCGGTTGACTTTGCTGGTATCTAAACGCTGCACCTCGTTGACTAATTGATTCCAATCTCTAGAGCGTAGGGGATGTCCTTTTTCCTTAGGAAAAGGAGGATCGGGGGTGATGGGCATGGCGGACTCCTAGACAATAAAGGGTAGCGTGATGTCGAAGCTGGCGAAGGAGTGTGGAGTTAAAAAATAATTTCCCAGAGCAAGGTGAGCTTAAACGCATCGGTTTTTGTAACGGGTTCAAATACCACCCGGTTATACATTACCAAAGCATCATTAAAAATTCCCGCCTCGGTGAGTGGGGCTGTGCCATTGGCATCGGCAAAATCAAATTCAGCCGTGAGTTGGGTGCGAATGCGTTTAATGGCATTGGCCGTCCCCTCATTTTCGATGAATTCCTGATAGAGAATATTACTGATCGGCTTGCGGGGTTCCCGCATGGCCAATAGATTGGTTTGATCATCATGGGTGGGGGTGGCATTGGTGCCCACGGCCATTTGGGTCACTTTGGTGGGGGGAGTACCCGTCACCCCACCAAACAATTGTGCCACTAACTGTCGTCCTGAGGTTACAATGCGATTTTTCGGGGCTTGACTATGGACAATCTGACCAGAAGCATCGGTGAGGATGAGGCGCAGTTGACCTCTCATATTGATAGTTTCTTGCATGGGAAATATCCTCTAAATCGGGAAATCACTAAAATCAGAAAATCATGTATAGATAGGAGTAAAGTAACACTCAAAAATACTCCTCTGCACTTAGGGTATCAAAGTCAGAATTGGTAATATCAAGGATGATTTCTGTCATTGTGATAACTCCTACCTAAAAACTCAATACCTTTCCAGAAAATATCCAAAAACTCACATTAATTTTTACAAATAACGCTATCCCTTCTCACTCTTGAAAGCCAAAGGAGCCGTCAAAGGTAGATACATCAAAAACACCGCCAATCACAAAAGTCTCGACCATTTCATGATTCTCCATTTCGCGATTAAAGCTGCCCACTTCCAGGGTGTCGGCAAGGGTTTGGTTTTCTGTGGTGGTATGGATTCCCTCAAGGCGGAACCGTTCCTGTTGATCGTGGGTGTCAAAAAAGTTGAGGGAAAACTGCACATTTCCCCGCACCCCAGCGGCTTTGGTTTGGTTGACAACGGCCTGAAGATGTTCGCGGGGTAGCCCTTCAAAGATAAAAATGTCCTGCTGGTAGCCGTATTGTTCCTGGATCTGCTGCACCGCCGCCTCAAAGAAATAGGGGACGAACACATCAAAGGTGAGGGGTTGTCGTCGTTCCCACCGCAGCTCGACGATGAAGGTGGGTAGCTCAAAGATGTCGCCATCGTCAAAGGTGCTGATATCCCACTGCCCCCCAGCCGCCCGAAACCGCCATTCACTGCGTTCGCGGGGAATTTCCGGCAGCCGAGCCGGGGTGCTGCCATCGAGGTTGGTGAAGGCGTCTTTCACGCTGTAGCCATCTAGGCGGGCGCTAAGGGTACCATCGGCTTCGGGGGACAGCACCAGGGTAGAGCCTTCGGGCATCAGGAAGGTTTCGAGGGTTCTGACCCCGGCTCCTCCTGAACCGAGCCGTTCTAGGCTGAGCAATCTGCCGCCCCCTTGGGTGAAGGTCCAGCGAATTTGGGGCACTACCTGCAACACCGAATCCGGCTCGACGGCAAGGGTGATCTGGCTGGCTTGGTCTACTTCAACGATCTGATTGCCAATCAGGCGGTCTACTTCTGGGGAGAATTCTTCGATGCGAATGAGTTGGTCGATGGCCTCCTGCAACGCCTTAAACCGAGGGGGAATGTTGAGCTGTGCCAAGTCGTAGGGCATCCCCAGGGCCGCCCGTACTGCGCCGCGAATGGCTGATCGTGTGCCACCCCCCGCCAGCATCCGAATAATGGATTTGAGCCGCAACCGAAAGGCCTCGTCGGTTTCGCTGACCAGATACACCTGCAACCGTTCGTCGCCGCTGGTGGCATCGGTTTCCCGACGGATGGCGTAGGCGCGAAGATCCCCGGCATCTTCCACCAGCCAGCGAAAGCTGGGTTCTTGCACCACGACTTGGATCTGACTGGAGAGGGGATATTGGCGATCACGAAAATAGCCTAAGAGGCGGTCGGGCATTTCCCTGCGGTCGAGGAACGGCACCCAGCCTAGGCCCTGGCTAAACAGCCGCAACCCCCGCCGCAACCGTCGCCGCTGCACCCCAAAGGCGGATCCTAATCCATCCAGCGATCGGCCCTCGGCGTAGCCCACCCAGTGGGATTTCAGCAGCACCTTGATAGCATCATCCGCCTCCATCAGCTCTGCCCCCAGGGCATCTAAGAGCTGGTAAAGCGTCGCCGCCGAATCTCCTGTGGCGTAGGCATCGGGGAAGAGGTTGAGGAGTTTGGCGGTTTTGTAGTGCATGGGGTGAAGGGTGAAGGGTGAAGGGTGGGGGGTTAGGGGGTGATGGGTAGGGTGATGGTGGTGGTGGTGGTGGCTAAGCCGGGGTAGGCGGCGGCGCTTAGGGTGACGGTAACGGTGGCTGCGTGGTCATTAGGACGAAAGCCGCGTCCGGTTTCGGGGTTGAACAGGAGGGCGCTGTCGGGCAGGGTGAGGGTGCGGTTGCGGTGATTACGAAAAGAGAGGGACTGGGGCAGGGTGAGGAACCGTTCGGGGGGTTGGTCGGGGGCGCGGCGGAGGGTGGCCATAAAGGTGAGGCTGAGGTCGAGGGTGAAGTTGCGAAACAACACCGGAGTTTCGGGGGGTTCCAGCACTTGCAGGGTAATTTTGTTGTCGGTGCCTTCGCGCACGGACTGAGTGACGGAAAGACCCGTCAGTAGCTTGACCGTCACATCGCCCACCCGCAGCAGTTCGGTGGGGGCGGTCAGCCATGGGTCGGTAATGGCGGCAGGACTGCCGTCACGGATGGCGTCGAGTTGGGCATCGGCGACCTCGGCTAGTCCTGGAATGCCGTATACCAGAGCCATCAGACGGCGAACAGATAGGGGTTCGCCGATGGCCAGACCGTTGATGGTTTGTTGTACCTGCTGCATAAAGCGATTGGGCGCACCCTCCACCAACCCAGACTCAGGGATGAGATAGAAGCTGCCGGACACCAAAATGCGGCTGATACTGCCCACTTGGGCCAAAATGCCCGCTGCACGGGTGTCTTGGACAACGCTCTCCACCGCCCGTTGGAGTTCAGGGGTGTTGTGGTCGCTGGCGTAGCGGACTCGAATTTCGCCCAGGGGAATGGCCGCATCCATGCTCTGATCCAGCACATCGACTTCATCCACCCCTTCGAGTTCCAGGACGGCATATTTGATGGCGTTGAGGGTGGCGTTGCCCGATCGCTCGACGGCAAATTTGGCCCGTTCCCGTAGGGGGCCATCGGCCTCAGGGTTTTGCCCCCCTTGCAGGCGGTTAGGGTTGGTGACTTCCACGCTGCCTAGGGCTGGTAGGGGGGTGGGCATGATGGTGATGGTATGGGCGGCGACATTGCCCGCTGGCCCTGGGGTTGCCGCTTCGATGGCCACCGCTAGGGTGGTTTCCCCCGCTGGGAACAGGGTGTTGTGCCGGGTGAGAAACTCCTGGCTTTGGGTATCGGCTAGGCGGGTGCCCTGGGGAATGGTGACGGCCTGGGTGGTGTCTTTGCGGGTAAACACCACGTGGCCCTGGGCCTTTTCGGCCCGCTTACGTTCTACGTCCAGCAGCCGCACCACATTATCTAAGGCGACCCCTTCGGCGGTGTCGATGAAGGCGCGGCGGTAGGCTTCGTCCATCTGCCCGTAGAGCAGCTTGAGTTCGCGGGCAAAGGCGCGTACCAGGGTGCCGACAACGCTGCCAGGGTTGAAGTCGGTGAGGCCAGCGGGCAGTTCTCGGTAGGTATAGCGCACGATTAGGCGGGTGCCATCCGCCGGGGGGTTTTGCCAGACGAGGCGGCGCTGGTTCACAAGGCGATAGTCTTCATCGGGCAGAAAAATGCGGGGTTGGATCAGTTTGTTTTCCCGCACTTCCTGGATGGCTTCGACGGTCTGAGGAAACTCATAGGTGGCGTTGGCATTCACCACAAAGGTGTGCTGGGCCGGTTGTTCAACCCCCAGCCGCAGTTGATCTTCTAGGGATTCGATCAGGCTTTGGTAGGAATGGGTGTCGGAAAAGGGAAAGCCGGGGTCAATCATGCTGCCTCCAGGTTGAGGTCAAACACCAGGTTGAGAGGGGTCGGGCTATCTATCAGGCGAATGTCCATCAGTAGGCGCACGGTGTTTCGTTCGCCAGGGATGACTTGGGTTTGGATGTCCACAATTTCGGCAACGCGAGGGTCGGCGGTGATTGCTGCGCGAGCATAGGCCATCAGCTTGAGGTGGGTGGGTGGGGTGTTGGGGGTGCCAATCAGTTCGTGTAGCCGCGAGCCATAGGTGGGCCAGCCCAGGGGGGCTAGTTCTCCCTGGCGCACCCGGAGCCGCAGGGTGAGGGCTTGGATGGCGTTGTCGTAACCCGTGGCCAAACCCAGGTCGCGATTGCCGTCGCTACCCAGATCTAGGCCACCGAAGCGATTGTGCAGCAGCAGGTCTTGGCCAAAGAGGACGTCACGTTCCATAAATACTGACTCCGAATAGGACACTGACTCCGAATAGGACACTCACTCTGAACAGGACACAAAATCTTGATTGGCCGCTGAGACTGTTGAGTTACCGGGTACGCTGAGCCCGTCGCAGGTATCGATGCGATCCCCATCTAGCAAAATCGCCGTGCCCCCGATGGACACAAACCTGCTGCCAGCCCCCAGATTGGGTTTTCCATCACCAATGGGATCGGTGATGGTCAAATTGGCTTGGGTTGCCGGAAAGGGGGGCGGGGCAGGCGGCACAAAGGTTTTGCCTTGAGCGCCACTGTGTTTTCCCGTGGGGGCGACATCTTCCCCAGGGTTGAGGGAGCTTTTGCTGGTTTTCAACGCAATGGCTTGCCCGTTAATGTGGACGAAATCGCTGAGGCCATCGGTCATTTTGCCCACATAGTCAAAGTCGGCCACCCAGACCGTACTTGGGATACTGGGCGGCGGCGGCGATGGATTCGTCGCATCACCCATGACGTTATGCTTATCCGTCCCTTCCACCGCATCGTTTTGCACCACAATTTTTTTGCCCATGTCGCTACCCCTTGTTGAAGTCAATGGTGTTGGCCTTGATTTCTAACGATTGGCCGGAGGCATCGATTTTGAAAGGCACTTTGGACGTTAAGGTGAATGCTGCGTCGCTCATTTCAATCGAGTTACCGCTTTTATCCGTAATCACAATCGACTGATCATGGGTGATGGCGACGGTGACGGCTCCCGATTTGAGTTCGATATCCCCCGTAGCCCCATCGATTTTGAGGCTGGTTTTGGCCTCGCTGTTGTCTTCGGGCTTGGTTACGTCCCGTTGCAGCCAGATGGTACCGTCCGCCGTGAAGCGCAGGTGGTTGAGGGTGTTGTCGTTGGCAACGCGCTGCTCCCACAACAGATCATCGGCGGTGTGGAGGGGGGGGGCTGCATCGCTGTGGTAAAAGCGTCCGGTAATCACGGGCTGATTGAGGTCGCCATTGATGAACTGCACCAGTACCAAATCCCCCACGTTGGGCGGGGTGGCCACCCCCAGATGGTTGACGGCGATGGCCACCTTGGGTAGGTCTAATCCGTCGTGTTTGAGGCGCACACTGGCCTCGTAGTTGTGGTTATCATCGGCAGTGGTGTGGGGAAAAAGCTCGGTGACCACCCCCAACTCACTGGATCGCTGGTGGGCGAGCTCCTGCTGCACGATGCGCTGAATGATGGCGGCCAGGTTGGTCATGCCCCTCCTCCTACCACCAGGGTGAGATCGGTGGTAAAGCCGCTGCCCTCGCCGAAGCGGTGGCATAACGATCGCACATAGCCGCTGCCGTTAAGTCCTGTATCCGGTAGGGCTTGGGTTTGCAGGGGGTCTCCCAGGTCAAGGCGGGGTAGCCCCAGCACGCGCACCTGGAGACGGTGGGTAGTGCGATCCCCCGTGGCCTTGACTCCGGCGGCTAAGCGATCCGCCAAATCCCGTGTCCTCGCCAGCCCATCGACGATCAGCCGGGTGGGATGGCCCTGGCCCGCCGTGCCCGTGGGGCTGTTGTCGGCGGTGGCGAGCCAGTGGGCGGTGGGGTCTCCCTGGCGCGACATGGGGCTTTCGCCCCCCACGGTGACTTGGCCCGCAGGAGCCCGTTGCTGGATGGCCTGGGCCTGGAGCACATGGTGCCCAAACATCAAATGGGTTGCCCCCCCGGCTAGGCTGCTCAAGCCCCCCAAGCCCCCCCCCAGGCCACGGTCCAACTGGGCGGCAGCGCCCAGCCCGTGGAACATCACGTTCCCGTTGCGATCGCCGTACAGCTCGTAGCCGAGGCGCTGGGCCAACTGGCGCAAATGGCCATAGACACTGAGGCGGCGATCAACGGCGTAGCGGGGCAGGGTTGGCCCGCTATCGAGGGTGCCTGCGGTCAACCCGGCTTGCTGAATCAGGTCGCGGGCAATGTGGCCAGCGGTTTGGTTGTCGTAGAACTGGGCGGTGTGGAAGGTGGCCAACGCGTTGAGCTTGCCGATGCCCTGCACCTGCACCCCGGCAATGGTGGGTAGGAGGCGGGCCACCGTTCCCGCAAATACCGCCTGATTCTCGCCATCGTGGCCGAGGGCTAGGGTGATCGCATCCCCAACCTGGATGCCAGATCGCGCCATCAGCCCTAGGCGCAGCCCATCGCCAGGGCTGTCCATATCGCGATCAACCGTGAGGTAGGTGAGACCGGCCACGGGGCGATCACTGCTGGTTTGCAGTGTGCCGATGGTGAGGGTGAAGGTGGGGCGGAGGGGGGGCATGGGGTGGGGGTAGGGGATAGGGAGTAGGGGTGGGGGTGAGTCGGATTAAGGGGGTGGGGGCAATCCGGTGGGGTCAAAGGTAAAGGAATGGCGGGTGGTGGCCAGTGTGCCGATGGTGGGGTCGAGGGTAAACCCCCGTGGGTTGCTGCCCCCGGCCCAGCGGGGCCAATCGCGGACGTATTCCATCGTGTCGGTGAAGCCACTGTTGCCCACCGCCTGTACCTGGTCGATCAGTCCTTGCAGGAGAGCGGTTTCCTGGGCCTCCCCCCAGGTGGAGGGATCTCCGGCACTGAGGGGAATCGCCGCCCGTTGGTAGGCATTCCGCAGCGTTGTGCCTTCGTGGCCGCCCGACACCACATGGGCCGGAAAGCGAATGTGCCACCGCAGCAACCAGGCCATCGCCCGTTCGGAGGTGTACACATCCCCCAGGGTGGCGGGGCGGGTACCACCGCTGCCGTCGGGTACAGCGGGCACCCCAGCGGCAGCACTCCAGGGGGTGCTGGCAATGTCGCGCAGGCGGATGCGGGCCATATCCCCCATGCCTCGGCGATACCCCGCCAGGGTGCGACCCGCCATCACAAAGCGGTAGAACCAATGCCAGGTCTTGAAGTAATTGCCCTCCGCTTCGGTAAAAGCCAGACGGGCAAAGCTGCCGTCTTCCTGTTGAAGGGCGACCCACCCGGCATACTTGCGGGAACTGCTCTGGAACAGGGGGGCACCATTGGCAGTACCATCGGCGGCGACCCAATCCTCATCTACCCGCATCCCAAAGTGCTCAAAGGCCTGCTGGAAGGTGGCGGGGTCGTGGTGGCGCAGGTAGGCTAAATAGCCGCAGAGTTCCCCTTCGGACATCACCCCTGTAGCGGAGACAATGCCCAGGGTCCAGTGGCAGGGGCCAACGGAAATGAAGGCGTTGTCATAGGCGTTGACGCTGTCAAAAAAGCCGATACATTCCACCTCCGATACGGCCCGAATCACCTTGTAGGTGGAGCGCTGGGCGGCGGTTAGGCTGGTGAGCGGCTGGCCCATCAGAGACTCTGGCAGCAGTTCCGCCTCAGTCCAGGTGTGGTTAGGTGGCAGGGAACGCGGCCCATCCCAACTGAGGTAGGTGACATAGTCGCCCACCACCTGTAAATCATTGGCATTGCGTCCTGGGGGCAGCGCATAGTAGCCGCTGAAGTCGCGGGCATACATGCGGGGGCTGGAACTGGTGACTTCGTTATGGAGCCAGATGTTGGCGTGGTTATTGAAAATTGCGCCGGGGTTGCCCGCCGTCACCTGGCGGGCACTGATCACTACCGGACACCGCCAGCGATTGGCTACCCAGCGTTTAATCAGCACGCGGGTAGGGTCGTTGACCACGCCGCTCACGGGGCCGGAGTAGGGGGTGGGGTTGGCAATAGCGCTGAGGCGGTCTTCGTAGGCGGTGGTTACCCCTGGTGGGGGAACCGCTTCCTCGGCCAGTTGGGGCATTTTGGCGTAGGCCTGAAACTCCCGCACGGCCCATTCCACCGTTCGACCAAAGTCCCCATCCGCCGTGCCAACGAGGGTAAAGCCGAGGGTGATCAAATCCTGCTGGAGTTCCTGGACAAAGCCGATGGCTCCAGCGGTGGGTAGGGGGTCGCCTGCGGCGGCGGTGCGGGAGGCTCCAGCGTAAAGGAATCCGGTGTCGCGATCGCCCCGGCGAAGGGCATAGCCGCCGTACACCGTGGCTGCATCCAGATCGTCCAAGGGCTCTTCTGGTTCGGGTTCCTCAGGTTCGGGTTCCTCAGGTTCGGGTAATTCTGGCTCTGGAATGGTCGGTGGGGGTGTGGTGGTGGTCAGTTCCGGGGGCACCGTTGTTGTCGTTGGCCCTTGGGAATGGGCACGGGCATCTCGCTCCAGCCACGCATTAAAGTAGCCATTGACGATGACGTCCCAGACGTACACGCCCCAAATGGGCAGGCCAATTAAGAAGAAAGGCCCAAACCAGCCGTACTGATTGGTATGACGCAGTTCGTGTTCGTAGAGGGTGCGATTTCGGGGAATGCCCACCCGGCCATGGTAAGCGGGTGGATAGACTAACGCTTCCCCCTGGTAGGCGGGTTCGTCGCGCCACTTTTTGTACACAAAGAAGACATTGCCAAAGGTGATGCCCAACAACTGGTTTGGCATCGAGCCTAGCCAGCCCCCTTCAAACACCAGGGCAAAGGCATTGAGGTGACTGGAGGCCGCTGCATCGAAGCCCACCGTTTCCCAAGTGAGGTTACCGCCGCTAAACAGCCACACAATCCAGCGAATCACTTCGCCAATTAAGCAGGTAATTTCCAGCACCAGCCCAATCAGGGTGTTGGGCAACGTCCAAATCGCTCCCAAAATAGACAGCAGCACCCCGCCAAAGGACCAGTGCCCGGTGGGATCGACCTGGTTGACCGGGTCGTTGCGGCAATAGGTGTAGCGGTTGCGATCACGAAAATCCTGCAACCAGCGGTCTAGAATGTCTGCTCTGGCGGCAAATTGACGATGGGCCGGCGTGAGGGGATTCACCAGCCGTTCATCGTCGGGGCAGCCGGTGTAGGTATCGGGGGTGAGGAAGCGGCCTAGGGTGGGGTCGTACCAGCGGGCACGGCAGTAGTAAAGTCCGATTTCCGCAAAGTAGAGATGCCCCGTATAAAGGGCGTCCCCCACGGCAGGCGGTGGAGATGATCCTGGGGTGGCCGTTTCGGTGCCGACTTCACCCCAGGGCTCAGGCCTCCCGTAGGCCCCATAGGCGAACTGGGTCACCACGTTGCCCTCCGCATCGGTGAGGAGATGGCGGCTGCCTTGGTCATCGTGGTGGCTGTAGTAAATCGTCGGTTGCCCGTGGTGCCAGCGAATTTCGGCCAGCAGCCCTAGCGGGGTGCGCACAAAGGTCGAGATCGGTTGACCCTGCGAATCGGTGATCGCTAGGAGGGCATCATCGGCCCCGTACAGGTAGCGACGCTGCCCCCGGTGGGTTTGGCTGAGCACCAGGCGACCCTTATGGTCGTAGGTGAAGTGGGCCAAGCGATCGCCCTTATACTGCACCTCAATCAACTGATGGGCATCGTCGTAGCGGTAGCTCCATTGCCCGGTGGGCTGTTGCCGATACCGCAGGCGGCCTGCCCCATCGTAGCGAAACTGCTGCTGGCGACCGTCGGGGGCGGTGAGGCTGTGCAGGCGATTTTGCGTACCGTAGGTGTAGTGCCAGGTTCCCTGGGCATCGGTGTGCTCGATGCGGTTGTCGACGGCATCGTAGCGATAGGTGGCCTGTAGCCCCAGACCAGTTTCTTTGTTCCTAGAGATCACGTCAGCCTCGACCTGAACCAAGCGGCCATCGTCGTCGTAGTGGTAGATGCGATCCCCATCCGCTGCAATCTGCCCCACCTCGGTGTAGGTGAGGGTGCGTTGCCACAGAATTTCGTCCCCACGCCGCACCTGACGCTGCATCGGGCGGTTGTCTATCGGGTCGGCCTGGGTGGTTTCGGTGAGGCCATTCGCGAAGTGGAGGTGGGTGGTTTTCTGCGATCGCCCATAGTCAAACTGGGCGAGGGGCTGGTCGTCCCACGTAACCGCCAGCGGCCACCCTTCAGCCGCTGTCCAGGTAAAGCGGAAGGGGCGATCGCTACCCGGCAGGGTGAGGGTGGTGAGTTGTCCGGCAGCGTTGTAGCCATAGGTAGCCGTCAGGGTGACACCGTTGATCGTCTGGTGGATGGCGTGGGACTCCTCCCCCTGGTCGAGTTGGGGGTGAGGGTCAACGGTGCGCGTAGACACCCAATCTGTCCGGGCCTCGATCCCATGGCCCTGGTCATCGTAGCGGTAGACCACCGTGCCCGCATTACCCTGCTGGGCTTGCACCAGTCGCCCCTGAGCGTCGTGACGGAAGGTGTAGCGGCGCGCCCCGTTTTGGATGGCTATCAGGCGGCTGTGGGGGCCATCGCTGTAGGTGTAGTGAGTGGTGGTACCGTCGCTGTGGGTGGCTTGGGTCAGGCGGTTTTGGCGATCATAGGCAAAGTGGCGCTGTTCGCCGTTGGGTTCTGTGAGGTGGATCAGATTGCCGCGATCGTCATAGTCGTAGGTGCTCTGGCTACCATCGGGGGCCGTCACCGTGCGGCGGCGATCATCCGCCATCTCAACCTGCATCCGCTGTTGCTGGGCCAACAGGGCTGTCAACCGCGTCAGGGCCGCCGACTCCGAAGGGGAGCGATCGGTCGGTGTGAGGGGGAGGGATGGGGGCGATGGCATCGGGGTTTCTCCTACACAGGGGCCGCATTGAGCATGGCTTCAAAGGCGTTGACCACCCGCCGGGTTTCGGCATCAAAGCTAACCCCCAGGTTGTCAATCACGCGGTTGAGTCGTTCTAACAGCTCCACAAAAATCAACTGCTCTACTTCGGCAATGATGGCTTGAATCGTCTGGGTGGCGGTGTCGATGCTGCCCTCCACCCCTTCAATGAGGGTGACAATGGCGGTGCGAATGTCCTGGAGTTGTTGATCGACCACCTGGGCAATGTCATCCAGTAGGGTTTTGACGCCAGTTTTGACCGTGTTCACCATGATGCTGAACAGGTGATCCAACCGAGCTTTGATAGCCGTGGGATTGATCGCCTCCAGGGGTGACAACAGCGGCTCTAGGGCATTGGTGCGAATGGCATCGGCCAGCGCCGTCGGGTCAAGAATGCGCACCTTTGATCGCACCGTGGCGTAAATATCGGCCACCGCATCCTTCAGTGTGAGGGGATTAATCAGCATCAGGGTGTCCCGCAGTCCGGCAAAAAATCCGTTGACGGCAGGTTCTAGGGCGGCCTCCAGCGGAGCCAACTGCTGTAGGAAGCGATCCACCGCGCGATCAAGGCGCTGGGTGAGGGCGGCGGGGCGCAGGCTGGCGAGTCCGGCTTTGACATCGCCATAGGTGAGGGGCGTGGGCAGGCGCAAAAAGTCGGGCAGGCGCTGCTCTAGGCTGTCCTTTAGGCGGGCGTAGGCGGGTTTGACGGCGTCTAGGTTGAGGCCGTTGATTTTGTGGCGCAGCGTCGTCATGAGTTGCTGGTGGCGCTGGGCCAGCCGGCTCAAGGGACTGCCTGCTCGCCCCAGGCCAAACTCGCCCGCCAGGGTTGTGATTTGAGCTGTGAGGGTGGTGATCGCGGCGGCTTGCCCCGCCGGAGCCCCGGCCACTTGTAGGGTAAATTGCGCCTGCACTTGGGGCAGTTGCAGGGTGGTGCTGAAGCGACCGGCTGGGTTCAAGCTTTCCAACCATTGCTGGCCCTGGCGCAACCGTTGCTGCACCACCATCGGGTCTAGGCTGTGGAGGGCGATGCCGATCCCTTCGCGGATGGCGTTGAGGGTGTCTACCAGGGGAGTTTGGGGCACCTGATCCAAAAGGCCAATCAAGCGGTCAAACACCGCATCCAGCGGGGTGAAGAGGCTGCTCAGACGGAACTGCGATCGCACCTCAATGGACAGTTGCCGTAACTCGGTTTCGGGGTCGCCAAAGATGGCATCGGTAAAGCCCCCCAGCACCGTGCGTATCGCTGCCCAAAACTGATCGAGCGGGGCGGGCAAGTTCACTGCATCCAGCCCACTCAAGATCGCCTCACGGGCCTTGGCAAACAATTCCTGACGCTGGGTTTCCAACTGCTCCATCAGGGGCGTGATATCCACATAGCTGATCAGTTGGTCGATGTAGGCATAGAGGTCGTGCAGGGGGGCCACCCACTGATCGGGGTTGAGGCGGTTTACCACCTGTAGCATTTGGTCATAGGGACTTTGCAAGGGGTCGAGCAACTGCCCTGGCGACAGGGTTTGCAGTCGCGCCGCCTGTTCCTCTAGCTGGGTATAGAGCGGCCCCATCAGCAGATTGGCATTGAGGCGATTGACCTGGGCCACCCCCTGATCGAGCAGGTCATACAAAGGCTTCAGTAGGGTTTGCGGATTCACATTGTTCACCTGATCTCGCAGGCGATTCAGTAACCCAGTGAGATCCCCCAGTAGCCCCCGCACCTGAGTTTGCGCCTCGCCAAAGCCTTGGTTCAGCAAGGTAACTACCTGGGCATCAAGATCCAATTCTTCCAGCACCACCAGTGCCGCTTTCAGGGCCAACTTCTCAATATCTGACAACGCCGTGGGATCCATCGCCGCCAGTCGCGCCTTCAGGGCTTCAATTTCCTGCACCACCTCATCGCTCAGGGGTTTGAAGCTGAGCTGATCGAGCTGGGCAACAAAAGTGCGGAATTCTTCCATGTAGCCGCTGAGGGCCGCTTTGAACTCCAGAATCAGGCGATTGAGTTCGTCGAGAATGCGGGTCAGTTCGTTAATCAGGTCGGCGACGGGCAAACTGCGAATTTCGCTGAGGAGCTGCGCCAAGGCAGTGCGCACGGTGCCTTGCAGCCCCTCGTTAAAGGTATCGGTGACAAAGGTTTCGGCGGCGGTAAAGGCGGCGGTGATTTGCGCCTCAATTTGGGTAATACCCAGGTGATCGAGTTCCTGGCGCACCCGCTCTAACATTCCCACGACGGTTGCCTGGATGACCTCCGTGGGAATGTTCTCGATGGCCCCTTGAATCTCCTCTAGGTAGCCCCGCAGGGTTTGGCGAATTTGCCCCAACCCAGAATTGAGAAAGGTCTGGCGAATGGTGTCGCTCAGGTGGTTGACGCGATCGGTCAGGTCGTCTACCCCCAAGGAGAGGTGCAGGCGACCCATGAGTTCCTCTAGCACCGCCACCACGCTGTTGATCGCCTGCGCCGGAGAAAAGACGGGTGGTAGGGTAATGGCCTCTAAGCTCTGCCGGTAGAGGGTGAGCAGGGCGGTGTCGTCAAATTCGGTGATTTGGGTTTCGACCGCATCATAGAGGGCGGTGATCGCCGTCACCTGCTGGTCTAATGCGGTCTCTAACGCCGTGAGCTGGGTTTGCAGTTGGGTGTAGGCGGCGGTGTCCGTGGCATCAAAGTCGTTGAGGGTGGCCAGCACGCTGGCAAAGTGGGTAGCGATCACCGCCTGGGCGGCCTCCACCGGCTCCGGCTGGCTCAGGGGGCCAACCAGGGCATACACGGCATTGACCTGGCTGAGGGGCACCGCCAACAGGTCAGGGGCCACCCCAATCAGGTTATCGGTCAAAAACGGCAGGAGCGCCTCTGGCTGGGTGGGCACCGCTGCCTGAAACGCCTCCAACTGGGCAAACACCGCTTCTACCTGGGTGAGGGCATCGCTGGGCAGCAATTGGGTGGTCAACTGTGTCAGGCGACCGTCAAACAGCCGCAGGGCATCGGCCACCACCGCCAGGGCCGCCGCTTGCAGATCACCCCCCGCCTGAATTTGCTCGGCAATGGCGCTCTCCGCTAAAAACTGCCGCGCGGTATCGTAGGCGGTCTGCAAATCCTCGACATACTCCAGGGTGTCGGCGGGCAGCGCATTTTGGATCACGGTGATGGCTTGGGGCAACTGTTCCGTGAGGCCGCTGACATCAATATCCAGATGGGTGGTTAGGGACTGCAACGCTTGCACCACCGACCCAAGGGGCGAATCGGTGCCCCCTTCAGCCAGACGGCCCAAGCTGCTCAACAACGTGCCCACATCCTGCGTGGCCCCGCTGCCGATCGTGGCGAGTTGGGATGAATCGGGTAGGCTTTGAAGAATTCCCATAACAACCGCTCAACTCTACAACAACCGACTAAAACAGACTCCGAATGCCTTGCAGAACCGCAACTCCGCCATCCACCACGCTGGTATATTCGTCCAACATTTGATTCAGGTTTTCGGTAGGGTTGCCAAAATCCGGCACGTTGGCGATCAAGTCCGTCAGCGCCGATACCTCGGCCAGAGTGTTTTGCACCGTGTCCATAAAGGCTCCGGCCTCCGCCAACAGATCGGCATCAATCCCCCCCAAGGGCGAGGCCAAGGCCGGTTCTGGCGGTTCCACATACTCCACCACCTGGCAACAAAAGTCGAACTGATCGGGAAAGTTGGCCCGCTGCGCCACTGCCAAGTGAGCGATGAGCACCTGGGTGAAGTAGCCCTCACCGATCGCCTCGGTGAAAAAGTCCACCGGTTCGTGGGCCAGGTGTGCCGCCCGCAGTTGCGCCAAATCCGCCGCTGCTGTGGCCCCGTAAAAAATGCCCTCCAGCGTCACCACCACCGACGGCCTCCCCAGGGTTTGGGCCAAATCGCCCGCCATCCCCGGCACGCTGTGATGCACAATGCGAGCCTGCTCTGCCACCGTGATGCCCGTCAATAATGAAAGGGTGACGCCCCCCAATTCGACCGCCATCAGCGTGCCCCTCCCGTGCCGTAGAGTCGCAGGTGGTCATATTCCAGACGCTCGGCGATCGCCGCCACCAGCGCCTCCAGAGTGGCCGGATGATCCGGTGCATAGGCCGGGGTCGGTAGGGGAGAGGTCAGCGGGTGCTCCTCATAGGGTTGATCTCCCGCATCCAGTCCCGCTTGGCTCGCTTCTCCGGCTAGAGATGGATCAATTACTGCATCCCCATCTGTAAAAGGACGATCCACCCCCGTGGGGGCAATCGGTTCCCAATGGCGCATGGGCATAGGGACAGCAATCGGTGCTGCCGCGATGCCATTGGACAGAGGGGGTAACGGAGAGGCGGGGACACCCGGTTGGATAGGCAACTCATCAGGATTGACCTCATGGCCGGGGAAGGCGGCGGGGAACGCCGGGGATGGAGGGTCGGTCGGCAGCGGCGGCAGGTGAGTATTGAGTAGGGCAGCGAGTTGGTGGCGACCCTGCACCAAGCGGAGGGGGGACGGAGATAAAGGGGATGGGGGATGGAGAGAGGGAGAGATAGGGGAATGGGGAAAAGCGTCCGAAAGGGGCTGGGCTGGGGGGGATGCCGCCGTGTCTACCTTGGGTTTTGCCAGCAGGGGGCTTTGGCTTCCGGTTCCTGCTGACCGTGAGAGAGGATAAGGGGCAACAGCAGGTTCATTGCCTCCACCCAAGCTTTCCAGGGAACGCCCAATGGGCTGGGGCCTAAGGAGGGAGGGAAACCCAGCCTGATCAGCCAAGGCGGAGTTGGCGAGGTGCTTTTGTGCTCCAGGGAGACTCATCGGGGAAACTGCTGGAGCAGCGGGAGGAACCGTCGGAGCGGTAGGAGCGATCACCCCTGTCTCCCCCATCGTCCACCGGGCAGAGGCCAGGGTGATCAACTCGTCGGCATTTTGACCCTGAAGCTGGTACTCCAGCCGGGTGAGGGGATCTAGGGTGAGGGCTTGGTAGGTGTGCAGAAGGCCGGATGGGGGCGTACTTTGATGTAACTGGCGGGTCAGGCGCAGTAGGTGATCGCCCGTTTGCAAGAGTTGCCGGGTGGGATTCAGCGTCATGGGGTTGCCCTCCCTTCAGCCGCTTCTAGGGCCAGCAGTTTTTCGATCCCCGCCAGGTAGACCGCCACCTGACCGGGGGTAAGTTGGCTCACCTGTTCCGGCGTCCAGCCAAAGTGCTTGGCCAGCATCAGGTGGGTGTGCCCCAGGGAGGAATTGAGGGCCGAGGCGATCGCCGAGCCATCTTCACTCAAGCCGGAAATAACATTGATGCGCCCCACCAAAAAATGCACTAACCCCACATGCATCTGCCGCACCTGATCTAGGGTCAGGGTCGGCTCCACCACCGCTTCCTTAATGGTCAACAGCGGTACCAGACTGCTATCCTCCCGCGCCGCCCGTGCAATTAGGGTCATCGTCGCCAGGTTCAAAGGCCGAAGTTGCACCCGTCCGCCCACGCCCCGCGTCCCCGGCTGCAACACCTCCGGCGGAATCTCCACATCATGCACCACCTGACTGCCCGCCAGGAGGTCAGCGGCAGCGAGGTAGGGGGTAGTTGGGGGGGATTCTAGTGGGGGCATGGGGAGAGGGAAGACGGGGGAGATCAATTCAAAATTCAAAACTCAAAATTTTGAATATCCTTTTCTTCTAAGTTTCTTCAAACGCGATGCGCAGCGCCTGAAACGCCACTGACTCCATCACAAAGTCGTCGCCGGGAATAGTGTAATTCCAGCTTTCAAACTTGACACCAAACACGGTGACGGTGCTGCTCTGCTCTGGGCGGGCGGAGTCGTTGAGGCGGGCAATAATGTTGAAGGTGGGCTGCACGAAGTTGGGGCCGGAAGGGGGGCTGACGGCCCCATCCCCAAGGAGCAGCCGCAGTAGTGCCCCGTTAACGTGGGCGCGATCAGCCCGACCGGAAACGTGGACGATGCCAGGGCGCAGGTGGGTGGGGTAGCGCTTGCCAATTTCATAAAAGGGCTTGAGGTCGCTGGTGACGGTGATCGCCACATTGCGCAAGCGCCCCACCGCATTACTCAGATCATATTCTGTAACCAGGGCATCGGCAGCACCACCTTCGGGAGATGAGGCATCTTCTACCCCCATTACCAGTGAGGCATCAATGGCGCGAAACACATCATTGGGCATGGTTGTCTCCTAAAAGCTTGACGGATAGGGGTTACTTGAGGTTCATCGTGACGCGGATGAAGTCGATGCTAAAGGTGGGTTGCAAAGTCATGGTGACGTTCACCTCTCCCGCAATTTCCTGGGCGCGGGTGGCCGTGACCTCTAGGGCATAGCCCGTCAGGGCTTCGTCTTCCACCATGCGGGTTAAAAAGGCATCCAGGGTGGCCTTCAGCGCCCCCCGCACGCGGGCATTGTTCAGTCGCCCAATGTAGGGGTTGGCGGCAGAGCGTACCCCGTATTTGGCATAGTCCACAATGCGCCGGGTGGGAATGGCTGAGAAGGGGTTGCCTTCGCCATCGGTGGTAATGCCCTTGAGCACCCGATAGCCCAGTTTAGGTACCACCATTAGCACGTTGCGCTTAATGAGCTGAATTTGCTGCCCTCGATTGGCATTCACCGCCAGTCCGGGTACGTTCAGGGGTTTGTTCGTCAGGCTGGTCTGCACCGAGAGGGACGCAATCAACCCTGCAACGGCAGCAGCGGTATACGCCGGGGGCAATACGGAACCATCGGGATTCTGGATGCCGGGGCCGACGACAATCACCCGCCCATCTGCCATCCTATGTCCCAAAAAGTCTTCTACTTTGGTACCAGGGGCTCCAATCACCCCAATGCGCTCGACATCCGTTTGCTCTGTGGCCTTGAGATGACCCAGCAGCACCGACCCCATCCCTTGAGCGTCTTGACCGGCCAGCACCACAATGTTGATCAACTGGTTGGCAAGGCTTTCCAAGCCAGCCGCATACTCGGTGCGACTGGCTTCTGCACCGTTACTCCCACGCACGTTGCTGCCTGTGCCAAAAAAGGCGGTTATAGCTGAGCGTGGCTGGTCGTTACTGTGGGTAGTCGTCACCGCCCGCACCAGTCTGGAGGTGGCATTCACCGATCGGGTCAAGTGCTCACCATCGGGGGTGATGTACACCTCGCTCGTAGCGTCGTGGGTGAGGGTAAGCTGCACGCAACTTGCCGGGTCAATTAGATAGCTTGCCGTGAGGATGTCCCCATCGGTAAGGTTGGGCGCTTCCCCGGTAGCGTAGTCTAGCTCACCGTTCCAGGTGGTCACCAACACCTGACCGGGTAACGGTGCCTTATGGCCTACGGCGTAGGTAGTCACCACGGCTTGGCCCTCTACAGGCACTTGACTGGCCTCAAAGGTTACCTCTCCCGTCACGGTGTTGATACGGATTTCGTCTCTTCCTGGCTGATTCCCCGCCCCGTAGAGGATGGCCCCATCACCGTAGGTACGCACCACTGTCCCATCGCTGCCGCGCACCACCACCTGGTTGACGCTGGCGACGGATTCCACCGGAGTGCTAGTCACAAAGAAACGGCCATCTGCCGTGGCCACCAAGTCTTCATCCTGCACGACGGCTTTATAGACTATATCGAGCAGTTGCGATCGTTTCGTCACCCCCCGATACACCCGCAGTTGGTTTTCTGGCGAGGGCACTACGCCCCCATAGCCCAATTGGTCAAAGTCGCTATTGTGCACCTCGCCCGTAATCCGACAAGGGTCTTCCGCCACCACGATCACAACCTGAATATCGTTGCCCCGGGTGCCAGGGGTCAGGGCTTCCAGGGTAGCCACAATATCACCGCTGTTGTTTTGTACCCCATAGGTCGCTTTGGATTGACTGGCCCCCGCCACCCGTACCGCCACCACGGTGGAAGCCCCATTGCCATAGATTTGCTCCAGTGATCGCACCAGCGTCAATGGATACATTCCATCCGCAGGGTTCTCAAAGGCATCCGGCAGACCAAACAATTCGCGAGCCTGGGCAAAGCCTGCCAGGGTAATGGGCTGGCCAATGGGGCCACTCGCCGCCGTGCCCACCACCCCCACAATGCCAGTTGCCACCCGCCCGGCAGAAATCAAACCTTCAGATCGCACCGCAATGTAGGTGCCTGGAATAATCATTTCGGTCATTAGTTAAACCCTCCCAGGAATGAACAAAATGCGGTCCCTCTTACCTTCTATCAACCCTATTGGCAAATGTTACGGAGAAACTGCAAACAGCTAATTGCATTTCTTATAGATCAACAGAAACGGCTCTTCCGGATCTGTGGTTGAAACTGTATTGGTTGATACACTTTGTTTTTCCTGCATTCGCTGAAAGCTTTGCTGTGCCTAGATATTAGCTGGGCTTATCACCCTGAACCCGGAAGAGCCACAGAAACGATCCACCACTACTCATAAACAGTCAAATCATGAAAATAGTAAAATTGTTAATAAGATTCTTTGAATCAACTAATGAAGCAGCTATCGCTTGATCAATTAATCCGCCTTAAAAATAAATAATAACAACGCCAATTCAAATCTGAAGCGACCCCATTCATCCGAGTATAGCGATCCAATCTGTTTCACAAAAATAGGACAGGCATCATGTCTATGCAATCCGCAATTGGAGCATTTGCTTTGCAGGCTCTCACAATCTACAGAGAATTGCTAGGAGGTTAAGTAATTATTTATTATACGAAATATTATGCAAACATCTTTCTTCGGTTCAAAAGCATAAAGCCTTAAGTTATGCGCCTAAGAGAGTGTTTTAAAAGTCCTTTGGGGTAGCTTGAACTACCTAGACTACCGAGGAGCTGCTACGAAGGAATGAGGGTTTCAAGGAAAGATGTGATCCGTACAGGTAGCTTTTGATCTTCAAACCGACCCTTTTAAAACATCCTCTAACGTTTGTTTCTGAGAACTAAAGCTGATCCGACATCCCGCAGGTTGACAAATCATTTTCGATATGCAGGAATTTTGCGCTGCCCGAAAGCCTTGAGAGATAGCGATCTCAGTTCTCGAAGCCCACTGCTTGGATGATTGCGAATTGTTAAGCTGCTGCTTAGGGTAGTAAATGGCTCTGCTCCTGAAACCCTCTGCCGGAGGGACTTTCAGTTATCGATTCAGGTAGTGCACAAGGAAAAATAATCGTCAACCTGCGGAATGTCGGCTGATGGCAGCCAAAATCAAACTTCCTGAAATTGCCGTCAACATTTCAAAAAATTTATTAATCGTAATAAAAAGGCATGATTGTCGTTTGTGCAGCGGGGGTGACTCAGATCAAGGATGCTGATATGGAAAGGGACAAGGTACCGGGACAAAAAATGACAGGGAGAGCCGAAAGCTAGAACTGGTGGATATTTGACAAGGTGAGGGATGAGGAGGTGAGCTAGGAATTACCACACCCCTTAGCATTGCCCCCTCATGAACGAGATTACCCGAATTCAAGCGGCACTGCGCCCCCATCTGCCGTGGCATGGAGCCCGACTGACCTTTGTGGCCCTTTTCCTGGTGGCCGTGTTTCGGGTGGAAACGGTCAACCTAGACAAGCTCGCCTCCGTCTTTGCCAATCGGGCTCAGAGTGCCTCCAGCCACAAACGACTGACCCGCTTTTTTCGAGGCTTTGCCGTGGATTTGGATGCCATTGCGCGAGCTGTGGTGAGTTGGAGTCAGATCCCACAGCCCTGGCCCCTGAGTCTGGACCGCACGAACTGGAGCTTCGGTACTGTGCATTTCAATATCCTAATGCTGGGCATTGTCCACGAAGGGGTGGCCTTTCCCCTCCTGTGGACGCTGTTAGACAAGCGCGGCAACAGCAGTAGTGACGAGCGGATGGCGTTATTGGAGCGCTTTGAGCGCATCTTCCCCGATGCCCAGGTTCACTGCCTAACCGGTGACCGAGAGTTTGTGGGCAAGGCGTGGTGTAGCTTTTTGCTGTTGCCCAAGGCCATGCCCTTCCGCCTGAGGCTGCGCCACAGTGACCGCATCAGCTCGCGCTCGGGCAAACGGCGACAGAAGGGGGAGCGCGTCTTCGCCAACTTAGCGGTTGGCGAGCGGCGGATTCTTTCCGGTAAGCGTTGGGTGTGGGGCCGTCGCGTCTATGTCGTCGCCACTCGTCTCGAAGAGGGTGAAAGGCTTTAGGGTTCAACGAATGATCAGGGCTTTCAGCGATCCCTTTGGACAAAATATGCCTTACTCATCGGACAAATTATCCTCGAAATCACAGGAATCCTGCCTAGAGTCCATCCACGACCCTTCCCAAGGTCCGCCGCTAAGTCACCGCCTTTCGCGCCAAGCCACTCCACCAAGACGCCGCCCCAGGACGATCCGACCCGACAAGTGTCGGCGACGATCATTCATCAGCCCGCCACAGTCCATTCCACAGGCATCCCCGAACATCATCAATCCGCCCAATGGACAGAATCTCTGCCCTCGCGACAAATCCAAGCCAACTATTCCCAGCACGGCAGGACAAACACATACTTACCAAGCATGTCTTACTGCAAGACCAACAAGTGCCTTTTTGAGTCCTGCAAAAAGACTATTGAGTCCAGTTTGTCCTGGCCAATCCGACGGTAATGTTCTAGACCTGTGTATGGCTTGTCATACACAGGTCTAGAACATTACCGGCTACATAGACTTATAGTGAGACCAGCCTTCGAGGCAAGAGATCGATCCAAACTGATTTGGGTAGCTTGAAATCGCGGCTTGGCGATCCCGCTGTGAGGCGCACAGATATTAGGCCCATCGCTGATTGCCTGACACATCTCCAAAGTAGGTTGGGTGCAGCGAAACAGAACCCAACCCTCGGCGAGGACTTCGGACTTGTTGGGTTCTGCTATCGCGCCACCCAACCTACGAGCGATCAATGCTGTGTTGCGTCAGGCAGCCAGGGTCTATGAATAGAGGCCTGTCTAGGACAATACAGCATTAATTCCGCGCAGCCTTAGACTTGCCAGTATCATGACAGGACTCATAAAAATATAGTTAGGTCTTAATATGAGACTTTTGGGTGCGCCTGTACGGCTATGACGGTAGCAGCTTGGTTGGGACGGCGGCGATGACGTAATTCGCCCGTTGCCACGGGAAACCATTGAAGATGTGCTGCCCAACCGTAAGCCTACCGCCTTCGCGAAAAGACCGATCTTTATGGCTCAAGGGTCGTGTCCCGATAGGTCTCCGGGTTGCAATATCGCTGGCTCGGCAAAGATATTTTGGACTCACAAGTCTCATAGTAAGACTCATTGGGAGGTTTATGGGTCTTGCTGTGAGACTGTCTGAATACGTGTCTAGCTGTTGCCGGATTGGGTAGTGTTCTAGACCTGTGTATGGCTTGTCATGCAGGCCGCCCAAATTCATATCAATGTCCTTTAGGCGTTCCTCGACCAGGAGACGGAGCTTTTGGGCCAGGGGTAGGCGTTCCCAAAGGGGATTATCGGCTATCGGGCCAAGATTGCTACTTGCTGTTTGTGGGGGAGCAACCAACGGTGCCCCTGGGCCTGCACGGGATAGTGGAAAGGGTCTCAGGCTCTAGGTTTGTGCTCACGGGTCTGAATTCGTCCAAGACCCGTCTACGCTTAAAAACCTGATTCGGTAGGTATTTCAGCTTTAACTGGGCCAAAACCGCACATTCGCCAGATTAGGGCCAATAGGCAGCTTTTAACCCCTGAGACGGCCTAGCCATAGGATCTTCAGGAGATGTGGCCCATTTTTATACGAATCGGTGCTCTACCCAAACTAGGCGGTCAAACCAGCGTGGATGATCCGACGGCTGGGTTTGACGAGAGCTGGCACAATACGGTCGCTCGCCAACCGTCCGCCAAACAGGTTTCGGGCCACTGGCCCCAATTGTAGGGCCGCTGCACCGCCCATCACGAAGAGGTTGCAACCGGGCCAGCGCAGGTGGTGATCTAGGACGGGCAAGCCGTTCACGATTTCAGCGGGATAGGTGGCCTGCACCTCCGCCAAGAGCGGCCAATGGGGGACGTCAAGCTGGCTGCCTGTGGCCAACCAGAGGCGATCCAGGGGTAGGTGGGCGATACAGTCATGGTCGGCTGCGGTTTTACAGTGAACTTGCCAAGCATCGCCCTTCCACTCGGCCCGTTGTACCTCGCACTGCTCATAGAAGCTGATTTTGCCCTGGCGCTCTAGCCGCCGCAGGTGCAGCCACATGGCCGGGGTCAGGGATCCACCGTTGCGGGCCTGCTGAATCATCTGCCAGCGCTGTTGCCAACTGGTTTCGGCCTGGAAGCCCTTGAGGTATTTGGGGCCAAGCCAACCCGGATCGGCATCGAACAGCTTGGCATAGAACTGTCGCCGCGCCATCAGAATCACCGTGGCCCCACGCCTAACCGCCCCCAGGGCCAAGTGCCCAGCGGTCAGCCCACTCCCCACAATTAAAATCCGCTCCCCCGCCAGGGAAAGCCCCCGTAGATCGATCTGGCTAGAGTGGCGCAGCACATGGCTGGGGTAAGTCTGGGGGATCTGCCGCACCCAAGCCGGAAGCTGAGGACGACCGCCGCCCTGGGCCAACACCACCCGCCGCGCCCGGATCTGACGACCATCCGCTAGGCCCAGGCGAAACGACGGTTGCCCTAGCCCCTGGCCCAGGGTTAGATGCTGAACGGTTCCCGCCATCACCCGATTCGCCAAGTCCCACCGCTCAATCACCGACTGGCAGAAGTCACGAAACAGCCCCGTCGTGGGTAGGGCATAGGGCGGCAAGAGTTCATCAGGACGACCTTCCGCAAAGGTGCGCAGGGCATGGGGATTGGGATCCGGGTGGTGGACGGCGGGGGATCTGAGGTGGGGAATCTCTAGGGCGGCAAACTGGTGGTGCCACTGGCGCAGCCAATCTCCGGCGGGGTCGATCACCACAAAGCGGTTCCGCAGGTTGGCCTTTTTCTGAAGAAGGTGGGTGACGAGGGTGAGCGCCTGGGGGCCAGCACCGATGATCGCGAGGTCTGTGGAAAGCACCATGGCAAGGATAACGAGAGGTCTGGAATGAAGGAGGAAGTCGAGCAGCCCAGGGGAGATCGCGGCTGGAGATCGTGACTGAAGATTCGCCACACGCCTGCCCTGGGGTCGCCGGATGGGCATTAACCAAGGGGCAACATCCCCAGAAAACCCGGCCCAACTCGACTGATTTCGACCATGAATTCGACAATGAAAACGATTATCATTATCCTAATTAAGCACAAAATCAACCACGCAAGCGAGGGATAACCATGGCTGCTGACGGACAGAGGGCGGTGCCAGTGACCGTGCTGACGGGCTACTTGGGGGCGGGGAAGACGACGCTGTTGAACCGAATCCTGACCCATGAGCACGGCAAGAAGGTGGCGGTGATCGTCAACGAGTTTGGTGAAGTGGGCATCGACAACCAGCTTGTGATCGACGCCGACGAAGAAATTTTTGAGATGAACAACGGCTGTATCTGCTGCACCGTGCGCGGCGACCTGATCCGCATCATCGGCAACCTAATGAAGCGCCGGGACAGGTTCGACCACTTGGTGATCGAAACCACAGGGCTAGCCGACCCCGCCCCGGTGATTCAGACCTTTTTTGTGGATGACGAGGTGCAAACCCAGGCCAGCCTCGATGCGGTGGTCACGGTGGTGGATGTGGCCCACATTGCCCAGCATTGGGACGCCGAGGAAGCCCTGGAGCAGATTGCCTTCGCCGATGTGATCTTGCTCAACAAAATCGATCTCGTCACCGAGGCCGAGCTAACCGCCCTAGAAGATCGCATTCGCGGCATGAATGCCCTCGCCAAGATCTACCGCACCTGCGATGCCCAAGTGGACATGGACGCCATCCTGGGGGTGAACGCCTTTGACCTGGGCAACGCCCTCACCCTTGACCCTGAGTTTCTCAACGAAACCGCCCACGAGCATGATGAAACCGTGGGATCCATCGCCCTGGTGGCAGCGGGGGAAGTGGACGGCCAGCAACTCAACCAGTGGATTGGCTCCCTGCTGCGCGACCATGGCCCCGATATCTTTCGCATGAAGGGCATTCTCAACCTCGCTGGCGAAGACTGCCGGGTGGTTTTTCAGGGCGTACACATGCTGTTTGAAGGTCGCCAAGATCGCCCGTGGAAGCCCGATGAAACCCGTAAAAACGAGCTGGTCTTTATCGGCAGAAACCTAGAAACCATGGCGTTGGAGGCCGGGTTTCGGGCCTGTTTAGTGCCGTAATGTCCTGGGACTGATTTCACACCCCATCTAATCCTATGCCCAAACCCAAGCCGCTCCTCACCCCCACCTGGCAAACCCTCCTCACCGACTACATCACCGCCCTCGCCTGGTCTCCCGCTGGTACCCATCTGGCGGTGGCTTCGGCGGCGGGGGAGGTGGTCTTGTTTGAGGCAAAAACAGGGGTATCGGTGGAACTACAGCCGCCCCAGGGCCAGTCTATAGATGCCCTCGCCTTCTCGGCGGATGGTAGCTTCCTTGCCGCTGGGGGACAAACGGGCCGGGTGTCGATTTGGCAGATCACCGCCGCCGCCCCCCAGGTGGTGACCACCCTAGAACATCCTAGGGTGTGGGTCGATACCCTGCAATGGCACCCCCACCAGCCAGAATTGGCCCTAGGACTGGGGCGCTATGCCCAGGTGTGGGATGCCGCTGCCCAGGAGGTAGTGACAACCCTTGATTTTGAAGCCTCATCGGTGCTGGATTTGGCTTGGCACCCCAGTGGCAACGCCTTGGTGCTGGCGGGCAACCAGGGGGTCAAAAGCTGGCAACGCGAAGCTTGGGACAACGACCCTGAAATCCGGGAGACGGGGGGAGCCAGTGGAACCCTTGCCCTGTCCCCGGATGGGCAGTATTTGGCTTCGGGCAACAACGACCGGACGCTGCTGGTGTGGGCCTGGAACAACCCCTATCCCTGGCAAATGCAGGGCTTTCCCGGCAAGGTGCGGCAGTTGGCCTGGTCTGAGGCCCAGGAGAAGCCCCCGCTGCTCGCCTCTAGCAGTGCCGAGGGCGTGGTGGTGTGGACCAAAGCCCCCAGCGACGACCAGGGCTGGACATCCCAGGTTTTGGATCTGCACGCCGCCACGGTAACGGCCCTCGCCTTCCAACCCCGATCTAGGCTATTGGCTTCGGCCTCGGAAGATGGCTGGGTATGTCTGTGGCACAGGGCCGCTCAGATCGCCCAAATCCTAGAGGGGGTAGCGGCTGGCTTCTCCAGCCTAGCCTGGTCGCCCCAGGGCAACTACCTGGCCGCAGGGGGCTGTGGGGGGGAGGTGGTGGTGTGGGCCAGAACCTTTTCAGGGCAGGGGTTTGGTTAGCGTTCGAGACTCCTGATCAGTGGCCGAATGGGGATGGGGCGATGGTTGGATATCGCTATTTTTTCCCTATTTTTTGGGGCCAAGGTTTTTGGCGGAACAGAATTTTCTCCATCAACGGATCGCAATTCCCGGCAGGGCAGGCTAAGATATTCAGGAATGATAATCATTCTCATTCTTGACGGACTCTTTTTGGTGCGATGGTCTTATCTCCCTCCCTCGTTGCGGCAACCACCCCGGTGGATGTTCCCCCTCAGAACGAACAGGCAACCTGGCTGGCCTCGGTTCACCGCCCCCGGCGTCTGCGTCGAACAGACGCTTTGCGGCGCATGGTGCGCGAAACGGTGCTGACCGTCGCCGACCTGATTTACCCCATGTTTGTGATGGACGGGATTGGCCAGCGGCAGGAAGTGCCCTCCATGCCGGGATGTTTCCGCTATTCCCTAGATGCCCTGCTCGACGAATTGCAGGTGGTGACGGGCCTAGGCATTGGGGCCATTGCCCTGTTCCCCCTGATTCCCGACGCCCAAAAGGACAATGCAGGCACCGAAAGCTATAACCCCCAGGGGTTGATTCCCCAGGCGGTGCGAGCCATTAAACAGGTGTTTCCCGATCTGTTGGTGATCACCGACATTGCCCTCGACCCCTACAGCGCCATGGGCCACGATGGCATTGTGGAAAACGGCGAAATTCTCAACGACGAAACCGTTGCCGTCCTGGTGAAACAAGCCCTCGCCCATGCCGCCGCCGGAGCCGATATGGTGGCCCCCTCTGACATGATGGATGGCCGCATTGGCGCGATCCGCCAAGCCCTCGATGCCGAAGGCTGGATCAACGTGGGCATCCTCGCCTACTCCGCCAAATATGCCTCCGCCTACTATGGCCCCTTCCGCGATGCCCTAGACAGCGCCCCCAAATTTGGCGACAAAAAGACCTATCAAATGGATCCCGCCAACGGTGACGAAGCCCTCAAAGAAGTCGATCTCGACATCGCCGAAGGAGCCGACATCGTCATGGTGAAGCCCGCCCTCGCCTACCTCGACGTGATCCGCCGCATCAAAGAGCACACCAACCTCCCCATCGCCGCCTACAACGTCAGCGGCGAATACGCCATGGTCAAAGCCGCCGCCGCCCAGGGCTGGATCGACGAACAAGCCGTCGTCCTCGAAACCCTAACCAGCATCAAACGCGCCGGAGCCGACGTGATTTTGACCTACTTCGCCAAGGAGGTGGCGAGGGCGTTGGAGTGAAGGGTGAAGAGTGAAGGGTGATGGGTGATGGGTGATGGGTGAAAATTTTTTCGCTGATTGCAATCACCTCCCCACTTCCCCACCTCCCCACCTCCCCACCTCTTCACAAAAAGGAGACCCCCATGCCAACCCTCTTCCCTTTTCGTCGAACCGCTCTACTGCTGGCCTCCTCGGTGGCCATTGCTCTGGGGGGCTGTGCGGGCGCTCCCGAAACCAGTGAGGTCGGGACGGCGGATGAAGTCGTGGAAACCGTGGATTTGACGGTGATGACGACGATTTTGCCGATTACGCAGTTCACTAATGCCGTTGTGGGGGATCGGGCGGAGGTGATTCCCCTGATGCCGACCAATGTGGATCCCCACGATTTTCAGGCGCGGCCTGCGGATGTACAGGCGTTGGCCAATGCGGATGTTTTGGTGAAAAATGGCCTGGAAATGGAGTTCTTTTTGGATGACCTGATCGCCAATGCCGAGAACTCGGATCTGGTCATCATTGACTCCAGCGAAGGTGTGGCCGTGTTGGCCAATGAAGACCACAGCCACGATCATGACCACGACCACAGCCACGACCACGACCACAGCCACGACCATGACCACAGCCACGATCACGACCACGCCGAGGCGGGGCACCACCATCACCACCATGGCGAGTTTAACCCCCACATCTGGCTCGATCCCAAGCGGGCGATTCAGCAGGTGGAGAACATTCGCGATGGCATGATTGCCGTAGATCCGCAGGGGGCAGAGATTTATACCGCCAATGCCGCCGCCTTCATTGCCGAACTGGAGGCTTTAGACGCGGAGATTAGCGAAAAACTTGCACCCTTTGCGGGGCAGTCCTTCGTAGTGTTCCACGACTTTGCCCCCTACTTTGCCGAGAGCTATGGCCTGACGACGGAATTTTTGGTGGATGTGCCCGCCATCAGCCCATCGCCGGAGGACGTTAAGCGGGTGGTGGATACGGTGCAAGCCTCCAACCTGAAAGCCATCATGACGGAGCCTTCGGCAGGCGCAAATGCCTTTGCGGCCCTAGCCAAGGACATGGGCGTGGATGTGGGCGTCTTTAACCCGATTGAAGTGGGTGGCCCGGAGTCGGTGCAGCCAGAGGATTACCTCAACGCCATGCGCCAGAATGCGGCGAATCTGGCGGCCTCCTTTGAATCCTTTAGCCAGCAACAGTCATGGCGTCCGGTATGGCCCGCCCAGCCCGTGGCCCTGGTGCCCCAGCCCGTGGGTCTTCGGTTTTAGGAGGATCGGAGCGTGGGCGTTGATGTGTTGGTGGTTGATGGGTTGACCGTGTATCGCGACACCTATGCGGCGGTGCGGGATGTCTCCTTTTCCCTGGCTGAGGGGACGGATATGGCGATTGTCGGCCCCAATGGAGCAGGCAAAAGCACCCTGATTCAGGCGATTCTAGGCATTCTGCCCCGTCGGACAGGAGCCGTATCGGTGATGGGCCAGTCCCTCAGTGGACGGGGGTATTTACCAGCCCCGGTGCGGCATCAAATCGCCTATCTGCCCCAAAATTTTCTGTTTGATCGCCGGATTCCCATCACCGTTAACGAACTGGTGGCCCTGGGCTGGGATGATCTTGGCCCTCAACTGCCCTGGGCCAACCATCGGCCCCGTCGCCTAGCCGTCCGCCAAGCCCTAGATCGGGTGGATGCCGTTCACCTCGGCCCCCAGCCCATTTCCCGTCTGTCTGGGGGTGAAATGAAACGCGCCCTGCTGGCCTACTGCCTGGTGCGCCCCCGCCGCCTGTTAATCCTCGACGAAGCCCCCGCTGGCCTCGATGTCCGCAGCGAATCCGAATTCTATCGCCTACTCTACCAACTCAAACAGGAACAGGGCTGGGCCATTTTGCAAATTTCCCACGACCTCGACATGGTGCGAAAACACTGTGATCGCGTCCTCTGCCTCAACCAATCCATCCGTTGCCAAGGCACCCCCGACTATGCCCTATCGCCGGATAATCTAGCCGCCGTCTATGGGTCAGAATTTGTCCGCTACCGCCATCGGCATTAAATTACTTTTTCTCCATGCTTTCCTTCACCAACACCCTCGAACTCTTCCAACTCCCCTTCATGCAGCGGGCGCTCATAGGCGGCATTCTCACCGGACTCATGGGGGGGTTGATGGGTAGTTTTACCGTTCTGCGGCAGCTCTCATTTTTTAGTGATGCCCTGGGGCATTCGGCGCTGTTGGGGATTAGTTTGGGGCTGTTGTTGGGGCTAAGTCCTGGGTCGTTGCTGTTGCCCTTTGCGGTGTTGTTTGCCCTGGGGGTGGCCTATTTGCTAGAGCGTACTCGGCTGTGGACGGATGCTTTGTTGAATATTGTCTACTCGTCGTCCCTGGCGATTGGGGTAATTTTGCTGACCTTTGTGGGGCAGTATCGAGGCGGCATCAACAGCATTTTGTTTGGCGACATTTTGGCGGTGCGACCGAGCAATTTGGTCATGGCTTTGGTACTGCTTTTAGTGTGTGTGGCGTTTGTGGGGTTAACCCTGCGATCCCAGATTTTGCTGACCCTGCACGAGCCGTTGGCCATTGCGCGGGGGATTTCGGCTTCGGCCCACCGCACGGCCTTTATTGTGCTGCTGGCCCTGGTGGTGGGCACCTCCATTCAGGCCATTGGCGTACTGCTGATTAGCGCCTTTGTGGTTATCCCCGCCTGTGCGGCCCGCTTGCTCAGTCGTACCTTTACGGGCTATGTCATTCTGTCGGCCCTGTTGGGGGCGCTGGGGGCTGTGTTGGGAATGGTGCTGTCGGCTGTGTTTAATTTGCCCTCTGGGCCTGCCATTGTCACCATGCAGCTTGCCATTTTTCTGCTGGCGATTGTCATTCCTCGAAGCAAGCCATCGGCGGTGTAAAGGATAAGCATTCAGGTGAACGATTTTGACTTTCAGCTATCAGACAATCTACCTCAGGACTTGATAAATTCGTATGCCTAGTACAACGTCCCAGCCTTCTCAACTAGCCATTCCCAAGCGAGGTATGCCTGTTACCATCATTACAGGCTTTTTGGGAAGTGGAAAAACAACGCTTCTAAATCACATTTTGACCAACAACCAAAATCTAAAGGTGGCGGTACTGGTTAATGAATTTGGCGACATTGACATTGATAGCCAGCTACTGGTCTCCGTCGATCAAGATATGGTGCAGCTCAGCAATGGCTGTATTTGTTGTACCATCAATGATGGATTGGTGGAGGCCGTTTATAATGTGCTAGAACGGGCTGACAATATCGATTATCTAGTTATTGAAACTACGGGCGTAGCCGATCCACTGCCCATTTTGCTAACCTTTTTGGGTACAGAACTGCGGGATCTTACCCGGCTAGATTCGGTGATTACCCTGGTAGACGCCTCAGCCTTTGCCCCCGATTTATTTGATAGCGAAGTTGCCTTCAAGCAGATTACCTATGGCGACATGATTTTGCTGAATAAAACCGATTTGGTAGCCGAGGCCACCGTGGAGAAGCTAGAGGCCCAAATCCACAGCCTGAAGGAGGGAGCCCGCATTATTCGCAGCCAGAAGGCTGCTGTGCCCCTGCCGCTGATTTTGGATGTGGGCTTCAATGACCCCATGGCCTACGACGCCATGATTTCCCTGGAATCGGCGGAGGCTCCCCACAGCCACAGCCCAGGACATCCCCACGGTCACGATCATGGCCATGACCACAGCCATAATCATCACAGCCACGATCATCACAGCAATGATCATGGCCACCCCCATCAGAGTCACCCCGACCACGCTCACAGCCACGACCATCACCACTCCCACCACCTCGAAAACGATGGCTTTGTATCAGTGTCGTACCGCAGTGATCGCCCCTTTGCCCTGCGCCAGTTTGAGCAATTCCTCGAAACCCTGCCCAGCAATGTCTTTCGCGCTAAGGGTTTGCTGTGGTTCCAGGAAAGCCCCAACAAGCATATCTTTCAGCTCAGCGGCAAACGCTGCACCCTGGATGTCGAGCCGTGGAATAGCGCGGTTCCGGGCAATCAGATTGTCTTCATTGGCCGCCATTTGGACGCGGATGACCTGCGCCAGCAGCTAGCCACTTGTCAGGCAGAGCCCGTGTGGGGCTGATCGTTCCCGCACCATGACCAACGTCATTAGGATAATGGGCGTTGCTGAATTAAGAGATAAACCTCGCAGGAACCGGGACATCACCAAACTTGGAGGGCGTTTGAAAAGGGTTGCTTCAGGTGCGGTTGGTCGCTAGATCGGTACAAATTTACGGGATTTTTGACGACTGAGGCTGACCTCATCGGTATAACTTGGGACATGCTTCAGCTTCACGGTGTTCTAAGGAAAGTGCTTCTAGTTTTTGAATCAAGCTCTGAGATTGGGGTTGCATACTTGATTATTCTCTTTATGAATGGATTGTCTCTTACGACTAAATTTCCGAAAAAGACTTTGTGATTACATTCAGAGTAAATAGCGCTAGGGCACTGGTCAAGGATCTCATCGTTATCTCTACCACAAGGATTATGCTGTGCTTATCCATCTTACGGCCTAAGTTTCGTTGGCTATACTCAAAACCTGATTATACAAAGTAGAAGATACTAGAAATTCTGAGGTAGCAATCAAAGTATCCATCAGGGGTTTCACGGCTACAATGAGATTTTTTCGTTTTGCCTCAACCAAAATACCTGGTTGACTGACAAAAGATCCTGCGCCGGACGCGGAAACCGCGCCCCTACAGGATTTGGATAATGTAGGGGTCAGGTCTCCTGACCCTTTGGTGGATTTGGGTTCTCGCAAGTTTTGTCAGTCAACCAGCCAAAATACCCAGTAGCCCAGTAATTTTGAGTCCCAATCGATCAGCTTCTGCTCTGCCACGACGCTCATCAATGAGTAGTAAACCTGCTCCGATTTCCAAGGCTAACGCAATGGCTTCAGACTCTCCAGGATCTAATCTCACCTCATTTTGGAGTCGTTTAACAGTGTTGCGGTTCGCAATTAATTTGACCTCTAACCAAGTTGCTGTTTGAATTTCGATACCTCCTGGAACAGGTGGATCGATGTCTACTAGTTCACGATATACGGCCTCTGGAATGATGACTTGACCATAGAGGAGATGTAGGAGATTTAGCAGGTCTATTGCCGCCAAGTTCGTGATGGCTGATGTGTCGCTGCTGATTGCCTGACACATCTCCAAAGTCGGTTGGGTGCAGCGAAGCGGAACCCAACACTCGCCGCGAATGGTGGGCTTGTTGGGTTCTGCTATCGCGCCACCCAACCTACGAGATATCAATGCTTTTCGGCGTTATGTCAG
>JBIPSI010000039.1:0-43743 GCA_044070495.1 Spirulina sp. | reverse complement strand
GTCGCCTCGTCGGTCAACGCTGGCGTAGGAGATACTGAAGAAGGGCAGGTTGTCATGGCTTTTCATCCAATTCGTCTAGCCTGACCCTACCCCTTTTCTACGGATTCAGCCCCTGTCTCGATGCTTTGTGATCTACTGAGGATAGATCAGTGGGCAGATCGGTGGGCGAACGTCCTCCCCATTTGCCGCTCGGTTAGGTATCCTGTAGGCGATTGCGGCCTGTCATTCCGTCGTTAGGAGCCACCCACCATGAGCTTACTGGGCAATATTATCTGGTTAATTTTTGGAGGCTTCCTAGCGGGGCTGGGCTACATTCTGGGCGGGTTGCTGCTCTGCCTCACCATCATTGGCATTCCCTTTGGTCTGCAAGCGATTAAGCTGGGCACCGCCACCATGACCCCCTTTGGCCGCCAAATTGTGGAGGACGAAAACCCCAACAGCATCCTCAAAATTATCTTCAACGTGTTGTGGATGATCTTTGTGGGCTGGGAAATTGCCGTCATGCATCTGGTTCACGCTGCGATTCTGGCCATTACTATCATTGGCTTACCCTTTGCCAAGCAGCATGTCAAACTGATTGTGATGGCGCTGTTTCCCTTTGGCCGTCGCTTCCAGCGCATTGACTAAGAGGGCGTTTGAAAAGGGTTGCCTCAGGTGCGATTGGGCGCTAGATCGGTGCAAATCTACGGGATTTTTGACGACTGAGGCTGACCTCATCGGTATAACTTGGGACAAGCTTCGGCTTTTCAAACGTCCTCTAAGCATGATTTTCCCTTTTGATCATGACTTCTTCCTCGGTTCCAACACCCCAGCCCTTCCCCTACAATGAACCGCTGCGGCGGCTGATGGCCCAGGCCCAAATCCCCAGCTATCGCGCCCTAAGCCAACGGTCTGGGGTATCGCGTTCTAGCCTCAATCAACTGCGGCGAGGTCAGATTGGGGCGATGCGCCTGGAGACGCTGCAACGGCTGAGCCAAACCGTGGGGGTGTCTGTGGCGGATCTGATCGCTCAGTTTGACGATGCCAAGGCAAATCCAGAATCACCGTCCACCGTCCCTTCAGAATCCCCCCCAATCACCGACACTGCCGCGACCATCGCCGCCCTGCGCCAAGAGTATGATCGGCTTCAGCAGCAAGTGACCCGTCAAGACCAAGCCCTGCGGCAGCAGGTGCAGCGGGAAGCCCTCACCGTGATCGAATCCTGGCTGCTGATGTGGCCCAATGCGGCCCAGGCGGCTCAAGATAAACCCGATTTACCCGCCAGCAAGATCATTCCCCTCACCCGTCCTCTGCAAGAATTGCTGCAAACCTGGGCGGTGCGACCCATTGGCAGCGTGGGGGAAGTGGTGTCCTACGATCCGCAACTGCATCAATCAGAGCGTTCTGTACAACCTGGCCAATCGGTACGAATCCGCCATCTGGGCTACTGGCACGGGGATCGTCTGCTCCATCGGGCCAAAGTTATCCCCGTGGAGGACGGCTAAATTCTGAACCTGTGGAGGAGGGCCAAACGCTAGGAAAAATCGCCATTCCGTAGAATCACGGCCCTGGTTTCGTAAAGCTAGGCATAGGATGGGCGAAGAAATGTGAAATTTTAGATTTTCTTCCGTTGTAATACAGATCTTGATAACGGTTTGGGGAATGATAGGGGCGGGTAAGTCAAGAACCGGGCAAGCCCACCCAAACAGTCTGCTATACAGAACCCCACCTTCTAGCTGAACCTTCTATAAAAGCTGCTCCTGGCCCTTGGGTCAGGAGCTATGCTTTTAAAGCTTATTTCTGTTCCCTTCCCACGTTTAGGAGACTTGGATGTCTCGCTGGCTACCCTCGGTCTCCGCGATTGTGCCCGCCCCATGTTTGGTGATCGGGTCGATGGTGTCTATTCAGTTTGGGGCCACCCTGGCCAAGAGTTTGTTTGGCCAAGTGGGGCCGTTGGGTATGGTTACCCTGCGGGTGGGGCTGGCAGCAGTGGTGCTAATGGCGTGGCAGCGGCCTCGGTGGCGGGGGCATTCCCCCTCCGACTATCGGCTCTTGGTCGTCTTTGGCCTCTCCATGGCGATGATGAACAGCCTGTTCTACCTCTCCATTGCCCGCATTCCCACGGGGGTATCGGTAGCCATTGAATTTTCTGGGCCGCTGCTGGTGGCGCTGCTGCATTCCCGCCGCTGGATCGATGGCCTATGGGTGGCCCTAGCTGCCGTGGGCGTAGTGCTGTTGTCGCCCCTGCACACCGACAACCTCGACCCCTGGGGGGTAGCCTTTGCCCTGCTGGCTGGCGTGGCCTGGGGCGGCTATATTGTGCTGTCGGCCCGCATGGGAAAAGCCTTTCGGGGCTGGGATGGCTTGGCCCTCTCCATGGCGGTGGGGGGGTTGGCGCTATTGCCCTTGGGGCTAATCTCAGAGGGCTGGACGATGCTATCTCCCAATATTCTGGCCCTAGGCTTGGGGGTGGCGGTACTGGCCTCGGCGGTACCCTACTCCTTAGAAATGGCGGCTCTGCGGCGGCTGCCGGTGAATGTGTTTGGGGTGCTGCTCAGCCTAGAGCCCGCCATTGCCTCCATGATTAGCTTTCTCATCCTGGGCGAAACCCTAACGCTGCAAATGATGGTGGCCATTGGCCTGGTGATGATAGCCGCCGCCGGGGTGTCTTTCTTTCAGCCTAAGCTTCCCCTGGAAACCCCTTCCTAGCCGGGGATAGTTACCATCACCCCTGCCCCTCTCCCTGATGGAACTGCCGCTTATGCATAAGTCTCTATTGCGCTTGATGCCTGGGGTCGAATCCCCCTAGCCCCCCTTAGAAAGGGGGGAACCGGATTCAGAGTCCCCCTTTTTAAGGGGGATTTAGGGGGATCGCCAAGGACTTGCGGCATAAAAACAAGATGGGGATAAGCGGTAGCCCTGAAGGAGAGGGGTTCTGAGTCCGGCTCCCCTTCTCCTTCAGGGAGAAGGGGCTGGGGTAGGAGGGCTTCAGGGACTTCATGATCGACGGATCCTGTCAAGATTCAAGAACCTGGGGATCGGCAGGGGCGGGCAGATCCGTTACAGTGACTAAACAGTTGTCCTTAGCCAAGGACAGCCCTGGACTAGCCATTACGGCTCCTTACCCCTCACTGTAATCTTTCCCCTATGAAAAAAGTCTTTGTCCTCGACACTAACGTATTGCTGCACGATCCGATGGCAATGTTTAGGTTTGAGGATAACGATGTCATTTTACCGATCACCATCATCGAGGAGTTGGATCGCTTCAAAAAGGGCACCGTAGACACCGCCCGCAACGCCCGTCATGTGTCGCGCACGTTGGATGATCTGCGCCGACAGGGATCCTTGGTAGAGGGTATTCCCCTGGATCATGGCGGTCATTTGAAGGTTGCCCTATGCCATCGCGAAACCCTGCGGCAATTGCCCCCCGAACTGGAGGGTGACAAGGGCGACAACGCTATCCTGGCTGTGGCCATGGAGTATCGCCACCACCGCGACCTGCCTGTGGTGCTGGTCAGCAAAGACACCAACCTGCGTATTAAGGCCGACGCCCTGGGCCTCGTGGCCGAAGACTACGAAACCGACAAGGTAGACATCGACGACCTTTATATGGGCACCGCCGAGGTGATGGTGTCTGGAGAGACCATGGGGCGGCTGTTCAGCGAAGGTTACCTGCAACTCGATCAGTCCCTCTGCCCCAACCAGGCCGTTACCCTGGTGGATGAGTTTAATCCGGGCCACACCGCCCTTGGCTTCGTGCAGGGAGACAGCGGCAAGGTCATCCCCCTCGCCAAGCTGCCCCATTCCGGCGTGTCGCGGGTGCAGCCCCGCAACCGAGAACAGCGCTTTGCCTTCGAGCTGCTGCTGCAAGATTCTATTTCCCTGGTCACCCTTGTGGGTCGGGCGGGCACGGGCAAAACCCTGCTGGCCATTGCCGCCGGGGTGCAAAAGGTGGCGGATGAACGGCTCTACTCGCGGCTGCTGATCGCCCGCCCCATCGTGCCCATGGGCCGCGACCTGGGCTACCTGCCCGGCGACATCACCGAAAAACTCAACCCCTGGATGCAGCCCCTCTACGACAACTTTGACCTGATCTTTGGCACCCAAGACAGCCGGGGCAAGCCCGAACACTGGCGGCGCGGCCACGAGGAAATGATCAGCCAAGGGCTGCTGCAAATCGAGCCGCTCACCTTTATCCGGGGCCGATCCATTCCCAAACAGTTTTTGATTGTGGATGAAGCCCAAAACCTCACCCCCCACGAAGTCAAGACCATCCTCACCCGCGCCGGAGAGGGCACTAAAATCGTCCTCACTGGCGATCCCGACCAGATCGACAACCCCTACGTCGATGCCGCCAGCAACGGCCTCACCTACGTGGTAGAGCGGTTCAAAAACGAGCCCATCGCCGGACACATCACCCTCACCAAGGGCGAACGGTCTGATCTGGCCGAACGATCCGCCATGCTGCTGTAGATCATCGCTACCCGATAGGAAGATCCCAGGTTTCTTGGGCCAGACAAGAAGATCCCAGGGTTCTGCCTAGGCCCATGGATTAGATCGTTGCCCACGGCCAGAACCCTGGGATCTGTCCTCGACGATTGGCCACCATCATTCAGCGGGCGCTAATGTATCGAAACGTTACGGGATCGAAAATATTTCTCATGCATCCCATAGACGCCAAAAAGCCCTAACCCCTTGCCAGATAAGCGTCTTGGTCGATTCCTTCCAGTTTTTCAGTTGTCAGAAATCCAGGCTAGATCATGGCTAGATAACTTTCCCTGACGCCCCCAACTGGTTACACTAACAGAGATAAAAGAGTCATCCCCAGTCATTAATTAACTATGTCTGTCGTTAGCCAAGTCATTTTGAACGCCGATGATGAGCTGCGCTACCCGACTAGCGGTGAGCTGAAGGCCATCGAAGACTTTTTGAAAACGGGTGAGCAGCGGATGCGCATCGCCAGCACCCTGTCTGAGAACGAGAAAAAGATCGTTGACCAAGCCAGCCGCGAACTGTGGCGGCGTCGGCCCGATTTCATCGCCCCCGGTGGCAATGCCTTTGGCCAAAAGCAGCGCGCCCTGTGCCTGCGCGACTATGGCTGGTATCTGCGGCTGATCACCTATGGTGTGATCTCCGGAGATAAAGATCCCATCGAAAGCATTGGCCTGATTGGCGTGCGCGAAATGTACAACGCCCTGGATGTGCCCGTTCCCGGTATGGCCGAAGCGGTGCGCTGCCTCAAGGAAGCCTCCCTCAGCCTGCTGTCTGACGAAGACGCAGCCGAGGCCGCTCCCTACTTTGACTACATCATCCAGGCCATGTCCTAGGGTGATGGCCTCCGGCTAGGGATTCGGGCGATTGTCCGCTCTCCCCTAATCCTTCGGCCCTTGGGTTAGCCATGCAGATTGACGGGGTATAGCCTAGCTATGCCTCTTTTTTTATGGGCCAATGGTGCGGACAGTATAAGTGCGGATTTCACTGGAATGAGGTGCACCGTGAAGATCCCCCCATCCCCCCTTATTAAGGGGGGTGTAAGGTCAATCTACTATCGATAGAACCTGGGGGGATCATCTCAATCTACTTCACCCAAGTGAAATTCGCGACGTGCCTCCTAAATCACCGCTTCCGCAGGCAGAAACGAGCGGCAGGCCATCACCGGAGAAGCGTCTATGCCACGCAACGGGCAGCGTTCCCGGTAGCAGAGGTGACAGTTGGCCGCTAGGGGGCGCTGAATGCCCCGCTGATTGCCAAGACTCACATTTTGGCGAATATAGCCCTCAATTTCCAGTTCCGTCAGATCGGTCGCCACAAGCAGGGCTTGGGGGCTACTCAGTTCTCGGCGGGCGCGGTTGATGCGGATGAGATTTTCGCCAAAGCTCAGCCCCGGCTGGTGTACCATCACCGGCAGGGGCTGAGACTGGCTGCGGAAGCCGTGGGGCCGTTCCTGGGCATAGTCGTCTTTGAATTGGAGGGTAAAGGTGCCATCGGCAAAGCAACGGCTGCGAATATGGCGCTGAAAGGGCACGGACAAAAATCCTTCGGCACCGATGGCATACCACCAGGAATGATGCCAAGCCTGGGAAGGTAACTGAAGAATGTGGCGAATTTGATCGGGGTCAAAGCCTGCCCTAGCCAAGAGATCCATGGCCTCGGTGGAGGAGACATTTTCCGCCAGGGTGGTGAGGTCGGAGTGGCAGTGGGTGACGGACTGATACTCGGTGTGGGTCTGAAACTCCGGCAAGGGCGGCACCTCTGGCCCCGACCCCGCCAGGACGCAGTGAATATGCTCGAAGGTGAGGACGCCATCGATGCTGTACTGGGGATGCTGTTGTAGCGGCACCCCCACCTGAATGGAAACAGCCCCAATTTCGTGGGGATGGGCAAGGGTCGGCAGACTATCGGTCAACAGCGACCGCAGGTAGACTTCATCGGCCACCGCCAAGGCAAGCTGGGCGGTTTGATCGATGGAGGCAGACCCCTGCCCCCGCTGCCGAAACGGGGTAAGCGAAGACTTGACCATGGCAAGACCACCCGCCGAAGATGACTGGTGTTCCTGTTCTATCAGCAAGTTCTCTCTAGCGAAACCCCCTGCCCAGAAACGTTGCACAGGTTATTAGGTCGCAACGAATCCGATACGCTTCGTTACGCTTTGCAGAGTCCATCGGAACGCCCCTAGCCGTCTCAAATCCGTAGTTTCCACGGCAGAATGGTCTTTAATTTGGGTATCCTAGGCCTATAGGATCTCAGTAACAGTAGCCCAGGGTTGTTCACGGTCCTCTTTGCCCTCAGCAAAAATACGGTTGTAAATCAACGCTAAGCTTATTCCGGGTTTTACTGAGGCACCAACGTAAGGGTACTTACGGCTCATCAAACTTCCAAATCACCGATGACTTCGGGCTTCCCCCTTAATCATATCTAGCCCGTTTGTCTTCCCTTCTTCGTTTCTGATTGATGTTGCTTGATTCGCTTAGGAGGTGACTCAATGCGCGTTTATTTTGGCCCTGCTTTGCAACAGCTTATTTCTACGGTCACGCTTTGTTTGGCCCTTGGTATTTTTGGTTGGGTTGCCTGGACCGCCATCCATGCCTGGACAAACGACTCCACCCTAGAGGAAATTCAGCAGCTCCGTGAGGCTCAGTAGAGCCTTGGATCATGTCGGGGACAGATCTCCTGACCCTTTGACGGATATGGGTTCTGGCAAATTTTGTCAGTCGGAACGCAGGCTTAGCTTGCGCCGGATAGCTTGGTCTTAACCATGGCCTGCACGGTGCTGCCGTCGGCGCGGCCCTGAAGTTGCTGCAAAGTTCAAACAAGGCTGTTTAACCTGGACTTGGGTTAAGAAACTCCTTTGCCTCATGTCCCGTGGGGGAGGGCGTCCCCTAGTCGGGGTACCAAAACATGCCTTTGATGCCCTCTGGATCGGGCATGAAGCCCAAACCTTTGTAAAAGTCCACCACATGGGGATCGGCAAAGAGGGTGACGTTACTGATGTCTTCGCTACGCAGTTTTTTGATCATCTGCTTCATCAGTTCTTTGCCCAGCCCCCGCCCCTGGAAATCGGGGTGCACCACCACATCCCAGATGGTGGCATTAAAGGCGTGGTCGGAGGTGGCCCGCGAAAAGCCAATCAGCCGCCGCCGCACCCCACGCTGTTCCCACATGGTAACCACTAGGTAGCTGTGCTGGATGGCCTTGCGCACCTTGCGAATGGGACGCCTAGCCCAGCCCACGGCGTTGCAGAGTTCCTCTAGCTCGTAGAGGTCAAGCTCTCGGTCGGTGCTGAAGATAATGGCGCTGCCCTCCTGCTGCTCTGGAATGGCCTCCAACACCGTGCCAGAACTCCCCGGCTCTCCCGGTGCGGAACCATCGGATCCATTAAAAAGATTCTTCCAGAAACCCATGCAGGCACAACTCAGTATTCTGAGGAGATAGGCAGACTCATTCTAGTCTAAGAGTATTTTGTCGCAACCGTATGCCGTTGGACAGGTCAGTTTGCGGCTGGGGTAAGACGCCTTCCCCTAGGGCGTAGGAGGAAGGTTGGGACTGTCGCGTTTCCCTGCATCTCCGGCGTGAGTCATCCCCTTAGCGAGGGTTGGCCGTGGCTTGGCGGGGGTAAACCTTGGATTTCTGACTTGACCGCGTCATGTTCCTATGGCGACATCGCCTAGGATGGCAGCAAACCGTTAATATTGGCAACATCCTATCTTTCAGCGACGCATGGGGGTAGGGGTAGGGGTGGGGGCGATGGTGGTCAGGGTGAGGCTCCCGTTGTTTGGCATTGACGGATCCTGCGGGCGTCTAAAGTCCTGCGGGCGTTCCCGTCTGACGCGAGGGGTCTGCCTAGCCCTCTAGCGTTCGGCAGGACTCTGTCCCATCGCCGCTGCCCCCAATTCCTCTCCCTTTCCAGGAGGAGTGTTAGCGTTAACGCAATGGAGTTCCTGTTCTCTAAAATGGCCGCTGGCTTAAATCCCTCCACCGTAGACCTGTTAAAGCGCTTTAACAGGGCGTTTCCCCAGTTCTATGAGCAGTTTGTCAGTAGCGAGATCCAGCTACAGAACTTGCGGTTGGCCTATCAACTCTATAAGCAGAAAAAAGCAGTTATTGAGATTAGGCCAGAGGGCAGCAAAAATGCCCTCTTCTTTGTCTATCGCAATCAGTCGTTTTTGCTCAGCGATATCTTTGGGGTGCTGGCGGCCTACGGGCTAACGATCCACAACCTCAGCCTGTATGGGCAAATTGCGTCGCCCATGCTGGTGTTTATCAAAATGGTGGTGTCGCGGGGCGGCAAGGCGCTGACGCCCCAAACCGCAGATAACGTATGCCGCGCCATTCAAGAATCCTTGGCGGGGCATTTTGAGGTGGAAGAAATGCTCTCCGTGGAGTTTAACCTCGATGCGGGGCTGGAGGGCGTGGAAACCGAGTTTTATGTGGATCCGGTGTTTCACCTACCCGCCCTATTAATTGAGGCCGATAACCAGCCAGGTCTGTTTTACAAGGTGATGTATGCCGTCTGGCAGGAGGATCTGCTGGTGGTGAATGCCAACCTGCTGGTGTGGCGAGGCCGCACTCGGCTGATTCTCTACCTGCTTGGCCCCAACGAAAATTTGATTCCTGAATATCTGGGCCACAAAATTGCTGAGGGAATACGCGCTCGGCTCACGAGCTAGCGTAGGATCTAGCTATGGCCACAGCGACTCTTTTTGGTGTTCCCCATACCTACGATCTGGCAGCGGGCGGTAACGCAGCGCCCCTAGTGTTTGTCCATGGCTGGTTGCTCAGTCGGCAGTATTGGCAACCTCTATTGCCCTACCTCACAGAGTCCCACCCCTGTCTGCACTACGACCTGCGGGGGTTTGGTGAGTCGCGCTATCAATTAGATCAGTACATGCCCGGTCTGCCCGCCGCCGCCGAGGCCCTGCAATCCAGCGCCTCTCCCTACGGCTTGGCCGCCTATGCCCGCGACCTCGGGGAGCTGCTACGCCAGCTTGACCTTGGCCCGGTGTGGCTGGTGGGGCATTCCCTGGGCGGCAGCATTGCCCTGTGGGCAGCCCACTGCTACCCCGACCGCGTCAAGGGTGTGATTTGCCTCAATGCCGGAGGGGGGATCTATTTAGAGCGAGAATTTCGTCAGTTTCGCCAGGTAGGTCAAACCATTGTGCGGTGGCGATCCCCCTGGCTAGGCTATCTGCCCCCCCTCTCCTGGGCCATGACGCGGGCTTCGGTGGTGCAGCCCCTCGCCTACCGCTGGGGTCACCAACGCCTAAAGGATTTATTAGAAGCCGATGCCGATGCCGCCCTAGGTTCCCTTTTGGAATCCACCACCGAGCATGAGGTGCATCTCTTGCCCCGCCTGGTGAGCACCCTGCAAACACCGCTTTACTTTATTGCAGGCGATCAAGACCCCGTCATGGATCTAAAGTTTGTACGCCATCTGGCGGGCTATTTACCCAGTGCCCAAACCGGAGAGACCGCCGTTATCCCCATCCCCCACTGCGGCCACATGGCGATGGTAGAACAACCCCAGGCCGTGGCCCAGGCGATTCTCAACTTGGTGCAGGCCCAGCCGTCCCCAACGCCATCACCATGGCTCAGCGCCTAGGGCTATCGTCTATATTCAGAGCATCGTCCATCCTAAAACAAGGAACGGCCCGCCCTAGGTTAGCCCCATCAGGCAGCAGAGTTTATAGACCATCCTGGCACTGACGTTGCCGTCCCACTCGCCATCGCCCGTTTCCGAGAGGTCAAAGCCGATAATTTGCCGACCGCCACGCACGACCTGACGCAGTAAACAAAAGACTTCCTCCATCTCTAGGCCGCCGGGAACGGGGGTACCCGTGTGGGGGCAAAGCTTGGGGTCTAGGCCATCCACATCCACGCTCACGTAGACCTGGGAGGGCAGATGGGCGATGATCGCCTCGCACTGGGCCTGCCAGGTCATGCCTTGGTAGCGGTTTTCCTTCAGCACAGGGTCGTAGTAGGTGACGATACGGCCAGCGGATTGGTCAATCATGGCCACTTCGTCGTGGCAGATATCGCGAATGCCCACCTGCACCAATTTGCTGATCTGGGGCAGGGTGAGAGCGTTGTTCATGATCGACGCGTGGGAGTAGCGAAAGCCCTGGTAGGCCAAACGCAAATCGGCGTGGGCATCGATGTGGAGGATGCCAAAGTCGGGGTAGCGCTCGGCCAGGGCTTGCAGATAGCCGAAGGGAACGCTGTGGTCGCCGCCAATTACACCCACTCGCTTCCCCTGATCGAGGGCGTGGGAGGCTTGGCCATAGAGCCAACCGTTCATTTGTTCACAGCCATGGTTGACTAGGTCTAGGGACTCCTGGAGCAGGGGTTGGCTGGCGATGGCAATGCCCTTTTCCGTGGCTTGGATAACGCGGTGAGCCGCCTCCCGCATGTGGTTATTCAACTGGTGCAAAGGCTGAGGAATCGGCGGCATAAAGATCCCCTGTCGCCAGCCCTCCGGGTTATCCCGGTCGTAGAGATCGAGCTGGGAGGAAGCCTCTAAAACGCGTGCTGGCCCCTGGGCCGTTCCTTCGTGGTAGGACACGGTGGCTTCCCAGGGCACCCCAAACACAATAATGCTGGCCTCCTCATAGCTGCAGGGTAGACCGTAGAGGTTGCCATTATCCAAGCCAACCCCGCTGGGGTCAAAGGTATCCAGGGTTTTCGGTGAGGTTGTGATCACGGTGGCTAAACGTCCTGATGATTATCGATGGCCAGAGGATCGATGGAATTTCTGATCCCCTCAGCCTGAGTTATTCCCGATCTTGACAGACCGTTCTGAACCCATCATGACAAAGTTGTAATTTACCCGTAAGGGTTCCGTCATGTTGCCTTGGCTTAATGGGAAGCGTAGACCCAGTCCGGGCCAGAGCGAGGAACCTTCCTTGAAGCCAGTCCGCCTTTGCCTCAGGGACGAGGTCTAGATCCCTATACGAGTACGAGGTTTGATAACTCCTATGTCGCTACACCATAGTCTTCTAAAAGCGTCCCTTGGCTTTGGTTTCGTGGGCTTGGTTGGGCTAACCCTGCTCAGCAACACACCGATTCGTCCAGCCGTCGCCGCCACCAGCCCATCTGCCCCTGGCATGACCGCTCAAAGTAATCAAAATCCGTCCAATAACGATGTCTTGAGCCAAGGTCGGGGCCAAGGTCGGGGCCAGGGCCAAGTCCCTGGGGCTTGCCAAGGACAAGGGCCACGGGGCGAACGTTTCAATGAACATGTCGCAGAAGCCGCCGCCGAACTAGGGGTGACGGAAGACGCCCTGCGGTCGGCCCTAGGGGTTCCCGATCAACGCCCAGAACGTCCTGACCTAGCTACCGCCGCCGCCGAACTCGGCACCACCGAGGACGAACTGCGGGAAACCATGCACAACTTCATGCAAACCCAGCGCCAAGAGCGTCAGGGCCAAGGCCCCCAGGCTGGCCCCCCAGACTTCACTGCCCTTGCCCAGCAGTACGGCGTCAGTGAGGCCGAGTTCCGCCGCATTATGGGTATTCCCGACCGTCCCGACTTTGCCGCCGCCGCCGCCCAACTGGGGGTCAGCGAAGACGCCCTACGCGAGGCTCTACGCCCCGATAACCGAGGTCGTGGCCCAGCCGGTGCCCCTGGTCAAGGGCGTGGGCCATCCGGCAATCCCGGCAATTCCGGCAATTCCGGCGGTGGTCGCTAAGCTCTAGGTCATATCAAGTCCCGCCTGACGCAAATCCTGCTTGGCTATCCCCGATTTAGGGGGCGAGGAGACCTCGCCCCTCCGTAGGGTTAAACAGATTAGGAATCGGGGTTTTCTACCTCGGATCTGGTATGAGTTACCAAAACCTATCGATGTTGCGTGGGGATTGTCGTGGCGGCGATCCCCACGGTGCGTTAAGGAGCCACGCTGCCTGCCCTGCCCCATGATTTGCGTCCCTAGGCTTGGGCCTCAGCCAGGGCCTTAAGGCGCTGCAATTGGGCCTGCATATCGCGCCGAGTCCAGGGGGCGGCCACGGTCTGAAAGCCCCAGGCCACCAGGGCATTGGGAATGACAAACTCGAAGCGGTTCAGCAAAACCGTACCCTCGGGTGTAGGGTCATACTGCCAGCGATCTTGGCCCTGGAAAAACCCATCAAAGGCCCAGACAATCAGCCCTGGCCCTCGTTCTACCACCGTACAGTGAAGACTGGGTTGCCAGAGGGGAATTTGCAGCCTGAACCAACAGCGGCTTCCCGCCTGGGTATCCCAGGGATCAATGGGTTCACAGCGTAGGGCTGGATTCAGCCATTGGTGCATCCTAGGCAGATCCGTGAAACAGCGATCTACCACCCCTGGCGCAGCCTGGATTGTAATGGATTGCTGAAAAACCGTAGGGTCTGGCATAGGGTGGCGAATCTCCGACTGTGGGACATTTATGACCTATTACATTTATGACCTATTAACGATCCTTTAAAAATTGAGTGTTTTATTCATAGCTTAGGTCAGTTATTTTACGGTTCCTGTTCTGAGAAATGTTGCTAAGCAATTTGAAGGAATCGGGATGGGGTGATACGGTTTACGGTGTGGTCAGGGACGGCCCTCTGGCAATCTGCGACCTGCCATCCTCATCCTTAGGATACGGTAGGTAGGTTCAGCGCTAGGTGGCTATCTGACCTGATTCGCTCCCCTCAGGATGATCCTTAAGCCCCGAAATGTATATGTTTCTACCCTACTCTATTCCCCCGTTGGCCCAGGTTGACCCGGTGCCGATTTCCACCAACCCCGTCACCTCCTTCAGTCGTTTTTTGGAGGAGATTTCGGTGCAGTTGGGACAGTTTTTGCCCAGTTTAGTCTGGGCAGTGGTGTTGCTGGTGCTGGGCTGGATTCTCGCCACGGTGATCGCGCTAGCGGTCAAAAATGTGCTGAAGCGTACCCGCATTGATGATCGCCTAGCCAATTGGGCCACGGGCACCCCCAACGATCAAAAGCTACCCGTGGAACAGTGGGCCGCCACCCTGGTGTACTGGCTGATTTTTCTGTTCGCCATTATCGCCTCCCTCAACGCCCTCAATCTAACGGCGGTATCGACCCCGCTGAACAACTTCCTGGATCAGATTTTTGCCTATCTGCCCAGAATTGGCGGTGCAGCCCTGCTGCTCGGCATTGGTTGGATCGTGGCGACCCTGGTGCGAACCCTCGTTGTCAATGGGCTAGGGCGGTTTAATTTGGATGACCGCCTAGCCCAGCAAGCCGGATTGGAGGGTGGTCAAAGCCCTGTAGTGCTGAATGAAACCATCGGCAATGTGCTGTTTTGGTTCATTCTGCTGCTGTTTATTCCCCTAGTGCTGAGCGCCCTTCAACTGCCAGGGCTGCTGGCCCCCGTGGAGGAACTGATCAACGCCTTCTTGCAGGCCATCCCTCGGCTAATTACGGCGGGCCTGATTTTGGCCCTAGGCTGGATCATTGCGCGGATTGTGCGTGGGGTCGCCACCAATTTGTTAATCGCCATTGGAGCCGATCAAATTGGCCCCCGCCTCGGCTTGAAATCGACCGCCAGCGAAGGGCTTTCCCTGTCAGGCCTGGTCGGTACCCTGATCTACGTTCTGGTGCTGATTCCCACGGTGGTAGCGGCCCTCAACGAACTGGCCATTGATGCCATTTCGGCCCCCGCCATCGCCATGCTAGAGCAGGTGATGACGGCCATTCCCCAGGTGATTATGGCCGGGGTGGTGTTGACGGCGGCTTACTTTGTGGGCCAATTTGTGGCCAACTTGGTCACCGAATTGCTCCGTAACGCTGGCTTTGACAACATCCTCAATGTCCTGGGCTTGCCGGAACTCCAGCAAGATCCCCAGCCCACCCCCCCCGGACTAGAGGTTGAGGGCGCACCCTTGGCCCCCGTCACCTCCCCTGGGCGCACCCCGTCGGAACTGGTGGGCATCGTTACCCTGGTGGCCATCGTGCTCTTTGGGGCTGTCACCGCCACCGAGATCCTCAATTTTGCCGCCCTAACGGACATCGTGCGGGCTGTGCTGCGGGTTGGCGTGCGAGTGCTCAGTGGCCTGGTGGTCTTTGCGGTGGGGCTATATCTGGCCAACTTGGCCTTCCGCCTCGTGAGCGCCATGGGGACTGGCCAAGCCCGAACCCTGGCCCACGCCAGCCGCATCACCATCTTGATCTTTGTCGGTGCCATGGCCCTACAGCAAATGGGTGTGGCTCCCGATATTGTCAATCTGGCCTTTGGTCTGCTCTTGGGGGCCGTGGCGGTGTCTATCGCGCTGGCCTTTGGCCTAGGGGGGCGCGAAGTTGCCGCCGACCAAATGAGGGAATGGCTCAACGACTTCCGCCAACGCCGCTAATGGGAATCCTCCCTCACCGGGGAACAGACCGTCGCAGATACCCCACCTGATGGATTCCCCAAGCCCCACCCGTTTAGCGGCACGTAGGGGTGAGGTCTCCTCGCCCACCAAAACCGGGGGCGTCAACCGGGACTGGGTATCAGGGTTCAAACCCGAAAGCCTAGGCAAGCCTTGGTTACGTTCTCCACGGTTTGTTGCCTAGGAAACAGCCCTTAGCCCAGCCCCCAGCGGGTCGTGGTTAGGGGTTTTTGCTTGGCCACCGATCCTGGGTTCCCCGACCACTACCCCCAGACCGGCACCCTGGAATTCGGACAACCACACCCAAATTCAGTAATCTTTGTAACGATTTAGGGCTACTGCCCACCCGTGGGGAATGCTAGACTATGAGCCTAGCTGGACAGATCTCTGTTCGCTAGTTCCCCCGTTGCTTGGGCTATCGTCCCCCTTCGGCTCTAGTCAACCGATGGTGGCTGCCGCCCAAGGAATGACTGGTTCACTGTGGTTGGCCTGTTGTGGAGACAGGGTAGGTCATAGCTCTAGGGCCATGGTTTGTCAGGGTTCCATAGTGGCGGTCTACGGCTTTGTGCCTTGGGGAACTGTTTGTTGTGGTGTGATGTCTAAGATGGTCTGATAGAAGGTTCTGCGGCGATATTTACGGATGGGCTGACGGACGTTTCCGTTGCGTGACCTCCTAGGTTAACCAAGCCCGCTTTGCTGATTTCAGTCCTAAAATTGCATGGATTCTGCTAGTCAAACCGACACCCCTCCGGGGGAACCTCCCAGTATTTTTTCCAACTTGCTCGGCATTGTCATTGCCTTGATGACATTGACCCTGCCGATGGCGGCGATAGCCCACTTTTCATCGCCCCCGGGTCTACCAGGCGCTACACCAACGCTCCCCCCACCAGGGCTAGGGCGCTAACGGGCTTCGCACAAAGCATTCCTGCCCTACTGAGGGAGGAATGCTTTGTGCTGTCTATCCCCCATGCCAGCGGATCGCCCTTGGCCATCGAGGGAATTTACGTAACGGTTCACGAAACCTTGACATAATTTACGCAGGTTTTAAAGTATCTGTGTAAAAAAAATGCAAACTCTCCGGATACATACCGAGTTCCTAGAATTGGGATATACGGTTTAGCCTAAAACTAAAGATAATGTGCTGCTCCAATTCCCTGGATCAGTCACGGTTAACTACACCACATCGGCATCCTCGGTAGGGTGATCACGTCCTGTGTTCTCCCCCCTAATGGTCGTGGGGTGTTGTGAAGGTCATGCTGCGCTACACATTGAGGTCACATCATGTTCGCTCCTCCCTCCAAGGTTACGACGGTTCTACCGCTGCCAGCGGAGGGCAAGACGGGCACGGTTCCGGTGGATAGCCCAACGCCTAAGACCGAACCTGTCCTTCCCGAACCTGTCCTTCCTGACGTTGTGGAGGTGAAAGCTTCTACCCCTGAGGATCTGTCCATCCCAGGCTTTGGAACAGCGAAATCCTTGCCCCCAGCCCTCCCCCCCTTGGAGGGGACCCCCGGTAAAAACGCCTTATTTGGCACCGAGGGCAATGACGTGATCTACGGCTACGGCGGGAACGACTTCATCCTGGCGGGAGACGGGGACGACCTAGCCTTTGGCGGCCCTGGCAACGATGGGATTTTGGGTGGCCCTGGCAACGATTTGCTATTTGGCGAAGCGGGCAATGACTGGCTGGAGGGTGGCCCTGGCGATGACCACCTCTTCGGTGGCCTGGGTAATGACCTGCTCTACGGTGGCCCTGGGGTAGACATCCTCACCGGAGGCGAAGGCAGCGATACCTTTGTGATTGGTACCCAGACCGAGGATGACCTGATTAACCATCCCACCTACGGCATGGTGGCCCCAGGATTAACCGTCATTACCGACTTCCAAGCCAGCGAGGGCGATCTGATCAACGTTAGCCCAGTGCTGGATCGACCCGCCTTTGCCGATCTGTCTAACCCTGAGGATTTAGCCGCCTTCATCACGTTGCAGCCCGTTGGTGCGGATACGCAAATTCTCATCACCACACCCCAGGGGATCGGTGCCGTCGAAGCATTGCTGCTGGGCGTTGCCCCAGCGGATATTCCCGCCAGCGCCCTGGTGTTTACGCCGCCTCTGCCGCCCGTAGCCTAGGCATTCTCCCCATGGTTAGCCCCCGTGGTTGGCCATCACTATCCCAGAGTTGTGACGGCTTGCCGCTGAACACTACACCAGCGGCACAGTCATTCAGAACTCGATATCCAGGGCGGACTGATCTGGGGGGATGCCTTTGCGGTACCTTGGACAGAATATTCCCTGTCTTTGGGAAGTCCTGGTACTCTGCGGTCTGCCATGAACCAACTGCTGCTCATTCCCATCGTGGCCTTTGCCAAGGCGCTGACCCTGGTGCTGCGGTGGTCGGGTCGGGGATCGGGGACGGCGCTGCCGGGATACCTGGTGGGTAAGTATTTCCCTTTTGCCCTAGGGGCGCTGGTGCAGCAAATCCCCACGGTGGTAGCGATCACAGGCACCAACGGCAAAACCACCACCCAAACCATGCTCGATGCCATGGTCAGCCAGGGGCAGGGGATCAAGATTCTCCGCAACAGGGCCGGAGCTAACCTCAGCCAGGGTATTTTGTCGGAACTACTTAAGCAGAGCAACGCCCTAGGACGGCTGGATTTTACCCACGCCATTTTGGAAGTCGAAGAGGCCACCCTGCCCCGCATTGCCGCCCTATTAAAGCCTCAAGTCATTGCGGTGACGAACCTGTATCGAGATCAGCTCGATGCCTACGGCGAAATTGACCGCACCGAAAAACTGATCCGCGACGGCATTGCCCAATGCCCCCAGGCCCAGGTGGTGGTCAACGGCGACGATCCCCGCACCGCCCGCCTCACCCAGGGCTTACCCAACCCTACTTATTTCGTCTCCCTCGCCGAAGAATACGCCCGCTTTTTGCCCTACGAAGGAAAGCTGCACCGCCGCGAACCGGGCACCCCCGGCCTAGAAGCCACTAACATCCGCATCAATGAAGACCTGACGACAGACTTTGCCATCCATGGCACCGTTGCCCATCAGGCCATTGATATCGCCCAGGCCCGCACCGCCTCCCCCGGCTTTTTTCATGTGTATAACGCCCTCACCGCCCTCACCATGGCCACCCTGATGGGGTTAGCGCCAGACTTGGCGATTCAGGGACTGCGAACCTTTCAACCCGCCTTTGGCCGAGGGGAAATCCTCAGCCGCCGGGTGGGCGACAAAACCGTCCACTATCGCCTCCTGCTGGTGAAAAACCCCGCCAGCTTCAGCCTCAGCCTAGAACTGCTGCGCCACATCCCCGCCCTCAAGCTCATCCTCGCCATCAACGACAACACCGCCGATGGCAAAGATGTCTCCTGGCTGTGGGATAGCGAGCTGGAACGCCTCAACCAAGCCCATTTAGATTGGGTACTGTGCAGCGGCATTCGCGCCAAGGACATGCGAGTACGGCTGAAATACGCCCTCGACCATCCCCCAGAGGCCATCCCCACCGTAGAACCCATCCACGATGCCATCGATCAATCCTTCGCCCACGCCCTCGATGGCGATACCGTTTTCGTTATGCCCACCTACACCGCCATGCTGGAATTCCGCAAACTCATGGGCAAAACCCTAGACCTCCTCTAACCCCCAACCTTTTAACCTTCCAACCTTCTCACCCCCCAACCTTCTCACCTTCCCACCTTCCCACCTTCCCTCCCTCCCCATGCCCCTCACCCTCACCCTCACCCACCTCTACCCCGACCACCTCAACCTCTACGGCGACACAGGAAACCTGATTGTGTTGCGGCGGCGCTGCCAGTGGCGAGGGATTGACTGCACCATCAAATCCCTGACCATGGGCGACCGACCCCAACCGGGCGAAACCGACCTGTACTTTATGGGCGGCGGCCAGGATAACGACCAGGTGGCGGTAGTGGAAGACTTTCACCAGATCAAGGCTGACACCATTAAGGCCGATACCGAGGCGGGAGTGGTGTTTTTGGGGGTGTGCGGCGGCTACCAACTGATGGGCAACACCTTTTTGATGGGCAACGGCCAGGAAACACCGGGTCTGGGCATCATCAACGTCAACACCAAAGCCCCCGGTACCGAGGTCAAGCAGCGCTGCATTGGCAACCTGGTGGCCGAGATTCCTGACGCTATGTACCAGGACATGCAGCGTCTCTACGCCAATCCCCAGATGCCGGATGCCCAGACTAGCGAACCCCAAATTATCCCCAAAACCCTAGTCGGTTTTGAAAACCACTCTGGCCAAACCTTTTTGGGCGAAGGCGTAGAACCCCTCGCCAAAACCGTGGCCGGATTTGGCAACAACGCCGCCGCTGAGTACGAAGGTGCCCGCTACAAAAATGTCTTCGGCAGCTACATGCACGGTTCTCTACTGCCCAAAAATCCTCACTTTGCGGATTATCTACTGGGTCTGGCCCTGCGCCGCAAATACCAAGACCCCACCCTCACCCTGCCGCCCCTGGTCGATACCGAAGAACTGTCGGCCCATCATTACGCTGTGGCCCGCTACGGTCAACCGAGGGACTCAGCCTAGTTCCATTCCAGGACTAAATCGCCGGATTGTACCTTCGACCAAATCAGGTCTTGCACCAGATTTAGCTCTTGGGGGGTGGCTTGGCCATCAGACCAGATCACGCGATCAATGTAGTCCCGTTCGTCGTTGGTCACCAGTCCATCCGCCACGGCGTCTTCTACGATGGCGCGGAGGGTGTCTAGGTGGGCAAGGTCGGCTTTGGTGAGGGGAGCCGCGTTGGGCCGTTCGATCTTCATAGGATTGCCCCGTTGAAATCTATCTTGGACGGTAGCACGTTCATCCTAGGGCAATGAGTCCTAGGCAACCAAACGTTAGCCCGTCAAGGAATCGTTACATTCCGCCATCCACCCCATGGGACGATTGCAGGTTAAACAGCGATGACAGGGGCATTCTCAACCCATGATTTTTGCTGATTTTCCCGGCCCTAAATCCTCAATTTTGGTGGGGGGTGTAACGACACTATCCTGGGCGACAGGTAAATCTGCCAAGATGCTGCGGATGGCGAGGGGGTTAGCGCAGGCGTCCAGATCTCCAAATGCTGTAGACCAGCCACAGACCCAACAGGCTAGCGGCGATGAATAGGGCGATGGTGAGCAGTTGCACCTGGGAGGATTGGCGTCCGGTGGAGACGATGGCGGCTCCGATGATTAGGGCCGCGACTACGGTGCTGAAGGATCGGCGGTTGGCGGCGTCGTCAATGCTGCGGCGCAGGTCGTCGAGACCTTGGATTTTAAGATTCCACTGAAGCTGCTCGGAACTGAGGCGATCCAGCAAAAAGCCGAACTGGCGGGGGGAACTGAGGGACAGGTTGCGAAACTCTAGCCCGGTACGCAGGATAGCTTGCAGGGGATCGTCCCCCACCAGTTGATGGCGAAACAAATCCACCATCAGGGGGCGAACTTCGTCGATTAGGTTCACCCCAGGGTTGAACTGGCGGGCGGCCCCCTCTAGGTTGGCCAGGGATTTGGTGAACAGCCCCACGTTGGCGGGCCAGCGCAGGTGGTTGCTAATGCCCGCTTCCAAAATTTCGCCAAACACCACGGCGGTACTGAACTGTTCCAAACTGAGGCCGTAGTAGCGCCCTAGCAGGCGGGTATAGTCGCTCTCTAGGCGGGCCAGGTTAACGGGTTGCAGGGGTTCCGCCAGTTGCAGGGTGAGCTGGGCGCAGCGCTGGGCGTCGGAACTGGCAATGGCCAGCACCATCTCCGTTAGGGTAGATCGGGTGCGGGGGTCGAGGTGGCCCATCATGCCGCAGTCGAGCAGGGCGACGCGGCCATCTTGCAGGTAGAACATGTTGCCGGGGTGGGGGTCGGCGTGGAAGAAGCCATCGACAAAGTACTGCTTAAAAAAGGCGCGAAATAGCAGCGTGGTCACCTGGCTGCGGCTCTCCAAGGGCAAGTCGGCCTTTAGCAGGGGCACGCCATCCAGCCATTGCATGGTCATCAGCCGCGCATTGGTGAGATCCCAGACAATATCGGGCACCACCAGTTGTTGGGGATCGTACCAGCCGCTGTGGGAGAGGTTGCGGCGCAGTTGGTCGGTGTAGTGGGCCTCGGTGAGGAAGTCTAGCTCGGCGTTGAGGGCGTCTGCGAACTCTTCGGCCAAGCCCACCACGTTGTAGCGCTGGCCAAACTGGGTGGCCGACATCAGCCGCGCCACATCGCGAATCAGGGCCATGTCTTGATCCACCTGCCGCTCAATGCCGGGACGCTGCACCTTGAGGGCGACGGTACGGCCATCCTTCATCTGGGCGCGGTGGGTTTGGGCAATGGATCCGGCGGCGATGGCGCGGTAGTTGATGTCGGCAAAGATCTCCTCTGGGGGGCGGGGCAGGGCGGCGCGAATTTGGCGTTCGGCCTCCTGGGGGCTAACGGCGGGTACAGTGCTCTGCAAGCTGCTGAGGGCCTCGATGTAGCGGGGGGGCAGCAGGTCGGGGCGGGTGCTGAGCAACTGGCCCAGCTTCACATAGACAGGCCCCAATTCGGTGAGAATATTGACCAACACCTCCGGGGGCGGGATATCCGGCTCGTCGGTTTTGCCCCCCACCAACAGCCGCCGCATATAGTCCCAGCCGTGGCCGAGCACAATTTCCACAATTTCCCGCTGTCGGGCCAACCGAGACGCAGACACCAGAGGGACTTGCATACCGTTTCCGTTACCAGTTTGGTCAACCACCACGCCCCTATCTTACGACCTAGGGCCAAGGGCGGGGGGTCTTCTGGAGACTTCGGGTTATCCCTGGACAGGTTATGCCTCGACCATCAAAGCAGGGGACACTGCGGAATTCCCCGATGGCCCCGTGAAGTCTATGGTGTTGTTGGTAAAGCTTTGCGTGGAATTACCCTACTAGGGAACCCGAATCGCAGGGGATCGTTCAGAATGGATGAGGCAAATTTTCCTTCACCAAAGGGTTTGCCGTTGACCGTATGCTCTCTGCTCTCATTGCTCTCCGTTGTTGCACCCCAAGCTTCGGCTTGATTGCCTATGTTGTGCCGTTCTTGCCAGAGACAGTCGCGCTGCCTGCCGGCCCAGTTTGCCCAGGCCGATGCCACCCTGGCCGCCATGCTCGACCAGCTTCAGGACTGTGGTCTCAAAAAGACTGCGCCCCCTAATTCCCCTTGGCTCTCGTTGGGGCGGCGTTGGTGGGCCAAACTTCGTCAAGCCTTCCATCGTTGGAGCCAGCGTTGGCGGATGGGATCGGCCTAGGAGATCCCCCCTAGCCCCCTTGAGGTTGATCCCCCCGGCCCCCCTTAAAGGAGATCCCCCTAAATCCCCCTTAGAAAGGGGGACTTTGAAGCCAATTCCCCCCTTTTTAAGGGGGGCTAGGGGGGATCTCCCAGGATTTCGCTAACAGCGACCAGATCTTTAATACGTAGCCTGAGTTCGGGATAAGCCAAGGACTGAAATCTCAAGAAGCCTTCTTCTGGCTTGCACTGTAGCCCACCCTAACGGGGGCTTTGTGCGGACTGATTCCACCCAACCTGCGCTAACCGCCTTAGAGCACCTAGAACTTCCCTAGACATCAATGGCGGCTTCTAGGCGTTTGGAGGTTTTGGGGAGCCAAAACGATAGCCCCAGGCACAGCAGACACAGCCCAAAGGCCACCAATAGGGTCTGCTGCATGGCGGTGAGGGCGGCGGTTTGCAGAATGGTGGGAAGGGCGGGCTGGATAGCGTCGGGCAATCCGGCGAATAGATCTTGGCGTTCGCTGGGGCGGAGGGTTTGCAGGGCGGACTGTAGCGCTTGAATCGCCTGTCGTCGCTCTGGGGGTTCCAGGGCTTGGCCCAGTTCAGCCAGAATGCCATCCACAATGTGTCGGGAGGCAATACCCACCAGCAGGGTGCCCAAGATACCTCGCCCCAGGGAAGCCCCTAGGTTTTGGAAGGGGCGATAGACGCCACGGGCTTCGGCCTTTTCTTCGGCGCGGGTGTCGTTGAAGGTGAGCGATGTGATGTAGGTGGCAAACAGACCTGTTCCCAGGCCCATCACCACTAGGGCAGGCATCAGGCTCAGCAGGGTGAGCTGATCTTGGATGGTAGCCCAGAGCATCAGGATGCCCAGCGCCTTGATCCCCAACCCCCACTGAAGCAGCCAGCGATGGGGTTGGCGGGGGCGTCGTTTGGCCAGGGCCAGCAGCACCCCGATCTGAGCCAGGGTGAGGGGGGCCACCACCAGGGCCGTTTGTACCGGATTGAGCCCCACCACCGCCGGAATAAACTGAAATAGGTTGAACTGCACCCCCACATGCAGCAGGGTGTGGAGGGTGCCAATGGCCAGACCTAGGAGGTAGATGCGGCGGTTGAAGACCCCCATCCGCAGCAAGGATTCCTCCCCCCGGCGAATGCGCTGACGTTCCCAAAAGGCCAGCAGCCCCAGGCAGATCATCCCCGTCGCCAGCAGCACGGGCACGATGGATAACCCCAGGGGGGCCAGCCGTAGCCCTTGGATGGCTGGGTCACCCTTGGGCGTCCACCAGCCGAGATCGGCGGCCAAACTAAAGCCCACCAGGGTGCAGCCAAACCCCGCCAGCGACAGCAGTCCGCCCACCCAGTCTACGGTGATGGCTGGGCTGGGGTGCTGGCGCAGCAACGGCCACACCAGTCCAGCAATGGGGGGAATCAGGACGAGCGCCACCCCGAAGGCCCAGCGCCAGCCGAGGTGAAAGGCCAGCATTCCGCCCAAAATCGATCCGGTTAAGGCTCCCAGGATGCCCGCCAGGGTGAGGGCCAGCAGGGCGTATTTTTGGGTTACCTCGTCCCGGTAGCGGGCATCCATCAGCGCCACGGGCGTACTCACCAGCACCGATGCCGCCAGCCCCGTACATCCCGCCAAGCCGAGGGTAAACAGGCCCATGTTGCGGCTGAGGATCACCAAAATAATCCCCAGCGTAAAGAGGGCTAGGGCGGCATTAAATACCCCCCTGCGCCCCAGGCGACGGCTGAGGTTTTCGGCGGTGGGGGTGAAGGAGGCCGTCACCAAAGACATCAGCACCAGGGCCGATTGCACATAGCCCACCGAGGAATCAAAGTCCTGCACTAGGGGCGGCATGATGGGCTGCACCACCCCCACGGTGTAGGACAGCAGAAAAAACGTTAGGCCCAGGCCGATGGGGCCACCCCACTGATCTAAAAAGGATGGTTTTGGGTTCATGGTGCGGATGGGTTCCCCATTGCCGATAGAGGTATCCGTTGAATGTACCCGTCACTTTACCCGTCCCGCCGCCGCCTGACCAGAGGCCAGGGCAAACCTCAAAAGTCCGGAATGGATCTGCGCCTCCTAGGGAAAACCTAGGTATACTTTGCCAGCAGAGGGGTATGTCGCAGGGGTTGGGGGAAGGTACCGTTGGCCCCCCATGCGTTCACCCTAGCCAGCGTGGGGAGGAAACTGAGGTGTTAAGTCTAGTCCTACTGTCGTCGTTGCTCGGTCGCCCTGCCCTTGAGGTGCCCCTATTCCCGGCGGGTTTAGACGGGGGAACATCTTCTGCGGTTGGCATACCCCAGTCCCCCGACTTGGCTCTGCCCGGCCCTGAGACCTTGGCCCAGACGGCCCCTAGGGACTATCGGGTGCCCGCCCTCCAGCCCGATTTCACAGGCAGTTTGTGGGTGGGGTCTTGGAATGGTCTGGTGCGGATCCACCCCGAAACCGGAGCCATTGAGCAGCGGGTGGTGATTCCAGGCCGTACCCTAGAGTCCCTCACCCAGGATCGGGTGGGGCGCATCTGGGCGGGCACCGCCACGGGGCTGGTGCGGGTGGATCCGCGCACCAACGACATCACCGCCCAAAACTTTACGCTGCCCTCCAACCGCGTCCTGTCGCTGCTGATCGATCACCGGGGCTTTCTGTGGGCGGGCACCGACCGAGGCTTGGCCATGGTTAGCCCCGACCGTGGCCTGCTGATGACCACCCTGCAAAACTTAGACGGCGTCAGCGCCAATGCCCTCAGCCTAGACGGCAACAATCACCTGTGGGTCGGCACCCTCGACGGTCTCGTGCAGATCAACACCGCCAACGCCTTTCCTATGGGGCGGGTGAGCAACCTACCGGGGGGTGCCGTACAGGCTCTAGCCCTGGGGCCGAGGGGAAACCTTTGGGTGGGTACCCCCTCCAGTCTGCTCGTCGTCGATCCGGTGCGTGGGGAACTGGTGCGTTCCGTAGCGGCCATGCGGGATAAAAATGTCCAGGCCATCGGCTTTGACAGCAACCGCAACGTTTGGGTGGGCACCGCCGAAGGACTGTTTCACCTCAGGGCCGATAGCGGCGAACTGCTGGGCCGGGTACCCCTGCTGCCCTCTAGCCAAATTCTCTCCGTTGCGCCGGGGGTAGGCAATAAGGTTTGGGTGGGCACCAGTGAGGGGTTAGGCTGGGTAAGCCAACTCACCGGGGAGGGTAACCCGCACTGGGGGTTGGTCAGTCCCCAAGTCCTAGAGGCACAGCGTTAGATCAATGTCCGTAGATCCTGAAATCTCCCCCCTCCTCTACCACCTCCGCATTGACCTGCTGGACAGCGATCCACCGATTTGGCGCAGCCTGTGGGTACGTGCCAATACCCCCTTGGTAGACTTGCCCAGGCTGTTGGCGGCGGCGATGGGTTGGTCGGGGCAGGCAGAAACCCAGCTTAAACCCCAAACCGCCACAGATTTAGGTTCCCAGCCTGAGACGGCGGATCCCCCCCTGTCGGCCATCCTCCGCCGCCAGGGCGACAGCCTACGCTATACCTACGCCCCCAATCTCGGCTGGCTGCATCGGGTTACCCTAGCCGCCATAGAACCCGCCCCAGACGAGGGCTTTGTGCCCCACTGCATCGCCGGAGAACGCCACTGTCCGCCCGAATTCTGCGCCGGGGTCTGGGGCTACGAAGACCTCCTCGACCGCCTCAACGACCCCGAAGACCCCGACTACCAAGACCTGTGGGAGCAGGTAGGCTACGACTTCGACCCCGAAAAATTTGACCTAGAAGCCGCCAACCAACGCCTGTGGGCCACCCTAGATGTCCCAGAGAACGCTTAAGGGGGTACTCGTCACGGAGGTTAACCGAGGCAAGATTCCCGTAGGATGGGATAGGCAATCTGGGGGCTGGCCTTGCCATCTAGGCTAGGCAACCTCAAAGCGGCGGAGAACCCCCCGGTGTCCATCGGTTAGGCACAACCAATGGATGTTGTTGGTGATCGTCTACGTTAAGGACTGATGTATACACAGTGGCCTCTCTGGGAGAGGGGCTGGGGGTGAGGGCAACGTTAAGTTAAGGAATATTTCGCCAACAGCATTCGTCAACGGACAACATACAACCAACACAGATCGGTTATGGCAGACAATTTTGAGATTTTTGATCGCGACATTTCCACAGATTTATTAGATCGCTATCTCCAGGCAGAGGTGATCGCCTGCGATACCGAAACCATGGGCCTCCTGCCCCAGAGAGATCGCCTCTGCCTAGTGCAGCTCAGCGATCCAGAGGGCTATGTTTCCGTAGTGCGCGTTGCCCCCGGCCAAACCGCCGCCCCCAACCTTAAGCAACTGCTAGAGGCCGACCACATCCTTAAATTGTTCCACTTCGCTCGGTTTGATTTGGCCACCCTGCGCTACCACCTCGGCATTGCGGTCAGCCCCGTTTTTTGCACCAAAATTGCCAGCAAACTAGGCCGCACCTACAGTCCTAAACATGGCCTCAAGGACGTTGTCAAGGAACTAGAGGGCACCGAACTGGACAAAACCGCCCAAAGTTCCGACTGGGGCAACGCCATGAACCTTTCGGAAGACCAACTGCGCTACGCCGCCAACGATGTACGCTACCTGCACAGCATTCACCGCAGCCTAGAGGCCATGCTAAAGCGGGAAGGCCGCTGGGAATTGGCCCAGGATTGTTTCCGCTGCCTACCCACCTTTGTCAGCCTCGATTTGCTGCAATACAACAACCTCTTTGAACACTAACCCCCACAGAAGATTCTGTCGCTGGGCAGAACATTTAGCCCCTAGAAAACTCGCACGGCAAAGCAAATTACCTGCCCCCAAGCACCCCGGTTTCTTAAGGAAATCGGGGTGCTAAATCGGTCTCTGCGTCCGAGGATTTCAGGGGCACTGCACAATTTTCCTTGCACTTTAGCCGCTCTCAACCACGCCAAATCAGCCTATCCACTTGGCTTTGGGTACTTTTTCAGCAAGCCCTACTTAAGGAGAACCCCATGGGCCGTCACCCAGGCAAAACCAACAGCGACCATGGCGATCCCCTAGTATGGCTGAATTACAATCAGGAAGGGTTCGCCCCCAGCTAGGGTGGGCACCCTAGGCAACGCAGGGTTATTCGGTAGCGAAACGATGAGCATGGTTCAGACAGCAACTCCCGTGGCAAACTTTCCTTCCTTGGAAAAGGCGCTGAAGCATCACTTTGGCTACGACGAGTTTCGGCCTGGGCAGCGGCGGGTGATTGAGTCGGCCCTGAAGAACCAGGACACCCTGGTGATTATGCCCACGGGGGGCGGCAAATCCCTGTGTTACCAGTTGCCTGCGTTGCTGAAGGTGGGGGTGATGGTGGTGGTATCGCCGCTGATTGCCCTGATGCAGGATCAGGTGGCGGGGCTGCAAGATAACGGCGTTGCCGCCACGTTTTTGAATAGTTCCCTAGATTTTGACACCCTGCGCCAGCGGGAAGCGGCCCTGCTGCGGGGGGAGATCAAGCTGCTCTACGTGTCGCCGGAACGGTTGCAGAATGCGGGGTTTATCCAGTTTCTCAATAACCTCAGTCAAACCGTGGGCATTAGCGGCTTTGCCATTGATGAGGCCCACTGTGTGAGCGAGTGGGGCCACGATTTTCGGCCTGAGTATCGGCGGCTGCACGAACTGCGGGAGCGCTTCCCTCAGATTAGTTTGCTGGCCCTAACGGCCACCGCCACGGAACGGGTGCGCCAGGACATTGCCCAACAGCTTCGGCTGCGCGATCCGTTGGTGCAGGTCTCCAGCTTTAATCGACCCAACCTGTTCTACGAGGTGCGGCCCAAGGGGCGGGATGGCTACCAGCAGTTGCTTCAGCAGGTCAAATCGCAGACGGGATCGGGGATTATCTACTGCCTCAGCCGCAAGCGGGTGGATGAGTTGGCCCTGAAGCTGTCCCAGGATGGGGAATCGGTGTTGCCCTACCATGCCGGACTGGCGGACGAGGTGCGGCGCGACAACCAAACCCGGTTCATTCGCGACGATGTGCGGCTGATGGTGGCGACGGTGGCCTTTGGCATGGGCATCAACAAACCCGACGTGCGCTTTGTCATCCACTACGACATTCCCCGCAACATTGAGGGCTACTACCAAGAAAGCGGACGGGCCGGACGGGATGGCGAACCCGCCCACTGCACCCTGTTTTTGGCCTACGGCGATGTGGCCACGGCGGAATATTTAATCAGCCAAAAGCCCGACGAAACCGAGCAGCGCATCGCCCGCCAACAACTGCGCCAAATGGTGGACTACGCCGAAAGTACGGTGTGCCGCCGCCACATTCAGCTCAGCTACTTTGGCGAAACCCTCAGCGAACGGTGCCAACAGTGCGATAACTGCATCAACCCGCCCCCCACCGAAGATTGGACGATTGAAGCCCAAAAATTTCTTTCCTGCGTAGCCCGCTGCCAAGAACGTTTTGGCATGATGCATATTATTGACGTGCTGCGCGGTTCCAGAAAACAAAAGCTGACCAACCTCGGTCACGACAAACTTTCCACCTACGGCATTGGCAAAGATCGATCCGTCGAGGAATGGAAACTGCTAGGCCGATCCCTACTGCACCAGCGCCTTGTAGACGAAACCACCGACGGATTCCCCGTCCTCAAACTGAATGCCGCAAGCTGGCAAATTCTCCGCAAACAACTTACCGTTCAGGTGGCGGTACCCAAGGATCTCAAACCCGCAGCAACCAAGGCCACCACTGGATCCGCCAAGTTCGATAACGCCCCCGAAACCGTCGCGCTTTTGGCCGAATTGAAAGCCCTACGTAAACGATTGGCCGACCAACAAAGCCTGCCACCCTACGTAGTGTTCCACGAATCCACCCTAAAGCAAATGGCCCAGCAACGGCCCCAAACCCTGGCGGAATTTGGCCAACTATCGGGTGTCGGCAGCCGCAAACTCGACCAGTACGGCGACGCTTTTTTGGGCGTTATCCGCCAGTTCTGCGCCGATCATGGCCTCCCCACCCAACCGATCACCGTATCCCCCAGCCAATCCAGTTCCAGCCAAGCTAGTTCTAAGCGTCCCAACCCCAGCCCGCCTAGCGGCCCGCCCGCCATCGGCGACACCCATCGACTCACCCTGCAACTGTTTCAACAGGGCCACAGCGTTGACGCCATCGCCCAACAGCGCAACCTCAAACCCGCCACCATTCGCACCCATCTGGAGCACTTAATCCTCAACGGCGAATCCGTTGATTTAACCACCCTGGTAGCCCCCGACCGTCAAGCCGCCATCCGCCAAGTTCTAGACACCCAGGAAGCCTTTGCCCTCAGCGACCTACGCGAACGACTAGGGGAAAGCTACTCCTTTGATGAAATCCGTCTAGTGCGGGCCGATTGGCAGCACGAACAAAAATCTGCCTCAGCCGATTAGGTTTGATGAGACAGCGTAATGAGCCTCAAATGTAGCGGTTCTCGATAGCGTGAGATACACCATAGCTGGGTTCTAGATCCCCCTAGTACCTATCTGTCTAAGGTTCACTCTTTACCCCCCTTAGCAAGGGGGGCAGGGGGGATCATCGCAATGTACTTCACCGAGTAAAATCCGCTATAAATAAGCGTCTCTTTAGGAAAAACTGCTTCTCACAAACGCAATCATCAGGTTTATGGGAATACCTTATAGATTTTCTGGCGATGCACAACTCGCTCACAAATCAGTGTCTTCGTTTTCCTATCTATCGTCAGGCCCACCCGATAATCGCCTACACGAAATTTATACTTACGTCCACATGTTGTTGCTTTAGCTGTTCGTAGTAGCCGAGTGCATTGGCCTTGCTCAAACGCTCCTGATCGTCAACCTCAACCCTTTCATCCATGAGTTGGACTAACCCATAGTTTTCCAAAATTTCCTCAAGCTGCCTAAATTGCTCAATAGGAATTTGTACGGCAATGGGTTCTTGATTCTCACCAAAAACATAGGATTTTTGCAGGTTTAACATACTGATCCAGCACAGCGGGTATGTCCAAATTATAGTTCTCACAGCCCGGCTCGTAGGTTGGGTGACGCGACAGCAGAACCCAACCAGTCCTAAATCCTCGCCAATCAGGGGCTAAATATTGAGACTTTTGTAGTCAAGCCCGTTGTTTCTGGAAAAACATGGTAATCCTCTAGGAAGCTTGGTAAAAGAGGGTCTCATGGCGTTTACACCAGGAAATACCAGGATTTTACGGGGATTTCTGCCGAATCTGAGGCGGTTCATCCAGATCTATCGGGGCTACGAGCGGCCTTTCTGGATGTCGCAGGTTTTCTTGGCGATTGCGGCCCTGTTTACCCTGCTGATTCCGTTGATGAGCCAGAGCCTGATTGACGACGGCATTATTCCGGGCAATCGCGACGCCATGGTGCGGTCGGTGCTGTGGATGGTGTTGTTTGCGGTGTGTAGTGCCCTGTTCACCATCGCCAATGCCTACTATGCGGTGCAGTTTGCCGAGCGCACGGCCCACGCGGTGCGGATGCGGCAGTATCGCAAAATTCAGACCTTTACCTTTGGCAACCTGGATCAGTTCCCCACCAGCGACCTGATGGTGCGGATGACCAGCGATGTAACCGCCATTAAGGGGGCGGTGCAGCAGGTGATTTTGTCCCTGGCCCAGGCTCCGGTGATGTTTGTGGGGGCGCTGATTTTGATCTACCGCAACAGTCCAGGGCTGATGTGGATTTTGCTGCTGGTGATTCCGGCGGTGCTGGGCATTTTGGCGGTGTTTTTGTTCAAGATTTCCCCCCTGTTTGAGGTGCAGCAGCAGAAATTGGACGACCTCAACCAGGTGTTGCAGGAGAGCCTCGCCGGGGTGCGGGTGGTGAAGGCCTTTGTGCAGGGAGACTACGAAAATCGCCGCTACGACCGGGCCAACCAGGCGTTTCGACAGGCCTCTCTGCACCCAATGCGCTACGTGGCGGCGTTGCAGCCCAGCTTTTTCTTGATTGTGAACCTGGCCACGGCGCTGGTGCTGTGGTTTGGTGGGCGGGCGGTGAGCCAGGGCGACAGCACCGTGGGCGAACTGATGGCCTTTACCCAGTATCTTGTGACGATCCTAGTACCCCTGGTGGTGCTGGCCATGATTACCCCCCAGGTGACGGCGGCGGAAGCCTCGGCGGAGCGGATGTTTGAGGTGATGGACACCCTGCCCAACATTGACCAGCCCAGCCAGCCCATACTGCCTGCCACGACGGCGGCGACCCAGGGCCGGATTGTGTTTGAGAACGTCAGTTTTTGTTACCCCACGGCACCGGGGGACGCCCCCACCCCCGTGCTGCGAAACATCAATCTCACCATCGAGCCGGGGCAGACCGTAGCCTTCTTGGGGGCGACGGGTTCCGGCAAATCTACCCTGGTAAACCTGATCCCCCGCTTCTACGACGTGACCGAAGGCCGCATCCTCATCGATGGCATCGACGTGCGTGACCTAGCCCCAGAAACCCTGCACCAGTGGGTGGGCATTGCCCTCCAGGAGGCCGTTCTGTTTAGCGGTACGGTGCGGGAAAATGTCGGCTACGGTCGGCCCGAGGCGGAACAGGAGGAACTGGTGGCAGCGGCGGCGGCGGCGGATGCCCATGGCTTTATCAGCACCATCCCGGAGGGCTACGATGCCCCAGTGGCAAGGCGAGGCAGCAACTTCTCTGGGGGGCAACGGCAGCGGATTTCTATCGCCCGTGCCCTGGCGGTGCAGCCCCGGATTCTCATCCTCGACGACAGCACCAGCGCCCTGGATATGGCCACCGAGGCCCGCGTCCAGGAGGCCGTGCAAAATCTGATGGCCGCCACCACCAAGCTCTACGTGGCCCAGCGCATCAGCACCGTCCTCACCGCCGACCGCATCTTTTTACTAGAGGCCGGGGAACTGATCGCCCAGGGTACCCACGAAACCCTGCTGGCCAGCAGCCCCCTCTACCAAGAAATTTATCAATCCCAGCTAGGGGGTGCCCCGCTATGAAACGGTTTTTGCGTCGTCATCGGGTCAAAATTGCGCCACCAGACTTGGCCCCACCTCCCCAGGCCTTAGGGCGACTGTTGGGCTACGTCACCCGCTACCGCTGGGAGATGGCCCTGGTGGTGGTGCTCCTCATCGTGGGGACGGCCCTAAATTTGTTCATTCCCTTCCTGTTGGGTCAAGGTCTCAATAGCCTTAGTGCTGGATTGGATGGCCCCTACCTGACCCGGCTGGCGGGGTGGATGGTGGCGGCAGCGGTGGTGAGCTGGCTGCTGCTGGTGCTCCAGGGGGAGGTGCTGGCTAATGTGGCCCAGCGCGCCCTCTACGTGCTGCGCCGACAGGTGTTTGAGCACATGCAAACCCTGTCTTTGAACTTCTTTGACCGCCAACCCATCGGCCAGTTGATGAGCCGCGTCAGCGACGATGCCGAGGTGGTGGCCCAGTTCTTCCGCAACGGCCTAGGGATGCTGCTGAGCGAGACCCTTAAGGTGGTGTTCATCATCCTGGCCATGGTGCTGCTGAACTGGCGCATGGCCATCGCCGCCTGCGTAATTGTGCCCCTGGTGCTGGGCTTTCTAGGGATGGTTAGCCGCATTTCTGGCCCCGCCTTCGATGCCCTGCAAGCGGAAATCGGCGAACTCAACGGCATTCTGGAAGAAACCGTCAGCGGCGAACGGGTGGTGATCGCCTATCAACGTCAAGAAGAAGCCATCGCCAATTTTGAGGAAGTCAGCCGCGCCGCCATGGAGATAGGCATTCGGGCCAGGTTTGTGGCCCTGCTCAGCCGCCCCCTCACCCTGGTACTCACCAACCTGGATGTGGCCCTGGTGGCCCTGGTGGGCAGCCTGCTCACCCTGCGCGGCGAGGCCGATGTGGGCACCGTCACCGCCTTTCTGCAATACACCCGCCAGATGGGCCTGCCGATCATCAACATCGCCAATACGCTGGATTTCTTGCTGGCCGCCATTTCTGCGTCAGAGCGCATCTTCCAAATTTTGGACGAAGCCCCCGCCGTGCAGGATGCCCCCAACGCCATCCCCCTGCCGCCCATCGAAGGACGGGTAGAATTTCGCCAGGTAGACTTTGGCTACGTGCCGGGGCAGCGCGTCCTCAAACACAATAGCTTCATCGCCGAACCGGGCCAAACCATCGGCCTTTGCGGCCCCACCGGAGCCGGGAAAAGCACCATCATCAACCTGCTCACCCGCTACTACGACATCGACGCCGGAGCCATCCTCATCGACGGCCACAACCTCCTCGACGTACAGCAAGACAGCCTGCGCCAACAGGTGGGCATCGTGTTGCAAGAACCCTTTTTGTTCTCCGACACCGTCCTCAACAACCTGCGCTACGCCCGCCTAGAGGCCAGCGAAGCCGACTGCATCGAAGCCGCCAAACAGGCCAACGCCCACGACTTCATCCTGCGCTTGCCCCACGGCTACGACACCCTGCTCACCGAACGAGGCAGCAACCTCAGCCAGGGCCAACGCCAACTGCTCACCATCGCCCGCATGATGGTGGCCAACCCCCGCCTGGTCATCCTCGATGAAGCCACCAGCAACGTCGATACCCGCACCGAGGCCAAAATCCAAGACGCCCTCAACCGCCTGATGGCCGGACGCACCAGCTTCGTCATCGCCCACCGCCTCAGCACTATCCGCCACGCCGACAAAATCCTCGTCCTAAACAGTGGGGCTATTGTCGAACAAGGCACCCACGACGAACTGCTTAAAATGGGAGGTCTTTACTACGACCTCTACACTAGCCAGTTCAAAGGCAAGGTGTTAGTCCCTTAAAGCCTCAACCCTCTGGTGATAGCCCTTACCATGGGCTAGGCCGTAGGTCGGGCATTACCCACAGCGGCAATCACGCCCCTCGCCAGGAATACTCCCTTGGACAGCGCTGCCCGTAGCAAAGCCCGTCACTACAGTGCTCTAGACCTCCTGCGCTAGGGCTACACTAAAGGCAGTCCTTTGACTAAACCCCATGACCACAGGCAACCCCATGGCTTCTAGCAACAACGTTGTACTTGATGCCGTAATGCAAGAGATTGAGCAAACACCCCCAGAATATCTGCCCAACCTGTTGCAGATTGTGCGTCTATTTCGCGAAAGTGTCACCCTCAAAAGCGCCGAAGCCAGCTTTCGCCAAGGCTGGCACGAAGCCATGACTGGTCAAACCATTCCCCTGGCCGAACTATGGGACGGCATTGATGCCGAGTGAACCATCATTCATTAATCTGGAGGTTTCGTCCGACTTCAAGCGCAACCTCCGTGCCTTAGCCAAGCGCTATCGGCACATTCGCTCAGACCTAGAGCCTCTGCTCGCCCAACTACAGGCTGGAGATTGCCCCGGCGACCAAATTTCGGGCATAGCCTATACCGTCTTTAAGGTGCGACTGAGAAATAGCGATGCTCAGCGGGGAAAAAGCGGCGGCTACCGAGTGATCTACTACCTGAAGACTCAAGCCAAGATCATTCTGGTCACGATCTACTCTAAATCTGACCAAGGAGACATTTCAGATAGAACAATCTGTCAAATCATCGAAAATCATCTGATTGAGTAATACGACATCAACGCCGGAGCCATTGTGGAACAAGGCACCCACGACGAACTGCTCAAAATGAGAGGACTTTATTACGACCTCTACACCAGCCAGTTCAAAGGCAAAGTGCTGGTGCCCTAGCCGCCTGGTGATCCCTAGATTCAGCACATCTGAGTCAAGGGGCGACGAATTGATCTGTCTGGGCTGTCAACCTATCCACTTAACGTTCCCGTTCACCCGCCGCTAGTAGCCTCTCGGCTTCACTAACCAGCTTGATGCGGTCGGTGTGCAACGGGATTGTTAGACTGAGACTCCATACTTTCAGGAATATATCAGCAAAAAGCGTTCTCCGATATTGGTTGGTAAAGTCGTTGGAGTTATATGTGGGAATGCTCCCTGCAAAACTACTGATTGCACTGAAACTCACGTTTTACTGTCAGCATTTGACCTTAATGAGGAGCCTGAACCCTGTATTCTGTCGTTAGTGATTTAAAACTATCCGGACTATTGTTTTAGCCTGGATTATTCATGACCCTACGTGGGACATGGCCAAACTCATTATGCAGCAAGGGATACAGCGATTTTAGAGCTTTAGCAGTGTGCTTTTATACACGGAAGCCGTAATGCAATACCTGGGCACCGGTCTGTTAATCGGTGATGAATGGCTGAAAGCCTTGCTTGACAAGCACTTTCGAGGTTTTGGGTTAAAGTGGCTATAACCCTTGCCACATAACAGTTGTGGCGATTCACCTCCTTTTAAGAGACCAGTGCCTACCTGAAAGGGTTCTGCTATTCCTCAAATAGCTGGTGAATTATTTAGGTTAGGCTTGCAGCTACAGTTACAAAGTCAACATGGAGTTTTACCTTGTTACTGGAATGGGTTTCGTAAAGGGCTGAATATCCTCCCTTAACGGTGACAACTTCCACCATTGCCCCGACAGAGACATCTGCTGCATATCTCTCTGCTCCATAAAACTCAAACTCTGCATCAATAGAAGCTGATTTTGGCACCAGCAAATCTACAGATGAAGTTGACTTGCCGAGTATTCCCAGCAGGGCAATTGCGACTTCTGCGGGGTCTGGCGGAACGGGAACAGGCGGCACAACTTTAGACTGTTGGTCGCTTTTGGTGATACTCTTAAGTGCAGCTTCAATGTCATCAGATGGAATTGTAGCTGATGCCGAGTGAGCGGATCTTGCAAGAGCAAGAAACGCATTTGGTACTAGCGTTGATAAACCAACACTAGCGAAAGTTTCTGCGAGAACAACTGAAAATGATGCGACAGACATTGCGGTTGAGAGTGTCATAACATCCTCCTTGGTTAAGGTTATGAGTAAGTTTTTGGAACGATTTTGAGTATTAAGTGAGCCGATGCAATGCCACCTATCCCATCAGTGACATTAAACATTGAATCGATTTGCCCACCTGCGATCTCCATATTTTGGGGAGTTAACGTCTCTTCCGCTTGAGTAATGGCGTTCGTGAGCATTGCTATAACCCTGATTGGATCGACAGATGCAGCTTCTGACTCTGTAGAAGGAATGTTTGGAAAAGGAATACTTAAGGTGATGGTCGTAGGCATCCCTGCATCTGATAGTAGCTTTAGCAATTGTTCCACTAGAGTAGATCCACCCGGTAACTGTCCTCCTACATCACGAAGCCAGCTTTCACAATCTACTGTTAATGTTGCTGTACTTATATCTTCAGCCATGTTGTAGAACCTCTCCTTTATTGAAAGGGACGGGGCTGAACATTGAGATTAACTTTTGCCTCTGCCGCTGCTCCTCCCACATTTACCGTAAGAGCAGCTTCAACTGTTCCACTGGCAATTACCAGATTTTGTTGATTCAATATACTCTCCGCTTCATCAATAGCCTCAGCAAGTCGCTTCAGCGGCTGCAATGGATCACCAGGTGCTATCGGTGAAGGGGATCCATTTCCTGGTACGTTTATTCCACCAGACAACTCCTTAATTTTTTCCTTAAGCTTATCGACCGTATCCACTCCATAATCTTTCAGAAGCTCAGCCAGCTCTTCTGACTTATTTTTCCAATTCTCAATTTTGTTCTTAAGCTCCTCGACTGTCTCCACTCCATATTTTGTCAGAAGCTCAGCTAGGGCTTTCGCGTCTTCAGCTAGATTTGGCATTTGAAACCCTCCTAGTTACATTTACAAGGTTTCCTCATTTGTTATGGCGGGTTGAACAAACTGCTCTAACACCTTCTGTATCTCCTGGGATAATGGCAATTCCTGAGTTGTACGATTTAGTGTATCCAATGCCACCACAAGGCGGCTCCCAGCTTCAATAGCACTATGGCTTGCCAATGCATGGTCACAATCAGCTTCAAAACCAGTACTTATATCTTCTGGCAACTGGAGGGTACGAATAGAAGTACGCAGTGTTCTTACCGATGACTCAAATGCTTGTTTCCATTGCATGTCACTTATGTCGAGTGTCTTAAGAAGCCGTAATTCCTCCAGACTGTCAAGCAGTTTCTTTGGCAAGATCTTGCCAGAAAGATGAGGGGCAAGCTCAGCTATTGCCCTTTGAAGTATGAGACCAGCCGCAATTTCGCTGTCAGACCCGAGCACAGCTTTAATTTGCTGGTCGAAATTACTCAGGATTTCAGCACTTAAATCTAGTAGTCCAAATTGGCGAGGCAAGGATTCTATAATATCCCTAGTATTGGATGGGATGAGTTCATCCGTCAGCTTAATGCCACTCAAAAAAGCATCTAAATTTCCAAGCACTGCTTCTAGTTCTCGAGACATTCTAGTATTAGTTGCTTGGAATGCTTTATACAAGTCCCCTGTCAGCTTTGTTATAAGCGCTCCAGCTATTCTCACCTCATCTGTCCTAAGGTAAACTTCGATTTCATTAACCAAGGTTTCTGTTGAAGACAGAATGGATGGCCAATCTCTTTTAATAAAAGCAAGCAGTTCATCAAGAAGAATTTTCAGGCGTTCTTTATCATATGGTCTGACTGGAGGATTGCCAGTATTTCCTGTTGTGCCTTCTTCTGTGTCTTCCCCTGATGATGTATCAGATTCTTTTGTATCCGATAGTGGTGCCACATTGACAATATCAATTGTAATGGTTGCTCTATTTGAAATAGAAGCACTTTGTTCACTCTTTTCAGTTTGAAATCCAGCCGCAAATCCAAAAAAAGGGCTAGGTCTTACTGTTAATCCCAGTCTTTCACCTGTATTCTTTTCAACTACACTGAAATCAAAACTTACATTCAGTTGTGCTGATTTTACGGCTAGGGTACCAAGATTGGAATTCGATTGGGTTACCAATTCTTTATGACCATGTGCCAATGCTCCCATAATATTTGTCATGAGGTCGTCAGCCAGCATGAATTGTTTTGGATCTAAATAATTCTTGTTCATGACAGTAGCGACTCTCCTACTTTTTGTTAAACGTCTTCAGAAGTCACTGGTTGTGCTATAGGGATTCTTATTCGGGTGAGGTAAGTGGCAGTCCTTACCTAAATCCCTGTGCCCAAGCTCTTAAGCATGTTTAGCCATTAGTAAATGCTTTCCAAATCAGGAGAAAAAGCAAAGAAGCTTAAGTATTTCTACCCTCTATTATCAGATTAAAATTTTTAGCACATTCCTCGTTTTAAGCAAATGCAATTAATCTTTAGGGGAAAATACTCATACCACAGTAATTACTCTTACTTCTCTTTCATGTTTGTTACACTCGCTAAGTCAGCAGATTAAGCAGTCTAACGGTGAAGTGCAGCGGCGGCAGACAGCCTTGGGAGGCAAACCAGAAGTTTATGACCGTCCGCTGCCACGCAGTGTTAGCTGGCGATGCTACTCCAGACACCGAAATCCTCGTTCACCCTTCAATTTGCCATCAAAGCTTACGGTTTCTGTGCAACCGGCCTGTCGAGATACCGCCCCAATCAGATAATCAGAAAAATCAGCTTTGCCCTGCTTGTACCGCTGTAGAGCCTGGTCAACCGTCGAGCGATCTTCAAATTCAAAAGCTGCACTGTGCAGCATCGCCTCTAGGACGCCGATGATTTCGTCCTTACGAAAGCTATAGTTTGCACCCTTCAGCACCCAAACCAACTCACACAGAACGATATTGGTAACGAAGCAAGGCTGACTTCGCTGAATAACGGTGGCGGCTTGCTGCCACTGCTGCTCGTCGTCGCGGGTGAGGTAGCGAACCAGGATGTTGGTATCAAGCCCAATCATTCGCGCCCTCGGAGATGGCGGTTTCCATGTCCTCAAGGGAGGCGGGTTGAATGCCCGAGCGATGAAGGATACCGGATAGGGTTTCTACGGCAACGTTGAGGGGGAAGATTTTGACTTGACCGTCTTCGTCGATGACGAACTCGACTCGGCTGCCGCTCACTAGCTTGAGATGCTGCCGAATTTCGTCAGGTAAGGTAATTTGTCCGGTATCAGTGACTGTTGTACTAAGCATAGCTAGGGTGATGGTAAGTGTGAGTTTATACCAAGGTTTTAGCTGGTGGCCAGAAACCCGGGTTTTTCAAAAAACCGGGTTTCTGGGTGCCCCCCTGGTGCTAGGTAACGGATCGCTGAAAGGTAGGTAAATCGTGTAGAGAGCAGCTATTTACAAACTTTAAGCACCTCTAGAACTTGCTTATGCTAAACGATTACAAGTCTCGATGCGAGAGAAGATACTTGGATCATAGCCCCACCCAGTCCATCGGCCAGACTCTATGAACTCTCGGACAATTTCCTCCGAATGAACAAAATAGCCAAATGGAAATTCTCCCCTGGGAGATAAAGAGAGACTGGCTTTGAAGTCTGAATAGTTCAGAAATTTATCGCCTTTATACCAGCCGACGTGATCGAAAAACTTGCCAATGATTTCATCATCCGGCATTTCCCCGTCGAGTTTGGCTCCACATTTCACGTAGATTTCCTTCTGCACGCTAAAGCCAAACTTGCCCTGGCTATACTTCACCCATAGGTAGTTGATGGTTCGCAGGTCTGTACAGGGAAAATTCAGGAGTACATCTCCAGCGAACCCATAGCCCGATTTAGCCTTGTCTGGACCCGCAGCGCGAATCATCACTTCGAGGGTTTCTCGGTCAGCGGCGCGCCAGTCTTGGGCTTTAAGTAGGTCGTGCAGGGGGGTATAGTCGATGCCCTTTTCGCTGTTGAGATTGGTTTCCTGTATTTGATTCGGCTTAGCTAGCTGCTCAGTTTGATTAGTGGTTAATAGCTGCTTAACTTTCGCCCAAATAACTTGTATTTGCCTTTCTGTGTCTTCCTGTCGGCGTTGGGCAGCGGATTTCGCCTGTCGCTTCTGCTCCGCCGCTTCCCGCTGGCGTTGAGCTTCTGCTTGTTGCCGCCGTTCGGCATCGGCCTGCTCCTGTTTTCTCTGTTGGGCTTCTGACTGCCGCTGGCGTTCTAGAACCGTAATATATCCTTCTAAATCTTGGCCACCCAGTACTGCTTGCTCAATGGTCGCCACATCCTCCGGTTTGAGCCGCAGGTGGGCGCGGTAGTCCATTAGATCGTTGATGGTGCGTGGACTCAGGGGCGATTCCCGCTCTAGGCATTGGTGCAGGGTCTCGTGATAGTCTTGCCGTTTGCGCTGATAGTCCCGGTGGGGCTTCAACACCTCTGCTTCGATCGCATCTGCCTCCGCCTCCGCAAGTCCCAGTTCAGCACGAAGCCCCATCAATAGCCGCTTGGCCGGAATCGTAAACTCCGCTGCCGTAGCTCGGCGCTCGGCCTCTTTGCGATACTTCAGCCTGGGGTCATCCTGGGGCGAACGAGCCAGCCGAATGCGATAACCTTCGCCTTGCGGAATGAAGATTTTGGGACTCATGGCAGGCGAAGCTTCCTGTACCTTTCGCCCCGCATACCGATGTAGGTCTTCTGCGGTGATCGCTCCATCGCCATCTTCATCGGCAGCACCCGTGGCAATGCCTTCCACCAAGTAGCGGGTATAGATCGACAGATCCGCGCCCTTTTCTTCAAAGGAATAATCCACCGCACTGGTGGAGGTCAGCACCACCCGCCCCTCAGCTCCCAGTTGCTCTTGCAGGGGAATTTCGCCATCATCCTTGCCAACCAGATCACCAAAAGCACCGCTAAAGCAGCAGTCGAGAATGAGCACTTGATATTTGGCTTTGCAGGCCCGAATCCGGTCATGGAGAAACCGGGCAGAGGTGGCAGTGGACGTGAGTAGGCGATCGCGCTGTTTCTCGGTATTGGCAGCAGCAAAGTAAAGATCGCGGCGATCGTCCTTGACTCCATGCCCCGAAAAGAACAGCAGCACCAGATCCTCCGGCTGCCGATCCTGAAACCACAGCTCAATTTCCCGCGCCATTTCTGGCTGCGTGGGGTTAATCACGGGTTTCGCTTCGTCAAACCCACCCATCTGGGGGTTCAGCAATACCTCCCGTAGCGCCGCCACATCCTTAGAAGCGGCTGGTAGCGGTTGTAGCCCTTCTCCATAGGTATCAACGCCAATTAAGAGTGCATACTTTCCCATAGAGTTGGCTTTGGATTGCTATGGCTGGTTTTCAGGTGGAGTTTGCTGTTCCAGTATCTTAACCCGCAAGTTTGCCAACCGCTCGGTGGCGTCTAGCGCCTGATCCAACTCCTGCTTGTTGCGATACTCAAGGGTGGAGGTCATACCGTCTACTTCAAAGGACAGAGTCAGCGTTTTGCCGTAGCGCAGGTTCCCCAGGTAATCCATCACCTTACCCAGGTTCTCCCGGTTGATCTCAGCGGTGAGAATCCCGATGAGGAACGCCGCCACCCCAGACTTAGCCGCATCTGGGATATCCTCATCACGGGCTAGACGGGCAGACTGCGCCAGGTCGCTAGACTCCATTTCGTCGGCGATGGTGAGCAAAAAGTTCTCCACTTCAGCGCGATCCAGATCTAGACCCGCTTCGCTAAAGTCAATTAAAACGGAACATGATTCGGGCATGGCAACTGGTGATAGATAGGCTGACGCTCAGCTCATCATAAATTATTCAGACGAAAGAGTTTCATTCGGGAATGGGCTTTTGCGTGTCTTCAAGAGAGCAATTTTGAAGACTAGCAGAAAATTCCTCAGCAGTGTCCCCACCGACCCTCTAAGCCAGCTAACGTTGCCCATCACCCGCCGCAGATAACCTTTGCATCAATACCCAGCCACTTTCGTCGGTCGGTGTGCATGGGCGTTGTTAGGCTGTATTAACATTCTTATCAGATCACCCATAGGCTGGGTTGACGCAGGAAACCCAGCAATATTGGATGTTCAACTATTCGTATCCGATATTGTCCTTAAACCCAGTCCTACCCTTCATGCTCCAGTTTGTATCTTATTCTCGCTTCACCTATTAGTATGAGCGATTTGATGAAATAGCCCAAACTGTATTGATTTTAGGTTCGCTACACTTAGCCCAACCTACTAAGCGACCGTCCTGAACTGCTAGGGTGGAGCAACAGCGTAACACCGATCAGTGTCCAGCGCTATATTGGGCACCGTCATATTAGTTTTCGTCCACATTGACGGCATACTGGATCTTCATTATCGGGAAAGAGAGCAATGTTTATTAAGTTATCAGTAAGGCAATGGTCACAGGGCAGCCAGCGATCATGAACAAAGTCCACAAAAGGTATGGCTCTATGCATCACCCTCACAACACATGGATCGATTACACCATATAAGTATGTTGGTCGGGTAGCAGGTGGAATAATCACTGTTCCTACCTGCGAAACTACTCCGAGATTTACCCAATTAGTAATTTTATTGCGTGCTCCGTTAGCAGAAATTTTGAGGATGTCATTGGCGACGAAGTTTGTGGTAAAAAGTTCCCTTCCTACGCGCTGAAGTTCTTTGAGAATATTTTCCCCATAGTTTTCTACGCATATTTTTTCACTGTGAGCTACCGTTGCTTGGTCAATAGCAGCCAGGGAAATCTTACGAGAGGTTGGGTCACGATCGCCCTGGATTGCTAAAATACGCTCACAAAGTCGAATGAGGTTTCGAGGTGAACCATTAGCCATCAGGCAAAGCTGATCATCAATGTTACACGGCTCCTCCAACAAAACATCAAATGAGCTTATTCCCCCACCACTGAATGCCAACAGACGTTTCGATAGAACTGCCTTCAAGCTATTTCTACTCCACTTCAATTCATACTGTGGCACTCGGTCCGGGCGTGCGTCTGATCGAAAGAAAGGCTCAATTTGATCCCAGAGAAAAAACTTGAATCCATATCCAGAGAGTCCAAGAAGCTCTAAATCACGTATCAAAGGCCGAATTAGCTGATACGTGCTCTCGGGGTCGTTACCGGTCTTCTCTGTTTCGTCTGGTCTATCTACTAGAATATATATTGACTTAAAGCCTATTTTTTGAACTAGCTTTAGTAATGTTTCAAGTTGAAATTTGTAAGTTTCTCCAAGGCGTTTTTCTTCATGTTTTGCGTCGGGTAAATCAATATTTGGGAGTTCGTAGGCCTTCAAGAGAAAATTAATGACTGATTCCATGAATCCGACATTTTGGTGCCAAAACGATTTAAATTTATCGGGCAGACTCTTTAATTCATTCAGAAGCTGTTGTAAGCTGTCTCCAGTTAGCTCTCCCAAGTAAGTTTGAATAAAAACGGCCAGTTGCTTCTTTTCATCTTTGGATAAGCTTTTTGAAACATCTGGCCATTCGCTTAGATAGGAAAGAAATGAAATTAGAATGCGTGTAATGATATTTCTTAAATGATAATTAAGTGATATATCAATGATTTTTTGGCTAGCACTAAATTCAAATCGATCATAGGTGACAGCCAAATATCTGGATTGATTCGATGCTGCTTCGACCATTCGCCGTTGTGCAGTTTTTCCTGCTCCACGTGGAGCCAATACGATGGATGAGTTAGGAGAGTTGGAATCGCCGATGATGGCATCAAAATAAGGAGGAGGCACGAAATAAGATTGAAGCTCCTCCTCCTCGTCAGCATTTGTCTTAAGGAAAGGATGAGACTCAAAACCGAGTTGTCTGAACAATGCCACGTGGGTTTCTCCTCCTGTTTTCTCTCAGTGCGCCTAACGTTCCGGCTGAGCGGCTGTACGCAACTTTTGCAACACCACCAAGATCGCTCAACAGTCCGCTCCAGCCGGGTTGTTAGATTGCGTCGGTACTGGAATTAGACTGCTCAGCGCGCTGCTGATGTATCAAAATGGGCAA
>JBIPSI010000038.1:0-46788 GCA_044070495.1 Spirulina sp. | reverse complement strand
GCGGCAGACGGGTCTTTCGAGAGCGTTTCCCACTCAAAACCATGCTCTCCTTCATCCGCCAAGTCATTGAACGACATTTCCCCCTCGCCCAGGCTGTCTATCTACCGATATCCACATGAGTTTGTGATCTACTGAGGATGGCATGGTGAAAGTATGGCGACGCAATGCCGACTTTTTGCGCGTCCTCCACGGCCTTGACGATACGATTTGGAGCATTGCCACCAGTGCGGATCAGCCGAGAATGGTGGCCGCCGCTGGGTTTGTCAATCAAATGATCCTGTGGGAAAACCTCGACCGTCAGGTCAATCTGCGGGATACCCCCCAGGGAAATCTATTCTCTATGGCTTTTTTCCCCGATCAGCCCCTTTTAGTCGGGGGAGGCCGGGGCAACATCCGCCTGCTTCGCCTGGAGGAGGGGACGCAGCCCCGCTGGACTCAAGTTTGGGAGCGATCTATCCCCACCCGAGGAGACATTATGAGCGTGGCGGTTAGCCCCGATGGGCGAGCCATTGTGTCTGGAACCGATGAGGGAAAAATCAGTATTTGGAACCCCCAGGGAGAACTACTGGATCGGATAGAAACCGGGAATGATCGGATTTGGCAAATGGGCTTTCAGCCGATTACGAATTCCTCTCAGCCGCCAGTGTCTCCTTTGTTTGTTTTAGCCGCCGCTAATGGCGCGGTTGAACTCTGGCGGCTAGACGGCACTAAAGTGATCACCCTCAAGGATCGCGGCACAGCGGCAAACTGGGGTGCTGCCTTCAGCCCCGATGGACAACGGGTGGCAGCGGCGAGTTATGACGGCAAGCTGCGCCTTTGGCAGATCGATGGCACCCTACTATTCGAGACCGAGGGCGGGGATCGGGGGCTAACGCGAGTCGCCTTTAGCCCGGACGGACAGACCATTGCCACGGGAGGGCTGGATGCGGCGGTGAAGCTGTGGAACCTGGATGGCACCCTGCAAAATACCCTGGCTGGTCACGAAAGCTTTATCAGCGGCCTAGCCTATGGTGCAGACGGTCGATACCTGTTTTCAGGAGCGGGGGATGGGCAGTTGATTGCCTGGGATCTGGAAAAAATTGCCGCCCTGGATCCCTTAGAATACGCCTGCCGCTGGGCGCAGGATTACTTACAAACCAATGCCGACATTGCCGAGGCAGATCGCACCCTCTGCCAGCGGTTCCAGCGGTAACGTTGAGGAGAAAGCATAGCTCCCCAATTACTTAGAGTACTCCACGGAAATAACTATCCATTTGCCTTAGTCATCCGCCCTCACCCCTGTCCCTCTCCCTGAGGGAGAGGGGTTCTGAATCCGGCTCCCCTTCTCCCTAGGGCTACTAAGTACACATAAGTCCTTAACGTAGACGATACAGGGAATCGATCCCCCCTAGCCCCCCTTAAAAAGGGGGGAACCGGAGTCAAAGTCCCCCTTTTTAAGGGGGATTTAGGGGGATCTCCAAGGACTTGCGGTATGAAAGCAAGATGTGTGTACTTAGTAGCTCCCTAGGGAGAAGGGGTTGGGGGATGAGGGCGAAGCTTGGACGTGGATGCTCTATTGGTTGGATTACGCTTATCCTTCCCCCTCTAACTGTCGTAGCCGTTCCATTAGTCGTAGTTTTTCAACCCGTTCCTGCTCAAGGATCTGTTCCATTTGTTCCGCCCGCTGGCGTTCTTGTTCCGCCCGCTGGCGTGCCTGAGTTAACTCAGATTTCAGGTTTTGAATCAATTCCTGGGGCAGGGGATAGGGTCTGCCTGCGGCATCATGCCAGGTCAACCATTCCTGAAAGATGCCGCCCAATTCTCCCTGAACACGGCCAATCCCTAATTCGATTTCAGGTATCCAGAACGGTTCTCCACCCTGAAGTTGGTAGGTGCCGTTGACGAGTTGATACACCTCAAAGGGCTGGTGTCGGTTTCTGCGGCTGTATTCGGGGTTGTAAATGACGTAGTATTTCACCCCCAAATGGGCATAGATCGTCATCTTCTGGTCATATTCCTGGCCATAGGTTTTGGACACAAATTCCAAGGCCAACAGGGGAACGACCCCATTTTCTTCCTGGAGCACATAGCTCAAACGCCCTTTGCCTGCCCGTTTGTGACGTTGAACCCCCACACTCAGAAATCCGTCGGGGATGATAGCAGGAGAACGGTTTCGCTGGGCTTCGCGATCATAAACGCCCATGTCTACCCCAAAAAACCAGTCCTGGCGATGTCCCCAAATCTGCTCCAGTACGGCTAATAACCCGTTGGGGATCGTGTTTTGGTATTCGTTATCCACAGGGGTGTCGTCAGAGCAGGGGAGTTCTTCTGAGGTAGGCAACCGCAGTTCTGGGTCAACCCCAGGCTCTGTCAAAGGAGGTTGCATGGCACAGTCCCTCAAGATTTCGGTGATTCCATTTGGTGATTCCATTATGTCATGGGGGTCATGGCCAGGTTGGTATACTTCAGGGGATAGCCGCATTAGAGCCTCCATGCCCAAATGGTTTAACACCGCTGGCCCCTGTAAGCCTGACCTTCACTACATGTTGCCGCCCCTAGGTCGCCTGCCTAACCTAGAGCGATTGGTGGCGCAGCAGGGCTACTTTGTCATCCACGCCCCCCGGCAAACGGGCAAAACTACGGCCATGCTTGCCCTGGCCCAACAGCTCACGGAGAGCGGCCAATACACCGCCATTATGGTCTCCGCCGAAGTGGGGGCTGCATTTCCTAACGACATTGCCGAAACAGAGCGGGCCATGTTGCAATCCTGGCGCAATCAGGCCGAGAACCGTCTCCCCCACGACTTGCAACCGCCCCCCTGGCCAGCAACCGCCCCCGGACAGCAAATTCAGGCGGCTCTCCACACTTGGGCCAGAATGTCCCCCAGGCCGCTGGTGATTTTAATTGATGAAATTGATGTCTTGAAGGATGAGGTCTTAATTTCCTTTCTGCGTCAACTGCGTTCCGGCTATCCTGACCGTCCCAAGGGGTTTCCCCAATCCCTGGCTCTGATCGGTGTGCGGGATGTGCGGGATTACAAAGTGGCCTCCGGCGGCAGCACCCGCCTGAATACCTCCAGCCCCTTCAACATCAAGATAGAGTCCCTTACCCTCGGCAATTTTTCCCCGGCGGATGTGGCGGCACTCTATCAGCAGCACACCGCCGCAACCGGGCAGGTCTTTTCCCCGGAGGCGGTGGAGCGGGTGTTTCACCTTACCCAAGGGCAACCCTGGTTGGTGAATGCCTTGGCCCGCCAATTGGTGGAAGTGATCGTCCCCGACCCCGCAGAGACCATCACCCCCACCCATGTCAACACCGCCAAGGAAATTCTGATTCAGCGGCAAGACACCCACCTCGATAGTCTGGCCAGCATCCTGCGCGAAGACCGGGTGCGGGCTGTGATCGAACCCCTATTGGCAGGGCAAGCCTTGGGTGATGTTTCCAGCGATGATCGCCAATTTTTAGTGGATTTAGGGCTGGTCGTCCGCTCCTCCTCTGGAGGACTCGCCCCTGCCAACCCCATCTATCGAGAAGTTCTGCCCAGGGTATTGGCCAGCGGCCCCCAGGATAGCCTGCCGTCGTTCAGCCCCCGTTGGCTCACCCCAGCCGGAACCCTAGACCCGGACAAACTGCTCACGTCCTTCCTCAGCTTTTGGCGGCAGCATGGGCAGCCCTTGCTCAAAAGTGCGCCCTACCACGAAATTGCCCCCCACCTGGTGATGATGGCCTTTTTGCATCGCGTCATCAACGGCGGCGGCACCCTCGAACGGGAATACGCCATCGGCTCCGACCGCATGGATCTCTGCCTGCGCTACGGCGATGTCACCCTGGGCATTGAACTTAAAGTGTGGCGACCGGGACGCCCCGACCCCATCCAAGCAGGGTTAGAACAAATCGACCGCTACCTCGCCGGACTGGGCCTCGATAGCGGCTGGCTGGTCATCTTCGACCAACGCCCGGATCTGCCCCCCATCGCCGAACGCACCACCACTGAGCAGGCCCAAACCCCCAGCGGTCGGCAAATCACTGTGATTCGTGGATAATCCCTTCACTCAACCGTCCCTACTAAGTACACACATCTTGCTTTCAGGCTGCAAGTCCTTGGAGATCCCCCTAAATCCCCCTTGAAAAGGGGGACTTTGAATCTGATTCCCCCCCTTTTCAAGGGGGGCTAGGGGGGATCGATCCCCTGTATCGTCTACGTTAAGGACTGATGTGTACACAGTAGCTCCAACCGTCCCGTGGGTGCATTGCTGCGCGAATGCACTACTCCGCTATGGCACAATGAACGATAGTCTACTTTTGTTGTGCCGTAATCCTTAGAAACGCCAGTGAGTTCTACTGCTGCCCCATCCCAATCCTCCCCTGCGCCTCGGCGGGCGGTTTTTCCCTTCACCGCCGTCATTGGCCAAGACGACATGAAGCTGGCCCTGCTGCTCAACGTCATTGACCCCAAAATTGGCGGGGTGATGATCATGGGCGACCGAGGTACGGGCAAATCCACCACCATTCGCGCCCTGGCCGACCTGCTGCCCGAAATCGAAGTGGTAGCCGACGATCCCTTCAGTCGGTCGCCGCAGGATCCCGATGTGATTGCCGAGCGGGGCACCACGGATCTGCCTATCGCCGCCAAAAAGGTGCCCATGGTAGACCTGCCCCTAGGGGCCACCGAAGACCGGGTCTGCGGCACCATCGACATCGAAAAAGCCCTCTCCGAAGGGGTGAAAGCCTTTGAACCGGGTCTGCTGGCCAAGGCCAACCGGGGCATCCTCTACGTGGATGAAGTTAACCTGTTGGACGATCACCTGGTGGATGTCCTGCTCGACTCCGCCGCCTCCGGTTGGAACACCGTGGAGCGCGAAGGCATCTCCATTCGCCACCCGGCCCAGTTTGTGCTGGTGGGTTCCGGTAACCCCGAAGAAGGGGAACTGCGTCCCCAACTGCTCGACCGCTTTGGCATGCACGCCGAAATTCGCACCGTGCGCAACCCCGAACTGCGGGTGGAAATCGTGGAACAGCGTTCCGCCTTTGACCAAGACCCCGCTGGCTACCTGGCCCAGCACGAGGCTAAGCAAACCGAGCTTCAGGCCCGCCTCGTGGAAGCCCAAAAGCGCCTGCCCTCCGTCACCCTAGAGTACGAAGACCGGGTGCGCATTTCTGAGGTCTGCGCCGAGCTAGACGTGGACGGTCTGCGGGGAGACATTGTCACCAACCGCGCCGCCAAGGCCATCGCCGCCTACGAAGGCCGCACCGAAGTCACCCAAGACGATATCCGGCGGGTGATCGTCCTCTGCCTGCGCCACCGCCTACGCAAGGATCCCCTGGAGAGTATCGACTCTGGCTTTAAGGTGGAAAAGGTGTTCTGTAAGGTGTTTGGCCTCGCCGATCCCGACGAAGCCATGGCCAACGGTCGCCAACCCGCTGGGGTGAGATAGTCTAGACCCGGTGACGACCCGCATTCTGGGCATTGATCCTGGCTTGGCCACCTTGGGCTTTGGGGTGATAGATACCCCTACCCAGGAGGCCGAGTCGGGCGTTACGGTGATTGATTTTGGCGTCATTTCCACCCCGGCCAAAACCCCGGTCGGGGAGCGTCTTTGCACAATTTACGACGACCTCCATAGCCTGATCGATCAATTCCAGCCCGATTCAGTCGTCATCGAAAAATTCTTCTTTTACCGCATGGGCAATACCATTTTGGTGGCCCAGGCGCGAGGTGTGGTGATGCTGGTGCTGGCCCAACACCAGTTGCCGCTAACGGAATTTACCCCCGCCCAGGTCAAGCAAGCCCTGACCGGCTACGGCAATGCCGACAAGGCCGAAGTGCAAGAGGCCGTAGCCCGCGAGCTCAGCCTCGACAAAATTCCGCGTCCCGACGATGCCGCCGACGCCCTGGCCCTAGCCTTAGCTGGGTGGTTTCAAGGTTAAATGGCCAGGCCTTTGGGCGGCTGCTCAGCCTCAGTAGATCACAAACTTGCTCTACTGCCCTGATTTGGCCCTCACCCAGAAGGGCTACTAAGTACACAAATCTTGCTTTCATGCCGCAAGTCCTTGGAGATCCCCCTAAATCCCCCTACCCTGCGGAAAGCCGCAAGCGTCTATAAAAAGGGGGACTTTGAATCCGGTTCCCCCCTTTTTAAGCTATCCCTTAGGCAAAAGGGGGCAGGTAAATCTACTACCGATAGAATTAGGGGGATCCGAAGCCCTAAAACTTGTACCTCATTAAACCGAGAACCGCTACAGTACTACCTAACACTAAATGATATTCTGAATCATAATGATGCCCCCACCGCTGGCTGACTGACAAAAGCTTCTGCGTCGGGCGCGAAAACTGCTCCCCTACAGTATTGTTTTCATGTAGGGTTCAGGTCTCCTGACCCTCTGACAGATATGGGTTCTAGCAAGTTTTGTCAGTCAACCAGCCCCTACCGCTGTGAGATGAGGAATGCATGAACCGCCAGCGACTGATCGGCCTAGGTATCTAGAGGCCACTTTCAATGATGTGGATCACTTTGGTGAAGCCCTTGCCGCTAGTGGCTTCCAGGTGACCCAGCTTAGTCGGGGTGCTTTTCAAGGGTGTTTGGCTGCTTGGATGATAAGCCCTAGCCTGAGTGTGACCCGGCAGCAGGCTAGCCAATCGCTCCAGGTCATCAATGACAAACGGCCTGATCGCTTCAGATTTGTCGTTCTCCTAAACACACCAGCACGACCTGCCTTCGCCCGTGATCGCCCCCTGGTGGCCAACGCAATTTTTGGTTTTGACATTGAGCGTCCTGTACATCTTATTACCTCCCCAGATGGTCAGGATCAATGCAAAATTGATGTGTCCAAGGCCGTCTTTCAACACTATGCCGCCCTCGCTCACCGCTACGACTTAGATGAGGTATTCCTCCAGCGCAATATAGTAGTACCGACGCTTGATCGGTTTTCTCCCCTTTGTGCCTATCTCCGCCAACTTTTTCAGGCCGGAGCAATCCAGGTTTGGGGGCAGACACCCCAAGCGGCTACCCTGCTGGAACAAGACTTAATGCCACTGTTGATCGATGCTCTGCCTCCGGCCCATCAAGCCAAGGCCCCCCGTTCCTACCGTCGAGCAGACCTAGTGTCTACGGCCAAGGCGTACATCATGGAGAACCTAGATCAACCCCTGACCCTGGCCCAAATTTGTCAGGCGGTTTGCATCAGCCAGCGATCCCTGCAATACGGATTTCAAGACATGTTGGGAATGGGGCCAATGGCCTTTGTGAAGGTACAACGCCTCCACGGCATTCGGCGAGCTTTGCTCTACGCGGATCCCAAACCCGAAACCGTAGCTCAGATTGCCCACCAATGGGGATTCTTTAGCCTGGGCCACTTCTCTAAAGATTACAAACAACTGTTCGGCGAATCCCCCTCCCAAACGTTAAAACGACGGTGAGGCCAAGCCGGGATTAGGAGTCAGCAGAATGACACCAGCGATAGCCGCAATCCAGAATTTGTCTCGGGCTTTGGGTGCAATCATGTTAGACCTGCCTTTTTTAAGAGCTAATTTCTAAAGAAAACCTAAAATTGAGGGGATGGTAGGGGATGGGTTTTTAGGCTAGAGGTGTCGCTAGGCTTCAGAATCATGAGCAAGCTGCCCACTGTCGCCAACCCTACCCGCGCACTCTACCCAAGTGACATGAGCGATGCAGAGTGGGCTCTGATTGAGCCCAAGTTGCCCTCACCAAAGGGGTTTGGACGCCCACGGGAGGTTGATTTCAGGGAAATCCTTAACGCGATCTTCTATGTACAGCGCAGTGGTTGTCAATGGGAAATGCTACCCCACGACTTTCCTCCGCACACCACGGTGTACAAGTACTTTCGGAAATGGCAGCGCAAAGGCATTTGGCAAGCCTTGCACGATGACCTGAGGCAAGACCTTCGGGAAGGGATGAATCGAGACCCAGACTCTAGCGTCGCTATCGCTGACTCACAATCGGTGAAGACGACGGAAAAAAGGGGGAGGTCTACGGCTTTGATGGTGGCAAGAAGGTTAAGGGCCGTAAGCAACCTATCGTCGTCGATTCCCAAGGATTCGTTCTCGGCGTGCTCGTGACTGAGGCCAACATGTCAGAACGCTTAGGGACCGTTGTCGTTTTTGAGTCCATTCATGAGCGGCTTTCGGCGTTGGAGGTGGTCTATGTTGACCAGGGCTACTCTGGAGAGCACTTTGCCCGTGCCATTCGTGAGGTCTGTGGTGAGCAGGTTCGAGTCGAAGTGATTAAGCGGAACGCTAAGACATTTGAGGTGCTCCCCAAGCGATGGATTGTTGAGCGGACGTTTGGCTGGTTGAATCGCTATCGACGGCTGAGTAAGGATTACGAGGTCTACACGGAGTTCAGTGAAGCGATGATTTACGGTGCGCTCATTCGACTCATGTTGAAGCGAGCGGCGGCTTAAGATTTGGTTTAGAAATCAGCTCTAACTGCCATTGCTTCACAGAAATAATTTGTGAGACTGAAACTTCAATAGTTATGTTTGGCACCCCAAAACCTTCTAAGCTATAGCCATCCTCTTCATCGTCGGGCATAGGGTAATGCTCGACGATGGTGCCAACATCTCCACGTTTAAGATGATGTTCTGGCAAATCTTCAGCTAAGGAAACTTTAGAAAAGAGCGGATAATAGGTTTTCATGGGTTTACTCCTTTGTCTGAATTTCTCTGCCTCTCAATAGAGTCACAAAATCAATAGTTTAAAGGTTTTCTTCGGTTAAGCCTGCATCCTTCAGCAGTTTTCTTAACAGACCTATAGGCAAATCTCGGCTACTATGAACTGGAATAGACAAGATGCAGTCAACCCCCTTTTTTATATAAATGTGATGACTGCCAGTTACCCGCTTCAAAATCCAGCCGTGGCGTTCAAGAATTTTACAGAAGGCTTTGCCCGATACGGATTTCATAGAGACAGTTCAACAAGCTGTTTTTCAGGTTCAATATCATCTTTCTGACTAGCAACATCTAACCAGCCTTGAATCGCCTCTTCCAGCATCTCCAGCAAATGGTCGTAGCTTTCTCCCCAAGTATGGCATCCTGGCAAAGCAGGTACAGAGCCACACCAAACGCCATCTTCTTGCCAAATTACAGCTTTGATTTTCATGGGCTAGTCATCCGTCAAAAATATTGTGCTTCTTGTGTAAATAAAAGCTTAGGACGCTATAAATCGGATTCAGTCAATCGCCCTTCAACAGGTTCATATTCATCTTCTAGTAGCCAGGTTTGGGCTTCGTCATAGGTGGCACTACTAAACACAACTTTGTACCCATCTGCCGGATCATGGATGTGACAACTACCAGAGGGATCACCCATCAACAACAAAAGGTAAGGCGGAGACAGCAAGGGGTCGATCCATACCTCAACAAAATCCCACTCAGTCTTGGCTGGGACGAGTGCGAGGGATGACGTGGTATCGATTTTCTGCATCTATTTTTTCTTATCTTTGCGGCTGTGGCATGGCTTCAATGAACGCCCTAAGAGCTTTATTGACGGCTTCAGGCGTTGTAAAGACCTGGGCTACATCATCGTCTAAAACAACGACTTTTAGTTTTTCTATATTATTCCCAGTAGCAAAACGATTAGGCTTTGCTTTACGGTAGTCGAAGCGATATTCCGACTGTAAATCATCGTCAGAGGGAGATATGGGGTTAGAAGGTGTTTCGTTCATAATCCTCACGTTCCTGTCGAGTGGCTAAACGGGCGCTAATGATACGAGTTTTCCTAGATCGTTCAGTGAATGCGACTAGCAGCAATCGATTTTGTCGGGAATGGCCAATGATGATTTCGCGTTGTTCGTTAACTGAGTGAGTTTCATCTTCAAAGATGATGGCTAGGGAATTGGCAAAGACGGTTTGGGCTTCCTCAAAGCTAACACCGTGCTTCCTGAGGTTGCTAGTGGCTTTCGATGAATCCCACTCAAACTCCATAGTATTTCCCTCCAGTTTAACTAGCCAGCGGCTCTGGTATGGCTTCCTGCAAAAGCCCCAGCCATTCGGTGAGGCTTTCGAGTTGTTTTTCGGGTTTGAGGGCACCCAGGCCGCGCACCACAATTTTGCCGCTGCCGTAGACAAAGCGAGACTGGAGGTGGCTGGGCAGTTTCTCGCTGAGTTTTTTCCAGGCGGGGCCTTCCATGGGGGTTTCTAGGATGACGTGTTGTTTGCCTTCGGGTTTGATGCGGGCGATGCCTGCGGCCTTGGCGACGAGTTTGAGTTCCAGCATTCGCACCAGTTGTTCGGTGGCGTGGGGGATGGGGCCGTAGCGGTCGCTGAGGTCGGCGGCGATCTGCATCAGTTCCACCTTGCTGTTGGCGGCGGCGAGGCTGCGGTAGGCGCTCATCTTTTGTTCGAGGTCGGGGATGTAGTCGTTGGGGACGAAGGCGGTGATGTTGAGATCCACCTGGGTGTCTTCGACTTGGGGGATGTCTTGGCCGCGAATTTCGGCGATGGCTTCCTCCAGCATGTCCATGTAGAGGTCGAAGCCGATGGCGTCCATTTGGCCGGATTGCTCGACGCCCAGCAGGTTGCCGACGCCGCGAATTTCCATGTCTCGCATGGCCAGTTGATAGCCGGAGCCGAGTTGGGTGAATTCTTGGATGGCCCGGAGCCGCTGGCGGGCTTTGTCGGAGAGGGCTTTTTTGGGGTAGAACAACCAGGCGTGGGCTTGGATTCCGGCCCGTCCTACCCGACCGCGCAACTGATAAAGCTGGGAGAGGCCAAAGCGGTGGGCATCTTCCACCAGAATGGTGTTGACGCGGGGGATGTCTAGACCCGATTCGATGATGGTGGTGCAGACCAGGACTTCGGCATCGCCGTTGCTGAAGGTGAGCATGGTGGATTCCAGTTCGCCTTCGTCCATTTGGCCGTGGGCGACGGCGATGCGGGCGGCGGGCACCATTTCCCGAATTTTGGCGGAGACATCCTCGATGCCCTCCACCCTGGGCACCACGTAGAACACTTGGCCGCCGCGATCCAGTTCTTGGCGAATGGCGGTGCGGATGGCTTCTGGGTCGAGGGGAGACAGGTGGGTTTTGATCGGTCGGCGGGAGGGGGGCGGCGTGGTGATCAGGCTCATTTCTCGCACGCCGGAGAGGGCCATGTAGAGGGTGCGCGGAATCGGCGTGGCGCTGAGGGTGAGCACATCCACCTGGGTTTTGAGGGATTTGATCCGCTCCTTTTGGTTCACCCCAAACCGCTGTTCTTCATCGACAACGAGTAGACCCAGACTCTTGAAATCGATGCCCTTGCCCAGCAGTTGGTGGGTGCCGACGACGATGTCCAGTTCCCCAGTCTTCAGCCGTTGCAGGATGTCTTTTTTCTCGGATTGGGTGCGGAAACGGTTCAGCAGGCCCACCTGGATTGGGTAGGGGGCGAAGCGTTCCTTGAGGGTGTGGTAGTGCTGCTGGGTGAGGATGGTGGTGGGAGCCAGCAGGGCCACCTGTTTGCCAGCGGTGACGGCCTTGAAGATGGCGCGTAGGGCGACCTCGGTTTTGCCAAAGCCCACATCGCCGCAGACCAGGCGATCCATAGGGCGGTCGCTCTCCATGTCGCGCTTTACATCCTGCACCGCCTTAAGTTGATCCGGAGTGGCCTGGTAGGGGAAGGAATCCTCAAGCTCCTGCTGCCAGGGCATATCCGCCGGAAAGGAAAACCCCTCCTGCTTGGCCCGCTGGGCGTAGAGCTGGAGCAGATCCACCGCCACCTTTTGAATCGCCTTCTTGGCCTTGCCCTTGGTTTTCTCCCAGGCGGAACTGGTCATTTTGTTCAGCACCGGAGCCTGCCCCGTCGCCGCCCGATAGCGGGAGAGGGAACCCACGGAATCCGCCGCCACCCGCAGCAGCCCATCGGCGTACTGAATCACCAGGTAATCGCGGGTTTCGTGGTTGAGGGTGAGGCTTTCCAGCTTGATGAATTTACCGATGCCGTGGCTGCGATGCACCACAAAATCCCCCGGCTTCATCTTGTTGGGGTCTACCTGCTTCGAGGCCGCCCGCCGCCGCTTGCGCACATAGCCGCCCGTGGCCAGGGTATGCTGCCCAAAAAATTCCCGGTCGGTGACAATGGCAATGCGGAAGGTGGGCAACACAAAGCCCTCCAGCTCCGCGAGGCCAGAATACTTCACCGCCACAGGCACCCGCTGCCCCTGGAGCTTATCGATGGCGTTGTAGTCCCTAGGATTCGGAATAAACTGGGCCGGACAATCGTGCTCCTGCAACAGCGCCACCGACCGCGAGGGCTGGGCCGACACCAGCCACACCGAATGCCTGCGGTCGCACTCCTGCCGAATCGTTTCCGCCAGCTTGCCAAACTGGTGGGGAATCGCCGGAACCGGACGACTCGCCAAATTCAGCCCGCCGTGATTGACTTCCGTGAGTTCCGACAGAAACAGGCGCGGGAAGACTTCCGCATCGGCCAGGGTATCCGCAAAAGGACGGTGGATTTTGGGGAGTGGTGGGGTGGTGGGGTGGTGGGGTGGTGGGGTGGTGGGGTGGTGGGATGGTGGGGTGGTGGAGTCTGTGGCACCATCCTCACCCTCTTCACCATCCTCACTCCCGACTCCCAACTCCCGACTCCCGACCTCTTGCCAATGCTCCTCCACATGCTCCACCCACCGATCTCCGTGGGCTTGGCACTGATCGACTTCATCGATGGCGAGTAGCGTTGTCTCAGGTAAGTAATCCAACAGCGAAGCCGGACTATCAAAGGCCAGCCCCAGCCAGCGGCGGGTGCCTTCGGGAACGATGCCGTCGTTGAGTCCTTCTAGGGCGGCTTCAGAAAATAGACCTTCCAAGTTGCCCTGTTCTCGCAGGGATTCCAGAATTACCGGGCCGTACTGGGTAGGGGTGAGGACGAGGTAATCAATGGCATCCAGGGAGCGCTGAGTGGAGGGGTCAAACTCGCGCATCCGTTCTAGCTCATCGCCAAACAGTTCTAGCCGCACGGGCAATTCCGCCGCCACGGGATACACATCAATAATGTCGCCCCGCTGCGCCCACTGGCCCTCGGTTTCTACCACCGTCACCCGCTCGTAGCCCAGCTTCGCCAACTGCTGCCCCAGGGCTTTGAAGTTCACCTCCTGATTTAGTTGCAGCCGCAGACAGTAGGGTTCCAGCGCCGACACCGGGGGCAGGTGGGGCTGAAGGGCGCGTTCCGTGGCCACGATGGCAATCCGTCGCGCCGTGGCCTCTCCCCGCAAAGCCAGCAGGTCAGCGAGGACTTGAAGCTGCCCCCAGGTCATCTCGGATTCTTGGTCAAAGGGGTCGTAGGGCGACGCTTCGGAGGTGGGGTAGAAATGCACCGTATCCCAGCCCATGGCCTCTAGTTGGGTGGCCCAGCGTCCGGCTTCTTCTAAGGTGGCGGTGACCACTAACAAAGGCCGCTCCTGGGCTTGGGCCAAGGCCGAAGACACCAATCCCTTGGGCAATCGGGCCGCACCGTTGAGGTGCAGACTGCCCTGCTGATCGAGCTTGCCGAGCAGTTCCGTGGTGAGGGGAGAACGTTGCAGCGCACGGGTGACGGAGGAAAAGGCCATAATCAGCAGCTTTAGGGGATAAAACAGGCAGCGCCAATGAAAAACGTCCCCCAAACGTTATCGTTGGGGAAATGGGGCGTCGGTTGGGATGGAACCCTCCCAGCGACGGTGGGTTTACTTATTTTAATAATAGTGGTCTGAGTCCATGGCAACGGTTCCTAGGGCACAGTGTTGCCCAGACGGCTTGGTAGTCTCAGTAGATCGCAAAGCCCACCCCCACCCCCAACCCCTCTCCCACGAGGAGAGGGGAGCCGGAAACGGTCTTCAAAGTCCCTCTCCCTTGGGGAGAGGGATTTAGGGCGTAGCTTGCTTCCCGTAAGGGTGGGCTGGATTGTGGCAAAGGAGCTCGTTTGTGATCTACTGAAGCTGGGGCTGGCGGTGTCAAGGTTGGCTGGGCTGTGAAGAGAGGAGATCAGCGTGATGCATATTCTGCTGGTGGAAGACGATGTGCGCCTAGCGGAGTCTTTGAGGGAGATTCTGGTGGCCCAGCGCTATCAGGTCGATTGCGCCCGCGATGGGGAGGTGGGGTGGCGGCAGGTCAGCGAAGCTACCTATGACCTGGTGCTGCTCGATGTCACCCTACCCAAGCTGGATGGCATTCGGCTGTGTCAACAAATGCGTGATCGCGGCCTGACCACCCCGGTGCTGATGCTCACCGCCCGCGACACCAGTTCCGACAAGGTGACGGGCCTCGATGCCGGGGCCGATGCCTACATGGTCAAACCCTTCCACCGCGAAGAACTGCTGGCCCAAGTACGCGCCCTATTGCGGCGGGGCCAAACCAGCTTTACACCCACCCTCCACTGGGGCTTGCTCACCCTCAACCCCACCACCTACGAGGTCGCCTACCAGCGCACCCCCATCCACCTCACACCCAAGGAATTTGCCCTACTAGAAGCGCTGCTGCGCCATGGTCGGCGGGTGCTGAGTCGGGCGGCCATTATCGACCAGATTTGGCACTGGCAAGAGGCCCCCGAAGCCAACACGATCAAGAGCTACATCAAAACCCTGCGGGCCAAGCTCAAGGAGGCGGGTGCCCCCAAGGACGTAATTGAAACCGTCCATGGTGTGGGCTACCGTATGAAGGCACTGGAGTGAATATCAAAATCTGGAGACAATTTCCCCGATTTCTCCACGTTTTCCTCCCCAAAATTTCCACCGTTCATCCCTAATCTAATTGCCTAAGTTGTGCAGGCAAAAACATAGGAACAGGGCTAGATTTTCGCACTTCTGTAGTGAATGATGCAATTCTAGCCTAAATTTTCAAATTGATCCTTTCAAGTTGATCCATTGATCCCTATTTTGATGGCCATTGCCCGGTCTAGCACAACCCAAACCCTTGCTGAGATGAGGCAAAACCATGAGTGACGACCAATTGCGCCTGGGAACTTCGGGATCTGCGGCCCAGGTGCTTGAAGATCCGCCCAATTCATCCCTATTTCCGCCCGTGGATATGATCTATGGGCTGAACGATAAACCGCCCCTACCCCAAGCCATTTCGGCGGCACTTCAGCACGTGATGGCCGCCTTTGTGAATATCATTGCTCCGGCTTTGGTGGTGGGCAATGCGATTGGATTAGAGGCCAACGATATTAGCTATTTAATTAGTTTGTCGCTGCTGATGTCGGGGGTTTGCACCTTTATTCAAATCCACAAAGTAGGCCCGGTGGGTTCGGGCTTGCTGAGCATTCAGGGCACTAGCTTTGCCTTTGTGGGTACCCTGGTCACCGTTGGCACCAACGCCATCGACGGAGGCCGAACACCGCTGCAAACCCTGGCCTACCTACTCACCATTTGTATGCTGGCCTCCTTCATTGAAATTGGCCTCAGCTTCTTTATTGAACCGCTAAAAAAGGTGATGACGCCCCTGGTCAGCGGCATTGTGGTGCTGATGATTGGCCTGAGTTTGATTCAGGTGGCGATGGTGGCGATGGCGGGTGGCCCTGCGGCCCGTGCCGATGGCAGCTTTGCTAGCCTGCAAAACCTGGGGGTTTCGCTGCTGGTGCTGACGGTGATTATGGTTCTGAACTTTACGGGCAACTCGTTTTTGCGAATGTCGGCGATTTTGATTGGCCTGGTGGTGGGCTACCTGGTGGCCACGCCCCTGGGAATGCTCAACTTCGGCGGGCTGTCGCAGCTTTCTTTGGTGACGGTGCCCGTTCCCTTTCGCTACGGGTTTGGCTTTGGGCTGGCGGGGTTCATTCCCCTGGCGTTTTTGTTTGTGATTACCACCATCGAGTCCATTGGCGACCTAACGGCGACCTCTATGCTGGTGGGCGAACCCATCGAAGGGCCACTGTACCTGAAGCGGGTGAAGGGCGGCATTTTGGGCGATGGGGTAAACTCACTGATCGCCGCCATCTTCAACACCTTTCCCAACACCACCTTTAGCCAAAACAACGGCGTGATCCAGCTTACCGGGGTGGGCAGCCGCTATGTGGGCTACTTCATTGCCGGAATGCTGGCGCTGCTGGGTTTCTTTCCCATCATCGGCGGGCTGTTTCAGACCATGCCCCAGCCCGTGCTGGGGGGCGCAACGTTGCTGATGTTTGCCTCAGTGGTGGCTTCGGGCATCAAAATTCTCAGCGGAGTTAACCTGAACCGCCGCAGCACGCTGATTTTGGTGGCCTCCTTAGGGCTAGGCATGGGGGTATCCTTTGTGCCCGATGCCCTGGCCAATACCCCCTACCTAATTCGCGGCGTGTTTTCCTCCGGCATTGCCACCGGGGGCACCATGGCCCTGCTGCTGAACATGATCGTCCCTGGCCCCCGCGAGTAGGCGATTGGGGCACCCTGAATTCACCCTGAATTCAGCTATTAGAAACAGTCCTTCAACACAGAAGCATAACGCAAAAGCAGGAGTCCACCGACCCCTGCTTTTTTTATGAATTATTTTTTTGTGAATTATGGGTGCTAGTCGGCTGACTTTTTACCCATGCCCTAGGAGGGCGACAGAAATAGGGTGAGGGCGCGATGGTCAAAGGATTGCACCTTTCCGGCGTTGTTCAGATCCTCAACCACCCGATTTAGCAGGTCGGTGGCGCGATCCCGGTGCTGGTGTTCGCGGCCCCGTAGGCGCACCAAAAACTTCACAGAATCGCCCTTATCCAGCCACTCCGCCGCCCGCTTGATCCGCAGAACATAGTCGGATTCGCCAATGTTGGGGCGGAACTTTACCTCTTTGACCGAAGGGCGAGAGGTTTGCTTCTGGCGCTTGCTCTGCTGATACTGAAGCTTGCCGTAGTCCATGATTTTGGCCACGGGGGCACCCTCATCACGGGGGGAAACCACCACCAGATCGAGCTTGCTCTCTTTGGCGAGCCGGAGTGCCTCTTGGGTGTCAATCACGCCCAGATTTTCGCCGTTTTGGGTGATCAACAGCACCTCAGGCACTTTGATATGGCGGTTAACTAAGGCTTTGTGTTGCTTAGCGATAGGACAAATCTCCAAATTCTACAAAACATGAATTGCGGATTCTCTCATGCGGATTCTCTGAGTGAAACCTAGCTCAGCCAGCATCAGCGTTCCCGATTAAGAGACCCGACGACCTTGACAGGGCTAAATACCGCAAGACCCCCAGATCTTAACCTTTTAGTCCTCGGATAGGTCGAGAATCGGCATATTCTTAGCATCCAGCCTACGCGAGGTTGAACACCGCCACATCCCTCTGGCGAAGGGTTTTCTGGGTCAATTCCAAGGTGTAGGACGGATGGACTGGGCGTATCAAGATAGGGCAATCGCCTGCTGAAACTGGCGAATGGCGGCTCCGGTGTCGGTGTCAGCCATCAGAACACATCGGCTCAGCAGGGTCAAATCGAGGTCTCGCAAACCCGCTAACTCGCTGTGATCACCCACCTCATAGCCCTGCCCTCGCAGGCGGTAGACCGTGAGTACCCCATCCTGCCAAAACCACACTTCGGGAACGCCCAGGGCTTGGTATCGGGCCAGCTTGTCTACCCCGCCGCTCGTCACCACCACCTCGATGGATAGGTCAGGAATGGCCTTAACGGAGCCAAGGCAAAAGGACTGATCGGCCTGGACAGACACCTCCCGCTCCTTTTCCTGGGTCATGGCTCCAGTGGGCTGAAAGAAAACCCCCTTTTGGGCCAGAAATAGGCCGATGAGATGGCCAATGATCCAGCTAAATCGCTCATGCTCTCGCCCCGGCATCAGCACCTCAACGGTTCCATCGTAGTAAAACAGCCGCACACCGGGAGCCTGATCAAAGCCCTTCTGAATCCATTTAAACTGCTCCCACGACCGCCCATGGTGAACCACCCGCTGGTCGAGGGGCGGAGCGAGGGGCGAGGACAGGGGTAGGCGCAGGGAGGAAGCCATGGAGGTGCCCAGGTATGGTTTTCCCAGTATACCGATGGTAACGGATGGCCAAAAAGCTCACTCCAGCGGCAACTCCACGGTGACGGTGGTGCCCTGGCCTTCGGTGCTGTCGATGTGCCACTGGCCCCGGTGCTGGGCAACAACGGTGTGGACAATGGCCAACCCCAACCCGCTGCCGGGGCGATCCCCCACATTGCTGCCCCGCTGAAAGGCCTCGCGAATGGAGGCTAGGTCGGCGGCGGGAATGCCTCGGCCCCGGTCGGTGACGGTGAGGGTAGCCGTTGATCCATGGCGACTCAGGTGTACCTGGATCGGCTGGTCGGCCTCGGAGTAGTTGGCGGCATTCAGCAGCAAATTGGTGAGCAGCGACCGCACCAGCCGCCGATCCCAAAAGACGGGCAACGGCTGGGTAGGGCCAACCCACGCCATCGACTGGCTCACCTGGGGCTGCACCTCGGCGATGATCTCCTGGCAGAGGGCCACCCCATTCAGCAGGGCCGGATGGAACTCCAGCTTGCCCGCCTCAGATCGGGTGAGGGTGAGGAGGTCGGCGATCTGCTGGGTCATGTGTTGGGCGGTGATCCAAATGCGATCCACCTTGGGCTGGGCCTCCCCGGCGACCTCCCCCCGCAGGGCCTCCGCCGAGAGCAAAATGGTGCTGAGGGGTGTGCGTAGCTCGTGGGAGGCCATGGAGAAAAACCGCAGCTTCATGTCGCCCAGGGCACGGGTACGGTTGAGTTCGGTGTAGAGGTTGTGCAAAAACAGCGCTAGGCTACTGGTCAGCAACAGCCCGGTGATTAGGGTAAGCAGTGCCCCATAGCCCCGGCTGAGGTTGTAGCTAGGCGCTGGCGCAAAGACTACCTGCCACTGACGTTGGCCCAGGGTGAGCAGGCGAGTGCAGTCCTCCGGGCGGGGGCAAAGGCGCGAGGCCTGGGCTGGAGGCGGGGTCTCGGCCTGCACCGTGGCGCTGGCGGCCTGGTATTGCCCCAAAAATTGTCGATCCACCGCCGCCGCCGGATCGTAGAGGGCAAAGTCAATGTCGGCCCTGAGGTCTTGGAGCGCTTCTTCCACCACATCGGCCACCCGAAAAACCCCCAGCAAAATACCCTCAAAGGTGGCTTCCCGCGAGGGCTGATCCGGCGGCGGTTCGCCATCGGTATAGAGGGGCAGCACCACCAAAAAGCCAAACTGATCCCGCTGTTCCTGCACCAGGCGAATGCGCTCGGTGGCCATGATTCTGCCGATGGATCGGGCGGGGGCAATGGCCTCGGCGCGGGTGCGGTCGGAGTTGAGGTCGTAGCCCAGGGCGGCCTCGTTGGTGAGAAAGGGCACCACGTAGGTGACGGGCACATACTCAGGCCGTCGGCCCGCCCGCTGCAACTGCCCCGTAGGCGACAGATCGGTAATTTCAAAGTCGGGATAGCCCTCTGCCTGAATCCTTTGCTCAAAGGCGGCGCGGTCGCTGTCTCGCACCAGCGGTGCCCACTCCAGGGCTTGAATACCGGGGTAGGTGGCGATGGATCGCGCCGTTAGCTCAGCAAACCGCTGCCGCGACACGGGTGCTGAGGCCAGGCGGTAATCGTCGTGCAAAAAGGTCAGCACGTCGGTATAGCGGTTGAGGCTGCGCTGGAGGGCGGTGGTCAGGTTTTCGATCTGCTGCTGAAACTCGGCCCGCTGCTGCAAGCTATCCCACCGATGCACCCACAGCGCCGCCCCCAACGACAGCCCCACCCCCATACCCAGGGTGAGGCCCAGCAGGATCGGGTATTGTCGCCATGCTTTAACCATGGAGGCCACTCCTTAATCCCAAATCCGTATCCCAAATCCTTGAAGGTCGCGGCGCATGGCACTGGTTCTGGCTATCTTGACGCTAGCATAGACGGCAACGGGTTAGGCCCACGATGGCCCTAGGAACGCTGGCATGAAGACGGATAAGCTCTACGTGCCCTACGCCACGCTGCTCAATAGCCAAGTACAACGCCTCTACCTCAACGAACTGCGGGAGAACGTCGATCTACCGCTATCCCTCGCCCTGCTGCGATTGATTGTGCTGCCAGATGATGCCCTGCCCAACGCCGCCAAGCAAGTTCTGGAGCAAGCGAAGGGACAAGGGGAACCCACCTTCCAATCCATCCTCGATAGCCTGGAAGCTATACTAATCAACAGATTTCCCCAGTTCACCACGCAGGAGATTTTGGCCATGCTGGATTTGACAATGGCCGATATTCGGCAAACCCGTTTCTATCAAGAGGTCTTTGCAGAAGGCCGAGAAGAAGGCCGAGAAGAGGGCCGAGAGGAAGGCGAGGCGACGGCGGCTATCCGAATGCTAGCGCGGCGTTTGGGGCCATTGCCAGAGGCCCAGGTGGCCCACATTCGGGGGTTGGCGCTGCCGCAGTTGGAGGAATTGTTGGATGTGGTGCTGGATTTGGCCGATGGGGCAGAGTTGTTGGCTTGGCTGGCTGCTCACCCGCCGATGCATCCGCCCTCTCCGTGAGGCTGCGAATTTCAAAAGTCGTCCGGTGGTGCAGTGTCATCCCTAGGACGGCGTTGGATCGTGATGACCTGCGTGGGTTTCGCCATTGCCATGGACGGTATAGTTATCTAAAATCTTAGCCCTTTGCCCATGGTGATTTCTGAAGATACCCACGTTTATCCGGTGCGGTGGCAGGCCGACCATCTGGTGCTGATTGACCAACGGCAACTGCCAGAGCGTTATAACATCGTGGCCATCCACCGCTGCGAGGATGTGGTGCGGGCCTTGTCGAGCGGCATCGTGCAGGGCGGATCGGCCCTGGGCATGGCAGCGGCCTACGGGCTGTATTTGGCGGCTCGCGAGATCAACACCGAGGATCCGGCGGTGCTGCGGCGGCATTTAGAAACGGTGGGTCAGCAGCTTCAGCAAACCCGTCCCCACAAGGCCAGCCTTCAGTGGGCGGTAGATTATATGCTGGGGTTAGCCTGCCATCCCGAAGCCCCGATAGACTCCTTGCAGGCGCAGCTTTTGGCCCAGGCCCAGGCCATGCAGGCCGAAGATTTCGCGATCTGCCACCGGATTGGCGACCACGGGTTGGCCCAGCTTCCCACCAGCCCCGAAAAACTGACGGTGCTCACCCACTGCAACCACGGAGCCCTGGCCACCTCCGGCTATGGCACCTCCCTGGGCATTGTGCGTTCGGCGTGGCGAGAAGGCCGTTTGGCCGGGGTCTATGCCGCCGAAACGCGCCCCACCCTGCAAGGGTCTCGTCTCACCGCCTGGGAATGTGTGCAGGAGGGCATTCCGGTCACCGTGATTACCGACAGCATGGCTGCCCACTGTATGCAGAAAGGGTTGATCCAGGCGGTGCTGGTGGGGGCCGACCGCATCGCCGCCAATGGGGATGTGGTCAGCAAAATTGGCACCTACAGCCTGGCGGTTTTGGCCCAGGCCCACCAGATTCCCTTCTTGGTGGCAGCCCCCCGCTCGGCCCTGGATGCCACCTGCCCCACGGGGGCCGATCTGACGGTGGATCAACGACCCGCCAGCGAAATTTACCAACTGGGTGATCGGTTGACCTCCCCCAATGGAGCCGAATTTTACAACCCAGCCTCGGATGTCACCCCGGCCAATTTGGTCACCGCCATTGTCACCGAGGAGGGAGCGGTTTCCCCAAACCAATTGACGAACCTCAGGGCCTAGCTATCTGCCTAGCGGGCTATGGAGGCGGCATCGCCAAAGTTTAGGTATCATCTAGCAACACTTGCAACTAGACCCATGGCTCGATTGTTCAAATCCCCGACGCTCCGATACGCCATCACCATCATTGTGGTGACGGCCTTGGTGCTGCTGGCTCGGTTGACAATCACCTGGGCGGCAGAGATTTTTCTACATCCCCTCCCCATTGCCGGGGGATGGCTCAAAAGCCTGGAATTAGTGGAACTCAGCGTCATTTTCCTATTTGCGCTGTTAGGCTTTGGGCTGGGGGCAGCCACGCGCCACCTTCCGGCCAAAGCTCCACTGATGCTGAAAATTCTGGCCTTGGTGGTGATTTTCCCTTTGATTTTTTTCAGTAGCTACTGGCTGCGGTATCAACTGTGGCTGGATCAGGTGGCGGCCCAGTCCGATCTGCCCCGTCAGCAGGTCATCGACACCGCCAATATTGCCCTAGCGCGAGAAAGCGGCAGCACCGGGTTCTGGGGCTACTACCGTACCACCACCCGGATGCCCCTCCTGCCCGCCACCGGGGCCGAACTTCAGCGCATGACCGAGGATCAAAAGTGGTTTCGCTCGGAACTCACCCGCTTTAGCAGCATCGAACCCGGCGTATTTTCGATGATTTTTGACGGAGCTGGCTGGGGCATTCGCCTTTTCTATCTCATTCTGGCCGCCATCACCAGCCTGATTTATTTTCTCAAGGGTCTTGCCTGGGCTGATACCCAACGGCTGCGCAGCCTTACCAAGGCAAAAATCTAGCCCCACTGGGCCGTTAGACTAGCCAAGGCCAAAATCCTCTAAAGAGGATTGGACAGCAGCGTGCAGGCATCGGTTCAAGAGGACGGGCGGGAGGAATGCAGGCATTGGTGAATTGCCCTGGCATAGCGGATTTAAGGGCGGATTTCCGCTATCGGGGTATCTGGGGTTGGGGCTAGGGACTCCGCGTCCGGGGAATCGTTGTGGGAGTCCCCTAGGCGATCAGCGGGGTGGGCACCACTGAATAGTTGTTGGGGAATGCCAATGGCAATACCCTCCTGTTCAAAGGCAATACGTAGGCGGCGACGAAACTCACGGGCTACCAAAAACTGCTTCAGCGGACGGGTACGAATCCACAGCAGCAGGGTGAGTCCGGCGTGGGTCATGGCCTCTACCCCTAGCATTTCGGTGGGGTCGAGGATGGCGTAGCTCCAAACGGGATCTTGACCCATCTGTTGAGCGGTGTCTCGTACCACCGTCAGGGCATGATCGACATCGGTGCCGTAGGCCACATCGATAGTGAGGGTGGCCCGTGACCAGGTGCGACTGAGGTTTTCCACCTGGGCAATCAGGCTGTTGGGCAGGGTCACTAGGCGACCATCTTCGCCACGAATTTGGGTAATTCTCAGGTTGAGGTTTTCCACAATGCCGGTCACCGGCCCCGTGGAAACCAGATCGCCAATGGCGTACTGATCCTCCAACAAAATGAGAAATCCGTTGACCAAGTCCTTCACCAGGTTCTGGGCCGCAAAGGAGACCGCCAGGGCCGCCACCGCCCCCACCGCCAACAGCGAGGCCGGGGCCAACTGAAGCGCCTGCAACAGCCACAGCAGCGCCAGGGCGTAGATCGCCGCTGTTTTGAAGCCCTTGGCCGCACGGGTGATGGTGGAAATACGCATCGCCTTTTGCTGGATATTTTCCAGGCTACCCAACTCGTTTTTCTCCCAGGCGTGGGCAATCCGATCAATGGCAATATTGGCCAGACGATTCGCAAGCCCCGCCACGAACCAGGTGATCAACAGCAGCACCGGGGTGGAAAATAGCCCAGAGGCATAGCGTCGGGTTTGGGGAAACTGGTAGAGCACGCTGGCCAGGGTGGCGACCACCACAAAGGCAATGCCCCAAAACATCAGCCACCGCAAAAAGGCCACCAGTTGCAGCCGTTGATCGAGGGAAATCGGGTAGGGCCACGTTCCGGAAAAGGAGGATGGATCCGAGCCCTGGGGAACTGGCGGAGCAAGACCACTGGCCTGGTTTGCCTTTTGCTGCTCTAGGAATCGTTTGCGCCAACCCAACACCTGCCAGGTGCCCGTCAAGGAGAGGGTTAGTAGTAATCCTGCCAGGACAATCAATGCCGTCCGCCGCAACCGTTGTCGTAGCGCCCCAGGGAGGCGGCTCACCAACCCTTCCTCCAGGGAGGTTTGGAGCTTGGCTTGCCAGACATCGGCCAATTCCAGCTTGGTGGTACCGTGGTACTGGGCATCGCTGTCTATCACCGTCAGCAGGCCCCTCGGCTCTGGCAGGTTGCCCACGGTGGCAAACAGCACGGGCAGCTTATTCATTTCTTGGATACTGACCTGGATCAGATCGCGGATTTCTGTCTCCGGCACCTCCGGTTCTAGGTTCAAGGTGAGGTACTGCAAAGCTTGGCTCACGGTCTGGTTGAGGTGGGTTTCAATCTGCCGCGCCCGCACCTCCACGGGCACCAAATCTCCAGGCTCATTGCGGTTAAACACCACTGGAGAGGCGATTTCAAACAAGCTATTGCCGTCTAGGGTAACGGTGGTCACCTCTAGAACGCCGATGCGCTGCACTCCTAGCGGTGGGCCATTTCCCGCCGATCCCCCCAGCGGGTTAGGAAACTGGGCTAGGGCTGCCGCCGACCCTAGGCTGATGGTCAGCAGGGCGCTTAGCAGCATCACCAGCCACCACCGTCCGCCGCCGAGTCTACGGTTGTGCAAGGGATTGCCCCTCCTAGGCCAAATCATCATGGTCTGGGCTTTCCAAAAACGACACCGGAGACCCATGATAGGCCGGATTTTGAGGGATGGGGGCGGGGAAGCCCGTCCCCGATCTGGCCTCATCCATCCGGCTCCCTCAATAACCAGGGCTGGCAATGGTAAGCTAAGGCCGCGCCAGTCTAGGAGTTGTTAGGGATGAAGCGGGCACTGATTACGGGCATTTCTGGGCAGGATGGCTCTTACTTGGCGGAACTGCTGCTGGCCAAGGGCTATGAGGTGCATGGGCTGGTGCGGCGCGATGCCCTAGAGGATTCCTCCCGCAAGTTGTCGAACCTGAATGCCGTGAAGGATCACATCACCTTCCATGCGGCGGCCCTCGACAATGAACTTTCCCTCTACAAGGTGATTACCAAGGTGCAGCCGGAGGAATGCTACCACCTGGCCGCCTCCAGCTTTGTCAGCTATTCCTTTGAGGATGAGAACTCCATCCTCACCACCAATTTCAACGGCACCCACGCCCTGCTGGCCTCCCTCAAGGAGGCAGTACCCCACTGTCGGTTTTTCTTTGCCGGGTCGAGCGAGATGTTTGGCACCGTGGGTACCGCCCCCCAGACCGAAAACACCCCCTTCAATCCCCGATCTATCTACGGCATTTCCAAGCTAGCCAGCTACCACCTCGTGCGCAACTACCGCAGCCAGTACGGCCTCTTTGCCTGCACCGGCATTTTGTACAACCACGAATCGCCCCGCCGAGACTTTAAGTTTGTTACCCGCAAAATTACCGCCCAGGCGGCTCGCATCAAAAGGGGCCTCGCCGATAAGCTCTACCTGGGCAACCTCGATGCCCTGAGGGACTGGGGCTATGCGCCGGAATACGTCCAAGCCATCTGGCAAATGCTGCAACATGACACCCCCGACGACTACGTGCTAGCCACGGGCGTGAACCACTCCGTGGAGCAGTTTGTGGATATTGCCTTCAGCCACCTAGGGCTGAACTACCGAGACTATGTGGAAGTAGACCCCCGCTTCTATCGCCCGGCGGAGGAGGTACCCCTCTGTGGCGATGCCAGCAAAATTCGTCACACCCTGGGCTGGCAGCCCACCAAGCCCCTCAGCGACATCATTGCCGAAATGGTAGAACACGACATGCACCTCCTAGCTGACTAAAACCCACAGCCCACAACCTCCCAACCCTCGGCTGAATCGTCACGGTTTCCTCACACCGCCGCCGGTCATTCACGCCATCATAGGTATTTATTCTGGGATGTTTGGGCACAATAAAGTCGGCCCTCAGGACTCTAAGCCCCTCACCCTTTGATCCTGTCGATGGGGCCACCTAGGATATCGCTCTCGAGTGGCCTGTCTGCTCCCTTCATTGTTCATCGATTCCGCTTCCCATGGACATTACCTACCCTGCCGCATCGCCTACGGTATTTGGTCTGCCCGCCCGCCAGGGCCGCTGGCTGCTCATCCCCCTCGGTATTACAGTCCTCCTCTGCCTGGGCACCGTTTACTCCTGGAGCGTCTTTCGCCGCCCGCTGGAGCTAGAAATGGGGATTAGCGCCACCGCCAGCCTGATGCCCTTTACCCTGGTGCTGGTGTGCAACGCCATCATGATGCCGATCACCGGGTTTTACATGGCTCGGTTTGGCACCCGCACGGTGGCGGCGGTGGGCGGTGCCATTGTGGGCCTAGGCTACCTGCTGGCCAGTTTAACCACCCAAATCGAGACCCTCACCCTGGCCTATGGGGTAGTGGTGGGCATTGGGGTGGGCATCACCTACGGGGTGCCCATGGCGGTGGTGGCCCGCTGGTTCCCAGACCGCAAGGGGTTAGCAGTGGGGCTAACCATCATTGGCTTTGGGCTGTCACCGTTGATTACGGCCCCCCTAGCCAACACCCTGATTGCCACCCTGGGGGTACGCCCCACCCTGCGCCTGATGGGGATGGCCTTTGGGCTGATCATCCTGCTTATTTCCCTGGCCCTAAAGCTGCCGCCCCAAGACTGGCATCCCTACGAAGGCACCATTCCCCATGCCGCCGAGGCTACCCACCACGCCTATCCGCCCCAGATGCTCAAAAGCCGATCCTTCTACGGGCTGTGGATTTGCTACACCATTGGCACCCTGGTCGGCCTTACCGCCATCGGCATTTCCAGCCCCGTGGGTCAGGAAATTATCAACATTAACCCCGGTTTAGCCGCCAGCAGCGTCGCCCTGTTCGCCCTGTTCAATGGCCTTAGTCGGCCCCTGTTTGGCTGGCTCAGCGACCGATTCCGCCCCCACCAGGTGGCGATTGGATCCTACAGCTTAATTTTGCTGGCCTGCGTGCTGATGGTGAATGCCCAGTCGGGGCAGGTGGCGCTGTATCTGGTGGCCTTTTGTCTATTTTGGTTCTGCCTCGGCGGCTGGCTAGCCATTGCCCCCACCACTACCCTGCGCCTGTTCAACCCCGACCACTATGCCCAAAACTACGGCATTGTCTTCACCGCCTACGGCGTGGGCGCACTGATTGGCACCCTCAGCGCGGGCCAAATTCGCGACTGGTTCGGCAGCTATACCTATGCCTTCTATCCCATGGCGCTGTTGGCCATGATCGGCATTGTGGTGGCGGCCTTCCTCCTGCGGCCAGAGGCTCCGCACCAGGCTCAGCCCTAGGTTCTAATCGAACGCCAACGCTAATTACAGCGCTAACATTACCGAATCTAACTACGACGAATAACTACGACGAAACCTCCCAGCCCAGGTAATCGGCCACTTGGGCGGCGAGGCTGAGGGGATTGAAGGGTTTGGTAATGACTCCAGCTAGGGGCAGGGCGGCAAAGCGAGATCGATCCCGCGCCAGCACCTTGGAGGTCAGCACAATCACCGGGATCGCCTGGGTGTCGGGGTTTTGCTGAAGCTGGGCAAAGAGGTCGAAGCCGTCCATATCGGGCATGGAAATGTCCAGCAAAATGGCGTCGGGTTGTGCCGTGGTGGCCAGATCCAAACCCGCTTCACCTGAGGCTGCTTCTAACACCTGCCAACCCGCCAGTTCCTCTAGGGCCGCTTGCACAATGGTGCGAATGTCGTCTTCGTCGTCCACAATCAGCAGGCGTTTAGGCATGGGTTTTCTCCTCTGTTAGCAATATTCTGGGGATCCCCCTAAATCCCCCTTGCAAAGGGGGAATCGGAGTCAAAGTCCCCCTTTGCAAGGGGGCTGGGGGGATCTTTCCAGAGCATGGTCTATATCTGAGACGGGTGTGTACCTAGTAGTTCCTCTTGGGCAAGGGTTAAGGGCAGCACCACGTAAAAGGTGCTGCCTTGGCCGAGTTGGCTCTCGACCCAAATGTGGCCCCGGTGTTGTTCCACAATGCGTTTGCAGATGGCAAGGCCCAACCCAGTGCCCCCCCGCTGGCGCGAATCCGAGGCATCCACCTGCTGAAACTGCTCGAAGATGTGGTCGAGTTTGTCGGCGGGGATGCCGCGTCCTTGGTCTTGGACGGTGATCAGGACATAGTTGGCCTCTGGTGCGAGAGATCTGTGGGGGCGAGGAGACCTCGCCCCTACGGGGATGGGTTGGGGGTGATCGGGGAGATGGTCAATAGTTGTGGCCCGTAGCCAGACGGTGCTGCCGGGGGCTGAGAATTTGATGGCGTTGCTGAGTAGGTTGGTGAGGGTTTGCACGATGGCGTCGGGGGCGGCTTGCAGGGTGGCGGCGATGGGCTGGGCGTCTAGGGTAATGTGGGCTTGATTGGCGAGGGCTTGCACGCTGTCGATGGCTTGGGCAAAAATATCTTCCACCTGGCAGGGTTCGGGTTCGAGCTGCACTCGGCCCGATTCTAGCCGCTCGAAGCTGAGGATATCGTCTACCAAATGCACCAGGCGTTCACTGTTGTTGATGGCAATGTTGAGCATGGCCTTGGCCTTTTCGGGGCGGTTTGTATAGACGCCAGCCCCCAGCAGGGCCAGGGCACCCTGGATTGAGGTGATGGGGGTGCGCAGTTCGTGGCTGACGATGGAGATAAATTCGTCCTTCATGCGGTCGATGGCCAGACGTTCGCGGATATCCTGCACATGGCCCACCGAGTAGAGCAGTTGGCCACTGGTATCGTAGACCGGGGCGGCGTTGATGATCACCGGGATGGTTTCCCCCTGCTTGGTGAGGTAGCGCTTTTCGATCTGGCAGGCTGAGGAGTCCCCCGCCATCATGCGCTGAAAGGCGTCCCAGTCGGCTTCGTAGTCGTCGGGGTGGGTGATGTCTTGAAAGGTGATCTGCCGCAGTTCGGCTTCGCTATAGCCCAGCAGGGCGCAGTATTTAGGGTTGGCCATCACAAACTGGCCCGTGGGCGACACCAGGGAAATACCGTAGGGAGCGTGGTCAAAGGCGCGGCGAAAACGGGTCTCACTCTGGCGCAGGGCATCTTCGGCGAGGCGACGCTCGGTAATGTTTTCCACGGTGCCGACAATGCGCGTCACCTGTCCACGGTCATCCCTGAGGGGAAACGCCTTGGATCGCAGCCAGCGCATCTGGCCTGTGGAGGTGAAATAGCGATACTCCTGGTCGAAGTTTTCGCCCCGACGCTCCCGCAGTAGGGCGGCATCAATGCGGGGGCGATCCTCTGGGTGAATGCCGGAAAGCCATTGATCCATGCTATCGGGGACAGCGGCGGGTTCTAGGCCACGGATGCCCCAGTAGGCAGGGTTAACGTAGGAATACTCCTGGCTGTCAATCTCATAGACAAAAAAGCCCTCCTCCACGGTTTCCGCCAGTTGTCGAAAGCGGGCTTCGCTCTCCTGAAGCGCCCTAGTCATGCGGTGTAGGTCGGTGAGGTTGCGTACCACAAACAGCATTTCCTCGTGGCCCATGGGCACCATCCGCACCTCCTGCCAGAGAGTTTCGCCCTGTACATCGATGGCGTATTCGTAGCATTGGGTTTCGCCCGTGGCAAAGGCCCGCTCCATGATTTGCAGGTAAGGGGGGAGCAAATCGGGGGGGAGCACCTGGCGCAGGTTGTTACCCACCACAAAATGGGGTAACGCCGTGGGGAAGGTGGTAGCGGGCTTGATTTCCAAGTAAGTGCCATCGCGGCGGGTTCGCACAATCAAATCGGGCAGGGCGTCTAGGATGGCGCGTTTCTGGGCCTCGCTTTGCAGTCGGGCTTCCTCCATCTGCTTTTCGGCGCTGATGTCCACCACCACCCCATGCCAAGCCGTCGATCCATCCCGGCGACGTTCCGGCTGCGATTGCACATGCACCCATTTCACCTGGCCAGCGGGGGTGACAATGCGGCACTGGTGGGAAAAGGCGGTCAGGGCAGCCTCACTCTCTGTTTCGGCCTGGAGGTAGGCTTCCCGGTTCGCTGGATGAATCAACCCCCGCACCACACTGGCATCCCGCAGACCATCCTCTACGGTGATGCCGCCAATGTCCTCTAGGGCGGAGCTGAGGTATTCAAACCAGTTTTCTCCCGTGGCCGCTTCTACGTAGGTGTAGATCATGGTGGGGGAAATCTGGCTGTACTGGCGCAACCATTGTTCCGTTTGGCGCAGATGGGCCTCCGCCTGTCGCCGCTGGGTAATGTCAATCACCACGCCGTACCAGGCCACCTCGCCCCCCGGTCGGCGCTTAGGAATAGAACTGCCCTGAAGCCATTTAATCGCCCCAGACGGATTCATGACCCGCCATTCGTGGTGGAAGGGCTGAAGGGTGTCTAGGCTATGCTGCACGGCGGCAGCGTAGTCGGCCTGGTCGTCGGGGTGGATGCGATTGAGCAGCACCTGGGCATCGGCCAGAATATCGGCCACCGGGATTTCGTGGATGACCTCAATGGCGCGACTGATGTGCTCGAAGTAAACGCTGCCGTCGGGACGCTGCACCAAAATGTAGATATTGGCCGGAGAGGTTTCGGAAATTTCCCGGAATCGAGCTTCGCTTTCCTTCAGGGCCAGTTCCATGCGCTTGCGGTCGGTGATGTCGTGGAAGGTCAGAATTACCTGATCCTGACCCGATAGCGTCTGCACCTCCGCCGACAGCAGCACCGTGAGAATCTCCCCCGTGGCGGTACGCACCTCCACCTCGAAATCCCGCACCCGCCCCTCTGACCCTAGCAACTGCCGACAGTGTTGGCGCTGATCTAAGTCGGCCCACAGGTTGAGTTCTAGGGCCGTATGCCCCACCATGGCGGCCTGGGATTGGCCCAACACCGCCAGCAAGCTGTGGTTGACCTCCAGAATGCGCCCCTCGGCCAGGGTGGCGATGGCCATGGGCACCGGGCTAGTACGAAAAATGGTTGTGAACTTAGTCTCCGATTCATCCAGGGCGGTTTGAATGCGGTGAAAGGACTGCTGCAACTGATCGGCCATCTGGTTAAAGGCCCCAGCCAAGCCATTCAGTTCGCGAATCGGGCTATCGGTGGGCAGGCGCTGGCTCAGATCTCCCGCCGCCAAGGCTTGACTGGCCCAGTGGTAATGCCCCAGCCGCCGCAGAAACAGCTTCGCCACCACTAGCCCCAACCCCAGGGCACTGATTACCCCCAACAGCCACAGCAGCATGGCCTGCCGCTGATGTTGGGCCAAATTTCCCAAAAAGTAACCCTCTGGAGCCACGGTAATAATCCGCCAATCCAGCCCGTAGGCATCTTGGAATCGGGCCACGCTGACGTACTGCACCTCGTCTTCGTAGCGAAACTGCACCATGGGCACCGCCGTTTCCGTGGCCCGTGCCAGCAGATTTTCCTGCCGCAACACCGGATCTAGGGCGCGCAAAAACGGATCTTGGCTGGTGGACAGGGTAAGGCTGCGAAACCGCTTGTCTACCGAGCTACCCCCCTCCAGACGATAGGGTGGTTCAGGGGTAGAGGTCGCCAGGATCGTTCCATTGGCATCGGTGATCAGCACATGGCCTACCTGGCCAATTTCCAGCGATTGCAGCACCGCACTCAAATAATCGAGGCGCAGATGTACCGCAAACACCCCCAGCAACCCGCCGCTGGCCTCGTACACAGGCTGAGAAGCATTCAACGTAAGATGATCCGACGTGCCCTGCTGAAATAGCGGATTCCAGCCTAGGCCGCCCCGTTCTACCGCCGCCCCATACCAGGGCCGATCTCGCCGCACATCAAAATTATCCACGGTCTCCACCAAGGCTCCCCGTTCCCCCGCTGGCCCCAGTTCGTACACCTGCACTCGATTGGGCTGATCCGGTTCCGCCACCACCAGCCGTTGGTCGGGGAAGCGCTCCACCAACCGCAGCCGTCCGGTGGGGCTAGCAAACATCACCCCCGTCACCTCATCAAACTGTTGCAGCCGATCCCACAGCAGTTCCTCCAGGGCAGCGGCCTCCTCCACATCCACCCCATACTGATCCACCGCCTCGGTGTTGATCTGGTTAATCAACAGCGGCATCTCCAGGTAATCCTCAAGTTCCTGATGGATGATTTGGTGGGTCTTATCCACCAGGTCTTGGCCCAAATCCTCGACCACCACTTGATTGTTGCGGTAGGAAAAATACCCCGCCCCCGCCAAAGACCCCAGCGCCGACACCGCCAGGGGAATGGTAATCACCCAAAACAGCGGAATGCTGGCCAATTGACGCAGGGGACGAGAGAGGGGCGGTTTCATGGACATTGGGCCATCGATCAACGGAGATGCCTGAGATGGGCCTTTTCTCTAACTCCCCTCGCCTCCCTGGGAGAGGGGCCAGGGGTGAGGGTTCTGGGGCCGGGGGCTGGGGTTGGGGCGCACTGCGGTGCGCCCGTACGGAATCCCTAGGTTAGGATAAATCCGCAGCAAGAGCTTGTTTGAGGGTAGCGAGGTGGCACTGCATTTGGGTGGCCAGGTGGGCGAGGTCGGCCTCGGCGGCGGTGGCCTGGAGGAGGGCTTCAATCTCCTCGGCGGCTTCTGCGGCTGAGCCATAGCCAAACATCCCCAACCCCCCAGCAAGGCGATGGGCTTCGGTGAAGGCCCGCTGGCGATCCTCTGGGGTAAGGGTGCCCGTGGCGGCGGCGGCGGCCACCTGGTCTAACAGCGTCAACCGTTGGGCTAGGGCGGTTTGGAAGCGCTGGGTGGCTCCCCCTAGGGCGTCGGCCAACCGAGGCGGCAGGGGGGCATCTGAATCGGGTAATTCAGGTTCCGATGCGCTAAATCCCGATGCGTCCGGTTCCAAGTCGGCCAAGGAATTGGCCTCATCCGCGCTATCCGTCACCGGAGTCCGTAGCCGATAGCCTAGGCCGTAGACGGTTTCAATGGGGCTTTCGACAATGCCCGCCCGTTTCAGCCGTTGCCGCAGATCTTTAATTAAGTTGGTGACCGACCCCTCCACTGGGGTATCGGCCATGGGCCAAAGATGGTCAATAATGGCGCTACGGGTGAGCAACCGATGGGGGTTACGCAGGAATAATTCCAGTAGCTCATACTCCTTGGGGCGGCAGGGGATGGCTTGGCCTTGGTACCTCACCTGGGCCTGGGCGGGGTCTAGGGTGAGATCCCCCCAGCGCAGCACCGGATCCGCCACAACTTGGCTGCGCCGCAGCAAGGCCCGCACCCTGGCCAGCAACTGCGATGAATCCGAGGACTTGGCCAAATAATCATCGGCCCCGGCATCCAAGCCCGCCACAATGTCGGCGTTGGCATCCCGCACCGTCAGCATCAAAATGGGGGTACGGTTGCCTAGCTGGCGCAGTTGCCGACAGACCTCCAGCCCATTCATAGACGGCAGCAACCAATCCACAATCAGTAGATCGTAGGGCCATTGCAGCGCCATTTCCAGCCCTATCGCCCCATCCTCCGCCACATCTACCGCATGGTGATGGCTAGACAGTGTGGCCGCTAGGCGTTCACTGGTGGGTGGATCATCCTCTAGTAGCAGAATCTTCATCAACACAGATCCCCGATTCACAAGCATGGGCGCGGTTGCCTACCAAGATACGCCAGTCTTGGGCAATCCATTCCACGGTGTAACGAGGCGTTATCCCCCGGCACTTCCCCTAGGGTGGCTGTTGCCCCTGGCTGTTCAGGTTCCTCTGCCGATGGGAGTGCGTTAAGGTTGATCGCTATTTTTTGACATAAACCGAGGGGTTCTGGCCTCCGTTGCTATGCTTAGCGGTAAAGCCTGGGAGATCACACATGGGACACCGAAACCGATATCGCTGGTTGATTGTGGCGCTGCTGAGCCTGGGGCTTTGCCTGGGGCTAGGCTGGCGCTGGAGTGGAACTAACTCTGCCGCTGTGGCCCAAAATGCACCGCCGCCGTCTTTGGCCCCGGCCCTACCGATGATCAGCGGCAATTTTGAGGATCCCCAAGAACGCTTTCAAATTGGCATTTTTGAGGGCTATCAAGTCAATCGAGCTGGATCTGCACCCGTGATCCAGGCTCCCGACGGGAGTTTGGCCTACACCGTAGCCATTACCCCCCTGCCCGCTGGGTCTGCCCCAGCCACGGAGGCAGACTTGGTACAGGTCACCCAGCAAACCTTTGGCCAAGGGGAAGGCTTCACCACCGGAGACGTGCAAGCCATTCCTGGCGGGGGGGTGCGTATTAACTGGACGGGTCTTCTCTCCCAGGGGGCGGCTCCACCCCAGCCGATTGCGGGCAAAATCTTTGCGCGGCAGCGGGACAGCGAAGCCTTTTTGCTGATGGTGGCGGCAACGGCGGCGGCTGAGGCCCAGGTATCGGATGCCATCGTTACCCTGGGCAGCACCCTAACGGTACCCTAACCCCATGCCTTACCCTAAATTAGGGTAAACGGCGGCAGGGAGACTCGCCTAGGCAAGACGTGAGGGAGATTCGGCATGGCCACACAACGGTTAAACGGCTGGAACCAGCCCCAGACCTATCTATTACTGCTGGGTACGGCCCTGGGCTATGGAGCCTTACTGTGGTTGGCGGGGCCAAAACCCATGGCTATTCTCGGCGGCGGCGGCATCTCGGTGGCCATGGTGGGCAGTTGGGCGGCGGGCTGTCGGCGTCAGGCTGAGGCCGAACCCAGTGGCGACCTCCTAGAAGCAGAGGTGTTTCTCGGTCAGATTGAGCCACTGGGCAAACGGGTGCCCACCGCTAGTCAGGCCATCTGGAAAGAATCCCTAGCCTGGGCCACCGCCTCCCAACGTTTTGCCGACCGCATTTACGACCGCGAACCCATGCTTCAGGTGGAACTCCTGGAAGCCCTGCATACGGTGATGGCGCTTTCTAAACAGGTAGCCGAGGGCTTGGCGGTGATCCCCCAGATCGAAACTCCCACCTATCGCCAGCTTACTCAGCAGCGCATTGAGGCCAGCCGGGAACGCCTGCGAGACACCCACGACCAACTGCAACAGTTGCAAGACCAAGTGGCCCTGGCCAGCCTCGATAACGACACCCCCACCGGAGACTTGCCCAAGGGCCTACAAACCCTGATCGTCGCCAACAAACATATTTTGGAAGACGCGCCACCAACCTAGGACACGGTGTTAACCATCCTGAAGGTGGCTGACCTTGGCGATGTTCTTGATTGGTGCTGTTCTGGATCGGTGCATTGCTTCGCGTTGGCGTCAGCCTCGCCCTGGCGTTATGCACCCTACGCCAATCCCAACCCCTCACCCAGCCCCCCTTCCCTTTCACCCTTCACCTGTCCACCCTTCACCTGTCACCTGTCCACCTATCACCCCTTCACCTGTCACCCCTTCACCTGTCACCTGTCCACCTGTCACCCCTTCACCTGTCCACCCTTCACCTGTCACCTGTCACCTGTCCTATGCGTTACCTCCGTCGTCGCCCTCTCCTGGCTTTTCTCCTCGGTCTTTGTGCTGTTTTCCTGTGGAACTGTGGCCCTGGTGGGTTTCCGGGGGGAAGCGCCATTGATTCCCCGGAAAGTGCCCAGGCGGCTTTAGTGAACTCGGTGCTGCCCAAAATTAACCTCACCGATGAGGTCGTGTCCGACGAGGTCGCCGCCCGCTATGCCACGGATCAAATTGCCGAGCCGATTCCCCGCACCGAGGAGTTTCCCCTCTATGGGGCGCAGCCCAGTGGCGGCAACACGGTCTATATCGAGATTTTTAGCTCCTCGGAGAAGGCCAACGTCAACCGCCAAAACGAGCGCTGGCTGGTGGAGGTGGCCGAAGCCTTTAACCAACGCCAGGAAACCCTGCCCTCTGGGGAAGTGATTCAGGTGGGAGTGCGCCAGGTGGCTTCCGGGACGGCGGCGCGGATGCTGGGGGCTGGAACCGCCCAACCCCAGGGCTATAGCCCCTCCAACGACCTGTGGGTAGCGATGATCGAAAGCGAGGGCGTGCCCGTGACCCCGGTGGCCCCCCGCCTGGTGCCTAACACCGCTGGCTGGGTGCTGCCCAAGGCGGTTTACGACCAGCTTGCCGAAAACGGTACCGTCAGCTTTGATCGCCTGCTGGCCGCCATCGCCTCCGAGCAAATCACCGTGGCCTATCCCAACCCCTACTCCAGTTCCACCGCCCTCAACCTGCTCTATACCCTCTACTGGCGAGCTGCCGGACATCAGCAGAGCAACAACCCCTTAACCGTGGCGGAACTTCAAACCCCCCAGGTCAACTCTGTGTTCGACCAGTTTCAGTCCCAGGTGCTCATCACCACCCCCACCACCCTCGATCTCCAGGAACTCTTTTTGCGGGATCAGTCCAAGCTGCAAGCCTTCCCCCTGGAGTACCAAAACTACCTTGCCCTGCGCCAGGTGCCAGGGTTTGAAAACACCGAATTTGTGCCCTTTGGCATCCCCCACAACAACCCCCTGGTGGGCTTTGGCTGGAATACGCCCCAGCAGCAAGCCGCCCTAGAACGGTTTTCGACCTTTGCCCTGTCGCCCGACATGCAGGCCCTCGCCGCCCAGCAGGGCTTTGTGGAAACCGATTACCTCAAGGCGGGGGAGTTTCCCCCCAACCCAGCGGGGGATGTGCTGCTGGCGGCCCAGTCGAACTGGAAGTTGCGGAAGGACGGGGGCCGCACGGTTTATATGACCCTGGTGATCGACACCAGCGGATCCATGGAAGGGGCACGAATGCAGGCCGTCCAGGATGGCCTACGCATCGCCGCCGGACAGATCAACCCCGGCAACTATGTCAGCATTGTCACCTTTGACGATGACCCCGTGCGCCGCCTGCCCCTAGCCCCCTTTGATCAGATCCAGCACCAGCGCTTTTTGGCCACCGTAGACAGCCTGCGGGCCGATGGATCAACGGCCATGTACGACGGGGTGATGGTGGGCTTGGCCGACCTGATGGAGAAACAAGCCGCCGACCCCACCGGACGCTTCTACCTGCTGCTGCTCACCGATGGCGACGTCAACCGAGGCTTTAAGTTCGACGCCGTGAAGGACATCATGGCCTACAGCGATGTGCGCTTCTACCCCATTGCCTACGGTGAAGTGGATCAAAGCGAACTCCAAGCCATCGCCAGCCTGCGGGAATCCACCGTGCAACAAGGCAACCCCGACAACGTTCAAAGTCTCTTCAAAGACCTCTTCCAAGTCAATCTATAGCCTTGGACGTTCCGACTTCCGACACCTTAGGGCGAGGGCACATCGCCCCTACCTCACCTCCCCACCTCCCCACCTCCCCACCTCCCCACCCCATGCGTAACCCCAACCTCCGCCTCCTGATCACCCTCGGCCTAGGCTGGTTGGCCTTTTTGGGCCTAGGCTTGGGCCTGCGGCAGGGGTTCGCCCGCTCCACCGTAACGGTGATCATCGACCGCAGCTACTGCGCCCCCGACCAGTGGCAACCCATCGCCGCCGACTATGCCGCCCTCTACGAACAGCACCGCCAGGGTCGCCTGCGCATTGACCAAGTCATCTACGTCAGCGACCTTGGCCCCGTGGTGGCCGACACCATCCCCACCCCGGAGGAGGTCAGCGCCCTGAGTACTTTTGGCCGTTTTAGCGCCGCCCAAATGGAGCAGACCCTCCAGGCTCAACCCAGCGCCGAGGTCTTTTCCTGCAACCTCAGCCGTCCCTAGGCGTTTCAGGGCATCCTTTAGGGCCTCGTCCCGACCCTTGGAGTGCGCGGTATGATGGCAAGCAACGCAACCCTGGATAATGCAACCATGACAACTCCCTTTCGTGTGGGTGTGGCTGGCCCGGTGGGTTCTGGGAAAACCGCCCTAGTGGATAACCTGTGCAAACGGCTGCGGGAGGATTTCTCCATTGCGGTGGTCACCAACGACATCTATACCCAGGAAGATGCCCAGTTCCTGGTTCGCAGCCAAGCCCTGGCCCCAGATCGCATTGTGGGCGTGGAAACGGGGGGCTGTCCCCACACCGCCATCCGCGAAGACGCCTCCATGAACCTGGTGGCCATTGAGGATCTAGAGGCCCGCTTCGACCCCCTAGACCTGGTGTTTGTGGAAAGCGGCGGCGACAACCTGGCCAGCACCTTCAGCCCCGAACTGGTGGATCTCACCCTCTACGTCATCGACGTGGCCGCTGGCGACAAAATTCCCCGCAAGGGTGGCCCCGGCATCACCAAGTCAGACTTTTTGGTGATCAACAAAATTGACCTTGCCCCCATGGTAGGGGCCAGCCTGGAGGTGATGGATCGCGATGCCCGCACCATGCGCGGTAGCCGTCCCTTTGGCTTTACCAACCTCAAAACCCGTGAAGGTCTGGATACCGTGGTGGACTTCGTGCTTCACCATGCGGGCCTGACCGAAAACCTCCCAGAAAATCGCAGCGTCCCCGTTGTCTAGGAGACAGATGCCTAGGACACAGATATCTAGGACACGGATCGCAGGGCGGCTTCGGCATGGAAGCGAATCCCTGTATCGGCATCCTGGCGGAGGGTTTGCAGAAGCGGAATCACAGAATCGCCGCCCACCTGTCCCAGCAGCATGACTAAATTGCGGCGCAGCAGACTGTATTCCGTCGTCGCCGGAAGACCGTTCAGCCATCGCTGCACGGGGGCGATCATCTCCGCTTTTAGATTGGGGTGGCTGATCTGGGAAAGCCCTTGTACTAAAGCGATCCGCACGTTTTGGCCCAAGGTGTCCCAGGCATCAATCAATACCGCCAGGGCGGCGACGGTGCCCTGCCAAGCCAGGGCTTGGGCGGCGGCGATTTTGAGGCTTTCTGGGGTATGAGTCGCTGCTAGTAACCCTTGGAGGGTCTGGGTGGCGGCGAGGTTGGTGGTGCGTCCGAGGGCATGGATCGCCCGCTGGGCCACCGCCGGATTCACATCCTCCGTCAACGGCTGAATCCAGGCCGTCCAGTGCGACTCATCCACCTGGGTTCTGAGGCGAATTAACCCTTGCAGCGCCGCCAGCCGCACCGATGAAGCCCGGTTCTGAACCGCCTCGGTAAAAATCGGCAGCAGGGCGAGGTCGGCAAACTGGCCCAGGGCTTCGATCACCTTGGCCTGGGTCGCTCCGGTCGTGAGGTCAACGGCGGTGACCAGGGGGGCCTGGGTGGCGGGGTGGGGAATGCGGGTGAGGGCCTCGATAGCGACGGCTTGGTAGGTTGGTTCAGCCACCAGATCACTGAGAGACTGGATGGCGCTGGGGCCAATGTGGCAGAGGGCGTCGAGAATGGCCTCCTGTAAATCCTCATCGGCAGTGCCCAGGGCGGTCATCAGGGCCGCAATCGCCGCTGGGTGGTCAAAACTTCCAAGGCTGCGGGCCGCAAGCCAGCGCGTTTCCCAGGTCAGCGTTTCATCCCTCACCATCGCAATTAGGTCAGCCAGGGCGGCCTCCCCTCTCTGGGGAATCCGCTTGGCCACCTCCCACCGATCCGCAAAACTGCCCTGCCGCAAATCCATCCCGTCCTGGAAACGGCGAGCGGTGGTGGATGGAGGTTCGAGGTCAGTCCTGGCTGGAAAATCTACCTGGGACGAAGCCGAGGGGTCAACGAAATCTAGCAAAGCCTTTCTCCCTATCGGCATGGGATACGTCGTCATTCAAAGTTCTGATCGGGATACCCATCAGGCGGAGAACCCTAGGCGAGGAAAACCGGGGCAAGGCCCGAAGTACGCTTGTTTATATTGATAACCGATAATGGAACCCCGCTATGCAAGTCGCGCAATTGGGTCTTGCATGACCTGCATGGATTGCTTAAAAGCGTATTAAGAGATACAAAACCTTTGGAAATACGCCGTTTATGGTAATTACGCTGGCTCAAACAATGGGTTTAAGTCGTTCTCTAAGGATGCAAAATTCTCGTATTGAACTGACATCTTTGTGATTTGCCTAAGTTCAACTGAAATTGTGTGCAACCCTTGATGGATCGATGTGGCAATTCTCCAAGTAGTAAATCTCATCTCGTTAAGGTTATCTCCATAAACCAGGTGTTTCATCATTCCCTCGACTTAATCTCACTAGAAATCGCTATAAAAGTCTAGGTTTTCAGATCTTGTGCTGACGGATTTTTGTTGTGTCGTTGATTGTTTTTTAAGGCGGTGTGCCTGTGACCATTTCTATGGATAGGACTAGCGAAGCCCCTAGCGCAAAGCTGAACAAGTTTGAGAAGCTCAAGGCGGAAAAGGACGGCTTGCTGGTCAAAAACGATTTAGAGCACTTTGCCAACATTGGCTGGGAAGCCGTGGACGAAACCGATTTGACCCATCGCCTTAAGTGGCTGGGGATTTTCTTTCGTCCCGTTACTCCCGGCAAGTTTATGCTGCGGCTGCGGTTACCCCATGGGGTCATGACTAGCCTTCAATCGCGCACCCTGGCAGACATTATTCAGCGCTACGGTGAAGACGGCAGCGCCGACATTACCACCCGGCAAAATATTCAACTGCGCGGCATTTTGCTAGAGGATATTCCCAATATTTTTAGTCAACTAGAGGCGGCGGGGCTAACCTCGGTGCAGTCCGGCATGGACAACGTACGAAACATTACGGGTTCCCCAGTGTCTGGGCTGGATGCCGATGAACTGATCGACACACGGGAACTAGTGCAAAAGGTTCAGGATATGATCACGGGCCATGGCCAGGGTAATCCTGAGTTCAGCAATTTGCCCCGCAAATTCAACATCGCCATCGAAGGCGGGCGAGACAACTCCATCCACGCCGAAATTAACGATATTGCCTTTGTCCCCGCTTTTCGAGAGGGAGTGCTGGGCTTCAACGTGCTGGTGGGGGGCTTCTTTTCCGCCCGTCGCTGCGAACCCGCCATTCCCCTCAACGCCTGGGTGCCCGCCGATGTCAGCGTGGTTGCCCTCAGCCGCGCCATCCTAGAGGTCTACCGCGACAACGGCCCACGGGCAAACCGCCAAAAGGCCCGCCTGATGTGGCTAATCGATGAATGGGGCCTAGATCGTTTCCGCACCGAGGTAGAAGCGGCCTATGGACAGCCCCTCTTGTCCGCCGCCGCCAAGGACGAAATGGACTGGGACAAGCGCGATCACATCGGTGTCTATGCCCAAAAGCAGGCGGGGCTGAACTATGTGGGGCTGCATGTGCCCGTGGGTCGCCTGTGGGCCGAGGATTTCTACGAACTGGCGCGGCTCTCTGAGGTCTACGGCAATGGTGAATTGCGGCTGACGGTGGAGCAAAACGTGATCATCCCCAACGTGCCCGATGACCGCCTGCCCGTGCTGCTAGAGGAACCCCTACTCCAAAAGTTCTCCGTCGATCCATCGCCCCTGATGCGGTCGCTGGTGTCCTGCACCGGGGCGCAGTTCTGCAACTTTGCCCTGGTGGAAACCAAGCAACGCGCCCAGGTGCTCGCCAAAGCCCTGGATGCCGAGTTAGTTCTGTCCAACCCCGTCCGCATCCACTGGACGGGCTGCCCCAACTCCTGCGGCCAGCCCCAGGTGGCGGATATCGGCCTGATGGGCACCAAAGTCCGCAAGGACGGCAAGATGACGGAAGGCGTAGACATCTTCATGGGCGGCAAGGTTGGCAAAGACGCGCACCTCGGCGAAAAAGTCATGCAGGGCATCCCCTGCGACGATCTGCCCGATGTCCTCAAAACCCTGCTGATGGAACATTTCCAGGCCCAACTCCGCTCCAGTGGGGAGGCTTCCGGTAGCCAGATCTCGGTAACGATGGAGTAGCCCTCACCCTCAGACCTTCTCCCACGAGGCTACTGCTTATACATAAGTTTTTGTGTTGCTTGATGCCTGGGACTGATCCCCCCTAGCCCCCCTTAGGAAGGGGGGAATCGGAAGCAACGTCCCCCTTAAGAAGGGGGGAACTAGAGTCAAAGTCCCCCTTCCTAAGGGGGATTTAGGGGGATCTCCAGGGACTTGCCCACCTTACTAAAAAAATGCCCTGCCGCTATCGTTCGCGCCAGGGACACACAGTTTGCATTAGTAATCGCAGATTAGCACAAGATTTTTCCCTTTCCTCGTTTCTTAACCATTCAACTTTAAGCATTCCAACTATGACGGCCCCTCACAAAACCCTCTGTCCCTATTGCGGTGTTGGGTGTGGCCTGGAGGTCGTACCCCAGCGCCCCAGCGAGGATCCCAAAATTCCCCAACGCTGGCAGACCAGGGGCGACCGTGCCCACCCCTCCAGCCAGGGCATGGTCTGTGTGAAGGGGGCCACGGTAGCAGAATCCATCGACCAGGATCGGCTGCTATACCCAATGCTGCGGGAGTCGTTGGATGCGCCCTTTGAACGGGTGTCTTGGGAGATAGCCCTAGACACAATCACCCACCGCATTCGTGATGTGCTAGACACCCTGGGGCCGGATGGGGTCTGTATGTACGGCTCTGGGCAATTCCAGACCGAGGATTACTATGTCGCCCAAAAGCTGATCAAGGGTTGTTTGGGCACAAACAATTTTGACGCCAACTCGCGGCTTTGCATGTCCTCGGCGGTGTCGGGCTATTGGCAAAGCTTGGGTTCCGATGGCCCGCCCTGCTGCTACGAGGATCTCGACCTGACCGACTGCGCCTTTTTAATCGGCACCAACACCGCTGAATGCCACCCCATTGTCTTCAACCGCCTGCGAAAACACCACAAGCGCAACCCCCACGTCAAGCTGATTGTGGTCGATCCTCGCCGCACCGAAACCGCTCAGGTGGCCGACCTGCACCTCGCCATCCGTCCCGGCACCGACATCACCCTGCTAAACGGTATCGGCCATTTATTGCTGACGTGGGGCGTGTTGGATCAGAGCTTTATCGACCAATCCACCCAGGGATTTGCGGACTATACCGAAGTCCTGCGCCACTATGAACCCAGCATCGTCGCCGAGCGCTGCGGCATTACCGAAACCGACCTAGAAACCGCTGCCCGCACCTGGGCCGAGTCTCAATCCGTCCTTTCCCTGTGGTCGATGGGGCTGAACCAGTCCTCCGAGGGTACCGCCAAGGTCTGCTCGCTGATTAACCTGCACCTGCTGACGGGGCAAATCGGCAAGCCAGGGGCGGGGCCATTTTCCCTCACCGGGCAGCCGAATGCCATGGGAGGCCGGGAAGCAGGTGGTCTAGCCCACATCTTGCCGGGATATCGCTTGGTGAAAAATCCCCAGCATCGCCAGGACATCGAGCAATTCTGGGGTCTGCCGGAAGGTCGCATTTCCCCCACCCGTGGCCTCACCATCGGCGAGATGATCCCCGCCCTAGAGCAAGATCAGGTCGGCCTGCTGTGGATTGCCGCCACCAATCCCGCCGTCAGCCTGCCAGACTTGAACCGCACCAAGGCCGCCCTGCAACGCTCCCCCTTCACCGTCTACCAAGACGCCTACTACCCCACGGAAACCGCCGCCTATGCCCACCTGCTGCTGCCTGCGGCCCAGTGGGGCGAAAAAACGGGCACCATGACCAATTCCGAGCGCACCGTCACCCTGTGCCAAGCCTTTCGGCTCCCGGTGGGAGAGGCCCGCGCCGACTGGGAGATTTTTGCGGAAGTGGGCCGTCGCCTGGGCTTTGCCGATCAGTTCAACTTCGTGACCAGTGCTGAAGTTCATCGGGAATTTGTGCAAATCACCCAAGGTCGCCCCTGCGAGATGACGGGCATCAGCCACGAAAAACTGGCCACTCGCCCCATCCAATGGCCCTGTCCAAGCCAGAAAATCTCAGCACATCAGGAAACCTCAGATCATCCAGAACCCTTAGATTCTCTAGAAACTCCTGATCCCACCGCCGACAAGTCCCCTGATAACCACAACAAACGCCTTTACACCGATCACCGCTTCCACTACCCCGATAGCCGCGCCCGCTTTGTGCCTTACCACGAAAAAGGGCTGGCCGAACCCGTGGATGACCGCTATCCCTTCGTCCTCACCACCGGGCGGCTCTATGGCCACTGGCACACCCAAACCCGCACCGGACGGATCGCCAAAATTCAAAAAATGCACCCCCAGCCCTTTTTAGAAATGCACCCCCGCGATGCCGAACGGCTCCAGCTTGCGGATCAAGACTGGGTGGAGGTGCGTTCCGCCCGTGGATTCACCCGATTACCCGTTTTGGTGACGAAAAACATCCGCCCTGGCACTCTGTTTGTGCCCATGCACTGGGGCGCACTCTGGGCCGAAGCCGCCGAATGCAACGCCCTCACCCACCCCGACGCCTGCCCCATTTCCCTTCAGCCAGAGCTAAAAGCCTGTGCGGTGCAGGTGGTGCCGCTGCTGCCCTCGGATCAATCCCAATCATTAGAACAGGTAGAGGAAAGAACGTCGCTGCCCGTCGCAATGGTTTCACACAATCCGGTAAAATCATCTCAACCTGAGGCCCATTCGTCCGGGATATTTTCCCATTCCTAATCTGTGTTCCTCATCTCCCTGTACCGATGGCTCGTTCGGCTAGACAGATTCTCACGCAGTTGAAAAACGATATCTTTCTCAAGCGTTTGCATCAATTTGAGGGCACTATTTCCAAGGTGCTGTCCTTTGGCATGATCGTCGTGATCATTGCCATGGTGATTGACTTGGGGATTGTCATTGGTCGTTCCATTCTGACCACTGGCCCTGGAACCTTCCTGGGGCAGCCAGTTATTGATATTTTCGGATTCTTTCTCAGTATTTTAATTGCCCTAGAAATTCTAGAAAACATCACAGGCTATATTCGCAGCCATGTGGTGCAGGTTGAATTAGTGATTGCGACAGCCCTAACCGCCGTTGGTCGAAAAATTATTATCCTCGACCTCAATCAAATCTCAGGAACGACGCTGATTGGCCTAGCCATTGCAATTTTTTCCCTAGCTATTAGCTATTGGATTGTACGCCATAGCAACCGAATTGAGTAATCATCGGTTTAGCCCGACTTGGCATCTAGGTCAGTTTGGCTTGCGCTCCGGCGAAAGCAACCCTTATGCCATGCCCCCGTAGCCATGGATCGTAACCGAGGGAAAACCGGGATAAGCCGCTGTTGTGGTGTGTTGAAAAGACCATTAGCGATCTAGTGCGCGACCGTCGATAATGGGGGAATAACCGTCCCCATTGCCATGACTACCAGCAACGACCGTCTAGATCGGATTGAGGCCAACCTAGAGCGCATTTCTGAGAAGGTGGAGAGAAATAGCGAAGCCATTGAAAAGTTGACGGCAGATGTAAGCCGCTGGGATGAGCAATTCTTTCAGCTTTCGAGAGACAACCTGACCATCGCTCGAACCATCATCATCACGGCGGGAACGGTGGTGATTTTGTCTCCAGTGCTCCAGGCCCTGGCCCCGACCATTGAAACCGTGGTGAGCAGGCTATTGGGCATAGGCGAATAAAACTCGCTGGCAGGATATCTTTGCGGCATTCATCGGGCTTTACCTGAGCATCCATCAGTTTGCCGCCATCATCCTGGTAGTCTTTGCTATGGGTTGGCTACAAGAGGCGATACTCAGGCCCATCGGTTTCCGGTGCTGGCGTTGGGCTTTCTCAGACCGGATGGGTCGTCTGCGTTTACCGACACTAGGTTTGCCATGCAGATGTACTGGCTATGTTTGGAGGCAATTCGCGTTGAGTGATGGAAGGCAGATTGGTGGAGTCTGTTGGCTTCAGGTAAGCGTTGACGGTCGGGGAGTAATACTTGAAAAGCCTTGACGGAGTGGCGGGCACTGCCCACCCTACTTTTACTGCGGTTAAAAACGTTACTAGCGTGAAAAAGACAGCACTGCCAGGGGTGTAGGCACGGCGATAGTCGGGCATGGGTATAGATAGCAAGGCACGGTTTTGGGGTTCCCGGTTGGGGGCTGTGGATAGTGGGTAGTGCGCTACGGAAATCTGAGATGGATCAGGCCATTAGACCCCAGGCATAGCAGCCTTCGATGGCTGGCCAGGTAGGCCACAACCGTATCGTTTTGATATCCTCCCCGATCTCAAGGCAAGGGGAGGTTCAGGGTGACCGATCATTCGGGCGCAGAACCACCGGGTCGTCATGGCGTGATTGTAATCTCGTGCTTGTAATCTAAGGACAGCGAATCGGTTCGCAAAAATAGCCCTCAGGGCTTGACCAGCTTTTGCCCCCAGGGGCGTTACTGTCCTGAACCGATGCGGGATTAATGTAGAAATATTGTTATTTGGGGCGTGGGCCAAACTCGGCCTTAGGCTAGGGGTATTCTCAGTGTCATCTCCCCTAGGATCTGATGCGCTGTTTTCCAGCCTGGGCGTTGGCACTCCCTGGCCTCAGATTGCTCGGATGATCAGACCATCTTACTCTCGCTACTAGCCGCCGGATACGGAGTTCATGGCGTTTCAACGATACCCTCTTCCAACCGTCCAAAAAGTGAGTCAATTGATTCGCGAGACGCTGGTATTGCCTATGGTAGAAGCCCAGGCCAAGGAGGCTGTATCGGAGGACGACGCCAGTATTCCTGGATCCCTGGATGCCCTGGGCGACTTGTTTCGGGTGGGGGATGACTTAGAGGATAACCTACCTGCCCCCAATGCCGAAGGGCGTTGGTTTGTCAGCACCCTCGACCCTTCGGAGGTGCTGAGTAAGTTGCCTGGCCTGTGGTTGGCCCCCGGTATTCGGATGGTGACCTACCTCCGCCAAGACAAGGAGGGCGGTGTTGGGACAACCGTAGCCCTGCCGGGTCTCCTCAGTACGACGGAGCGCTTAGAAGCTGCCATCGAAACCGCCACCCCCGAACAGGCCCCGACTCCTATGGGTTGTCTGTCTAGTTTAATGGGGGGCATTGAGGGCGATGGATCGCTGGCCTCGTTTCTATCCGCCTCAATTTTCATCCGCGAAATTCGGGAGTTTGGCCGCTATGGACGCTATGCCCGCTGGACTCACCATCGCTTTGTGGATGCCGTACCGGCTAAGCTACCTTGGCAGTGGCGCACCAAAATGCCGGAGGACTTTTCCCCAAAGGTGGTGCTGCGGCCCGATGCTGAGGTAATTGTAGAATTTTATACCTGCCGGGTGCAGAAGCCCATCGCCCTATTTCGCCACATGGATCGCTACCCCCCCAACAGCTACGCCGCCGCCAACCAGGATCAAGTGATTGCCGTAGCGGGGGTGCCTAATTCCTGATTGATAACCTGATGGGTAATCCGTGTCTTGAGTTCCATACCCAGCCTCAGTAGATCACAAAGCATCGAGACAGGGGCTGAATCCGTAGAAAAGGGGTAGGGTCAGGCTAGACGAATTGGATGAAAAGCCATGACAACCTGCCCTTCTTCAGTATCTCCTACGCCAGCGTTGACCGACGAGGCGAC
>JBIPSI010000037.1:0-48700 GCA_044070495.1 Spirulina sp. | reverse complement strand
GATGGCCGTTCTGATTTCCCAGTCCGGCATCAACCCCGACGATCTCGCTGCCATCCGCCGTCTGCAAGAAGAGTTCCAGGCTGAACTGGCTACCCTGCGCGGTCGTGTGGATGCCCTGGAAGCCGAAACCGCTACCCTGCGCGCCCAGCAGTTCTCCACCACCACCAAACTGCGTGGTCAGGCTGACATGGCCGTCGTGGTGCCCTTCGACACCTACAACGGGATCAACCCCGTCACCGGCACCGTCCTGGAAAACAGCACCAGTGTTGAAGCTCGGGCTCGCTTGAACTTCGACTCCAGCTTCACCGGCAACGACCGCCTGCGCATTCGTCTGCAAGGGGCCAGCGGCAACCAAGCCCTGTCTGGCTTCGGCGGCTTGGCCAACTCCAGCGGCACCACCAACACCAACTTTGACCTCGTGGTGGATGACTTCTACTACAGCTTCCCCCTCGGTGGCCGAGTGGATGTGACCCTGGCCGCTCGCGGTCTTCAGGGTGACGACTGGGTGACCAGCACCATCGTGCCCTTCGATGGCCCTGGTGTGGCAGATGCTTCCGGCCCTCAGTTCTATGATGTTGGTGGTAACTCCTCCAGCGGCCCTGGCTTGGGTGTCAACATTGCCTTCACCGACAGCTTCGTGCTCGACTTGGGCTACTCCACCAGCAACCAAGCCTTCGATCCTTCTATTGGTGTCTTTGCTGCCAACAGCCAGAGCTACATTGCTCAGTTGAACTTTGTGCCTGAGGGTGCGTTCAATGCGGCTATTGCTTACATGCACAGCGATGGTTCCCCCAACTTTGCCCAGCACGGCGTGTTTGGCAACCCTGCGGCTCCCGCTGGTGCCGTCAACACCTACGCTGGCTTGGCTAGCCTAGACTTCGGTCGCTTCTTCCTCGGTGGCCACATCGCCTTCCAAGACTTCAATGGCGGCGAAGACTTTAGCTGGAGCGGTGGCGCTGGCTTCAACGACTTCGGGATCGAAGGGTCTCAGCTTGGTGTGTACGCGGCTCAACTGCCTCAGTTGGCGGGCTACACCAACAACCCCTTCCTGGTTGAGGGCTATTACGAAATTCCCTTCAACCAGTTCCTCACCGTTACCCCCGCCGTCATCTATGGTGATGCCAACCTGACCAGCCCCGGTAGCGATTCCACCGGTTGGTGGGGCGTTGTCCGCGCTACCTTCCGTTTCTAAGACTTTAGCTTCTTTGACTTAGATTGGTCTTAGATTTGAGGCCCTGCTGTTCAACGGCAGGGCCTTTTGTATTTATTTTTGGTCTTTGCTATGCATCCCGATACCCAAGCCATCCATAGCGGTCGTTGGATCGATTCCGCTACTGGCGCATTGGTGCCCCCGATTCATCTTTCCACCACCTTCGAGCGAGGGATGGATGGCTCCTATCCCCAGGGCTATGTCTATGGCCGCAGCGACAACCCCAACCGCCAGTCATTAGAAACGGCTTTGGCCACCCTAGAACAAGGGGAAGCGGCGGCAACGTTTGGGTCGGGGTCGGCGGCGACGTTTAGTTTGTTGCAAGCCTTAAGGACAGGCGATCATGTGGTGGCTCCGCGTAATGTCTACTTTGGCATTCAGGAAATTCTGGCGAAGATTCTGGCTCCTTGGGGGCTGCAATACACGTTGGTGGATACCACAAATTTAGAGGCTGTAGCCGCCGCCATCCAACCCAACACGCGGCTGATTTTGATTGAAACTCCCTCCAATCCGCAACTGGCCATCACCGATATTCAGGCCGTTGCGGATCTGGCCCACCAAGCCGGGGCCTACCTCGCCTGCGATAACACGATTCCCTCCCCGATCCTCCAGCAGCCTCTCAACCACGGGGCTGATTTTGTCATCCATGCCACCACCAAATACCTAGCAGGGCACAGCGATGTGATTGGTGGGGCCGTCATTACCAAAGGCATCAACCCTCTATTTGAACAACTGCGGCTGATTCAATCCATTGGTGGAGCCGTGCCCTCTCCCTTTGACTGCTGGCTAACCCTACGCGGACTGCAAACCTTGGCAGTGCGGGTTAAGGCCCAGAGTCAGTCGGCGATGATGATGGCCCAATGGCTGCAATCCCATCCCGCCATTGAGCACGTCCTCTATCCAGGATTGCCGGAGCACCTAGGCTACGCCGTGGCCCAAAGCCAAATGACGGGGGGCTATGGGGGGCTAATGTCGATCCTGGTCAAGGGTGGGCAACCTGCGGCCCTGGCGGTTGCGGCTCAGGTCAAGTTGTTCGTGCGAGCTACCAGTTTTGGTGGCCCCCACAGCACTCTGGAGCATCGGGCCTCGGTGGAATCCCCTGGAACGGGCACTCCCGACAACCTGCTGCGCCTGTCCATTGGCCTAGAGCACCCGCAGGATTTGATCGCCGATTTGGATCAAGCCCTCGGTTCTCGCTGAGATCCCCCCTCCCCCGGTTACCGATCCTGGGTTCCCGTGGCTATACTGTCGATTGGCTTGTTTGAAGGTTGCGCGTATGGTGTCGAGCTGGCTTGTTTCAGGAACCCTAGGGGCACTGGGTGCTCTGGTGGTGGTCGCTCCGGCCCAGGCCGCAACCTTGCAATACTGGCGCTTCGATGCCCAAACCAACCAGTTGACCTTTACCACCGACCGGGACGTACAGCCAACGGCGCAGATGCTCACCAACCCGACCCGCATTGTGGTGGATCTACCCAATACCCAACTGGGGGGCAGCACGACGCGGCAAACGGTGGGCGGCAACGTGCGCGAGGTGCGGGCGGGCCAGTTTGATGCCCAAACCACTCGGCTCGTGATTGAGTTTGCTCCGGGCTATCGCCTCGACCCACGGGCTGTCCAAGTGCAGGGAGTGCGCCCCAATCAATGGGTGGTTCAGTTGCCGGGAGACTCCACGGACGCCTCTGACGCCGCTGCCTCAACGGGCGAAGCATCAGGTTCCCCAGGATCATCGCCAGTGGCCAATCAGGTGCAAGGCAGTACGGGCACAGGAGCCGCCGCCACCCTCAGCCGGGTCTCCACCACAGGCGACGGCTTCTTGATGCAAATCAGCGGCACCGTTCCTAATCCCACCCTGCGCTTTTCTGGCGATGGCCCCGACGACCGCGTGGCGGTGATTGACTTACCTAATACCGCCGTGGCCACCACCCTGCGCCCTGGCGATCTGCCCAACTTTCGCTACAGCGTGCGGGCCTGGGAGGTGGTGCAGCAGGAAACCAACCCTCCCAGCACCCGCATCACCCTACGGCTCTCGCCCGATAGCCCGGGGTGGCGGGCCTTGCGCAACCAAAGCGGCGTGATTTTGCTGCCCCCCAGCGGGGTTCCCATTAGCTCGATTCCCGATGAACCCCCTCCGCCTACTCCCGTGGCGGAAGTGCGCCCAACGATTCCGGTTGTCCGCCCCAATCGCCCTGTGGTGCCACCGCCCCAACCCGCCGTGGTGCCGCCCCAGCCCACCAATTCACCTCCCCTGCCCAGCGTCTCCAACCAGCGGGTGGTGGTGGTGATTGATCCGGGCCACGGTGGTCGCGATCCAGGGGCTGTTGGTATTGGTGGCCTTCAAGAAAAACAGGTGATCTTCCCGATTTCTCTGCGGGTAGCCGAACTGCTGGAACAACAGGGTGTGGTGGTGGTGATGACTCGCCGCGAAGACATTACCCTAGACCTGCAAAGCCGTGTAGACATTGCCAATCGGGCCAGGGGCAACATTTTTGTCAGCATTCACGCCAACGCCATCAGCATGAGCCGCCCCGATGTAAACGGCGTGGAAACCTACTTTGCCTCCGAAAGTGGGCGACGGCTGGCGGCAACGATTCAATCGAACATGCTGGCGGCGACAGGAATGCGGGATCGAGGCGTGAAGCAGGCCCGATTCTACGTGATTCGCCATACGAATATGCCCGCCGCCCTGGTGGAGGTGGGGTTTGTCACCGGTGCCCAGGATGCCCCCCGTCTGGCCGATCCCGCTTGGCGCGAAACCGCCGCCCAAGCCATCGCCCGTGGCATTTTGCAGTACATCCAGCAGGGGCTTTGATCCTTACTCTTTCACCTATGATCCACAGCACCCTCCATAGGATGACACCCTGGCGTTTTGGTCGATCCTGCGTGATTCTCAGGCTAATGAACCGCTGGGGACTATCTGCCTTAGTTAGCGTGGGTATGGGTAGCGTTGGCGCTTGGCCATTAGCGTATCCCGCCTTGGCGACATCGTTAGTCGATCAAACCATCGCACAAAGTTCGTCCGCCGAGTCCCTCTGCCCTGCTCCGGCACTCTCCCGGTTAACGCGCCATCGGGTAGCCGCTGGGGAAACCCTCGACACCATCGCCCAACAGTACGGGTTATTGAGCGCCACGATTATGGGGTTTAATCCTGCCGTGCAAGGGGGGAGGGTCAGCGTCGGACAGGATCTCATCATTCCGCCCCACAACGGCATTCGGGTGCGGGTGAGTCCTGGCCAAACCTGGGCGCAGGTGGCCCAAGCCTACAATCGCCAAGCCGATCTCTTGTTTGAGATCAACGGCTGTGTGGGCACCGTCCCCACCGAGATTTTTGTCCCCGGTGTAAACTGGTTTCCCGGTGTGAGCACCGCCGCCAGTGCCAGTACCTCAACGCAAACCCGCCCCAGTCCTCTGCAAGGCTACCCCCTACCCGAACGGGCCGAGGTGGTGGTGAACTATGGCTGGCAACCTGCCCCAGATCGCGATGAGGTGGTGTTTAACACGGGGGTTGCCCTGGCAGCGGCGGCAGAGACTCCCGTGCTCGCTGTGGGAGCCGGAACGGTGGCCTTTGCGGGGGTGGATGCGGTCTATGGCAATCTCGTTGTTGTGAACCATGCCGATGGGCTTCAGACCCGCTACGCCAACCTAGCCCAGATGAATGTAGCCGTGGGGCAAACGGTGCGGCAGGGAGATCGCCTGGGTCGGGTCGCTCCTCGGACAGGTCAGGACAACTCCTTCCTGTTTTTTGAGGTGCGCCTCAATTCGGCCATGGGTTGGGTGGCCCAAGATCCCCAAGACCTCGTACCTGCCATGGCTTTGCGGTAGTTTGGATCCGGATTAAGGCGTCGGATCCTGAACGCTGGCCTCAATGGCATCGAGGGTATTGAGCACCAGCCGCTTGGCCTGGAGTTCCCAGCCCCATTTTTGCACTTGAAAAGCGACGTAAAAGCCGATTCCGGTGGCGATCAAATCCAGCGGTTGCTTGCCAGAAATACCGAGCAACAGCCCCAGGCCCCCAATGCCCCAAAAGGGGAGAGCCACGGTTTGGCGATTTTCTTCCACCAATGTAGCCAGGAAATTCTTGGGCAGGCTGGCCTCGACTTCCTCCCGCACCGCCTTTTGTTCGGGGTAGGGCACGGCAAAGCTAAACTTGCGGCGCAGCTTTTCAATTTTGCGGGCATCGGTGCTGTATTCCGTTAGCTCGTCTTCCGCCATGCGAATAAGCTGCTCTGCTTTGCTCATAAACCGTTCTCCAGGGGCCGTCTGATGTCGTCTAATATCTATGATCCCACAGCCTTTCCATCCCTGACCAAAGACAGGGTTTATGATTGGGCCTAGAACGCTAGTCGATGCTTCAGCGAGGCCACCATGGAGTTGGATATTCTCTTGCACATTGCCATTGGCATTGGCCTCAGTGCGGCGGCAGGGTTTAGGATTTTGGTGCCGTTTTTGATCACGGGCATTGCCGCCCAGCAGGGCTACCTCACCCTTTCGCCAGGGATGAGTTGGATGGCCACGACTCCGGCCATCATGGCCTTTGCCGTCGCTACCGTGATTGAGGTGCTGATCTACCTGGTGCCCGTGGTGGATAACCTGATGGATGCCGTAGAACTGCCCGCCGCCGCCATCGCCGGAACCGTGCTCACCGCCGCCGTGGTGGGGGAAGACATGAGCCCCTTTTTGCAGTGGAGTTTGGCCTTGATTGCTGGGGGCACCGTGGCCAGCGGCACCCAAGCCTTTACCGGACTGGCACGCCTTGCCTCCACCGCAGCGGCAGGGCCAGTGGGCAATGTGGCGGTTTCGGGTACCGAACTAGCCAGTTCCACCGTGCTATCGGTGCTGGCCATCGCCACCCCGATCCTGGTGTTGCTGGTGGTGATCGTCCTGTTCTGGCTGATTTTCCGGCGACGACGCTGGCGACGAAGACCCTATTGATATGCCTAGTTCGGGAACCCGTACAGTACCCTTTGTTGCTATTGATCCTTGAACTAACGTAAATTAGCACTCGGAGCTTGAGAGTGCTAAGTTCCCGTTTGGTCTGAGCAGGCGAGAGATTCGCTCAGGCGTTCGTTGTACGTCGCTAAATCCCGGAGATTTTTGTATGGCCGCTATCACCCTAGCCGCATCCAGCGTTAAGCCCCTGGCGGATCGAGTTCTGATCAAAGTCAGCGCTTCTGAAGAAACCACCGCTGGCGGCATTCTGCTGCCCGACACCGCCAAAGAAAAGCCCCAGGTTGGCGAAATCACCGCCGTTGGCCCCGGCAAAACCGATGACAAGGGCAACCGTCAAACCCTGGAAGTGAAAATTGGCGACAAGGTGCTGTACTCCAAGTACGCTGGCACCGACATCAAGCTGGGCGGCGAAGAGTTTGTGCTGCTGTCCGAGAAAGATATCCTGGCTGTTTTGGGCTAAATCCCATTGGCTTTGGTGCATTACTTCGTAAATGCACCCTACAGATTCCCCGTAGGGTGGGCACTGCCCACCATCAACCTGAGAGCGTAACTGAAATCGGTTGAGTTTGAAATAAAGCTTTCACCCCACCGATAGATTGCTTCAGGGCTTTGAGATTTTGGTGCATTGCGTTGGCGCAACCTCGCCTGAGCGTGATGCACCCTGCGATTTGTTCGCTTCCTCCTACTTATTTTCGGAGAACTCTATTCATGTCTAAGCGCATTGTTTACAACGAAAATGCCCGTCGCGCCCTTGAAAAGGGTATGGACATTCTGACCGAAGCCGTTGCCGTCACCCTCGGTCCCAAGGGTCGGAACGTGGTGCTGGAGAAGAAGTTCGGCGCTCCTCAGATCGTTAACGATGGCGTGACCATCGCTAAGGAAATCGAGCTAGAAGACAACATTGAAAACACCGGGGTAGCGCTGATTCGTCAGGCCGCTTCTAAGACCAACGACGCCGCTGGCGACGGTACCACCACCGCCACCGTACTGGCCCACGCCATCGTCAAAGAAGGTCTGCGGAACGTGGCGGCGGGTGCCAACGCCATCTCCCTGAAGCGCGGTATCGACAAAGCCACCGCCTTCCTGGTGGACAAAATTGCTGAGCACGCCCGTCCGGTGGAAGATTCCAAGTCCATCGCCCAGGTGGGTTCCATCTCGGCTGGTAACGACGAAGAAGTGGGCGCGATGATCGCCGAAGCCATGGACAAGGTGGGCCGCGAGGGTGTCATCTCCCTGGAAGAAGGGAAGTCCATGACCACCGAGCTGGAAATCACCGAAGGGATGCGCTTCGACAAGGGCTACATCTCCCCCTACTTCGTCACCGACACCGAGCGGATGGAAGCCGTCCTCGACGAGCCTTACATCCTGATCACCGACAAGAAAATTGCCCTGGTGCAAGACCTGGTGCCCGTGCTAGAGCAAGTGGCTCGCTCCGGTCGTCCCCTGGTAATCATCGCGGAAGACATCGAAAAAGAAGCCCTGGCTACCCTGGTGGTCAACCGTCTGCGCGGTGTGCTGAATGTCGCGGCTGTGAAGGCCCCTGGCTTTGGCGACCGTCGTAAGGCCATGCTGGAAGACATCGCCGTGCTGACGGGCGGTCAGGTGATCTCCGAAGACACCGGACTCAAGCTGGACAACACCAAGCTGGACATGCTGGGTCAGGCCCGCCGCCTCACCATCACCAAGGATGCCACCACCATCGTCGCCGAAGGCAACGAGAAGGATGTGAAGGCCCGCTGCGAGCAAATCCGTCGTCAGATCGAAGAAACCGAATCCAGCTACGACAAGGAGAAGCTGCAAGAGCGGCTGGCTAAGCTGTCCGGCGGTGTGGCCGTCATCAAGGTTGGTGCGGCCACCGAAACCGAAATGAAGGATCGCAAGCTGCGCCTGGAAGACGCCATCAACGCCACCAAGGCCGCTGTGGAAGAAGGCATCGTCCCCGGTGGCGGTACCACCCTGGCCCACCTGGTGCCCGATCTGCTCTCATGGGTTGACAGCAACCTCACCGCCGAAGAGCACACTGGCGCTACCATTGTGGCCCGCGCCCTGGCTGCTCCCCTGATGCGGATTGCTGAAAACGCTGGCCAAAACGGTGCCGTGATCGCCGAGCGCGTCAAAGAGAAGGACTTCAACGTCGGCTACAACGCCGCCAACGGCGAATTCGTCGATATGTTTGAAGCCGGTATCGTTGACCCCGCCAAGGTGACCCGTTCTGCCCTGCAAAACGCGGCCTCCATCGCTGGTATGGTGCTAACCACCGAGTGCATCATCGTCGATAAGCCCGAACCCAAGGAAGGCGCTCCCGCTGGCGCTGGCATGGGCGGCGACTTCGACTACTAAGGTTCCAATTAAGCCCCCGGTTGTACTGCAATCGGGGTGCTTTTAAGGCCAAGCTGAGCTTCTACTGCAGAGGCTCAGCTTTTTTATCGGTTGCGCCTCAATGCACCAGGCAAAAACAGATACGGTATCCTGAACAGGGGCCAAATCTTGATAAATGTCCTCTGACATATAGCGGATTTCACTCGGTTGAAGTGCATTGCGATGCTCCCCCCTGCCCCCCTTATCAAGGGGGGTACAGAGTGAGCCTTAGACAGCTAGGTACTGGGGGGATCTAGAACCCAGCAACTGTGTATCTCACTCTATCGAGAACCGCTATAGAAGGGCGAGGAGACCTCGCCCCTACGGTATGACGGGTTAGAAACAGAGTTTGTTGAAGAATCGGAAATTCGAGCCTTATTGGGATAAATCGCTGTGGACGTTAGGTTTAATTCCCTTCACCCCGCCCTCCAGACCGTTGCCACCCCGGCTTTGGTGTACGACGAAGCTCGACTGCGAGCGAATGCCGAGCGAATCCAATCCTTGGGAAGACGCTATGGATTCACGCCCCTGCTGGCAATGAAAGCATCCTATGCGGGGTTGGGGGTGCTGTCGGAGGTGCCGGGGCTGATGCCTGAAGTGGGTTCCCTTGGTGAACTGCGGCTGGCCCAAAAACTCTTTCCAGGGGTGCCTACCCACGGCTTTTTTGTCGCCATCGTGGAGGAAGAATGGGAGGAAATTTCCCAGAGCGTGGGGCATTTGTCCTTTAATTCCCTCAGTCAGGCGGCGCAGTTTGGCCCCAGGGCGGCGGCGGCGGGCATTGCGGCAGCGATGCGGGTGAATCCCCTCGTCCAGGTCTCCTCCCACAGCGACTACGATGCCGGGGCGAAGGGCTGTCGGTTTGGGGTGCCCCTGGCGGAACTGCCTCCAACATTGCCGGACGGTATCGCTGGACTCCATGCCCATGTGCTGTGCGAAAACGGGGCAGCGGACTTGGCGAAGGTGGTCGAAGTATTCATAAAAGAGGGCGGGCCTTGGCTCTCCCAGGTGCAGTACCTCAACCTAGGCGGTGGCCATTTGATGACGGCTGAGGACTACGAAGATGAGCGTCTAGGCCAAGTGATCGCTGATCTGAAGCACGCCCATCCCCACCTAACGCTGTTCTTAGAACCCGGTGCCGCCTGGTTTTGGGAGGCGGGTCAACTGGTCACCACCGTGCGGGATATTGTGCGTCCCAGCGGTATCGCCACAGCCATTATCGACTGCTCCTTCCGCGCCCATTTGAACGACTTTTTGATTGGCTCACTGCTAGCCGATTTGCCGCTGACCATCACAGGTGCAACTTACCTATCCCCAGCGGAATACGCCCAGTTGCCCGATGAAGCCCGTGCCCATACCTACCGCATTGGCGGACTGTCCTGCGCTACCTGCGACTCCAAGGAGTATTACCAATTTGGGCAGCCGCTTCAGGTGGGCGACCGCCTCGTGATGGAAAACATGGGCCACTACGTTGATGTCACCTATAGCTGGTTCAATGGCCTGCCGCCCCCGTCGGTGTATCGCCTGACGGAAACCGCCGCCACCCTAGAGCGGAAACATCCCTACAGCGAGTTTCTTCAGGCCAATTTGCCCCAGGCCATCGGCCTTGAAAGGGGTCGTCAGGTCTGAAGTGTTCTGGATTGAAGCGTTCTGGCCATGGCCGAGCTTCACGGATGAGCCGATTGGGTGGCGATAAAGGCGGTGGCATCTTGAACATTGAGGGGTTTGGCAAAGAGATAGCCCTGCCCCCGTTCGCAGCCCATGGCGAGTAGCATATCGACCTGGTTTTCCTCCTCAATGCCCTCCGCCACCAGGCCCATCCCCAGCTTGCAGCCCAGGGCAATGATCGTGTGGACGATTTCGCGGTCATCCTGGCTTTTCTCCATGCGGCCCACAAAGGACTGATCAATCTTGAGGGTATCGGTAGGAAAGCGATGGAGATAGCTGAGGGATGAATAGCCTGTACCAAAGTCATCAATGGCCAGTTGCAGCCCCAGGGCTTTGAGTTGCTGCATCAGGTGGCGGGCTCCCTCCACGTTTCGCATAATCATGCTTTCTGTAATTTCGAGCTGGATAGATCGGCCATCTAGGCCCAAATCCTCCAGGCATTGGGCAAACTGATCCACCAAGTTGGGCTGGTGAAATTGGCGGCGAGAGAGGTTGATACTCATTTTGAGGCGGTGCTGGGGAAATTCATCCTGCCAGCGCTTGAGTTGGCCACTCGCTTCGCGAAAAATCCATTGGCCTAGGGGAAGAATCAGGCCCGTCTCTTCAGCAATTTGAACAAACTGCCCCGGCGAGATGAAGCCTTCCTCCGGGCGGTACCAGCGAATCAGTGCCTCAAAGCCCAAGAGTTGGCGGGTTTGCAGGCAAACGATGGGCTGGTAGTAGAGCAAAAACTCCTGATTTTCCATGGCATGGAGCAGATGGCCTTCCAGGGCGAGCCGTCGCACCGCTTCTTCTCGCATGGTGGAAGCAAACACCTCGTAGCGGTCTTCACTGAGGGCCTTAGCGCGATACATAGCGGTGTGGGCATCACGGAGCAAATCTTCAGGACGCAGTACCTCATCCCCCCGGCTGATCACCATCCCCATGGTGCTGGTAATAGCAAGGCGCTGCTTGGCAATGGTGATCGGTTCCGCCAGATCCCGCTGCACTTGGTCGATGATGGTATCGATGGTGACTTGGTCGTTGAGGGGCAACAAAAAGGCAAACTCGTCGCCGCCAACCCTCGCCAGACGGGCAAATTCGGGCAAGGTCGTCCGTAAACGCTTAGCCATGGTTTGGAGCACCCGGTCGCCAGCGCTGTGGCCAAAGGATTGGTTGATCAGCTTAAAGCGATCAATATCTAGGAACACCACCGTCAGCGGCGGTAGCACATCGGTACGGCGCTGAAGATTCAGTTCCCGCTGGAGATAGATTAAAAACATCTCCCGACCAGGCAATAGCGTCAACTGGTCGTAGCTGGTACGATAGAGCGCCTTTTGGGTCACTACCAGACCTAGGGCCAGCAAAAATCCGGCCAGGGGCTCGATGGTCGGTAGCCACCACTGCTGGGTGAGGGCAACGCCACCCACCACCCAAAGGCCGAGGATAGCCAGGCCCACGATCATAATCAACGATAGAGGGCGTCGGGTGCGCCAACCCCACCATCCCCCTACCACAATCCAGCCTGTCAGCCACAGGAACTCTCCCCACTGGGGCAAAAATCGATAGATCACCGATTCCCCAGCCAGGGCACCGAGCAACTGGCTCAGGGCGTGGGCATGGGCTTCTACCCCCGCCAGCATAAAGCGATTCGTCGCTTGGCGGCTATAGGGGGTGAGAAAATCGTCTTTGAGGCTAGGCGCAGTCGATCCAATCAACACGGCGCGTCCTTGCACCCAGGGGGCGGGCACATCCCCCGCCAGCACTTGACTGATCGTAATTTTGTTAGCCGGGCTGTGGGGGGTGCGGTAGTGCATCAGAATTTGATAGCCCCGATCATCAATGGCGGCATAGCCTCCATCGCCTGGGCGCAGGGCGGGCAGGGGGGTATCCCCCACCCATAGTACAGACCCTTCGGGATGTACCTCCAGGGGAGGATTCGCGCTATAGACCATGGCTAGGCGCAACGGAAAGGAGTAGTAGGGCTGGGTTGGATGATCGACAAACAGCAGATTGCGCCGCAACACCCCATCCGGATCAAGGGCGAGATCATTAAAGCCCACCTGATCGGGAGGCCACGCCTTTGGGGCAGGAACCTCCTGTCCCTGAGCCTGGTCTCCCACGTTGAAAATTCCGATCACCTTGGGCGACTGAAAGACCTCGGCGAGGGTCGCCTGTTCAGATTGGGATACCACGTTAGGGCTGGGCTCTGGTGATTCGCCGTCTTCCTGGGTGAGGATCGGTTGGGGCATATTGCGATATAGATCAACCCCAATGACGGCGGGGTCATAGCGCTGAAGGATCGTCACAGCCTCAGCAATGCGTTGATCGCTGAGGGGCCAACCGTAGCGAGACAGATCCTCCTCCGTCACCTCCACAATCAGAATCCGATCATCGGGGGGCTGGGCGGGCTGAAGACGACTTAAAAAGTCGAAGCTGGCCATCTCTAGGGGTTGAAAGACCATCAGCCGTTTCCCCACGGAAACGGCTGTAAGGGCCAACAAGGTGGATACCAAAATGGCTCGACTGCCAAAACTAAGGGGGCGAACTAGGCTGGCAGCCAAGGATAGTGCTCGTGGTCGCCAAGACCGGAGCCAAAAATGTGTCATAGGGGGTGGAATAGATCGGTAGACATTGAGGGGATAGGGGGCAGCTCAAAGTCCCTGTCTCAAATCCCTGAGTACTGCGTTATACGAGCGAGATGAGAGCATTTCCGGAGGGTAGTACGGTAAATCGCGATTGCGGAGGGCCAGAGGTTCAAGGCACTCTTCCTCAGCCCGCTGATCGCCTTTACCGGGGCACCCTATTAACCTCTGGCACCATTAAGCCACATCCCCTGGGGCCATAGTCCAGTGGGTGCCACCCCCCCGCCGCTGAAGGGGAAACTCATCTCGATCTCCCTGGCTGGTGGGATGGGCTGTGGGCAAGGGCGCATGAACGAGTATCAAAATCAACACACAAAAACCGATGACGCTGACGATGCCACTGGGCACAAGGAAAAGACGAATCAGCGTAGCTTTCATCTCAAAACGGGCTATATGCCCTAGCGAAGGGACATCCGCCCGAGGCAAGATGAGCGTCACAGAAGCGGTGACTCGCCTGGGGGACTAATTCTAACCTTCACTAGTTGAGTTCTCTAAAGCACATCGTTTTTGGGAATTCACGCAAGCTTTACAGGCCCATAAAGTCCCTTTTGCCCAGAGCCCTGAAACCGGAGACCTTAAAAACTTATTAAGGCTCTGCTCAAACACCTAGATGGCCGATATGCTGAAAGCCAAGATACCTCCTAACTGCGTCTCCAGCCCCGTCTGACCCCTCTGTTGGCGTCAATATGGCGGGGCTGCTACTTGTTTTGTTGTCCTGGGGTCTTGTTGTCCTGGGGTCTTGGTTCCTCGGCGTCTTAGTTTCTAGGTCGCAAAGACCTAATGGGCGTTTCTCCCTGTGGCCTCGTCCCAAGCTCATACCACTCGTCCATGCCGCTGGCGCGACACCCCAAGGATAAAAATCTATTTTTAGAGCAAGGCCTGGTTAATTCCCTCCGGTTTGGCGGGCGAGCAGCCCTCGCCCCTACCTACGGTTGAATGAGCTGGGATTCAGGGGTACAGGATTCGGATGGAGTATCGTTTCCTGAGGCTGCAATAGGGTTTTTCCCATAGCCTGATTAGGCCTCAAAAAATGTCATTGCCGATACCAAGTGACTAGTGGTACTGTGAAGGGCTAGAGCACAAACATACCGTTAATGAAGTGACCCAAAGTAGCAACGGATTGGGCAAGCGCAGTCCGTTATATCCTTCATTAGCATTGCAGCGCAGAGCACAAGCTTGCCACTAGCCATTTCCCTAGGGCAATGGCTAGTGGGTGGTCTGGGCGTTGAACTCAGCACACGCGTCAATGACCTTACTTGGAATTCTATGGGTAGCGCATCTACCCTCCCCCTTGGGATATCTCCCCCATCCTGTCGCCATTGATCCTCTGGAAGAAGCACCCCAGGTGGAGCAATCCCAGATTGGGGCTCAGCCCTCCTCGGCTCCAGCGGCGTTGGCTTCAGACTTGGATCCTGGGCCTCTTATGCCCCTGCAAACCTTGGCCTCCCAGGCCATGCAGGATTTGTCGATAGCGGTGGACTGGCAGCGGTGGACGAATACGGCGGCGGTGACGGTGGTGACCACAACGGCCCTAGAAGCAACGGCTTCTACCGATCCAGATCTACAACCCAAAACCCTGACCTCCGCCACTTGTCCGGCGGCCCATCCTCCGCGCCTAGAGGCTAAGTCCTTTCGCCTAGCTTCGTCAGCCCTTGCACCCGCTGTCAAAACCCAATCCGAGGTGCAGCCCAGTGGCGAGGGTCAGAAGCGGACTGACTTTGTGATTCGGGTCAAAGGGGTGGCCGTTGGCCAGGTTTCTTCGGCGGCGGTGGCGGATCAGGTTGCGGTGGATCTACGGGAGGCGATGCCTATGTTAACCCAACGCCCCCAGGATCTCACACCCACGGTGGAGGGGGACATGGGCCTTGGGCAGCTTCAGAATGAAACCATTTTTTCCCTACCCACGGGGGGCATCGATCCCGATGATTCGCTAGCCATAACCACGGCCCAATGGGTGAATAATCTGCGGTTAGCGCTAGGGGCTGAGCCCCTCAACCCCGGGCAAGTACAGCGGGTAACCTACGGACTAGACCATACCTCCAATCGGTTTCAGGGTACGGCCTCCTGGTATGGGCCATACTTCCATGGTCGTCAAACCGCCACGGGGGAGGTCTTTGATCAGGAAGCACTCACCGCCGCCCACAAAACCCTGCCCTTCAATACCTACCTAGAGGTGCGTAATCTCCTGAACGGCAAAACTGTGGTGGTTCGCATCAATGATCGTGGCCCCTACGTGGGGGATCGATCCCTGGATTTGTCCTATGCGGCGGCCCGTTGTTTAGACAGTGTTCAGGTGGGGGTCATTCCCTACGAGGCGACCATTTTGGCCCCCGACGACCCCCAAGCCTGGGAAGAGGCGGCGCTACCGCTATAGGGGAGTTGTAGGATAGGCAGCAGGCGCGGGCCTGGGTCTCGCCTAATCGTGGCCTCTACTTCCCGACATGGTCGTCTATGAACTCCATTGATCTTGCGTTTTTGCCTGCCACGGCTCAGGCCGATCTAATTCGTCAGCGCCAGGTATCGCCCCTGGAACTGGTGGAGCTTTACCTGGAGCGCATTGAACGGTTAAACCCACAACTTGGGGCCTACGTCACGGTGATGGCCGACGCTGCCCTAGCCGATGCTAAGGCCAAAACCGATCGGGTGATGACCACCGACCCCGCTGACCTGCCGCCCCTGTTTGGGGTGTCGGTGTCCGTGAAAGACCTCAACCCAGTGGCGGGAGCACCGTGCGCCTACGGCATCAAGGCAGCCTGCGACCGCATTGCCAGCCAAGACGACTATATTGTCACCAAGCTGCGGCAGGCGGGGATGGTGATTTTAGGCAAAACCGCCACCTCCCAGATGGGATCGCTGCCCTACACGGAACCTCCCGGCTTTTCCCCCGCCCGCAATCCTTGGCATCTGGACTATACCCCTGGGGGATCCAGTGGTGGCGGCGCTGCGGCCTTGGCGGCGGGGCTGTGCGCCCTCAGCCAGGGGTCTGATGGCGGCGGTTCCCTGCGGGGGCCAGCCTTCTGCTGTGGGTTGGTGGCCATGAAGGCGGCGCGGGGGCGCGTGAGCTTTTCTCCGGTGGGGGAGCGGCTGAATGGATTAGCGATCAACGGCCCCCTGGGGCGCACCACCACCGATGCCGCCGCGTTGCTCGATGCCCTCAGCGGCTACGAATTGGGGGATCCCTACTGGCTACCCGACCCTGACCCTAGCTTTCTCAAGGGACTGGTCACTCCGCCACCACCCCTGCGGATTGGCTATGCAACTCGGTTAGACCCCATTGGTGAGGCCGATGCGGTCTGTCGGCAGGCGGTCTACGAAACGGTGCAGCGGGTGGAGGAACTGGGCCACACCGCCGAGGAGGTTACCTTTCCGAGCCTGGAAGACCTAATCGAACCCTTTACGGTGGTGTGGCAGTGCGTGCTGGCCGAGGCCGGGATTCCCTGGGTGGTCCTCGAAAAAATGAACCGCTGGCTCTACTGGCGCGCCTGGCGCATTAACAGTGGAGCCTATCTGCGGGCGGTGGCCAAGCTCCAACAGGTGGCCCGCGACATTGTCCGCTTCTGCGCCCCCTACGATGTCCTCATCCTGCCGGTCTACATGCACCAAACCATCCCCGTGGGGGCGTGGCAATCCCTCAAGTCACCCCAAATTTTAGCCAACGTAATCAACTGGGTGGCCCCCTGTCCGCCCTTTAATGCCAGTGGACAACCGGCCCTGGCCATTCCCACGGGCTTCTCACCCCTGGGGTTGCCCGTGGGGGTGCAACTCGTCGGGCGTCCTGCCGCCGAAGCCACCCTGTTTGCCCTGGCCCACCAAATCGAATCGGCCTACCCCTGGCACCACCATCGCCCGCCCATGGCCGATCTGTAATGCGGGCTAGCCGAAGATATCGGTCTTGTTGGGATTTGCTATCGCGCCACCCAACCTGCTATATATCAAGGCTTTTAGCCGTTGAGTCCGTCGGATAGAGCCGCCGTTCTTGGGGGCGAACTTAGACCAAATAGCCCCACCATTGCCAGGTTTGGCTATAATAGTCGAAACACTTCTTAATACTCCACCCCAGCGTGATTTCAGTCACACCCTTCGTTGACTGAAATCACGTTTTTTGTGGGAGGGTATCACTGCCCTTGCCGCCCCTTTGCAGGATAGTAAAGCCATTGAGACCTATCCTCCTGCCATGGCTGCCCTGCTCTTTCCCCCCATTTCCGACCACGGTGTAGCTGCCCCTCGGCAGTCGTCAACCCAAACGAATCTGGCTCGCATCGCCACTGCCCTTGCCGCCGTAGTGGGCCTTTGGGCCATGGCCAGCCAAGAGGCCTCCAGCCAAGTTCCTGGCCTAGCCAATGGCACCTATCTCTATGGCGAGTCTCCCATTGCGGCAACGGTGGGAGCCACCTACTTTGTGTTTGAGGTATCGGGCACCGACCTGACGGGGGCGGTCTATCAGGTGTCCTCGTCCTACGATTGTGTGCATGGCACCGTGACCCCCGACGCCCTAGAACTGACCATCGTTGATGCCTACGACCAAACGGAGTGGCCCCATAGTGTAGCGCTCATGCCCGGTGAAACTACGGTGGCTGGCCTCAACGGTGGGGCGGTGCTGCCCAACCTGGAAGGCATGAGCCCCATCGCCCACCTCTCCGCCCTTGACCGTGATGTGCTGGCGACCTGTCAGGCTCGTTAGTCTGACGCCCCTTATCTGACGCCCCTTATCTAACGCCCCTTAATCTGACAGCCCTTGGACAGCGGGTTCTCCCCCCAAGGGCTAGCTAGACACCCAGCGTGAGCCAAACCTGTTGCAGCAGGGGTTGGGTACCGACCCCACTGACGGCGGAAATGCAGTGGATGGAGTGATTGAGTTCGGTTTCAAACTGCTGCACAAGGGCATCTAGGGTGGCCTCGTCGAGGGCATCAATTTTGTTGAGGGCGACGATTTGAGGCCGATCCACTAAACCGTGGCCGTAGGCGATCAGTTCCTGCTGGATGGTGTGGTAATGGTGGATCGGATCTTCGGCGGTGGCATCGACGAGATGCAGCAGCAGCCGAGTGCGCTCGATGTGGCGCAGAAACTCATGGCCAAGGCCCAGCCCCTGGTGGGCTCCTTCGATTAAACCCGGAATATCGGCAAAGACGGTGCCATCGCCCGTGGGCCGCCGCACCACACCCAGGTTTGGAATCAGGGTGGTGAAGGGATAGTCGGCAATTTTGGGCCGCGCCGCCGAGAGGGATGCAATCAGCGTAGACTTTCCGGCATTGGGCAGGCCAATAATACCCACCTCCGCCAGCAGCTTCAGTTCTAGCCGCAATCGTCGTTCTTCGCCAGGAAGTCCAGGCAGGGAATGTTCCGGGGCGCGTTGACGGTTGCTGAGAAAGTGACGGTTACCCAAGCCCCCCTTGCCGCCCTTGGCCACACAGAGGATTTGGCCAGGATCCACCAAGTCCCCCAAGATTTCGTCGGTGTCGGCATCGTAGACCATGGTGCCGCAGGGAACCTCCAGCATCAGATCGTGTCCACAGGCTCCGGTCATGTTTTTGGGGCCGCCCCGCTGGCCGTCTTCTGCCTTGAACTGGTGGGCATAGCGAAAATCTAGGAGGGTTTGTAACTGTTCCGTCGCCTTGAGGAGGATCGACCCGCCGTTACCGCCGTTGCCCCCCGATGGCCCTCCCGCAGGCACATACTTTTCGCGGCGAAACGCCACAATACCATCGCCACCTTTTCCGGCAATGACGTCTACCTCAGCTTGATCGATAAATTGCATTGGGTCAGGGGGATGATGGGGGAAACTTGATTGAGGCAATGGGGGCTAGAGAAAGGCCGTTTACCCAGCCGTTAACAGAGGGATGAAGCGCCCCGCGACATCGGGATAGCAGGGCCTTCTAGGGCTACGAACCATTGAATTAGGGAGACTCGTCGGAGGCGGGGCTGGACTGGGACTGCTGCTGAATCTGCATCAGGGCGGCCCGAATTTGTTCCGCCAGGGTTGCGTCTTGGGGATAGGCGGCGGTAATGGCATCAAAGCGCTCATTTCGCAGGCCATTGGCTTGCACAATCTGGCTGGCCTGGTTGCAGTAGTTCACCACAATGGTGCGCACGTCATTGCGAAGATTGCGGGGGAGTTGGTTGAGGCTATTGGTGGCGGTGCAGCGCAGGCTAATGCTGTTGATGTTGACATTCGTGCCCGCCAGGAGCGCCTGAATGTCGTTATAGGCTTCTGTGCGCGGCCCTTCCATTTCCAGGACGGATCGGGCATAGCCCATGATCTCTTCGGGGGATACGTTGATATCTTGGGCCCAAGCCGCTGCCCCCCAATGTACTGATGAGATCATACCCGTCCCAGGGAAGGAAAGGGGAACCGTGCTGGCCATCAGGGTGGCGCTAGCCAACAGGCTAGATACGAGCAGGGATCGCCCCCACTGGGCAATAGTGATGGAAAGGGATGTGGACATGTTCATAGCTATGGCTAACACCGAACTTTCTCGAACAAGATGGATACGTTGAGGGTAAGGTAGACAACCTAATGGCGAATATGGGCTGAGGCTTGCGGGCGGGCTACGCGCCATTATCGCTATCCTAGGCCACCCTTCCTGCTTTGAATGGCAGTCATGCCGTTAAGTTCCCCTGCGGTAACGCTAGTTAATCGGTTGAAAAATTCGGCATAGTTCAATCACTTTGGTATGTAAGGTAGCCCGTTCATCGCGACCGAGTTTTAATTCAGACTCTAATTCTAGTAGCAAAGGCAAGCTCCGTTGCAACTGGGCGAGGGTAATCCCTCGAATCTCCTGACGCAAAAAATAGATACGTTTAGGGTTCGTAATTTCCGCAGCGGCGGCAATCTCCGCGTCGCTGGTGATGCGCTCCGCCTCCATCACCTTCAGCCACAGCCACAGCCGAAACTGGCTGACTAGGGTCGCCACGACGCGCAGCGCCGGTTCGTTGCGATTCAGCAGATCGTCCACTAAGCCCAGGGCCGTTGGCGTATCGCCCTGCTTGGCAGCCTGGGCCAATTTCAAGCTGTTTTGGGTGGAGACCGTTACCAGGGCGACGGCGGCTTCAGGGGGGATGGGCCGATGGGGATCATTCCAAAAAAGGGAAAGTTTTTCGAGTTCGAGGTGGAGTTGGCGCGTGTCATTGCCTACGGCCTCCGCCAGCAAATCAACGGTTTTAGGGGCTAGCTTGAGGGATCTAGCCTGGGCGATAGTTTCTACTTGCTGACGAATTAAATCGGTTTTCCAGGGCGGAATCACCGCAAACTCTCGAATTTCACCGTGTTTTTTGAACAGCTTATAAAACTTAGACCGACCATCGGGTTTGCTGGCACTGGTCAGCAACAGCACCGAATCGCTGGGCAGGTTGGGTAAGGTGCGCTCTAGTTCGGCAAGCCAGTCTTCGGGACAGCGCTGGCCTAGGGTGGTATTTTGCAGCCACACAAGCCGTTTGCCCAGGCCAAAGGGCGGTGTCATCGCCTGGTTGAGGGCATGGATGGGGCCATTGGCGAGCGAGGGCGGAATCACCTCGTAGTTAAAGCTGGCCCAGGCTTCATCCAGAGTTTGCTGACGCAGGGTGTGCACCGCCGCTTGCAGTTGAAAGTCGTCGTCGCCCCAGAAAAAGTAAGCTGGCATGGGGAACTGTGAAGGCGTAGTTGGGAGAGGGGAAATAAAGTCATCTGTGGAAAGGGGCAATGGGATCGCCTCTAGACGATTACCGCCAGAGGGTATAGCCCCATAGGCCAAGGCCCGTCAATACCATTAATCCTAAGGCAGGGAGGCCCGTTAGGGGTTGATCGGGCTGACCCGCCAGCCCTGGGGCAGTGGGGGCGGGCTGGGTGAGATGTAGGGTATCGATCAGGGCGATGGCGAAGATCCAGCCCGTGTGTAGACCCCAGGCCAAGCTGAGGTCGCCAGCCGTAACCCACCGGGCCAGCAACAGCACAGCACCCATCAGGGCCAGTCCTGGTAAGGAGGGGATGCCGCCGGGGCCATCCCACACCAGGTGCGACACCGCAAAAATAGCGCTAGCCAGAATCGCCACCCCCACCCAAGGCAGCACCGAGATCAGACCATTCACCAAAACCCCTCGAAAGATCAGTTCCTCCACCCAGCCAATGAATAGGGTGAGGAGCGGCAGGGCGAGGAAAAGCAAAGGGGAGGGGGCCGGGGGCTGATCTGGCCCATCGGTGCGGGGCCGCCATTGTCGCCATCCCAGGAGCAGTTGGCTAACCACCAAAAGACCAACGCCCAAGATAGCTACCCCAACCCCCACCGCTAGGGATCGGAAGGTGCTGGCTTGCCACACCACGCCATAGCTGGCCCAGGCATCACCGTTGCCGTAGCGACGGTAGAGTTCAACGGCGACGGGGGCCAAGAGATAGAGCGGCAGTAAGAGCGGTAGCTTATGGTCTGGGGCGACAGGATAACGCCAGGGAATTTTGGCGAACCGGGCTACGGCCAAGGCAACGGGAACCCATAGCCCAATCCAACCTAAAAAAAAACACTCAAGTCTAATATTGAGGACATGGTAGGAGACTCATGTTTTCCACAGTTTTTCCACAACCCAGAAAGAGGATAGCATCTACCCCACCGGCTATCCACTCCATCGAGTGCCCCATTTACAGGATCATCCCCATCACAAAAATAGTCATTAGGATAATAGTCATGATGGCAAAACGCTAAGCCAACTTACCATACAGGTAAGCTGGCTAGGTTCTCAATTCCTATTGTTCTTGTCGGCTGACCCTAGACTGAATCCTTTGGCCATCCACTGCATCGACAGCCAACGGATTGAGGGATTCAGTTGAGTCGGAATAACCTAATGAGCCGCACGACAAGCTACGAACCGATTGGCGATGGTCTAGGAAGGCTGAAGAGCTTGTTTAGGACAAAACAGCGCCATCTACCCCCTAGTCTTCGTCGGAGGTGCCGTCCATCTGCTTCAGATGAATGTGCTTATAGCCCAACTTGATCTCAAACTCATCGCCAGACTTAAGGCCCATTTCCTGGGTGTAGGTGGAACCGATGACGATTTGTCCGTTTTTGTGAACGCTGACCCGATAGGTCGGTTCGCGGCCACGACCATCTTTACCACTATCAGGCTCTAGGTTAATACCTTTCGCCTCTAGTAGAGCATCGTAGAAACCAGAGAGATTTACACGGGGCTGCCCATCCTTGGTCAGGGTGTAGTAACCGCACTCTTTGGCGGTTTCGCGCTTAGTCAGGTGGCTGAGCTCTTTGACCTTTTGCAGCAGGGCTTTGCCCGCAAGGGGAGTCGTTTTTTCTGCCATTGTTAGGAGAAGTCCTTATAGAAAAGTACGAGGCCAAGGTGGACTAGGCTACTTGCGATAATGGTCTGCAAGGGCCTAAAGTATCCTGTCAGCTTGGCATTCACTAGATAGACCGCAATATTTTGGTAGGGTCTGATCCCATGAATTTATTATAGGCATAGGGTAGAAATCTGTCATCTGATAATGGAAAGTTTTAGCAAGTTTCTTGTTTAACTTATTAGGATGATCAAAGTCTTGGGGGCGCACTTTGTCACGGACTAAGGATACTGACCATAGCACCGTTGGCCCCATGTTTAAAGCTTTTGGGGCGCGAAGGAATGCCCCTACCCCGGATCAAATCCCAACGATTCTGGCGGATAGGACAAAAAAGCCGCAGGATTTATCAGACCTCTTTTAGGTATATCCTCAGCTAGGCCATGGTTATGGATGGCCCCAGTGGATGCCATAGATTGTTGATTTTTTGGGAAGGTCGAGGTGCAATGGCGATAGCCTAGGGCTAGATCGAACGGTGGATGTCGGGACTAATCTGGGCCGTAAATTGGCTCTTGCCCTGGGCCTTGTCGGGGCCTTGTCAGGGCCTTAATCGGAGCTTTCGCGCCGTGCTGAAGGGAGTGCAGTGAAGGAGAAGGGGCGGTTTTTGTGGGGTAAGGTGACGGGGCACCGAGGCCGATGAATGGGCCTGGGAGATAGGGATTAAGGCCGATCAAAAAGCAGACGGTGCCCTAGAAAGGACGTTCCGTCTGCAAGAGAATGTGGTGGTGGCTAGGGCTAGGATGGATCAATCCCTTCGCCCAGTTTAAACCGTGTCTGGCGGGGAGTCTAGCCTTCGCGCAACTGGTCTAGAACCGACTGATCTTCCATGGTGGAGGCATCTCCGGCGATGGCTTCGCCGCTGGCCAAATTCCGCAAAAAGCGACGGATAATTTTACCAGAACGGGTCTTCGGTAGGGCATCGGCAAACTTAATTTCCCCCGGTCGGGCGATGATGCCAATTTCCTTAACGACGTGATCCTTTAGCTCCTGCTTGAGGGCATCGCTGGGGCTGTATTGGCCTTCTAGAGTGACAAAGGCAAAGATATCTTCGCCCTTGATGTCATCTTTGCGGCCCACCACGGCGGCCTCGGCCACGGCGGGGTGAGACACCAGGGCCGACTCGATTTCCATCGTCCCTAAACGGTGGCCGGAGACGCTGATCACGTCATCGACGCGGCCCATCACCCAAAAATAGCCATCTTCGTCCTTGCGGGCACCGTCCCCAGCGAAGTAGAGGTACTGGCCATCGATGGGGGCAATGTGCTCCCAGTAGGTGCGGCGGTAGCGTTCGTCGTTGCCGTAGACGGTGCGCATCATGCTAGGCCAGGGGTGTTTGATTACCAGGTAGCCGCCTTCGTTGGGGGCAACGGGGTGGCCATCCAGATCCACCACATCGGCGATGATGCCGGGGAAGGGCAGGGTGGCGGAACCGGGCTTAGTGGGCACCGCACCAGGAATGGGGGTAACCATAAAGCCGCCCGTTTCGGTTTGCCACCAGGTATCCACAATCGGGCATTGCTCGTTGCCGATCACGGTGTGGTACCACATCCAGGCTTCGGGGTTGATCGGTTCGCCCACGGTGCCCAGCAGCCGCAGGGAGGACAGATCCCGCGCCTTGGGTAGCTCATCGCCCATTTTGATGAAGGCGCGAATGGCGGTGGGGGCGGTGTAGAAAATCGTCACCCCGTACTTTTCGATCACGTCCCAAAAACAGCCGGGATTCGAGGGCCGGGGCACCCCTTCGTACATCACCGTGGTGGCCCCGTTGGAGAGGGGGCCGTAGACGATGTAGCTGTGGCCCGTAATCCAGCCCACATCGGCGGTACACCAATACACATCGGTGTCCTTAATATCAAACGTCCACTTAAAGGTGGTGTGGGTATAGAGGTTGTAGCCGCCTGTGGTGTGAACGACCCCCTTGGGTTTGCCCGTGGTGCCACTGGTGTAGAGAATAAACAGCATGTCCTCCGCGTCCATTTCCTCGGCGGGGCAGTGGGCGGAGGCACTGACTTGGAGTTCATGCCACCAGTGGTCGCGGCCTTCTTCCATGGTGACTTCGGCCTTGGTGCGCTGGACGACCAGGACGTTCTCCACGCTGGGCACGCCATTATCCACCAGGGCGGCATCCACGGCGGCTTTGAGGGCGATGGTTTTGTCCTTGCGGAAGCCCCCATCGGCGGTGATCACCAGCTTGGCTTCGGCATCGTTGAGGCGATCCTTGAGGGCTTCGGCACTAAAGCCGCCAAACACCACGGTGTGGGGTGCCCCAATCCGGGCGCAGGCCAGCATGGCAATGGCCGCTTCGGGAATCATTGGCATGTAAATCCCGACTCGGTCGCCCTTTTTCACCCCCAGGCTTTTCAGGACGTTGGCCACCTGGCACACTTCCCGGTGCAGTTGGGCATAGGTGAGGGTGCGGCTGTCTCCGGGTTCCCCTTCCCAGATGAGGGCGGCTTTGTTGCGTCGCCAGGTGGTGAGGTGGCGATCTAGACAGTTGTAGGAAATGTTGATTTTGCCACCCACAAACCACTTGGCGAAGGGCGGCTGCCAGTCCAGGGTGGTTTCCCAGGGCTTGAACCAATGGAGTTCCTGTTCGGCCAAATCGGCCCAGAATTTAGCAGGGTCGGCAGCGGCCTTTTCGGCCAACGCTTTGTAGGCATCGAGACTGTTAATCGCCGCCGTATCGGTGAAGCTAGCGGGGGGCGAAAAAAGACGGCTTTCGTTGAGAACCGATTCAATGGTAGGTGAAGCCATAGCTAAAATACGTGCGAGTATGCTTGTGAGTATCCTTTGAAAACCATACGTTTCCGGGGGACGCTTTGGGAAATCTGTACGTTTTCTTTAACCTCTAAGCGGCTAAAGCAAGCATCTTTGGCGCATGGGTAGTTTAGGGCGGGGGCTGGGTATGCTAAGACTAATCGGGGTCAAGAAACCTTTTGGGTCAACATCAGTCCTAGCCGCCATACCCTTGGTGGTGTAGTCCATATGAGCCATCCGAGGTTTCTCGCTACGGTAGCGACACCTTCCAAATCAGCGCTACCGTAGCGGTGCAGTGATATCAAAATCTTGAAACACTCAGCGAAAACTCTAGCCTTCATCCTTCCTGCCCCTGCGTTAGCCGCCCAGACCCGCCTATGACTACGGTGCAAGCCCCAGAACCTACGGAAAAGTCCTCGCCCTTGGTGTCCCAGGAGGCCATTCTCAACAGCATTCTGGGGGTGGCCATTTTCGACCTCAATAGTTTGCCCAAGGAGTACTACATCACCCCTGAGAATGACAATACCCATTGGGTGCAACTGGTATTCCAGGCCCTGGGCTTAAAATCGCTGTTGATGTCATCCCTGAAGCTAGATGGTTTTTTGCACATCTCCATTGGTTCGGGTCAGCAAACGGCCATTGTGGTGCGTGGCAAGGACGATTATATTGCCCTGTTGATGCGGGATCCGATCTTGTTCAAAGATGTCGAACAATCTGATAAGTTTGGCCTATGGGTGCGCCACTTCGAGCAAAAACTCCTGCGCCAAAATCGGCGTTTTACCCCAGCCTAGGGAATAAACTAGATGGCCTAAACGCTGACAGAATGAGGTTGCCACGTCAGAGGAACTGGTATGAGATTATTACAGAAAGCTCTAGCTGGCTTCTGCTTGTTAATTGGCCTTCCAGTGGTTTTGCTGACCCTCCTAACAATTGACCAATCCCGATACCAGCCCCCAGGATCGGGATGAAGCGTCAGCCGCTCTATTTATTCTGGGATTTCCGCCAACCGCCCTAGGAAGTTGGCTAGCGTGGAGTTTGAGCCAAAGTCATCGGCAGGTCGCTCAGAAGCAGATTAAACAGCGGGAGCGGCTTTTTCTGGACATGCTGCAACAGCACCAAGGGCGGCTCACCATCCTACAGTTTGCGGCGGCGGCGGAACTGTCAATGGATGACGCGAAAACCTTTCTGGACGAAAAAGCCAAGGGACTGAACGCCAGCTTCGACGTATCCGACACCGGAGCGGTGGTGTACTGTTTCCCGGTTTAGCCCCAGTAGGACTGCTGATCTGTAACCATCGCCCATCTCAGGATCTCGATAGAGCCTACCTTAGTGACACCCATATCTAATATTGAGCGGCTACAATGGCGGCTGACTCTGTGCCTAGGATGGTATGCCTAGGATCTGCCTATGTTGGCCAGTGTTTTACTTCAGTTCACGCCATTGCGGGCTAGCCTCGTCGCCGAACGGCAGGATCTTAGGCGGGCGGTGGGCCAACAGTTGCGGGTCTATCGGGCAGGGCTGTCGGTGTTGGCCGAGGCCGATGGTCAGGCTCAAACCTCGCTCCCGCGCCCCCAAACCATTCCCCTCCGCTACCAGGTGTGGCGGTTGCAGTATGGCCAGTCCTCCAACCAGGTGTTGACCTCCGAATCGGCCATTACCGACTTTTTCTTGAAGGACGGCATTGATGGCCGTCTGCTGATTTTGGGCGGCCCCGGTATGGGCAAAACCCACACCCTGCTGGCCATGGGCGAGCAATTGCTCAACCGTTCAGAGCAGAGCGGCCCGGTGCCCGTTTTGGTGGATCTGTCGGCTTGGAACGGCGACAATCTCGATCAATGGCTGGTGGCCTACCTCTGGGAGGTGTATCGCATCTGTCAGCCCACGGCCATGGTGTGGCTTCAGGCTGGCCAGTTCACCCTGCTGCTGGATGGTTTTGATCACCTGCCTGCCCCCCGCCAGCGGGCCTGTGCCAAGGAAATCAACACGCTGCTGCGAACCAACCCAGAGCAAACCGCCCTGCTCTGCTGTCGTCGCCAGGTGTTGGAATCGGGGGGCATTGAATTCAGCGAATTTAACGGCGGCCTGCATATTGTGCCCCTGGCCGCCCAGCAGGTGAAGGATTACCTGCTAGCCCAGGGCTGCGATGCCCTTTGGCCCCAAGTGAAGGCCAGCAAAGCGCTCCAGCAGTTAGGCCGATTCCCGCTGTACCTCACCTTGCTTGTGGCCTTGGCTCCTGTCCTCAGGGTCGATGCCTCGGCTATCACCGGAAAGGACGCTTTAGTGCAGCAGTTTCTCAGTTATCAGTGCGACCTTAGCCCTGCCACCCCTGCGGAACGCGCTTCCCTGCGCTGGTTGGCCAGCCAAATGGCCCATCGTTCCCGCTTCCTGCACCTAGATCGTTTGCGGCAAACTTGGTTGCCGGAGTCCCAGCGGTTGATCTATCGAGGGCTCCTGGGGCTAACGTTTTTGGTCATCTTTACCCTCATCGGCGGCAACCCTGGCCTAGGGCTAGCCTGGGGCTTGGCCTTTTCCCAGCTCGACCTAGAGGCGTTTCCCTATACTCACCTCAGCTTGGCCCTAGCCTCCTGGCGCAGTTTGGGCAACCTTGTTCTGGTTTCTATTGTGCCTGCCCTCGTCCTGGGACTGGGCGTCGGCAGTTTGGGATCTTTGGTGTTGGGGCGGTTTGATCTGGGATTGCCCGCCTTTGGCTGGGGTGGTTTGGTAGGGGCGGTGCTGGGCTGGGGATTAGGACTGGGGGTTAGTCTATGGGGAGGGTTGCCCCAGGGGATTCAAATTCAGCAACACCCCACCCAAGACCTTCAGATGGCGCTTCGCAATGGCGGCATGATGTTTGGGTTATTGGCCCTGGTCTTTGCCCTGGTGCTGGTGGGGCCAGCGGTCGTCAATGGCCAACCGCCCCTCACCCTGCTCTCGGTGCCCCGATTGCGGGTGGTAGCCGCCGCCTTACTGAGCGGCTACCTGTGGTTCTCCTTTGTCCTTCAGCATGGCGTGCTGCGGCTGCTGCTGGCCCGCGTTCCATCCCGGTTTCCCCTGGACTGGGGGCCTTGGCTCCAGCGCTGGACTCAGCGACGGGTGCTGCGGCGGTGGGGTGGGGCCTATGGCTTTCTCCACGAGACCCTGCGCGAAGCCCTCGCCAAGGATTAGACACCGCTGGATTGGCCCTTCGTGCGTTCCACCTCGGCTGTAAGCTGCTGCTGACGTTGGCGAGCCTGACGCAGAAAGTCAATCATCCGCTGATCTTCGGCCTTGATGTGGTTAATCAGCCAATCCGTTAGGAACCGAGATACCCGCAGGGCCAACCAGCGATCCGTCACCTGGGTTTCTTGGGCCAAAAAAGCCTCGACCCGTTGGCGCAGTTGCCGATGCTTTTCCGCATGGTCTTGATAGCCAGGGTATTGAAATTCCACCATGAAGTTCTCTTCGGTCTCAAAGTGGATGGTGGTATAGCTCTCCAGAATTTTTAGAGTGCGTGGCAGGAGGTCTTCGCCTCGGCCCATCAAAATGGCGCTATGGAGGGCATTAATGGCGTGAAAAAGGCTGCGGTGCTGGTCGTCAATCAGGGTGTAGCCCGTTTCGTATTCCGGTCGCCACTGGGCAATTTCCGCCAGGGCGGCGGGCAGGGCGGCGGGCAGGGCTGGTGGCGTTGGCTGGGCCGCTTGGCGACAGGCGGCAATCATGGCCTGATCGTCGTTTTGGATATGCTGAATCAGCCAGGTGGTTAAAAAGTGCGCCACCATAATGACGTGCTGCTGCATATCCGGATAGGACTGCTGCTCAAAGGCCGCAAACTTGGCCCGCAGGGCATCGTGCTTGCGCTTGTGGGCCTCATAGCCTGCATAGCTGTGATCCCGCATGTACTGTTCTTCGGTGTCAAAGTGGACGGTGGTATAGTCCCGGACGCTGCGAATGGTTTGTTCTAGCATTTCGGTGCCCTGCCCCGCCGCCATGGCCGACTGAAGGGCGTTGATGATACTAAAAATGCTTTGGTGCTGGGCATCCACTAGGGGGTTACCCGTTTCGTATTCGGTTTTCCACTGGGCAACGGCGGTACTCATGGCGACCCTCCAAGGTAAATGACGCCTTGATTTAGTGGTGCCCACTGGCCCCCAGCAACTATCGCAGATTTGGTTTTAGGATAAGAAACGTTGCACGGCCCCATCTCAGACCACAAAGCTCACGTCATCCCCCTGGGCCGCCTGCCAACTGCGGGCATCAAAATACAAATCCTCCAGGGAAATACTGTAGAGCGCCTCCTTCAGCTTTTGAGACAGGCGATTCCAGACCGCAAAGGTCACCCAATCCTCCGCCTGATCGGCCTGGGGCTGATGGCGAGGCAGGGGCGTCACCTGCTCCCCCACCGCCTCCAAAATTTGGCCCAGGGAAATTTGGGCCGGGGGCTTCGCCAGCCGATAGCCCCCCTGCACACCTCGCACCGACTCCACAATACCCGCCCGCCGCAGGTCAATCAGCAGCTTTTCGAGGTAGGGCGAGGGCAACCCCTGGCGCTGGGCAATGGTCTGCACCGAAACGGGCTGCCGCGAAGGTTGGAGCGCCAAATCCAGCAGGGCCTTAACGCTATAGTGGCCACGGGTCGTTAATTTCATAACGAAGGTTCCTAACGGAGAACCATGGGAAACAGCGGCCAGCCCGGGGGACGCCAGAACGGATCTGGGTCGTGGACAGGGCCAACGCCTCTGCCCAGGGTAGCCCTGCTATAATAGAGTGCTGACAATTCGCCTAAAACCCTAGTTTGGCCTACCCATGTCCGATAAAATCTATAACCCTTCCCTGCGCCAAGTGCCTCGCAGCTCCAAAGCGCCTATCCTACCGTCCTCCGGCGAGTCTTCTATTTTAGTCTGGCTGGAGAGCATCGGTCGTCTTCGCAGCCGTGAACCCCAGGAAATTCTGCCGGACGAAGCCGAAAGCGAAGAAATTTCGGATCTGATGGGTGGCGACGACAGCTTTGAAGATGATGATGACGACAGCGACCTAGAACTGGACGATGACGACTAGGGAGGCAACGCCTTAACCCCCTAATTTAGGCCGTTTCAGCCTCAGGCGCTCCGTTAAGTCTTGTGAATCTTTGCCGCCACCTTGGCTCAATTCACCTAAACTTCCTGGCTATTTCCACCGCCCATGGCTAGTCAACGGTGAAATTCTCCAGTAGACTCCTGTTGGTGTGTGGTGTGACGCAATTGAGGAATCGTTGTGGATGCAAAGTTTTTAGCCTCAAGGGGAGTAAGCCTTAATGGCAAGGCTCTACTTTGGGTGCTTGCTGCAGGGCTAGGAGGCTCCGCCCTTATGGCCGATGCGGCCTTTGGCCATACCTACGGCCTAGGGCAATCAATCACCATTCCCTTGGTGGTTTCGGCGGTGGTCAGTGGTTTGCTGGGTGCCTGGGTTGTCCCCCTATTGCGGGCCTTCAAAACAGGTCAGTTTATCCGCAAAGAAGGCCCCCAGGGACATCTGAAAAAAGCAGGAACTCCCACCATGGGCGGCATTTTCTTTGTGCCAGTAGCCGTGGTTTTAGCGCTGCTGGCCACGGGATTTTCCCAGGACGTGCTGGCCGTTTCCTCCCTCACCCTCGCCTATGGAGCCATCGGCTGGCTAGACGATTGGCAAGTCCTGCGACTGCGGTCTAACCAAGGCATGGCCCCCAAAACCAAGCTAGCCCTGCAAATTGTTTTAGCGGCCCTGTTTTGTCTGTGGGTGCTCACCACCCAGCCCGTCACCATTACTACGGTATCGCTGCCCCTGGGGTTGGTCTTGCCCCTCGGTTTGCTGTTTTGGCCCTTGGCTGGGTTTGTTTTAGTGGCAGAAAGCAACGCTACGAATCTCACGGATGGCCTCGATGGCCTGATGGGCGGCACGGGATCCCTTGCCTTTTTGGGTCTCGCGGCGGTGACGGCCCCCACCCACCCGGATTTGATGGTGTTCTGCGCGGCCATGAGCGGGGCCTGTTTAGGCTTTTTATTCCACAACCGCAACCCCGCCAAGGTCTTCATGGGCGATACCGGATCCCTCGCCCTAGGGGCTGCCCTCGGCGCGGTGGGCATCCTTAGCGGCAACCTCTTCGCCCTGTTGCTTCTGACCCTACTCTTTTTTGCGGAGACCCTCTCCGTCATTATTCAGGTCGTCTATTTCAAGGCCACCAAAGGCCCCGATGGCGTGGGCAAACGCTTCTTCAAGATGGCTCCCCTGCATCACCATTTCGAGCTATCAGGCTGGACGGAAACCCAAGTGGTTGCTGCGGCCTATCTCACCACGGCCCTCCTAGCTCTCCTGGCGGTACGATTAGGGTAGACCCCACGCCACCCTAGGCCCATGGGGTGATGATCTGCCATCGACCATGGATGACCGCATAGTCTTCAGGTGAAGTCCAAAGGCGAGGTGTAGTGTGGAGGATTCAACCCTGCGACCGCTAGGAACCCCAGCCCAGGGCTGGTGGGTTGATGATCGGTGGGCCGATATCCGGCGTCCAGCCTTACCCGTGCGATCCATAGAGCTGCCGACGGATACCAAACGCCTACGCCTAGATCTCAATAAATCTGTCTGCCTCGTGGTGGATATGCAGAACGACTTTTGCCACCCCGACGGCTGGTTGGCTAGCATTGGCGTGGATGTCACGCCTGCCCGCGCCCCCATTGCCCCGTTGCAGCGGCTGCTGCCCCATCTGCGTCAGGCCCAGGTGCCCATTATGTGGGTGAACTGGGGCAACCGTCCTGATCTGCTCAACATTAGTGCGGGGTTGCGCCATGTCTATAACCCCACCGGGGCTGGGGTGGGGCTAGGAGATCCCCTGCCCAAGCATGGATCTCCAGTACTAATCCAAGGAAGTTGGGCGGCGGCGGTGGTGGATGAACTAACGCCCCAAGCGGAGGACATCCGAGTCGATAAATACCGCATGAGCGGATTTTGGGACACCCCCCTCGATAGCATCCTGCGTAACCTCGGCAAAACCACCCTCTTTTTCGCCGGGGTGAATATGGATCAATGCGTTATGGCCACCTTGCAGGATGCCAACTTTTTAGGTTACGACTGTATTTTGCTCCGTGACTGTAGCGCCACCACCTCTCCTGACTACTGCGCCCAGGCCACGGTATATAACGTGAATCAATGCTTTGGCTTTGTTACCGATGGGGAAGCCTTAGTCGCCGCCCTAGGGGCCACAGAAGCACCTAAGGAAAAGTCCCAAGACGCCTAGGATTTCCCTTAGGAAATTTCTCCCAAAAGCTGGTTCAATTTCGTCAAATTGGTTTACCCTTGGGCAAACCAATTTCAATCCCTAGAATATCCGTCGTTAATTGCTGCCGATACCCACCATGAACGCCTCCTACTCTTCAGAATCCTTGGTTAAACCTGCGGCTACGGATCGGGCCCAAGGATCTCGACAGGCTCCTTCTGTGCCGATTTCGGTCTATCGTGAATTGGCTACGGAGCTAAAAGCGACCCAGGCCCTGGTAGACTCCCTGACGCAGCAAAATCAGCAGCTAGGCCAGCAAAACCTATTTTTGCGCCAGGAAATGCTGAAATTTGCCGATTCTGCCGCCCACCTGAAACAGGTGGTGGATGGCCAGCCTACCGCCAGCGACGCTCCACCTGCCGCCTACTCGCTCCAGCCCATTGCCGTAGAACCGCCCCGGTCTGCGACGCTCTCAGATTCCACTGCTGCCATGGATCTGACCGAGGAAAGCCGCAGCCTAGACAATCCTTTAGCGGGGGTGTCGCACCTGACGGATCACATGGCTCAGATATTTAGCCCCAAGGCTAAGGCGGCTAAGGCCCCTAGCAAAGCCAAGGCGGCTCAGCCGAAGATGAAGCGCCCCCAGCACCAAATGCTCTACACCGAGGAGCGGCTCGACCTGAACCGCCCAGGGCAAAGCCGAGAGCGCCATGCCGATCTCAGTGGTCTGTGGCTGGCGGCCACCATTCTGCTGATTGTGGTGAGCGCCTTTGGGGCCGGTTTCCTGATTATGAGACCCCTCCTCAATGGTTCTCGTTAGGGAACTTAGGCGGTTTCCGCATCCGAGATGCAAACTTGTATCGCAAGATACAGTATTGTAAGGGTCAAGATCGCTAAACATAGGTCGGCTGAGATTGTCAGCGGTTAACGCTAAAGCACATTAGGTCTAGGTATGAAGAAGATAGAAGCTATCATTCGCCCCTTTAAGCTAGATGAGGTCAAAGTTGCCCTAGTTGAAGCAGGCATTGTGGGGATGACAATATCTGAAGTGCGTGGTTTTGGGCGTCAAAAAGGGCAAACCGAGCGCTACCGGGGCTCTGAGTACACCGTTGAGTTTTTGCAGAAACTCAAAATTGAAGTTGTAGTGGACGACAACCAGGTAGATACCGTTCTCGATAAGATCATCTCTGCCGCCCGTACTGGTGAAATTGGCGACGGTAAGATTTTTGTCAGCCCTGTCGATGAAATCATTCGGATTCGTACCGGCGAAAAGAACAAGGAAGCCGTATAGGGTTCTTGGTTCTCCTCGACGAGAATTCGGGTGGCGAAGCCCTAGGGCAAAACCGACCATGCTAAGGCGCAGAGGTAGTCTGCGCCTTTTTGGTGATCAGCGGCGGCTAAGGCAGGCTTGAGCATTGCCCCACACCGGCATCCGCTCTATTTCGATTACACTGTATCTGCCAGGAAATGATCAAACGATGATCTGAAAGGAGATCGGTCAGGGATGAGACAGCGTGTACTAATCATCGGGGCAGGCGGCGTAGGCAATGTGGTGGCGCACAAGTGTGTGCAGAACGATAGCGTCTTCTCCGAGGTGATGCTGGCCAGTCGCACCAAAGCGAAGGCCGACGCCATTGCAGCGCGAATTAACTCCCCGCGTCTCTCAACCGCAGCGGTGGATGCCGATAATGTGGCGGAGACCGTCGAGTTGATCCGCAGCTTCCAGCCCGCCATTTTGATCAATGTGGCCTTGCCCTACCAGGATCTGCACCTGATGGAGGCTTGCCTAGAAGCCGGGGTGCATTATCTGGATACCGCCAACTACGAGCCCCCCGACGTGGCCAAGTTTGAATACAGTTGGCAATGGGCCTACCAGGATCGCTTCAAGGAACGGGGCCTCACCGCCGTCCTCGGCTGCGGTTTTGACCCTGGTGTGACGGGAGTATTCACCGCCTATGGGGTGAAGCACCACTTCGATGAAATCCACACCCTCGACATTGTGGACTGCAACGCTGGCGACCATGGAAAGGCCTTTGCCACCAACTTCAACCCCGAAATCAACATTCGCGAAATTACCCAGCGGGGGCGCTTTTGGGAGCAGGGACAGTGGCACGAAACCGATCCTCTCTCCGTGCATCGTCCGGTGAACTACCCGGAGGTGGGGCCTCGCGAATCCTACCTACTCTTCCATGAGGAGTTGGAATCCCTCGTCAAACACTTCCCCACCCTCCGCCGCGCCCGCTTTTGGATGACCTTCTCGGAAAACTACCTCACCCACCTGCGAGTGCTGGAAAACGTTGGCATGACCCGCATTGATCCGGTGATGTACGAAGGCAAGGAAATTGTGCCCCTCCAGTTCCTCAAAGCCGTGCTGCCGGAACCTGCCTCCCTCGGTGAGGGGTACTCTGGCCAAACCTCCATCGGTTGCCAAATCCGAGGGGTAAAGGATGGCCAAGAACGCACCTACTTCATCTACAACAACTGCGACCACGCCGCCTGCTACCGCGAAACCGGAGCCCAGGGCGTATCCTATACCACCGGGGTTCCGGCCATGCTCGGTGCCGCCATGGTGCTCACGGGCCAATGGAGCGGGGCGGGTGTCTGGAATGTAGAGCAGTTTAACCCCGATCCCTTCCTGGCCCAGCTTGGAGAGTTTGGCCTGCCCTGGGTGGAGAAGGTGGACTACCCCATCGACTTTGAGGCGGTCTAGCCATCGGTTAGTGGGTTAAGACACCACCGGCGCTATAAATCATGATTCTCGTAACAACGGGAATTTACCTATTCCAGGGGCGGCAGTTCCGATTCCACTAGGGCTGCCGCCTCGCTGCTATGGCCAGCCCAAGCCGCCCAATACTTGATGGCCTGGGCCACCCCCTGAATCAGCAGCAACCCAAAGGACACCAGCACCATGGTTTTAATCGGTGCCCTAGGAAGACCATCGGCATCGGCGGAGACTTCCCAGCGGCCCCAACTGCCATCGGGCAAGCGTCCCCAGGACTGTAGGACAGGGTGAAAGGTAACCCCCAAGGCCAGCAGACAGAAAGGGATTAGAAACAGCACGGTGCCCCAAAAGCCAATCAGCGCCTTGCGTTGGCTACTCCAGCGGGATTCCAGAAAGTCTACCCGCACGTTGGCCCCATGCTTGAGGATGTAGGGAAAGCTCAGCCAAAAAATGAGCGCAAATAAATACCATTGCAGCTCAATCAGGGCGTTGGAGGACAGCGACATGCCCACCCAGCGCCCAATAAAACGAGCCATCACGTTATAGAAGCCGATGGCCACCAACAGCAGCACTAGGCCGTTGAGAGCCTTGCCGATGGGTTCGATCAGGGCATCGATAGTCTGGGCCAAACGCAACAAACGCTGAACCAGGCGAGGACTGAGGGCCATGTTTCCTCCATTCCCGTTGCAGGGGCTTGTGGTCTCCGTGGACGAAGGCAGGTCGGTCGGGTTGGGGGGCAAACCCATCCTAGGCAGCCCTCCGCCTATTCCTCCAAGGCAAAGACTTGGCCATCGATGAGCAGCCGACTAATGCCCTTGGCCTGGAGGTAGGGACGGGTGGTTTGCAGTAGATTGCCATCGGGCACTTTGATCACCCGCTGGTTGCGCCGGGAAAACCGACGGGCTACCCGGTGGTTATCAAACACCGGCAGGGTACGTAGATCCCCCTCTTCTTCGGGAATTTGGCCTAGGCTGGCAAAGGTTTTGAGGGGCAACACCACCAACTCTGAAGACACCCGCTCCACTACTAAGTAGCACTGGGCGGGCAAATCGCTGGGAGTGAGGGGAATAATTTCAACGGCCTCTAGGTGCGGAGCCAGTTCCGAGGTATCTCCGTCCCAGGCATCCTCATCGTCCTCGTCGTCGTCATCGTCCTCGGCGTAGTCGTCGTCTAGGTCGGAGGCTTCGTCCTCCCAGTCTGAGGCTACGCTGGCGGCATCGGGAACGTCAGCTTTGGCCACCGATCCTTTCTTAATCGGCCCTTTCTTAATCAGTTCTGGGCGGGATGGGGCCGGGGTTGATCGATCCTCCGTGGCCTCCTCTGGGCTATCTTCGGCGGTGGCTTCGGTGGAAAGGGCGAGTTGGGTAGCATCCTCAGAGGAAGACTCTGGGGCCGCACTGGCAGATCGGGATCGCCGCCGTCGAGTTTTGCCCTGGCCGTCCGGGGAGTCCGCTGTCTGGTTTCCCTTAGCAACGGTATCGGCTGGATGATTAGAGGGAGTGGCTACGTCTGTGGCCTCAGGGGCCTCAGGGGTAGATCCGCGTTTTTTGAGAATGGGAGGTGCCTTGCTGCCTTCTACCTTGGCAACAGGGGCGCTATCGACCGAAGGGCTGTCCTCAGGGTGACTGGGGGTAGGATCAGGGGCAGGCGCACTCGCAGGGGCATCCACGGGCTGCGCGGCTACAGAATCTGAACCTCGATCCGAGGATCCCCGCTTTTGTTGGATCAAGCGCTTGTATTCTGCTTCGGGCAGACTGGCCTTAAGCAGACGACTGATAGTACTGTTGCTCACCCCGTATCGCTCAGCCAAGGTGGAGGTGGTCTCTTCGGGTTGGCGATATAGCCCCAAGATAGCGACTTTGTCGGCCTCGGTTAGCTTTTTGGGTGCCATAGACGGGTTCTCGCAATCATGCCATCTAACATCTTAAGCCGCCCTACCCCCTTCGGCGGCGAGAACTACGGCGAGAATTTACAGAAACGGCATGTTCTACCACGGCCCCCAGCCAGAAAAAGACCGCCGACAGCGTCCAAAAGACTTCCCACACTACGCCCTCTACGTAGGTATTGGTGTTGTTGGCGTAGAGGAAAAACATATCGGCCAGGTAAAGGAAAACCGCCGCCACGGCAATCAGCTTCCAGGACTGGGAAAACCGCCCGCCCCAAAAGGCCACCAGCAGGGTTCCGGCGATGATCAGCAAAACAATGTCGCCAAATAGGTAGAGAAAGCCCACCAGGCCCTCAAAGGGTCTGAGCAGATTATCAATTTGCAACGCCCAGCCCGGAGCGGAGGAGGGCGCTTCTGCGGGGGAAGCCACGGGTTCGGGAGCCGTCACAGGAGCGGGGATATCGGGAGCAACGCCATCGGCGGGAGGAGCCTGGGCGATCAGGTAGGCAGCGGGTGATGGGGGGCTTGTGGGGGGCAGGAAGGCAGCTTCGACGGACTGCACTTTCACAAAAATAGACAGCAAAATTCCGGCTAGGCCAATCCCCAACACAATCAACCACTGGGAAAGTTCAAGGTTAAGCCGTCGGGGTAGCACCGCCTGAAACATCCCCACCGACAGGAACACGTAGCTGAGGATATAGAAAAAGTCACCGAAGGAAACCGCTGGATCCAGCCCCCAGACGTTCCCCCACAAAAAGAAGAACACGTTGCCGAGGACGTACATCATCAGCCCTAGGCCAATCCAAAACCACACGGTTCGTCCACTGACGATTTGGGGGCTGCGCCAGTTGCGAAAGCACAGCAACGAGGCAATCAAAAAAGCGCCTGTTTCGAGGAAGTTAATGCCCAATACAAACCAATCGGCGGGGTCGTTTCCCCCAGAGGGACTAAACAATAACGAGAAAAGCAGGCTAAAAACGCCCCAGGCGATCCCTGCCCCCATCAAAACCGGGGTAGATAGCAGTGACTTGGAGGAAGAAGTTGATGACTGGCTCAACGGGGACACTCCTGAGGCAACGACACAACACCAACGGCCACACCGTCGCCGACAACAATTTGGACGGCAGGGGCACCGCTGGACGCCTGAATTGTAGCGACTTCGAGCCACAAAATGCGGGTTCAAGCGATTATTTTTTCAATCTAAAGGGAAACGCAATACTTTTTAATTTAATCCTTCCTCCCGGTGGCTGAGCCCCCTAGATCCCAGGGGTCTACCTTGGGTCACAGAGGGGTATTCCTGATTGCCTGACACATCTCTAAAGTAGGTTGGGTTCAGCGAAGCGGAACCCAACACCCGCAGAGGATTTTGGGCTTGTTGGGTTCTGCTATCGCGCCACCCAACCTACGAGGGGTCAAGGCTTTTCGGCGTTGTGTCAGTCAGCCAGGGGGTATTCTCCACCCAACCCCCAGCCCACTGGGATCTTTGACCGGAGGCTACTGTTCCGCCAGCCAGTCCATCACCTGATGGCCCAAACGCACGTTATTGAGACGGTCAATTTCCCGAATGCCCGTGGGGCTGGTGACGTTGACCTCTGTGAGGTAGCCGCCGATGATGTCGATGCCCACAAAGTAGAGGCCGTCTCGGCGCAGGGTGGGGGCCAGTTGGTGGCAGATGTCTTGCTCGCGGTCGGTGATGTCTACCTGGGCGACCCGACCGCCAACGGCCATGTTGCCGCGAAATTCGCTGCCCGTAGGAATACGATTCACCGCACCAATGGGTTCGCCGTTGAGCAGAATAATCCGCTTATCGCCCTCCTTGGCGGCGGGGAGGTAGGTTTGAATCATCACAGGTTCTCGGCCCTGGCGGGTGCTGATTTCCACCATGGAGTTGAGGTTGCGATCCCCCGCTTGCAGGAACAAAATGCCCTCGCCCGCCTTGCCGCCTAGGGGCTTGAGTACCGCCGCGCCCCAGCGTTCCACAGTTTCACGAATCACCGCTTTGTTTTGGCTGACGATGGTTTCGGGAATGGCCTCTGTGAATTGCAGGGCATACATCTTTTCGTTGGCGGCGCGGATGCCCTTGGGCGAGTTGATCACGCGAGTTTTGGCTGGGTCGATGTAGTCCAAAATGTAAGTGGCGTAGAGGTAGGGCACGGTCACAGGCGGATCCGTCCGCATGAATACCACGTCCATGTCTTCCAGAGGACGCTGCTCCACCTCGTCCACCTCGTACCATTGCTCATCCGCCACCCAATGGCCATCCACCAGTTGCACCGGGGTCAGTTCCACCCGCCGCAACAGCCCATAAGCCTTGCCACCCACCACACTCAGGAAGGGTGCTTCGGTGATCCAGACCTGGTGCCCTTTTTCCTGGGCCGCCTCCATCAAGGCGATGCTGGTATCGTGGCCGGGGTCGAGGCGTTCGATGGGGTCGATAATAAAAGCGATGTTCACAGGGTCGGTTCCTTAAGGGATCAAGTTTCTGCTTGTCTAGATCCTATGGCCTAAAATGTCACAGGGACAAATGTTCCCAGGACAGGCATTCGCGGCTAAACCGTAGGGGTGAGGTCTCCTCGCCCAGCCGTACCGGGGGTTATCTGCCTGGACTCATCGCGGATTTCCCACAGGTGAAGGACATGGCGATGATCCCCCCTGCCCCCCTTACCAAGGGGGGTGACAAAGTAAAACTGAGCCAGCTAGGTTCTGGGGGGATCTAGAACCCAGCAAAGGTCTATCTCACCCAATCGGGAACCGCTATAGGATGAATCCTTAGACCGTAAACCGTTAGACGACAAACCACTAGGCAGCAAATCAGTAGGCAACCAGACATGACACAGGCGGGACAGGACATCCTCGTGGTGGGCGGGGGCATGATGGGGTTGGCCATTGCCCTAGAACTGCGCCAGCAGGGGGCTAGCGTGGCCATCCTCAGCCGCGATTTTGCCGCCGCCGCCAGCCATGCCGCCGCCGGAATGTTGGCCCCCCGTGCCGAGGGTATTCCCCTTGGCCCCATGCTGGATCTGTGCTTGGCCAGCTTGGAACGCTATCCCGACTGGGTGGCGAAAATTGAAGCCCTCACCGGGCAATCCGTCGGCTATTGGCCCAGCGGCATTTTGGCTCCGCGTTTCCAAGAGCCTGATTTATCTGATTTCACGGATCAGCGATCCCAGGGGAATCAGGTGTCCCAGGACACTGCCCAAGGGCAATGGTTAACCGCCGCAGCCCTCGCCCACTACCAGCCCGGACTAGGCGCTGGGGTGCAAGGTGCCTTTTGGTATCCCGAAGATGGCCAAGTGAATAACCAAGCCCTCGTGAAAGCCCTGCGTGCTGCGGTTCTCGATCTGGGGGTGACGATTCACGAAGGGGTTGGGGCCACCGCATTGCGGCAATCCCAAGGCCGCATCGAGCGCGTCTGCACCGCCCAGGCTGGCGACTTCCAGGCCGATCACATCGTCCTCGCCGCCGGAGCCTGGAGCTACGACCTGCTGCCTGTGCCCGTCTTCCCTAAAAAGGGCGAAATGGCCAGTTTGCGAGTGCCCCCAGCCCTGGGCACCGTGCAACCCCTGCAACGGGTGCTGTTTGGCGAAAACATCTACATCGTGCCCCGCCAGGATGGCCGCATCGTGTTGGGGGCCACCAGCCAGGAAGTCGGCTTTGCCCCCGGCAACACCGCCGCCGGAGTCAACCAGCTCTTGGCCAACGCCATCGCCCTACTGCCCTGGCTGGCCGACTGCACCCTCGAACAAACCTGGTGGGGCTACCGACCCGCCACCCCGGACGAAATGCCCCTGCTCGGCCCCGGCCCCGCCGCCAACCTCACCCTCGCCACCGGACACTACCGCAACGGCATCCTCCTCGCCCCCATCACCGCCCACCTGATTGCCGAATACCTCGCCGGACGCACCCCCGATCTCCTCCCCCCCTTCTCCTATCAGCGTTTTAACGGCCCCCCAAATCCTGACGCTTTGGGAACGGGGAAACCCCGCCCCTACCCGACTCCCGACGTTTTGGGAACGGGGAAACCCCGCCCCTACCCGATTCCCGACTCCCCACTCCCGACTCCCGACTCCCTATCCCAACCCACCATGACCCTAACCGCCACTCCCCTCGAATCCGCCGCCGCCGCTATCCCCGCCGACAATCCCCTGGTCATCGCCGGACGCTCCTTCGCCTCCCGCCTAATGACCGGATCGGGCAAGTACGACGACTTTGAAACCATGCGCCAGAGCATTGCCGCCAGCGGTTGCGAGATTGTCACCGTAGCGGTGCGGCGGGTGCAGACCAATGCCCCTGGACACGAAGGTCTCGCCGAAGCCCTGGACTGGTCGAAGATTTGGATGCTGCCCAACACCGCCGGATGCCAAACCGCCGAAGAGGCCATCCGAGTGGCGCGGCTGGGCCGAGAAATGGCCAAACTGCTGGGCCAGGAAGACAACAACTTCGTCAAACTAGAGGTGATCCCCGACGCCAAATACCTGCTGCCCGACCCCATCGGCACCCTAGAGGCGGCGGAACAGTTGGTGAAGGAAGGCTTTGCGGTGCTGCCCTACATCAACGCCGACCCCCTGCTGGCCAAACGCCTAGAGGAAGCGGGCTGCGCCACGGTGATGCCCCTCGGTTCTCCGATTGGCTCTGGCCAGGGCATCCGCAACGCCGCCAATATCCAAATCATCATCGAAAATGCCAAGGTGCCCGTGGTGGTGGATGCCGGGATTGGCACCCCCAGCGAAGCCGCCCTGGCCATGGAAATGGGGGCCGATGCCCTGCTGATTAACACCGCCATCGCCAAGGCCCAAAACCCCGTGGCCATGGGTCGCGCCATGGGCCTCGCCACCCAGGCCGGACGACTGGCCTACCACGCCGGACGCATCCCCATCCAAACTACCGCCAGCCCCAGTTCTCCGATGGCGGGACGCATCAACGCCTAACCCCTCAGCCGCCCGGTTTCTTGAAAAAGTCGGGCTGCTTGCCTTGCCATTGGGATCTCTTGGGAACTGCGGCTACCATAGCGATAGGTCTACGATTTTCTCGCGCCCGCTGCATCTGGTATGGATTCCGGTGATCGTGCTCGGCTATTTGATGATTTAAGCCGCCTGCCGCAAGCAGACTTTGAGCGGCTACTGATTGCTGTGGCGATGCCCCGGATGAACCGAGCCGGAACCTCAGCCAAAGTTGGCGAACAGGTTAGCGCCCTGCTGGAGTGGGCCGATAGCTATATTGGGCCAGGACTCAGCGCCATTCAGGATTACTTGGACAAATTGAAGAATGGCAGCTTCCCCCCTACGTTTGATTTTTCCGGGTACCTAGAATTTATCCTCCGCCAAGATTCCCGATATCAGGATGTGCGTGACCTCTATACCGAGACTGACGTATTGATTCTGCTGGAGGCAGAAACGGTGGAGCGGCGAGCATCAGAAGATGCTTCTCGCTCACCTGAAATAACTCAGCAAAAGGTAGAGCGCTTTCCGGTCTTGGAAGGGTTACAGAAACATGCCCTGGGCGAAAAGCGTCAACATCTTTTGCTGGCAGGACGACCGGGTTCAGGAAAATCTACCACGCTAAAGCGGTTGCTATTGGAGGCGGCAGAAGTCGCCCTGGAACAACCTGAGATCATTCCGGTGTATGTGCAGCTTAAGGGTGATCGTCCCGTTATTGAGCTAATCTTGGCAGAATTTCGGCGGGCGAAGGTGCGGATTAGTGCGGAGCAACTGGAAGATTGGTTGCTGGAAGACCGATTACTGTTACTGCTCGATGGGGTCAACGAAATTCCTTCGGATCAGCAGCGGCGCAAGCTCCAAGCCTTTCGAGAAGACAACCCGACCACACCGATGATCTTCACCACGCGAGATCTGGCGGTGGGTGGAGACCTGGGCATCCAAAAGCGGTTGGAAATGCGCCCCCTGAGCGAACCCCAAATGCGGGAGTTTGTGAACAAATACCTGACCCAGCGAGGATTGCCTAACCAGGCTGATACGTTGCTGCGGCAGCTCAAAGACCGCCTGCGAGAGGTGGCTGAAACCCCACTGCTGCTCAAAATGCTCTGTGATGTCTTTGACAGTACAACTGGGCAAATTCCCCAGAGCAAGGGTGAACTGTTTCGCCTATTTGATGCCAAGTATGACCAGTTTAAGGGGCTAGTGGCTGTTTCTGACGACTTTCGGCGGTTTAAGCCGGAGCTATTGCAACACCTTGCCTTTTGCATGTTGCAGGGCGACCCAACCAGCCCCACCGAAGCTTGGCTAACGATAGATCGTAGCCAAGCCGAAAGACTTTTAGAAACCTATTTAACAGGTCGGGTAGAAGCCCCAGGACAACGAGCCAAGGAATGGCTGGAGGATCTGCTCGAACACCATCTGCTACAAGTTGCCACAGACCCTAGGGAAATTGAATTTCACCACCAGCTTTTCCAGGAATACTACGCCGCCGAAGCACTGCTGCTGAAGCTGGAATTGTCTGAGTTACTTGAGGATGAGGCTCAATTTAAGCGTGACTACCTAAATCTATTGAAGTGGACAGAACCCATTGCCCTGATGCTGGCATTGGTGGATAACAAAGACCATGCTTTGCGAGTGGTAAAGCTGGCAATGGATATAGATTTAAGGTTAGGAGCAAAGCTGGCTGGAGAAGTGGCACTTCTTTTTCAAGAAGCAACTGTAGGAGAAGTAATCAAGCTTTCTGTAACAGACAGGTTAAAAGTTGAGCTTCTGGGTGAAACACGATCAGAATTAGCTATCCCAGAGCTTTTATCATTCTTAACACATAAAAATATTGATGTCGTTGAAATTGCAACATCTTATATAGGAGAAACTAGCAATCAAGTTGCTATAGATACTATAACAAGAAGACTAGGTAAAATTAGTGAAAAGCTTTTCTCTCAAAAGTCATTGGGAGACTCTGACAAGAGTGGAATTTCATGGTCAACCTGTGTTCAATCTCTTAGTCATATTTCACCACAGTTAGCCATTAAGTTCTTGCGTCAGAAGTTAAAAGAGCATGGCACATTATTACTAATGATGACCCAGGCAGCACCAATTCTGATGAGGCTAGATGCCGAAAATATGATTCGAGAACTACTCGAAGAGTTTAGGAATGCTCAACATGAAGAAAATAGAAAAATAGCTGCTGACTGGGAAGAGCCTGAAAGAGAAATCCAGGTGCCCGACTCAACTGATTTAAAAGAGAAAGTAGATGCTGACATTATAAATCTGCTAAAGAATACTAAGATCACTCTTCCTTCTACTGAATTTCGACAAAGAAACCATATTCTTAATCTTCTGGGAGTCTCTTCAAGGTATGAGTTGTTTATTCCGGAATTAATTCAGTTATTTGCTCAGGAGCCTTATGAGACCCTTCAGAAGCAAATAATTCAAATTTTAGGTGCAAGTAAATTTGACACCGCAATTCACTTCTTAGTCCAACGACTGGGCGAAGACAGCAGAAATCTTCGGGCAGAAGCAGCTAAGCAACTGATTAAACTAAAAAGTATAGATAATCCCAAAGATCTTGGAGAACTGAGGAATTTAGCTGAGCATAATAACTGGCATATATCATGGTGCGCAGCTATTGTCTTAGGCCATCTGAAGGACTCTAAAGTTCTACCAAGAATGATGAATGAGTTAGAAAACCATCAGGAATCAAGCATTCGTTCAACTGCGGCTGTAGTTCTTGGTATTGTTGGTGACTCAAACTGTATTCCTTCTTTGCTCAACGTTATTGATAAGGATTCTGATCGATATGTCCGAATAAACGCGGCTTGCTCCTTAAGTAAATTTGATCAAAAAGAAGCTATTCCTACTCTGTTAGATTCACTAAAAGCACCTACTAATTTTGATCCTCATGTTGAAATCATGAAAAGTCTTTCGAGACTTAGCCTTAAAGAACCTTTACTTGAGATCACTCAGTCTAAATGCTTATATTGGCAAAGAGCAGCTATTGAATTAGGTAGGTTAGCTAAGCATCAAGGGAGTGTAGGGTCGGAGGTTTTGGCAAACCTGTTTGAAGCATTAGTAGACCCAGGCCATGAGTCTTCTAGCGAAACTATAGACTTTTTATCTGAATTAATGAATTTGGAAATGCTAAATCGACTGATTGATGCTCTAATAAATCCAGAAAACTATACCAAGGATATCTATTTTCAAAATCGGGCTGCTCTTGTTCTAGCAAAATGCTCTCTCCAGGACATTAATAATAAACTCCCTGAGTTGATAGATGCAAATAGGAAATTCTATATTTCACAGCTTTCTTGGCTGATTCCAACTATTCAAAATCGCTGCAAGTTCTATAACTACTGCATCTGGCAAGAAGCAATGACCGCTCAAAATACGACTAAAGAGACTCCAGAAACAACAACTGCACCGATAAGCTATATTTTCCCTAATGCCCCTGAAGTTAAAATCTTTGAGCGGGTTGAACATTACTATGAACATCCCCCAGACTCAGATCAATAGTCCATCAATCAATCATCCAAGCTTTCTCCATCAAGGTAACTCCATGACTAATCTAACCATCTCACTCCCAGAGGCTCTAGCCGCTTACCTCAAAGAGCAACTTGCATCCGGCCAATACGACACTGCCAACGACTATATCCAAACCCTCATTCAACAAGACAAGGCCCGCAAAGAAAACTCAAATTCTCTCCAAGGAGAATGCTAATGTTATCGAGTCAGTTAATTGAAACTCTTGAAAAACTCTCTCCAAATCTGCAAACAGAAATTCTTCATTACGCTGAATATCTAGCCGCCAAATATGCAAAAAATCTATCCTCTGAAACACCGCCTAAGCAATATCGCCAAGCCGGAACCATGAAAGGCATGTTCACCATGGCTGACGACTTTGATGCACCCCTGGAAGATCTCAAAGACTACATGTAGCCATGACTCTCCTGCTTGATACCCACGCCATCATCTGGTTTCTCGACAACGACACCCAACTTCCCACCAGCACCCGCACCCAAATTGAGACCACGCCCACCGTCTTTGTCAGCATTGCCTCCCTCTGGGAAATTGCTATCAAAGCCAACATCGGTAAACTTGACCTCTCTGCCCCATTTAGCACCATCGAACCTAATTTAACATCCCTTGACATCACGCAACTGCCTATCACATTCAAAGCCCTAGAGATTTATCTCTCCTTGCCCCTACATCATCGTGATCCCTTCGACAGAATTCTCATTGCCCAATCCATCAACCATAATCTATCCCTCGTCAGCCAGGATAGCCAGATGGATGCCTACACTATCCATCGCATCTGGGAACCCCCTAAACAGGACATATAGCCATGACAAAAACCTCAAAATACAACTTCTCTAAAGCCGAAAAAGTCCAAATCTTTGAGCAGGTCGATACCTACATTGAGGCCCAGCATAACTACGCCACCGATCCATCGGTGCAAGCAACCATCATGGATCTAAAAGCGTTGATTACCCATCTCCAAAGCCAGCACCCCACCGTCGCTAACGAATCCGAAGCCCTCGCCATTATTGACGCAGAATTTACTGAAGTTCAGCACAGCAGTTCCTCCAAGTGGGCCAATCTGCGACAACAACTGATTAATCCCAAACGCCACCTCCAAGCCACCAAAGCTACTCTCATCGAAATTGCCCAGCACTACCTAGAAGAAAGCATCTGGGGCAAGGCAACCATCACCTACCTTGATACCTTAAGCCAACCTCCAGAAAAAGGAGCCTAAACCATGCAAATCACCATCGACTTACCCGATAGCCTTCAAATCACCGAAGCCGACCTACGGACAGAACTAGCCATAACCCTCTTTCAGCAAGAGCGAGTCACCCTAGGCACAGCCAGCCAGATTGCCGGAATGCATCAAATGGAATTTCAGCAGCTTATTGGTAGCCGAGGTATTTGCATCCATTACGATGTCACAGACTTTGAAGAAGACCTACATAATATCCGTCCTGAACTTCACAACATCCCCGAATCACGAGGGTGACATCCTGGTTTTTTTGAAAACGTCGTTAGTAGCTGGGATGGCAACCCGCTAGAACGTCCACCACAACTTCCCTATGAGGTAAGAGAAGATCTAACCTTTGGCGAAGGAGCATGAGTATTATTTATCTACAGCGTCAGGAGTTCAGACAGTGATTAAACAAACCCATCAGTTTACGGCTGTTATCGAACGAGAAGAAGAAGGTTACGTTTCCCTCTGTCCTGAGCTAGACATTGCTAGCCAGGGCGATACTGTAGAAGAAGCAAGGGCTAACCTAATCGAGGCCATCGAGCTTTTCTTTGAAGTTGCCGATCCTTCCGAATTTTCCAATCGCCTCAAATCCGAAGTCTTTAGTCGAGAAATTGCCTAGTCCTTACCCATACAAGTAACTCCATGACTAATCTAACCATCTCACTCCCAGAGGCTCTAGCCGCTTACCTCAAAGAGCAACTTGCATCCGGCCAATACAACACCGCCAACGACTACATTCAAGCCCTCATCCAACAAGACAAAGCCCGCAAAGACCATCTTGAACCCCTCATTCTCGAAGGGCTTAACTCCGGCGAACCCACACCAATGACCACCAGCGATTGGGAGTCCATCCGCGCCGCTGTTCATCAAAACCAACGCGATCAATCCCACAATGGCTAACCTGACCAAACGCCCAATCGTCATTCAAGATCTGATCGCCCATGCTACCTACATCAGTCTTGATAACCTTGATGCGGGTGATCGCTTTCTCTATGCTGCCGAGGCAACCTTTCAACGCATTGCCAAACTTCCTGAAATTGGTAGACGCAGTGGATTCACATCTCCAAGGCTGGCTCAAATACGCCAATACCCTATCAAAGGCTTCAGCAAGTACATCATCTTCTATCAAATTCATCCTGATACCGTAGAAATTATCCGAGTCCTTCACGGTGCCCAAAACCTAGAATTTATCCTTGACCAAGAACCAACCCCATGACAGAAGCCTCAAAATACAACTTTCCCAAAGCCGAAAAAGTACAAATCTTCGAGCAGGTCGATACCTACATCGAGGCACAGCATAACTACGCCACCGATCCATCAGTTCAAGCGGCCATCATGGATCTAAAAGTGCTGATAACTCACCTCCAAAGCCAGCACCCTAACGTCGCCACCGAATCCGAAGCCCTTGCAATTATTGACGTAGAATTCACCGAAATCCAGCACAGCAGTTCCTCCAAGTGGGCCAATCTTCGCCAACAACTGCTCAATCCCGAACGTCACCTCCAAGCCACCAAAGCTACCCTCATCGATATCGCCCAGCACTACCTAGAAGAAAGCATCTGGGGAAAAGCAACCATCACCTACCTTGACACCCTAAGCCAACCCCCTGACACAGGAGCCTAAACCATGCAAATCACCATCGATTTACCTGATAGCCTTCAAATTCTTTAAGAAGATCTAAAAAATCTTCATCAGCAAGACTAAATACCATGCACCCAAATCATAAGGAGTTCAGACAGTGATTAAACAAACACATCAGTTTACGGCTGTTATCGAACGGGAAGAAGAAGGCTATGTTTCCCTCTGTCCTGAGCTAGACATTGCTAGCCAGGGCGATACCGTAGAAGAAGCCAGAACTAACCTAATCGAGGCCATCGAGCTTTTCTTTGAAGTTGCCGATCCTTCCGAAATTGCCAGTCGTCTCAAATCCGAAGTCTTTATTACCCGACTGGAGGTTAGCATTGGGCAAGCTTAGAATCTTTTCGGGAAGCGAAATATGCAAGCTTCTAGAACAACATGGATTCCAGAACGTACAACAACGGGGAAGCCACATTGTTATGCAAAAACGCATAGAAGAGACAACCATTACCGTTCCTGTCCCCAATCACAAAGCCTTAAAAATAGGAACGCTACAATCTATTATTCGACAGTCGCAGCTACCCCGATCACTGTTTGAAGTCTAAGTAATTAGTCACCGCAACAAGATGGGGCTATTGCGAATGGGACAAAAATCGTTAGAGTAAGGGGCATGACGAGTAAGCCCCCCTCAGACCTGAACCTCCCTGAGATCGACCCTGAAGAGAAAGGGGCGCGGTATTGGTACG
>JBIPSI010000036.1:0-50104 GCA_044070495.1 Spirulina sp. | reverse complement strand
AACCAGCATTTGTCTCGCCCAATCGGTTAACGCTTTGTGCCGTCGCCCTTGCTGTTGGTTGTAGCGCTCTGACGGCGCGAGTACGGTTAAAAACGGTAAGGCCCAAACGCACTGTGCCCAGGGAATCGGCACCAACAGCATCAGACTGAGCCAGCGCAACCCACTGGTCTTGACGACATGCGCTTGGCTCGAACGCACGGGGTCGCGGTAGATCCCCCACGCTGCAATCCGCTTTCCCCACCGTCGTTCGATCGTGTCATCGAGACCCATCACGATGACACCATCAGCGGCAAAGGTTCTCACCAAAAGGCTCAACAAGATGCGACTCGCCTGCCGAGACGACCAAACCGCCCGATTTAGCACCCGGTGATAACGCTGAAATTGAGGCTCATCCGCTAACCCCATCACCCGCAACACCTGGCTCACCGTCCGTTTCCCTGGAGCCAACAGCGCTCCCATCACCAGGGTCAGGGCCTGGGGACCCGCTGGGAAGACAGCGGCGCAAACGCTATCATCATCGACATAAATTCCATCGCAGCAAGCTCCTCAGACCCTCATCTGAATTCTGCTTGCTGCTTTCCTTTTTGGATCAAATGGATAAAGTCGAGCTAAGGCGGTCACCAACCCTAAGTAATCCAGGTTTTCTATCTCCAAGGCGCGATCCCATTGCTTGCCCTGAGCTTACCTCAGCTACCCTCAATATCCCTTTTGTCAACCTGCGGAATGTCGGTTAGGTCGTATGGCCGCTCTTCGTAGTGTGATCGTTCGTCGTAGGTTGGGTTGAGGGACGAAACCCAACATCCACAACCCTCTTTATAAGCTCTATTCTGCTGCTGGAAAGGGAAGCTTAAGCCACCCCCTAGGGTTGGCGACAAATGCCGAAGACGGAGGTGAAGCCATGGAGGAAGGTAGTGTTGCCGACGGGGCCAATTTCGCCGCCGCAGAAGAACCCGCCCAGGGGCACGGGGCCAAGGTATTGCTGAAGTAACCCAGAGTCGAAGTTGGAGCTTTGGTATAGGCCCTCCCCCCGGCCCATACAGGCAAACATCAGGGCCCCGGCGGGGGCGGTGGGTTGTTGGCGCTGGTAGTTGCCCAACCAGTGGTCAAGGTCTTCGGCGGAGGTACGGGCATCGCGCAGGTGAAACTGAATTCGCTGACCAGGTCGCACTCGGTCGCCCACGGCAATGGCCCCCACCTTCGGATCGACACCCAGCAATGTCCGAATCAGAAAGTCGCCAGGACTGAGGGTGAGCTTAAAGCTATCCTGAGCAATGCCGATAAAGAGGGAGTTTTGGGCCAGTTTGCGATCCGCCTCGCTGAGGGTTTGAATCAACCCTTGCAGCACCTCTAGGGGGGGGCGTTCCTGGCCCTCCTGGTCTGGATCGTTGAGGCCAAGGACGATGTTCCGTTCCGATTGGCTCACCTGGTAGGCAGGGCCAATGGGGCGACAACCCTGGGCCACAATGGCATCAAGGACAATGGCACCGGAAAGCGCCACCCCCACCACGCCCTCGCTGTGCAGGGTGCTGTTACAGAACAGGCCACTCTGACGGTTAAAGCCATCCACACTGGCCAAGCCACCCACCTTTACGGCTTGGGGGTAGGCAAAATCTAGCCCCTGGAGCAGGTCGTTGATGCTGGCGGAAAAGGGATCCGCCAGCAAAATGAACTGAGGATTGGTGGCGGGGTCTACGCCAAGCAGGTCAGTCCAGGTGTTGGGCGGGCTGTCTAGATCGGGTAGGTCGTCGCTGGATAGGTGAAAGGGTTGCACCGTTACTCCTGGCAGGCGCGCCACGGTAAGGCTGAGGGCAGGGGCAGACTCCACCTCCAAGGCTTCATCGGCAGCCGTCATACCCACCACACCGCCGCCGCTACAGCCCACCAGCACAGGCATAGGCCACCGTTCTTGCAGCAGAGGTAGCAGGCGCGGAAACTCACTGGTAAAGGCTGAGGAAATGAACACCAGCCCCAGATCCGGCGGAGCTTCAAAGTGATCCTTGAGGCAATCCACCACCTCCTGCACCGCCCCCTCCAGGGAAGCTCGCTGGGATAGGGCATTGGCCCACTGCATGGTCTGGGAATCGCCATTCATGGTGGATCCTCTCCTTCGCGGTTGGTTTCAGTGGTTGCAGCGTTTGGTCATGACATGGCCCTATCAACACGACCTGATCAATGGCCTAGTCGTGAGGATGACCCGTGGGCCATGGCTGATACCCCCTATGGTTGGCTAGGTCACTGAACTAGGTCATTCTAAACGTTAAACTATACTGGATTTTAAGGTTTGCCCTCAAAGCATCGGAGACAATGACGTGTCCCCAGGCCCATGGGAAGACGTGGGCGCAACCCTCGTGAAGCCCACGATCAAAGCCCATTTGGCCCATGTTCAGACCGATTCGGATCCGATAGCCAAGACCAGATAAGACCTTATCAAACGAGATAACACTCGAAAGGAAAGCCATGAGCGATAACATCCAAACCCGCATCCAGAGCGAAATTGAAAGCGCCCGAGCCGCCTGCGACACCGGTAACTCCCAAGAATGCGCTGCCGCCTGGGATGCCGTTGAAGAGCTTCAGGCCGAAGCCTCCCACCAGCGAGAACAGGGTACCGACAAAAGTTCCTTAGAAACCTACTGCGACAACAACCCTGACGCCGACGAGTGCCGCGTCTACGATAACTAGGCCAACTAGATCGACCGCTCACAGTTACCCAGGGGGCTAGGCTTTAGCCCAGATGCCCTTGGGTAACTGCCTTATTTAATGTCTGATCGGTTAACGTCTGATCGATTCATGTCTGGCTGACCATCGCCCTTTCCCTATGACCCTAACGGTTTACGGCATTCCCACCTGCAACACCTGCAAAAAAGCCCTTCAGTGGTTAGACCAAAACCACATTGCCTACGAATTCGTAGACACCAAGATTGCTCCCCCTAGCCGCACCATGGTGGCCGATTGGGTAAGCACCCTAGGATTCAAGCCCCTGCGCAATACCTCAGGCCAAGTCTACCGTTCCCTAGGCGAGGAAAAGCAAACCTGGACGGAGGAACAGTGGATTGCCGCCTTTGCCGCCAATGCCATGCTGATCAAGCGTCCCCTCTTTGTCCAGGCGGGGCAGGCCATTGCTGTGGGGTTCAAGCCCCAGTCCCCTGCCCTACAAGCCTTGCTGACCCGTTAATCTAGGCCCAGCCAATCTCATCCGCGATTTAAGCCACGACACCGCAGTAATACAGCCAAAGGGCTGAGCTTAAACCTGGATCATCTACGTCATTCACTGGATCCATCTGAGTCCAAGGATAGACCTCGATGCTGTGGAACCCAAAGGCAAGTTGTTGAATTTGGGCAGCGGGATCGATGTAGTAGGTCTGGAGAGCAAAGTTGTGGGACTCGTCCCGTAGGATGAGGTGATCGGTGCGGGACAAATCCGTGATACCCACTCCCCGGTTAAACCAGCGCAGCAGGCCCCACATCGCCAAATCAACGTAGGTGGTTAGGGGGTTGAAGCTGAGATGCTGGCGATAGTCAAATGTCCTGGCCATGCCCCGCAGGTTGTGGCTGGAAAACACAAAATAAGCCCCCGGTTTGCCGACGCGGTGGACTTCCTGCAAAATTTTTAGGCGGTCGGCATGGGAAACGTAGTCCAGACCATTGAAGCTGAACCAAATTAGGTCAAAGCTTTTGTCCTCAAAGGCCGAGAGATCCCGCGCATCCATGACCGCCAAGGTTGGCCCCGCCCCGTCATCACCAGCAGGGCTAAACCGGGCACGACAGGCGGCGATCATTTCCGCCGAGTAGTCAATGCCCGTATACTGGCCGACCCTGGGCCAAAGATGCTGGGTGGTGCGTCCGCCGCCAATGCCGAGATCCAGCATGGCCATGGTGGGCAACTGATCCCTCAGCCGCATCAAAATTCCCCGTTCGGCGGGCTGAAGCTGGTGCAGTTGCGTGTAGTAGCGAACCAGGCTGGACTTGGCGTAGGCGGTTTGGTTGCAGTCAGCCATAGAAAAATTTCACGGCTCCATTGGCCGTCCTAGCACCGATACCCCCATGGTCTACCCGCGACTAATTGCGCACCAGCCACTTTTGGCCGTTGAGGCGTTGCAGGGTGTAGAGCACCATCAGGTCGAGGGTGATTTTGCGCTCGTCGCCCATAAATTGCTCGATGGTGCTGGGTTCGCTGCCACCATCCGCTAGGTAAAACAGCTTGGGGCTGGTGATGCTGTCCTTCAGAAAGGCGATGGTGAACTGGCGGCTGTCCCCCAGCCACTGGCCTTTCACCTGCCAATAGGCTTCGCCATCGGAAACCCCAAACACCGCAAGGGGCTGCTGGGCAAAGCTGAGCTTAATATCGCCCATGCCCTTCTCTTTGAGCGCCGCTTCTAGGCTCGGCAAAAAGTGCTGCTGCATAAACTCCGGGAAGGGCTTATCTTCCAGGGCGGGGGGCTTTTCCTTTTTGGGAGCCTTGGCGGCAGGGGACGTTTGCGGGGTCTTTTCGTCAGCCATAGCGTGCAGTACTAAAATCGACAACCGAGAATCCGTAGCGATAGACCGTCCTGGCCCTAACTCGAAGCCAAATCGCCGAGCCTGGAACCGAGAGCATTTCCATACTAAGGGAAAGACCTCGCCAACAGAACGATTTCCCGATAGAAAAACCAGAACACCCCATAGCCTGATCTAATCAGGCCCCAGCTTCGCGGACTGAGGCCAATGACGGGAAACCGCTGAGGGGAAGCTTTCGCCCCTTAGCCCTGGGGTGAAAGGTGCAGCATGTCCTTGCGCACGGTGGCCACGTCGTTGCTGTGGCCGTTGCCGTGGGCAATGCCTACCGCTTCGAGATCGGCTTCTACCATCAGGTGTACCAACTGCTCGAAGGTGACGCTGGGTTCCCAGCCGAGCTGTTGACGGGCTTTGGTGGAATCGCCAATCAGCAGTTCCACCTCGGCGGGGCGCAGGTAGCGGGGGTCAAACTCTACATAGTCGTGCCAGTCGAGGTTGACGTGGTTAAAGGCGATATCGAGGAACTCGCGGATGGAGTGGGTTTCGTTGGTGGCCACCACATAGTCGTCGGGCTGATCTTGCTGGAGCATCAGCCACATGGCCTTCACGTAGTCCTTGGCGTAGCCCCAGTCGCGCTTCGCGTCCAGATTGCCCAGGTACAGCTTTTTCTGCTGACCCGCCACAATCCGGGCCACGGCACGGGTAATTTTGCGGGTCACAAAGGTTTCGCCCCGGCGGGGAGACTCGTGGTTAAACAAAATGCCGTTGCAGGCAAACAGATTGTAGGATTCGCGATAGTTGATGGTTTGCCAGTGGGCGTAAACCTTGGCGCAGGCGTAGGGGCTGCGGGGGTAGAAGGGGGTGGTTTCTGTTTGGGGAATTTCCTGCACCTTGCCGAACATTTCCGAGGATCCGGCCTGGTAGAACCGCACCTCAGAGTCCGTCCGTTGCTGGTAGTCGCGGATGGCCTCTAGCAGGCGCAGGGTGCCCATACCCACGGCATCGGCGGTATATTCCGGCGAGTCGAAGCTGACCCGTACGTGGGACTGTGCGCCTAGGTTGTAGACCTCCTGGGGCTGAACCTGCTCTAGAATGCGGCGCAGCATGGTGCCATCCGTAAGGTCGCCATAGTGCAAAAACAGCCGGGCCTCTTCGTTGTGTGGGTCAACGTAGATATGATCAATGCGGTCGGTATTAAAGGTGGAGGTGCGGCGGATGATGCCGTGCACTTCGTAACCTTTCTCTAGCAGCAACTCGGCTAGATAGGATCCGTCTTGACCCGTGATGCCGGTAATCAATGCACGTTTGGGCTGGCTCATAGTTTTCTCATGTCGTAACGTGAACGCTGGCGGGCCATCCATGGACTAGGGCAGCCCGTAGGCTAGGGTGGCCAAGCCAAGGATAGGTCGCGATGGGCGAGGTTTTACGTCAGCCCAAGACCAGATTAAGGGAAACCGTAGTGACTAGGATACCGACTTAGGGCTTCCGAGAATGCGTTGGCCCAAAGCCAGATCCCTCCAGAAATCATCTCAAGATGGGACTCTAAGGGAGCAACAGCGTCCCTCAAGTTGGCGCTGACCCTAGTCTACCCACTGGTGGCTGAAGAATTGCCCTAGAAGGTGCATTTGGAGACAGCCGGGCAGGTAGGAGGGATTGGTAGCCAGAAATTCCTCAAGCCTTGGACGATAGAGGATCCTCGGCCAGATACCCTCGCGACAGAAAGGGAACCTCAACCACCTGGGCAGTGGCGGCGGCGGCGGTGACGGTTAACCCTTGCCCCCCGGCCTTAGTGCGCAGATAGCCCAGCCCTAGGATGCCCGTTTCCGTCTCCACAACACTGGTGACCCACCCCACCTTGTCCTCCCCTAGGTAAAGGGGCTCACCGGGGTCCACCCACTGACTGAGGCGCAGACCCCAAAGCTGTTGCTTCACCCCCCGATAGGTATTCAGGCGGGCGATGGTTTCTTGGCCGATGTAGCAGCCCTTATCAAAGGATAGGGTATGCCACAGCCCCGCCTCCAGGGGGTTCACCTCCTCGGTAAGTTCGGCCCCCGGCACCGGACGCCCCTGCTGAATGCGCCACCGCTCCCACAGCATTTCTCCGGCGGGGATGGCTCCCCCCTGGCTACAGCGCTGCCACACCTCAGCGGCGGTTGCTATTGGCCCAAATAGGGTATATCCCGGCCAGCCCAGGCCACTGCCCACCGCTACGCGCCATCCATTGTCCCCTAGAGGACAATGCTGACCGTAGGGGCTGTCGGCCTCTAGGTTGACCCCCAGGAATTTAATGAGAGCATGGCTACCTGGCCCGATCAGGGAAAACAGGCCCATCTGGCCCGTGTGGTTGGTCAAATTCACCTTGTCTGCCGGGAAAATGTAGCGATCCATCCAGTCCAGCAATCGCTGATCTTGACCAGGGGAGGTGACGATCCACAGGCTTTCCTCGGTGGCGTAGACCGTCGCCAGATCGAGGGTGCGAGCGGTGGAGGTGACAAACACCGTGTCGCAGCCCTGCCCCGGCTGGCGCTGGGTAAGGGCGTTGGTGGTTTGGTTGTGGAGAAACCGCAGCCGATCCGCCCCGGTCATCTCCAAGACCCCCCAATGGCTGCGATCCACCAGCACGACCCCGGCGCTGACAGCGGCCAAGGCCACCTCGTCATTGCCAAAGCTGAGCGGTGGCCCCTGGGGTGGGTCAAACATAGCACCTTGGGTGGATTGGATTGCTTGTAGGGCTGAGGTCATGGCAGTGGGTAAAGACACAGACAATGCTTAAAAAGTATCAATGCGTTAGGGGCAATTGTGGCCCCTAGGCCGTGGGACGGTACAACCCGCTACTCCAAATCAACGCCCAGATCTCGCAAACGAGCCTCCAGTTCTTCGGCCCGCCGTAGGGCGGCATCGCGCTCCTGCTGGGCAACATCGCGCTCCTGTTGAATGATCGCATTCTCCTGCTCCAGGGCAACTCGCTCCTGCTCCACTTCCTCGCGGTTGAGCAGTTTTGTCCCAGTTTCAGGGTCATAGAACCGCAGGGCACGGGGCAGGGGTGCCAATCCCAGGGCGGGGTAGGGATCGTGCAGTTGCAAATCCAGCCCTAGCACCTGGCTATGCAGGTAGGGAATGCCCTCGGGGGTAGTGATCAGGGGCAGGGGCTGATAGACACCATCCACCAGCCGAGCCCCCTGCAATTGTGGCTTGAGGTAGTCGGCGGTGGGGTCGTACTGCATGTATTCTTCCACGCCCAGGCTGGCGTAGAGCTTGGGTTTCTCCTCTTGATCTTGGCGCTTGGTGGTGCGGGAGGTAATTTCTAACACAAAGTTGGGAAGCTTTCCCCCTTCCTGCCAAGCCTTGTAGCTGCGGCGCTGCCGATGGCTGACACCGAAGATCACAAACACATCCGGCGAAACCGATGCCCTGGGGTTGCCCTCTTCGTAGTAGACGAATAAATTCCCAGAGACATAGATGTTCTGACGGCTTTTGAAGTACAGCCGCAGTACCTCAAGGCAGTAAATCAGGTAGTCGCGGGTGGCGTCGCTTTCGGTCATGGGTTGGCCATCGGTTTCGGGATAGACGATGGGTTCGGAGATCAATCTACTGGTCTCAGCCATGGGCCAAAAACCTCCCTAGGGTGGCGTATTCCCCATTGTAAGCCTTGCCAGGTCGCCCCAACCCTAGGCCACCCAGGCCAACTGCTGCCGACTGAGGGCCACCGTAAATTCCTTATCCAACACCTGCCCGACGGCATCAATACGGCGAATCATGGCGGTGTAGGCCATATCGGGCTGAAACCAGTGGTGGACAATGTGAGTGAGCCATAGCTCGTTACCGCATAGCCGAAAACAGCCGCCTACGTCATCCAGCAGCATGTAGGTATAGGGCGATCCGGTGCGGTGGTTGTGCTCTGGGAAAATGCCCACCCGCTGCAACAGGGCCGCTAGCATCGGTTGGCTCTGGGACGCCTGCCCAGCCTTGGCTGATAATTCCTGCTTGGCCGCTACCCCTTGGGCCGCCCTACCCTGCAGCAGGACTTCTAGCTGATGTCGGTCGTAGGGTTGCAGCAGGTCGTAGACAAAGTCGGGCAAGTGAGTGGGGGTGATGATGGGTGGGATGGCGGGGTCAGAGGGATCCGGGTTAGAGGGGGCAGGGTTAGGGCGGTTTGAGTCGGAGAGGTCTGAAGCAGCCGGGTGGAATGGGGTAGGGTTTACAGGATAAATCGGCTGAGGAGTGTGAATGGGAGGGGAGGGGGCGCTAGCGGACGATTGGCGAGGACGAAGGGCTACATCGGGACGAAAGCCCAGGTGGGTCACCAAACCCGCTAGGCCCAACCCAATCACCACAATCCCCAGTATCTGCGAGGGAGATTCCTCTGGCAGAACAACCATGGGGCTGAGGCCGAGGGGGGTAGACAAGGCCCCAGCCGCCGGGGGAAGCACCGATGTCACACCGGCGGCGGCGAGGGGCGGGGCGGGAGCAGGGGGTACGTTGAGAGCCAGGGGAATGGCTCGCCCAGGCACTAAATATCGCCAGGTAATTGCCCCTACTACCCCATCTACCGCAATGGAGGAGGCCTGCTGAAACTGCCGCACGGCCCGCTCCGTTTGGGGACCAAAGTAGCCATCTAGGGGGCCGGGATCGTAGCCTAACCGCTGGAGTCGCGCCTGTACCGCCCACACCGCGTCCCCTTGACTGCCCTGGCGCAGAACCATGGCTTGGGTGGATTCGGCGGTAGACGCCGAGGCCGTAGACTGATCTGACCCAGGGACAACGGGGCCGGGGGGCAGGGCCTTCGAGGGGCTACGACCCGGGGTCCATCGGGGGCGGTGGATGGCCTCGGCTAAGCCATGGCGGTGCCCTTGCCGAGGCCAAAGGGAGGCTGCATGAGTAGATGGCAACACCGACAACCGATCAGAACCCAAAATCTGAGGTGCAGGTTTGGGCAACTCTGGGGCCAGCCAGCCAATGGGGTAGAACATAATCGCAATGGAGAACGCCTGAAATGGGCGCACAAGGGCACCGAATCCACACAACGGGACTCTGTTCCTATTTTTCAGAAACCAAACGCAATAACCGGACAGTTTGAATAACCGCAGGGGTTGAGCTAGACCGCATATCAATCGTCCATGGCGCTAGCGCGATATCCCCAAGGATAAAACTCTAGTTTTGGAGCAAATCCGAGGTAGATACCACCGATCCCCAACCCGTCGTCAAACCGTGGGGGCAAGGTCTCCTAGTCCGTTTAACCCTTGCGCCTAGCTTCACGCTACAGCCGATCCGTCACCGACTGGCCATGGGAGGGCAGTCCCTCAGCTTCGGTCAGCACGGCAATGGCCTCAGAAACCTCCTGAAGCGCCCTGGGGGTGTACTGAATCAGGCTGGAATGCTTCATAAAGGTCTCCGTGGAGAGAGGAGAAGCATAGCGGGCCGCGCCAGAGGTAGGCAGGGTGTGGTTTGGCCCCGCCAGGTAGTCGCCAATGGCTTCAGGGGTGGAATGGCCCAGGAAAATCGCTCCCGCATGGCGAATGTAGTCTAGTAGCGCCCAAGGATCCTCAACCTCAAGCTGCAAATGCTCTGGGGCAAACTGGTTAGAGAGGTCTGCCGCCTGTTCTAGGGTTTCTACCACCACGGCGAGGCCATAGTTGGCAATGGATTTTTCGGTCAGGGTCTGGCGTGGATGGTCAGTCAACTGGCGAGCCACCGATGCCGCTACCGACTCCGCCAGGGGCGCACTAGTGGTGATCAAAATCGAGGCCGCCAGGGGATCATGCTCCGCCTGGGCCAGCATATCCGTAGCCACATGGTCGGCATTGGCCGTGCTATCGGCAATCACCAACACCTCCGAAGGCCCCGCTAGGGAGTCAATCCCCACGGTGCCAAAGACCAGCTTCTTGGCCAAGGTAACGTAGATGTTGCCAGGGCCAGTGATCACATCCACCGCTGGAATGCTCTCGGTACCGTAGGCTAGCCCACCAATAGCCTGAGCACCCCCGACTCGGTAAATCTCGTCAATCCCCGCCTCTTGAGCCGCCACCAGCACCGCCGGGGTGATCGCCTTATCGGGGCCGGGGGGCGTCACCATGACGATCCTTGACACCCCTGCCACCTTGGCTGGAATCGCGTTCATCAAAACAGTACTAGGGTAGGCTGCCCGCCCGCCAGGAATATAAATGCCTGCCCGATCCACCGGCGTGTAGCGCTTGCCCAGAACAACTCCATTGTCTTCAAACTGTACCCAGCTTTTCGGTAGACGCTGGCGATGGAAGGCTTCAACGTTACGGCAGGCCACTCGCAATGCATCCAAAAGGGGCTTACTCACCTGCTGGTAGGCTGCGTCCAGTTCCGCCCCCGTCACGCGCAACTCTTCAGGAGCAAGGGAAACCCGGTCAAAATCCTGGGTGTACTGCACCAAGGCCTGATCACCCTGACGCTTAACCGCATGCAAAATCTCGCGAACGGTCGCCTCTTTGTGAACAACCTGATCGTCGTGGGTACGGGCACAGATACGCTGTAGCTCGGCCCTAGCCTCAGTGAGCTGATGAGTGATGCGCAGCATTACGGCGAAGTGGTTCGGATAGATTCGGCGGAAAACACGAACCCGTGGCCCAGGACTCTAAACAGCAGTCCTTGTATACTGACCATAGGTAGGTAGTCGTGTTCTATACAGGATAGTCGATTTCTAAGCGAACTTGGAGCCAAACCCATCGCCCCATTCCCCTTCCTCAGACTTTTTTAATCCCCCTTGCTCAAAAATCCTTCAACATTGATATACCTAACAGCAACATCTGGTGCTAAGATGTTATATCCAGATCAAGTGTAATTCTTGTTAAGCTAGGGCATACTGTGGCAAACATTAAGTCTGCGCTCAAGCGCATTGAAGTTGCCGAGCGGAATCGGCTCCGTAATCGTTCTTACAAATCGGCGGTTAAAACACTCAGCAAAACCTATTTAGCGGCGGCTGAAGCATACCAGGCCGACCCCTCTCCAGCTAACCTGGCGGATGCCCAGGCTAAGCTGGCGGTGACTTACAGCAAAATCGATAAGGCCGTTAAGCGTGGCGTGTTGCACCCAAATACCGGGGCACGCAAAAAATCCACCCTTGCCCGAGCCATTAAGGCTAAGGACGGCCAAGGGGTTGAGGCAGCCTCCTAGAAACGGTTTGGGTTAACTATCGCCCCTGTTTTCTACGTTGCTGCCGCACCCACTATGCCGCTGGTTGACACCCACGTACACCTCAACTTCGATACATTTGCTGAGGATCTAGACGTTCTAGCCCGAGCCTGGCGAGAAGCTGGGGTTGTGCGTATGGTGCATTCCTGCGTCGAACCTGGAGACTTTGCCGCGATGCAGGCCATCGCGGATCGGTTTCCGGAGGTGTCTTTAGCCGTGGGGCTTCATCCCCTGGATGTCGATCAGTGGCGAGATTCCTTGGCCGTAGAGATTGCCCAAATGGCCCAAACTGATCAGCGAGTGGTGGCTATTGGAGAAACTGGTCTTGACTTTTTCAAGGCAGACAACGCTGAAATTCAGCGCCAAGCTTTCTGGGAGCACTTGGCCATGGCTTCTCGGCTATCTCTTCCGGTCATCATTCACTGCCGGGATGCAGCTCCGGCAACGGCCCAACTTATCGAGGAGTTTCATCGAACGGTGGGGCCTGTGGGTGGCGTGATGCATTGCTGGGCCGGAACACCAGAGGAAACCCGGTGGTTTCTAGATCTGGGGTTTTACATTAGCTTCAGCGGCATTGTCACCTTCAAGAATGCTCACCAGGTTAAAGCCTCTGCCCAAATTGTTCCGGAGAATCGGTTGTTGGTCGAAACTGACTGTCCTTTCCTCTCCCCCGAACCCATGCGTAAGGAGCGGCGCAATCAACCAGCTTTTGTCCGCCATGTGGCCCACTACCTGGCGGATCTTCGCTGTGTGGATTTTCAGACCTTGGCTGAGGTGACCACACGCAATGCCTGGGATCTCTTTCAGTGGCCTGATCCCATCCCCTCAATTGATCCCTGGACGCCCATAGCTACCGGGTAATCACGTCCCAAGGAAGGCGTGCGGATTGCCGTCTGTTTAGGGGTTTGTTGTTTTAAGGTTTTTCTGTGCTGAGGTTAGCTATCTATCCTGCCCCCACTATGACCATGCCGATTATTCTGTGCACCGCCATCGGTTAGTCATTACGCTGACTAACTGACCTTTTTGTTTGGATGATTTCGTCTAAATCAACGGCCACACAGGCCAGGGCCTGACTCGCTTTAGGAAACCCATGACTGAACCTATCACCTACACCACGCCCAACTTTGTTCTACCCGACCTTGTGGAAATCCAGCGATCCAGTTTCCGCTGGTTCTTAGAGGAAGGGTTGATCGAGGAGTTGGAAAGTTTCTCCCCGATTACCGACTACACCGGCAAGTTAGAGCTGCACTTCTTGGGTAAGCAGTATAAGCTCAAAAGCCCCAAGTATGACGTAGACGAGGCCAAGCGGCGGGACGCCACCTACTCGGTGCAGATGTATGTGCCCACCCGGCTGATCAACAAAGAAACCGGGGAGATCAAGGAGCAAGAGGTATTCATTGGCGACCTGCCGCTGATGACCGACCGGGGAACCTTTATCATCAACGGGGCCGAGCGGGTGATCGTCAACCAGATCGTCCGTAGTCCTGGGGTGTACTATAAATCAGAAACCGACAAAAACGGTCGCCGTACTTACAACGCCAACCTGATTCCCAACCGGGGCGCTTGGCTGAAGTTCGAGACCGACAAGAATGACTTGGTGTGGGTGCGGATTGACAAAACCCGCAAGCTGTCGGCCCAGGTGTTACTGAAGGCCCTGGGGCTAAGCGACAACGAGATTTTTGACTCGCTGCGCAACCCGGAATATTTCCAAAAAACTATCGAAAAAGAAGGGCAGTTCAGCGAAGAGGAAGCCCTGCTGGAGCTGTACCGCAAGCTGCGTCCCGGTGAACCGCCCACGGTGGCTGGGGGCGAGCAGTTGCTCTTTTCCCGTTTCCACGATCCCAAGCGCTACGACCTGGGGCGGGTAGGCCGCTACAAGCTAAACCGCAAACTGCGGCTGAACGTGCCTGACACCACCCGCGTACTGACTCCCACGGACATTCTCACCGCCATCGACTACCTGATCAACCTGGAATTCGACATCGGTAGCATCGACGACATCGACCACCTCGGCAACCGCCGGGTGCGCTCCGTGGGCGAACTGCTGCAAAACCAGGTGCGGGTGGGCCTTAATCGCCTAGAGCGGATTATTCGGGAACGGATGACCGTGTCCGATGCCGACTCCCTCACTCCGGCCTCCTTGGTGAACCCCAAGCCCCTGGTGGCGGCAATTAAGGAGTTCTTCGGTTCCAGCCAGCTTTCCCAGTTCATGGATCAAACCAACCCCCTGGCGGAGTTGACCCACAAGCGGCGAATTAGCGCCCTTGGCCCCGGTGGCCTTACCCGCGAGCGAGCGGGCTTTGCGGTGCGCGATATTCACCCCTCCCACTACGGGCGGATTTGCCCCATCGAAACGCCGGAAGGCCCCAATGCCGGGTTGATTGGCTCCCTGGCCACCCACGCCCGCGTTAACGACTTCGGCTTCATCGAAACCCCCTTCTTCAGGGCGGAAAATGGCCGGGTGCGGAAGGATATTTCCCCGGTCTACATGACCGCCGACGAAGAGGACGACCTACGGGTGGCTCCGGGCGATATTGCTACCGACGAAGAGGGCTACATCATTGGCGATACGGTGCCCGTGCGCTATCGGCAAGACTTCACCACCACCGCCTCGACGGAGGTGGACTATGTGGCGGTGTCCCCGGTGCAGATTATCTCCGTAGCTACCTCGCTGATTCCCTTCCTGGAACACGACGACGCCAACCGTGCCCTGATGGGTTCCAACATGCAGCGGCAGGCGGTGCCCCTGTTGCAGCCGGAGCGGCCCCTGGTGGGTACGGGCCTCGAAGCCCAGGCCGCCCGCGACTCTGGGATGGTGATCATCAGCCGCACCGATGGCGAGGTGGTCTACCTGGATGCCGACCTGATTAAGGTGAAGGATCCCGAAGGCAACATCCACGCCTACGAGTTGCAAAAGTACCAGCGTTCTAACCAAGACACCTGTTTGAACCAGCGCCCCATTGTATTCCCTGGGGAGAAGGTGCAGTCGGGGCAGGTGCTGGCTGATGGTTCTGCCACCGAAGGCGGTGAGTTGGCCCTGGGGCAAAACATCCTGGTGGCCTACATGCCCTGGGAAGGCTACAACTACGAGGACGCCATCCTGCTCAGTGAGCGGATGGTCTACGACGACGTCTACACCTCCATCCACGTCGAGAAGTTCGAGATTGAGGCGCGGCAAACCAAGCTAGGGCCTGAGGAAATCACCCGCGAAATCCCTAACGTGGGGGAAGATGCCCTGCGGCAACTGGACGAAACCGGGATTATCCGCATTGGGGCCTGGGTGGAATCTGGCGACATTCTGGTGGGTAAGGTGACGCCCAAGGGTGAATCCGACCAGCCGCCGGAAGAGAAGCTGCTGCGGGCCATCTTCGGCGAAAAGGCGCGGGACGTGCGGGATAACTCCCTGCGGGTGCCCAACGGCGAAAAGGGCCGCGTGGTCGATGTGCGGGTGTTCACTCGCGAGCAGGGCGACGAACTGCCCCCCGGTGCCAACATGGTGGTGCGGGTCTACGTGGCCCAAAAGCGCAAAATCCAGGTGGGCGACAAGATGGCCGGACGCCACGGCAACAAGGGAATTATTTCCCGCATTCTGCCCATTGAGGACATGCCCTATCTGCCCGACGGCACCCCCATCGACATTGCCCTCAACCCCCTGGGTGTGCCTTCCCGGATGAACGTGGGCCAAGTGTTTGAGTGCCTACTGGGCTGGGCGGCGGAAAATCTGGACGCCCGCTTTAAGGTGATCCCCTTCGACGAAATGTACGGGGAAGAAGCCTCCCGCAACTCCACCCACGGCAAGCTGATGGAGGCCAGGGAAACCACTGGGAAGGATTGGGTCTACAACCCCGACGATCCCGGCAAGATCACCCTGCGGGATGGCCGTACCGGGGAACCCTTCGACAAGGCTATCACCGTCGGGAAAGCCTACATGCTGAAGCTGGTGCACCTCGTCGATGACAAGATCCACGCCCGCTCCACGGGGCCCTACTCCCTGGTGACCCAGCAGCCCCTCGGCGGTAAGGCTCAACAGGGTGGCCAGCGCTTCGGGGAAATGGAAGTGTGGGCGCTAGAAGCCTTTGGGGCCGCCTATACCCTCCAGGAATTGCTGACGGTGAAGTCCGACGATATGCAGGGCCGTAACGAAGCCCTCAACGCCATCGTCAAGGGCAAGTCGATTCCTCGTCCCGGTACGCCTGAGTCCTTCAAGGTGTTGATGCGGGAGTTGCAATCCCTCTGTCTCGACATCGCCGTTCACAAGGTGGAAACCAAGGAAGACGGCACCAGTCGCGACATTGAAGTAGACCTGATGGCCGATGTCAACAGCCGCCGAGCCCCCTCTCGGCCCACCTACGAATCCATTGCCCGCGACGACAGCGAGGACATTGAGGACTAGGGGCCACGTCTACGACGAACCCTTCCGGGGTAGCTTGTCCTTACCCCGGAACCCCCATTCCCCAGCTTTTTGAACCGACACGGATCTTTCCAGATCACGGCTTTCCATTCGATTGAGCGCGCTTACAAGGAAAACACCCAGCATGGCCAAGCTAGAACAGCGGTTTGACTACGTCAAAATTGGATTGGCATCCCCGGAACGCATTCGCCAGTGGGGAGAACGCACCCTGCCCAACGGCCAAGTGGTGGGCGAAGTCACCAAGCCGGAAACCATCAACTACCGAACGCTAAAGCCGGAGATGGATGGGCTCTTTTGCGAGCGGATTTTTGGCCCCGCCAAGGACTGGGAATGCCACTGCGGCAAATACAAGCGGGTGCGCCACCGGGGTATTGTCTGCGAGCGCTGCGGTGTGGAAGTCACCGAATCGCGGGTGCGGCGGCACCGCATGGGCTACATCAAACTGGCGGCTCCGGTGGCCCACGTTTGGTACCTGAAGGGCATCCCCAGCTACATCGCCATTCTGCTCGATATGCCCCTGCGGGACGTGGAGCAGATTGTTTACTTCAATGCCTACGTGGTGTTGGATCCCGGTAATGCCGAGAACCTCAGCTATAAGCAACTGCTGACAGAAGATCAGTGGATCGAAATCGAAGACCAACTCTACGACGAAGAGACCGAGCTCTCCGGGGTTGAGGTCGGCATTGGGGCCGAAGCCCTTCAGCGTTTGCTGCAAGATCTAGAGCTGGAAACCGTGGCGGAAAAACTGCGGGAGGAAATCGCTAACTCCAAGGGTCAAAAGCGGGCCAAGCTGATCAAGCGACTGCGGGTGATCGATAACTTCATTGCCACCGGATCCAAAACCGAGTGGATGGTGCTGGATGTGATTCCCGTCATTCCCCCCGACCTGCGCCCCATGGTGCAGTTGGACGGGGGCCGCTTTGCCACCTCCGACCTCAACGATCTCTATCGGCGGGTGATCAACCGCAACAACCGTCTGGCTCGTTTGCAGGAAATCCTGGCTCCCGAAATCATCGTCCGTAACGAAAAGCGGATGCTGCAGGAGGCCGTAGATGCCTTGATCGATAACGGTCGCCGAGGTCGCACCGTGGTGGGGGCCAACAACCGTCCCCTCAAGTCCCTGTCGGACATCATTGAAGGGAAACAGGGCCGCTTCCGCCAAAACCTGCTGGGGAAACGGGTGGACTACTCCGGTCGTTCCGTCATCGTGGTGGGGCCGAAGCTGCAAATCCACCAATGCGGTCTGCCTCGAGAAATGGCCATTGAGCTGTTCCAGCCCTTTGTCATCCACCGCCTGATTCGTCAGGGTTTGGTGAACAACATCAAGGCCGCGAAAAAGATGATCCAGCACAACGATCCCAACGTGTGGGAAGTGTTAGAGGAGGTGATTGAAAGCCACCCCGTCATGCTGAACCGGGCACCGACCCTTCACCGCCTAGGGATTCAGGCCTTCGAGCCGATCCTGGTAGAGGGCCGCGCCATTCAGCTTCATCCCCTGGTCTGTCCTGCCTTCAACGCCGACTTTGACGGTGACCAGATGGCCGTCCACGTGCCTCTGTCCCTGGAAGCCCAGGCCGAGGCGCGGTTGCTGATGTTGGCCTCCAACAACGTCCTGTCTCCGGCCACGGGGCAGCCGATCATTACCCCCTCCCAGGACATGGTGCTGGGTTGCTACTACCTGACGGCGGACAACCCCGGGGCAACCAAGGGCGAAGGGCGCTACTTTGCCAGCATGGCAGACGCTGTCATGGCCTTCGAGCAGGGCTTGGTAGATCTCCATGCCAGGGTGTGGCTGCGCTATGACGGGCCAGTGGAATCGGATCAGCCGGAGGTGCTGGAAAAAGAAGAGGAAGCCGGTGGCATTACCACGCGGGTCTATTCTGATCGCCGCATCCGCCTTGACCAAGACGGCAACATCATTTCCCAGTACATCAAAACCACCACGGGCCGAATTATCTACAACAAAGCCGTCCTAGAGGCCATCGCCAGCTAGGATTTTCCCCAGGCAACGACAGGCCTGGAGGACAGGTTAATCGGTAAAGACATCAGTACAACGCACGAGGGGCAGAAACAACATGGCTGAGCAAGGGGCAACTCAATCCTCGCTGGTTTTTCGGAACCGTATCATTGACAAAAAGCAGCTTAAGAAGCTGATCTCCTGGTCGTTTACCCACTACGGTACGGCCCGCACCTCTCAAATGGCCGACCGGATTAAGGATCTGGGCTTTAAGTATGCCACTCGGGCTGGGGTCTCCATCAGCGTGGAAGATTTGCAAGTCCCTGAGGAAAAGCGCCAGCTTTTGGCCGCCGCTGAGGAGGACATCAACGCCACTGAAGAGCGCTACATCCGAGGAGAAATTACTGAGGTAGAGCGTCTGACCAAGGTGATTGACACCTGGAACGATACCAGTGAAAAGCTGAAGGATCAGGTGGTTGAGAACTTCAAAAAGAACAACCCCCTCAACTCGGTTTACATGATGGCCTTCTCTGGGGCAAGGGGGAATATCTCCCAGGTGCGTCAGCTCGTAGGAATGCGCGGTCTGATGGCCAATCCTCAAGGGGAAATCATTGACCTTCCGATTAAAACCAACTTCCGGGAGGGTTTGACCGTAACCGAGTACGTGATTTCCTCCTACGGGGCACGGAAAGGTCTAGTGGATACGGCGCTGCGGACGGCGGACTCTGGATATCTCACTCGGCGTCTGGTGGACGTGTCCCAGGATGTGATTATTCGGGAGCACGACTGCGGCACTGAGCGCAGCATCCCTCTGCGCAGCATGACCGACGGGGAGCGGGTACTGATTCCCCTGGAAAGCCGTCTGCTGGGCCGAGTGGTCGCCGAGGATGTGGTCAACCCCGAAACGGGCGAGGTGGTTCTCGCCAAGAATGAACCGGTTTCCCCCGAGAAGGCGACCGAAATTGTGAAGGCTGGCGTGGAAGAGGTGAAGGTGCGATCTCCCCTCACCTGTGATGCCACCCGCTCGGTTTGTCGGCTCTGCTATGGCTGGAGTCTGGCCCATTCCGACATGGTAGACCTAGGCGAAGCGGTGGGCATCATTGCTGCCCAGTCTATTGGTGAGCCCGGTACCCAGATGACCATGCGAACCTTCCACACGGGCGGCACCTTTACTGGGGAAGTGGCTCCTCGCATCAACGCCAACAAGGACGGTACCGTGCGCCTAGCCAAGCGCTTCAAGAGTCGTGGCTTCCGTACCCGCTACGGCGAAGAGGCTCTGATGTTGGAATCCGACGCTGACCTAGTGGTGGAAATGAGCGGCAAGAACCAAACGGAACGCCTGCCCCAGGGGACGATCCTGTTTGTGAACGATGGCGATGCGGTCAAGAAAGATCAACTCTTGGCGGAACTGCCCTCCGCAGGGCGCACCCGTAAGGTGACGGAAAAGGCCACCAAGGACGTGACCTCCGACCTAGCCGGGGAAGTGAAGTTTGACGGCTTGGTGCAGGAGGAAAAAACTGACCGCCAGGGCAACACTACCCGTTTAGCCCAGCGTGGTGGCCTGCTGTGGGTGCTGTCGGGGGATGTGTATAACCTGCTGCCCGGTGCCGAGCCCGTGGTGCGCAACGGGGATGCCGTCAGCGCCGGGGATACCCTGGCGGCGACCAAACTGACCACCGAGCGCGGCGGTTTCGTGCGTCTGCCCGAAAGCCAAGACGACAAGGGCAGCCGGGAAGTGGAGATTATCACCGCCTCGGTAATGCTGGATCAGGCCCAGGTGCGCAAGGAACAGGGCCAAGGTCGGGAGCATTATTTCATTGAAACCTCCTACGGTCAGCGGTTCTCGTTGATTGCCACCCCTGGGGCCAAAGTGACCAGCGGCCAGGTGATTGCCGAGCTAGAAGACGACCAGTTCAAGACCCAAACCGGCGGCATCGTCAAGTTTTCTGGAGTAGAGGTCGCTAAGAAAGGCAAGGGCAAGCAGGGCTATGAAGTCGTCCAGGGCGGTACCCTGCTGTGGATTCCCGAAGAAACCCACGAGGTCAATAAAGACATCTCCCTGCTGATGGTGGAGGATGGTCAATACCTGGAAGCGGGCACCGAAGTGGTGAAGGACATCTTCTGCCAAAACAGCGGTGTGGTGGAAATCACCCAGAAAAACGACATCCTCCGCAAGATCATCGTCAAACCGGGCGACCTGCACATGGTGGATGCCCCCGAAGACGTGATGGAGCGGGATCGTACCCTGGTGAATGCTGGGGAAGAGATCATGCCCGGTTTGGTATCCGATGCCCTGCGCTACGTAGAGTACGTGGAAACCCCTGAAGGGCCTGCGATTCTGCTGCGTCCGGTGGAAGAGTACACCGTCCCCAACGAGCCCTCGGTGCCCAGTCAGGGTTCTGCTACAGATGCGGGCAGTTCCATCAAACTGCGAGCGGTGCAGCGGGTGCCCTTCAAGGATGGCGACCGCATTGAGGTGGTCGATGGCGTTGAGCTCCTGCGTACCCAACTGGTGCTCGACATCGAAGACGAGTCTCCCCATGTGGTGGCCGACATTGAACTGGTGCCCGATGAGACGGATCCCGATGTCACCCGTCTGCAAATGGTGGTGCTCGAAACCCAGGTGATCCGCCGTGATGTGGTAGCAGACCAAACCCAGGGCAGCACGATCACTACGCTGCTGGTGCAGGATGGCGACCAGATTCCCCCCGGTGCCGTGCTGGCTCGCACCGAAATCAAGTGTAAGGAATCCGGGGTGGTGCGCGGAATCCGTGAAGGGCAGGAAGCCGTGCGCCGCTTACTCGTGGTGCGCGACTCTGACCAGGTACAGATTGACCTCGGTGGCCAAACGCCCTCGGTTCAGGTGGGCGATCTGGCGGTGGCGGAAACGGAACTTGCCCCCAGTATTAGCCACAGTGAGTCTGGGGAGGTTGCCAGCATCAATGGCAACACGCTGACCCTACGTCTGGCCCGCCCCTACCGCGTGTCTACCGGGGCCGTGCTACACATCGAGGATGGTGACCTGGTGCAGCGGGGGGATAATCTGGTGCTGCTGGTGTTTGAGCGGGCCAAAACCGGGGACATCATCCAAGGTCTCCCTCGGATTGAAGAACTGCTGGAGGCCCGGAAGCCGAAGGAAGCCTGTATTTTGGCCCGCCGTCCTGGTACGGCCCAGGTGGTCTACAGCGACGACGAAACCGTTGAGGTGAAGGTGATTGAAAATGACGGAGTGGTGTCGGAATATCCGATCAACCCCGGTCAGAATGTGATCGTTTCTGACGGTCAGCAGGTGGAAGCCGCCGACCACCTCACCGATGGCCCCGCCAACCCCCACGAAATCCTGGAGGTCTTCTTTGATTACCACCTCAGCCGGGGCGAGGGCATCCACGATGCCGCTCTGATGAGCCTGCAAGAGGTGCAGAGCTTCCTGGTGAACGAGGTGCAGTCGGTGTATCAGTCCCAGGGGATTGATATCTCCGATAAACACACGGAGGTGATCGTGCGGCAGATGTCCTCCAAGTGCCGCATCGATGATGGCGGCGACACCACCATGCTGCCCGGTGAACTGGTGGAAATCTACCAGGTGGAGCAGGTGAACGAAGCCATGTCGATTACCGGCGGTGCCCCGGCCCAGTACACCCCGGTGCTGCTGGGGATCACTAAGGCCTCCCTCAACACCGACAGCTTTATCTCTGCGGCCAGCTTCCAAGAGACCACTCGGGTGCTTACCGAAGCGGCCATCGAAGGCAAGTCTGACTGGCTGCGCGGCCTGAAGGAAAACGTCATCATTGGTCGTCTGATCCCGGCGGGGACGGGCTACAACGCCTACGAAGACGCTCCGGCCCCTGAGATCGATCCGGGCTATGAGTCTGCCATCATTGACGATGATCTCCAGGATGTGGTGCTGGATGACCGCACCGCCCGCACCTACGACATGGAGGGCAGCCTGAGTATGCTAGCCGACGATGATGAGATGATTGGTGGCTCCTCCTTAGAAGATAGCGGCCTGCGCCGTCCATCCTCTCTAGCAGACGATGGGGATGAGTTCCCAGGGATGAACATCGATGATGATGATCTCTTAATTGACGATCAAACCGGTGCCCTGTAAACGAGGAAACCCCTCTCCCCAACGATGAGGTGGCTAACGTGGCCACCTCACCATCAGGCCATCCTTGATTTTCCACAACTTCCCCTCCCTGGGGGGGAAGTTTTTTTATTGAGTTGTGATTGGGACAGCAATCCACCGCCCATAGCGCTGGCCCGACTGTAACCCCAGGGTTTGGCGTGCTCTAGAGATAGGGCATGGAATCCGGATTCAATCAGGCGATAGGTGAAACCTAGGATTGGGCATCCTAACCGTATGGAGCTTCCTGATAACCCCATTGATCCAGTAGCCTAGGGCGATTCCATTCCCTAAGCTAGTCGTCGCCGTCCCAGTCTTGGCACCCGTCAAGAATTACGACCTATGACGCTCTCTGGCCGTTCTCCCAGAACTCAGATAGAACAGAGATGGATGCTTGCTAGGGCTTCAGGGGACAGGTGGGTGCTTAGCGCACAGCAACCCTGAGTCTATGGCTAGGATGGCTGTCCTGCTTCCGTCTTCCGTTCTGGAAGCCGACCTATGCTTTGACGCTTGGGTCATCGATTACAGGATGCAACTATGGCCGCAAACTGACCTCATCGGGGATTCCAGAGACTGTGAAAGCCTCTTTTAAGTACTTCAATCACGTTCTTCGCCACGTTGTACTACCCAAGGTACTCTACCCGTCGGAGACCCAAACCTTAGCGACTGGGGGCAAAATCATCCTGTTATCCAGCCTGTTTGCGGGCTTGTGCATCACAGGGCTGAAATGGCTACAAATCCTGGAACCAGCCGAGCTATTTGTGTTTGACCGCATTGTGCGCTCCCTGCCAGATCAGGATCTCAATCCGCGCATCACGATTATTGGCCTGAGTGAGGGGGATCTGCGCCAGTACGGTTGGCCGCTCTCAGACGGGCAGTTGGCGACCTTGCTTGAAGCTATCCAGGCGCATCAGCCTCGGGTGGTAGGGCTCGATCTCTACCGCAGTACCTTTCGTCCACCGGGGTCTGAGGCCCTTGTCGAGCAGTTGGCCGCTGAAAATCTAATTGCCATTAAAAATGTGGGCAATGCGCCAGGACTGGGGGAAGTGCCACCCCCGCCAACGGTGGGGGCTGAGCGGATTGGGTTCAACGACTTCCCGACCGATTCAGATGGCATCATTCGCAGAAACCTACTGTTTGTGGGCCGACCAGAGAATGGTCACTACTCCTTTGGGTTGCGGGTTGTCCTCGCGGATAGCCAGGGCGATCCCCTTCCCTTAAACACTGACGAAAATCACCTTTACCTGGGCGATATCCCCATTCGGGTTCTCTCCGCTCCAGACGGGGGTTATCAATCGGTAGACAGCAGTGGTTACCAAATTCTGCTGCGCTACCACAGCCGCCACCTACCCGCCCGCCAACTCTCTATGAGCCAGGTGCTCAGCGGCCAGTTTGACCCCGACTGGATTACGGATCAAGTGGTGCTGATTGGCACCACGGCGGCTAGCCTCAAGGATCGCTTCTATACCCCCTTCAGCTTTAACCAAGACGAAGATCTGACCATGGCGGGGGTGGTGATCCATGCCCAGATGGTGAGCCAGCTTTTGGATTTAATCGAGGGCAAGCCAGCACTGTATCGCTATTTGTCACCCTGGAGTGAAGGGCTATGGCTATTGGGTTGGTGCCTAGCCGCAGGCACCCTGGTCTGGGGGCTCAAGCGTCCTAGCCTGATGCTGGGATCGAGCGTGGTGTTGCTGGTGGGGGTCGTGGGGGTAGGCTGGATCACGGTGCAGCAACTCCTCTGGCTACCCATCGCCGAGCCGATCGTGGGCATTATCACCACCACCTCAGCGGTGATTGCCTACAAGCTGCTCTACCGCAGCACCCACGATCCCCTCACCGGGCTGGCCAATCGCGAGGCATTCCTCACCAGCATTCAAAAAGCCCTGCGCCAGCACCCCGGCGACCCGGAGGCCGATCCGGTGATTGTCGTTTTCATGGGTATTGATCGGTTTAAGGTGATCAACGAAAGTCTGGGGCACCAAGCGGGGGATCGGGTACTGCGCATCATTGCCCAGCGGTTGATTCAACACATGCCCTTAGAGGCCAAGGTGGCGCGGGTGGGCGGCGATGAATTTGCCCTGATGCTAACCAATATGGACAACGAGACGGCAGGGGAGCGGATGGATGCCCTCCAGTACACCCTCTCAGAGCCCATCACCCTGCAAGGGCAAAAGTTGCCGAGCACCATCAGCATGGGCATGGCCATCAGCCAGCCTGGTCTCGCCCACAAGCCCGCCGATCTGTTGCGGGACGCCCATACGGCCATGTATCGAGCCAAAGCCTTGGGTAAATCTCGCTTTGAGGTGTTTGCGGCGGGGATGCTCACCGAAGCGGTCAACCGTCTTCAGTTGGAAAGCGACCTCCTCAGCGCCCTTGATAACCAGGAATTTCTGCTCTACTACCAGCCGATTATCCGCCTCGCCACCGGAGAACTGGCGGGGTTTGAGGCTCTCGTGCGCTGGCACCAAAAGGATCGAGGCTTTGTGTTGCCCAGCGCCTTTATTCCCGCCGCTGAGGAAACGGGGCTGATTATGGCCCTCGGTCAGTGGATCTTCCGGGAAGCCTGCCGCCAACTGCACACCTGGCACCAGATGTTTCCCCAGCATCCTCACCTGACCATGAGTATCAACCTGTCGAATCGGCAGTTTGGCCAGTCTGACTTGATTAGCCAAGTCAAAGCGGCTCTTCAAGATACCCAGGTGCGCGGAGACTGTGTGCGCCTAGAAATTACCGAAAGCATGGTCATGGGCGATGTGGACGCGGCGATTGACTTGATGCTGAAGCTGAAGTCCTTGGATCTAAAGCTCGCCATCGACGACTTTGGTACCGGCTATTCCTCCCTCAGCTATCTCCACCGCTTCCCCATGGACACCCTGAAGGTCGATAAATCTTTTGTGGGGCGGTTGGAAAAAAGCAACGAAGATCGGGCCATCATTCACACGATTCTTACCCTAGGACAAAAGTTGGGCATGGAGGTGGTCGCAGAAGGGGTGGAAACCCTAGAACAGGTGACCATGCTGAAACAGGAACACTGCGACTACGGCCAGGGCTACTTCTTTGCCAAACCCCTCCCCGTGGAAGAAGCCCAAGCCCTTCTGTCCCGCCATGTGCCCCAGATCGCCTAGGTTATGACTATCCCTTAGATGTCCGGCCCAAATGGCCCCCCTACACCGGCCTAGCGATGGGGATCATCCTTCGGTGGCGGGCAGTCCGTAGCCCGTTAACGTCAATTCGTCCTTGATCTACAATGATCCCAGGTGCGTCATCCCTGGGATAGGCCCCAGCGTTCTGCGAATTTGGGCCTAAACTAGGCCCCATGGTGGCCGAGCCATACCCTCCGAACTCTGGGGTAATTTGCCGTTTGGTTCGCCGGTTCTGGTGGGGTTAGGTCAAGGGATGTTGCCAACGTGCAGCGAGGTGCCACAATTAAGCTAATAACCAAATTTCTTAAACATACCGATGTCAACCTCCGTGAGCGAAGCCACCTTTGAATCCACCGTTTTAGCCTCAGAGTTACCTGTGCTTGTTCATTTTTGGGCTCCCTGGTGCGGACTCTGCAAGATGGTGACTCCCCTGCTCAATCACTTTCAGGTCGAGTGGGAAGGCCAAGTTCGCCTTGTGGATGTCAACGCCGATGAAAACCTCCGATTGGCCAATACCTACCGCCTCTCCAGTCTGCCCACCCTGTTGCTGTTTGAGAACGGTGAACTGCGGCAGCGCCTAGAAACCTTCCGCAGCAAAGATGACATGCGGCAAGTGCTCGATAGCTTTATGCACCAGCGATCCCTACGCTACGAAATGTCTCCTCTCGTGCGCATTTATCCCTAGTCCCACCGGTCAAGGCCATCCACCTTTCCCTCGGTAGCCAGGTGCATGGGGCCGGGGCGTAGGTTCTGGGTCTATGCCTCAATTCCCCCCTTAAGCCCAAACCATGGCAGCTTGATGCGTGGTTTGGAGTCATTGCGTCAGATACCCCTCCAATAACAGATCCGCCCCCAGGGGTCGCCAGGTGAAATCGGCAAGGGGTAGGGCCGCAGACATCTCGCTGATGCCCAGGTTCCCCAGGGGCGTAGAAGCTCCCTGTCCTCCCACCAACTTAGGAGCCACAAAGGCCCACACTTTATCAATCACACCGTCCTGAATCGCCTGGGCCGCGAGGATGCCGCCGCATTCCCACAACACCTGGGCGCAGCCTTGATCGTACAGGTAAGCCATAACGGCCATGGGAGTAAGAACATCCATGACGACCACCTCAACTCCAGCCTGCTCTAATAATTGACGCTTTTCCATAGCGGCGGCGGCACTGGTAAACACAGTCGTCGGAGCCATCGAGGTATCCCACAGGTGAGCCTGATCTGGGAGATCCATGGTGCGGCTCATCACTACCCGGCGGGGATTGTGGGGACTATGGCCATGGCTGGTGAGGCGGGGATTATCATGGCGCACGGTGTTGCCGCCCACCACAACGGAATCGCAAACGGCCCGCAGTTGATGTACCGCCGCCCGCGCCTCTGGCCCCGTCACCCATTGGCTATGGCCTGTGGTAGTGGCAATTTTGCCGTCTAGGGTCATGGCGTATTTCAACAGACCGAAGGGACGCCGACGTCGCACCCGACAGATAAAAGCCTCGTTCAACCGCCGACAGGCCGCTTCCTCCACCCCAACCACCACCTCAATTCCGGCCTCCCGCAGCCGAGCTAGCCCGCCGCCAGAAACTCGTGGATCGGGATCCACCATCCCCGCCACCACCCGCTGCACTCCCGCCCGAATAATCGCCTCCGTGCAGGGTGGGGTGCGCCCGGTATGGTTGCAGGGTTCAAGGTTGACGTAGAGCGTGGATCCCTTGGCCCTATCCCCCGCCTGCCCTAGGGCAAATACCTCGGCATGGGGCTGCCCTGCACCGGGGTGAAATCCCTCCCCCACCACCTCCCCAGCCTGCACGATGACCGAACCCACCATCGGGTTGGGGGCCGTTTGTCCGGCGGCTTGCTGAGCCAAGGCTAAGCAGCGAGCCATCCACTGTCGATGAACGGGGTCTTGGGGGTTGATGGCAAAGGACTCGGTCATGGCGGCTAGGACGCAATCAATGGGCTGAACGGGGGGACGGGGGAACCCACGAGGTCTCAAATAGTACGGTACACTAACCCTATCTAAGTTCGTGAGTGTGAGCGAGTGGCTGTGATTCCTCCTGTTGATCTGACGGAGCAGTTTACGCGAATTCAGGCCGAAGTGAATGCGGCGGTGGCCGAGGTACTGGCATCGGGTCAGTATATTAATGGGCCTGTGGTTCAAGCCTTCACCGAAGCCTTTGGCCGTTCCGTGGGCACCGATCATTGCGTGGTTTGTAATTCTGGCACCGATGCCCTTTACCTCGCCCTCCGCGCCCTTAAAATTGGACCTGGGGACGAAGTCATCACCTCCCCCTTCACCTTCATTGCCACCGCCGAAGCCATCAGTGCCGTGGGCGCTACCCCCGTTTTTGTCGATATCGATCTGGATACCTTCAACCTCGATATCACAAAAATTGAGGCGGCGATCACCCCCCGCAGCCGCGCCATCATGCCCGTACACCTGTTTGGTTGTCCGGTGGATATGGGGCCACTGCTCGATTTGGCCAGTCGCCACCAGTTGGCGGTCATTGAAGACTGTGCCCAGGCCACGGGAGCCCAATGGCAGGGCAAAACCGTCGGTAGTCTTGGCCATGTCGGCTGCTTTAGCTTTTTCCCCACTAAAAACCTGGGCGGCTGCGGCGATGGTGGAGCCATCACCACCAACGATCCCGAACTAGCCGCCACCATGACCATGCTGCGAGAGCACGGCAGTCGGGTGCGGTATCACCACGAAGCCATTGGCGTGAACAGTCGCCTCGATGCCGTACAGGCCGCCATTTTGACCATCAAGCTGCGCTACCTGGATCAGTGGAACCAGCAGCGCGCCACCGTGGCCCAACGCTACGATGCTCTGCTGGCGGATGTGCCAGGGATTGTGCGGCCCCAGGCCCCCACCTTTGGGCAATCGGTGTGGAACCAGTACACCCTGCGGATTGTGGGGGCCACCGCCAACGGCCAAGATCGCAACCACATCCAGCAGCGCATGCGCGAGGCCGGGGTGATCTGCATGGTTTACTACCCTCTGCCCCTGCACCTTCAGCCGGTCTACCAGGCCCTCGGCTATAAACCGGGCGACTTGCCCCAGGCCGAAGCCGCCGCCCACCAGGTCCTTTCCCTGCCCATGTTCCCAGAGCTAGATGCCGCCCGCCAGGATGTCGTCGTGGCTACCCTGCGGCAAGTGCTGTCGGAGGTTGGCGTAAAAACCGCCCAATACTGCTAGCTTCCCGGCATTCAGAGAACCACATTCTGTGGGCTAGTCGGCATAGACGATTGGCACAGCACCCCGTTCACGTTACGCAACTCTGATCCCCAGGGTCAAAGCTTAGGAATAGTGGTGTGGGGTTTTGCCCAACGGGTGCCGAGGTCGCCTAGCCCCATTGGGTACGCAGCGTTCCGCCGAAAGATTGAGAAGACTCTATCCGTAGGCGGAGGAAAGCCAAGGCAATAGGTAGGTTTTCTTAGATAAATTTGTTTGTAGTTTTCTATACTAGTCTTAATAGAAGACGAGCAGACCTGATACTAAAGTCAGTGAATTCTCGGATGAATTCTCCCCGGACATGATGCCGCATAGCTCACGCCCGGTGGCTGTGCCCCATTTTAATGTTCTCCTATCCCCCGGAAGAGAGGCGCGCATACTGTGACTGGTGAAGATCCCAATGCTATGTGGGCCTATGACGCTGCCGTCATAGCCCGTCATTTTCGCTGGCGCTGGTGGACACTGACGACCAGGGTGGTGCAAATTCTCTGGTGGCTAGGCACCTTTGTTCTGGGGTTAAACATGGATCGGTGGTTCCGGCGAGAGGAACAAAACCGACAAAAACGGGCCTCCCAGCTACGGCAGGTGCTGATTGATCTAGGGCCAACCTTCATTAAGGTCGGTCAGGCGCTATCTACCCGACCCGACCTCGTCCGTAAAGACTTTTTGGAGGAACTGACTAAGCTTCAGGATCAGCTTCCCCCCTTCCCTACCCCCCTAGCCCGCGCCATCATTGAGGCGGAACTGGGCTACTCCCCCGAAGAAATTTTTAGTACCATTTCCCCGGCCCCCGTAGCTGCCGCTAGCCTAGGCCAAGTCTACCGAGCCCGCCTCTTTTCTGGCGAAGAGGTGGCTGTCAAGGTGCAGCGCCCCAATCTCCGGCCCCTGCTCAGCCGCGATCTTTACCTGATGCGCTGGGCCGCTGGGTGGATGGCGCGGTTCCTGCCCCTCAACCTTGGCCACGATCTCACCCTGATTGTGGACGAGTTTGGCACCAAGCTATTTGAGGAAATTGACTACCTCAACGAAGGTCGCAACGCCGAGCGATTCGCGGCTAACTTTAAAGACGATCCAACGGTCAAGGTACCCACAATCTACTGGCCCTATAGCAGCCATCGAGTCTTGACCCTGGAATGGATTGAGGGCAGCAAGCTCACCGACGCCGAAGGGATGGCGGCGGCTAACCTAGAGCAGGATCGCCTGATTGAAATTGGTGTGACCTCTGGGCTGCGGCAACTGCTGGAATTTGGCTTCTTCCATGCCGATCCTCACCCCGGTAACCTGTTTGCCCTAGCCGATGGCCGCATGGCCTACATCGACTTTGGTATGATGGATCAACTCAACCAGGAGACCAAGGAAACCCTGGTAGATGCCATTGTTTACCTCATTAACCAAGACTTTGAGCGACTGGGTCTGGCCTTTGTCAAGCTGGGCTTCCTCACCCCAGATACCGAGCTAGGCCCCATTATCCCCGCCCTTAAGCGGGTGCTGGGGGATGCCATGGGGGCCAGGGTACAGGACTTTAACTTCAAAACCATCACCGATCAATTCTCAGAGCTAATGTACGAGTACCCCTTCCGGGTGCCCGCCCAGTTTGCCCTGATCATTCGCTCCCTCGTCACCCAGGAAGGGCTAGCCCTCAGCCTCAATCCCGATTTTAAGATTGTGGATGTGGCCTACCCCTACGTTGCCCGTCGGCTGTTGTTGGGCGAGACTCCGGCCCTACGCCAGCGCCTGTTAGAGGTAATTTTTAAAGATGGTCAATTGCAGTGGCAACGGCTGGAAAATATGCTGGCCATTGCCCGTAGCGACAGCCACTTCGATGTCCTGCCGACCGCTGGCCTAGGCATTCGCTACCTCATGTCGGAGGAAGGGCTGCATCTGCGTCGGATGCTGCTGCTGGCCTTAACCGAAAATGACCGCCTCCACACCGAGGAGGTACAGCGCCTATGGGCCTTAGTAAAGGACGATCTGACCATGGATCGGGTGCTGGGTGCCGCCTGGGGAGCCTTCACCACCTACTCCCTAGAACAGGCTGAACAACTGGTACCCGGCATGGGAGAACTGCGCCAGGTGCTCCAGGTTTAGGGCCAGGGCCACCCTAGCGAAGGGCGACCTCTCCCCTATAATTGCTAAAGATTAATGATTGTTTCAGAGCGTTACCCGTGTATTCCCAACCTCCCTACATTCTGCTCTTGGCGGGCTTCCTTGCCGCCGTCACCTCTGGTTATGCCTTTAGCACCGCCCTACAAGAATCCGTCAGCGACTGGAACCGTAAGCGTTCCACCCGCATTCTAGCCACCCTGCGTGGCCCTCAGCTTAAGATTCCCTTCTTTGGTATCTGCGCTGGCGTGTGCGTTTTCCTAGCCTCCGGTATTCAACTGTTTGGCTTTTCGGGTCAGGTTGCCTACGCCATGGGAGCCCCGATGACGCTTCTCAGTGGTCTTCTCATTTGGTCGCAATTGGGCAAAATTCTGGCCATGATTGAGGAAGGTGGCTCAAAGGCGCTAGATTTAGACTCCTTTTAATACTACGTAGGATTTTTGATCCAAAGCTGGCCCCAAGCCTCTCCACCACCCTGTCTTCAGGGGATGATCGGCGGAAGACAGCCCCATGGTTTTTGCCGTCCCTTGGATAGCCCAAGGCCTAGGTTGGGATTAGCGTGTTAACCGGATGAGAACCGTTACTGATATTAGGACACACCCTAACGGAGATTCTGGTCTTACCTTGGGCGTTATTTAAATCTTAATGCCCTCAACCAGAGCCTTGTCCTGAGCCTTAGGGCTCCCATATACTGGATTTCTCCGGCCTATCAACCTAGGATGAGGAGCATGAGTGGAACAGGATTTCGGTGAGATCTTTTTCCATTTTTTGCGCACAATACTATCATCCAGGTTGACCTAGTTCCCTTGGGCTATCCAGGGTCAGGTGGGTTGCAGCATTCGAGACAGATCCCATGGGGCCAATTGATCATCTACCCAATGACCCATCACCTCATCCTTCATCATCGGTGGCGGAGGACGCGATCAAGGGCCTAGGCCAAGACCTTGAGGCCCTACGTCAAAAGATTTCGGCTCAGTTGACCGAGGATATTACCTACCTACAAAGCCGTAAGCAGCGGCTGATGGCCGATATTGAGACCTTGGAGGGGGATTTTTCCCAGCTTAAGGCTGACTATCAAGCGTTGCGAGAAAACCACAGCCAAGCCCTCAGTGAGGCGCAGATTGCCCAGCAGCAGGTGTGGGCCAAGCGTCTAGCCCAGGCCCTTGCCACCCATCTCCAGGCTCGGCTGACGGAGTCGCTGCTGGCCCCTGGGGCAGTTGCTGGGGGGGATGCGCTCACCTCCTTTACCGAGGCTAGCGAACGCCTAACCGCCCTTGACAGCAGCCTCCACAGTGCCCTCAAGGCTCTCCAGCAAGATCTCCATGGCTATCAAAGCAGCCTGTCCCAGCAGGTCAGCCGAATGCACAGCATGGAGCAGCAGGGGGAGGCCATCCTAGAGGCGCTAGTAGCCCGGATGAGCCAACAGCTTCAGATTCAGATGGTGCAGCCCCCCCAACGGAGACCGGGCATGGTCGGGCGGGAGTCGGCGGCGGACGTTGCTCTGCCGTCGGGACAACGTCCGCCGGAACTTCCAGGCCAAGGACTGTGGAGTCCTCCTGCTAACCCTTGGCCTAGGGGGAGCAATGCTCAATATCTCGCACCGCCGACCACCGAGAGTCCAGGACAGCTTCCCGCTGGGGCACGACCTCGGCCAGGTCTACCGAGGGGACTATCCGATCAGACATCACTCACTACGCCAGAGGGTTCTCGATCAAAACCCCAAAACCCGCCCCCTGCCCCACAGACCCCGGCCATGAGCCGCAGCCAACTTCAGGCAGGTCTGATTTTGGTGGTGCTGTCCACCGTAGCGCTATCCATCCATAACGTTCTGGTGGGGTTGATTGGCTATGGTGGGCAGGTGCTAGGGCGGTTCCCCGTGGAGGCGATCCTGCCGCTTACGATTCCCAACTCGCTCCTGTTGCTGTGGTTGCGGATGGTCGTGGTGGTGCCGCTCATGGTCATCGTGGCCCAACGCCTGCGGCCCACCGTAGGCCAGGAAATTGGACAACTTCTCGCCCAGGAGGATCGCCGCCCCCTAATTCAGGTCTTGGCCAGCGGCGGTTTCCTATTTCTCTCCCAAGTCCTGATCTACAAGGCCATTTCTGACATTGGGCCAGGGGTCGCCGTAACGCTCCTATTCATGTATCCCCTCATCACTGTGCCCCTTGCCTGGGCCTTGTTTGGAGATCGGCCCACCCCCCTGCGTTTGGTGGTCATGTTCGCCATCACCATGGGCATTGTATTCACGGCCCTGCCCCGCATCTCCAGCGACATCAGTACCAGTACGGTATCTCCCTGGGGGGTGGGGGCGGCCATGGTGTCCAGTGTGGCCTTCGCCCTATACCTAGTGGCGATGCAGCTCAGCTTTCGGCGGCTCCATCCGGTGCCCGTCAGCCTGATGCAGTTTTCCACGGTCTTCGGCCTTACCAGCGTGATTTTGATTGTCGGGTCGTTCTTTGGCCTGCAACCCAGCGAGCCGAATAGCCAGCTTGGCCTTTACCTAGGGGGGCTGATGCTAGGGTTTTTGACCCTGCTGGGCTATCTCTTCAACAACTACGGCGTCAAACTGATGGGGGCGGCCCAGGCGTCCATCGTGGCGGCCAGTGGCCCCGTGGTCACCGCTGTTTTGGCCTACCTAGTCTTGCCGGGGGAAAAGTCTGCCCTGCAATTTATTCAGTGGATGGGGGTGGTGCTGGTAACCTTAGGGGTAGTTTCCCTCAGCCTAGAGCGGTTGTTGAACCTGAGACGGGCGGCTCGTCGGTCTGATCCCGCCTAACCTGCCCTCGGCCCCAACGGCCAAGATTCGATACACTAGAAGGCAATGGCCCAGAGAACGTCCACCCCACCAGTATCCATTGTTGGTCTGAACGGGAACATGTCATTTATGGTGTTGTTCTCACTGGTATAAGGTACATAGAGATAGCTGTAGCGCTTACTCATCGAGGGCTTAGCTAGCCTACATTGGATCGAAAACCGCCTTGGGTATCTCCTGAGCTACTTTTTTCTAGTGTTTTTTCCATCACCGTTATGACTTGGGTTTTGACAACGGCCATCACCGCTGCGGCTTCACCGACCATTGCCCCTGAGAAAACCAGCCAAACCACCCGCCAGCCCTACCCCAACTACAAGATCATCGTCCTCAACGACGACTTCAACACCTTTCAGCATGTGGCGGAATGCCTGGTGAAATACATCCCAGGCATGGGGGCTGACCAAGCCTGGAACCTGACCAATCAAATTCACTACGAGGGGCAGGCTACGGTGTGGGTTGGCCCCCTAGAACAGGCAGAACTTTACCACAGCCAACTCACCCGGGCTGGCTTGACCATGGCTCCCCTCGAAAGGGCTTAATCCTGCGGTAGACTGGGCAACAGGGGCACCACGAATCGGGCGTTCCTACCGTTTCCAATTCCATCTTTTTCTCCTTATAAAACAACGTATATGACGCAAGCCTCGGACGGCCGCCTCGTTTGGAACCACTCTACCCATCTACCGGGACTGATTCCTATTCTGGAACAACTGCTGAACCAACCTGGGATTGGCACCGTTACCCCTGGGGTGATTGCCAATGTCCGCGCCCATTCTCCCGAACTGCGGGTGAAGGTATCGGTGCCCATTCGGGGTGGGTTTAAGTTAATTGCCCGAAAAGGCAAGACCGTACAGGAAGTCTTTGTACTCACAGAATTGGATAAAACCGGACTCGAAGCCGCCGTCGCCAAGGCCATTGAGGCCGCTTAGAATGTCCGGGGAACCCCCTGATTCCCAGCGTCATCCCGCCGGATCGGCCTCGATAGCGTCACGATCATCCAAACCACCACGGCAGCAGGAAGGTCGGGTTTCGTTTAGGGTGGGCGACGCGTTTTATCGACCCCAGAGTGCCCTTGCCCGTGATTTAGCCGTACTCGTAGCGACCTTAGAAAAACAGCGTCTTGGCCATCTGCGGGTCCTCGACGCCATGACGGGCAGCGGCGTGCGGCCCCTACGGTACTTAGTCGAAGCCGGGGTCGATTGGGTATGGGCCAACGAAGGCAACCCAGATCATGCCGATCTCCTCACAGCGAACCTAGCCCAGGTTGAATCAACCCGCTACCGCATCACCCACGACGATGCCCAGGCCGTTTTCTTTCGCTGCTACCAAGCACGGGATTTCTACGATCTGGTCGATATCGACAACTTCGGCAGTCCCAGTCCCCACACCAGCAATGCCCTCTGGGCGGCTAAAATTGGCGGGCTGCTGTACCTGACCAGTACCGATGCCCGTTCCACCAGCGGCCACGATCCCGAACGCAGCCTGAAAATCTACGGGGCCAGCGCCCGTTCTCACCCCGCTGTCCATGAACAGGGGCTACGGTTGCTGATTGGCCATGCGGCCCAAACCGCTGCCGCCCGTGGCCTTGGCATTGATCCCATCTTCTCCCTGTTTACGGGGCAGGTGCATCGGGCCATGGTGCGTCTCGTTAAACGCCCCACCCTCTCCAGCCGCACCTACGGGTTTTTGGCCTATTGCCACCGCTGCGGCCAGTTTCAAACTGTGGATTGGCGCAAGTTGGGCCAAGTCACCTGTACCTGTGACTGCCCAGCCCAGGATCCGCAAAATCCATCTTGGACAAATCGGTCACAGCCTGGGTTAGATCCAGGCTGTCCGACAGACGAAGTCATCCCACCCGTCACCCGTGCCGGGGACGGTGCCAGCCTGGTGCTCAGCGGCCCCATGTGGCTAGGGGATCTGCACCATGTCCCCACCCTAGAAGCGATGGCTACCTTGGCGCAGGACTGGGGTTGGTCGTCGCAGGTCGAAGTCCTGAACCGCATGGCCGCCGAAGCCCCCCTGCCCCCCTATTACTATCCCCTCGGGGAAATTGGCCGCCGGGGACAGATGGACATTCCCAACCGAGATCACCTGATTGTGGCCCTCAACACCGCAGGCTACCGAGCCACCGTGCCCAGTTGCGATCCCCAAGCCATCAAAACCGATGCGGCTCTATCCACCTGTCTGACCTTGGCTAGGGAACTTGCACGAGGCTGATCCCCAAAACCGTTTCAGTAGGGCACATTAGTCCTATTTACTGGGCGAGGCGACCTTGAAAAACACTGGGCTGAGTCTGGGAGTTTTGAGTAGTGTGTTCCACCCAGGCCCGGTAATCGTGGATCAGGTGATGCTCGATGCGGTTTTTCATGGTCATCAAAATGCCGCTGAGGAAGGTACGCCCGGTGGCATCCAGCACCGAGTGGGGCATGAACTTAATGGGCGGGGGCATGTCTAACCGAATGGTGAGGTTGGCTTCACCCTGGAGCTCGGTGTGTTGATCTTGACGATGGGGCGTGAGGATGCCCTTGAGACCCATGGAAAAGGAGTCGTTAATGTGGCTGAGGTAGTCGGGGCCTCGCACTTCGCAGTTAAGCGCCTCGAGACAGAGGGACCCATCGTCTAGCCCCCACACCTTGAGGTCTGTGGTGGGTTCGACATGGAGGCCGAAAAAGTGCAGGGGTCGCAAGCTGAGACGATACACCCCCTCCTCACGGGGTTCGATGCGGCGTGGATCGGTGATGGCCTGCACCAATCGCTGGGGCTGGCGCAGGTAATGCTCGATGGGGATGGCCTCGTGGGGTACCCGCAGGTGTAGGGCTTGGCTGGCGTTAAACTCTTTCATATAAGGACGTTACCCGAAAACGGGGATCGCTTTTGGCGAGATAAAGTTTTGTAACGTGATCTCATTCTTATTGTAGGCCTTGCCTCTAGGACTGTGGCTTTTTCCGGCACATTGGCAGAGACCCAGCCCCGTGATCTCCTCAATCGGGACATCAATTACATTAGGACTACCTTGGGGCATGAATTAGGATTTGCCTTGAAGAGAGCCTGTCCGCCCTAAGGGTATCCAGCGATGATTAGGGGCCTAGGCCGGTAAAAAAGTTGGTTTCTAGGGTGACTTGGGAGAGGTAGCGGATAAATTCTCCTTGGTAGGGGCCTGTTTTCTTAACTAAGAAAAAAATTGAAAAGGCCGCCGATGGAAACCATTGGGCTAGAGGACGGGCAAGGGAAGGGGGGAAGGGGTAGAACTGAGACCCCCAGAAGCCAGCAAGTTCGGTGAAATGTCCGCCGATTTCCCGATAAAACAGCAGCGTATCGCCTTTGGAAAAGGGCCGCACATGGGCCGAGATCAGTTTGCTAGAGGTGGGATGAACGCCAAACAAGCCCAAAATGCGATTGTGCAGAGAAAGGACGTTGGGCACCCCCAAATATAGAAAACCACCGACCTTGAGTACTCGAAAAATTTCGTGGTTGATCCAAAATACTTCCTTGGTGTGCTCTAGCACCTGGTTGGCAATCACCAAATCCATGGTTTCCGGGCCAAAGGGCAGCGGTTCCGTCTCAATGTTTACTGCCACGGGCTGAATTCCGGCTTGATTGAGGGTGGCGGCATTCCAGTCGCCAAAATCGACCCCATAGCATTGGGACTGGGGATGGTTTGCCTTGATAATCCCCAGATCGGCCCCCGCCCCACAGCCCAAATCTAGGCAGGTGTGGATGGGAATTTGGGGCGCAAGGCGAGCCAGCACATGGCGACCATAGGTTTCCCGATGATCGACACTGATCAGACGACTGGTGGTGCCGGGGGCAACGGATCTAAACACAGCCTTTAAATCACACCCTTAGAACTGGGGATCAGGTGGGCGCGACGGGGATCGACCTCCACCGCCATCCGCATGGCTCTGGCAAAGGCTTTGAAGGTGGCTTCGATGATGTGGTGGGAGTTGAGGCCGTCCAGTTGGCGCAGGTGGAGGGTCATTTGGCTGTGGTTGACGATGGCCACAAAAAACTCGCGCACCAGTTGGGTATCGTAGGTGCCGACCCGCTCGGTGGGGATGGTGAGGCCGTAGCTGAGGTGGGGCCGTCCCGAAAAGTCTAGGGCCACCTGCACGAGAGACTCATCTAACGGCGCAACAAAGTGGCCGAAGCGGGTAATGCCCTTGCGGTCGCCCAACGCCTGGTGTAGGGCCATGCCGAGGGTAATGCCCACATCTTCGTTGGTGTGGTGGTCGTCGATGTGGATATCGCCCTGGGCCTGCACGTCGAGATCAATCAACCCGTGGGAGGAAATTTGGTGCAGCATGTGATCCAAAAACGGAATGCCCGTGTTGGCACTACACTGGCCGCTGCCGTCTAGGTTGAGGCTCACCCGCACATCGGTTTCTCCGGTGGTACGGCTAACACTGGCCTGCCGAGGGGGCAGTCCTACGATAGCGACAGAGTCAGCAGCGGAGTCGGCGACGGGCAAAGGACGATTTTGGGTTTGCATAGCAGAGATTTCAACGGGGCCAGTGTCTATCTTATCCCTTGGGCCTATCCCCTGAGCCTTGACTAACCCAAGAGCTGCCTGAGTTGGTTGGGGCTAGGCCACTGACCCACAATGCGGCGGGCGGGCGGGGGCGACACCTGAATCAGGGTGGGAGTGGCCGTAATGTTGTTGGTTTCGGCCTCATCGGGATGGGTGAGAACGTCGATAAGATGAAGGGTATAGGGGTGAGGTAGAGTGGCCTCCAGGGTGTTGCGCAGCACCCGCAGCATGTGCTCGGTGGCGGTGGTGTCGGCCCCGCTCACAAACAGTTTGAACACATGGCTGGTCTCCTCTTCTGGGATATCCCCGGAGGCACTGTCTCTAACAGCGGCAGGGAAAAAGCCAACACCCAGCGGGCTAACCCAGCTCGCCTCCACCCGCCGGATTAGATTGTGACGCTCCCACAGTTGGGGAAAGGTCGTTCGGTAGGACTCGATCACCCAAACAGAGCAGTCTTCGTGGTGGCTGTAGTTGGGCTGCCACTCCAGATCGTTGGTGTCAAACAGGACGTTGAGCAGGGTTTGATAGCGCAGGGCACGGGGGTAGGCTTCGGCCACGGTGACGATGGCTTGATTCCTGGGGTCTATCCAGCGATCTACGGTGGCGGTGAAGCAGGGCAACAGGAAATAGGGCGGCTCGGCTAGCCCCAGGGAGGTTTGCAGCGCCGCACAGAGATCCAGGTGCCAGTGGTTGCGTTTCCGCTGGTCGATGCAGTAGACGCAGTCGCCGCCCGGAGTGAAGAGGGCTAGCCCCTTAAAACTGGCGGCGGTGGTGGGGGTAGATCGAGGCACCCTAGACACGGCCCCGCAACATCTGGGCCATTTCGTTCTGTTTCGGCGACATTTCCAGGGCCGTTTCCTCGGTGATCCGCCCCGATTCGTAGAGGGCGTAGAGGGACTGGTTCATGGTACACATGCCGTCGAAGGTACATTTGGGAATCAGCGCTTCCACCTCGTCCAACTGACCGCGCAGGATGTAGTCCTTAATGGCGTCGGTGTTGATCAAGATGTCGTGGAATGCGGCCCGTTTGCCGTCGGTGGTGCGGCAGAGACCCTGGGCAATGACGGCGATCAGCGATTCCGCCAGGGCTACCCGAATCGGGGCTTGCTGGTCGGGCTCATAGAGGTTGAGGATCCGCTCCACCGTCTTTACGGCGCTGTTGGTGTGTAGGGTTCCCATCACCAAGTGTCCGGTTTGGGCGGCTTTGAGGGCGGTGTTCACCGTTTCTTTGTCCCGCATTTCCCCCACCAGAATGATGTCCGGGTCTTCCCGCAGGGAGGCTTTCAGGGCGTTATCGAACTTGTGGGTGTGCATCCCCACTTCCCGCTGCTTCACCAGGGAACGTTTACTGGTGTGGACAAATTCCACCGGGTCTTCGATGGTGATGATGTGCTTCGGCATCTCGCTGTTCACATAGTCAATCATCGCCGCCATGGTGGTGGATTTCCCGGAACCGGTTGGCCCCGTCACCAGAATTAGGCCCTTGTGGTAGTGGCAGACCTCTTTAAAAATGCCATCGAAGCCCAATTGCTCTAGGGTGAGAATTTTCACCGGAATCAGACGCAGCACCATGGCAGGGCCACGCAGGGAGTCAAAAATGTTGATCCGGATCCGGGTGAAGTCGTACTGGGCGGCACCGTCAAAGTCCAGGCTCTGGCGAAATTCCTGGATTTGGTCGGGCCGCAGAATTTCCTCTAGCCAACTGTAAAAGGTGGCCTCGTCGGTGACGGGGTATTCCGTCGGGCTAATTTCCCCCCGTTCCCGGAACCGGGGTATTTCGCCTACGCCCAGGTGGATGTCGGAAAAGCCCTTATCAAAGGCTTCCCGCACGATATGCTCCAGGGTGGGGCTGCCCCCCACCTTGATGGTTTCGGCGGCGGTGGGCATGGGCGGCGGGCTAGGGGCACGGTGCTGAGCCGCTGCCGGAGGGCGCTGCTGTCCCTGGCCTGAGGGTTGGGGGGGGGGAGATTGGGGCGGTGGGGCCGGGGGCCGCTGCTGGCCCTGGGGCGGCGCAGGAGGCCGTTGTCCCTGGGGCGGTGGGGCAGATGGGGGCCGCTGCCCTGGGGCGGCGGACGGTGCCGCCGGACGGGGGGGGACATTGGGGTTGGCCGGAACACGCGATGACTCAGCCATAGAACCAGTTCTCCGTGATGGGTAGACAATCCGGGTCAGCGGTGGGCAGAGGAAAGGCACCCGGACTACAGTTTAGATTGCCCAAGGATGGGCCTAAAATTGCCGACGATTCCCTTCTCGGTCGGTGATTTCTACAAGAATTCCCAAACAATGATTCCTAAGATTCTACAAATATACAAGCTATACGAGATAGCTTTGGTTTAGCACGGCGGATAGGCCAAGACTTCACTGAGGCTAACAATACTCAATGGTTACCTCCTTTTGGAAGCGGCGCAGTACGGTGACGAGATCCTCAATCAGGCTGCGGCGGATGGAAATATTCTTAGGCAACAGCGGGTTTTGGTAAAACTCGTTAATGCTCTGCCCCACCAAAAAGTGAATCGAGTCGGCCTGGAGAATTTCGCAGGCCAGCAGATAGGCTCCATTGTTGTCGAAGCGCAGGCGGCCTAGGTCGCAGTGGCACTGGCGAATGTATTCCGTCGCCTTGGAGAGGGTCAAAATCCCCTCGGTGACCAGATCCACACTGCTGAGGCGACCAATGGGGGGCAGTTCTCGCCGCATGGTGGACAGATCCATCTCGACGATTTCCCCCAGGTAGCTGGCCACGATGTTGCCCGTGGTGCCGCCGCACACTACCTTGCGCCCCTCAAAATTCAGCAGCCGATTCACAAAGGTTTCGTCCTGGCTGTCCTCCAGGGGGGGGCCAGTGAAAATCATCAGCGGGTGGCGCTGGCGCATATACAGCCCCACCATGGTGGCATCGTCGCCCACCTGGCCCTGGTATAGCTCGAAGGTGTGGTCAATCACCCGCTTGACGATGGATCGCGCCGTGTGGGCCTGACTGCCAATCACCCCTTCTACGTACTGGGCGATGTTGTCCCAGCCCCAGCCAAAGTTCATGGTCATGCCCATCCCGGCATAGAGCACGCCGTCGCTAATCGCCCCCAAGAAGTCCCCTCGGTCGAGTTGGCCCTCGGCGGATTGCAGCTTGCGGCCTAGGATTTCCTGGGTTTCCATGGCCAGGGGTTCGACGTGGCCCCGATGGCAAAACACCGGGGGCGGATTATCGAAATTAATCACCTTGAAGCGGTTGGTGTGGCCATCCACCCAGAGGATGGTGAAGGTGGAATAGGCAATTTTTCGCACCTGGCAAATGGGCAGGGTGGCGATCACCGTTTTCAGTACCTCCTCCAGGGGCACATCGGCATTTAGCATGGTGATTAAAATTTCCGTGGTCAGGGTGGCCAAAATGTTGGCCTTCACCCCGCTCCCCAGGCCATCGGACAGCACCACGGTGGTTTTGGTGCCCGTTTTCAGGTACTTGACCTTATCGCCACAGAGTTCCTCACCCCGCTTATTCAGACTGGCGCTGTGGATGTCAATGAAGGTGTCTACGGTCATGGGCTAGCCGTCCTCCACCCTGGCACGCGCTGCGTCGGCACCTCCCCTATCCACGGGCCTCACCGCCACGGCATCCACCGCTTCGTGCTGGAGCATTTGCACAATTTTTAAAAGACTCACCTTGGTTTGGGCCGTGGTTTCCCCTAGTAACCCGGCAATTTCCTGGACGACCTTCATTTGGTTATCCACCACCTGGTTTACCTGCTGAATGGTGGTTTCTTTGATGGCCATTAGTTCTCGCCGCTCGATCAGTTGATGACTGTAGTCCGCCATAATGCAAGCGACAATCCCCTCATCGGGGATGGGAAAAATCACCTGATTGACTAATAGATTGTACTGGGCAAATTCCCTTGGCTTACCGCGATAGACTTCCCCCGTTTCCCACACTCGTCGAAAATCACTCACGTCGTCCAAAATGGTGCTAGCAGGCTGTCCGATAACATCCTCAGGCTGCACCTTAAACATCCGACAAAAGGCCGGATTCACCAGCTTAATATAGAGATCCGCATCCACCACCAGCAGGCCATTGGGGTCGTATTCCCACAACAACTGCCAAAGGTGATGGTGATCTTGAGGATCGGTATCCTCGTTTTTGGGATGGGGGGAGGGGTTGGGAAAGGCAGGGTTTACCATAACAAAATCCCTACTGGGCGTGGGCAAGGGCCGCCTGAATCATTGGTAAAATACGCTCGACGAAAATTGTTTCTACATTTTGAGGACTAATGCCCAAAAAGCGATGATCCTGAAACTTCATCACAATCCCCTGACTGCACGTTTCTAGACAGAAGGAACCCTTCAGTTCAATCACGTCATCCAAATTGTGGGCCTGAATTAACGCCTGAAGCTGGGGCAACACATCGTAGACCCCCATTTGGTGACAGGCCGACCCCATACAAAGAAACAGGTTTTCTTTCGCCATGGCGCTGTGGAATGAAGGGCAAAGGCAACCCCTTTAGTCTAAACAGGGGGGGCGGGGGCAGACGGGCCGGAAGCCAAGGATTTTCTTAAGAAATGGGCCAAAACCATGGGTCTCGATCCCTGCCAATTCGACCACCCAGCCCAGCCCTCTCGCCTAGGAAGCCTTTTCTTCGATGGCATTCAACATATCCCTCAAGGCCCCTTGGCGGTTGCCACCCTGGATATCCACGCGGTAGCGGAAGGGGGAGAGATAGCCCTGGATGTGCTTGTCTTGGCAGGCGAGGTGAAACTGGCTGAGGGCCACCTGGGGGTCGGCATCGAAGGTTTTGAGGTAGCCGCCAAAGCCGAGAAACGCCAGCCTGTAGAGGAGTTGTTGACTGAATTGTCCCTGGAAGTAGCCGCCGTGAACATCGCGCTTGCCCGTGGCATAGTCGAGGGTGAGCAGGAAATAGTCTAGGGATTTGAGCACGGGTTTGCCCTTGGCTCTGGTGAGTAGGCCCAGGGGCTGGGCGGAACAGGTGTTGTCGGCGGGGTTGTAGCGCACATCCACATAGTCGGTGCAGTCGAAGTAGGTGAACAGATCGGCGATGGTGGCCTGGTTGCTGGGGCTGCTGGTCTGTTCCTGGAATAGGCTGGCCAGGGTGACCACCCCCTGGGCCTGAAACCGCTGGAAGGTGAGGAAAAGCATCTCCATCACCCGATCCTGGGCCTGGGCGAGGGCCACGCTGATGGGGAGATCGAGGGGGAAGTCTTGCTCTAGGTGGGGCAGGTTCAGCAGGCCGTAGTCGGCACGGGTGCCGGAGGGATTTTTGAGGGCCACATTGCCCAGGCGATAACCACGAGACTGGCTGCGGCTGGGGAAGGCGATGTAGTTGGCGGCGGTGGAGGCAATGCGTAGGGCAATGTCTCCCTCGCTGGAAAACAGGTAGGACTCGGAGAATCGCCGCAGGGACGATGCCAGGAAGTTGGCCCGACTAGTGATAATCGTCAGCACCGGAATATCCGGGGAGGCTAGCACCAAGCGCTCTAGGCGAAACACATCCCCCACGTCGCTATCGGGGCGCTTGTTGACGGAACTGCTGTCAAACACATCCGATAGAATCCGCACCACATTGGTGACCACAAAGGCCCCCATGCTGTGGCCAATGAAGCTCAGCTTCACCTTATTGCGAGAACGCCGCCCCCAGTAGTTCTGGGCCTGGGCCATGGCCTTCGCCTGATCGGTGGGAGAAGCCTGCGCCATGCCGGGAAACATCTCTTCGGCGGTGCGCTGCACAATGGCGTGGTCAATCTGGCGCAGCAGTTCTACTAGATCCAGCACCCCAAAGTTGTTGGCGCGGTAGTTATCTCGAAAATACACCACCAGCCGCAGCACCACCAGGGCAAACATCAGCAGCCCTAGGGCCGTCAAAAGGCCGAGCACCGCACTAACCAACCATCCCCACAGGGTGGCCCCAAAGGCTAGGAATTGGATAATAACCAGCAGCACAAACCCCAGCATCCCAGACGCCAAAATATCGCGGGGGAGGGGCGGTAGAGCCAGCAACGCCTCTGGGAATCGGCTCAGCTTGACGTTTTCCGAGGGCCAGCGATAGCCGATGAAAACGTGGTTAGCCTTGTCCCGAATGGCATCATCGTGGCGGTTGATGGACTTGAAAATGTTTTTATACCAAGCCTCTACCCCTCGGCGGCTGGTGTTGTAGCCATGTACCGTAATCACCAGTTCGGCATGGCCCTCTGGGTTGGCGGCCATCATCCGATGCAGATGATCGGCAATCTCCTCTACCCCCTGCCGCGCCTGTTCCTGCTGGAGGGCTTCATTGATCCCCTCCAGTTCCTCCGGGGTGGGATCAATGTTGGGTGGGGCGCTGCTCATCACAAAGTAGCCCGGAATGGTGCCCGGATTGCCCGTGGCATCGTCTAGGTCAACAATGTTGGCCTGCCCCTCCGGCTGGAAGACAAACTTTTGGATAATAAACGGCAATGCGGACACGATAGGCACCCCACAGCGAAAAAGAGCGGGTGGGTCATGGCCCCCCAACCTTCCACAGGGTACCGAACCCTTAGGACTTGGTATCCCTAAGGTTCATGAAATGTAGGCTAGCCCTCGACCTGATAAGCCGCAGGGCCATGGATGAATTCGGACAGATCAACGGATCCTCCATCGCTAGCCCCCAGGAGATCTGTTGGCAGGGTAGACACAGGTTCCTCAAGGGGGGCGGGGGCCATCATGTCGCTGGGCAAAAAGATGCGGGCACTCACCGCCAGCATGGCTACGGCAAAAATGAGCACAATCAGCAGCGGGGCAATATAAGACCGAAAGAACGACATGGCACCAGCGGGTAGAGGGGAAAACAGAGGTGGGAGGTGAAGGGTAAAGTGTGAAGGGATGTAACCCTTGCTCTCATCTTAAACCGTTCTTTCAACCGTGCAGCATTCAGATAGCTGGGGTGGGTTACAAATCTTATGGGATAGCCAGACCTCGATCCTCGCCCTGGTTATCCCACGGAGGACAGCCGCCCCACCTCAGGGGAGGGGATGACTGCTTGGCGGGTTACCTCTAGGTAGACATGCTCTAGCTTGATGGGATGGCGGGCAATGGAGTCGAGGGGGACGCCATCGAAGCGGGCAATCAGTTCCTTGAGGTCGGGCTGGTCGGGCACCCAAAAGGCGAGTTCGCCGCCGTAGTAGCGGTGGGCATAGCCCAACTGATTCCCGCGTTGGATGGCGCTGTCGGGGTCGGGGGTGTCGAGGGTAACGATTTCGTGGGCGGGGATGCGCTGCCGCAGGGTGTCTAGGCTGCCCTCGGCCACAATGCGCCCCTGCTTGAGGATGCCAATGCGCTGACAGAGACGCTCCACCTCGTCGAACAGATGGCTGGTGAGCAGCACCGTCACCCCCATCTCCCTCAGTTGGCGGATCAGTTGCCACACATCCTGGCGGGACTCAATGTCTAACCCGGTGGTGGGTTCGTCCAAAATCACCAGTTGGGGTTTGTGGAGCATGGCCGCCGCCAAGCTCAGCCGCCGCTGCATGCCGCCGCTAAGGCGCTCTACGGGGGTATGGCGCTTCTCCAGCAAGTTCACCGCCCCCAGGCACACCTCAATGCGCCGCCGACAGTCTTGGCGAGACAGCCCATACAGCCGCCCTAGAAAGGCCAAATTATCCCGGCAGGAGAGGCTGGTGTAGAGCAAATTGCTCTGGGGGACGATGCCCACCTGGCCCTTGGTACGGGCACTGGCGGGTTGGCCACCCAGGTAAACGGCCCCAGCATCGGCCTTCAGTAGGCCGCAAATGATGTTGATGGTGGTGGTTTTTCCGGCTCCGTTTGGCCCCAGCAGGCCGTAGATTTCCCCCGGTTCAAGGGCCAAGCTCAAATCTTGCAGAACGGGCTTAGAACCATAGGACTTACAGAGGTTTTCGAGGGTCAGCATAGGAATTCGGAGCGGGGATAAAAAATCTGGGCCGCCAAGGTGGTTAGACCCCGGAGCGGTTAGCTATGCTCAACAGAGGAGGCCAGGAAAAGCCCTTGTATCTTATCAGTGAGGAGCCTATGGCTGATGATCGGGAATTAGTTTTGGCCGCCAATCAGGCGTTCTATCGCAGCTTTGAGAAAAAAGACCTCGAAGCGATGGAGGCCGTCTGGTCTAAGGGCATCGGCTGCCTCTGCATCCACCCAGGTCGCGATGCCCTCAAGGGATGGACGGAGATTCGCGAGGCCTGGGCCAGAATTTTTGCCCACACCAGCTACATCGAAATCGACACCGATGTTTTGACCGTGGAAGTCAGTGGCGATCTGGCCTACGTCGTGCTGGTGGAAAACGTGCTGCAAATTAGCCAGGGGCGGCGACTTCAGGCCCGTTCCATGGCCACCAACGGCTTTGAACGCATGGCCGGACGCTGGTATATGACCCATCACCACGGCAGCCCCGTCGTAGACTAGATCCACCTGGACTAGACCGACTAGACGGGCTTAGAGGTCAGCACCAGCCGCAGCTTAGCGTGGATCAGATTCAGGCGAGCCATGCCCAGTTCCACGTTCCCCTCCACCACCACCCCCGTATCTAAGAGGCGATCCAGCAATTCCAAAATCGTCGGGCTTTGGGAGACTTCGCCCGGATAGTAATGGCCCACCCTAGGCAGCAGGGTGCCCATTTCCCCCAGGTCAATGTTGAGCTCCGCCGGATCCACTTCAAAAATTTCGCACAGGTGCACCACCTGCTCCTCTAGCTTGGTCAAGCTTTCCGAGGCTCGATCTAGGTCGTCGTCGCTGAGTTCGCCCCCCTCCATGCGCCGAATCACCTGGGCCTCCATCAGTTGGCGCACCAGTTCAATCACCGTCAACAGCAACGGAGCCAGCCCCGCATCCGACTTGGACGGGGGCTGGAGGGCAATCTCGGTCAGGGGGGTGGGATCGGGGGCGGTCATGGCCCTAGTGTAAACCAAGGACGATGGCTCGTTACCCTCCCCTTCCAGGCTAAGCAGAGCGTCCCCTAGGCTTCAACAGTCAGTTGGAATCGCAGGGGCGTTGTTTCCTCCCCTAGGCTGACCTCTAGGGTGTAGGGGGTGTAGGGTTGGGGGTAGGTTAGTTGGAGGATAACTTCCCCCGCTGTGGAACGATCTGAGTGGAGGGTATCGGTGAGCCCCGTAAGCACCACGGCCCCAGCTTGAGGCAATTCGGCCCGCACTTCTACAATGGCCTCATTCAGCCGCGCCACAGCAATGCTGAGGGGGCCAGCGGCGGTCATCCAAGTGCGGTGGATGCTGGGGGCTAGGGGGGAAACGGTGAGGGAAAGGGCCTCAAAAATCTGACGGGCGGCCAGCATGGTGAGAGCTATTTGCTGCTGGGGCGAGGCACTCGTATAGTCTACGGTGCCAAGGGCCGCTGCCGTTCCGCGAAAATTGGGCCGCGCCACCAACCCCGCCACGTAGGCTAGGTCTTGGGATTGGTCAGGGAAGAAGGCTTCCACCGCCTCCATCAGTTGCCGCCCCAATTGTTGGGCCTGACGGGTGGCTCGCTGGCAGTGGCCCAATAGTTCCGCCAGTACCTCCTCCGGGAAATCGGCGGGAACTTCTAGGTTTTGCAGGTGGTCTAGCCAAATGGAGGCAACCCCCACCTCTAGGCGCAATTGGTCAGGGTAGTCTTGGAGACCCTGCTCCCAGGGAAACAGGGGTGGATGTTGGGCAATGTCTTGGCTGAGGCGGCGCTTTAAAAGAGCTTCAAAATGGGTTTGCACGACGGGATGATCTCCAGGGTCGAAAACGGCATTGGGGTCTGCACCGTGGGAATAGGCGAATACGTCATCGGATGCTACAGAATCGGGCCATGGGGCCGAGGTAGAGGAACTTAGACGGTCGTCTCCTGATGGGGAACCTTCCGCCGAATCCGCCTCAAACAGCAGCTTCAGCAGGATGGCTTTCATGATATCTGAGTCTCTATTCATGGCCTAAATCCGCCTATCCGGATACTAAAGATTACGAATTTCCCACGCCTGTGCCAACAATTTAGTCCATTGCTTATGGAGTTGGTTAGTGGTAAGGCCCAGTTGTTTAGCCGCCTCTCCATCGGCTACCCCCGTCTGCTTTAAACGTAGCAATTCAGCCTGCGGCGGGGTCAAGGTTTGCTGCCACTGCTGCCACTGCTGCGGGGTTAGCCCTAGGTTAGTCTCTAACCCCACACCTAACCATTCGTGCACCAATTGCCAATGGTGGGACAGGGCAAAGCGCAGCAGGTGATACTTAAACCGCTGCTGAAGGTAGTCCCGCTGACGGGGGGTGAGATGGAGCAGGGCCTCAATCTCCTGGGTGGGCAAGTCCATCAGCCGCAGGGTGAAATAGTCGGCACAGTCCATTTGATCCCGCTCCTTGAGGTAATCCATCAGCTTCTCGATCACCTCATCTCGCAGGGAACACTCCGGCACCTCCTCCCCTTGGGCCAACAGTTCCTCCCGAATCCGCTGGTGAGAGGCCACTGGACGCACATCGTCGCTCTCGCCCCCATAGTCTATGGCCTGGGTAATATCGACCGCCAACTCCGGGGGCTGCTGTCGCGAAAAGGTTTGCGCCCTGAGAATAATTAACTGCTGGCTGCGATGCCCTGGCAGCGGAATCCGCCGCTTGCCATAGCGCTCCGCAAAGGCCATAAACTCCGCCAGTTCCAACAGGGTGCGGGGTTGATACTCGCCGCTCATCTGGTTCTCCCGCCGAAAGGCCCCCAGCGTCTCCACGTAAAACCCCTGCAAAAAATCCTCAATTAAACTCAGCCGAGCCGGATAGCTCACCTGCCCGTGGGGCGGCGTCATATAGCGATAGACAATGGCGCTGAGGGTGCTGTGGAGATCAACTCGTCCCTGCCGCGACCCCAAACCGTAGTACCGCAAACATTGCTCCAGGCGATAGTTCCCCAGGGAAGAGGCCCAATCGGCCACCTCCCCCGATGCCTGAATCCGGTCGCTCTCACTGCAAATTCGCTGCACCTCTCGTCCTAAGCGCCCCGCAACGGCCCAACACGCCGTCTCCGGAGCCCTGGTCTTTTCCCGCAGCCCGTCGTACAAAGCCTGTGTTAAAGCATCTACAGACAACAAACAGATCCCCTGGCTCAAGCGCATTGATCCTTAAAAGAGCGACACAAATCGATGTGCGATATTCAGGTGTTTGAAAGTAATGTAGATGCCTTGGTCGCCGCCCCCAAGTTAAACGGACGCCGCGACGCTACTCTATACTGAGGACGATGCCTAGCTTTAGGACAAGTTAGAGGGCAGTTGGTTACCCGACTGCCCCTAACACCCCTGAAGGATGTCGATCATCATCCCCATCCCTGCCGCTTAAGTTTAACACCTCTCCAAAGCTGGCAACGCACCTAATATTTTCACCCTGGCCCTCATCCCCCTATTGTTCATGACCCTCGACGACCAAATCGCCAACCTGGTGCAAAACACCCCCAGCCACCTGATCAACCCGACCACCGTGGCTGCCATCGCCCCTACCCTCAAGGCGATAGCCGTGCAGCTTAAATACCCCCAGTACTACATCCTGCAAAACCTAGAGCAAAGCTGGGTGATGACCACCCTCAGCAATCGCACCCAGCCCAATACCCGCAAAAACGTCGTCTACGCCTACCCCACCCTGCCAGACGCCGCCGCCAGCCAAGCGACCATCAAAGACCCCCAGGTAATGGCCCTACCCGTTCCCGTCATCAACATCCTGTTCCAACTGCTGGCCATGAAACCCATCGACAGCCTGATCTTCTGCGAAACCCCCGGCCAATTGGGCCAAGGCATCGAAGTGCGCCGCCAAGACATCGAACTCCTCGTCCAAGCCCAACTCGCCCAAACCCAAGTCAACCCCATCCCCACCGACCTCGCCTAACGGTCTTCCCTCGCGGCCCCAACCGGAAAAATTGGAAAATCAGTTGAGCTAGGTTCGCATCCTGTGCTACTTTATAAGACCGACGGGCGATTAGCACAGTGGTAGCGCACTTCCTTCACACGGAAGGGGTCACTGGTTCGAATCCAGTATCGCCCATACTGTAAAAGCATTGATGCGTAAGGGTTCTAGCCCTTGCGCATCAATGCTTTTGAGAATCTGAAATTCTCATTAAGCCGCTGCTGAGCTGATGGGGCACTCAGTGGAGGAGGCGAACCGCACCTATGCTGGCCCGCTGCTCGACAAAACGACGCAAGCTGAAAAAGATATAGGCT
>JBIPSI010000035.1:0-51358 GCA_044070495.1 Spirulina sp. | reverse complement strand
CACTTGATCATAAAGACAGGTGGGGGCTGGCATGGCAAAGACCCTGAGATACGCAAATTCCAGCGTCTCATGTCACCTCACCTTTTCCCCCTCGCTCTACGAGGTTTCAAGCCTTTCACCCACTTCTGTCAGGCAGTCAGGAGGCTTCCTCCTTGCATTCCAGGGAGTAACCGAATCTCGGAGCCGTCAGGCGCGAGATAGTTATATTTTTCAGGTAGAGGAATGGTTTCAAATAGCATGTTAATTCTCTTCTCAAAGTTTTTCAGATATGTACTCATCATCGTCATTGAAATAAGAGACGCTGATAACGCAGAGCCTATTTTTTTGAAGCTTCTACAATTTTATAGTAAATTCTTTTGGTATCATGCATAGTTCGTTCTCACCCAATTTCTGGTCTGTGTATTCACCCGTTTCTGGATTGTAGAGTTTTATAGCGAATTCTAGACGTGCGAGGTACGATCAAAGTAGAGGAAATGCAGAACAGGGCACTGGTCTGCTAAGCTCGACTTTATCCAATCAGGCGGCATGGCAGAGTAACTCGGTCCAGGTGTCGAAGATAGAGCGAGGGACTTTAACGTACCCCAGGTCATCTGGTGATGTCTGAAAAAGACGAGAAGCCCACAAATAACGTCGGACCAAGGCCAAGGCATCGGCAAAAGTCGGGCATGGCTTCGTGTACCAGGCGGTTTGAGGCAGGGGGAAGGTAAAGTTGGGGTGCAGGCGCTGGGTGAGAAGCACGACGAGGGAGAAGATTGCGAGCAGGGCAGGTGTGGTGCGTAGGATCGCTAAATCCGCCCACTGTCGCTGGGTTTCGATGCCAAGATGAGCCCGCACCTCCTGGAAGGTGACTTCGACTTGCCACCGTTGCCGAAACCACCGCAAGATTTGGGCGGGTGTGGCCCCCAGATCAGTACAGAGAAAGGCCTGAGGCTCCAACTTGCCCATCGGGTCCCGGACCAAGACCCAACGAATGGGGACAGGGGGAAGTCCAGTGTGATACCACACCGCCGTTTGGGAAACCCACTCTAACGTATAGGGGTATGGCACCGATTCGTGTAAAAATGGGCCACATCTCCTGAAGATCCTATGGCTAGGCCATTTCAGGGTTAAAAGCTGCCTATTCCAGGGCCTATTGAGGTGGTTCGAGTAAAATTGGGGCATCACAGTGGAGCAACTGCGGCTACCGTTCAGAATCCAGGTGATAGCGCTAGCTAACTGACACACCACCGAAAAGCATTGATTTCTCAGTGCTTGCCCTAACGATCCGCGTAACCGAGCCACCCCAGTCCAAAAGTCTGAAATGTTAAGCCAAAAACCCCGTTTCAGCGATCCCATTCCCACATCCGGTTCAATCTCACCTGCGATTGTCACATTCCACAGTCAGGGTTGAGCCTAGGCCAATCTAGTCCAGTCTTAGTCTAGTGATTTGAATAAATCCTCAAAGTCTTTTTAATCCAATGCTTATAAGTTTTTGAATAGTTGCGGTCACTGCAACTACTCAATTGAAAACAACGAGTTTTCAAGGGTTTTAGCGATTCTTATCACTAGACTCATGCAGCCTTATTTTAGGATACTGGCACATCGCCTGGACTTACACTATGAATTACACAACTTAGGGTTAGGATGGGGTTAGGGGGTCAACATGGCCCAAACCCTAGGTAGAGCCAGGGATTCAGCCGATGCCTCGCAAGCCTGATTCAAAATGTGTCGCCTGCGCCCAGCTTTCAGTTGAGGAAGCCCAAGACCGCCATGGCCCTGGGGGCGATGATTGCTGGATTGCGTCACGCTGCCATCGCCGTCGCTCCCACTACCGTCACCGGGGCCAGGTGAATGTGCAGCGGCGAGAGCAATACCGGGCCAGTCAGCACCAGGTCAAGGTGGATGAACTGAAGATTGAAGTGGACTTACCTCCGGCGGCTTATCTCTACCTGTACCGAGCCAAACGAGCCGATAGTCCTGTCCATGCTGTAGCGGCCTCGGTTTGGCAGGGCGACCAACAACTGCTGGCCGTGCGACCCATGCACTGTGCGGGTCTCACCGGGCGTCGGCTGAAGCAATACCTGGTGCAGGTGCTCGATGAAATCCATCAGCGCTATCCCCAGATCCACCAGTTCGAGGCTGAAATTCGCCTAGAGCCCACCGAATGCCCCATTAAGGGGTGTCCCTTGCGGGCCTCCAACCCAACCGCTGTGCCTGAACTGGTAGTGACGGCAACGTGATGACACCCTCGCCCCTAGAGACGGCCCTCGATGCGGCCTTGGTTGACCCAGAGACCACGAACCTAGGTCAGCTTTGGCAGGCGATTGAATCCGTCTTAGTTGGTCTGGATCTGCATGACCAACTGGCGGTCGGGGGTGCGGTGATTGAACGACTGGCGACTCTGCACCAGGCCAAGGCAGAAGCCCTTTTCGAGCAATGGCAGGCGGTCTATCATCCTGAAGATCCGACCCTGGCCCAGGACTGGCTTAGGGGATTGGTGCGCTCCAGTCAGCAGCTCGACATCGAGGGTATAGTTGCGCCACCAACTCGGCAGCGCATCAAGGCTGAGTCGGTTCACGAGGAAGACTCGGTGGTGGCCACCGTAGACAAGGCTGCCCTGCTGGCGATGGTGGATGAGATGGAGGCCACCCAGCAGGCCATCGCTGCCTACGATGAATCCGTGGGGGATTGGGTGGAGCAGATCCGGGCTTGGTTTGAGGCCCACCCAGAGGCCATCGAGGTGCGGCAGCTTCAGGCCCAGCTTGATTGGCCTCTGGTACAGGTTTGGTTAGGGCTGTTGTTGGGTGGCTTCCGGCTAGAACCAGGTGAAGGCGAGTTTTACGCGAGGTCCATTTGGGTTGAGAAAGGTCATCTTTGAGGCTTGGTTTTCCCACTTAGAGGCTATTTAGGAGTATGGTGCCTATTCATATGAATAGGCACCATACTCCTGAAGCCTTATGGTTAGGAAATTTTAGAGGTTAAGAAGGCATTTGAAACGGTATCTAAACGCTTTACGGGATGATTATTCCGAATGAAGATGAGACAAGATAGCCCCTAAAATCTGCTCTCCAAAAAGCTTCCAGGGTTCGCAAGCTAAATTGGAGTGACGATATCTCACGAAAGATGTTCAACCCACTCCAAACCCTTTCAGGGATTGAAACAGCACTGAAGTTTTGTTTTAGGGGCTTTTGGGTCACACGCTTCCCGTAGGATGAGTTCCAATGCGGGCAGGGGCAGAGTCCTACTCCACAATTTCGAGGATGGTGGAAAAGGCGGCAATCGCGCCTGATTCAACCGCTGTGTTGCGGCTGTCTACGTTTTCTACCATCACCGTAGCGCGGCTGCGGGAGAGGGTATCTACATCCCCCAGCAGGTCATCTAGCATATTGAGGTGGTCGCCTGCACCGTCGCCAAAACGTACAGCGCCACGGGTGGGGTCAGTTCGCCCATCTCGGCTAGCGATGGCTTGCATATTGCGGAGTAGCCCCCGCAGCGGAGCCTGGCTCACAATGGTGAGGATTTCCAAAAAGCCCGAACCGCTGACCCGAAACTGAACCCCATCCTCGGCCCGAGGCACCACTAGGGACTCACCGGGGGCAATTTCGGAAGCCAGGTCGGGGGCATCCCAGCGGGCGGGGTGGAGGGTGATAAAGTTGCCGCTGCTGTCGATGATGAGACAGGCCACATAGACGGGGGTGCTTTCCTCATTGGTGATACGAACATCAATAAGTTCTTGGGATTGGTAGGTAGCAGGGGCAATCTGTGTGCGCACGCCCCCCTGACCCCTGGCTCCTCGGCTGGCGAAGGGCACTGTGCCACCCCGACCACTGCGGGGGACAATCTCACCGCTGACGCGCAAGTCTGATGAGAGTCCGGCCAAGGATTGCAGCACCTGGGCCGCCAGTAAGCCTCGCAGGCGTGGCCGCAGGCGTAGCACCGCCGCCGCTGCGGTTTCGTTCACGGCTCCTCCAGCGGTGCCTAGTACTACGGTGGATAAATCTGCTGAGTAGAGGGCGATGGAACCCACGGCAGGGAGATGTTCAGCGGGGATTCCAGCCTGACGCAGACGGGCTTGGGTGTCGGCATCGGTACGGGCCAGCACGTAGGCCACATTGCTCTGTTGATCCAGGGGCAGCACCGTGACGCGACTGTCGCCGTTGCTGGCGCTGAGGGCGCTGGTGAGGGCGGTGGTGGCCACTTGCTCTTCATCAGCCAGGGAGGGATCAATCCCAACCCGCAGATTGGGCAGGGTGAGGGCGGCGACCTTTTCGCGCACCAGCAGCCCTGGGCGGGCATTGACGGATCCCACCGGACGGGCAATGGCTCGCAGCCCCGTGCGTGACTCTAGCTCAACGTCGCCCATCTCCTGGGATGTGGTGGGATCGATCAGGGCATAGACACTTCCCGGTTGGGCGGTTGCGAGGGTGTGTTCCGACATCCCCCCCAGCCACAGTTCAATTTGGTTATCGATGACGCTGAGCACCGCACCTTCCGCAAAGGGGGCTAGGGCATTGGCGAAGTACAGCGGCTGAGCCAGGACATCACTGCCGGGAGCGGCCTCAAAAATGGGCACCTGGGTACCTCGACTCTGGGCGGCGAGGCGGGTGCTGCGGACGAGGTTAATCTGCGTGGTGCGGGCGGGTTCCACAACGGGAGATTGCCATAGGTAGCTGGTCAGCAGATAGGTGAAGGCTCCGGCGATGACATCGGTGTCAAAGGGGAGTTCGTAGGCTTCTTGGTCGCAACTGGCGGATCCGATGGCCATCCCCTTGGCGATGCCCTCGGATCGGCGACGGTTAAAGGTATCGAGTTCTAGGCCCAAATCCTGCTTCCATCGGGCCTGCATCTCCAGTTCGGCTTCACTAGGTCGAAGTACCCTCGTTCCATCGCTTTGGCGGGAACTGGTGGCGGATCTCACCTGGGCATTGCCGCGAGTGCCCGCCCCCGAAAAACAACTGTCTAGCACCATGCACACATGGTCGGTCTGGATGCGCTGGGTCAGCAAAAATAAGCTGCGGCCCATAATGTCCGTCACCACCCGCTCCGTGTCGCTGATGGAGGTGAAGGTGGCGTCTCCAGGGACGAGGGTGCCGTTGATGCCGTTGGGATTGCTATTGGGGCCGCACTGGCTCACCACAATCGGGTCGGGATCCTGCACTCGCGACCCATGACCGGAGTAATGAAAGACCACTACATCGCCGGGGCGAGCCTGGGCAATCAAATGTTCCTCAAAGGCTTGCAGAATGTTGGCCCGCGTGGGCGGCAGACCAGAGCCATCCGTGACCATCACAATGTCCCTGGGGTTGAAGCCGTAGCGATGCACCAGTAGCTCGTACTGCATCTCAACATCCCGGACGCAGCCGTTTAGGTCGCTGATGTTGAAGGCGCTGTATTGGTTAATGCCCACCAGCAGGGCCAGCTTGCGAGGCGTGGTTTGGGCTAGGGCGCGGTTGTACTGCTGGGCCTGACGCAAAAAGCCCGTCTGGCTGAGGCCAATGGCGGCTAGGCTCGATCCGGCGGCCTGTAAGAAGTGACGACGTTTGATAGGGGGCATAGTAAATCTCCGAGGAAGGGAATAAAGGCTGGGTGTGGGGTTGGTTATTGGTTATTGGATGCTGGGGATTGGGATGGCACCGTGAGGACAGATGGGTGTATGGAGGACGATGGTCGGATCGGGCTGAGGCGGCTACCGCTGGGCCTGACGGATAAAGTCGATGATGGGCTGAATTTTGACTCCGTAGTTGACGATTCCTTGGCTGGCGATGACTTCGCCCGTGGTGGGGTTGGTGGCGCGTTCGGTGCGTTCGGCGGAATTGATGCCCACAATCCGGTACTCACCGTTGATGAGGGTCATCATCGGGCCACCGGAGGATCCGGGGTGGGTATCGCAGTCGTGGATCAGGCTACCTTCCACTTCGCCCAGCACATTGCAGCCCAGGTGAACACCAGCGGTGCGCCCCGGTGCCTCGGCAGGAAAATCCCCAGAGTAGCCAGCGGTGATGATTTGGTTGCGGTGATTACGCACCAGGTCGCCCACGGAGAGGGATGTCCAGGCCAGGGTGCCATAGGTATCGCCTAGGGGTCGATCCAGCTTGACGAAGGCCCAATCCTGGGGGTGGGGGGCGCGGTTGTCGTTGTAAAAATCGGTGCCATAGATCAGATCTACGGCCTGGGCAATGTGGCTGGGGTCGGCCACACGGCCCTCGATCATGTTGGGATGAAAGGTGATATTCGGCTTGATTTCGCTGGTTTCGGGGTTAATCACACAGTGGGCATTGGTGAGGACGATATCTGGGGCCACCAGAGTACCGCTACAGATGGTAATGGTGGTGCTATCTATCGGGCTTTGCAGCCGCCCAATCGCCGACCAGGGATAGCTACGGCTGGTCATCGGCGTGCGATCATCGCTGAGGCCGATAATGCCCCGACCACCTCCATCAGCATCCTGCGCGGTCGGATTCTGCGATTGACTCAAATCCGCTGGGATATGGGGTTCGAGATTGGGAACTAAGCCAAAGGCGCGAACTTTCTCGGCGGCGGTGTGCTGGGCCTGGGTGAACACCTCCAGCACAGCGGAACCCGCTTGAACTGAGAGGGGGGTGGCAATCAATGCCGCACTCGTGGCCATTAGCCCTGCTGCTTTGAAAAAGGACAGCTTAGACAAAGACAGTCGTTTCATGAGAATCACAACGTTTGTAGGACGACAATGTGATCTATGTCTGACGCAAAGGAACTTATACAACCCAGCCAAAATTATTTCATGGCAACCCTCAAAAAAGGCTTCAGGTTTTGTCAGAAACGTCGCTTAATTGGGGGAACCAATCAACGTAAAGGCTGACCACAGGCGCGGGTCGGGGTGGGTCTCCATGGTGGTGAGCATGGCCTGTCGCAAGGCCTGGGCCTTGTCGCCGCTCTGTTGCCAATGGTCGTAAAAGGCCACCATCAGGTCTGCGGTGGCCTGGTCATCCACCGCCCAGAGGGACACGATGATGCTGGGCACCCCCGCCGCCACAAAGGCACGGGAGAGGCCAATCACCCCATCCCCCGTAATGCGTCCCCGCCCGGTGTCGCAGGCACTCAGTACAGCTAGGTCGGCCCGCAAGTCCATCTGCAAAATTTCCGCTGCCGTTAGTAGGCCATCCTCCCCACTGCCGGGGGCGAGGGCAATGGCACCGGGCAAATCCCGCGTCCCGGTTTGTTGCGGGTCGCCATACTCCAGCAAACCGTGGGTGGCCAAGTGAATCACATCGGCCTCGGCCATGCGTTGCTGCACCGCTGTTTTGGTGGCCGCACTGCCCAACAGGGCCGGGGTTTGTAGAAAGCCCGAAATCGCCTCGGCCTCTCGCTGGGCACCGGGTAGGGAACTGAGCTGCACATCCTGGAAGCTGCCGCCCTCGCTGAGAAAGGTGACGCTGGGCATGGTGGGGTTGCCCACAATCAGGGGGTTACGGGTCGCCGATGAACCGCCGTTGGCCCGTACCGTAGCGGCTTTGGCCTCCGTCGCCAGCCCAAACACCTGAATCGAGGGAGACGTGAGGATGGTGTGGTTTTCAATCAGGTATTGATCATCGGGCGCTTTGAGGGCAGCGAAGGGCACCAAAAACAACTCATCTTGAGGCATGAAAACCACAGGCTGCGTGGGGTCAGCAGGCAGCAGGTCGGCAATGGGGGCAATCAGCACATCGTAGAGCTGGCGGAGGTTGGCTTCGGTTTCGGCCTGTTGGCGGGCCAGGGCTTCGGGGGTGAGTTCCACGATGGCGGTGGCCAAGCGGTCGCCGCGCACACCCAGGGACTGGCGGGCGGTGGTAACGAGGCTGGATAGGTCAACGCCATCTAGGGGTTGGCGGCGAAAGGTGAGGTCGCCCGTGGGCGAAACCACCCAAATGTGAAGTACGCCATCATCATCATCTTCATCGGTGAAACGGATCACCGAATAGGTGATCAGGGTCGTTTGTTGTTCCTGGGCTAGGGCTTTAATGTCGCTTAGCTGAGGTGGTGCCGCGTCTAGCACAGCGTCCTCGGATGAAAGGCGCTGGGAGAGGAGTTCCGCAAAGGCTCGGCCTCGCCCCCGTTCGGCCACTTCTAGGGCTGGGCCAACTTTATCCTGGGCAACCAGTACCCGCTGAAGCAGCAGAAACGAGTTGCGCTGGGTTTCAAAGAGGGAAATTTTGTCGGCGTCGGGCAGGTCTGAGTCTCTGAGAGCGTCCCAGATATCCAGGGCTTGGGCTAAGGCTGTTTCTGCCAGGGCGAATCGTTCTGTATTTGAATAAGTCAAGCCCAAGTTGCTCAGGGCAAGTCCTTCGCCAAGGCGATTCTGAATGTCGCGGGCGATGGCCAGAGCTTGCTCATAGAACCCAATGGCTTGGCGATAGTCTCCAAGATAGTTGTAAGCAAGACCCAAGTTATTCAGCGTGTTTCCTTCCCCTTCTCGATCACCAATCTCACGGGCAATAGCCAAATGCTGCTGATAGAATTCAATGGCATATTGATATTGACCAAGATAAGCATAAACAAGACCCAAGTTACCCAACGTACTGCCTTCCCCTTGTCGATCAGCAATCTCACGGGCAATCACAAGACTTCGCTGATAAAGGTCAACCGCACGTTGATGTTGGCCGAGCTTAGTGTAGGCATTTCCCAAATTGCCTAGAACATTTCCTTCTCCTTGATGATCACCAATCGTGCGGACAATGGTCAGATGTTGCCTATAGAAGTCAATGGCGCGTTCATATTGACCAAGATCAGCGTAAGCTACGCCCAAATGGCCCAGTGCAATTCCTTCTCCCTGGTGATCACCAACCTCGCGGGCAATAGCCAGATGCTTCCAATAAAGGTCAATAGCGCTTTGATATTGACCAAGCCGATGATAAGCAATACCCAAATTACCCAGAATGCTTCCTTCCCATTGTTGGTTGCCAAGCTCGCGAATAATACTTAGACCTTGCTGATAGAAAAAGTCAATGGCATGTCGATATTGGCCGAGGTCAACAAAGGTAGTGCCTAAACTGACTAGGGCAATTCCTTCTCCTTGGCGATCACCAATCTCACGGGCGATCAACAGACTTTGCTCATGGAAGTCAATAGCGCGGCGATAATCTCCCAGGCTGTTGTACGCAAGGCCTAAATTCCCCAGCACCCTCCCTTCTCCACCCCGGTAGCCAATCTCGCGGCAAATTTCCAGCGCTTCCTGCCAGGATTGTAGCGCCTCCCAAAACTGGCTCACTTGGGCTTGTTCAATACCCAGATCGAGCAAGCGATCTACCTCAGCTAAGCGATCCTCGGCACTCTGGGCCATCGCAGCGGGCATCAGATTCCCGGTTTCTTTAAAGAAACCGGGAATCTCGGCAAAGGGCACCAGTACAGTCGTTAGGGCAACCAAACCCAACCACTTTGCAGCCTGTCGCATGGGGGCAATGCTCCATCTAGAGGGTGACATCACTATATATGTCCTGCCCCAGACGACTTATTCAGGTTTAGGTAATCTTTCGCTAACCATCCTTGATCCATCATCCAAACGCCTTCATCGGCACCTGAAGATAGTCGTCCGGGGCCATGGCATCGCTGTAGATATCAAAAAACTGCTGCTCGATTTGCTTCAACACCGCCGCACGATAGTAAGTCGTCCCACAGTGTTGGCACACTTCCACCGGGGTATTGGGCACAATCAAATACTGGCCCTGGTGACTATATAGATAGGTAATCTGCCGCGTTTCGTAGTCGCTACTGCCGCAGGTCGTGCATCGCTTCTCGCTCATAGGGTTTAGGATCCCATGGGAGGTATAGACATACTCATCGGCCTTCACCTTTGCCTGAATTTGGTCAATATCCATCACTTAGATTATCGTCAGCGCCAGCAAACCCAACCACTTTGCAGCCTGTCCCATGGGGGCAATGCTCCATCTAAGGGTGACATTACTATATATGTCCTGCTCCAGGCGACTTATTCAGCTTTAGCTAATCTTTCACCCTTTCATGGGGAGAGGGTAGGTCGGGGCCGTTGGTAAAATGAGTTTATAGCCTCCATGCAAGACGGCCTATGGCACCCACAAAGACGAATCACCCATCAGATCAGCAGCAGCCCGTAGATCGCAGGTTGCAGGCCATCGCCTACAGCCTCGACTGTCTGATTCCTGGACTGTATCTGTGGCTTGGCCCCCTTAAACTTCGCCTAGGTGGCAGCATTGCCGAAGAGACCTACCTAGGCACCATCCACAGCCCCGTGGGGATTGCCCTAGTGCTACCTGACTACCGCATTTACAGCAGCTATCAGGGCAGCTATGACCCTTGACAAGCACAAGCTTGACGGCATCCCGCAAATCACCTCAAAGACATTGCCGAAAGAAGACTTTGAAATACGCCTGGAGAAAGCAGGCTATCAACTAGCGGGATCGGCCCCAGCCAAAGGAAACCGCTTAAAAGTCTGGTGGAATCACACCTCTTATAGGCGCATTGAAGCCATCTACAGCCCCGATGGCTAGATCGTGATTACGGCTTATCACGTTTAGATCGCTCTAGGAAATCTCATCAGGGTCAATTCCCAACTCCCGGAGCTTGGCGGCTAGCTTCTCACTCCGTTGGTGCGCGGCGACTGCGGATTCCTCTGGGCTGGGCACTAGGGCACCTTCTGGGGTAAAAAAGCGCAGTTGGTTCTCGTGAATGCCCAGGTACAGCCCCAGTTGCTCACTCCAGCGCCAGCCCTGCTCATTGGCCTCTAGGGGGCGATAGGTGCCATCCACCAGATGAAACCCCTCAAACTCCAGACTGTGGGGGTCAAACCAAAAGTAATCCGGTGTGCGGAAGGTGTCTTGGTAGAGTTGCTTCTTCAGCCCCCGGTCAGTCTGGGCGGTGGAGTCCGACAGCAGCTCAATAATCACATGGGGATACTTGCCCTCTTCCTCCCACACCACCCAACTTTTGCGGGGACGACGCTCGGTACCCAGCACCACAAAAAAGTCCGGCCCTCGAAAATCCTCAGACTTTCGCTGTTTGGGGCTGTAGTAGATGGTGGTGTTGCCAGAAACGTAGAAGTCTTGGCGGTCATGCCAGAGGGATCGGAGTAGGCGAATCAGGAGGTCAATCTGGTCGCGGTGGAGATCGGTTTCCAAGGGGGGTTCATCGCTATAGAGGTCGCCAGGGGGAAACACCACCGCCTGCCCAGATGGGGATGCCGCCGTTGGGGACGGATCGTCAGGGGCGATCACCGAGGTACTGGGTTCTTTGGCCAGGGTCATAGCAACGTTGGGGTGGCGGGTGCTTTTAGTATAGCGGCGGGGTTGGGCGGCCCTGAGAATGATAGCTGTGGCTCACTGTGCTACAGCCCATTGCCAATCAGGATAAACGGTGCCCAAAAGTAGGGGTGTGCTAAGGAGTCACCGGATTCACTCCCCTGTAGCGGCTGACCCGTGGCGATCTCGACCAATTCCCCCGTGGCCCGTGCGCCCCCCACTGCCGAAAAATCGCCCGTAATTAGCGCCTGCTGGGCCGCTTGAAGCGCTTGGCCCTTGGTCATGCCTTGGCCTAGGGCATCATAAAACGCCCCCATCAAGACCTGGGTGCCCTGGTCGCTCACTTTCCACAGCGAGGCCAGCACCCCCATGGCTCCGGCCTCCTGGATCTGGTAGCCCAGGCCCAAAATTTCCACACCGCTGCCCAGTTCCGTACTGCCCACCGCTGTCTCGCAGGCGCTCAGCACCACCAACTCTGCACGGTTCAGGTTCCAGCCTTGGCGAATGTCCTCCAGGGTGACGTGTTCTCCGCTACCCAAGACCACAAAGGACTGACGCGGGGCATTCTCCACCACTGCGCCGTGGGTGGCCAGGTGAATAATGCTGTAGCTGCCTAGGCGATTTTCCAACTCCTGACGGCTAAAGCCCTGGTTCAGCAGCACGCGGGTGTTGGGCATCTGCTCGGCGAGGGCTTTGACTTCAGGTTCGGTGTAGGGCAAATCCTCAAAGGCAAAGGCCCGATCTCCCACCGTTACCGTAAAGCTGCATTCGGCACAGGCCGCCGCCAACAGTCGCCGCTGATCTGGATCGGGCACCTGGTTAAGGTTGGACAGTGAAACCGCTGTAATTTGACTGAGGCTGAAGCGTTGGGCCAAATACTGGTCGCCATCGTGCAAGGCCGCCAGGGGCACATAGCGCAGGGCACCATCCGGCGCATAGAGCAGCGATTCAATCCCCGCCTGAGCCAAGGCATCCTCCAACGGGGCCACCAGCCAACCATAGAGCTGTTGGGCGAGGGGCTGAATGTCGCTGCTGGGGTCTTTAAGGGCTTGGCCAAAGGCAACAATGGCGCGGTTTAGCTCGGCCCCACCCACGGCGATGGGATAACGCAGGGGCGGGCCATCGGCGGTCACCAGGACGAGTTCAAGGCGGTCGGGCAGAATCAGTGGGTAGAGCAGAGCCGTCTTTTGGGGCAGGGCACGGAGGTTATTTTGTAGCGCACGGTGCTGGTTCTCGATGTCCAGGTTTTCCCCTTCGGTTTCTTGGCGAATTTGGGCCAACAGTTGCTGCACTTCGGGCAAATCCAGAAAGGCCGTAAAGCGGCTTTGCACATCGGCGTTACGCTGGCGCAAATCTTGAAGGCGCTGCTGTTGGGCAGGGCTGAGGCTGTCGTAATCGGCGGATTGCAGTTGGGTCAGTTCGTCGGCATCGGCGATCACTTGGTTATAGAGAGCCAATAGGTCAGTTTCCATTTGCCAAAAGGCCACGCCGCCGCTAGTGTCGCTGGTGCTGCGAATTCCCCGCAAGGCATCATCCAGTTCCTGAACCTTCAGCAAATCCAGCACCCGCTGGGCTTCCAGGATGCGGTTTTGTTGCAGCAGCAGATCTGCAAGCTGACGATAGGTGGGAGCAACGGTGTCGGTGAAAGATTGTTGAAGGTCTGTGTCGAGACCGCGAATATCACCACGTATTGATTCACGGACGTTGACCGATTGCTTATAGAAGACAATCGCTAACTCTAGCTCGCCTAAAGCTTCTAAAACTCGCCCAATGTTGTTGAGGGTAGTGCCTTCGCTGCTTCGATTGCCAATATTTTGGGCAATCGCGAGGGCAGCGGTGTAGGAAGCTAGGGCTTGCTCATACTGGCCCTGAACATAGTACAGCGCCGCAATGTTGTTGAGAGTAGTGCCTTCGCCGCTGCGATCGCCGATGGCTTGACGGATAGCCAGAGCATCGGTGTAGTAGGTCAATGCCTCCTCATATCGCCTGAGGTATTGATAGGCCGCTCCAATGCCGTTAAGGGCAGCGCTTTCACCGCTGCGATCGCCGATGGCTCGAAAAATCGCTAGAGCATCGGTATACGAGGTCAGCGCTTGCTCGTCTTGTCCTAGGTGGGCATATAAGGCTCCAACGCTAATGATGGTAGTTCCTTCACTCTTGCGATCATCTATGTCTTGAAAAATCCCTAGCGCATTAGCCAGAAAGGTCATTGCTTGCTCATATTGCCCCAGATTGCTATACACCACTCCAATATTGCGGAGAGTTGCTGCCGCGCCCGCACGATCACCAATTTCCTGACGAATGTTCAAAGCATTGGTGTAATAGCCCAACGCTTGCTCATACTGCCCTAACGCTCTGTACACCACTCCAATGTTGTCGAGGACGGTACTTTCTCCAGTTCGGCTACTGATGGATCGAGCGATCGCTAGGGCATCGGTATAGTAGGCTAAGGCTTGCTCATACTGTCCTAGGTTGCGATACGCTACGCCAATGCTGGTAAGGGCCATTCCCTCACCTGTGCGATTGCTAACAGCTTGATAAATAGCTAGGGACTCAATGTAGTAAGCGATCGCCTGCTCATATTGCTCTAGGCTGTCATACACCTCTGCAATGCTGTTTAGGGTGTCTCCTATGGCTGCGCGATCGCCGAGATCCTGGCGAATGGCCAGAGAAGCAGCATAGTGTTCTAACGCCTGCTCATACTGTCTCAGCGAGTTATGGGTTGCCCCCATGTTGAATAAGGTGATGCCTTCGCCTGCACGATTACCAGTTGCTTGACGAATGGCCAGGGCCTCGGTGTAGTAGGCTAACGCCTGTTCGTACTGTCCTAGTGAGTTATGCACTACCCCAATATTGTTGAGGATGGTGTCTTCACCAGGACGGTCATCAAACTCTCGACTAAGCGCCAAGGCATCAGCGTAGTAGGATAGCGCCTGCTCGTATCGTTCCAATAGACGAGAGACTGCTCCCAGCCCGGTTAACGTTCGGCTTTCACCCAGATAACTTTCACGGGGAAAGGCGGCTCGCACCTCTGGATGGCGGTATAACTCTAAGGCTTGTAATAGTAAGTCAAAGGCTCCTTCCAACTGACCAGAGTTCCAGAGTTGAAAGGCTTCATTGCTGTAAAGATGATTAGCCCTATTCAAACGGGCCGTAGCGCTGTCTGTCTGAGCGATCGCGGTAGACATCAGACCCCCAGTTCCTTTCAAGAACCCTGGGATCTCGGTAAAGGGCACCATAACCGTCGTTAGCGCAATCAAACCCAACCACTTCGCAGCCTGTCGCATGGGGGCAATAATCCATCTAGGGGTGACATCACCATATAAGTCTCACCCCAGGCCACCGATTTAGCGTTAGGAAAACTATCGATAGGGCAATAGTGGCCTACTCGATTGCATCCAGATTCACGGGTTGGCCTGGGGTTGCGGGTCTACTCCTGGGGCACCACCGCCAAACGATAATCCCCCTGGCCCTCAAACTCGAAGGAGGTGACCAGCAGCAGGTAGCGCTCGCTGGAGGGGAGGGTGATATCGATGCGGGAGTTGGTGTTGGTGGCGCTGATGTCGTCGTTGGAAGCAATGGATTCGCCCTTGGCATTAATCAGAATTAACATCGGGTCGAAGTCGTTGCTGTCGAGGGTGATGCTCACCGATTGTCCGGCGGTGCCATTAAAGGCATGGGTGGAGGCAAAACGGTTGCCTTGGTCAAACTCCACCACTTGCTTGTGGGGGCCAAGGCGATCTTGCACCTGCAACAGCGGCGCAGAGGCCACCGCCCGACTTAGGGTCAGCGTCGGCGCACTTTGGGAGGTATAGCGCACCGACAACGGCGTAGCGGTCGAAATCACCAGGGTAGCCAGAAAGAGTCCGATAGTGCTGAGACGTTGCATGGGGGTCAGTCCTTACGAAGGGGCTTGCTTGCTGTCGTAGGAACGTACTTCTGACCCCTCGCCACTTATTCATTCCAGAGACGTTTCATCCCAGGGACTACCCATCCCAGAGATCATTCATCCCAGAGATCATTCATCCCAGGGACTACTCATCCCTAAAAAGGTCTTGGCTGCAAATGGCCTCTACTAGGGCTTGCCGGGTCTCTGCCAAGGCATCGGAAGGCTCCTCTACCGAAAACACCAGGCCCAGGGCATCGGCGTTGAGGTTGCGTTCAAAAAAGAACTCGGCTTTGGCTAGGGCAATGGTTTCTGCATCCAGATCGTCATGGGCTAGATCCGCTTCGAGGTGCGCCAAATCGGTGGCAATTTGGTCTCGCTCTTCTCCCTCCGGCATAATCTGGAACGGGAAGCGACGGCTGGAGACCACACTGCCATCGATGGCAAACCCCTCGATTTGCTGGGCATAGGTGGTGCCGGGTTCTAGGGGGTCGCCATCGTAGGGCTGGATGGACACCAAGGTTGTATCCGGGGAAAGGGAGGCTGTCCAGAAGGGTTCTACGGAATCGGCCCCTTCATGATCCGTCCCTTGGTTATCAATCAACCTTGCGTCGTCAGTGCCGTCGTTATCCACCACATAAAGGGCCGCACGTTTGAGGTCGCCCTGGAGGACGAGCAGCGGTTCCACCGTCCAAACCACCTCGCCATTGCCGGGGGCAATGAGGCAAACACCACTGCCCCGCGAGCCACCGTCTCGGCCTCGGTTAGTGTCTTGCAGGGGGCCACCGCCAACCAAGGTGCGCAGGCGACCCCAGCTTAGCCAAGGGCCGCGAGTTTCGGCGGATATGGGGGTGAATAAGGACAGGGTCGCTACCACCGCTACACTACCAATTGCCGCTGTCATCCATCTAACCTGGTTCATAGGAAGCCTCCTTGAGCTTGGGTAAACTATAAAGCCACAGGGTGAGCGAGGGCAGCAGCCAGGGCAGCAGCACCGCCGCCGAAAGATACACCTGCAACGCGAGTACCCCATAGCCCACGGTGGCCGCTGCTAAACAGGCCGCCAAGGTCGTCCGACGGGGGGAGCGTTGGCGGAGGTACAGGGTCAGCGCTTTGCCGATGGCCGCCGCCGTCAGCACCAGCCACAGGTCGGGGATGGGAATCACCAGACGATTGTGGATGAGGTGGTGGGTGATGTAGGCGTGGGTTTCGCCGCCGGTGAAGTCTAGCAGGCGTTGTCCGGTGCGGTCGCGCCAGTAGCCAATGGCGGGGGGCTGAGGAAAGTTGTCGTCGCCCTCGCGGCCAATACCTGCGGCATCGTAGTACCCCGGCACAATCATCACCAGGGTGTTGTCGAGGCGGGAGAGAGGCAATAGGGCCGTTTCGGGGTCTTCCAAGAGCTGCCAAGCGGGCACGGTGCGGTAGACCTGGTCGGGCGGAATCGAAAAGTCGATCAGCGGTTGCAGCCAGTGTTGGCCCCAGCGAGTCGAGAGATAGGTGAGGGGATGCACCTCGGCCCAGGGCGATAGGCCCAGAGCAGTGTCGCGCTGGTAAGCCTGAACTTGGGTTTCGAGGGCAGGGCCGCTCAGGCTGGGCCGGGGCACATTGGGTTCGCCTTGCATGGCCCGTTGGTGCAGCCTCCAGGCGGTGGCCAACTGATAGCTGAAGGGGGTCTTGGCCTCGGGATGGGCCTCGCGGGGCAGCACATGGCGAAAGGGAAGAAAGGCGTTGCCCTGCAAAATGCGGTCGGGGTTGATCACGGTGGAGTAGGGGGTTGTCCAAGAAAAGTCGCGGTTGCGGCTGCTGATCAACACGGGCCAGGTTTGGTTTTGGTCAATCGCTTGGCTCAGGGCTTGGTTGAGGGCCGCGTCGTGGTCGGGCTGAGGTAAGTCAAGCAGGTAGTCTAGCCCGATCACAGCGGCCTGACGATCACTCAGCTCGGTGATGAGGTCGGCCAACAGGGCGCGGTTGATGGGCCTGGGGTTGTCGATGCCGAGGCGGGTAAAGGTGTCGGGGTCGATCTGCACCAGCAAAATGGGCGGGGGGGAGTCGGTCGCCACTTGCCCCGTCCGATCTCGGTACATCGCCTGGGCCAAGACCCGCTGATCCAGCAGCCAATCCTGCACCGAGGGCACCAGACTCAGCAGGCACAGCGCACCGACGGTGACAGCTTCATAGGCGGTCGGCTTCCAGCGACGGGCCAGGGCACGCCAGCCCACGGGTTGAATCCGGTAGGGCACCGAGTCGGGATGGCGAAACAGCGACGGCACCAGGTAGGCCGAGGGATAGGTGAGTTCCTGCTTTACCTTGAGGTAGTCGCTGGCCTGACGCAGGGCCTCCTGCACATTGTCGAACTGGGTGAGGTGCTGCAACAACTGCACCAAAAAGGTTTGGGCCACCTGGTTATGGATCGGCTCCCGCATAATCGCCACCTGGCTGAGGCCCAGACTAATCAATGCCTGGGCAATATCGAGCCCGCTGCACGAGTTAAACAGGGCAAACTGAAGCCCGTGGCGCTGGGCCTCTTGCAAGGCGGGGGCCAATTCTTTGATGGAAAGGGCGGTATTGGGCGCGATCGCCACCTGGCCATCCAGCAGAGCCGATTCGTTGCTGTGTCCGGCAAAAAATAGCACATCCCAGCCGCGAGGATCGGCGATGGTGCGGCTAATGCGCTGCTTGAGTTCCTGGGTATCTTCCCCCGGCTGCCAGCCCAGGTAGTGAATCTCTAGCAGCCGAGTTTGGGCATTCAGGGCGTGGCGTTCGCCCGTAAAGTTCAGCCCGGTTTCGTCGCCCAAGATAGCCAACACCCTAGCCTTGCCCCGCCGAAAGGACTGGCGATTCACCGTCGTCGCCCGAATATTCGGCGGTGAACGCACAATCTGCACCTGCTGGCCTAGTTCCCAGGTTTCCCAGGGCAGACGGGCAATGTCTATCGGGTCGCAGGCAATGAAGAGTTCTAGGATGGTGCCGTTGCGCTCCGCCGTTTGGGACGCCGCCGCCAGTTCAGCCCGCAAATCGTAAAGCTTGCCGTCCTTCAGCCAGGTGTGGAACTCCGACAGCAGCCGCGCCTCGGCCTGCTTAAGCTGGCTGTGCCAGTCTACCTCCACCATCGCCACCTGGCCCGCCACCCCCCCTCGGCCCCTCATGCCGTGCTTGTAGTAGCCCAGGTAGGCCCGCTGCCAAGCGCCATACAACCCCAACAGCGCCGGAGGAAACGGCACCGTCACGGTTAACCGCTGCCCTTGGCCCCAGGTGAGGTCAAACAGGCAGCTTTGGTCGATTTTGTGAATCGTGAGACGGTAGGGCATGGGGATGAACTGGGAGATGAGGGGATAGGGAGATGGGGAGAGATGCTTAATTGCTCCGTCTGAGAGGAGTGGATCGGGTTCAGTTAGCGATCCGTCATCAGGCTCCATTGGCCGGAGAACATAAACGAGGCCCAGTAGTAGGGGTGCTGATAGGTGGGATTGGCCATAAATTCAAGCTGCACCTGGCGTAGGGACTCGCTGCGACCCTCGCCGTTTTGCAATCGCTGGTAGTAGCGCTGCATCAGTTCGGCGGTGCCCAAGTCGTCCACTTTCCACAGGCTCATGAGCTGGCTTTCGGCCCCGGCCATCACAAAGGCCCGCCGCAAGCCATAGACCCCTTCGCCATTGGCCACCTGGCCTACCCCGGTTTCGCAGGCGCTCATCACCACTAGGCGGGTGCCGCGCAGGTTTAGCCCGGTGGCCTCCAGGGCGGTGAGGACGCCGTCTTCCCCGGCACTGGTGCGGCTGTTGAACCCCGCTAGGGCCAGCCCAGAGCGCAGCAGGGGATTTTCGTTGTTGACGGGGCGGGTGGGGGGCGCAACTAGGCCCGTGGGTTCTAGAAATCCAGTGGCCCGGTCGCCACGGGTGGACGGGGGCGGCACAAAGTCCACATCTTCGAGGAAAAATCCGTGGGTGGCGATGTGCAGAATGCTGGGGGCTTGCACCTGCTTGAGGGCGTTTTCGGTGGCGGTGACTTCGGTGAGGATGATGGCGTTGTTGGGCAGCAGGGGGGCGATGGCATCGATTTCTTTCTGGGTGCCGGGTAGGGGGCCAAAGCGTAGGTTGGATATGTCGGTGGAGCGTTGGGTGGCTCTCTCGGCTGAGCCTGGATTGGCCCTCACCCCCGGCCCCTCTCCCATGGGGAGAGGGGAGTTGGAGATAGAAGCGGTGTCGTAGTTGGGGTTGGCGAAGAGGATGGGGGGCTGTTGGCTGGGGGCGGTGTTTTGCAGGCGCAGTAGGTCGCGTCCGGTGGTGAGGTGGGTGAGGGTGTAGGTTTCGACTAGGTAGCGGTTTTGCTCATCCACTAGAGCGGCGAAGGGGATGAGGTTGAGCTGGCTGTCGGGGGAGAGCAGCAGGTGGGTGGCCTCGCTGAGGAGGGGGCGGATGGGGGCCATGACTAATTCGTCGAGGGCACGGGCGGTGGTGCGGGCCTGGGTAATGTCGTTGGGGCGGCGGGTGGCGGCGAGGAAGGCACGGGCGGCGGTGTCGATGGCTTCGGCATCACCGAGATCGACCCATTTGGGATCGCCGGAACGGTGCAGAATGTAGGCGGCGTAGCGCGGTTGGCCCCAGCGCTCGGCTTGGCTGGCAGCGGGGTTGAAGGGACGATACTGCACCAGTTCCACCAGGGCGGCATCGGCGGGTATAAGTGCCTGGACGGACTCGATTTCCACGGGCTCGGTTTCGACCCGGAAGGCGGCACTAAGGCGGGATAGTTCATTCTCTAGGCGGTTCACTTCCTGGCGGAGGTCGTCGATACGGGTGCGGTACACCTCTGGATCTTGGTCGTCCAGGCCAGCGTAGAGTTGCGCGGCAAGCTGGGTTTGCACAGCAGTGAATTCATCCAGCAGGGGCGCAAGGTCGGCACTGAGGTTTTGGCGCAGGAGTTGCTGGGTGTCGGTGACGGCATCGAGGACGCGGCCCTTGCGACGGAGTACGGTGGTGAGGGCTAGACGGGCAGCGGTTGGGTTGGTTGCGGCACTTTGCAGGTGCAAGGAAATAGCAGCATCTGTGGTATTAGAGATGGTGGCGATGTAGGCGCGTTTGCGATCGTCGGAGCCAATGGCCAGGTTGAGGCTGAGGTTGGTTTCTTCGATGGCTAGCCCCTGCTGGAAGTAGGTGAGCGCTCGCTCAATATTGCTTTGATCGTGGTAAAAACCAGCTAAGTTTTTGAGGCTGTTGGCGACATGGGGATGGCGGTCGCCCAACTGCTCGCGCCAAATTGATAGCGACTCTTGGAAGAGGGGTTCGGCTTCCCCATAGCGCCCTTGCGCCACGTATAGCAAGGCCAAGTTATTAAGGTCGAAAGCGACATCGGGGTGGCCGCGACGAATTGATAGCGACTCTTGGGCAAGGGATTCGGCCTCTCCGTAGCGCCCTTGGTATTGGTACAGTGTGGCCAAGTTGTTGAGGCTGTTGGCGACATAGGGGTGGCGATCACCCAACTGCTCGCGACGAATTGATAGTGCTTCTTGGGCAAGGGATTCGGCCTCCCCATAACGCCCCTGGGCTTGGTACAGCGAAGCCAAGCTGATTAAGCTGGTGGCGACATGGGGATGGCGATCGCCCAACTGCTCGCGACGAATTGATAGTGCTTCTTGGGCAAGGGATTCGGCCTCCCCATAGCGCCCCTGGGCTTGGTACAGCAGGGTCAGATTATTGAGGCTGGTGGCGACATGGGGATGGCGGTCGCCTAACTGCTCGCGCCAAATCTCTAGCGACTTCTGGAAGAGGGGTTCGGCCTCCCCATAACGCCCCTGGGCTCGATACAACAGGGCCAGATTATTGAGGCTGCTGGCGATGTTGGGGTGGCGGTCGCCTAACTGCTCGTGAACAATAGTCAGCGACTCTTGGAAGAGGAGTTCGGCCTCCCTGTATCGCCCTTGGGCGTGATATAGCGAGGCCAAGTTGTTGAGGCTGGTGGCGACACTGGGGTGGCTTTCGCCCAACTGCTCACGATGAATTGATAGTGCTTCTTGGGCAAGGGATTCGGCCTCCCCGTATCGCCCTTGGGCGTGATATAGCGAGGCCAGGTTGTTGAGGCCGGTGGCGACATCGGGATGGCGGTTGCCTAACTGCTCCCGGCGAATAACCAACGACTCCTGGTAGAGGGGTTCAGCTTCCCCATAGCGGCCTTCCTGATACAGTTCAATACCTTGGGTATTGAGAAGGGTTGCCTCGGCGAGGAGTTCGGCCCGATCTACATCAGCCGTTGTTCCTGGCTGCACAGTCAATTGGTACCGCCCCATTTCACCAGAGGCAAACGAGAAGGCAGCAACCTGGTACGTCCCTGTGTCCGATAAGCGCAGCGCGAGACGAGCATTGGTACCCTTGCCACTATTCTCATCGGTAGCAATTATTTCACCAGCGGGGGTTCGTAACCCTAACCATGCATCAACTTCATCGCTAGTCATATCTATGACAACAATTTGCCCCGCTATGCCTTCAAACGTATGAATATTGAAAAAGAGTCCATCCTCAACCAGGCTGTTTTCATCCAGAACCCCCGTAATCGTCAACGGCTCAAACTCTGGAACCGCCTGGGCTACCCTCATCGCCTCACCCTGGGCCGGGGGCTGCGACCAAGCCCTAGGGCTTTGGCCCACCAACAGCGCCGCCAGCAGCGCCAGACTTACCAGACGGCTAGGCCGACCCTTCTGCATGACCCAAACCAACCTGCGGATGTGTGGTGGTAACGACTTCATAGCGGCCTAGCCTTTATAGAGTGTGGCACCGGGATGCTTCATTCTCTATATATTCCTGGCTACATCAAACTTATTCAGCCCTGCCCAGAAAGTCTTTATTTACCGTGCGGTCTACCATGGGGCAAAATTTACTCAACCCGCATCCCATCCCCCCGAAAATTTACCATGATGCCCCCTATTTCCCCCAGGCCCCTATTCAGGGTGCTATTGCTGGCGATTGGCTTTAGCCTCGGCCTGGCCTTAGCCGTCTTTCGCCCCATTCCAACATTGGCTCAGGCCGACCCCGCCGACCTTTTCTACCGCTTCAACGGCGAACCCGTTCCCCTGGTCGTGCAAAACACTGCGATCGCCGTTGCCTTTCAAGATCGGCCTCCCAGTCGCTCGGCCAGCCCCACCCCCCTCTATCAGCAGTTGCAAAATGACCTCAATGCTGCCCCTAGCCGGGGGGGCGATGTCGTCACCGTGCAACCCGTGGGCACTCGGTACGCGATCGCCACGCTGCCTGCCGGTAGCCGCTCTGGCCTGGGGGCACTGCGCCCTCGCCTCCAGTTACCCTACGTTGAGACCACCCTGGCAGTCGTCAACCGGGCCGACCAGGACGAGCAGATCTTGCTACCCAACGAAATTATTGTCAGTTTTGCAGCCAATACCACCGAGGCCGAGCAGCAACAGATTTTAGCCGCCCAGGGCTTAGCACTGATTCGCCCGCTGCGGTTTACCGAAAACCGAGTGTTGGCCCGCGTGAGTAACCTCGACCACGAAACCGCCGTCCTTATTGCCGCCGAACAACTCAACCAAACTGCCGGGGTGCGATCGGCCACGCCTAACTTTATTCCAGTGCGATCACCCGGAGAGCCCATGGGCAGTGAGTTATCAGCCTCAGTTGCTGGTTCTCGTTCTCGCTCTGCCGCCGATAATTTAGCGGCCCTGGCCTGGCATCTGGATAGCACATCCATCGCCCCTGGCCGTAGCAACACAGGCGTCAAGGCCCCTGCGGCCTGGGCATTGGGCAGTCGTGGTAACGGCATTACCGTAGCGGTGCTGGATACCTTCACCCAGTGGGATCATCCCGAATTAGTGAACAATACCTATGAACTTTCACCTGGCACAGCGGGTTTACCCGGCGAATCACGTGGCTGGGACTTTGTAGAAAACGACCCAGATACTCGGATAGAGGCCACCGAACTCTCCCTACTGCGTCCACTTTTTCAGAGTGCGTTTACCCTCTCTGACACTGAATTGCTACGCCAGCATGATGCAATGGCGAGAAGGATAAAGCGGGACAACCCTCGCCGTTCAGATAGGCAAATTGCAGAGCATATCCGTGCAGAGATTCGCTCTGCAATTGCAGGTGGTGAGTTTCATGGCACTACGGTAGCCGGTGTCATTGGTGCAAGCACAGCCCAAGGAATGGGGTCTACAGGAGTTGCCCCTGCGGTCAAAATTTTGCCTGCGCGGACAGGCACTATCTCCAGTGGGCCGTTGGTTGATGCCAGCATAGAAGCAATCGGCTATGCCGCCGCCCGGGGCGCTGATGTCATTAACCTGAGCTGGAGAATGCCTCCAACGACAGAGGTTTCAGACGCCATCCAGGAAGTCTTGTCTGCCAACCCCAGACTGGTTGTTGTCGCCTCCTCTGGCAATAATGGAAGGAGAGAAATTGGCCTTAATTTTCCCTCCAGCTTGCCCAACGTAGTTTCGGTGGGAGCCACCACCCTCCAGGGCACCCGCGCCCCCTACAGCAGCTTTGGCCCTGGGCTAACGCTGGTGGCCCCCGGTGGCGATATGCAATCTGGGTTAGAAGGCGGCATTCTAACCACCAGTGGCACGGGTAACGACCAGTTTTGGCAGGGCATCGCCATCCCAGATCAACCCTGGTCACCGGCCCAAGACCCCAGGGGCCACTACGTGTGGACCCAGGGCACATCCTTTGCGTCGCCAGCGGTGGCAGGGGTGGTAGCGTTGATGCTGAGTGCTGATCCAGAGCGGCGCTTGAACCGCGATCGCATCATTGCCCTATTGGAAGCGGCCTCTAGCCACAGCCCTCTAAGCTTGGCCCCTGATGAGCAAGAGCTATACAGAGTCTTGCGCGATCAAAGCGCCACCCCCCCCGCTGAAAACGAGCTTCAGTATTTCTTTGGCAGCGGCCTAGTGGATGCGGAGGAGGCGGTACGCCTGGTGCGGGCCAGCGTGAGATAGATCTGGACTGATTACCTCAAGGGGTGCCTGCTAGAGAGAGTGGGTTGTCAACCCGCAATCGCCCAGGCCATCCCATCCGAGGAACGTCACATCGCTGTGTCCCTGATTTCATCTCCCTTAGCTGTGTTTGAGCTGGGGACGCTTGAATTCTAGTTTCGCAACAAGTCTATTTATAGCGATGGACTCCCAGGGGACAGTGGCGGGTTGTTCTGCAAAAATGTATGTCTAGCTGCGCCTAGCTTATTCACTCGGCAGCGCCAATCAGGGTAAATGCCGCCCACAGGCGCGGATCGGGGTGTTGCGCCATGGTGGTGAGCATGGCTTGGCGCAGGGACTGGGCTTTGTCGCCGCTCTGCTGCCAGTGGTCGTAGAAGGCGACCATGAGATCGGCGGTGGCGGCATCATCCACGGCCCACAGCGACACAATAATGCTGGGCACCCCTGCCGCGACAAAGGCGCGAGAAAGCCCCACTACCCCATCGCCTGTGATGCGCCCCCGCCCGGTGTCGCAGGCGCTGAGAATGGCTAGGTTGGCCTGCAAGTCCATCTGCAAGATATCAGCGGCGGTGAGCAGGCCGTCGTCACCGCTGCCGGGGGCGAGAGCGATCGCACCGGGCAGGTCGCGGGTGCCGGTTTCGCGGGGGTCGCCGTACTCCAGCAGGCCGTGGGTGGCCAGGTGAATCACATCAGCTCCGGCCATACGCTGCTGCACCGATGCCTTGGTGGCGGCACTGCCCAGCAGCGCAGGGGTTTGCAGAAAGCCAGAAATCGCCTCGGCTTCTCGCTGGGCACCGGGCAGGGGGCTAAGCCGCACGTCCTGGAAGCTGCCACCTTCGCTGAGGAAGGTGACGGTGGGCATGGTGGGGTTGCCGACGATCAGGGCGTTGTTGGCAGAAAAGGGCGAATGGCCATTCGCCCCTGCGGTGGCGGCGGCGGCTTCGTTGGCTAGGCCAAATACTTGGATGGAGGGGGTGGTGAGGATGGTGTGGTTTTCGATCAGGTAACTACCACTGGGAGCTTTGAGGGCGGCAAAGGGCACCAGAAACAGCTCCTCCTGGGGCATGAAGACGACGGGCTGATTGGGGTCGGTGGGCAACAGGTCGGTGATGGGGGCGATCAACAGGTCGTAGAGTTGACTGAGGTTGGTCTCGGTTTGGGCCTGCTGTTGGGCGAGGTATTCGGGGGTAGGTTCAGGAATAATGCTGGCCCGGTCGCCGCGCACACCGATGGCATCGCGGGTGGTGGTCACCAGGCTGGCCAGGTCAACCCCTTCCAGGGATTGCCTGCGGAAGGTGATGTCGCCCGTGGGCGAGACCACCCAGATATAGAGGGCCGCATAGTCATCATCTGCGGCAAGAATGAGCGAGTACTGCACCAGGGTGGTTTGCTGTTGCTGGGCTAGTGCTTTGATCGCGTCCAGGTTGGGTGGAGCCGGGTTGAGTACGGCCTCATCGGTGGAAAGCTGCTGGTAGAGGAGCTCGGCAAAGGCGCGCCCACGACCGCGCTCGGCCACTTCCAGGGCGGGGCCAACTTTCTCTTGGGCAACCAGTACCCGCTGGAGTAAGAGAAATGATCTGCGCTGGGTTTCAAAAAGGGAAATTTTGTCTGCGTCTTGTAGATTTGAATCCCGTAGGGCATCCCAAATATCTAGGGCTTCAGCCAAGGCTATTTCAGCTAAGGCGAATTGTTCTGTTTCCAGATAAGCAAGGCCCAAGTTGCTTAGTATATTACCTTCCCCTAGACGGTTGCCAATCTCGCGGGCAATCGCCAGACTTTGCCCAGAGAAGTCAATGGCGCGTTGATGTTGACCAAGGCGATAGTAAGTAAGGCCCAAATTACTTAGCACATTACCTTCCCCTCGGCGATCACCAATCTCGCGGGCGATCGCCAAACTTTGTCCAGAGAAGTCAATGGCGCGTTCATATTGACCGAGGCTATAGTAAGCGCTGCCTAAATAGTCCAGAACGCTTCCTTCCCCTTTGCGATCACCAATCTCGTGGGCAATGGCAAGACTTTGCTGATAGAAGTCAATGGTGCGTTCATATTGACCAAGATTGTGGTGAGCATTGCCCAAACTGCTCAGAGAGATTCCTTCTGCTTGGCGATCACTAATCTCGCGGGCAATGGCAAGACTTTGCTGATAGAAGTCAATGGCGCGTTCATATTGACCAAGATTGTGGTAAGCATTGCCCAAACTGCCCAGGGCGATTCCTTCCCCTTTGCGATCACCAATCTCGCGGACAATGGCAAGACTTTGCTGATGGAAGTCAATGGTGCGTTGATATTGACCGAGGTTATCGTAAGCAATGCCCAAATTGCCCAGGGCGATTCCTTCTCCTCGGCGATCGCCAATCTCGCGGGCGATCGCTAAATGTTGCTCATAGAAGTCGATGGCGCGTTCATATTGACCGAGGCTATCGTAAGCGCTGCCCAAATTGCCCAGGGCGATTCCTTCTCCTCGGCGATCGCCAATCTCGCGGGCAATGGCAAGACCTTGCTGATAGAAGTCAATAGCGCGTTCATATTGACCGAGGTCAGCGTAGGCAATGCCCAAATTGCCTAGAAAGCTTCCTTCCCCTCGGCGATCACCAATCTCGCGGGCGATCGCCAAATGCTGCTCATAGAAGCCAATGGCGCGTTCATATTGACTGAGGTTATTGTAGGCAATACCTAAATTGCCTAGACAGTTTGCTTCCCCTTGACGATCACCAATCTCACGGGCAATGACAAGACTTTGCTGATAGAAGTCAATGGCGCGTTGATATTGGCCAAGGTCAGTGTAGGCATTGCCCAAATTGCTTAGAACGCTTGCTTCCTCTTTGCGATTACCAATCTCGCGGGCAATGGCAAGACCTTGCTGATAGAAGTCAATAGCGCGTTGATATTGACCGAGGTCAGCGTAGGCAATGCCTAAATTTCCCAGGGCGATTCCTTCTCCTTGGCGATGGCTAATCTCGCGGGCAATCGCCAGAAGTTGCTGATAGAAGTCAATAGCGCGTTGATATTGACCGAGGTCAGCGTAGGCATTGCCCAAACTGCCCAGAATTCTTGCTTCCCCTTGGCGATCATCAATCTCGCGGGCAATGGCAAGACTTTGCTGATAGAAGTCAATGGCGCGTTGATATTGATCGAGGTCAGCGTAGGCATTGCCCAAACTGTCCAGAATCCTTGCTTCCCCTTGGCGATCACCAATCTCGCGGGCAATGGCAAGACTTTGCTGATGGAAGTCAATGGCGCGTTCATATTGACCGAGGCTATGGTAAGCAGCACCTAAATTGCCCAGAGCGATTCCTTCCCCTTGGCGATCACTCATCTCGCGGGTAATAGCCAGATGTTGCTGATAGAAGTCAATGGCGCGTTCATATTGACCGAGGCTATGGTAAGCATTGCCCATATTGCCCAGGGCAGCACCTTCCCCGAACCGATCATCTATCTCGCGGTAAATTTCCAACGCTTGTTCCCAGGACTGCATTGCCTCCCGAAACTGGCTAACTTGGGCTTGCTCAATACCCTGTTGCAACAGGGCATCCGCCTCGGCTAAGCGGTCTGTGGCGCTTTGGGCCAAGGCCGGGGGCATCAGAACCCCGATTTCTTTAGAGAAACCGGGGTTCTGGGCAAAGGGCACCATTACCGCCGTAACCGCAACCAAACCCAACAGCTTCGCAACGTAACGCATGGGGGCAATGCTCCATCTGGGGGTGACATTACTATATATGTCCTGCTCCAGGCTACTTATACCAATCGTCCATGCCGCTGACGCGGCACCCCCAAGGAAAATCCGGCTGGTTTACCCCCAGTATTAGCGGGCGAGGAGACCTCGCCCCTAGGGTTTGTCGGCCTGGGAATCAGGGTTTTTTGATGCGGATAAGGGGGCAAGCACCCACTACCGCAGCGCTCTGGCCCGTTCCACCGCCGCTGCCGCATTCACCAGCCCTCGGCCAAAATAGTACTGCTCAGGCGAAATCGGCTGGGGAAAGCTAAAAATACCCGAGGGCCGCAGCACCTGGCTGTCCAGCGCCGTACCCAGCCCCACCTCCGCCTGGAGGCGATACTGGTTGGCCTCCGACTGGGTCAGCCCTAGCCCCGTATAGCTGGCGGTAGAGGTCAGAATCTCCGTCACCTGGTCGCGACTGAGGCTGCCGTTGGCGGCCAGCATCAGGGCCACGGTGCCCGAGGTGGCCGGGGCCGAAAACGACGTGCCCTGCACCTGCACAAACTGCCCCAGCCCATCTAAACCCACGCCCCACGGCGTGGTGGGCGGCTCCATGCCGCGCCAAAAGCCGGGTACCCCGGTGCCGCCCGTGGTCAAAATGCCAAACAGGCCCACCTGGCTGATGTCGCCCCCAGGGGCCACCACATCCAGCCCGCCGCCGTAGCTGCTGTAGAAGGTGCGTCGCCCTTCCATCGTGGTGGCCCCCACCGAAATCACCCCCGGAATCGCCGCCGGAAAACCGACGCCATCCAGGCTGGCGTTACCCGCCGAGGCGACGATCACCAGGTTGGGGTGGGCATCGAGCACCGCCAGGATTTGGTCAGTGAGTTCGCGATCGGGCAGCAGCCCCCCCAGGCTAAGGTTGATCACATCGGCACCGCGATCGGCGGCATAGCCCACCGCTTCGACCAGGGCCGCCATGGTAATTTCGCCGCCCAGGCCAAACACCCGCACCGGCAAGATCTGCGCCTCAGGGGCCACGCCGACAACGCCGCGCTCCGCCGCTGGGCTGGCCGCAATCACCCCGCTCGACCAGGTGCCGTGGAACTCGGCCATGATGTCGCTGCGAATCCAGTCGCGAATTAGGCTGGCCACTTGGCGCTGGGAGAATGCGGGCCGCGCGGTTTGAATGTCCTGGGCTAGGCTGGGGTATTGCGCCAAAAGCTCGGCATCGCTCAGCAAAAACGTGTTTTGCAGGTCAGGGCGCACCAGGTCGAGTTCGGTGGTGCTGATGCGGGTATCCGGGTCGCCCATGGCGCAGCGATCGCCCTCGCAGGTCTGGGTCTGGTTAGAGAAATCCCAGCCGTGGACTTCGCCGGGTAGGCGGTTGGGCTGGGTATCGGGCACGGTGTAGAGACTGTTGGCCAGGTCGGGATGATCCCACTGGATCAGGCTGTCGATGACGGCGACCACCACCCCTTCGCCCTGGATGCCCTGCTGCCAGGCCTGCACCGCCTGAATGTCGGTGCGGGGCTGGTGGGGGCCACGAAAGGCGGCACTATCCAGATGCCAGTGCAGGGGAAACAAATCGGTGGCCACGGGCCAATTCCTGGGGCCAGTCAGGCGGGCCAGCAGGCTATCGAGGTCGGTGGAGGGGGCGGTGGGGGAGCGGTCGAGGGATTGGGGTACGGCGTGGTAGGGCACCGTTTGCACAAAGTTGGGCGTGGCCGACTGAATACCCACCACGCCATTGAGCTGGTTGGCAAGACTCAACACCCGCAGCCCATCGCCCTCGCGGGCGCTGACCAGGTAGCGGTTTTGGGTAAATTGCAGGGGCCGAATTATATCCAGGCCATAGCGGCTGAGGGTAAGCTGCACCTGGCTTTGGGGCGTATCGGGCTCAAAGCTGACGATGATTTGGTTGGGCAGCACGATGGTGTCGTCGCCCCCGGCGCGGCTGAGCACTGGCAGGGTGGCTTCGACGTAGGGCTGCTGGAGGCGGTCTTGCACCGCAGCCGCCAGTTCGGCATCGAGGCTGGGCAATTCGATCACCGCGTAGCGACTGCCCAGGGGGCGCAGGGTAACGTCTAGGGCCGGGGTGCTGTCTCCCCCTCGACTGCCGCTGCGGCCAGACAAGGCCCGCTCTAGCTGCTGATAGGCCGAAAACCCGCCCCGCGCCCCGCTGACCGGAGGGGTCAGCAAAACCGCAATCCGGTCTTGGCGCAGGGTGAGGGGAATGCGCTGACCGTAGAAGGTGTAGTAAATATCGCTGCGGTTGGTCTGGGCTTGGGCGGTGGCAGGAGCCAAAAACCGACCCATGGAGGGGTGGGGCAGGGGCAGGGCTCCGAGCACGAAGCCACCCAAGAGCAGACTGGAGAAAAGTTTGCGCATAAAGGTTTGCCTTTACAACAGGTCTGTTGTTACCTATGTCTGGCGGTGATCAACTGATTCACTCCAGGGGTCGCCATTCGCCAGAAAAAATAAACGAGGCCCAGTAGTAGGGGTGCTGGTAGTCCGGGTCTGCGATGAACTCAAGCTGCACCTGGCGTAGGGACTCGCTGCGCCCTTCGCCGTTTTGCAATCGCTGGTAGTAGCGCTGCATCAGTTCGGCGGTGCCCAGGTCGTCCACTTTCCATAGGCTCATGAGTTGGCTTTCGGCCCCGGCCATCACAAAGGCCCGCCGCAAGCCATAGACCCCTTCGCCATTGGCGACCTGACCCACCCCCGTTTCGCAGGCGCTTAGCACCACCAAGCGGGTGCCGCGCAGGTTCAACCCGGTGGCCTCTAGGGCAGTGAGGACGCCATCTTCTCCTGCACTGGTGCGGCTGTTGAACCCCGCTAGGGCCAGCCCAGAGCGCAGCAGCGGATTTTCGTTGTTGACGGGTCGGGTGGGAGGCGCAACTAGGCCCGTGGGTTCTAGAAATCCGGTGGCCCGGTCGCCACGGGTGGACGGGGGCGACACAAAGTCCACATCTTCGAGAAAAAATCCGTGGGTGGCGATGTGCAGAATGCTGGGGGCCTGTACCTGCTTGAGGGCGTTTTCGGTGGCGGTGGCTTCGGTGAGGATGATGGCGTTGTTGGGCAATAGGGGGGCGATGGCATCGACTTCTTGCTGGGTGCCGGGTAGGGGGCCTAAGCGCAGGTTGGTGATGTCGGTGGAGCGGTGGGTGGATCTCTCGGCTGAGCCTGGATTGGCCCTCACCCCCGGCCCCTCTCCCATGGGGAGAGGGGAGTTGGAGATAGAAGCGGTGTCGTAGTTGGGGTTGGCGAAGAGGACGGGGGGCTGTTGGCTGGGAGCTTTATTTTGCAGGCGCAGTAGGTCGCGTCCAGTGGTGAGGTGGGTGAGGGTGTAGGTTTCGACTAGGTAGCGGTTTTGCTCATCCACCAGGGCGGCGAAGGGGATGAGGTTGAGTTGGCTGTCGGGGGAGAGCAGCAGGTGGGTGGCCTCGCCCAGCAGGGAGCGGATGGGGGCCATGACTAGCTCATCCAGGGCGCGGGCGGTGGTACGGGCTTGGCTACCGGAGTTTGGGTTGCGGGTGGCGGCGAGGAAGGCGCGGGCGGCGGTGTCGATGGGTTCGGCATCACCGAGATCGACCCATTTTGGGTCGCCGGAGTTGTGCAAAATATAGGCGGCGTAGCGCGGTTGGCCCCAGCGTTCGGCTTGGCTGGCGGCGGGGTTGAAGGGGCGATACTGCACCAGTTCCACCAGGGCGGCATCGGTGGGAATCAGAGCCTGGACGGCCTCGATTTCAACAGGTTCGGTTTCCACCCGGAACTCGGCACTGCGGCGGGACAGCTCGTTTTCTAGGCGGTTGGTTTCCTGGCGGAGTTCGTCGATTCGGGCACGGTACACCTCTGGATCTTGGTCGCCCAGGCCGCCGTAGAGTTGGGCCGCAAGCTGGGTTTGCGCGGTAGTGTACTCGTCCAGCAGGGGCACAAGGTCAGCACTGAGGTTTTGGCGCAGGAGTTGTTGGGTGTCGGTGACGGCATCGAGGACACGGCCTTTGCGGCGCAGCACGGTAGTGAGGGCTAGGCGGGCGGCGGTAGGGTTGGAATTGGCATCTTGCAGGTGTAGAGCGAGCACGAAGTCGGTGGCCCAGGAAATAGTTTCGATATAAGCCCGTTTGCGATCATCAGAGCCGGTGGCAAGGTTAAGGCTGAGGTTAGTTTCTTGAACGTCCAGCCCTTGCTGAAACCAGGTTAAAGCATTGTCTGTGTCTCTCTGCGCCCAGGAAAGTCCGGCCAGATTATTGAAGCTGGTAGCGACCTCGGGATGACTGTCGCCCAACTGCTGGCGATAAATGGCAAGAGACTGTTGAAAGAGGGGTTCGGCCTCCCCGTATCGGCCCTGGACCTCGTATAGCAAAGCCAGGTTGTTGAGGCTAGTGGCGACATTGGGATGGCTGTCGCCCAACTGCTGACGGAAGATGGCGAGGGACTGTTGATAGAGAGGTTCGGCCTCTCCGTATCGGCCCTGAGCCTCGTATAACAAGGCCAGGTTGTTGAGACTAGTGGCGACATCGGGATGGCTGTCGCCCAACTGCTGGCGATAAATGGCAAGAGACTGTTGAAAGAGGGGGGCGGCCTCCTCGTAGCGGCCCTGGTATTGGTACAGTAAGGCCAGGTTGTTGAGGCTGGTGGCAACATCGGGATGGCTGTCGCCCAACTGTTGGCGGCGGATGACAAGAGACTGTTGATAGAGGGGGTCAGCCTCCCCATAGCGGCCCTGGATGCGGTATAGCACGGCCAGGTTGTTGAGGCTGGTGGCAACATCGAGATGGCTGTCGCCCAATTGCTGGCGGAAGATGGCGAGGGACTCTTGATAGAGGGGTTCGGCCTCCCCGTAGCGGCCCTGGATGCGATACAGCACGGCCAGGTTGTTGAGGCTGGTGGCAACATTGGGATGGCTGTCGCCCAACTGCTGGCGATAAGTGGCAATGGACTCTTGAAAAAGGGGTTCAGCCTCCCTATGGCGTCCTTGCATTCGATACAGCTCGGCCAGGTTGTTGAGGCTGGTGGCGACATCGGGATGACTATCACCTAACTGCTGGCGATAAATGGCAAGGGACTCTTGAAGAAGGGGTTCGGCCTCCCCATAGCGGCCCTGGATGCGATACAGCAAGGCCAGGTTGTTGAGGCTGGTGGCGACATCAGGATGGCTGTCGCCCAACTGCTGGCGATAAATGGCAAGTGACTCTTGAAAAAGGGGTTCAGCCTCCCTATGGTGTCCTTGCATTCGATACAGCTCGGCCAGGTTGTTGAGGCTGGTGGCAACATCGAGATGGCTGTCGCCCAACTGCTGGCGGCGGATGGCGAGGGATTGTTGGAAGAGGGGTTCGGCCTCCCCGTAACGACCCGCACGATACAGTTCCAAGCCTTGGGCATTAAGACGGGCAGCTTCGGCCAACTGCTCGGTTCGCTCTACGTCAGCTACCGTCCCTGGTTGCAACGTCAGGTTGTAGCGCCCTATTTCGCCAGAGTTTAGAGAGAGAACCCCGATCCCATAGGTGCCTGTTTCAGTCAAGCTCAGTGTGAGGCGTGCATTTGTGCCCTCGCCGCTATTATCGTCTGAGGCAAGGAGTTCACCAGTAGAGTCAGTCAGCCCCAAGAATGCGTCAAATTCATCGCTGATTAGGTCAATGACAACGATTTGACCTTCTACACCTTCAAAGGTGTGGATATTAAAAAAGCGGCCATCGTCCAAAACTTCGCTGTTCTCATCCAGCACTCCCGTAATGGTTAACGGCTCAATTGCTGGAACTGCCTGGGCTACCCGCATCACCTCACCCGGGGCTGAGGGCTGCGACCAAGCCCTAGAGCTATGGCCCACCAGCAACGCCGCCAGCATCGCCAACCCCACCGCACGGGCAGACCTCCTCAACCCGCATAGCATCACCCACCGCATCCCGTCTTGCTGCTGACCCATCATCATTCTTCCGGTAGAGTTAACCCGTCACTGACATATATCGCCGGGACAGCAGAGCTTATTCACGTTTGCCCCAAGAGTTTTTAGAAACCGACCCATCCCTCATAAACCAAAACCCGATGGCCCAGCCTAGCCTAACGATGTGAAGTTCTGGGGCGAGTCCAGGGGTCTAGATCATGGTTTCGCCTTGTGAACGGTCTCGCCGATGGCCTTGTAGTTGGCCTAGTCCCAGTCGGCACCAGCGGAGCCATAAAGTAAATCGGCTGCTGGGCATCGTCGGCCCTGGCAGTGACCATGATTGGGGTTTGCACAATGCGGTTCTGTCTGGCCAATGCCTCGGTAGCGGGTATCACCGACGCCATCACTTCCGCAAACGACTCAGTGCCAGACTGCTGCCACAGATGCTGGGTCAGCGTGTGGGTAAACGCCCCAGCAAACCCCTCCTCCAAAGGAATTTCCGCTGAAAATTGGTTTGCCAGAGACGCCGCCAGCAGCACCCCCTTAGAAAATTCCCCCTGTGCTGCAAAGCTGCCGCCATACAACACATCCAACACCACCGTCAGATTGTTCGTAGCCAAGGGGCTAAGGGCTGCTTCCAGCGCTACTTGGGTAATACCATAGGACGGGCTCATACCCCCTTCCTCCCACGGTTCAGCATTCGTCGGCAGCAGCACCCCCATCCAACAATCGCTAGCCTCGCAGTCAGCTGCCGCAATGTAAGTGGTATGGCCCGAAAAGTGCAGCACCACCACATCCCCCGGCTGGGCTTGCTGCACCAGGTGCTGCTCGATTGCCGTCAAGATAGCCCCTTGGGTGGCTTCGCCATTGGTGAGAGTGAGAATATCGGTATCGGCAAAGCCATAGCGATCGCGCAATAGCCGCCGCTGCAACTCTACATCGGTCACGCAGCCCTGCAGAGGGCGAATTTGGGGATTGATGTATTCATCAATGCCAATCAGTAGCGCCAGCTTGCGGGGAGCAGCCTGGGCGTAGCTGGGCCGGGTCGCTGGGGTCAAAGGGCCAAGGGCCAAGGCCAACCCAAGCGCACTGGCGAACTGCAAAAATCGACGGCGCTGAAAACGAGTCATGGATAGAACTCCTAAGCAGGCATTAAAAACATGAACACTGGATGAGTAGGTGCGGCTATTGGCCGCCGCCACCATCACCGCCATACTCTGAAAAAGATGGAATCCGTTGAACTTCTGTAGCCGTATAGTCGCAGCTTGTACATTGACTATCAACCCGCTGACGGCCTGGGGTGATGTGAGTGGCCTCTTGCAAGGTGGTGATGGTACGTTTTAGGGAAAATTGATAGCACTTTGGGCAACGCCGCCTGAGAATGCTAGCTGCTCCCTGCCAAAGCAAAAACAGGGGCAACGCCACCGACCACGGTAGCCAGTTGCGAAAGAGCCTCCCAAACCAGCCAGAATTGGTTTGTGATTCTGGTTCAAGCTGATCAAGAACATTTGGCACAGAACGACCTGGGCTAGCCGCAATCCATTCCCTATCAATATGGGTAGGGCCTTTGTGAACAGAGGCATGGGCCAGAGAGTCAGGCGCGATCGTAAAAAACTGAGCCTTTGGGGCGATCACCAGCCCAAAACCCAGGCATAGAGCCAGAGCAAACAAAACTGCCCGTCTGAGCCGACCGAAAAATCGTTTGAACATGAGGGTTACTGTTACTAACAACGCATCTGTTCTCACCTATGTCTGGGCTAGGAGAAGTTATTCAGTCTGGTCAGGCTTTTCCTGCTCAGACTCTTCGGTAGAGCAAACACCCTTGACCACCTCAGCCTGCCGCTGCTAGATCTCTGGAGAAGGCTCTGCAATGCTGAATAGCTCCTGCAGGGCATCATCAGCGAGGCCTCGCTCAGCAAAAAAGGACATTCGCGCTAGGGCGACGGTCTCAGCATCGGCATTCTCAGCCGCTAGAGAAGCCTCCAGAGTTTCTAACTCGGCGGCAATTTGCTCGTAGGCATCGTCATCCATGATCTCAAACTTAGTCCAACCAGCGTGCGCTCCTGCTTCCCCAAGGTAAGGGCTTTCATCGCAACCTCTTGGGGGTAGGTGTTGGCAAAGGGGGCATTCCCTCCTTTACAGTCCTGGCCAAGCCGAACTTATTCAGACTGGCCCAGACAATCTTTAGAATTAGTCGTGAGTATGCAACTCTCCTTACCCTCTGGTGCTAGACCCCAGCGCCAGGGCTTCTAGGTGGTGCTTGATGGCTAAATCCCAGTGGCCACAGGTGCGGCAGAGTTTTGCCACCAGTCGCCGTACCTTGGCCTCAAACCAGCCGCCCTCAAACACAGCTTCCAAAGATTGCCCCATATCCAGTGCCCCTTCGTAGCAGGCGATGGCATACCAGTATTGCGACTGGGCTTGATACACCTGGCCGAGGTCAACCAGGGCTAGGGCTTCGCCCACCTCGTCTTGCAGCGCTTGGCGGATGGCGAGCACCTGTTCGAGCTGTTTCACCGCTACGGCATAGTGCCCCTCCCAGAAGTTCACCTGCCCCAGCAAGTGCAGTGCCGCCGCATAATGGGCTTGCACCTCGGTCGGGTGTTTGGTGGTGAGGCTGGCCTTGGTAACGCTGTGGATGGCGAGGTCGGCCCAGCGGCGGGCGGATTGATATTGATAGCGTTGCAGCATCATGGTTCCCAGGTGGCAGCAGGTTTGCCCTAGGCCCATCCAGTCTTGGGCGGCGCGAAAGGCGGGAATCGCTTTTTGGTAGCAGGCTATCGCCTGGGGCCATTGTTCCAGTTGTAGGTAGAGCAGCCCTTCGGTGCGGTGGGCTTGGGCAACCTGGCGGGACGCAGCCGTCTGTGAAGCGGCGAGATCGGCCACGATGAGGGCGAGGGTGGCCACGGTGCAATGAAACGATAGCTGGACGTTCATGGAACAACGGTGAAATGGGGGACACCCTGACCTATGGCTGGCGCTGAAGAACCTATTCACATCGGCGCAGAAATCCCACATTCAACTCCCGTGGCCTTGGTTCCCAACGCTGTAAACCATCGGTTTGTTCCACGGATATTAACGCCCTGGCAACAGCGTAGCCCTTCATTTCAGCCCTTCGTTTGGGGTAGTTTCCTGCCGTTAAGGTTGGCTCAATACTCAGGCAAGTGAATAAGTGCGAAGGCACGGGGGGTAGGTATGGGCGAGTGGCCACTCACCTGTCGTCTATCCATTGCACAACCATGTACGAGATTGATTCGATGGTGGCCCATGCCAGCCCCCTGGAAGGTGCCGCTGCTCCGTTGTCAGGCAGCCCCGATAGCAGCTTGGCGATCCATGGCCTGAGCGATCTACCCACCCCCGGCCTGAGCGGCCTAGATGCAGGCGTGGCTCTTGGTGCTGGTATGCCCCTCAGCGCTAGCCAATCTACCTCTATTGAACTGTTTGATGGCGCGAGTGCGGTGCTGGCCGCTGCCCTAGCAGAAAGCCAAATTGCGCCTGCTCCTGGAACTACGGATGCTGGCCCTAAAGATACCCTGCTGGGGATGGCCCTCGACGGGGTTGGGATGGTCACCACTGACCTCACGACCCAAAACGACACCCTCTTTACGGCAGATAATATTGGTGTGCTGATTGGCGGGCGGGCCTTTCAGGGCGGCGTCAGCAGCAGCGACCCCCTCGACTTCTACCGCTTCCGTCTCGATACCCGCAGCGACATTAACCTAATGCTGGCGGGCCTCAGCAACGATGCCGACCTGTACCTCATCCGTGATACCAACAGTAACGGGCGGGTCGATAGTGGTGAAGTACTGGCCAGGTCGATCCGGAGTGGTACTCAGGTCGATGCCATCACCTTTAGCGGCTTGGCGACGGGTAACTACTACATTGCCGTCGAACAATTCACTGGCAGCACCAGCTACAACCTGTATACGGCAGCCAACCCCACGGGCGGTATTCACACCCGCACAGGCAACCTACGGGCCAACAGCTTTAGCCTGTCAGACACCAACACCTACACCATCGTCTCCGGTAACGGCAACGTAGACTTTGGCTTTGGTGATCGCGATGTGCTCGATCTGTCCGCCATCAGCAGCAGTAGCGTCGTCTATTGGAACCCGGCAACGGTATCGGGCGGTGGTGTTATCTATGACCCCGGCAACGGCAGTCGCGTCTTTGATGCCCTGGGCCTTAGCAATGGCCAGCACGTCCTCCTAGAAGGGCTGGATGGCATTCAGTTCCAGGATGGCTTTTTGAACCTGAACCAGGGGACGCTGCCCAACGACCCGCTGTATAGCCAGCAATGGAATATGCACATGATTGGCGCTCACCAAGCCTGGCGGTTTACCCAGGGGTCGTCTGCGGTGGCCATGGGCATTATCGACTCAGGGTTAGGCACCAACCGCAGCGACAACCTACACCCGGATATCGACCCTAGCCGCACCCTGCTCTACACGCCCAACAACAACTCGGAGGACGATTTTTTGTTTAGCAACACCTCCCACGGCACGGCAGTCTACGGCATCATGGCCGCTGCGGGGGACAATGGCACGGGCATGGCGGGCCTCAACTGGCGCTCTGAGGTGCTCAACATTGACGTCTTTGGCCCCGACCAAATTGGCCTGGATGCAGCGGCCCAATCCATGCTGAACTACACCCGCGAAACGGGCCAGCGGCTGGTAGTCAATCTGAGCCTGAAAACCAGCATGGCCATTCCAGCCCTGGAGCAGCTCATTGCCCAAAACCTCGATAACGCCTTATTTGTGGTGTCCTCAGGCAACGATAGCGAGGGTCGTCTGGCCTACCCCGCCATCCTGAGCAACATCTATAGCAACGTTGTGGCGGTGGGAGCCTCCTGGGGCCTCAACGACGCCAGCGGACGAGCCACCACACCCGGGACTCGCATCAACTACAGCAACTATGGCATGGGTCTATCGCTAATGGCACCTTCCGAGGTAATCACCACGCGGGCATCGGTGCTCAGCAATGGCAATGTGGGCTTTGGTTACTACGGCAATGCGCCCTCAGGCACACCCTTTAATGGCACCTCGGCAGCAGCTCCCCATGTCAGCGGCGTGGCGTCTTTGGTGTGGAGTGCCAATCCCTTGTTGAGTGCCGCCCAAGTCCACAACATCATGCAGCAGACGGCGGTGGATCTGGGCTTCCCTGGCTATGATCTAGAGTATGGCGCGGGCTTGGTGAATGCCGATGCGGCGGTGCGCCGTGCCCTGGCCCTAACTGGGGTGTCCCTGCGCAGCACAACCGAAGCCCAGGGATCCTGGGCACTGTCCCTAGTGTCCAACACTGTTCTGGCCCCTGAGGCCTGGGAGGATCCCATCGAGGCTAGCGCTCCTGAAATGGTGGCGACTGCCGTGATTGATCACCTCCTAGCCGCCGCCACCACCCTAGCCATGCCTATCGGGGAGGAGCAGGGCAGTGGTGTCGCCAATCTGGAGAACAATCCCCTGGCTGTAGCCATGGATAGCCCGATCAAGACCGTGATGGATCATCCTATGGCCGTCACCACCACCCTAGCCATGCCCACTTGGGCCGAACGGGGCGAAGATGCCGCCAATCTGGAGAATAATCCTCTGGTTGTGACCGTTGATAGCCTGATCGAGGCCATGCCCTCCCTGGCGAACCAGGCCCTAACGGATCTGGTCTTTAATCCGATGGCCGAGATGGAGGAAGATTTGGCCTCCCTAGGCAGGCTTCAGGTGGAAGCCCTGTGGACACCGCTCGCGGCCTAGCAGTTAGCTCTAGGCAATTATCCTAGGCAGGAAAGGCGCGATTTGAGAAATCATCTCGCGCCTTTTGTTATATGAATTGATACCCAAAGAAAAACAGCAATCTGCCATGGTGATTGAATAAAGCTGAGCTTATGAGAGCGTGTCATTAATTAGATGAGATCAACGATTTTTCGACACTCTAGCTATCCAGACAAGGAGCTTAAGACCCTTTTTTCATCAGAAAAGTGAAGGCAAGATCAAGATTTGAGATTATTGGATAACAGCCCCTAGGCCACAATTATTCAGGAATAACTATCCATCCTTCTTCCAAAGGTGGGAATTTATAGCGAATTTCACTTGAATGAAGTGCACCGTGAAGATCCCCCCGTCCCCTTATTAAGGGGGGTGAAAGATAAATCGACTACAGATAGAACCTGGGGGGATCTGAAGCCAAAAAAGCTGTACCTCACTGAACCGAGAACCGCTATAAAAACAACCGCAGCTCCTTATTGCTGCCGTTATGGAAATAACCGTTCATATCAATTGTCCATGTCGTTAGCGCGACATCCCCAAGGATAAAAATCTATGTTTAGAGCAAGTCCGAATTGGACAACCTCGATCTCCAGTTCAGCAAACCGTAGGGAAAAAGTCTCCTCGCCTGATGATATCGGGAGTTAATAAGCCGGATTTGATATCACTGCCCCGGTTATGTCCGAACCCAGCTACCAACTGCTATGGGATGGGCAATCTCTTGGCTCTTGGCAATCTATCCCCCTCTGGCTAGTGGCCAGACCGCCTTGCCATTGCTGACGATAGCTCGTGGGATACCATCTCCACCGTCTTCAGCAAACAGATGAGATGGGAACACTGAAAACACAGCACCATTGTCTGATGCTGTGCTGCGGGTGATATGGTCGTGGCCCAGGATAAAGAGTGGTTCATAAAACCGTCGCCACTCGTCTAATGTTTGATCCATTCCTAGCTTTGAACGTCTCCTAGAGACAATCTCTGCCGTTCCCCTAAACCTCCGGCTGAAAGGCAAAGGGGGGCCAGTTTAAGGTAGATCCGTTGGGCATTTCAATAGTGACGGTGAACTGCTCGTCCCAGGTGCCGATCACTTGGGCATAGAGGTAGGACAGATCCGGGCCTGGGGTTTGGCTGACCAAAATGATCTCCGCATCGCGTACCACCAGGCGGAGATCGGGCGGTAGCTGCTCCCCAGGCAATGGCCCCAGGAAGAAAATCAGCGACCATTCCGGTGGGGAAGATTCAAATAATGTCCAAGTCAGGGCGTAGAGTCGGAAGGGTAGACCCACGCGCTGGAGGTCGGTGTAGGCTCCTCGGGCGGTGCTGGGAATGGTGACACCCTGGGGGGCAAGCTGTCGCAAGACGGCCTCTAGCTGTTCGGCGGGGGTGCTGACGGACATCATGGCATGGGCGGGGGCCAAGGGTAGCAGCAGGTTCCAGGCCAGCCCATCGGCCACGGTGTCGAGTTGGTCGCGCAGCCAGCGGCCTGCATTAATTAGGCGCTCCACCGGTTGGGTGAGTGTAGGCTGTGGCGGCTGTCCCGATTGTGTCAGGAGGGAGGGTGCCGTAGCCGTCTGGGTCGGGGCTGTAGCGGGGCTGGATGCCGCCAGTTGTTCAGGATTGAGGCAGGTTAGGTAGAGCAGGATGTCTTCGGGAGAACTCTCGAAGTAGGCCACAGGTACGATATACGTGCCATCGGCTTGGGGGATGAGGTCGCCCCTGTGCTGATGGGCCAGGAGGTGATCGCGCCGTAGCCCAGCCAGAATCGTGACTTGATCCGCCTCTTCATGGACTTCAGCCAAGATGTAGAGGTGGGCAAAGTGGTTGGTATCGTCCAGGCTGCTTTGGGGAATTGTCACCACATCATCGCTGAGGCTACCCTGGGCCACGATGGCCAGCCGAAAATCGTTGACCCTGTAGAGAGAATCTGGGAGCGGCAGGTGGTCGGCCCCACCGTACAGGGAGAGATCATCAGCCCCAGATTCTAGCCACGCCTGTAGACCCTGAACCGCCATGGCCCGCAGAAAGGTCTGCCACTGCTGCGCCTCGTTGGGGTCTTGCTGACAGGCCCGCACGGCCCAGTCGATAGCGGCGGTTGAAAGCGTGACGGTGGTGGCGCGGCTAGGCTCAAACTCAAATTCAGTGGACTCGGTGGCGTGGCTCATAGGACAAAGGGAGATGAAGGGGTGGGCAGCGAAAGAGAGCAAAATCATGACTCGGTACCCGGCATAAAGGAATGAATGGTAGTGCAGAGTTGTTGGGCAAACAGGCTGTTGGCGGTGCGGCCCTTGGGTTGTTGGGCTTCGGCGGCGGCGGCGGCGATCAGGGTATCCACCTCTTCGGCCAGCAAGGTTTCTAGGGTTTGGTCGATGGCCTGCAAGCGGTCGGCGGAGACGTAGGCCATGGCCTGACGCTGCACGGTTTCGTAAAGCTGGGGTAGCAGCCGATGACGCACCTCCGACCGCAGGCGCTTGAGGTTGAGCAAGCGATTCACCTGCACCTGGGAGGTGAGGCCAATGTCGGCGGCGAACTTGCCCATGGGTAGCCCCTGGCAGTGGAACAGGTGCAGCCCTTGGACATAGGCCCGATCCTGGGGAGGCTTACGGCCTCGCAGCCGATCCACATTGGCCTGGATGACGACAGCGATTGCGCCCGCTAACTCCTTCACCATGGCTTGGCGGTAGGCTTGCAAAAACTCATCATGGTCGTCGTCGCCTAGGTCGGGGGGCTGGCTGGCTTGGGTGGTGGCCACCGTTTCCCAGTCGAGGTTGTCGCTTTGGTAGACCGGGGCTGGCCCGCCCCGCACATGGACGCGATATTGCCGCAGTTGCCCAGCCAGGTGGCGCAGTTGGGCCAGCACGTCTTTGGGCGATAGGTCGGGGTTGATGGCCCGCAGTTGCTCGACGGTGGGAGTTTGGCAGCGGCCCCGTTGTCCACTCAATCGCTGGGCAATCCGCGCCCGTTGGTAGACCTGCTGATAGCGCTCTAGCAGGGTGGCGGCCTGGGCCACTTCGTACTCGCTGCATAGGTGGTACTGGCGCAGGATTCGCTGGAGTTGTCCGGGCTGGGTATCGTTCAAAATGGCCCAGTCGCTGGCGCGATAGAGTCCTTTTTCCAAAAGCGCCTGGTTCAGGGCCGGGTGATGGCTGGTGCGCCGACTGGCCCAGGTGCTAAGGGCGGCTTTGGCGGGGTCGTAGGTGGTCAAAATCTCTAGGCTAAAGGGCGGCGGGGTATCGGCCTTGCGCCCATCGTCATCCAGCACCAGGTAAAACAGGTCGGTGGCGGCAAAGCCATAGTCTCGCCCAAACCGCTGGGCCAACCCCAGACACACCTGCTGAATCTGGTAGCTGATGAAGCACCGCAGGCTAAGCTGCGCCAGATCCGCCTCGGGGCCACCTGCTGCCCAGGCCAGAAAGATCATCTGCGCCCAATCAGTATCGGGGGCAGGGGCGATGGTGGCCTGAAACCAGGCTTTTACCTGGGGGAGCATCTGCACCTGGCACTGACCTGAACTCGTCAGGCGCACCAGTTGCCAATAGCGGGAAGCAGTATCCATGGGAGGCAGGGAGGGTCAAGTTAAGGATATCGGGCCGAGGGGCAAGGGTTGATGCTTCCCCCAAGGTTAACTATGGCTGACCCCTGGGAACTTATTCAAATGACTGGAGATCGTCTTGGTCAGAAGCCAGCCTAGAAGCAAGGTGAAGAGACCTTGCCCCTACGATTGGCCGCTAGGATCATTCATCGCCGTGGGACAATCCGGAGGTGGCCAAACCTAAAGGCCATTGCCGATCAAAATAAACGGTGCCCAGTAGTAGGGGTGGCTATAGTTGGCGGCCTGCGGCTCTACCGCCTCACTTGGGGACTCGATCATCACGCTGGCCTTTTGATGATGCCGGGTCAACTCGGGGACAGACGAAATTAGTGAGATCTGGGCCTGTTGCAGTGCCTCTGCAAAGGAGTTCCCCTGGCTGAGGGAGGTGTAAAACGCTGTCATCAGTTCTGTGGTGCCAAAATCTGACACATTCCAGAGGGACGCCATCACCGCCCTGGCCCCTGCCTGCTGAAATTCATAGCCCATCCCTAATATCTCAGTGCCATCGCCCAACTGAACCCCTACCCCGGTATCCCCCCCACTCAGCACTACCAGCTCCACATTGGCCAAGTTCCAGGTGCGAAAGTCTCCGAGCGTTAATACTTCGCCATTGCCAAACAGCATAAACGAATCTTCCGGAGAACCCGGCTGAACTAGGGTGTGGGTAGCCAGGTGGAGAATGTCGTAGTGGTTAGCCCGTTGCGCGATCACTTCGGGGGTAAAGGCGGCTCCCATGAGGATCGTCGTGCTGGGGAAAATCGTCGCCACAGCCTCTACTTCGGCCACCGCTCCCGGAATGGGTGAGAGAACCACCTCCTGATCGCCAACGATAACGGCATAGGGGCCTTCAGACAGGGCGGCAGCGAGAATTTGAGGCTCAGGACGAGGATTATTGGTTGACCAGTCCATTAGACCGGCGGCAATGAGAGTGTTGAGGGCAAATCGCTCTGCCAGCCATTGGTCACCATCGTGCAAAGCGGCCAGGGGCACATAGCGTAGCGCTCCATCGGGAGCAACCAAAATCGCCTCTGCCCCAGCCTCTGCCAGGTCGGCATCAATGGGCTGAATGAGCCACTGGTAAAGCTGCTGGGCTGGGGGCAAAACATCGCTGCCAGGATCTTGCAACGCCTCTCGGAACGCCATGATGGTCTGGTTTAGCTCTGTAGAGGTCACCTCAACGGTGCGGCGCAGGGGGGGAGCATCGGCGGTGACAACCATCAACTCTAAGCGATCATCCAGAATGAGCGGGTAGAGAAGCAGGGCTGGGGTGTCTAGCTGCGCCAGGTTGTCCTGGATGGCGCGTAGGTCGTTTAGTTCCAGAGCTTGCCCCTGGGTTGATCTACGCAGTTGATTAAGCTGTGCCTGAATCTCGGGAGAGTTGGCAAAGTTAGCAAAGGCTCTGGATAGCTCGGACTGGGCTTGGCGGAGCGCTAAGATGCGTTGCTCTTGCTCGGGGGTTCGTTCGGCGGTGGGGATTTGTTCCAAAGCCGCAAGTTCTTGACCCAGGAGGATGGCACTCTCGAACTGTTGCTGAACCTGCACTTCTTCAGGTGTCAGCCTGATGTCTGTTTCTGAGGTATTGCTACCGGCGATGAGATCCTGCGCCGGGGTGGCAGGGGCTAGCAGCAGCGTAGATGCCGCCAAGCTGACGAAAGCCATAGGGCCAGAAATGGGACGCTCACCAAACTTTTGATGAAGAGGCATGGCAATATCAGGTTCCTGATTGAGGTTTACATCGGCCTATCGACCTGAGAGGAGAAAGCTTATTCAGTATTTTGCTTGCCTACAGGCCATTGCCGATCAGAATAAACGGTGCCCAGTGGTAGGGGTGTTGGGAGCCCACCGCTGAGAGTGGTCTGCCGTCGAGGGTTTCAACCGATATCGAGGCGCGGGAAGCGGCGAGGCGGGTGGCGGTGTCTTCGTTGTAGAGCAGGCTGAGCTGCGCCTGGCGCAGGGCCTCGGCTTTGGTGAGTTCGCCTGTGGCCAAGAACTCGTAGAAGCGCTGCATCAGCAGGCTGGTACTGCTGTCGTCAACCTTCCACAGCGAGGCGACGACTGCTTCGGCCCGTCCAGGGCGGAGGAAGTAGGAGCTGAGACCCGCGATTTCGGTGCCGTCGCCATTGCCAGATGGGCCACCCAGGGCGGTTTGGCAGGCGGAGAGCACCACCAGGTGCAGGTTGCGCAGGCGGCGCTCGATGGTTTCGATGTCGGGAATGAAGAGGCGATCGCCGTTGCCCAGCACAATGTACGATTCTTCGGCACGACCGGGCACAAAGGCGGCGTGGGTGGCTACGTGCAGCACCCGATGGCTGGCCACGTTGTCCCGCAGGGCATCGAAGGTGAAGGCATTGTCGAGGAACACCCGCCCTGGAAAGATGCCTGACCCCAGGCGGTTGTCCCGCACGATCGCCGCCAGTTCTTCCTTCACCGCTGGCAGTGGGTTGAGCCCTGCTACCGCCTGGGTCAGCCCCAGCCCCAGCACCTGGGATTCATCCACCGCCCCCAGCCGTCCGTCGGTTTCGGTGACGGCGGGGGCCAGCACCGTGGAGACTCGGTAGCGCTCAATCAAAAAGTTTTCGCCATCGAACAATGCCGCCATGGGGATGTAGCGAGTGACGCGATCGTTAACGAAAATTAGGTGGTCAACGCCATTTTTTTCTAGCTCTGCTTCCAACGGTTCAATGATCCAGCCGTAGAGCTGCTGACTGGTGGCTTGGAGGTCATCCAGCGCCCCCCGGTTCAGCAGTTCCCCAAATCGCTGCACCGTGGCCGATAGCTCTGCCTGGGGTACAGGTACTTCCACACTGCCGATGACGTTGCCCGCCGTGGCCCACACCAGCCACAGTTTGTCTTCCAGCACAAAGGGGTAGATCAGCACTGCTGTTTCCCCGGCTTCGGCATAGGCCGCCAGCAATTCCTCCGCTTCGCCGCTGATGGTTTCAGGGTTTTGAAACACGTCGTCGTCGGCCCGGTTGGCCCGGACGATGCGGTTGAATTCGGCCACCTGGTTATCGTACTGGGCTTTGAGGGCTTCCTGCTGGCCGTAGTAGGCCTCAAGGTCGGCGCAGTTGGTGGCCTCACAGTCGAGGATGCGGCTGCCCAGGGCGATCAGACTGCCGTGGGCGTCGATGACGGTTTGCTCGGGATCGGTAAAGGCTAGGGCGGTGCCAGTCCAGGCGGCGCGGGTGTTGGTGAACTCCCGCAGTTCTTCGAGCTGCAATAGGTCGAGGACTTGCTGGGCTTCGGGAATGCGGCCTTGGTTGAGCAGCAAATTGGCTAGGCGGCGGTAGTCGTCGGCAACGGTATCGGTAAAGGATTGCTGAAGGCTAGAGTCGAGACCACGAATGTCGCCGCGAATGGATTCGCGCACTTGGACTGAGGCCTTGAGGAAGGTAACGGCCAGTTCGGGCTGGTTTTGCTGAGATAAAATTTGCCCTAAAGCACCAAAAAGAAACCCTTCTGAGTTACGATCTCCAGCCTCCTGAGATAAGGGAAGAGCCCGTTGATAATAGTTGATAGCTTCTTGATACTCACCTCTCAAACCGGAGCTGTGACCTAAAATTCTCAGGGCATTTGCTTCGCTTTTTTTATCTCCCAACTCGCGCGCAAGTTGAAGTGCCTCATTAGAGATATTAACTGCTTCCTCATGACGATCAAGGCCGACATAGCCTGATGCTAATGTAATAAGGCCCCAAATTCTAATTTGATCTATTCCAGCCTCTCGAGAAATTTGAACCGATCTTTCTGCAAAATCAATTCCTCTTTGGTATTGACTTAGATGGATATAGACTGCTCCTAAGACAAATAATGGATTAGATTGCACAATGAGATCTTGATTTTCTTCTGCAATAGCTAAAGATTGCTCTGCAAAATCACGAGCCTTATCGTAATCTCCAAGATACAAGTATGCTAAACCCAAAATACCTAAAGAGTGCGATTCTGGCCTATGAAGATTATATTTCCGGGCACTAGAAAGACCCACCTCTAGAACTTGAATAGCCTCTTGATAATTTCCTAAGAACACATGAGCATAGGCAGGAATGTACAAAAGGGCTTCTATACTTTCATCGTTAATCTCTTCGGCAAAAACTGACGCCTGATTAAAGAGGCTTATAGTTTCTTGATGATTGCCAAGATGCACATGGACTAAGCTTAAACTCAAAAGAGACACTGTAGCTAGACTTGGATCATTTATCTGTTCGGAAATGTCAAACGCCCTCTCTAAAACCTCAAGTGCTTCTTGATATCTGCTGAACCCATCGGTGTAAAGCTGTCCTATGACGTATAAGCTATACCCCTCAAGCCTAATGTCTTGAATGTCTTGGGCACGAGCAAGACCTTGTTGTGCATATTCAAGTGCGTGCTGAAATTCATCTCTTGACAATGCAGACTCATGGCTAGACAAGGCCAAAGAAATTAGCCTCAAAACTTCTAACTGCGTCAGGGCTGCTGAACTTAACATTGGTCTTGCTTGCCCTGGGGTGGCCTCTGCCACAACTAGTCGATACTGTCCACGAGAGGAAGAGTTAGCGCTACTTACTAAGACATGATAGACGCCATTTCTAGACAGATTAACTTCAATAAATGAATGGTAATTACCTGCACTAGTATCAATATCATCATTACTAGTAATCAGATTTCCTTTCTGGTCAAGTAAGGCAACATAAGTATCAAAATCAAGACTTTCTAGTGTTATTGCAATAGTTTGGGCCGTCTGCCCTTCAAAGGTATAGGTATCGTATAGGCGGCCATCATCCAAAACGCTGTCGCCATCTTCTAACATGCCCTCCACCTGCAACAGCAAGGCAGCGCCATCAGCCTGTTTGCCCCGGGTACCTGGGGCGACAACCTCGGCAGTTTTGAGCGACAGCAGCGAGGTTTTGTCGGGGGGCATCAGAACCCAGGGTTCTTTGGAGAACCCTGGGTTCTGGGCAAAGGGCACCATAATCGTCGTCAGCGCGACTAAACCCAACCACTTCGGTGAATATCGCATGGGGGCAATGCTCCGTCTGGGGGTGACATCACTATATATCTCCGGGCCGGGGCCACTTATTCACCTTTAGACAAATTTCCTTTCCCCGCCAGTCAATCGCCCCGGCCCAGCCAAACCGCTATTGCTCCCCAGCAGCCACCAGACTCTGCACCCAGGCGGTCTCCTCGCTAGATAGTGCAGGCTGGAGTGGTTGATGGTAGTTGATTGCCAGATCAAACCGAGCGCGGGCATAAACCTCGTTCAACAGCCGCTGCAAGTTCACCACCGGAACCGCATCATGGGGCTGCAACGGCACCGGGAAGCTCGGGATCGCATCTGCCAGATCAAACTCATAGAGTTCGGCATTGGGGCGATCGCCACTGGCGCTGACCAAAATGCTGTAGGTCTTTTGGGGCGGTTCTGCCACAGCCATACCCGCACCGCCGCGCAGCAGATCAATTTCCACCAGGTTGGTAGCCGAACCCAAAACCGTTTGGCGCTTCGTCTCATAGGCCCGGCGGCCATCGCCCGATCGCTTATTGGCCGGAGACAGGATCTCGATGACGCACGCTACCTCATTGGTCTGCACCAGCCGCACGGCTAAAAAGCGCTCCGTCACCTCCATGGGCAACGGCACCTGCACCCGCCTGGGCGCGATCGCTTGCACAGCGGTTGTTGTAGAGGCAGCAGCGGCGGGACGGCGTGTAACCGCCACGTCAGCAATGCCAATCAGCGGCATGGCTTCGGTGCTGGCGTAAACTCGCTCTTCGATTGAAACGCGATACCTGGGGGCAACCTGGGGGTAATGTCATCGGCGATCGCTACAATCAGGCGATTGTGTATCTGGGGCCACAACCCGGGTTGTTCTAGATAGGGGTTCATGCCCGGAAATGGATTGTGCATTCAACGGCCCTCGCGGATGAGCGTTGTTTTATACCACCAGCGCAGCCTAAACGACGCAGGCGCTTGAGGCGCTGTCGTGGGGCGAACCTCAGCCCCGATGCCGCTAACGCTATAGCTTGTAGTGTAGCGGGCGCAGGGCCAGACCTAGCTGCGCTACAGCCCATTGCCAATCAAAATAAACGGTGCCCAGTAGCAGGGATGGCTGAGGCTGTTGGCTACACCCAGGGGCAAGCCAGTCTGGGTACTGATAATCTCAACACTCGCTCTGAGATCAACCCCCGACGCCGTAAAGTCGCCCTCGATCAGGGCGATTTGGGCCTGTTGCAGGGCCTCGGTTTTGCTTAGCCCCTGGCTGAGGTTGGCATAGAAGGCATCCATCAGCATCTGGGTACCGCCGTCGCTGACAATCCATAGGGAGGCGATTGCCGCATCGGCCCCGGCTTGTTTCATCAGGTAGCCCAGGCCCAAAATTTCGGCCCCGTTGCCCAGGGGCACATCGCCCACGGCAGTTTCACAGGCGCTCAGCACCACCAAGTCCACATTGGGAAAATTCCAGCGGCGCACCTGGTCGAGGGTGGCGTGGCTACCATCGCCAAACAGAATAAACGAGTCGCTGGGTGGGCCGGGGTTAAAGCTGGCGTGGGTGGCCAGGTGCACCACGTTAAAGTCGTTCATATCCAGCACCAGGGACTGATCAAAGGCTTTGTTCAGCCGCTGATCGGTACCAGGCACCAGGCGGGCGATGTTTTCCACCTCGCGCCCCGCATAGGTGAGGCCACCAAAGGACAGGGTGCGCGTGCTGGTGGGGATGTCGTACCGCCCTTCGGTAAAGGCGGCGGCCAGCACCGATAGCCCGCCCGCAAAGGGCTGGTTGCTGAGGTCGGTGAGGCTGGCGGCGACGATGTTGTTGACCTGGAGCCGCTGGACCAGCCAGCTTTCGCCATCGTGCAGCGCCGCCAGGGGAATGTAGCGCAGTTGGCCATCGGGGGCGTAGAGCACCACTTCGGCATTGGCCTGGGCTAGGTCGGCCTCGATGGGGCGAATCAGCCAGTCGTAGAGCTGCTGGGCCGGGGCAACGGCATCCCGCCGGGGCGACCCCAGGGCAGAACGAAACTCCGCGATCGCCCGGTTCAGCTCTTCGCGCCCAACATCAACGGTGCGGCTCACCGGGGGCGCATTGGCCGTCACCACCACTAGCTCCAGGCGGTCTTCAAGAATGAGCGGGTAGAGGGCGACGGTATTTTGCGAGAGGGCTTTGAGGTTATCTTGCAGGGCGTTGAGTTCCCCCAGTTCTAGGTTGGCGGCTCCGGTGGTCGTCCGCAGTTGGGCCACAATGGCCTGAATCTCTGGACTGGTGAAGAACTGCTCAAAGGCGAGGCGGGCATCTTGCTGGAGCTGGCGCAGTTCGCGAATGCGGGCGGTTTGCTCGGCGGTGCGATTGGCTGTGGCAATGGCCTCTAGCTCTCGCAGTTCTCGCCCCAGGGCGACAATTTGGTCTTGGTTGGCGGCAAAGCGCTCTAGGGCGGCCAGTTCTTCGGGCCTCTGGGGCACGCCGCCCTCGGTTTGGGTGGTGCGCTGCACGTCTTGCAGGTAGTCGTCTAGCTCTTGCACCTGCAACAGATCCAGTACCCGCTGGGCCTCCAGCACTCGATCGGCCTGGAGGAGGAGGTCGGCCAGGCGGCGGTAGGTGCTGGCAACAGTCTCGGTGAAGGACTGCTGCTGCTCGGCGGTGAGGCCGCGAATGTCGCCGCGAATGTTTTCTGCAACGTTGACCGATTGCTTGAAGAGGGCGATTGCCAGCTCTGGTTCATCCAAGGCTTCCAGCACCAAGCCGATGTTGTTGAGGGTGGTGCATTCACCACTGCGATCACCTACCTCTTGAAGAATAGTGAGGGCATCGGTGAAGTAGCCCAGCGCCTGTTCGTACTGCCCCAGGTTTTCATACACCGCCCCAATGTTGTTGAGGGTGACACCTTCGCCAGCGCGATCGCCAACCGTTTGATGAATGGCCAGAGCATCGGTGTAGTAGACGAGCGCCTGTTCGTACTGCCCCAGGACGCGATACACCTCCCCAATGTTGTTAAGGTTGGCCCCTTCGCCCGCGCTATCGCCGACTTCTTGAACAATGGCCAGGGCATCGGTGTAGTAGACGAGCGCCTGTTCGTACTGCCCCAGGACGCGATACACCGCCCCAATGTTGTTGAGGGTGGTGCCTTCGCCCGCACGATCGCCAACCGTTTGATGAATGGCCAGAGCATCGGTGTAATAGCCTAGGGCCTGCTCATACTGCCCTAGGCTGTTGTACACCACCCCAATGTTGTTGAGGGTGACACCTTCGCCCGCGCGATCGCCGACTTCTTGAACAATGGCCAGGGCATCGGTGTAGTAGCCCAACGCCTGTTCGTACTGCCCCAGGTTGCGGTACACCAACCCAATGTTGTTGAGGGTGACACCCTCGCCCGCGCGATCACCGACTTCTTGAAGAATGGCCAGGGCATCGGTGTAGTAGCCCAGTGCCTGTTCGTATCTCCCTAGGTTGCGATACACCGCCCCAATGTTGTTGAGGGTGACACCTTCGCCCGC
>JBIPSI010000034.1:0-56703 GCA_044070495.1 Spirulina sp. | reverse complement strand
GCGGCAGACGGGTCTTTCGAGAGCGTTTCCCACTCAAAACCATGCTCTCCTTCATCCGCCAAGTCATTGAACGACATTTCCCCCTCGCCCAGGCTGTCTATCTACCGATATCCACATGAGTTTGTGATCTACTGAGGATGGGGGGCGATTGAGCAGGATCGCCATCGCATGGTTGGCTTCTTGAATTTGGCCCGTGGCATCGGTGACCAGGTAGGCTTGGGGGGCCAAGTTAAATAGATCTTGGTAGCGTTGGCGTTCGAGTTCGATGGTTTGATGGGCCTCTACCAGCGCTTGATTTTGCTGCAACAATTCCTCCTGGGCGGCCCGTAACTCCTCTAGGACGCCGTGCAGGTCGTGCAGGGCCGTGGCTAAGAGATCGGCCTGTATCGGGGTTTCGCTAGCCCGTTGCTGTAGAGCCAAGGCGCGTTGATAGATCGCTTCTATCTTTAACTCCATCTCCATTAGGTTCTCACCGCCATTGGGGCTGTATAGGGCAGAGTCGTCAGGGCTGCTCGGTATCGTAGGGTGTGCCCGTGTTGGAGGGTGCACAATCTGCCTGACTGTCAGCCGTTGTTGAGGTCTCTGGGGGCAAGTCGGCATCCGAAGCTAGGGTACCCAAAATTGGTAAATACACCCAAAAGGTTGTCCCTAATCCAACCTTGCTTTCGACTTCAAGAAAGCCGCCATGCTGCTTCACCAGGCTAAACACCGTAGAAAGGCCCAACCCCGTGCCCTGTCCGGGGGGTTTCGTCGTAAAAAAGGGATCAAAGACCTGATCCATCAGGCTGGGTTCAATGCCTGTGCCCGTATCACCCACCGTTACCACCCCATAGTGGCCGGGCCTGGCCCCCAGGTGGGCCTGGGCTAGGGTCGCATCAATCCAACGGTCGGTCACGGAGAGGGTCAGGGTACCGCCCTGGGGCATGGCATCGCAGGCATTGAGGCAGAGATTCATAAATACCTGTTGCAGTTGGGTGAGGTTGGCCAACACCCGAGAGGGCCAATCTAGGGGGATGTGCAACACCAGATCTACAGAGTTGGGTAGGGCTGGTCGCAGCAGTTCGGCCACCTCTAGCAACGGCTGGCGCAGCCACAGGGGCCGCTGTTGATGGGGGGTGCCCTGGGCAAACAGCAACAGTTGCTGAATGAGATCAACACTGCGCTTCCCCCCCGACTTGATTAACCGCGCCAACTCACGGGCGGGCTCCGGTAAGACTTGCGTTGGCAGCAGCAGGATATCGGCAGCCGTGATCACTGGGGTAAGGGCATTATTGAGATCATGGGCCACTCCACTGGCCAGGATGCCCAGGCTTTCGATGCGCTGGGCTCGGTACATTTGGGCCTCTAGCTGCTTGAGCGGGGTGATGTTGGTATTCACCACCAGCAACGATGGAGGTTGCCCAGGGTCGGTATAGATCTGGGTACGACGGCTGAGCACCGTAATCGATTGACCCGCCTGGGTTGTCTGGTTTAGTTCCCCCTGCCAAAAATTTGGCTCCGGCTGGGATGGCGATCCGCGTAACCGCAGCGTCTCCCAGTCCTCCTGAAACAGATCGTCGATCACTTGGCCGAGGGCCTCTGCCTGTGACCAAGCGTAGAGCCGCTCGGCCCCTGGCCCCCAAAATTCGACCCGGCCCTGCCCATCGTGGACATAAATGGCATCCGGCACATGATCGATCAGCTCCGCCTGGTAGCGAATCTGGGCCTCGGCCCGATGATAGTCGTCTAGGGTTTGCTGAAGTTGGGCATTGGCCACCGTCAGTTCCGCCGTGCGGATAGTCACCTGTTGTTCCAGATTATCGTGGGCGGCTTGCAACTGCTGCTCCATCTGTTTGCGCGGGGTAATATCTCGCAGTAGCCACAGCAGGGTATGGGCTTCCCCCAAGGAATTTTGCAGCACCGCCACCGAAATCGATACCGTAACAGCGGCTTGATCGCGACGCAGCAGGGTGGTTTCCCAATCTTGAACCATCCCTGGGGTCGCCAGTCGGGTTTGGAAATGGGGACGATCCCCCTCCGCAATGAATACGATCAGGGGTTTCTGGGCCAGATAGTCCTGGGACATGCCGTACAGCATGGCCGCCGCTTGGTTGGCATAGTAAATCAGACCATGGCAATCGGTCACAAGATAGGCATCTGGCGCTAGTTCAAACAGCGTGACATAGCGCTGGCGCTCAATTTCCAGGGTTTGCTGGGCCACCATTAAGGCTTGATTTTGCTGCTGTATTTCTTCATCGGCAGCCTGTAATTCTTCTAAGACAAAATAAAGCTGTTGGAGCGCATCATCTAAAAGGTCTGGCTGCATCGACAACTCCTGGGCCTGCTGCCGGAGTGCTAACGCCCGCTGATACACTTTTTCGATGTGCGATGACATTCCCATGGATTCCTCCTACCTTGCGACTTAGGCTGGTCAGCTACGTCATCATAGGCAGAACCAAGATTGGTATTGATATATAGCGAGTTTCACTTGAATGGGGTACACCGTGAAGATCCCCCCATCCCCCCTTAATAAGGTGGGTGTCAGGTAAATCTACTACCAATAGAATCTAGGGGGATCTGAAGCCCTAAAACTTGTACCTCACTAAACCGAGAACCGCTATGGACAGAACCTACCCTGGGAACTCGACAAACCCAGGTTAGATAATAAAGACGGGGAAGCGCCACAGGGCGACATTTTTCGCAGAGGTTTTTTTAAAAAAAGACTGCGAAAAAAGAGAAATCGATCAGGATCAGCAAGCAGGTATTAAATGATACATCCTGGAATGTTATTAGGACGTAGTTACCTTTGGTCCACAAAATCCTGCATCGTCTTTATAGCTCTATTATCCTTTTATTGACGAGCGGTAACACAGCTTGAGATCAAAACTTATTGAGATACATTTAGTACTTTTTGGCGGGTTTCACTTGAATGGGGTGCGCCGTGAAGATCCCCCCCATCCCCCCTTAATAAGGGGGGTGTTAGGTAAATCTACTACCGATAGAATCTAGGGGGATCTGAAGCCCTAAAGCTTGTTCTCACTCTATTGAGAACCGTTATATAGCGGTTCTCAATAGAGTGAGATACACCATTGCTGGGTTCTAGATCCCCCAGTCCCTAGCCGTCTAAGCTTCACTCTGTGCCCCCCTTATCAAGGGGGGTAGGGGGGATCACCGCCATGTACTTCGCCCAAGTGAAATCCGCTATAGTATTTTTAGTACTTTTTGGCCGAGTGAGGGGCGGATAAAAACTCTAAATTTACCCGTAATGAGATTATGAGGTTGTCCCACCCCCGCCAGACTTATCAGACTTATCAGGCTTATGGGCGTAGCTGCGATTCTTTCGCCAAATCTTGACGATGCCAAGAACTAGCTATCAACCACTTCTTCAATGCTCAGCAAAATTCGTTCGCCCCCCTCAAAAAGAAGCATTTTGCAGGCATTAAGACTCATTTTCTTAGCTCCAATAGATTCAAAGACATGATCGATTACAAAATCTTCAACCTGGGAATTCTCAGGCAAAATATCCTCCAGAAGTGATCGTAATTGGGGGATATTCCACTGACCGTTGCCTAACTCAAAAATAGAAACATGCTCAGTTTCCGCAGGATTAACCTGGAACATGCGATAGAATCGCTGGTTGGCCGTAACGACAGTTAAATGACTATCCAGAACAACCAGCCCCTCTCGCACCGTTTGTACAATAGAATCGGCATAGTCACGGGCTTCTCTCAGTTGTTCGGTGCTGCGTTTTAAGGCATCGATTTCTACCAAGACTACTACCGCCCCATCAATGCGATCATCTAGGGTACGGTAGGGACGAATCCGCAGATCATACCAGTGGCCAGCGTGGTCTTGAACCTCCTGATTTCTCATCACCAAGGTGCTAATTACCTCTAAAATCTGAGCCTCTAGATCGTCAAGGTTGAGGTTGTGTTTAATATCACTTAGCGGGCGACCAATATCGCTGGGAATGAGATTAAAGAGGGCAGCGGCGGTGGGAGTAAATCGACGAATACGGAGATCTGCCTCTAGCATCAGGATGGGAATGTTGATGCTGCTGAGAAGATTTTGAAAGTCGTTACTCACCTGCATCGTCTCGGCATTGCGCCGATACAGTTCATCATTAATGGTGCTCAGTTCTTCATTGGTGGCCTGAATCTCTTCCTTCGCGGTTTGCAGCTCTTCATTGGTGCTTTGCAGCTCTTCATTGCTAGAGAGAATTTCTTCGTTGGCGGCTCTCAGATCTTGGTTGGTGGCTTCCTGCTCTTCAATGATGGATTGCAGGTAGGCTTTCGTCGTTTTTAGATCCTGTTCTAGGCGCTGAAAATCGGTGGAGGCTTGGCTAGGGGAGTCAGCATCCCCCAGGGTCGTTGTCTCTGGAGCACTGGAGGGTGTATTCACCTCTGTAAAGAGAATCAGAATATAGGTTTCATTCGCCGTTTCTCTAGAAACGAGATCGACGTCAATTTGCACAGATCGAGGGGAGCCTGCAATCGGGGCGATGGTTGTCTTGGTGGCGGCTTGCCCGGTTTGGCGCACTTGGTGCAGCAAGGTACGCAGTTCTAGGCGCAATTCCTCCCGCACCATACTCAACACATTGAGGCTAGCCTGCCCCGGCGATGGCGCTAGATAAGCTCCGGTTTGGCCCCGAAACTGCACAATATCTAGGTTGCTATTCACCACCACGCCCACCGGGGCATAGCGACTTAGCACCACCTGATCCACCAATTCCAACAGGCTGGCTTCGGCGGGGAGCGCCGGAACGGCAGGGGCGGGACTGGGTTCTGCCGCATACACGGGGCTACTCAGTTCCATGGGCATTAGGAGTGGGCTAGGCTGTTTGGTGTAGATCTTGTGGGTGCGGCTCACGAGGTGAAATAGCGAGGAAAAATCTCCCACCGTTTCGGCGGAACCTAACAGCAAAAAACCGCTGGGCCTAAGCCCATAGTGAAACATGGGTAGTATTTTATGTTGTAGAGCTGCCCCAAAGTAAATCAGGACGTTGCGGCAGCTAATGAGATCTAGCCGAGAAAAGGGCGGATCGCTAGCGAGATTTTGACGGGCAAAGATACATAGCTCTCGCACCGTTTTATTAATTTGATAGCCCCCTTCCATGGGCACGAAAAAACGCTGAAGTCGCTCAGCAGAAACATCCGCTACCTGGCTGGCTAGATACACGCCGGATCGCGCCTTTTCTATCACCCGTTCACTCACATCGGTGGCAAAAATTTGGATTTGGGGCTGGCGGGGTTGGTGAGCCAAAAACTCTAGTAAGACGATGGCAATGGAATAGGCTTCTTCTCCGGTGGAACACCCAGCCACCCAAATACGGAGCGGTACTTCCGGGGGGCGATCTCTTAGTAAGGTTGGAAAAATATCACGTTTGAGAACTTTAAACACCTCCGGATCGCGAAAAAATCCGGTGACATGGATCAAAATCTCTTCGTATAACGCTTGAATTTCGGTGGTCTGAGACTCAAGATACCGCCGATAATCCGCGAGGGTTTCTAGGTGGTGCAGGGCCATGCGCCGCTGAATGCGCCGCTGAAGGGTGGTGCGCTTGTAGGCTCTAAAATCGACCCCAAAGGCGGTTTGGAGTTGTTGGAGAATGGCCACAAAATCGTCTTCGTGGGTGGCGGGAAGAGCAGGGAGATCAGGCTGATCCGTGGGCGCGGCGATGTAGGGGTGGTGGCTGATGCGGGTGAGTTCATCGGCAATGGCCTCTGGGGAGAGGATAAAATCAACCTGCCCCGTCGCAATGGCGGTACTGGGCATACTGCTGACCTGAGCCGAGTCTGCCGTTTGGGCAAAGGTGATGCCCCCAGCCGCTTTAATGGCCTCTAGGCCCTGGCTACCATCTCGATCTCCCCCCGACAAAATCACGGCGATGGCCCGATTCCCCCGATCCTCAGCCAGGGAATTAAACAGCATATCCACTGCCCGACTTACTCGACTGCCCGGACTGCGAGGGCTGAGGTGGAGGCAACCTTGGCGCAAGGTCATCAGGGTATTGGGGGGAATCACGTAGACCTGGTTCGGCGCAATAGCCATGCCTTCCTGAGCTTCCTGGACGGGCATGGCCGTGGTGCGGGCCAAAATCTCACTGAGCAAGCTTTTTTGCTTCGGGTCTAAATGCTGCACCAATACAAATGCCATCCCGGTATTGGCAGAAAGATGGCTGAGCAGTTGCGTAAACGCCTCTAAGCCCCCTGCCGAAGCGCCAATTCCCACCACCGGAAAGGGGGCTTTGCTAGCGTCTATTCCCGATTGGGATGCGAGTTCAGAATTGTCCTGAGGCGACGATTTTTTTGAGGACGGGCGCTTACGGGGCATAGACACGATCCAGTAGAGAATGGGACACCATCCTCATGATGGTGCCCTGGTTGGCAAAAGACAAACGTCTTCAATCCTTGGGATAGCCCCTATCTCACCAAGGCTCTGATCGCAAAGGGGGAAGTTATTCGTTGGCTTGTCTTGGGTCGTGGTAAAACCTTGGGTAGCGTTGTTGCATCCTGGGAGCAGACCTCTATGACCATCCCTGCATCTTTTATGGGCGAAGCCATCGCCCTGTCCTTTGAGGCCATGCGTTCGGGCAAGGGTGGCCCCTACGGTGCCGTGGTGGTCAAAGATGGACAGGTTATCGGGCGCGGCATGAACGAAGTCACCTCCCGTAACGACCCCACCCACCACGCCGAAATCGCCGCCATCTGGGATGCCTGCAAAACCCTCAACACCTGGAAGCTCGAAGGGTGCGACCTCTACACCAGTTGCGAACCCTGCCCCATGTGTATGGCCGCCGCCTACTGGGCTAGGTTAGATCGGGTTTACTATGGCAACACCGTCGCAACCGCCGCCGCCTACGACTTCAACAGTCAAACCATCTACGACGAACTGGCTAAACCCCGTGATCAGCGCCAAATCTCCATGGAACCGATGATGCAAGCCGAAGCCCTAGCCGCCTTTGAGGAATGGGCCAACAAGCCCGACAAAACCACCTATTAAATTAGCTTCAATTCCCGAAGCGCCTGCCACCCTGCCTGAGAGGACGTTTGAAAAGCCGAAGTGTGTCCCAAGCTATACCGATGAGGTTAGCCTCAGCCGTCAAAAATTCCGTAGATTTGCGCCGATTTAACGATCAAACGCACCTGAGGCAACCCTTTTCAAGCGCCCTCTGAGCCTGATGCAAGCACCCCCAGTACCGTCACCGTGGTTCTCATCGTCGCAGCGGCCAAAGGTCTTGCCCTTGGGGTTTTAGCTAAACTGAGGGCCTAAGGCATCTAGAGGACTTGATATGAGTGCCGTTGTCCGTGGCCCACACCAGGGTAAACGCCTCCGGGGTCGAACCGTGGCCCAACTCTATGCCGAGGGCCAGCGCAATTTCGCCGGGGCGATTTTGCGAGGGGCCAACCTGCAAGAACAAATCCTATCCCAGGCCGACTTTAGTTATACCGACATTCGCGGCGCTAACTTTGCACGGGCGACGCTGCAAAACGCAAATTTTAGCCATGCCCAGGGCGGTTTGCCGCAGCTTTGGGGAGGGCTAAAACTACTCCTGGTGCTGGCGCTAGTGGCGGCGATTGGCTTTCTCTCCACAGCCATGGCGATGCCTCTAGCTGGGACGATCCTGGGCCAGTTTGATCCGCAAACGGTGCTGGGGGTCATCGTCCTGGGCTTGATCGTGATTATTCCGGTGGGGCTGCTTTTAGCGGCAAATCTGGTGCTCCGTTTGGCCCTGTGGGTGGCGGGCGATAATGCCGGAAACCTTCTGATGGCGGCGGCTATATCGTTTCCCATCGCCCTATTGATGACGTTGATGCTGCTAGAAAACGGTGCAACGGCGGTCTCGGTGCTGAATGCCCTTTTGAGCCTAGATCGGGCGATGGTTGTATTCTTTATGGTCTGGCTGATTGCCGCTGCGGGCATGGGGGCGGCGGATCCCCAAGACAACGTTGTTGAGATGGGGGATTGGATGGATAGCCTATTGATTATCTTGACTGGCCTGAGTGGCGTGGTGCTGGGAGCAGAGGACTCGTTTCAGCTCGCTAGCGATAGGGTTGTTCCCCTAGAGATCGTGATGCTGGTGACTGGGGTAATGTTTGGCATCATGCCCTTTCTTTGTATCTATACCTATCGTTGGCTGGGTCAGAGTACCCAACAACCCAGCCGACTGCGAGACTGGGGGCTTTGGTTCACCACCCTAGGCGGCACCCGCTTTAGTGGGGCTAACTTGACGGGCAGCACCTTTGCCCGATCCAGCCTCAAGCACACCCGATTTGTCCCAGATTCGCAACCCACGATCTTGGCCAACGTCTGCTGGCAAGATGCTAGGCACCGCAACCGCGCCTGGTTTGCCCACTCAGATCAGCCTTAGTCTCAGTTCATTAGGCTATGGAGTCAGCGTTCGTCGTACTCTTGCAAAAACCGAAAAAAATGGCTATGGCTGCTTAGCGTAAGCTTAATACCTAGCGATTAGTTAGACAGATGTTTACCACAGTGGCCGACTTCAATTTTTTGGCTCTCGCTGTTGATAGAAAAGTAGATACGTAGAATACTATTCATACCATTGCCACCGCCAATTTTGAGGTGATCAAACATTTCCTTGCGTTGATGACCATGCCAGAAGCAGCGCTCACTTCTCAATTTTTTAGAATTCTGTACGGTTATACTTTCTGGCGTGCAGTCTAGGTTATAGTTAGTCTTAAGAACGTGATAGTGAGTATTGCCAATCTCTCCATTGCATTCAAAATAATATTGACCAAACCAGGCTAGACTTTGCAGGGCGCGGTAGGCATCATCGGGGCGAATAAAGTTTGAGGCATCGGCGGAGATACGGGCTGAATCCCAAATCTCTAAGACATCTCCAAACATCGTTTCAGCAAAGTCTAGGGATTCGCGTACTCGGTTAAAGTCTAGGGTGAGCTTGGCGTGGAAGAGTTCTTGACTGCCTGCACTGTGATGACGACAGGCGGAGACAATTTTGATCCGATGCAGCCCTTGTAAATCCCGTCCGATCTGAGCTTGAGCCTGCCAAAGCTGTTCTGTCAGATCCGTCTTTTCCTGCTCTAGGCTATCAATTCTATGAATGAGTTCTTCCTGTTGTTGAATTAAATGGGGATAGGCATTTAGGCGCTGATCGTAATCTACAATTTCGTCGTGTTGGGCTTCAATTCTACGATATTCTTCTTGCCAGAGATCAACGCTTTGCTTAAGCTGGTTAACTTCGGTCTCTAGGGCTTGTTTTTGGCGTTCAGCATCGGCAATATTTTGATTTAACTGATCGTAACGATGCTCTAAATTTCTGTATTGAGTGATCAAGGGTTGGTCAACGATCTGCGGACTTTCTGCCGATTGAGGAATGTCAGTCCGTTGTTTGAGAGTACGGTTTTCTGCCGTGAGTCGATCCACCTCTGCCTGAAGCCGTTTGGCCTCACTGGACAGTTCCGATTGAGTTGTCCACAGACGAGTGACTTCATCTTCTAGGGAGGTTGCTTTGGCCTGGGCTTTTCGACTTTGTTGCTTCAGGGAGTAGAGATGCTTTAGAAGTAATCCAAGGACAAAAAGACCGATGGTAATAATGATTAATTCAAGTCCGTTCATGGGTGTTTACCTAGGGCGATTTCCTAATGTCGGGGTACGGCATCGAATTGAATTGATGGAACGACATCACCTTGGCAGCGACCAGTGAATTAGCCTCAGCGTTCCCCAAGGCTAGCCATTGCTACCAGCCATCGACAACCCCGGAGGATGGAGGCGTTGTGTAGGCGGCGGATCTGCCCCGAAGACTAGGAAGAGGGCTGTTCTCCCATGGATTTGAACTAAGATCGGTAAGCACCGTCGTTTTTCCAGTGCTCGCCATGACTGCCTACGCCACTGCCCCCTTCAGCCCCGAAGAAATTGCCTCCGAGGGCATCAAGCCGGAAGAGTACGACGAGATTGTGGACCGCCTGGGTCGCCATCCCAACCGGGCCGAACTGGGCATGTTTGGGGTGATGTGGTCGGAGCACTGTTGCTACAAGAACTCGCGCCCGCTGCTGAAGCAGTTCCCCACCGAGGGGCCACGGGTGCTGGTGGGGCCAGGGGAAAATGCGGGCATCATTGACGCGGGCGATGGCCTGCGGGTGGCCTTTAAGATTGAGTCCCACAATCACCCGTCGGCGGTGGAGCCGTTCCAGGGGGCGGCGACGGGGGTGGGCGGCATTCTGCGTGATATTTTCACCATGGGGGCGCGACCGATTGCGGTACTGAACTCTCTGCGGTTTGGCGATTTGGCCGATAGCCGTACTCGGCGGCTGTGCCAGGGCGTGGTGGCGGGGATTTCCCACTATGGCAACTGCTTTGGCGTGCCCACGGTGGGCGGCGAGGTCTATTTTGATGCCGCCTACAACGGCAACCCCTTGGTCAACGCTATGGCCATCGGCATCATGGAAACGCCGGATATTGTGAAATCTGGGGCGGCGGGGCGGGGCAATCCTGTTCTGTACGTCGGTTCCACCACCGGGCGCGACGGCATGGGCGGGGCCAGCTTTGCCAGTGCCGAACTCACCGACGAATCCGAGGCCGACCGTCCGGCGGTGCAGGTGGGTGATCCGTTTTTAGAAAAATCCCTGGTCGAAGCCTGTTTGGAAGCCTTCAAAACCGGGGCCATCGTCGCCGCCCAAGACATGGGGGCAGCGGGGATCACCTGCTCCACCTCCGAAATGGCGGCCAAGGGCGGCGTCGGCATTGAGCTAGACCTCGACCTCATCCCCGTGCGCGAAACGGGCATGGTGCCCTACGAATATCTGCTGTCCGAATCCCAGGAGCGGATGCTGTTTGTGGTGGCGGCGGGGCGAGAAGCCGAGGTGATTGAAGTCTTTGAACGCTGGGGTCTCCATGCCGTGGTAGCGGGTACGGTAATCGAAGAACCCATCGTGCGGATTCTGTTTCAGGGCGAAGTCGCCGCCGAAATTCCGGCCCTGGCCCTGGCGGAAAACACCCCCATCTACCACCGAGAACTGCTGCCGACCCCCCCCGTCTATGCCCAAGCCGCCTGGGATTGGAGCGAAGACAGCCTGCCCACCGCCACCGCATCAGGGCTAGTCAACACCACCGGAGAAACTGCCTGGACCGCCATTCTGCATCAGCTTTTGAGCCAGCCCACCATCGCCTCCAAGCAGTGGGTCTACCGTCAGTACGACCACCAGGTGCAAAACAACACCGTGCAATGCCCCGGCCAAGGCGATGCGGCGGTAATTCGGCTGCGTCCGCTAGAATCCGTGCCCGGTTATCAACCCGGTGCGGTGGTGCGAGGGCTAGCCGCCACCGTGGACTGCAACGCCCGCTACGTGTACCTCAACCCCTACGAAGGGGCCAAAGCCGCCGTCGCCGAAGCCGCCCGTAACCTAAGCTGCGTTGGTGCTCTGCCCCTAGCGGTGACGGATAACCTCAACTTTGGTAGCCCCGAAAAACCCATCGGCTATTGGCAACTGGCGGAAGCCTGCCGGGGTCTATCCGACGCCTGCCGCGAGTTTGAAACCCCCGTCACTGGCGGCAATGTGTCGCTCTATAACGAAACCGTAGACAGTGAGGGTAACCCCCAGCCGATCTACCCAACCCCAGTTGTGGGCATGGTGGGGCTAATTGACGACCTCACCTTCACCTGTGGCCAGGGCTGGAAATCGGCGGGCGACCGCATCTATTTATTAGGCGTCACCCTCGAAAACACGGCAACGGCTACTGTGAACGACCGTCCCTTTGTCACCTTGGGCGGCTCGGAATACCTGATGGTGGTACAGGGGCAAGCCACCGGACATCCCCCTGTTGTTGATATGGCCCTAGAAAAACGGGTACAGGCTGCTTGCCGCCACGGCATTGCCCATGGCTGGGTGCGCTCCGCCCACGATTCCGCCGAAGGTGGCTTAGCTGTTGCCTTGGCGGAATCCTGCATCAGTGGCCAACTGGGCGCGGCGGTAACGGTGCCTTTGGACTCTCATCAGACCGATCTGCGCTGGGATCGAGCGCTGTTTGGCGAAGGCGGTGCCCGGATTCTGGTATCCGTCAGCCCTGAGCACCAAGCGGCCTGGGAAGCCTACTTGTCGGAAAACCTCGCAGGTTACTGGCAACCCCTTGGCACCGTCCAGGGCGACACGTTAACCCTCACCACCCAAGACGGCAAACCCCTAATCGCCGACACCGTAGCCCAACTGGCAGACATTTGGAGCCGTGCCATCGCCGAACGCCTAGCCGCCTAGCCATTGTTGTAACGAGATCCCAGGGTTCTGGTTTTGGAACTGTTGTCACAGCATCGATCAGGTCAAGAACCCTGGGATCTGATCGGCGGAACAGCCTCTCGAAGCGGTGCTTCAGGAGTATCGCGATACCCTTGGGCGATGATCGGGTAAACCATGATGAGAAGTCGCCTCAGGTCTGATGAAAACCGATAAGCTCTACTACCAAATTTTCCTGGCCCAGCCCGCTCTGTTGGCGGAATTGATCCCTGGGCTACCCGCCGATTGCCAGTTTGAATACGTCGCGCCTGTGGTGAAGGAAAGCGAGTTTCGCCTCGATGGGTTGCTGATGCCGCTGACCGATGATCCTGCGGTGCCCGTGATTTTCATCGAGGCCCAAATGCAGGCCGACCCGCGATTTTATGGGCGCTACTTCGCAGAAACTCACCTCTATCTGTATCAATACCAGATTGAACGGCCATGGCGAGGGTTGCTGATTCTGCGTTCCCAGCAACAAAACTTGGGCTGCGAGGTGCCCTACGCCACGTTGCTCAACCACCAAGTGCAGCGGCTGTACCTCAACGACCTGCGGGAAGCCACGGATTTACCGCTCTCCCTAGCGCTACTCCGGTTAATTGTGCTGCCAGACGTGTCTTTACCTGATGCCGCCAAGCAGGTACTCCAGCAGGCTAGAACCCAAGGGGAAACGGCCTTTCAATCCATCCTCGATAGCCTGGAAGCTATACTAATCAACAGATTTCCCCAATTCACCACCCAGGAGATTCTGGCCATGCTGGATTTAACCATCGAGGATATTCGGCAAACCCGCTTCTACCAGGAGGTCTTCCAAGAAGGCCGCGAAGAAGGCCGTGAAGAAGGCCGTGAAGAAGGTCGTGAAGAAGGCCGTGAAGAGGGGGAACAAATTGGTACGCAAAAAGGAGAGGCGGCAACCTTGATCCGGTTACTGGTGCGACGATTGGGGCCATTGCCAGAGGATCAGGTAATCCAGATTCAGGGGTTGTCGCTGCCACAGTTGGAGGGGCTGTTGGATGTGGTGCTGGATTTGGCCGATGGGGATGAGTTGACCGCGTGGTTAGCGGCTCATCCTGTGGTTGAACCGTAACGTCAGTCTCTCATCCCCCGTCATTCCAGCGTTGCCATGCCCCGATCCCCTGTGACCACTTCGGTACAGACGACTCCTACGGCGGAGTTTGCCTATATACCGCCGACCTCGCTGCAAGGGGGGCGGCGGATTGTGGTTAAACCCAACCTGGGCTATCCCGTGGGGCCTCCAGTGACGGTGAGCATGGCGGTGCTGGGTCGGGTGCTGGCGGGGTTACGGCACCACAATCCCCAGGCGGAAATCCTGATTGTGGAAGGGGTGTGCTCTAAGGTGTCCTTTGAGGCCATCATGGCCAAGAACGGGGTTCATGCCCTGCTGGATGAGGGAATGCGCCTGCTGGATGCCGATCAGTTGGACTGTGTGGAGTACCCTAACCCGTCCCCCAATCCGGTACGGTTCAAGACCCTGTGGGCACCAAAGTTGCTGCAAGAGGTGGATGGCTGCATTTCGGTCAGCGCCTTCAAGCGCACCCAATTAAAAGGCGAAGCGCTGATTTCCGCTTCCCTGAAAAACCTCTACGGCCTCTTTCCCAGGGAGAAATATAAGGCTCGCAGCCCCAACTCGCGAGGGCAACTGCACCGGCCCTCGGTGCCCCTGGTGCTCCAGGATGTGTATTGCACCCTGGGCCAGTTTTTCCACGGCGGCGTGGTGGATTGCACCCAAAAATTCGTCAGCCGCGACTGGCAACCCGACCGGGGCGAAGGCATCCCCATCGGCCAGGTGATTTGGGGCGACAACCTCCTGGCCGTAGACAAAACCGCCTGCGCCATCGCCGACGAAGCCACTCCCAGCTACGTGACGGCCCTAGAAAACCTCCGTCGTTCTGAAAAGCCTTAAAAACAGAATCCCCGTACGGGCGCACCGCAGTGCGCCCCAACCGCTACCTTCTGAATTCTGTCTCCCACCGCCCCACAAAGGTCAACCTGTGGGGTAAGTTTATCCCTGGGATGGTTTTCTACTTGGCTCCACGGATTGAACAAGACTCCACTTAAGCACAACACCATGCGCCCCACCTTCTCCCGTCCGATGTCTCCCCACGTTCAACGCTTCGTCACGGGTCTTAGCCTGGGGCTAATTTTGGCGATTTGTTTGGCCTGTTCCCAGCGGGTGCTGTTATCGGCGGATCCGGCTACCCCAGAAACGGGTGCAACGGCGGAAGTTAGCCCCGATTCGGCCCGTGAGGGGGGATCGGCTCTGGATGGGGTTGCAGATAATGGGGTCGCAGATAGTGCGGCATGGGCGGATGATGCCACACCGACGGAAGCCCCGGTGCTGTTGGCGGAGGCTCAGGCCATCATCGCCAGTGCTGGGCCGGAGGGCTTGTATAACCCACCCCGCAAGGATGTGCGCCTGGTGGTGATTAGCGACCTCAACAGCGCCTATGGTTCCACCGACTACGACCCCGAAGTGGACAAAGCCATTGCCCTGATGCCCTTTTGGCAGCCGGATGCGGTGGTGTGCAGCGGCGATATGGTGGCGGGGCAAAAGCAAACCCTTACGGTGGATCAGGTCAACGCCATGTGGCAAGCCTTTGATGACCATGTGGCCAATCCCCTGCGGGAAATGGGCATCCCCTACGGCTTCACCCTGGGCAACCACGATGCCTCTAGCGCTAGGGGCCAAAATAATCAGTTCATTTTTCAGCAGGAACGGGATTTAGCCTCGGCCTACTGGAACGCCCCCGCCCACGATCCGGGGGTGAACTTCATCGACCGCACCGACTTTCCCTTCTTCTACACCTTCGAGCAAAACGGGGTGTTTTTTATGGCCTGGGATGGTTCCTCCAGCCAAATTCCCGCCGACAAGCTGGCCTGGGTAGAATCCGCCCTCTCCAGCGAAGCCGCCCAGTCGGCTAGGGCGCGGATGGTACTCAGCCACCTGCCCCTCTATGGGGTGGCCCAGCGGCGCGACCAACCCGGAGAAGTGTTGGCCAATGCCCCCAAACTGCAAGAAATCCTCGAACGTCACAATGTCCACACCCTAATCAGCGGCCACCAGCACGCCTACTACCCCGCCCACCGGGGCAACCTGCAACTGCTCCACGCCGGGTTGCTTGGCTCTGGCCCCCGTGCCCTCATTGACGGCACCGCCCCCCCCTGGAAGGCACTCACCGTCATCGACATCGACTTTGCCGACCCTGCCCTCACCACCTACACCACCTACGACATCACCACTTTGCAAACCGTGGATGACACTATCCTGCCCCGCTTCCTGGTCAGCCACAACGGCCTGATTCTGCGGCGCGATGTGCAATACAGCGACCTCACCCCGGCAGACAAAACCGCCTGTCAACAGAGCCTCAGTGCCGACCAATGCATGGCAGTTCGTCCCACCCGCATCCACGCCACCTGGCCCCGGCGACCCACCTACGCCGCCTAGCATTTGCTAGAACATGGATGGTGTTCCAAAGTTTGCAAGCCCATTCTTCATGGCTGAAGCGGCGAGTTGTGCCAGGATGTCTGGAGAACGGGCAAAGGCTTCATCCCAACGGCGTTCATCCTCAATTTCGTCTAGGATGATGGATGCGATTGCGTCCTGTTCGCTTTCTGGCAAGGTTTGCAACCGGGCGATTGCACGCTCAAGTAATTCCGTCATCGCTACCTCTCTCAGTATCTCAAGGCTACTCTCTACGACAATTCAAATTGTCAATTGCGATTTTTCCAGTATCCAGGCTCTCGACTGCAATGCATAATAGCCACAATCAAAATGTAGTCTTCCTCAATGGTGTAGAGCACACCATAGGGAAACCTCCGCGCCATACATCGTCGAACATCTTCAGCAATGGCTGCGTAACGGGTTGGAGACTCCCTGATTCGATAGACGGCATCTTCAATCGCGTTGATGAAAGCTTGAGCAATCTCAACTCTTTGTTCGGAGTAGTATTTAACAGCTTCAGCGTACTCAGTTAACGCTTCGGGGTGAAATACATACCTCATGGCTCAATCAGGCGTCTGACTTGGGCTAAGGCATCTTCACCCGAAACGGTCTGAACGGAACCATTTCGCACCTCATCTCTTCGGCGTTTGGCTTCAGTGGCCCAAGTGGACTGAATAGCTGAGTCAGTGTCGAACTCTAAGCTTTCTACTAGTTTGTCTGCGAGCAATGCTCTCGACTCGCTTGGGAGGGACAAGATTTCTTCGGTCAGTTGCTCAATTGAACGCATCAGTCCCTCCTAAGTTATTTAGATCTAGGATCAATTATATCAAAAGCTAGAGATGGATTTTGATGATCTAACTCGCAAATGCTGTATCGTTGGGTGACGGCAAGGTTAAGATAAAAAGGCGTTCGGCTTCGGTTTTACAGCGCGAACTTAGGATTGAATAGTGAGTCCAGCTTAATTGTGTCAGCAGCGATGACACAATTAACTCAACTTTTAGGCGGCAAAGGTGGGTTCTAAATAAGTAATGATATCCTCCTGATTGATGCCGTTTGCAATTAGGGTTTGAGTCAGGCTTTCCTCGAAGTTGTCTTCTTCGATGATGATCTTGTGATCTACTAAGCGGGCGTGGAATAGAATGGTGTCCATCCAGGTTTGTTTGTCCCAGCCTGTGGCGAGTACTAGGAAGTGGCCAGATTCGGTATCGCAAACGGGATAGAGTTTGATGGCCTGTAGTCGGGGTTGGTTAACTACGGCCTCTTGCAAGGTCTTTTTTAGGACGTCTGCGTAGTTTAAGGTCTGACTCATGGCAAAAGTACTCTGAAATTTAGATGTTATCAAGCAGCGTTGTCGCCTGTCTGTAATTTTAAGGATACGGTTCTTCTTGGACGGCTATTAATTCGTATAACTCGTTCAGCTTTCTTCGTAAGACTTCTTTGGGAATCAGTTTGATTTCGTATTCTGCAACGACGGTAGGACTCACTGAACGACTGAGCGCATATTCAACAACTTCATCGTCTTTATCTCGACAAAGGAGCACTCCAATACTCGGATTTTCATGGGGTTTCTTGAGATTGCGATCAATGGCTTCAAGATAGAATTCGAGCTGTCCAAGGTATTCAGGTCGAAATTTATCGACTTTGAGTTCAAAGGCGACAAGGCATTGAAGTTCGCGATGGAAAAAGAGTAGATCAACGAAGAAATCGCTGTTGCCAACCTGAAGGCGATATTCTTGTCCGAGGAAGGTAAAGTCTCGCCCAAGTTCGAGGATGAAGTCTTTGAGATGGTAGACGAGGGCCGTTTTTAGATCGTTTTCGGAGTGATTGGAGGGTAGGTTGAGGAAGTCTAGGACGTAGCTATCACGAAAGACCCCAGAGAGAGGTTTTGGATGGATGATTTGTGAAAGTTTTGTATCGGCAAGGCAAGTACGCTCAAAAATGCCGCTATTAATTTGACGATCTAACTCGCGGGTGCTGTATCTTTGGGTGACGGCAAGATCGAGGTAAAAAAGGCGTTCGGCTTCGGTTTTACAGCGAGAAATTAGGATTGAATGGTGAGTCCAGCTTAATTGTGTCAGCAGTGATGACACAATTTGAAAATTGGGATGGGGTTCGTAAAATTGGCACATTCTATACAGGTTGCGCTTTTCAAAGCCTTTAATCCCAGGTTCTTGAAGTTGGATGAAGGTTGCCAGTTGTTCGATTTTTTTGACCCCATTCGCTGCTGGCTAGGCGTTGACTGATGTATTGACCGATGCTCCAATATAGTTTGATGAGTTCTTGGTTGGCTGTGGTGATGGCTCTTTGTTGAGCCGTTTTAATTAGCGCGAGGATTTCAGTAAATTGAGGCTGTAAGGGATCGGTCATAACTCACCATCTGTCTCAATTTAGAAATACACCTGAAATTTATGAATTCTGCTGTCACGAGCCTTCAATCTTTTGAAAAATTACAGCTTAGCCTAACGTGCCTACTAGCTAGAGTGCGGCGTAGGGAAAAATGTAAATCGTCTCTCCTAGACATTACTTCGCTTTCCTTTGCTGCACCTATTTTATAGGCAATTTATAGTGTTCAAGGCTTTGATGCGTTATGGCTAAGCCTAATAACGCACCCTACTAACTAAGGAGATAAAGAGGTGCTAGTCTACCGTACCTGAAATGATTATGTAGCGATCATCCTGAAAGGCTGAAGCACATCACTGGACTATTATTAATTCATTAGAATTGAGTCATCAGAAATAGAGAAAAATTCTCCTGAAAGGGATTGATATCAACCAAACTCTCAAAAGAATTGGTGCTACCAAAATCTTTTATTGCTCCAACAGCATTAGAAAATGGGCCTAGCATTTTCCACTTATCGGCATCTGGTGATTTACGTTCGCCAGTAATAAGTTCCCATGCAAAATGCTGACAATTATTTTGGATAATGTTGTATTCGGTTCCTTCGTATTTTGGCCTAAGCTTCTGTAGCCTTTCTTTCATTTGTGAGATATCTATTGGATAGATAGGCTGGTGAATCAGTGTATAACTTGCAGGCTTTTCTGTTACAGGATGAAGTGGCATAGCTCTTAGATCTGCTAAGAACAACTTACATGTTTTTTTGTTGCGTGACTCATCTTGAGATGCTATTAATCCAACCACTCTATGCGTGTCCAGTACGATATCGCAATGTTTAACGCCATCTAACTGAATAATTGAGCCTGTAGAGTAATTAAGGGTATCCATATGTTTCTAGCTTCACTACTCAATCATCTAAAAAATCATTAAGTTTTTCCGAGATAGTAGACTCCTCAGATGCTGAAGTAGAAGCTCTGACAACTGAGTTGCTTATTGACTTCTCTAAATTTTCTTGTGAACCTTCTCCGTTTAAAAAGTCTTCAAGCTCTTGAGTTGCAACTTCAACTGCGATCTTTGAAGATGCCGCGACAGAACTACCTAATGCTGAATTGACTACATCCACTATGTAACCTCATGTTTGATTTAAAGGGCTTTGGCTTAGTAGTTAAGCATCTGTTTTCATTGCACTTTTAGCTCCAATCATAGACCGAAAAATCAAGCTGGCTTCTAGGTGTAATGATATTCCTCGAAAGTTAACAGTCCTTTATGCTTCGCGCTGGCTTATTCACAGCCATATTGCCACTGTCGTGAACGCCCCTAAACAACACTCTCACAACCTACTCTGGCTCTTAATCCGCAAATAACTTTCCACCAGGGGTTCCACGATTTGGTGGGCGGGGGCATCTAGCACCAAAACCCCTCGTTTTTTTAGGCGGGCAAAGGCCGTTTCGCGTTGGCTCAGCAAATCTAGGGCCACGGCGCGTTGGTAGGCGGCATCCACTTCTGTCGTGGGTTGGTGGGCTTGGCGGTCGATGGCGGGGTCGCGCAGGGTGATGCAGAAGGGCAGGTGGCGGGGTCGCAGGCGGGCCAGGGCCGAGAGCAGTTCGGCGCTGGCGGTTTCATCCACAATGTCGGTGATGATGACCACCAGGGAGCGGCGGTGCTGTTGTTGGGCGGCGTGGGTGGCGGCAGCGAGGTAGTCGGATTCTTCGAGGACGGGTTCGATGGGGGTGAGCCGTTCGATCATCCGTTGAAAATTGGCCTGCCCGCCCTTGGGGGGGAGCCAGGTGTGCAGGGTGCGATCAAACACGCCCAGGCCGACGCGGTCGCCGCGACTGACCCCCGCCAGCGCCAAGGAGAGGGCCGCATTCAGGCCCCAATCAAACCGGGTGAGCCCCTGCACCTGGGCCGTCATCAGCCGACCGCGATCCAGCAAAATCAGCAGGGTTTGTTCTCGCTCTGGCTCCAGCACGCGGATGAGGGGCTGGCTGAGGCGGGCGGTGGCCTTCCAGTCGATGAAGCGCAGGTCGTCGCCGATGCCGTATTCCCGTAGTTCGGCAAACTCGGTGCCCACCCCCAGCCGTCGCTTTTGCTTCAGGGTGCCCGTGGATTGGAGGGCGAGCTTGACGGAAAGCTGGTGCAGGCCAATCAGGTCGGGGTAGACGGCTACGGGGGCGGCGGCGGCGATCGTCCAATCGGCCCAGGCGAGGCCCAGGGGGCTGAGCTGTTGGACTTGCACATCGCCCCAGGGGTATTCCCCCCGCCGTTTGGGGTGGACAGTGAAGGTGAGGGTTTGCGGCTCGCGGGCGGCGATTTCGACGGTCAGCGGCATGGGGGTGCCGTCGAAATCGGTGGGGTAGTTGTCGAACAGGCGTAGGCGGGTGCGGTGGGGGACTTCGGCCTGGAGGTTGATGGGGTTGTCTCGGCCAATGGAGAGGCGATGGAGGCGATCCCGCGTGATGGTGGCCCGTCGAGCCTTCACTCGCCAGCCGTCCCACAGCATCGCCAACAGAACCAGGCCGTCGAAGAGTCCTAGCGCTAGCAGGGCAATGGCCAGACGATTTGGCCCCTCAAAAAAGTTGGCCAACAGCGTTGCCACCAGCCCGCCCCCCAGCAGCAGGCCGTAGGTTCTGCCCGTGGGAACGATGGCCATCAGCGGGGCACCGCCACGGCATCCAGCACGCCCTGGATTACCCGATCCGTGGTGAGGCCGTCTAGTTGGGCTTCGGCCCCCAGCACCAGGCGATGGCGCAGCAGGGCAGGGGCGACGGCTTTGACGTTATCCGGCGTGACGTACTCTTGGCCGTTGATCCAGGCGTGGGCCTTGCTGGCGGCCAGCCACTGCACCGTGGATCGGGGGGAGGTGCCCAGTTCTAAATCGGGGTGCTGGCGGGTTTTCTGGGCCAGGGCCAGCAGGTAATCCAAAATCGACTCCTGCACGGGAACCGCCTTGGCCTCCTTCCGCGCCGCCAAAACGTGATTGGCACTAACGATGGGCTTCAGTTGGCCGATGTCGAGCCGCTTGGCCTCAAATCCGGCCTGGGCGTTGAGGAGCATCTGCTTTTCGGCGGCGGGGGCGGGGTAATCGACCACCAGCTTAAAGAGAAAGCGGTCGAGCTGGGCCTCTGGGAGGGGATAGGTGCCCTCAAATTCCAGGGGGTTCTGGGTCGCCACCACCCAAAACAGGTCGGGTAGGGGGTGGCTAGTGCCGTCCAGGGTGACCTGCTGCTCCTCCATCGCCTCCAGCAGGGCCGACTGGGTTTTGGGCGGAGTGCGGTTGATTTCGTCCGCTAGCAAAACCTGGGTAAACACCGGGCCGCGCTTGAGGGTGAAGGTGCGGTTGGTCATATCGAAAACATTGGTGCCAGAAATGTCCGAGGGCAAAATATCCGGCGTGAGCTGAATGCGAGAAAAATCCGACTGAATGAGCCGCGACAGCACCCGCACCAGCAAGGTTTTCCCTGTCCCCGGTACCCCCTCTAAAATGACGTGCCCCCCCGCCAGCAACGCCACCAAAAGCTGCTGCACCAGGGCCTCTTGCCCCACCACCACGCTACCGAGGGTTTTGCCGATGCGCGTTATCGCCGCCTGAAGGTCGCTCATGGTCGTTGGGAATCTCCGGAGGAAAGGGGCTGTAGGGATTGTACCCGCTGGAGCCAGTCGCGCAGTTGGGTTTCGGTGCGGGGGGTGGGCGGGTCGAGGAGGTCGGCCAGTTCCCCAGAGCTACGGCGGTACTGCTGCACCCAGGCCGCTTGTAGTTGCTCCGTGGGGACGGGCGTTTCCCCCAATCCCAGGGCTTTCTGTAGGGTGATGCGCTCCGCCTGACTGAGGGTTTGCACCACAAAATCGTGGCTGTTGGCCTTGTGCAACACCCCCGCCAGGGCTTGGATGTAGGCTCGGCTGTTGTCGATTTGGGGCGTTTGCACCCTGCGCCGCTGCCCCAGCCGACGGTTAAAGGCCAGCAACGCCAGCAGCGTTACCGCTAGGGCTTGCAATCCCAAAATCAACAAGGGAGTCCGACCCAGGTAGGCCAGCCAACTGTCGCTCCCCACCTCAGCGGCCACCGCCTCTGCGTCGCGATAGCCGTGTAGATACTCGTCAACCCACACCCGCCCGCCCTCGCGAGTGACCAACTCCGTCAAAAACGCCAAATTTCCCGGCTGATTCAGATAGGCATTGGCCCCCAGGTGGGGAGTTGCCACCGCAATAAACGTGCCCTCGTCAAAATAGCCCTGCTCCCAGGCCACGGCACCGTACTCATCTTGCAGATACACCCGCTGCGACTGAGTTGGGCCGTAACGGCGGCGGGTATCAATCTGCACCGCGCCTTGGTCACTGGTCAGCACTTGGGAAAAGGGCGCTGCCGTCGCCGGAGTTTTCCAGCCCAGCACTACCAGCCGATGGCCTGCATCCAGCCAGTCCGTCATCCAGGGGATGAGGCTGTACAGGTTTTGTTGATCAATAAATCCGGGCAGGATGGCGACCAGGGTTTCTGGGCCGTTGGGAGTTGTCTTGGTGGCTGCAACGGTTTGGAGATCCCCCCTTCCCCCCTTAGAAAGGGGGGGCTGAGTCCGCTTCAAAGTCCCCCTTTCTAAGGGGGATTTAGGGGGATCAACTGCCTTGGCCGCTAGTCCCTCAACCTTGTGGAGATCCCCCCTTCCCCCCTTAGAAAGGGGGGTCTGAGTCCGCTTCAAAGTCCCCCTTTCTAAGGGGGATTTAGGGGGATCAACTGCCTTGGCCGCTAGTCCCTCAACGTTCTGAAGATCCTGATTCAACGTAGTCGTGGTGCCTTCTGATCCAGGGGAAATCGGCTTGGGCTGGGGTTTCTTCTCTACCCTGCCCACCTGCTCCAGCAAATCCGCCACCGGGCGCTGCCACCGTTGCACAGAGACTCCCTGCTGTTCCAAGGACTCGTACCAGGCGCTATAGCCCGCTGGCCCCCGGTGCCAGGTGGAGCCGCTATCTAGCCGACTGGTGGCCGGAGCGCCGAGTAGCAATAGTCCTAGCAGGAACACCAGGGCCACAGACCCTAGGAGTACCGTGCGTCGATTCCAGGTCAGGGCCGTTTTCACGATTGGGCGATCTCCTGGTAGGCGCGGCGGCAGCGCTGATAGGTTTCCTCCGTGGCTTGGCCGTTGCCAAAGGTGAGGCGTTCGTGGGTGCGAATCAGCAGTTCGTAGGGACGGCTAGGGGATTCTGCCAGACAGGTGAGATATTCTCCATCGGTGCGGCTGGGGCGGTATATAACGGTTTCGGTGTCGTTGAGTCTGGCCAGCCCTGCCATGTAGAGGGCTTTGCAAGCGGCGGCATAGTCCCCCTGTTGGGCCAGCCGCTGGGCTTCCTTCCACCAGTAGGCCGCTTGCTTCAGAGCCTCTTCGCGAATGGCCTGGTTTCGTAGACTACTCGGCGTTTTAGGACGGTTTAAGTAGGCCATCATCCCTTGATACAGCAACCAGGCCAGCCACAGGGCCAGCCCCGCTACCATCAGCCAAAACAGCCCACGGGCCAAGGGTTCTAGCCACGCCCAGCTTTGAATTTCGGGGCCGTCGATATTGATGCGTGAAAATTGGTAATCGAACCACTCCCCCGTGCGCTGAAGGGCTTGGCGAATTTGCCAGGACAACGAATTGGTACGGTGGGAAAAATCCGGGGGCATGGCGACAAAATACCCAGCGCAAACTGGCCCCATTATGCCCCACGTTATCCTTCCGGCAGAACCCAAGCCGGAATCCCGATCAAAGTCAATCTCATGGTAAATTCCCTACGGTATCAGCGGGCGAGGAGATCTCGCCCCTACGATTTGGTGGATGCCACCTTGGGTATGCGTCCTTCTAAATCCTCTAGGGTCTGCAAAATGTTCAGGGCGGCGCGGTAGCCTTCGCCGACGAGTTCTTCGTAGTCTTGGGATTGTTCTGGGGGGTCGGTGGTGATGATGCTGAGGATGCCCAGAACGCCGTTTAGATCAGACCTCACTTTGTAGGAGGTTTGGCGCAGCACCTGGGCATCTACCACGCCGTTGGCGGGGGTGGGATGGTCGGAAAACTGCATGGCGTAGAGTTTGGCGTAGTGTTCTCCCTGGGCCAGCAGAGTTTGGTGGGTGCCCACTTCCACCACGCGCCCCTTGTCGAGGACGGCAATTTGGTCGGCCCGCTGCACGGTGGAAAGGCGGTGGGCAATGACTAGGGTGGTGCGATCTTTGCTGAGGTCGTCGATGGCCTGCTGAACGAGGCGTTCGGAGATGGTGTCGAGGGCGCTGGTGGCTTCGTCGAGGATAAGGATTTCGGGGTTTTGCACCAGGGCGCGGGCGATGGCGAGGCGCTGCCGTTGGCCCCCAGAGAGCAAAACCCCCCGATCCCCAATCAACGTATCGTAGCCCTGGGGTAATTTCAGGATAAATTCTTCAGCGTTGGCGCGGCGGGCGGCGGCGGTGACCTCCTCATCGATGGCCTGGGGGCAGCCGTAGCGAATGTTGTCTTTTATCGAGGCGTTGAACAAAAAGGTGTCTTGGCTCACCACCCCCAGGCGGCGGCGAAAGGATTGGATGTCAAACTCTCGCAGGTCGGTGCCGTCGATCTCAATACGGCCCTGAGTGGGGTCGTAAAACCGGGGCAGCAGGTCGGCCAGGGTGGATTTGCCTGCCCCAGAGGATCCGACTAGCGCCAGGGTTTGGCCCTTGGGCAGAAACAGATCGATGTCTTGCAGCGCCCAGCCCTCGGCCCTGGGGTAGCGGAAGGAGAGATGGTTGAACCGAATGCCCTCATTCAGGGTGGCAAAGGGGCGGTGACCGTTGGCCATAAAGGGTTTGTCGGCCCGGTTGAGGAAGGCTTCGATCACGTCGGCGCTGGCGGAGGTGCTGGCCAGTTGGCTACGGCTGCTGTTGAGTTGGCCAATGAAGGGCAGCAGCCGAAACAGCACCACCAAGTAAATCAGCAGCACCGAGGACACGGATTCCAGTTGCTCCGCCAGCAGGGCGCGTCCCACCAAAATCAGGGCAATTAGAGCCAAAATGCTGAGCATTTCGTTGGTGGGGCTGATGCTGGCATAGACCAACTGCGACTTAAATTCGGCTTCCTCCCGCTGGCGCACCAGGTGGTTGATGGCTTCAAACTCGCGCTCCTCGTTGGCGGTGGTTTTCACCAGGCGAATGCCCGACAAGACCTCGATGGTGCGGCTAGAGAGCGCCCCCGCCGCCTTAGAAAGCGCCTGCCCAAACCCTTTGGCCTGATTGATCGACACCTGATTCGCTAGGGCCACCCCCGCCATCAGCAGGACGGCAACCAGGGTTAGCGGCCAGGAAATGGCCACCAAAATCCCCAAAAACACCAGGATGGTAATCACCAGGGTGGCAATGCGATCCAGGGTACGAACGGCCACCGCTACCCGATTCACCTCGGTATTGAGGTTGTTCATCAGGTCGCCCAGGCGCACGTTGGCGTGGTAGTCCAAATCCACATCCAGCAACAGCCGCAGGCCATCTTTCCGCAGGTTGTAGACGTAGGAACGGCTGAGCACATTCGACACCACCGCCCCGCCATAGAAGGCCAAATTCTTCAGCAGCAGGGCACCAATCAGCACCCCCACCATGGCCAGGGCGCGGTAGTCCTCTGGTAAGTCCTCAAACAGGGCAAACAGCGGTTGCAGGGCGGGGGGAAAGGTGGTGTCGGAGAGGATATCCTGCCCCAGCAGATCGAGGATGATCGGGATAATCAGCGTTACCCCAATGCCGTTGAAGATCGCCCCCGACAGCCCAAAGGCAATGGACAGTAGAAACAGCCCAGGGGAGCGGCGGGCGATGTTGGTGAGTAGGCGGTTGGCACTCATGGGGTGGGAAGGTGGGGGGTGGGAAGGTGGGGGGTTAGGGGTGGGAAGGTGGGGGCGGGTTGATGAGTTCGGTGAGGAGTTGGTCGAGTTGGGTGGCCATGGCGGCGAGGCTGTAGTGTTGCTGACAGCGTTCTCTGGCCCGTTGGCCTTGGGCTTGGGCTTGGGGCCAGTCGGCAAAGATAGCGGCGAGTTGGGTGGCTAGGTCGGCGGGATTATCCGGTTCGGTCAGGTAGCCTGTATCGGCCAAAATCTGGGGCATATCCCCCACGCGAGTCGCCAAAACGGGTTTGGCCATGGCCATGCCGTCGGTTAGCTTGAGGGGAAACTGGGCTAGGGCGGCGGGATGGTGGCGTTGGGGCACGGCGACCACATGGGCAGCAGCCAACACGGCGGGCATGTCCGTTGAGGGGGTTTGGGGTAGGGAAATCAGCCATTGGCCCCAGCGCTGCTGTAACTGTTGATCGTAGTCATCGTAGGGGCTGCCTCCCACAATCACCACCCGCAGGTCGGGCTGGTTTAAGGTGGCCACCGCCTGCAACAGATCCTCCACGCCCTTGTAGGGGCGGGGGGCACCGGGGAACATAATCACCCGATAGTCCGCCAACCCGTAGCGACGCCGACTGTCCTCTGGGTCGTAGCGGCTGGGGTCGAAGGCATCTACATCCTTACCGTTGGCTACGTAGGTGCCGCCAAAACGCTGCTGCAAGAAGGCATTGTGGGTGGTAATCCGGTCGGCATAGGAGACCAGATTTTCCATCTGGCGCAGGTAGAAGGGATGATTCATTTCGTGGAGGGCACCCTGGGGCTTGAGCAGGTCGCGGGCCAACTGGCGGGGGCTAGGGCGATAGTGCCAATCGTCGCCCCCGTGCCAGCTTAGTTCCCAGTCATCGATGTCTACCACCACCGGACGACGGTGCCGCAGTCGATGCAGCAACGCTATCCCAAAGCTGCTGGGCTTGAGCTTGTGGGCGTAGATAAGGTCTCCCCGCATCCGAGTTAACAATTCCCCCACCGCCCGCCAGCGCCAGTGGAAGGAGGGAATGGCCACGGCACACACCGGGGCCGGAGACTGGATCGTGGCGATGTGGTGATCGTCGGTGAAGCCCAGAATTTCCACGCCATACCCTGCTCGCTGGAGGGCTTGGGCCAGCAAAAAGGGTCGCGATCCGGCCCATCGCCCTTCTCCCTTAGCCGACAGATCGCCCACCAGTAAAGAAACCGTGGGTCGCCGATGAGTTTCCCTTGTCCCGTGGACAGGGGTAGCGGCGGGAATAGGGGAACTGGGCAACGGGCTTTGCATAGACCACCAGCGGGGGGAGAGGGAAGGCTATCCTTAGCGTTCCCAACTTCATCCCAAATTTACATTGACGCGATGGCCTGGGCGAAACCTCAGTAGACGAAGCTGTTTGGAAAACTCCCCTAGGGGCGCACAAATTCCGAGGGCCGCTTGAAGGGTTCCACCGGCGTATCGGCCAGGGCTTGGCGCATAAAGTCTCGCCACACCGGAGCGGCGTAGGTGCCGCCCGTGGCCCCGGCCCGCAGGGGGGAGTAGTTGTCGTTGCCCACCCAGACCGCCGTGGCCAGTTGGGGCACATAGCCCACAAACCACACGTCCCGCTGGGAGTCGGTGGTGCCGGTTTTGCCCGCCGCCGGACGACCAATGGCGGCACTGCGGGCCGTACCGCGTACAATCACCCCCTGCAACACATCGTTGAGGGAGGCCGCTGCCCAGGGATCGAGCACCAGTTGGGGGTTGGGGGTGTTGTCGAGCAGGAGGTTGCCGCTGCTGTCGGTCACCTGCACGATGAAGGTGGGGTCGGAGTGCCAGCCATTGTTGGCAAAGGTGGCGTAGGCTCCGGCCATTTCCATGGGTGTGAGGTCTACGGCCCCCAGGGGCAGGGAGGTCACGGGCATGATTGGGCTTTCGATGCCCAGGGTGCGGCACAGTTCGATGATGGTGTTGATGCCCACCGCTTGACCAAGCTTTACAGCGGGCACGTTGCGGGACACCTCTAATGCCTTGCGAATGGAGATATTGCCCATGAACGATCCGTCGTAGTTGCGGGGGCTGTAGGCTCGGTAGCCATCGGGATAGCTGACGGGGGTATCGGCGATGCTGCTGTCGGGGCTGTAGCGTCCGGTGGCGAAGGCGGCGTAGTAGACAAAGGGCTTGAAGGCCGAACCGGGCTGGCGTTGGGCCATGGTGGCGCGGTTAAATTGGCTCTGGCTGTAATCCACACCGCCCACCATCGCTTTCACGAAATGGGTGCGGGGGTCGATAGCCACCAGGGCCATTTGGTCAGCCATCCGGGCAATGCGGGAATTGTGGCGACGCACCACCTCCTCGGCTTGTCGCTGCATCACCAGGTCGATGGTGGTTTGCACTCGCATTCCGCCCCGTAGCACCGCATCTGCGCCAAAGCGTTCCTTCAGTTCCAGCACCGTAGCATCGGTGACGTAGGGCACACTGCTAGTGCTAAAGGATTTAACTTCGCCAATCAACAGCGGAGCGGTCTGGGCACTGGCCTGATCCTCCGGCGTAATCCAGCCCAATTGGCGCATCCGACCCAACACGATGGCCTGCCGCTGCTTGGTGGCTTCATAGTTGTTGAAGGGGCTGTAGCGCTCTGGGGCTTGGATTAGCCCCGCCATCACCGCCGCCTCTGGCAGGGTAAGATCCTTGGCCGATTTATTGAAGTAGCTCTGGGCCGCCGTTTCCACACCGTAGTTGTTGTGGCCCCAATACACCTGGTTGAGGTACATCTCTAGGATTTCCTCCTTGGAGAAAATCTGCTCTAGGCGCAGGGCCAGCACCGCCTCCGCCACCTTACGGCTGACGGATCGTTCTGGGGTGAGGAACAGGTTCTTCACCAACTGCATGGTGATGGTAGAACCGCCCTCCACCGTAGATCCGGCCTGGACGTTGGCCAGCAAGGCCCGTCCTACGCTACTGGGGTTGATGCCGTTGTGGGAATAGAAATAGCTGTCCTCCACCGCCAGCACCGCCCGTTTTAGGTGGGGGGAAATTTCGTTGATGTCCACCACCTCGCGGTTGGCCTCGTCGTGGAGGCGGAAGAGTAGGGTACCGTCGATGTCGTAGATGTAGCTGGTTTCGCTGGGCACATAGTTGCGCAGCACCCGCACATCGGGCAGGTTGCGGAAGCTAATGGCCAGCCCCACCAGGCCCCCCGCCACCACCGCACTGGCCAGCATGGTGGTGCCCAGCAGGGTGGCCGCCGTTACCTGTCCCACATCCTGCACGTACTTCAGAATGCTGGTGTTGCGCCGCAACGGCTTGGGCTGAGACCGAATTTTTTGACGAATCGTATTTGTAGACACGTTAGGTATCAGTATTTAATGAGGAACGGCAGGAACAGTGGGACAGAGCGATCACCCTGACGGCTAAAACAGCCTCGGCCAGGAAGTAGCTGCAATTATAGTCGCGACTTCGCGGACTGATCCGGCCCATAACCCCATAAAATGCACCCTAGCTCAGCAACTCGATCCCTTCACCATGGCCCAAGACCCTTCCCTAGCAATCGCCGCCTTGTCCCCTGAGCTTCAGAGCATTTATCGTGGCATCAGCGAAGTCTTCCCCGATCAGCCCCATTCTAGCGACCCAGAGCAGAATCTAGCACAGCGGCTGTGCACCTGTGATCGCCCGTTGCGGGTCAAGCTGGGTATTGATCCCACCGGGGCCGAAATTCACCTGGGCCACAGCATTCCGGTGCGCAAGCTGCGGGCGTTTCAGGATGCCGGACATACCGCCGTGCTGATCATTGGCGACTTTACGGCCCGGATTGGCGACCCCACCGGAAAATCCGAAGTGCGCCGCCAGCTCACCGAGGCTGAGGTGAAGGCCAACGCCGAAACCTACCTAGAACAGGTGCGCCCCATCCTGGATTTCGACACCCCCGGACGGCTGGAAATTCGCTACAACTCCGAGTGGCTGTCGGGCCTGGATTTGGGCAAAATCATCGAACTCCTGGGCACCATGACCGTGGGCCAAATGTTGGCCAAGGAGGGCTTTGCCGAGCGCTACGAGAAGGGCAACCCCGTCTTTTTGCACGAATTTCTCTACCCCCTGCTCCAGGGCTACGATTCTGTAGCGGTGCAGGCGGATGTGGAACTGGGCGGCACCGATCAAAAATTTAACATTGCCGTGGGCCGAGACCTCCAGCGTCACTTTGGCCTGTTGCCCCAGTTTGGGATGCTATTGCCCCTGCTGCTGGGCACCGATGGTCACCAAAAAATGTCCAAATCCCTGGGCAACTACGTCGGCCTGCAAGAAGCCCCCCTTAGCATGTACTCTAAGCTAGAGAAGGTGCCCGATGCCCTGATTCGCAGCTATTTTGAACTGCTCACCGACCTGCCCCTAGACAGCCTGCCCGAAAACCCACGGGATCAGCAAAAGCAACTGGCCCTCACCGTCACCGAACAGTTCCACGGCATTGAGGCCGCCCAGCAGGCCCAGCAGGCCGCCATCAGCCTCGTGCAGGGCACAGGCGAACCCGCCGAGGGGGTGCCAGAATTTTCCCTCAGTACCGTTCAATTTCCGGCCAAGCTGTTTTACCTGGTGGGGGCCACGGGGCTTTGTGCCAGCAGCAGCGATGCCCGTCGCCAAATTCAGGGGGGTGCCGTCAAACTGGATGGCGAAAAACTGGCCGACCCCAACCAGGAATTCCCCAGCCCAGAATCGCTTCTGGGCAAGGTGGTGCAGGTGGGCAAGAAAAAATTCGTGCGTCTGGTCGATTAACCCCAAGTCCGCATTGAATCGCCCCACCTCCCAGCCCACCAATCCGTAGGGGCGAGGTCTCCTCGCCCACGGATATCGGAGACAAACCAGCCAAACTCAGGTTATCCAAACCCTATCCGACAGGCTGCATCAGCATCGCCAGCAGCTTCTCCCGTTCGCTGGGGGAAAGGGTTTGGGCAAAGGCAGCAACATCGGCCTTGCTCATCGTACTGAGCACTTGGTGCAGGGCACCCATGGCGGCGGCGGATGGCCCCGCATTGGAGGACTGGGCGACGGGCTGAGATCCAGCGACTCCAGCGACCGAAGGCTGCTCTAGGGCGCAGGTGCCGCCTTCGCAGTCGAGGTGGAGATCGTGCCAGGTCATGGTGGGCAGCACCCGACCCCGGCGACCGTGGAGTTCGTGGAGCAGCACGTCGGTTTCCCAGTAGGTGCGTGGGGAGGGATACTTGTCTTCCGTCCAGGCGTGGGGCACCGTGAAGCAACCAAAGTGATGGTCATACTCATCGGAATCCAGCAGGGCCGTAATCACTTCTTTGACCCCGTGGCGCATGAGAATATCGCAATACTCACGCATCTCTTCGTTATCTTTGGGGGCGCGGCCAATGAAGTGCTTAAAGCACAGTTCAATAAACTTTAGGTTGGACGAATTGTAGTAAAACTCGCTGAGATAAACCTCAGAATGGCCGAGAATACGCAGAAAACGCTTAACGCCAATTTTATTTCTGAGGAAATCCTGTTCATCCTTAGCCAACAGCTTACGTTCGTAGGCGTAGGGCTGACGCTCTAGCACCTGGGCATAAATCTGGCGCAGGGCCATTTGCCGCTCCTCACGGTCAGACTGACGACTTACCGTGATTTCCTTGGGTGTTAATTCATCGATTACGGTCATGGTCAACCTCCCTACCATCAGGGATAACGCCTTAAAATCTTGAGCTATGTTTAAGCTGCCCAGGGAGAGCGTCTCCCTATGCACGATGATGCGTTTCTTAATATCTCCTGCCGTAGAAACTCACGGTTTACCCTAGAGGTAGCCTCAGTTCGGGTTAAGCTCAGTTGCTCTATGCCCTGACAGCCCTCACCCCCAGCCCCTCTCCCAGGAGGGCTACTAAGTACACACATCTTGCTTTCATGCCGCAAGTCCTTGGAGATCCCCCTAAATCCCCCTTAAAAAGGGGGACTTTGACTCCGGTTCCCCCCTTTTTAAGGGGGGTTAGGGGGGATCGATTCCCTGTATCGTCTACGTTAAGGACTTATGTGTACTTAGTAGCCCACGTTGGGAGAGGGATTTAGGGAGAGGGCCAGATCAGGGCAGTAGAGCAAGTTTGTGATCTACTAAGGCTAGATGTAGTCCGTCAGCCCATCGGGCTACGCTGACTCCGGTTCGATGCCGATTCCCTAAGTCCCAACCTCCCCATGACCCATCTCCTCAAGGCCCCAGAGTCCACCCCAGATCTGTCCCCCTCGCCCCTGGTGCGGTTCTATCGATCCCCCATTGGCAAAAAGCTGATTTCCGGCGCTACGGGCCTCTCGCTATCGGTCTTTGTGCTGGTTCATATGGTGGGGAACGTGCTGCTGTTTGCAGGGCACGATGCCTACAACGCCTACGCTCACCACCTGGCCAGTTTGGGGGTGCTGCTCTACGCTGTGGAGGGCCTGCTGGTGGGGATTGTGCTCCTCCACGCGGCGGTGGGAGCCTCCGTATTTGTGGGCCGTCTGCGGGCTAGACCGGAAGCCTACGCCCAGTACGCCTCGGCGGGGGGAAACAGCTACCAGTCCTTGAGTTCGCGCACGATGATCATCACCGGATCGATCCTGGCGCTGTTTTTGGTGCTGCACCTGTGGACGTTCAAATTTGGCCCCTACTACCCCACAGACCTAGAGGGACAAACCGTGCGAGACTTGGCCCGCTTGGTCGTTGAGGTGTTTCACAAACTGCCCTACACCCTGGGCTACTCGGCGGTGCTGCTGGGCCTAGGGTTTCACCTGCGCCACGGCATTTGGAGCGCGATTCAGTCGATGGGGGCCTTGCATGCTGGGATCCGCCCCCTGGCCTATGGGGCAAGCGCCCTCTTGGCAGCGGCCATCAGCCTGGGGTTTGTGGCCCTGCCATGGGCGATTTATGGCGGACTGATTTCATAATCGGTCTCCAATGGCTCAAAGGTGCTGTCAATAAAGGGCGTCCGTTGCTTCAACCCAGCGCCTTACTACGTTCACAACGTAAAAAGTGACAGGGCTAAGGCTAGATAAGACTCATTTGGCTACCAGAATCTGGGGGGCTTTCGTCATAGCCGAGGTGGCGGCGGGCGGCGGCGGTAACTACTCGGCCCCTGGGGGTGCGTTGTAGGTAGCCGATCTGCATCAGGTAGGGTTCGTAGACTTCTTCGATGGTTTGGGGATCTTCCCCGGTGGCGGCGGCCATGGTGTCTAGGCCCACTGGCCCACCGCCAAAGTTTTCAATCATCACCGACATCAACCGCCGATCCGTCCAGTCTAGGCCGCAGGGATCGACGTTGAAGAGTTCTAGGGCTTCGGCGGCCATGGCTTCGGTGATTGGCCCTTTGGCCTTCACTTCCATGTAATCGCGCACCCGTCGCAGCAGGCGGTTGGCGATGCGGGGGGTGCCCCTGGCGCGACGGGCAATTTCGGCGGCTCCGGCGGTTTCGATGGGGGTATTCAGCACGTCGGCGGTGCGCTGCACGATCTGGGTGAGTTCTTCGATGTCGTAGAATCGCAGTCGCTGGATCAGGCCAAAGCGATCCCGCAGGGGGGAGGTCAAGGCTCCGACCCGCGTGGTGGCCCCAACCAGGGTGAAGGCGCAGAGGGGAATGCTGCGGGTGCGGGCAGACTGACCCTTGCCAATGGTGATGTCGAGGCGGGCATCCTCCATGGCGGGATAGAGAATTTCCTCGGTGACCCTAGGCAGGCGATGGATTTCGTCGATAAACAGCACATCCCCCGGTTTCAGGTTCACCAACAGGCCAGCAATGTCGCGGGGGCGCTCTAGGGCGGGGGCGGTGGTGATTTTGCACGCTACTCCCATTTCCTGGGCCAAAATCAGCGCCATGGTGGTTTTGCCCAAACCGGGGGGGCCGTAGAGCAGCAGATGATCCAGCGGTTCCTGGCGGGACTTGGCCGCCTTAATGGCAATATCGAGCACCTCCTTCAGGGAGGATTGGCCAATGTAGTCCTGCAATCGCTGGGGCCGCAGTTTCTCTTCGGAAGCCGTGGCCTCACTACCCTGGGCTTCTCCCCCCTTCACCAAGGAGGGGTTGGGGGCATCGGCTTCCATCGGCAAGGACGGTTGCACAACCGTTGGGGAGTCTGCCGCTGGGCTAGAATCCGCAGGCACAGGGGGAGTAGCAGAGGTCGAGGCCGCTGGGGTCTTAGCCTTGGCCTTACCTCGGCGCGACTTCTGATCCGGTGGATCGGTGGCGTCGGGCTGGTGGGAGGAAACAATCGCCATGGGAAAACCGCTAGCAGGTGGCTCCCCCATCATACGTTGGGGCCAAAGGTTAGTGCAAAGGCACTATGTTTAGGGACTGTGTCCTCAACCTAGTGCCTTCGATGACGATGCTTTAGAGCAAAAACAGCATCGCCAGCAGCAGGGTACCCACGGCCCCCGCCAACATTTGCATCGCCTCCGAGGCCCCCGAATGAGGACGGTCACTCAGATCTTTTTCAAAGTCGCAGTTGAGGCAGTGATATACGGTGGGCTTGTATTCCACCACGGCGTGTTTGCCACAGCAGGGACAGTACAGCCCAGAGGGGGGAAAGGGAGAAACCGTCATGACAGTCACCAAGGCGAGGAGAGGTAGATAGCAACACCAAAGCGATCCGGTGTTCCTGATACTCCCTAGCATCCCTCAACCCCCTAGAAACGACGAGGGGAAAAACTTCTGAAAAAGTCAGTTCTGAGTTCAGGAGTTTCTGAATCCGGCCTTTAGGACATTCAAAACAGATAGATATACAGATAGATATTTCCTTCTAGCATAGCCCTCTAGTATGCCCCGTGTAACGTCGTTGAGTCGGGTGTTGTTCCGTCGAGCGTGGTTAAATCGGGCGCTATTTAGGGATCCTCAAACCCAAGCCCTCCCGGACTGAGTTGGGTGCGGGCAAAGTCTTGGGCGCGGGCAATGCGAATGGCATCGGGGCCAGCGTAGGCCACCTCCGGCCAATCGTCGGCGGGGGCATCCGCTGGGGGGCGGGCCATTAGGTCGGCAATACGGAGCTGGGTGGGTCGCATTTGTAGGGCCATGATTCGACGGCTGCGATCCCCGCTAAATCCGGCGTGGGCCATGCCCCGCAGGCGGCCCCAGACGATAATATCACCATCGGCAATCAAGGCACTGCCGGGGTTGGTGTCGCCCAGGATGACGATGCTGCCGGGGTGGCGAATATCGACCCCAGATCGCACCGTGGTTTGCAGGTAGAGGGGATCGGCCTGGGGGCGTCCGGCGGCGGGGGGCGACTGCACCAGATGATCCACGGCCACCAATTGCTCCACGGAATAGCCCGCAGTGACGGCAGCCAAAGCCGTTTGGCGGCGGCTGGTGAAGACTCGCTTCAGCACCAGGGCAAATTCGTTGAGGATTTCGACTAGGGACTGCAATTGGCGCACATCCAGCAGACGATCTCCCCCTTGCAGGTAAATCTCTGTCTGCGGTTGCCGATCAGCGGTGGTGGCCTCCAGCCGTTGGCGCAGTTGTTGCAAGACCGCCGCCCAAGGAATCGCCTCGCCCTCGGCATTGGTTTCGGGGGGAAGCGCCAGCCACAGACGAGTTCCATCGCTCTTTAGGTGCACCTGACCGTGATCCGAGAGCACCGGGGGCGGGTCTACGTCAGCCACCCCAGCCCCATGAAAGGTTTCATCAGGACTCTCATCAGGACAATGATCAGAGAAATCGGACATCATGATCGCACAACCGATGGATCGCCGTAGGTCTAGACCAGACCTCGCTCAGTCTATCAGGTTCTCCCTAGGCTGGGGCGCTAGGCTGTACGCGGTTTCTTGAATAGGCCATCCGGCTGCATTCCTGAGGGCTAGATGGTAGACCCCACAGCCCAAACCGTGACCGTACTGGAGTGGGTAGACGGCCTGGACGAAGAGTAAGTTTCTGGCAATGGCACCCTATCCTGGGCCGCCCCCACGGACTGGTAGCCCTGTTATGAAACCCTCCTCCAGCCGCTGGAGGAGGGTGGATCGGCGTATTAACTGACGGTACTAGGGCAACCATCGCCTGTAGCCTAGCTACCCCAGGGCAGGGACTTGCGCCCGTCATGCCACCGGGATTTACACTAGCCCCACGCCCTTACCTCGGCTATCGGATCCAGGGGTAACCTTGCCCGTTTCGTCGGTTTGGTTAACCTCCTTGAGTTCTTGCTCGCGCCGTTGCTCACTGAGGATTTCCTCGGCCTGGAGATCTCCCGGTGTTTCGATGTACATTTCGGGTTCAATGGCGTAGTTATTGACCAGTCCTTCTTGATCCACGGTGTAGCCGCCACGGGTGTCTAGGCTACCCTCGGCCTCCGTCGGCACTTGTTTGTAGACCTCGCCTTCCCGTTCCTTGCGAGCGGCGGTTTCGGCGGGAATGAGGTTTGGATCGTAATGATCGGCGGCAACTCTGGGGTTACTCATGTTTGGGCCTCCAAGGGCGCATCAACAGGCGGCTTTCTAACGTTCTTCTGACGTTTTTCTGAGGCATCGGTAACCTGCTGAAATTCACAGGATGCCATCTAATTCGCATTTGCAGAACAGAAAAGCCGCGACACGGTTGTTTCAACCGCCTTTTTACCCTAAGAGGTCTGAACCTTTCCCACATCGACCCACCGAGGGACATGGCCCTCTCTCTGTAGGAGGTGGGATGGCATGATCAAAAAGACTGGGCCAACAAAAAGGCGCACTCCTAGGAATGCGCCAAAACCATCATCAGTGTGTGGAATGATTAGGCCGTAGACATGTCCTAGGGCCTAACCCAGGGGTGTGATGGAAAACCTACTTGTTGGGCTGGGGGGTCATACGCAGGTAGGGCTTGATTTCGGTAACGCCCTTAGGAAAGCGCTCACGGGCTTCGTCGGTGGGAATGGCGGGGGAAACCACCACATCATCGCCATCCTTCCAATCCACGGGAGTGGCCACGCTGTAGTTGTCGGTGAGTTGTAGGGAATCGATCACCCGCAGAATTTCAGCGAAGTTGCGTCCGGTGCTGGGGGGATAGGTGATGGTGAGGCGCAGTTTCTTGGCGGGGTCAATCACAAACACGCTACGCACCGTGAGTTTGGCGTTGGCGTTGGGGTGAATCATGCCGTAGAGGTCGGAGACTTTTTTGTCTTCGTCGGCCAGGATGGGGTAGTTCACCGCCACGCCCTGGGTTTCGTTGATGTCGCCAATCCAGCCGTTGTGAGACTCGACGCCATCGACGCTGAGGGCGATCACTTTCACGCCGCGCTTGTCAAATTCGCCCTTGAGCTTAGCCACGCTGCCCAACTCAGTGGTGCAAACGGGGGTGTAGTCGGCGGGGTGGGAAAACAGCACCACCCAGCTATCGCCAGCCCAGTCGTAGAAGTTAATCTCGCCCTCGCTGCTGTGCTGGGTAAAGTTGGGAACCTGATCGCCAAGTTGTAGGGTCATAGCAAATCTCCAAGAAATCTCAGTAACAATGCGCCACTCGAAAAACCGAGCTACTAGGCGAACACGCCATGGGTCGCTAGCGCCATCGTTTTCCTATTCTTGCATAAACCCCGGTATTCCGGTCGGAGTTTAGAGGATTATTTTAACAATAGGCTTTTCTCCCTGGCCAAAGCCGCAATTCGCAACGGGCACAACCAGCCTAGCCGCTGAAGCCAGGGCCGTAATTCGCGATTGGGGCTTCCATCACTCCCGTACGCAAGGCTGGGGGTGAGATGTTTTGCTATCTGTTTGATAGGCCATCGGTTTGATGGCTGTTGGAAGGTCGCGCCGTTACTGGGGTTGAGGGTTGGTTAACGGGTGGGCCGCTAGCCAATCCGCTAGCTCGGCCCCATCGGCCAAATCCAGTACCACATCCAGCAAGCTCTCTAACTGCGGCAGCGACAAGCCCTGAATATGGGCCACCTGGTTTTCGGACAATGGCCCCAATCGTCGCGTCAAGACCCGAATCACCGCCGCTGCCTCACCTTGTTGCGTCCAAAGCTCACGCCCTTCTTCCCGGCCTTCTTCCCGGCCTTCTTCTCGGCCTTCTTCTCGGCCTTCTGCAAAGACTTCCTGGTAGAAGCGGGTTTGCCGAATGTCGGCCATTTTTAGATCCAGCATGGCCAAAATCTCCTGGGTGGTGAACTGGGGAAATCTGTTGATTAGTATAGCTTCTAGGCTATCGAGGATGGCTTGAAAGGTGGGGTCTCCTTGGCCCTTCGCCTGTTCAAGGACTTGCTTGGCGGCATCGGGTAGGGCATTATCCGGCAGCACAATCAGCCGCAGCAGGGCTAGGGCTAGCGGTAGGTCGGGTGCGTTCTGTAACTCGTTTAGGTAAAGCCTTTGCACCTGACCGTTGAGCAAGGTGGCATAGGGAACTTCGCTGCCGAGGTTTTGCTGTTGGGATCGCAAAATCAACAGTCCCCGCCAGGGACGTTCGATCTGGTATTGGTATAGGTACAAGTGAGTTTCGGCGAAATAGCGGCCATAGAACCGCTGGTCGGGCTGCATTTGGGCTTCGATGAAGATGACGGGTACCGATGGTTCCTCCGTTAGCGGCATCAGCAGGCCGTCGAGGCGAAATTCGCTCTCTTTGACAACGGGGGCAACGTACTCAAACGCGCAGTCGGCGGGTAGGCCGGGGATCAACTCCGCCAGCAGGGCGGGCTGGTTCAGAAAAATTTGATAGTAGAGTTTATCGGTTTTCATCGGTGCTGGGTGATTGCCTGACCTCGCCTATGCCGTACGCAGGGCCACAATGGGATCGAGTTGGGCGGCTTGGCGGGCGGGAAAGACGCCGAAAAACAGGCCAATGCCGCCGGAAATGCTGACGGCCATGGCGATGGCGCTGACAGAAATTCCGGCCTCGAAGGGGGTGAGGATCCCAATCAGCACAATGCCGCTGACCCCTAGGGCGGTGCCAATCACGCCCCCGGCCACGGAGAGGATGATGGCTTCGATCAAGAACTGGCCCAAAATGTCGCCCTGGGATGCGCCGATGGCCTTGCGGAGGCCGATTTCCTGGGTGCGTTCCCGTACCGACACCAGCATGATGTTCATAATGCCGATGCCGCCGACGAGGAGGGAAATGCCCGCAATCGCCGCCAGCATGAGGGTCAGCGCTCCGGTGATGGTGTTGGCGATGGTGAGCAGGGTGTCTTGGCTGCTGATGTAAAAGTCGTCGTCGTCGCGGATGTTGTGGCGCAGGCGCAGCAGGTTGGTGATCTGAAATTCCGCCGTGGCCATGCTCTCCCGGTCGCGGGCAGAGACGGTGATGAACGAAACGTCAATGCCGTAGGGGGAGCGCTCGCCCCTCGCCAGACGGTTGGCCTGGGTGGTGATGGGCACCATGACGGCATCGTCGTAATCTAGCCCTAGGTTCGAGCCTTTCTTTTCCAAAATGCCGATCACATTGAAGTTGACACCGCCCACCCGCAGGGATTGCCCTAGGGCAGGTTCGTCCTCAAACAAGCGGGTTTTGAGGGTATCCCCCAGCACCACCACCTGGGCATTGCGGGTTACGTCCAAATCGCTGATGAACCGCCCCTGGGCCACCTCAAAACTGCGCACCGTCAGGAAATCGGGCACCGTGCCCACCACATTCACGTTGGCGTTGCGGTTACCTAGGGTCACGAGCTGGCGATCACTGGATTCCGCCGCCACCCCCGTCACCGAGGGCACCTGTTGTTTAATCGCCACCGCATCCTCTAGCACCAGGGTACGGGGGATGTTCAAAGACCCCAACTGCCGCGTTTCTCGGCTACCGGGCACCACAAACAGCACATTCGGCCCCAGGGTCTCTAGCTGAGCATTGATATACCGCTGCGCCCCTTCGCCTAGGCCCACCATGGTAATCACCGAGGCATTGCCGATGATGATGCCCAGCATGGTGAGGGTGCTGCGGAGACGATTGGCGGCGAGGGTTTTGGCCGCCATGGTGAAGCTTTCTTGCAGGTTCATGGGCGTGGGGCAAAAAGCAAAAAACTTAAGGATTGGTCGATTACTGGAGGATAACGCGACCGTCGTTTTCCACAAAAATGCTACGGTGGCTGGGTTCGCTGGGGGCGCTGTAGATCTCCACCGACAGGGTTTGAGCTTCGGGTCGGCCTAGTCTGAGGCGAATGGCCCGATCTTGCAGGGGCCAAAACAGAATGGAAATATTGGGTGAGGTGCCCCAGCCAAAGCCCAGTTCGATGGCTTCCCCCGGTCGCAGGGTGCGGGGGCCAGTCATGGGGGTTTGCTCTAGGTCAATGGTTACCGTGCTGCGATTGACCACCTGCACGGTGATGCGATCCCCAGGGGTGAACTGAATCTGCCCCGACTGACAGCCCGATGTGCAGGACTGGGCCAGGGCGGGTAGGGTTGTGGTCCCTAACGTCATGGCTCCTGCCAGGGCCGATAGCCCCAGGAGGTTTACGGCCATTGTTCTCACCATGCGGCTCATTGTTGCCCCCGATTCAGCCCCATGGACTGATACCAACCCCTCCAGGCTAGCAAACCTGGGTAGCTGTTGATGGTAACCGACGTGTTAACGAAACAACCCAGGGTTCTCTAAGAACTCTGGGTTCTGTGCTTGCAATCTAGCTGTGATTAGCTCCCCTGGTTAAGGCGGCGAATATTGAGTACGTCGGTCATTTTCCGCAGTTGGCTGAAGGTTTGTTCTAGGTGGGCGCTGTCGCGCACGTCTAGGCCAAGGTCGATTTCGGCGGTTTGGCCGGGGAAGGTTTTCACCTGGGCCTTGTGGACGTTAATTTGCAGGTCAGACAGGTGGGACAGAATATCCTTCAGCACGCCCACCCGGTCGATCACTTCGATCTTCACTTCCACGGGGTAGGTTTGGCGATTTCCGGTGGCGTCACCATTGTTCCAACTGACGGGAATGAGCCGATCTCCAGGAATATCAGCCAGGTTGGGGCAGCCCTGGCGATGGATGGCAATGCCGCGACTGCCGAGGGAGACGCTGCCGAGGATGGGTTCTCCGGGCAGGGGGCTACAGCATCCGGCAATGTGGTAAACCAAACCTTCGATACCGAGGATGGGATCCTTAGAGGGGGTGTGGCGATGGCGATGGGGGCTAGTGACGGCATCAGCCAAGACCTGATTGGAGTCGCCTAGGGAGGCTTCCGAGGACAGGACTTCCGGGGGATGTTGGGCCTTGATGGCTTCCCGCAGACGGTTGACGAACAGGTTGAGGGTGACTTCGCCGTAGCCCAAGCCCGCCAGCAAATCGTCCACGGTGGGATAGTTGCAGCGTTCTGCCGCCAGTTGGGCAGGTTCCGACTTCAGCAGGGCATCGAAGCCGTTGCGGCCCAGTTCTTTCTCTAGCAGGTCGCGGCCACGGGCGATGTTTTCGTCGCGGTGGGAGCGCTTATACCATTGGCGAATGCGGTTACGGGCGCTGGGGGTGACCACGAAGTTCAGCCAATCTAGGCTGGGGTGGCTGTTCTTTTGGGTGATGATTTCCACAATGTCGCCGTTGGCCAAGGGCGTATCTAGGGTAACGATGCGGCTGTTGACCCTAGCCCCGGCGCAGTGGTTACCCACTTCGGTGTGAATGCGGTAGGCAAAGTCTACGGGGGTTGCGCCTCGGCTGAGGGGAACCACATCGCCGCTGGGGGTGAAGACGTAGACGTCCTCATCGAATAGGTTGCCCTTCACATTTTCGAGGAATTCCTGGGCATCCTTGAGGTCGTTTTGCCATTCCAAAAGCTGCCGCAGCCAGGTAAATTTGTCGTCATCGGCGGTCATCCGCGTGTTGGTGGAGGCCCCGGTTTCCTTATATTTCCAGTGGGCGGCAATCCCGTACTCGGCGATGTGGTGCATTTCTAGGGTGCGAATCTGCACTTCGATGGGCTTGCCCTTACTGCCGATCACCACCGTATGGAGCGACTGGTAACGGTTGGGCTTTGGCAGGCCAATGTAGTCTTTAAATCGTCCAGGAATGGGGCGAAAGGCATCGTGGACAATGGCCAGGGCACGGTAACATTCTTCATTGCTGCCCACAATCAGCCGAATCGCCGCCACATCGTAGATTTCGTGGAAGTTCTTCTGCTGCTTCTCCATCTTGCGGTAGATGCTGTACAGGTGCTTAGGGCGACTGCTCACATCCACCACCTGAATGTTGGCATCGTGCATTCGCTGGCGTAGGGTTTCCGCCACCTGCACCAGCCGCGACTCCCGATCCGTCCGCTTCTCGGTGACGTATTCCTGCATCTGCCGATAGGCTTCCGGTTCCAAATACTTGAAGGACAGATCCTCCAGTTCCCATTTGAACCGCCCAATCCCCAGGCGGTTGGCCAGGGGCGCAAAAATTTCCATGGTTTCGCGGGCAATGCGGCGACGCTTTTCGTCGCTGAGGTGCTCTAGGGTGCGCATATTGTGGAGACGATCCGCCAGCTTTACCACAATCACCCGAATATCCTGGGCCATGGCCAGGAACATCCGCCGAAAATTCTCCGCCTGCCGCTCGGTTTTACTCTCAAAATTCAGCTTTGAGAGCTTGGTAACGCCCTCCACCAACTGCCGCACTTCGCTGCCAAACAGTTCCTCCAATTGTTCGGGAGGAGTGTCGGTATCTTCCACAATGTCGTGGAGAAAACCGGAGGCAATCATGGCGCTGTCGCCGCCTAGGTCTCGCAGCAGCCCCGCCACCGCCACCGGATGACAAATGTAGGCTTCCCCAGAGGCCCGATATTGCTCCTGGTGTAGGGCATAGGCAAATTCAAAGGCCCGACAGACTAGTTCGCTGTTAGACTTATCGTCGCCCACGGAGGATTCCCCATCCTGTGCCTGGTGGTGATAACTCAGCACGCAGGTTCGCAACCAACTGGGCAAATTACAGTCGGGCGGTAAAAACGCCTTGGCCTCGGTCGATGGAGACTCCAGATCGGCGGATTGCGAGGGGTGAACCGTGGCAGTCATAGGACATAAAGCGGGGTGAAGGGGTGGTCAAAATATTAAAAATAAGCACAACCCGTACAAACGTTCTGCGCTAAGCCAATGAATTCTTTTTGATAGAGATAAACTACACCATTCACCCAGAAAAGTTTCCTGAGCTTAGGGAGCCGCAATATTTACCCAGTCTGACCTGCTGGGCATTGGGGTTATTTCATTTACCTTAACATTTTGTTTAGATGACGGGTAACACCAACGCCAGATACCCCACGGACGACGCACAAAATTACCGCAACACCTGATCTATCATGCGGTTGGCCTGGGCTTCGTAGCCGCCACCAAAGAGGTTGAAGTGGTTAAGAATGTGGTACAGGTTGTACAAAACTTTACGCTGGGCATAGCCATCTTCCGTGGGGTAAGCCGCCCCGTAGCCCGCATAAAAGGCGGCGGGAAAGCGCCCAAAAAGCTCGGTCATCGCTAAGTCTACCTCTCGATCTCCGTAGTAGGTGGCGGGGTCGAGAATCACCGGATCGCCCTCAGCGGTCACCGCTGCATTGCCCGACCACAAATCCCCGTGGACTAAGGCTGGAGCCGGATTGTGCCCCGCCAGCAAGTTGGGTAAGGCCTGCAACAGGTCTTGCTGTCGAGGAAAGTGTCCCCCTCGCCGCCGTGCCAAGCGAAACTGATGTTCTAAGCGGTATTCACGGTAAAACTCTAGCCAACTTGCTGTCCAGGGGTTGGGCTGGGGTGTGGCCCCGATGGTGTTGCTCTGGTGCCAGCCAAACCCCTTGGTCTGAGTGATGCGGTGCATGGCCGCCAGGTTTTCCCCCATGCGTCGCCAGGAGGCTTCCTTGGAATTTCCTAGGTCTAGCCATTCCAGCACTAGGTAGGCCGAATCCTCGGCGGTGCCCCAACAAATCGGCTTAGGTACACGGATGGTTTGGCTGTCGTACATTTCCTTCAGCCCCAACGCCTCCGCCTCAAACATCGCCACCTGGGCAGCACGGTTCAACTTCAGGAAAAACCGCTGGCGACCATCGCTAATCTGATAGGCCTGGTTAATACAGCCCCCGCCCACGGATCGTCGATCCACGACCGTAAAAGCCGTTCCCGTTTTAGCGCTGATGTGTTGAGCAATGGCAGTCCACATGGTTGATCTTCAGAGCACTGGTTCTCAGTTTAAAGGCAAGAGCCGTTGGGATTAGAGATAGTGCTGGTGTGCCCTACGAAGTGCTGCACAGGTGCCCTACGGAGCCAGGGGATCTAAAGTGCCGATAATGTCTAGGGGAGCATCGCCATCTACCGCCACAACGACCCCCTGGCCAGAAGCCGGAACAATGCCCGTCAGCGCCGTGATATTGACCTGATGCGTTACCATCACCCTCACCCCCTGGGGCGGCTGTTGGCGTAGATACGCTTCCACAGCGGCGGTTTGGCTATCGGCGGTGCGGCGATCTTGAAAAAACGAATTTAGGGGTGCAAAGGGCTCCACCTGGCCCAAGTCTAAGAGTTCAGCGGTGTCTAAGCAACGGCACCACTGGCTAGACAGCACCCGATCCACCGACACTCCCCGTTGCCGGAACGCTTGGCCGATGTCCCTTGCCTGTTGCTGCCCCGCCTCTGATAGGTTGCGCTGGGTGGCACAGTCGCCTAGGCGAAAGTTGGCCGGATCCCCTGTGCCAGGGGCCAACGCATGGCGCAGCAACACGACATACAACCGCTGATCCGCCTGTTGCAGATGATCCCATACGGCGACAGATTCAGGCTGGGGCAGCGTCTCCTGTCGATCCGTCGTCGAATTGATAGGAGCATCTAGGACAGGTTCCATCGGGGGCTGCGACAGGATATTTTCCTGCATTGAAGGGCCACAGCCCAAAGCCGCTAGGGCCATCGCTAACCCAACTAGAGACCGGGATGCCGTCATCGCCATTGTGAACTTCTGTAAATTTCTATCTGTGGACACTGTAGCGCAGTTCTCTCCTGCGGCAGTATGACATCTATGTCCCTCCGTCTAGCCCAGCGCAGACTAACAACCTTGTTCTAAACGCAAAGGAATTTTTACGCAAAGGAAGCCTCCAAGGTAGCGATCATTCCCAGGTTGACGGACCAAAGATTTTGCACCGGGTGCGGCAACCGCTCTCCTATAGTATTTGGATTCTGCAGGGGGCAGGTTTCCTGACCCTTTGACGGATTTGGGCACTGGCCAGTTGTGTCAGTCCAGCATGAGCAACGGAGGCATTTTCTCCACCAGATAACGCTCAAACATGACCCCACCTCGATCTACCTGATCGGTGCCGTAGTGACAGAAGCCAAAGGTTTGAAACAGGCCTAGGCTAAAGGCGCTGGCTTCGGCGTAGAGGCGGGTCATACTTTCGTGATGGGCTTGGTTGAGTAGGGTTTTTAGCAGTTGTGACCCAATGCCTCGACCGAGGCAGTCGTGGCGCACGTAGAGGGCGGTGATGTGTCCATCGGCAGCTAGGCCACCAAAGCCTAGAACGGTCTCTGCCTCTGCAACATAGGTGGTGCCTCCCAGGATGAACCGATGAAATTGGGGTGTATTCGCGCCAAAGGCCGCCCAGGCTTTGGTTTGGGCAGGGCTGTAGTGCTGGGGTGCGTGGGTCAATACCGTTTCGCGGTAAAGGGCCGCGAGCAAGGCAATGTCTTCGGCGGTCGCGAGGCGCATGGTAAGGTTTGCGATGATTGGCTTAGTATCCATGTTCTGCGAGGAAGGCGAGGGATAATTCTTCGCCGGGGGCCGCTGCACCGTGGCTAGGGCGGCCTTGGAGCAGCTTTTCTACGTATTTGCCGAGGATGTCGCCCTCTAGGTTAACGGCCTGGCCGGGCTGGAGATATGGCAGGGTGGTTTCTTGGTAGGTGACGGGGATGACGGCCACGGAAAACCAGTCGCCGCTGGGGCTGCATTCGGCCACCGTGAGGCTGATGCCGTTGATGGCGATGCTGCCCTTGGGCACGATGTAGCGGGCCACACGGGCATCGGGCACGGTGAAACTCATGACCCAGGCGTTGTCGGTTTGGGTGGCGGTTTCTAGGTGGCCTCGCCCATCGATGTGTCCAGTGACGAAATGGCCGCCGATTTTGCCCCCCACCCGCAGGGAAGATTCCAGGTTCACCCAGCTTCCTTCGGGCAGTTGGCCCAGGGTGGTGCGGGCCAGGGTTTCGGGGGAGACCGCCGCCACAAAGCCTTGGGGCAGTAGCGTTTCCACGGTCAAACAAATACCGTCTACCGCAATGCTGTCGCCTAGGGCAATATCCATCAACAGAGGATGGACGGGGGTGGGGTAGTGGAGAGTGAGCTGGCCGCTGCCGCTGTGGGAGAGGCGACCCATGGCCTGAATCAATCCAGTAAACATGGCAGATGGAATGGGTGAACGATAACAATGGAGTGGGGAAATCTGGAGAGGCCCTAAAATCTCAGGTTCAGGATCGCTCAGGGAGGGTAGGATCAGGGCATACTGAGTTAGCAGGAGTTTGATTGCAGGCTACCCTGTGCCGATGGGCGACTGCATTTAGCGGCCTGACCCAGGAATAGACAACCCCCGTGACGGCCTAATCTAGGGGCGGCCTGACACCGCAACGGATCAAAAAAACAATAAAAATCGTCCTATCTCGATGGCCCATTTCCTAGCCATACTACTCTAATACCCTGAGGCGGGGGGTTTATCCTGCCCATCCCTGGAGCCAAGAGGCTAAGCCAATGATTGAAATGAAAGTCGCCGGGATTGCCCTTGATGCGGTGTCGCGTAGCCCCGTCATCCTGCTGCGGGACACCACGGAGCGGCGGCAGCTTCCGATCTACATTAGCCGAGAGCAGGCCGGATCCATTATCGGGGCACTGGAGAATCAGGTGTCGCCCCGTCCCCTCACCCACGACCTGTTTGTCAACCTGATCGAAGATTGGGACATGACCCTAGAGCGGGTGGTGATCCACGCCCTGCGGGACAACACGTTCTATGCCCTGCTGACCCTGGTGAAGGGCGAAACCCGCCGCGAACTAGATGCCCGCCCCAGCGACGCCATCGCCATTGCCCTGCGTCTGGATGCGCCGATCTGGGTGATGGAGGAAGTGGTGGCCGAAGCCTCCATGCCCGTGGATCGGGATGCGGATGAAGCCGAAAAGCAAGCCTTCCAAGCCTTTTTGGCCAACCTCAGCCCGTCGGACTTCACTCAGCGGGGTGGACGTTCCTCCACCAGCAACGACGCCTTTGATAGCTAAGCCCTTGACCGCCCAGCCTGTGATAGCGCACGATTCCCCTGCCGCGATACCCATGCAGTATCGGCGGTTTGGCAAAACCAACCTGAGCCTGTCGGTGTTTTCCCTGGGCACCATGCGCGGGTTGGATAGCCCAGAAACCTTTGAGGCCACCCTAGAACGGGCACTAGAACTCGGTATCAACCACATCGAAACGGCGCGGGGCTATGGGCCGAGCGAACGCTGGTTAGGGAACTGGCTGCACCGTCGGGGCAAGCCTGAAAACCTGGTGCTGACCACCAAAATTCCGCCCCAGCCTAGCCGGGAAGCCATGGCCCAGTTGTTGACGGATTCCCTAGAACGGCTGCGGGTGGATCGGGTAGACTGCCTTGCTATCCATGGTCTCAATACCCCCGAACACCTTGCCTGGGTGCAGAACCCCGACGGCTGTATGGCCGCTGTCCACCAGGCTCAAGGGGACGGCAAAATTGGCCATGTGGGATTTTCGACCCACGGCCCCCGCGAGGTGATCCAGGCCGCCATGGAAACGGGGCTGTTTAGCTTTGTGCTGCTGCATTACTACTACTTTTTTCAGCGCCATGCTCCCCTGATTCACCTAGCCCAGGCGCTAGACCTCGGTGTGTTCATCATCTCCCCCGGCGACAAGGGCGGGATGATCTATACGCCGCCGGACACTCTGCGGCAGGTGTGTCAGCCTTTTGACCCCCTGTTTCTCACCTATCGTTGGCTGCTGAGCCAACCGGGTATTACCACCCTTAGTACCGGGCCTGCCTGCCCTGGGGAACTGGATTTTTTAAAGGATTTAGCCCGCCGCACCGATCCCCTCACTCCCGCCGAAGCCGCCGCCTTGGCTCGATTGGATCAACGTCCTGCCGCCGTCCTAAGCACCGATCTCTGCCGCCAGTGCTACGAGTGCCTGCCCTGCCCGGAGGAGATTCACATTCCCGAAGTGCTGCGCCTGCGAAATCTGGCCCTAGCCTACGACATGCAAGCCTTTGGGGAATACCGCTACCGCATGTTTGAAAACGCGGGCCACTGGTTCCCCGGACGCAAGGCCAACCGCTGCACCGACTGCGGCGACTGTCTGCCTCGTTGCCCTGAGAATCTCAATATCCCTGCCCTACTACGCGACACCCACGACCGCCTCAAAGGCCCAGACCGCCGCCGATTGTGGGATGACTAGGGTTGAACGGGTCGTCTTTTCAACTGTGCAGGGCTTGGGGACTGTACCCCACCTGCAAGGAGCTATCCCACGGTTTGGGGAACTGGGGATGCGGCGGTTTTTTCTGACGGTTTACCCGGTTGCAGCAGGGTGAGCCGGAGTTGTTGTCGAACGTCGCTGTCCAGGTAATGTTTTTGGTAGGTTTGCCACTGCCGCCAGGATTGATGACGGTTCTGGGCCAGAAGTTCGCCCATAACGGGCATTTGGCGTCGGGTTTTAGGATTTACCTGGGCCATGAAGTCCTCCAGCACCACGCTGTCTTGCAGATAGCCAAGGGTGTCTTGCATGGCGCTGAGGCGTTCCAAATCGGCTTCTAGGGCATCGCCGTAGAGGGGGGCCACCACCCGCAGTTGGTAGCGCACCCGCTTAACTTGCTTGCGTAGGCTGTGGAGCAGGTAGCCTTCCTCGGCAATCAGGGCATCGGCATCGGCCATACTCAAGCGAGGGCGTATCGCTGGGTTGTGGTGTGTGACTTTGGCCCCCACCCACCAGCCGGGATGCAGCCACAGGTCACTAACGAGGGGTAGCACCACGTCTGGAATCACCATCGCCGCCGAACAATGGCCCAGGGGTTGATAGGCGGGTTTCTTGGCCCAGGCTCCCAGGGCTTGCTTCATTGCCTGATAGGCATCGCTGACCAGTAGTTTTTTTACATCCTTAAAGGCGTGCTGGCGGGTTTGGGCGAGGTGATCAATCACCGCCAACAACTCCCTCTGTTCTTCCTCCGGCAGGTGGGGCAAATACTGTTGACGCAGGGTGTCGCCAATCACGTCTAAATCGCGCAAATTTCCTAGCCGTTGCCCAATTTTGGCCACCCTCGGCTCTCGTCCTGCCTTGGGCAGCACAATGCCGACCTCAAACACCTGGAGGGCCGTTCTTAGCCGCCGCAACCCCACCCGCATTTGGTGCAAGTCTTCGGGGTCATTATCGGCAAGCACCCCCGCTTCGTAGGACGTGGCTTGTTTCAAATACTTGGCAATGGCACCCTGGGCCAATGTCCCAAAGGTTTGGCTGACCATGATGTGTTCCTGAACAACCTTTTAAATCTTAGACCCGGAGGTTTTGGGAATGAGCTAACTGCTGCTTTTTGTAACGTTTAGAGGGCGTTTGAAAAGAGATCCCCTGTAGCTTTAGTCACCCGCCGATCCCCCCTGCCCCCCTTGGAAAGGGGGGTAAAAGTCCCCCTTTCTAAGGGGGATTTAGGGGGATCGCCACCGTTGCTACAAGCAACAGGACTTTTCAAACATCCTCTTAGTCGGCCTGTGCCTCTTCTCTTTCTGCCTATTTCTACCCTTGGACGGTATATCGATGGTGCTGAACTCTAGGGGGTGGTTCCTGCCTAGAAACAAGGTAGACGCTAGGATAAGTAAAGCTTAATTTTTCGGTATCACCGTTTGTGTCGGATCCCATTCCTCCTTGCTCAAACCCGCTCCCGCTGTTAGCTGACTCAACGGATACCTCTCGGCGTTGGTTGGTTCAGGTTTGTCAGTATCGATCCTGCCTGCGAAATCAGGCTGCCGAAGTGTTAGCGGCCTTTCAATCCCATCAATCGGCCCATATTTTAGTGTCGGCAAGTGGCTGTATGGGGCAGTGTAGTTCTGGGCCAACGGTGCGTATTTTGCCCGACGATATTTGGTATTGCCGTCTGCGCCCTGGGGATGTAGCGACCATTGTGGATCAGCATTTTGGCAAAGGCCAGCCTGTATCGGCCCACCTTCATCCTCGCTTTCATGCTGTGCCAGAAACCTAGGGTGTTGATGGCTGCCGTTACTCACCCCCCAGTCTCTCTATCGCCTACCGCAAATGACAAGACCCTTTGCTGCAAGGGGTGGATTCAGCCTTTGGTCTCTGGTTGATTCGGTCTCTGCTTACTCGGTATCCAGCCAGCCAATGCGACCGGGGGGCCAAAAGCGTACGGTGGCTTTGCCGATGATGTTTTCGCCCGGTAAAAACCCCCAGGCATGGCTGTCGTAGCTGCTGTTGCGGTTGTCACCTAGTACCAGGTAGTGGTCTTCAGGCACCTGTTCTGGCCCCCATTGGTAGTCAGGCGGGGCTTGAATGTAGTCCTCAACTAGCGCTTCGCCATTGATCAAGACCTGTCCATCGCGAATCGTCACCTCTTCGCCCGGAAGGCCAATCACCCGTTTAATAAAGGCATCGCGGCGTTTGCCGGGAGGGGTGAGGCTGTCAGGGGGCCAAAAGACGACGATATCGCCCCGTTCGGGTGGGTTGAAGCGGTAGCTAATTTTTTCCACCACCAGGCGGTCGTTCACCTCTAGGGTGGGCAGCATGGAACCGGAGGGAATGTAGCGGGCCTCGGCTACAAAATGACGAATCCCAAAGGCCAACACTACGCTGAGGCCAATGGTTTGCAGCACTTCTACCCAGGGATTGGGCGCGGCGGCTGGTTTTTTATCGGGGGTTTGAGACAACGCGGGATCAGGGGATGAGTTGGGGTTGGGGGGGATGGGCTTGGAGGTGTCGGGCACGGCAGCGATCCTGGAAGATGAATGGATTGGAGAGCGTGAGACAGCACAATCTCCACAACCGAGCCGCCGGATTAGGCCAATTACCCACCCGGAGCAATGCTTCGATCATACCCATAGATGTTGGGAATGGAATAAAGTTGCCTGAGATGTTTTTGGATCCAGCTAGTATGCGCTGGGCAGCAGATCGTCGCTCCAAAGGCCCTTTTCCTCTAGCCAGGGGCGGCTGTAGATGCGGGATTGGTAGCGGGAGCCGCCATCGCAGAGGATGGTGACAATGCGGTGGCCGGGGCCGAGGCGCTGGGCCAGTTGCACGGCGGCGGCGACGTTGATGCCGACAGATCCGCCCATGAACAGGCCGTCTTTGTACAGCAGTTGGTAGAGCACTTTGAGGGCGTCGGGGTCGCTGATTTGAACAGCGTCGTCGATGGGGACGTTTTCCATGTTGGCGGTGATGCGGCTGTTGCCGATGCCCTCGGTGATGGAGTTGCCCTGGATGTTGACTTCCCCGGTTTTGATGAAGCTATAGAGGCCGCTGCCCATGGGGTCGGCAACAACGCATTGAATCTTGGGGTTTTTCTCTTTCAAAAACAGGGCGGTTCCGGCATAGGTGCCCCCGGTGCCCGTAGCGGCCACCCAGGCATCCACGGTGCCCTCGGTTTGCTGCCAAATTTCTGGGCCAGTGGTGGCGTAGTGGGCTTGGCGGTTGGCCAGGTTATCGAACTGGTTGGCCCAAATGGCGTTGTCCAACTCCTCGGCGAGGCGACCCGACAGTTTGACGTAGTTGTTAGGGTCGCGGTAGGGTACGGCGGGCACGGTGCGAACTTCGGCCCCTAGGGTACGCAGCAGATCAATTTTTTCCTGGGATTGGGTATCGGGGATGACGATCAGGCAGCGGTAGCCCTTGGCGTTGCAGATGTGGGCGAGGCCAATGCCCGTGTTGCCAGCGGTGCCTTCCACCACGGTGCCACCGGGATTCAGCAGGCCTTTTTTCTCGGCATCCTCAATGATGTAGAGTGCCGCTCGATCCTTCACCGAACCGCCGGGATTGAGGAATTCTGCTTTGCCCAAAATCTCGCAGCCCGTGGCCTCACTGACGCTGTTGAGGCGAATGAGCGGGGTGTTTCCAATCGTATCGACAAAGCCGCGTTTGATGTCCATTCCAGTGGTAGCCGTTGACAACAGTGCCCCCACAAAGTCCCTGGGGCCAAGGGTACGCTTCTTCATCCTACGGCGAAATGGGCGGCTTCTCGGCTAGAATCAGGGTGCTTTTGCCTATCCCCATAACCCCTCCCTATCGGTTCGTTGATAGTTGGCTGACAGCCTGCCGACGCTCCTGAATCCCTGTCCCTTGCTCCTGTCGAACCTGCGCTTGAGTCTTCCCTGACCCTCTACTGATTGTTCGATTCTGGCCCCTATGACCCTGCCCGCTGCGCTAATTTTTGATGTGGATGGCACCCTGGCCGAAACCGAACGCGATGGCCATCGGGTTGCCTTTAACCGTGCCTTCGAGGAAATGGGCCTGCCCTGGCAGTGGTCAGTGGGTCTCTACGGCCAACTGCTGCGGGTGGCGGGGGGCAAAGAGCGGATTCGTTACTACCTTGAGCGATACCAACCCAAGGGCTTACCCCAGGGCGATCCTACGGAACTGATCACCGCCCTACATCAAGCTAAAGGGCGGCATTTTAAGGATCTCCTTGCCGCCAACGTCATCCCCCTGCGGCCTGGGGTGCGGCGATTGCTGAACGAAGCCCGCCAGCAAAATGTGCGCCTCGCCATTGCCACCACCAGCGCCAAGGATTCGGTGCTGCCCCTGCTCGAACAACTCCTAGGGCCAGAGTCTCCCGGTTGGTTTGAGGTGATTGCCGCCGGAGATATGGTGCCTGCCAAAAAGCCATCTCCAGATATCTATCACCTGGTCGTCGAAACCATGGACTTGCCCCGCAATCGTTGCCTGGTCTTGGAAGACAGCCAACAGGGCGTCCTCGCTGCCGTGGCGGCTGGGTTGCCAACGGTGGTGACGATTAACGACTACACCCGCAACCAGCCTATGCCGGGGGCCAGCTTGGTGATCAGCCATCTAGGGGAACCCAGCCAACCCTTCGAGGTGCTGTGGGGCGAGGCCAAGGACGCCTATTATTTCTCCTTAGAACTGGCGGAATCACTGCTCACCCTTGGCGGGGATAGCGCTCTTCCATAGGTCGGCTGTGCTGGCGTTGCAGCCATGGCGCTGGGCTGAATCACCCGGTATGCCTAGGGTAGAGGTGTTCCACCGGGTGAGGCTGGAGATCCTTGGGGGGTAGCGTACGGGGCTACGGAGTTGTGTCACTGGTTGCACTGACCTCCCAAACAATGCCAAACCCTGGCCGAGTGGACACATAGGTGGTGTTGGGGGTGAGGAATCGGTCTGCCGTGTTCACTCGCTGCCCCTGTTGATATTGTCTCCGAGCGAGATCCCGTTCAGAGGCCGTAATCTGGCGAGTGCTCGTGTCTCGGCTCAAGCCTACCGCTAGTTGGTTGGCATCGGGAGATAGGGCAAGCCCAAAAATCCCGCGACGGTGTTCAAACTGTTGCACCATGTTTGCCTCGGTCAAAGACCATACCTCTGCAAAACCATCGTCATAGCCAATGGCTAAATGGGATCCACTTTTTGCTAGGGAAATTGCCGTAATGGTGAAGTCGGGCTGGTGGAAGCTCTGGAGCAGGGTGCCATCAACGGTGCGCCATACATAGGCGGTATTGTTGCTGTGGGCCGCAATCAAGGAACCATCGCGGCTAATTTGGAGGTTGGTGTGAACAAGGTCGCGGATCTCTCTACCGTGGGGAATCACGACGGCCCCTTCTAGGTTGTTGAGGGGCCAAATATGCAGGCTTTGGGTTGCCCCATGATAGGCAGCCAAAACTAGCCCCTCCTCCGAAACCGTGAGCTGGGTCATTCCCTGGGAGTTGGGCAGGGTTGTAAAGGCTTGACCATCGCTGAGGCGATAGAAGGTAATGCCATCGTCCTGGGCTAGGGCGAAGCCATTGAGATTGGGCAACGCGACAAACCCCGTCGTTTTCTCATCGGCATCGGCGCTCCAGGTGCGCAGCAGATTCCCCCCATAGTCATAGAAGGTAATCGTTTCTCGGCCCACTGCCGCTACCTCTGGGATTTGCCCCATAAACTTAAGCTCAAAGGGGCTGAAGTCGGGGTTGATACGGGCCACCCGATCCCCGCTGTCTGCCCGATGAATAAGGGTATCGCTCCCTTTGGTAATCAGGTAACGGCCATCATCGGAAAACCCCACAACCCGCACACTCGCACTACCGTTCACCACCGTAAATTGACAGGCCACCTCAGCCACGCAGGCCGACAATGCCGCACCACGAGGCTCAAGCACCGCCTTCACCACGAACCACATTAGAAAGCCACCCACCAGAGCGCCCAGCACCGACAGAGTGCCGATGCCCCACGCCCTGAGAACCGTTTTCAGGATATCCATTGGGAACACGCCGTACGATGGCCTTAATATTAGGAAACCAGATCCCCTCTGCCACCTACCCAAAGGAAGAGTCCTGCGCTACTCACCCATCGACTATATTCCCCGTGTCCCATCCCCCCCTTTCCCAATCCCTTTGGCAGGCCAATCAAGACCTAGCCACTGCCACCCTCACCCATCCCTTTGTGCAGGGCATTGGCAATGGCTCTCTGGATCGGGCCAAGTTTGCCTACTACGTGGGGCAGGATACCTTTTTCCTGGAAGCCTTCGCGCGGGCCTACAGCATCGCAGCGGCCAAGGCTCCGACCTGGGAGGTTTTTCAGGTGTTCCACGGGCTAACGGCGGGGGTGCTGGAGGAACTAAACCTCCACGGCGGCTATGCCCAGGAGTGGGGCGTAGACCTCTCCACCGTGGCACCGGGTAACGCCACCCGACAATACACCGACTTTTTGCTCAACACTGCCTGGAGTGCCGATCCGGGCACCACCGCCGTGGCCATGTCGCCCTGTATGCGGCTCTACGCCTTTTTGGGGCAATCCCTGGCGGCAAACCAGCCCAGTCCACACCCTTACACCACCTGGATTAACACCTACAGCAGCGACCAATTTGAACCCCTCGCCCAACAGCTAGAGGAACTGGTCAACGCCCAGGCTGTGGATAACGACCTCACCCAACGCACCTACCGCTACGCCATGGTGTGCGAATTCAACTTCTTTGAAGCCGCTTGGCAGACCTCGTAGGTCAAAATGCTTTCTTCCTGGAACCATCCGTTTGCACCAGCCTCCTCCCATGCCCAAAAGAGATCCTGTGACAGCGGGTTCTGGCTCCCCTCTCCTGCCTGGGAGAGGGGCTGGGGGTGAGGGGCAACTCACGACTTCTCTAGCCGCACCACATACCACTGCATCGCTTCACCCGGTCGCAATTCTAGCTCGCAGGCTGTATCCCGCAGGTGTTTAGCCTGCTCAGCTACGGTGCTAAATTTCTGCAAATCTCGGGGCAAGTCCTCCTGCCGTTCCGCCAACAGATCCGTCAACTGGGCCAGCAGTTCCTCTGGGGTGGCAAAAAATTCTGCCTCACCGGGCATCAGCACCACATACATCTCCTCCTGGTACATCAGGGCATCGGGCATTGGTAAACCTCCAACGTCAGCGGAACACAAGCCGATGGTGATCAGATTGACCGAGTCATCGCACCACCTTGGCTGTATTTACTATGACCCACAAAACACGGCTTCCCCCTAGCCCATAGACTCAGATGTCAATAGCACTTAACCCCTTCCCAACCCAACGGGCACTGTCGCTAGGGATAATGGGGCTGCCCCTGATTCATAACGTGCAGGAAAACGCCCATGACAACAGATATTCGGCTACTGGTGCTAGATATTGACGGCACCCTAGCGGGGGAATCAAATCAAATCTCGCCACGGGTGCTAGAAACCATTCGCCAAGCAAAGCAACGAGGCATTGCCGTAGCCATTGCCACAGGGCGTATGTACCAGGCCGCCCTGCGCTTTCACCAAGCCATAGAATCCACCCTGCCACTCATGGCCTACCAGGGAGCCCTGATCAAATGCCCCCTCACCCAAACTCTGCACCGCCATACCCCCCTACCCCGCTCCCTAGCCCTGGAAATCCTGACCTATCTAGCACCCATGGAGGCCCAAGCACACCTATCCATACACCTGTACATTGATGACCAACTGCATGTGCGGGCCATCATCGAAGATACAGAGGCCTACGCCGAGCGATCAGGCGTTCAACCGATAGCCGTGGGAGACTTGATCGCCCTTCTGCAAAACCAGACCCGCCTAGAAACGACGAAACTGCTAGCCCTCAGCGGCAATACGCACTTACTCAGCCAAATCCAAGACGACCTAGCGCGACGATACCCCAGCCAAGAGCTATATCTCACCCGATCCGTAGACTACTTCGTGGAAGCCACCCATCCCCTAGCCAACAAAGGCGATGCCGTACGCTTCGTAGCGGAAACCCTGCTAGACCTCAGCCCTGACCAAGTCATGACCATAGGTGACAACTTCAATGACCTAGAAATGCTTCGCTATGCAGGCATCGGAGTCGCCATGGGCAACGCGCCTCTAGCCGTCCAGCAAGCCGCAGACTGGGTTGCCCCAGATGTTGAAGAGGACGGAGTCGCTGTGGCCATCGAACAGATGTTGCTGTAGGCATCCGATCCCGATCTCCTGCTTCACCTCAAGCCGATGATTGGAACCTTGGGTAGCCGCCGCTAGCCTCCAGCCCTTGGGTCGTAGTCACTCAACCTACCCATAACCTGCTCAAACCCTTGTCAATCGGAGTTTTCAGGACACTATCCCTGCCGTTTATAACCCCTATCAAGACCCCAGATATGGGGTCATTCAGAAATTTTTTTGAAAAAAGTTTTGGGTATTTTGGGCAATCTGCCTCCTTTCAGACCTCAAAACCCTTGCGTGGTGAGGGCTTCAGGCTTTTAAAATATTTTTCGAGAAAACTGTTGACAGCCCCTGTCCCTTTCGCTATATTGATAAAGCGCCTGAGGGAAACGCGCCAAACGCGCTGCTCCTGAGGGAACTGCAAGTGAACCTCGACAATTACATAGCTTAGAAACAAAGCCAAGGTTCCTGTCAATGAAA
>JBIPSI010000033.1:0-59103 GCA_044070495.1 Spirulina sp. | reverse complement strand
TAACGTTCCGGCTGAGCGGCTGTACGCAACTTTTGCAACACCACCAAGATCGCTCAACAGTCCGCTCCAGCCGGGTTGTTAGATTGCGTCGGTACTGGAATTAGACTGCTCAGCGCGCTGCTGATGTATCAAAATGGGCAAGCAACAAAGTCTCAACGTAAGCCACCAGATATATGACATCAATGGACTCATAAACTCACCGTCATTAATTAGACCATGAGCCATACGATTTCTTAGGTTACTACCAGCATGTTCGACCAGTAGGCATTTCAAATCAAATAACGTATTCTCATCGAAGATAGAGGTTATCTCTGGACGGTAGAGAGTAGAATTCAAGTTATGCTCATTCTGAATGCCAGAGTCATCCAGTCCCGAAGTAATTATCCTTCTTCGCCACATAATGTAACGAACGGAGTTTTCAATTTGAGGAATTAGGATGTGTGTAGATGTGAAAAAATCTCCGGTTAATCCGGCATATAGTCCCTTGGCAAAAAGGTACTCACGTTCAGGGGGAACAAATGGGCTATGCGAAATGATTGAGAGAATATCATTTAGCCGTACACTATGCTCTAGATTAATTTGATATCTAGCTGGCTCAACATATGCTTGAGCTTGCAGATTCTGATAGTAAATAGCATTTCGACACATCTCAAAGCGAGTTGCAGCCTCCGCTTCTTCAGGATTGCTAGAAAGGACTGAACCCGGTTGACGAGCAGTAACTTTGCCCATTTCATTCATCATTACAACAGGAAAAAGATGAGATGCTACAAACTCACGAGCCTGCTGCTGTACTTGCTGCTTCAATTGAGAGACATCAGTTGGGGCACCCAAAAGAGCTAAAGCAAATAGAGCTTCCTGAAAGCCTTTGCCTCTGACATGATTTCTTGCTTCCTCTACCAACTCACTAATGTCCATTTCGTGAGAACTGGTAATCATTTCATTGCGAGTCTCTTCTTGATACTGAAGAAGAAGCTTATGAACTTCCTCAGCTCTCGCTTTAGCATCTACTGTTTCTTCTTTTGTGCCTCTAATACTTCTAAATGCCTCAACAGCATGTTGTAAAAAGTGCGATGCAACCATGTAACTTGGTGGAGTTCTAGTAAGGGCTGCCTGGGCTTCTTTAACATAAGTTTCAGCGGCTGACATTGAAGCATCAAGTTCCTTGCTGTAGTCCTTCTCCATGCGATGCCATACAGCTTTAATACCCCAGAGTGTTCTTGCTCTACGCCAATCAGAGCTTGATTCTGCTAAAATCGCAGCTTTTTCAGAAAGGGCTGCGTACTTGGCTGGATCTCCAAATCGATACTCTTGCAATAGCTCCATTAACTTTGCAGATAACCATAGAGGGTCTTCCCCGTTGTAGCGATCAAGAACTGCTTCTATATGTGAAAAAACAACCTCATCCTCGTGTCTGATTTTTCGTGCTAATCGTAGCGCCCGTTCCATTCTGTCAACACAGTGAGTCCAATGTTCAGGGTTTTCTAAAGTGGTTGCTGATTGTAGATAAGCAGGAATGGCTAGCTGAGCCATCCGATAATCACGCCGCCTAATCCAAAGAATATCTGCTACTCGTGCTTGAAGTTCAGGATCTGATATTTCGGGTGCAATATCAGCAAGGAAATCTAGCTGATCATCCGTAAGATTCTTAAAAATATCAGCAAAAAACTCTTCAGTTGATTCTGGCTTAATTGCGGCACTGGTCACTGCTGCCAGAACTACAAACACAGCTTGATCTCTAAGGTTCCCTGCTTCTTGTGCTTCTTGCGATTTCTTCCAGAAGGCACTGTCATAAGAGAGACAATCTTTCCGTTTACTGCCGTTGACTACATCCTGCCAACAAGCATTATTAAAGTCATCTTTGGTAAGAGGCGGGTTCAGTGGTGACATAGCAAGAGTTCATTTGTTCATTCTCTACTCTGCCAAATTTTTATCAGTTTGGCTTGATCTTCGGCACCGACAGATAACCTTTCAACAACTGCCCTGACCAGCAACTTAAGCAATCTAACTCTTTATTAGAGGGAAATTTTCCGCCTAATACCCCTATACGGGATCTTAGGTGGAAATCTGTCGGTCTAAATACCCCTGCGGGGATCTTAGGTGGACAAATTTCAGCCTAAACGCCGAATATGGGATCTTAGGTAGAAAGTTTCAGTATAAACACCCGACGCTCTGGGTGTCTGATACCTTAAGATTTTCTGCGCTTATTGAGGCAATACCCAAAACCGCTGCAAGTTCCGTTCCCGCAACTCGATCCCCCTGGTCACTCGCAGAGTGCTCCACGAGGCAGTCTATGAAGTTTGTGTGAAGCTGTTCAGGCTTAAAGCCCTGTTAACGGGGGCTTTACCAAGCGTTTGTTAAGCTTCTGTGTGGAAATACTGACATTTTGGCCTGCGGTGGTGATGCCCTTAGGGCAAGACCCGGACAGTTCCAATTCTGGGATCTGCAACCCTGAAAACTACCGATAGGTTGGCGGCACTGAAATTATCGGTGCTGGAAAAGTTGTGGTGTCTAGCGGCCTAGTTTGGGTTGGGCCGAAGGTTTGGGCGATTGGGCCTAGTCCCTCTGGGATGTCCTGGGGGGCGGTTTTGGCGCGGATAAATGCCGCCGATGCATGATGTTTTGAAGGAAAGATGACCGATGGCGACCTCTGTTTTTATCAACGAATTTCACTACGATAACGCCGGTGCCGACGTGGGCGAATCTATCGAAATTGCGGGGCCAGCGGGCTTTGATCTCACAGGCTGGAGTCTGGTGCTGTACAACGGTGCAGACTCAGTGCGTGCGCCCTATGCCACGGTGGCGCTGAGCGGTGTTATTGCGGATCAGGGGAACGGCTTTGGTACGCTGTCCTTTGCCGCTGCGGGGCTTCAAAATGGTGCGCCCGATGGCTTTGCCCTGGTGAATAATGCGGGTCAGGTGGTGCAGTTCCTCAGCTACGAAGGCCAGTTTATGGCCCTGAGTGGCCCAGCAGCAGGGATGACCAGCGTGAACATTGGGGTGAGCCAAACGGGGTCTGAATCCGTGGGATCTTCCCTGCAACTGACGGGCAGCGGCACCACCTACGAAGACTTCACCTGGGTAAGCACCACCGCCAACACCAGCGGCAGCATCAACACCAGCCAAAGTTTTGGCGGCACCAGTGGCCCCAGCCAGCCGATCATTAACGAGTTTGTGTTTAGCCATGTCGGTGCCGACACCCGCGAATACGTTGAGATTCTGGGCAGCGCCAACACCAACTACAGCACCTATACCCTGCTGCAAATTGAGGGCGACAGCAACAGCGAGCGAGGACGCGTCACCACGGTACAAAGCCTGGGAACCACCGACGCCAGTGGCTTTTGGACGACGGGATTTCTCGAAGATTTCTACCAAAACGGCAGCCAAACCCTGCTGCTAGTGGAGGGCTTTACGGGCACGGCGAACCAAGATTTGGACACCAATAACGACGGCGTGCTAGACCTCACCCCCTGGACGGTGCTGGTGGATAGCGTGGCGGTTAACGATGGCGGCAGTGGCGATCAGGTCTATGCCTCCACGGTGTTGTCCCGTGGTTTCGATGGCATCAACTTTGTGCCGGGAGGGGCCTCCCGCTTGCCCGATGGCCAGGACACCGACACCGCCGCCGACTGGGTACGCAACGACTTTGACCTCGCCGGACTGTCAGAGATCAACGATACCCCAGAGGCAGGTGAAGCCCTGAATACCCCCGGTGCCCCCAATGCCCTGGTGGATGTGCCGCCGCCGCCCCTGGAGATCACCCCGATCTACACGATTCAGGGGGCCGGGCATATTTCCCCGCTGGTGGGGCAAACCGTGGCGACCACGGGCATTGTGACCGCTGTGGATAGCAACGGCTTTTACCTGCAAGATGCCAATGGCGACGGCGATCTCGCCACCTCCGATGCCCTGTTTGTGTTCACTAGCCGCGCCCCTGGGGTTCTGGTGGGCCAAGCCCTGCGGGTGGAGGGCACGGTGTCGGAGTTTACTCCTGGCGGGGTATCCACAGGCAATCTATCCACAACGCAGATTGTCTCGCCTCAGGTCACCCCGATCTCGTCGGGGAACACCCTGCCAGCGGCTACTGTGATCGGCAATGGTGGGCGCATTCCCCCCAGCCAAATCATTGACGACGACGCCTTTGCCAGCTTCGATCCCCTCACCGATGGCATCGACTTTTTCGAGTCCATTGAAGGGATGCGGGTGACGGCTCAAGATTTCCGGGTGGTGAACGGCACTAACCAATTTGACGAAATCTTTGGCGTGGTCAACAACGGGGCCGAGGCCACAGGGCTAAGCAACCGAGGCACCCTCAATATTTCCCCCGACGATTTCAATCCTGAGCGGGTGCAGCTTCAGTTTGACAGCGGCGTGGCGGATGTGGTCTTCCCTCTGGTCAACGTGGGCGACCGTCTGGGCGATGTGACGGGGGTGGTCGGCTATGGGTTTGGCAACTACGAAATTGTGGTGACGGAACCCTTCGCCGACAACCTGCAATCCGCCAACCTGCAACCGGAGGTGAGCACCCTGGTTAGCAATGGCGATACCCTCACGGTGGCCAGCTACAACGTCCTCAACCTCGACCCCAACGATAACGACGGAGATCGCGACCTAGCCGACGGACGCTTCGCCGCCATTGCCCAGCAGATTGTCGCCAACCTCAACGGCCCAGACATCATCGCCCTGCAAGAGGTGCAGGACAACAGCGGTAGCAATAACGACGGGGTCACTGCTGCGGATCTCACCCTGCAAACCCTGATCGCCGCCATCCAAGCCGCCGGAGGCCCCACCTACGCCTTCATTGACAACCCCTTCATCACCGATGGGGCCAGCGGTGGCCAGCCCGGTGGCAACATCCGCACCGCCTACCTGTACAACCCCGACCGGGTCAGCCTGGTGGAAAATTCTGTGCAAACCATCGGTGGCCAGGGCAGCGGGGAGACCTTTGCCGGGGCGCGGCTGCCCCTGGTGGCCAGCTTCGAGTTCAACCACGAAACCATCACCCTGGTGAATAACCACTTCTCCTCCAAGGGCGGCAGTGCGCCGATTTTGGGCGTGCAGCAACCCTTTGAAGCTCGCCAGGAAGATCCCACGGTCAACGGTTCGGTGGATGAGCGACAGGCCCAGTCCGAGGCGGTGCAGGGCTACGTCAACGCTCTCCTGGGGAGCGACCCCGCCGCCAACGTCATGGTTTTGGGCGACCTCAACGAGTTTGAGTTTGTCTCCCCCGTCGCCGATTTGGCCCGCAACACGGGGCTGATCAACCTCACGGAAACCCTTCCCGAAGACGAACGCTATACCTTTATCTTCCAGGGCAACTCCCAGGCCATCGACCATATCTTGGTCAGCCAGGGGCTTGCTGCCACCGCCGAGTACGACATCGTCCATGTCAACACCGAGTTTGCGGTGACCCCCCAACAAGCCAGCGACCACGACCCCATCCTCTCCCGCTTCACCATCGCCGCCCCCAACCTGATTCAGGGCACGGCACGGCGCGATGTGCTAGTGGGCACCGACGGCAATGACCTGATCCTCGGCACCAGTGGCCCCGACCGCATCACCACGGGCGGCGGACGAGACCGCATCGTCTACACCGACCTCAGCCAGTCCGGGAATTTCATCACCGACTTCGAGATCGGCCAAGACCAACTGGTGCTCACCGACCTGCTGGATAGCCTCGGCTACAACGGCCAAAATCCCCTCGGCGATGGGCTGGTGCAAATTCGGCCCCAAGGTGCCAGCGGACGCGCCGCCCTCTTCATCGACCCCGATGGACTGAGTGGCCCCAAACCCGCCAAGCCCTTCGCCACCTTCCTCGATGTAGACGCCGCCGCCCTCGCCCAACCAAGCAACTTCCAATTCTAGGCTCAAAAGGCCCTCTCCCACGTTGGGAGAGGGCCTTAGGGTGTAGATTGCTTCCTCAGTCGTTAAAAATCCCTTAGGATTTACGCCGATCTAGCGACCCATTGCCCCTGAGACAATCCTTTTCAAACGCCCTCTCAGGCTGATCGCAGCGTTGATCTGTTATGGGCTAGCCACGGTGCGTCATCCAATCCGCTAATCGTCCTGGGGCATCTTGCGATTGCGGTTGGGCCTGCGTTACCGCCGTCTTGCCCTGGGGCGCGATCCGCTGCGTCATCCGTGCATCTGCGTCCTAGCCGACAAAGGCTGGGACGGTATTGGTAGGCCAGGTCGGTGAGCAAAACGTGGGGGTGCGGCTTTTTGCCACCAGTGATAGCGGTTTTGTCAGTCAACCAGCGATAGCGGTTTACAATTCTATGTATTGATAGTTCATGTATTGATTACAAGGAAACGTTGGCATGGCCGAGATTCAATTTGCCCGTGGTATCGCCGAACCCGTGATCCCCGATGTCCGCCTCACCCGCGCCAAGGATGGCACCAACGGCACCGCCACCTTTTATTTTGACTATCCCCAGGCCCTCTCCGAAAACGGCGTGGAAGTGACCGGGATGTACTTGGTGGACGAAGAGGGGGAACTGGTGACTCGCGAGGTGAACGGCAAGTTTATCAACGGCGAACCCGCTGGCATTGAGGCCATCTACGTGATGAAAAGCGAAGCCGACTGGGATCGCTTCATGCGGTTCATGAACCGCTACGCCGAACAAAACGGTCTCGGCTTCACCAAGAGCTAGAACATTGGTTCGGAAACCCAGCCATGGCCCACCCCCGTCCCCTAGAGCGTCCGCTGCGCTGCGCCGTGCTGACGGTCAGCGATACCCGCACCCCAGACACCGACCAAAGCGGGGCGCTGATTCAATCTGGGCTAACGGAGGCGGGACACCAGATCGCGGATTATTGCATTGTGGCCGATGAGCCAGCGGTGATTCGGGATCTGGTGGTGCAGTGGGCCAAGCGGGATGATCTGGATGCGGTGATCGTCAACGGCGGCACCGGCATTGCCCCCCGCGACACCACCTACGATGCCCTCGAAGCTCTGCTAGAGAAAACCCTTCCCGGCTTTGGCGAACTGTTCCGGCAGCTAAGCTTTCAGGAAATCGGCTCTAGGGCTATGGCCTCCCGTGCGGTGGCGGGGGTGTATCGAGGCAAGCTGCTGTTTTCCCTACCTGGATCAAGCAAAGCAGTGAAGCTGGCGATGGATGCCCTGATTCTGCCGGAACTTCCCCACCTCGTTAGCCTGTTGCAAGGCTAGGATAAGTGCCTTGACCGAAGCTGCGATAACCCATCCTTAGGGATCTTGCGTGGCGTCTGGTCTGCTCCCTAGAACCAAGGGCGAGTCAAAACACAGCTTAGGGCGAGGGCTACCGAACCCGCTAGGGTAGCGGCGGTAGAGGCTTCGCTACCGATCCAAATTAAGCCTACATATAACCCAACTCCTACCATCGCTACCTGCCCTGGTGGGGTTGTCAAGATATCTAGAAACTCAAGCAAGTCCTCCAGAAATCGCAGAAGCTGGAGGAATCGGGCTAAAAGCGTCATCGGGGTTTGTATGGGAGGGTAAAACAACAGGTTCAGCCATCTCCCTAGGGATGAAGGCTAACCGGCTAGGACTCAGCCGCAAGTGACCTCAGCAGCCTAGTAGGTAATTTACCCTACTCCCAGAGGACTTGGCGCTCTGTGCCTACGGCTACACCCCAGCAATCTGCGTGGCCTCTAGCGAGCCTTGCGCCGCCGATAGGCCGCCATATCAATGACATTGTCGGGCCATGGTGGCTGATCCGCTGATGGGGGAGCCATCGCGACGGCAGCCAACCCTGCCGAGGCTAAGGGCGGCAATGCCACCCCCCCTGAGACCATGGACACCGATGAGGTCGGCCCAGGAACAAAAAGCTGCGTGAAGCGAACATCCATCGTGGCCTCAGGATTCCAATTGGGTTGGCGAATCCAGCAGCGGTCGTGGTCGCAACGGACAACGTAGAAATCGGGGACGTGGTCGTCTTGTCCTTTAAGCCGCACCCGTGCCCCTGGTCGAAGAAGTAAGGAAGCCATAACGCTAAACCTAAACTAGGCTAGTCATCACACCACCTAATAGTATATTTGAACTGAACTTAGTAAAAGTGATTTCATTAGGAGTATCCTACGCTATCTCCTCAGGGCTTGGGGTAGCACTACACCTAGCTTTAGGGTTTTAGCAAAAAAACGTATTCTTGGTAAAGAGTAGACCTATGGCAATGGTGAATACGATTGATTCCGATCAAGGGTTGTTATCCCCAGGGCCAGATCTGTCTCCCCTGGCCCTGGGCTGTTTGATCCAGCGGCGGTTAGGGCTGGGCCAGCGGTTTGCGGGGGCGGTGGTGCTGTGGGCAGGACAGCCGGTTTCCCGTAACTTTCCGGCTAATACCTATCCTTTTCGGGCCAGTAGCCACTTTCTCTACTTCGCGGGTCGTCCCCTGCCCGGTGCTGCCCTAGTGCTGGAGAACGGCAAGGCCACGCTGTTTATGGATGCTCCTCCTGCCGGGGCCGCCCTGTGGCATGGGCCAACCCCCAGCCCTGAAGATCAGGCCGTTGCCATCGGGGCCGAGGCGGTTTATCCCCTGGCAGAATTACCCCAGCGGGCCGCCACCGCCATTCCCCTGCCCACCGCCGCCACGCTGGCCACCGCCTCTCCCCAGCAAATGGCCCTTACCCAGGCCATCGTTGACCTACGCCTGTACCACGATGACTGGGCCTTGGCGGAGATGCAATGGGCCGCTCAAGTCTCGGCACAGGCCCATCAAGCCGGGATGGCCGCTACCCGCCACGCCACCACCGAGGCCGAAGTTCGCGCCGCCCTAGAGCAGGTGATGATGGCCCACCAGTGTCCCTGTGCCTACAACAGCATTGTCACCACCCACGGCGAGGTGCTCCACAACGATCACTACCACCACCCCCTGCAACCGGGCGATCTGCTGCTGGTGGATGCCGGAGCCGAAACCCCCCAGGGCTGGGCCGCAGATATTACCCGCACCTGGCCCGTTTCTGGCCAATTCTCAGCGCCCCAGCGGGATCTCTACAACGTGGTGCTAGCGGCCCACGATGCCTGCATTGCGGCGGCAAAACCAGGGGTAGAATATCGCAACCTGCACCTGCTAGCCTGTCGTACCTTAGCGGCTGGCTTCGTGGACTTGGGTATTCTGAGCGGCCAGCCCGATGATCTGGTGGATCGTGATGTCCACGCCCTGTTCTTTCCCCACGGGGTAGGGCATCTGCTGGGGCTAGATGTTCACGACATGGAGGACTTGGGGGATGTGGCGGGCTATGCGCCAGGACGGCAACGCAGTGACCGCTTTGGCCTAGGATTCCTGAGGCTGGATCGACCCCTAGCCCCCCGCATGGTCGTGACCATTGAGCCGGGGTTTTACCAAGTTCCTGGCATCCTAGGCCCAGCCCGCCAGTCGGGTCAGTACGATGATGCGGTGAACTGGGATCGTCTGGAGTTGTTCGCCGACGTGCGCGGCATCCGTATCGAAGACGATGTTCTGATTACCGATCTGGGTTGCGAGGTGCTCACCGCTGCCCTACCCACCGCTGCCAAAACCCTAGAGGACTGGGTACGAGGCTAGCCACAACGACCTAGTTCTCAATCCTGTGCCCCTTTGACAGGGAGGGGTTTTGGCAGGTTTTGTCTGTCAATCGGGAGTACTACAGGGCGGCGATGCACTCAATTTCCACCGCCACATCCTTGGGCAGGCGGGCCACCTCCACACAGGCACGGGCGGGGGCGTTGTCCCCGCCAAAGTATTTGGCGTAGATTTCGTTGACGGTGGCGAAGTCGTTCATGTCCTTGAGGAAAACGCCCGTTTTCACCACGTTGTCAAAGCTGGCCCCGGCGGCGGTGAGAATGGCCTTGAGGTTGGCGATCACCTGCTCGGTTTGGGCCACCACATCCCCAGGGCCAACCAGTTCCCCGGTGGCGGGGTCGAGGGCAATTTGGCCAGAGACGAACAGCAGTTGCCCCGTCACCGCTACGGCCTGGTTGTAGGGGCCAACGGGAGCGGGGGCGGTCGGGGTATTAATAATGGTGCGTTCCATGATCTGCCTTACTAGAACAAAAATCGACTTGCGCGAGTTGCAAAGTCCCTGTGGCCCTCACCCTAAATCCCTCTCCCAGGAAGGAGAGGGACTTTGAAGGATGCTTTCGGCCCCCCTCTCCTTCCTGGGAGAGGGGCTGGGGGTGAGGGCTAGAACTTAGCCAACAAGAGCCTACATATCCACCCCAAAGCGGGGGCGGTGGCCGTAGAAGCGGTACTGCCAATAATCTCGCAAAATGCGGTCGTGATCAAAGCAAAGGTTTTCGGGCAAGGCCCAGGGGTTGATGATAGCAGCGGTTTTGGCGTCGTCTCCGGCGATGGGGTCGGTGGTGGCGGTGGCGAGGAACACCACGCTGAGGGTATGCTGGCGGGGGTCGCGCTGGGGGTCGGAGTAAACCACCAGTTGCTCCACCAGGGTGACGGCCAGTTGGGTTTCCTCCAGGGCTTCGCGGCGGGCGGCGGCTTCCACGGATTCGCCATAGTCCACAAAGCCACCGGGCAAGGCCCAGCCCAGGGGAGGATTGTGGCGCTCAATCAGCACAATGGGGCGATGGGGATGGTGCAGTAGTTCGATAATCAAATCCACCGTGGGGGCGGGGTTGCGGTAGCCAGTCATAGTGCCAAAATTCCCTGAAACATCACCCAAAAATCATCCGATAGAGAGCCGGATAACCCCGGTTTGTCGTGCTAGAGTCTACTGGAATTGCACAGGTTTGACTATGCCCTTTCCCCGATCCAGCGGCATTCTGCTCCATCCCACCTCCCTGCCCAGTCGCTTAGGGATTGGCGATCTAGGGGCGGCGGCCTACGAGTTTGTTGACTTCCTCGCCGATACTCGTCAGCAGCTTTGGCAGGTGTTGCCCTTGGGGCCAACGGGGCACGGCAACTCCCCTTATATGTGCTATTCCTCCATGGCAGGTAATCCACTGTTGATTAGCCTGGAGCAGTTGTGTGAAGATAGTTTGCTGTATCCCGACGAACTGCACGACCTAGAAAATTTGGCTGCTGACCGAGTGGACTTTGAGGCGGTGATCCCGGCCAAAATGCGCCTACTGGAGCGAGCCGCTAGTCGGTTTCGGGATGTGGCCACCGAGGAGAATTTAGTCGCCTTTGACGCCTTCTGCGCCGATTTTGACTTTTGGATCGATGAGTTCGCCTTTTTCATGGCCCTCAAGAATGCCTTTGGGGGGGCCAGTTGGCCCGACTGGGACGAAGCCATCGCCCGTCGCCAGCCGGACGCCCTCGCGGAATGGCGGGAAAAACTGGCCAGCGACATCTTTTGCCACAAGTTTCTCCAGTTCGAGTTCTATCGCCAGTGGACGGCCCTAAAGCAATACGCCAATGATCGACAGATTCAAATCATTGGCGACATTCCCATCTACGTCGCCCACGATAGCGCCGATGTGTGGGCCTTCCCCCATAACTTTATGATCGACCCAGAAACCCTCGCCCCGGCGGAAATGGCGGGGGTACCGCCGGACTACTTTAGCGAAACCGGGCAGCTTTGGGGCAACCCTACCTACAACTGGGAAGAACTGCAACAGCGCGACTTTCGCTGGTGGATTCAGCGCCTCAGCACCCTGCTGCGGTATGTGGATCTGATTCGGGTAGACCACTTTCGGGGCTTGCAAGCCTACTGGGCCGTGCCTGCTGGCGAAACGACAGCGATGAATGGCCAGTGGATCGAAGCCCCAGGGGCCGAACTGTTTGAAACCGTGCGCGACAAGCTGGGCATTCTACCCATCCTGGCGGAAGACCTCGGTGTGATTACCCCCGACGTGGAAGCCCTGCGCGACCAGTTCGAGTTTCCGGGCATGAAAATTCTGCACTTCGCCTTCGGATCCGACAACGGCAACCCCTACCTGCCCACCAACTACGTCCACAACAGCGTGGTCTACACCGGCACCCACGACAACGACACCACCGTTGGCTGGTTCAATCAGATTTCCGACTACGAACGGGATCGCCTGCTGCTCTACGTCGGCTGTCTCAGCCCCGAAGGCATCCACTGGACAATGATTCGTCTCGCCCTCATGTCCGTGGCAAATCAGGCCATTCTTCCCCTACAAGACGTGTTGGGCTACGGCAGCGATTGCCGCATGAACACCCCCGGACAGGCAGGCGGCAACTGGGACTGGCGCTACCACCAGGGCGTGCTCACCGAGGAGGTGCGAGGACGGCTACGATCCTTGACTGAACTTTCCAATCGAGCCTCTAGTTGGTCGGGCTGAGCGAATCCCCAAAGCTACTGGATCGCCATCGCGGGAAATTTACGGGGTGTTACATAGGGGCCATGACATGTCACCTATGATACTGACGATCCTCGTAATTTTTCGCAATACGGATTAACAAGTTCCGTAAATCCCCATGTTAGCGGTAGGAACAGGCCTGATAGAGTGTGGGAAAAGGCATATAAGGTAAGTTCATGTCCTTGGCATACTGGCGGGATGGCTGCAAGCTCAACCATCCCCAAATTGATCAAGAGCACGGCCATCTGCTTCAGTTGCTTAAAAACCTCTACCGTTCTGTGCTCCTAGATCACGACGAAGATATGATTCAGGCGGCCCTGGATACCCTCTTTAGGGTGACGCTAGAGCACTGCGAAACCGAAGAAGCCCTGATGGAAGTCTTTCTGTATCCCGAACAAGCGAGCCATACTGAACAGCACGAGGAACTCCTAGGACTCATTCTCAACTACCGGCTCACCCTCGAACAGGGGCTACGCCCCCTTACCCTCGATGATGTCCACCACCTCGCCACCTGGATGACCATCCACGTATCGACCTACGACCTGAAGATGGTGCAGTTTGTGCAGCACCAGCAAAAGCATGACGGTGCCGCCATGACCCAGGAAGTCAACTACCGTATCTTTGCCACCGCCTGATCGGGTGCCCCTTGCAACCCCCGATTTCCCCTGGCCATTTCGTTCCTCAGCGATGCGCTTGCCTATGCCCCCCTCCCCTGCCGATGGAGAACCCCTCACCCCCGCAGAACTAGGTACCTTCGGTGAAAATCTGATTGCCCAATGGATGACGGCCAAGGGCTGGACGGTGAAGGATCGCCAGTGGCACTGCACCTACGGCGAACTCGATTTAGTCCTCACCCAAGGACACCCGGCCCAGGGGGGGCAGATGGCTTTTGTGGAGGTAAAAACCCGCAGCCAAGGCAACTGGGATGCCGATGGGCTGATGGCCATTACCCGCAGTAAGCAAACTAAACTGTGGAAAGCGGCCCAGGTGTACCTGCTCAAACATCCCCAGTGGGCCAATGCGGTTTGCCGCTTTGATGTGGCCCTGGTCGCCTGCCGAACCCACATCCCCACCGCCACCCGCCCCGACCGCTACCTTCCCCTGCCCGACGGTCGCTACCTGATCATCCAGGACTACATCGACTGCGCCTTCGATGCCCGCTGGTAGGCACTATCCAAGCGCGATTTGGACTTGGTATCAATGTCCTTGATTGGACTCTCAACCGCCATCCCCAAACCTAAGGAGATTTCTAGGAAAGAAGATCCCTGCTTTAGGCGGGGACTATAGCCACCGTAGGGCACTGCCCACCATGAGGGAGAACGTTTTCCAGAAATCTCCTAAGCCAGAAGATCCAAGCATTTTCAACTTAGGCTAGGCATTCACACACCGTCGAGGAACTTGTCATCCTAGGAGGCTGGATCGGTGGCGGGATCCTCTGGAGAGTTGGGCTTGGCTAGGCGCTGCCAGAGGGCGGTGGTAACCAGGTGAGAGAGGAGACCCATCGGCCCTGCAAACAGAGTCAGGGCGAGGGAATGGCGGGTGAAAACGCCCGTTTCTTGACCTTGGAGGTAAATCCAGCGGCCCACAAACAGGTCAAAGGCGAGGAAGTGCACCCAGCCCGTAGCAGTGACGAAGGGAGTCGCGAAGAGGTTGGCCAAGTCCGCTAGTTTTAAATTGGGGTCAGAAAAGGCTTCGATACCCTCGACATTGCCGAAACTGGCCACAAAGAGAAAGAGATACAGGCTAGCCAAAGCCGCCACCGGCCACAGGGAGGCCATGATCGTGCGGGTGAGTTTGGCGTTGGGCACCAGCACCATCAGCGTCCAAAAGGGCAGTACAAACAGGTTGGCACCGCTAAAAATTAGCTCTAGTAGGGAGTCATCAATGGCCATTACAGATCCTTGTCTACAGGTCTTGTCTCATACTCAGTTCGGCTTGGGTGACCCCGGTATCAGCGGGCGAGGAGACCTCGCCCCTACGGTTGGTCGGGTTAGGGCTTGGGAATTTCTAGCTGAGCTATGGTATCAGCGTGGATCCTGGTTTCTAGTGTGCCACTGTCCAACTGATTAGGGGAGAGCAGGGCTTCGACCGACGGCACGCCACGAACCCTGGCCCAGCCGAGGTAAGGAAGATGTTGCTTCAGGGTAGTTTCGACCTCAGTGAGGACGGCTTGGCTGGCAGCGAGGGATAATTCGGGGGCTAGGGCAACATCGAGTTCCACATAAAGGCGATGGCCCAACCAGCGGGCTTTGAGGTTTTCGGCCCTCTGCACCGCCGGGACGTGATTAAGGGCGTGATTCACCGCTTCCAAAAATTCCGGTTCTACCCCATCCAGCAGGCGGGTAAAAACGGTCTGGCCCGATTCCCAGACAATTTTCAGCAGCACGGCGGTGATCACCAGACCAATCGCTGGATCGGCCCAGGTATAGCCCAGGCTCACTCCAAGGGCGCTGATCAGCACCGCCAAACTCACTAGCCCATCGGCCATGGCGTGCTGACCATCGGCAATCAGGGCCGCACTGTTGATCCGCCGACCCACCCGCATCCGAAACAGGGCCACCAGTTCATTGCCCACAAAGCCCACTAGGGCCGCCGCCGCCAAGGCTCCCAAATGGCTGAGGGGTTCGGGATGGTAAAACCGCTCGATGGATTCGTAGGCGGTAATCAACGCACTGGCCAAAACAACCCCGACAATGGCTAATCCTGCCAAGTCTTCTAGCCGCCCAAAACCGTAGGCAAAGCGTTTGGTGGGTTGGCGGCGGGAAATTAAAAACGCCACCCCCAGGGGCAGGGCCGTCAGGGCATCACCGACATTGTGGATCAGATCCGCCAGCAAGGCCACGCTGCCGGAAAGCCAGAACACCCCCGCCTGAAGCACCGCCGTAATCACCAGACCTACCAGCGACCATTTCACCGCCCAAAGCCCCTGTTCCGAGGCGGCAATTTCCGGATCAATCGCGCCATGGACGTGGCTATGGCCCTCGTGCCCGTGGGAATGCCCGTGGTGATGGTGCCCGTGGGAATGTCCGTGGCTATGACCGTGGTCGTGGTCATGTCCATGATCCCTATGATCATTCTGTTCAGGGGACAATTGGGCAGCGGATGGCGTGATCCCAGAAGCCTCAGAGGACAAGACCGCTGGGGTCGGGGAGGAAGACGATGGGGGCATAGCTAGACAGTAAAAGGGAACTAATTGGCGCTGAGAACCGTTTGGGTCGAGGAATCAGGCTCGGCGGCGGCAACTGGGGATGAGTCGGATGGGCTGGGGATGTCATCCACCGAGGGTTGAATGGCGAGGTCGAACCAGAAGGTGGTGCCCACGCCGACTTCGCTGTCGAGGTGAACCTGGCTGTTGTGCTTCTCAATGATGTTTTTGACGATGGACAACCCCAATCCGGTTCCCTCCAGGGTGTGGACGCGGTTTTCTACCCGGAAGAAGCGGTCAAAAATGGCCTGTTGATCTTCGGGGGCAATGCCGATGCCGGTGTCGGCCACTTCCACCCGGATGCAGTCGGATTGAGTCTCGTCGGGGCTGCCGTCCTGGGTTTGGCAGGGCACCCGTCGGGCGCGGAGGGTGACTTTTCCACCGGGTTCGGTAAATTTCAGGGCGTTGCCCACCAGGTTAGTGAATACTTGCAGCAGCAGGTCATAGTTGCCTAGCACCGGGGACAAGTTAGGCTCCACCTCCTGCACCAGTTCGATCTGTTTGTCCCTGGCATGGAGGCGGTGGGTGCGAAGGGTTTGCTCGATGGGCTGCACGATGTCCACGGCATCGATGACGTACTGGCGGCTAGACTCCAGCCGCGACAGATCTAGCACGTCGTTTACCAGGCGGGTGAGTCGGTCGGTTTCGTGGTTAGCGGTTTCTAGAAATTCCTTGCGCTCGGTATCGCTCAAGTCTTCGCCGTACTCGTGCAGGGTTTCGATGAAGGATTTGATGTTGAACAGCGGCGTCCGCAGTTCGTGGGACACATTGCTGATGAACTGGGCCTTGGCCTCGTTGAGGGCGGCTTCGCGGGTGATGTCTTGAATTGTAATCGCCAGCCCCTTCACGTTTTCCTTGGCCTGATCCAGCACCGTATTCAGCAAAATCCGCAGGGTACGGTGGCTGGGTTCGGTGAGGGGAATGCGGAATTCCATCGCCTCGGCCTCGCCCTGCACAGCTTGAAACAGGGGCCGCGTGAGCTGCACCCGTACCGGACTGGGTAGGTGTTCGAGGATATTCGCCCCATCCAAGGACTGGTTGCCCCAGTTAAACAGGCGGCGGGCGGTGGGGTTTACCAAAACGGCGTGCATGTCGCTGTCCAGCAAAATTGCGCCATCGGCAATGGTAGACACCAGGGTTTCTAGCTTGGCCTTTTCGGCGGTCAGTTCTTCGATATTTTGCTCTTCGTAGCGCTCTAGGCGCTCGGCCATGTCGTTAAAGCTGTAGATCAGTTCACCCAGTTCACCCCCTAGGGGGAGATCGATCCGCTGCTTAAAGTTTCCGGCGGCGATGTTTTTTACCCCCAGCAGCAGTTCTTTGATGGGCTGGGTAATAGTGAGGGCATTGAACACCGCTCCCAGAATCACCATCACCCAAATGGAGACAAACACCGCAATGGTGACATCCCGCGTTAGGTGCGATGAGGCGACCACCGTGGGGTTGGGGTTGATGCCCATAGCCAATACCCCAAGGTGCTGACCGTTGTAGTTGAGGGGCACAAACACATCGGTGACTTCCCCGGCGGGGGTAAGATGCTGGCGCACCAGGGGCCGATCCGTGCTTTCGGCATAACCCTCTGGCAACTGCATCCGCCGCCGCAGGGTGAGGGAATTTTGCACCGCCGCTTCTGAGAAAGGAATGCCAAAGAAAATATCGCCGTTCTCGTCGGCATAGAGCATATACCGCACGCTGGAGGTGCTTTGGTAGAAGCTGTAGGAGAAGCGGGCCAGTTCTGTGCGGTCGGCTTCGTTCACCAGGGGGGCTACGTTGGCCGCCAGCAGCAGGCCCAAATCGCGGGCAAAGCGGGTGTCGTTCAGCCGCGCATCGTACTGAATGGTATTCACCGCCCAAAAGGTGAGGCCGCTGGTAATGAGCGACACCACCAACGTTGCCCCCGCCATCAGCCGGGTTTGCAGGGTGAAGTCGCCCCACCAGCGAAGGAACAGTTCTTGGATCTTAAGAAGTAACCTGATCAAGGGTGCCCTGGGAGACTAGACGCGCAAGTTAGCCTATATTCTGGCACGATCTCGCCCAGTTCGCCGCCCGTTAGCCCTCAAACAGCCCCTCAAACTCCTGGCGCAGGGAGGTGTAGTTCACCACTCGCCCCACCAGCAGCTTGTCCTGGCCTTGGGCCGATTCAAACCGCTGCTTCCAGTGGCGCACGTCGGCTTCTTGGTGCAGCCAAAATTCCACAATTTTGCCGACAATCTCGTCCCAGTCCCAATCGGGCTTGCGGTGGACGGCCTCGGTGGCGCTGATGAAGGCATCCAGGGTGCAAATCGAACTGCCCAAAAAAGCTTGGCTGCGCTGGGGTTTGGTTTCCATCCGCTGCTGATGGGTGAAAAAATCCAGCACCGGGGCAACGCCGACGATATCGAAGCTGTAGGACATGGTGAACACTGGAACTCAACGGGGTTTGTTATGGGGGGTTTGGTTATTGGCTATTGGTTGTTGGTTGGTGGTTTTTGGGGTTTGGGTAGCCCCCGTAGGCTGGGTCGGTGGAGCGTAACCCATGCTGTCTAAGGCTTTGATGCGTTGCGGCTATGTCTCACACATCCTACTTAAGCCTTCTCCGACCGAGTTAATGCCCAAATCAGAATGCCCGAACTAGGCCCAAGCCAACGGCTGCACCCCTCGCAGTAAAACAGTTTCAAAAAATGATTGAAGCCATGCTAAACGCTGTCACTGAAAGCGGCAAGTCCACTGTGAACATCCGTAAAAATCCCATTTTTGGGACAGAGGGTTAGACTAGAGAACAGTCCTACGATGGGCCGTCCTAAACCAGCCCCAAGGCCTTGAGCCTAGGACGATTGCGTATTATTTCTTGGCTAAATGTCTATGCGTCTTTCCGGTCAACCCAAAAACCTGCGTCGCCCCCAGTCCCTAGGCACTGCCGCCACAGGGGCCTTAACGGTGGGTTGGCTCTTGTTGCAAAGCCTCATGCCCTTGCCCCCTGCCCTCGCCCAATCCACCACCGAAGACGGGCAGATGTCCTACGGGGCGTTTCTGAGCAACATTGAGCAGGGCTTGGTGGAAAGCGTTGAACTGGATGAAACCCGTGGCATTGCCTACGTCACCCTAGAAACCGACGCGGAGGAGCAGCCCCCCCATGAGGTGCTGCTGTTCGCCGGAGAGCGCAACCCAGAACTGATCCGCACCCTGCGCGAGAACCAGGTGGACGTCAACATTCGCGACACCAGCGGCAGTTCCGCCCTGGCCTGGTTGGCGACGAATTCTTTACTCGCACTGATTTTAATTTTGGGCCTGCTGATGCTGCTGCGACGGGGGGCGGCGGGGGCGGGCAACGCCATGAACTTTGGTCGGTCTAAGGCCCGCTTTCAGATGGAAGCCAAAACCGGGGTCGCCTTTGACGATGTGGCCGGGGTTGAGGAGGCCAAGGAAGAACTCCAGGAGGTGGTTTCCTTCCTCAAAAGTCCTGAAAAATTTACGGCCATCGGGGCACGGATCCCTAAGGGCGTGCTGCTGATTGGCCAACCGGGCACCGGGAAAACTCTCCTAGCTAAAGCGATTTCTGGGGAAGCGGGCGTTCCGTTTTTTAGCATCTCCGGCTCAGAATTTGTGGAAATGTTTGTGGGGGTGGGCGCTTCCCGCGTGCGCGACCTGTTCCGCAAGGCCAAGGACAATGCCCCTTGTATTGTGTTCATCGACGAAATTGACGCCGTCGGTCGGCAGCGGGGGGCAGGCATTGGCGGCGGCAACGACGAACGCGAACAAACCCTCAACCAACTCCTCACCGAAATGGACGGCTTTGAGGGCAACAGCGGCATCATCGTGATCGCCGCCACCAACCGCGTGGATGTGCTGGATACGGCCCTGCTGCGGCCCGGACGCTTCGACCGTCAGGTGATCGTAGACCTGCCCACCTACAAGGGGCGGCTGTCGATTCTAGAAGTTCACGCCCGCAACAAAAAAATTGAGTCGGAGGTTTCCCTAGAGGCCGTCGCCCGCCGCACCCCCGGATTCTCTGGGGCCGAACTGGCTAACCTGCTTAACGAAGCCGCCATCCTCACCGCCCGCCGCCGCAAAGAAGCGGTCACCATGCAGGAAATTGAGGATGCCATCGACCGCATCACCATCGGCCTCAGCCTCACCCCCCTGCTCGACAGCAGCCGCAAACGCATGACCGCCTACCACGAAGTCGGCCACGCCCTGCTCACCACCCTACTCACCCACTCCGACGAGTTGAATAAGGTAACGATCATCCCCCGATCCGGCGGCATCGAAGGCTTCACCCAATCGCTGCCCAACGAAGACATCATCGACAGCGGCCTCTACACCCGCAACTGGATTGTAGACCGCATCACCGTGGCCCTAGGGGGCTTTGCCGCCGAAGCCGAAGTCTTTGGCGACGACGAAACCTCCACCGGAGCCAGCGGCGACATCCAGCAAGTTACCAACCTGGCCCGTCAAATGGTCACCCTCTACGGCATGACCGACCTCGGCCCCGTCGCCCTCGAAAGCATGGATAATCAAGTCTTCCTAGGCCGCAACCTGATGCCCCGCAGCGAAGTCTCCGAGGAAATGGCCAGCAGAATTGATGCCAAGGTGCGGGAAATTGCCCTCACCTGCCTCGACCGCGCCCGCCAGGTGTTGCGCGACAATCGCGTGCTAATGGATAACTTGGTCGATTTGCTGCTGGAACGGGAAACCATCGACGGCGAAGAATTCCGCCAAATCGTTAGCCAATACACCGAAATTCCTGAAAAGTTTCTGGTGAAGGCTGGGTAATTTGTTTTGGATGTCCCCACCATCGTTTTGCTATTCGGGGTCGCTGTGGTGGCGGGGTGCGTGGATACCATCGCTGGCGGCGGCGGATTGATTACCCTACCTGCGCTGCTGATGGCCGGAGTCCCTCCAGCGGCGGCCATCGCCACCAACAAGCTCCAGGGCACGGGCGGTTCCGTCACGGCCACCCTGTTCTTTTTACGCAAAGGGGCCATCCAACTGCGAGAACATCGGCTGGCGGTAGCCATGACCTTCCTAGGTTCAATCACTGGGGGGTGGCTGGTGCTCCAGATCGACGCGGCAATTCTGGCCCGATTGATTCCCCTGCTGCTGATGGCCATGGGCACCTACTTTGCCCTCTCCCCCGGCCTAGGCCACCTGGATCAACCCCGCCGCCTGAGTCCCCTGGCTTTTTCCCTAGGGGTTGCGCCGCTGTTGGGCCTGTATGACGGCTTCTTTGGCCCCGGCACCGGAATGTTTATGGCCCTCGCCTTTGTGGGGCTGTGTGGCTATAACCTCACGAAGGCCACCGCCCACACCAAACTACTCAACGCCACCAGCAACGTGGCGGCCCTGGCGTATTTCATGGTGTTTGGCCAAATTTACTGGATCGCCGGACTGGCGATGTTCGCCGGACAGTTTCTCGGTGCGCTGCTGGGGGGCAGGCTCGTGCTCAAACACGGCGCATTGCTGATTCGACCCATGGTAACGGTGGTCTGCTTTGCCCTGGCGCTACGGCTGCTACTGGCTTCCCCCTAGCCGCCGCTATCCTAGCCAAGTGCCTACAACCTGATTGCCGGATACATGTCCAAAGTAGGTTGGGTGCAGCGAAGCGAAACCCAACACTCGTCGAGAATTTCGGCTGTGTTGGGTTCTGCTATCGCGCCACCCAACCTACGAGATATCAATGCTTTTCGGCGTTATGACAGTCAGCTAGGCCTACAACTCCTAGGTCATCCGCCCCCCATTGATTGCAATAAATTTATTGCATCAAATTTATTGCATCAAACCTGCTCATGAAAGCCATAAGCGGCGGTTTTGGTAACGCAGGCTACCATTCGTTAGGATTTAAGAGTCAGTAAAACCTGTTAATACCTGGGAGACGTTATGAACACGACTCAATCTAAATCCTGGAATACCAAGAACCTAGTCCAGTTTGGCTCCATGCTAAGCGAAGGATACGACCCTGGTTTAGGCCATTCTGTTGCCGCCCGATCCACCTGGACAACCCAAACTCAGCTTCGTGCCGCCGCCATGCTTGGCCATGGTTATCATCCTGGCCTTTGATAGCCATTCCCTAGGGTAGGATAGCGGCCCTTAAACTATCACGCCCTAGCATCATCCTTAGTCCAGGTCATCAGAACGATGGCTTGGGCTTTGTGGTGTCTTGAGGGCTAGATCGGTTTTCTGGGTTCGGTTGATTCGGTGGGAAAACACCCCACAGAATTAGGGTTTCTATCCCTAGAGATCACCCAAAGAATAGCCCACCATAGAAGCATAAGGTTGAAGTTCAACGATTAGGAGGTAACCTCAATGATCGTCCGCCGTTATCTCGATCCCATCTCTGAAATTAACGCGATTCGCCGTCAAATTAATGACGCTTTTGGCGACTTTGCCGCTGAAGTTTTGCCCCGTGCCGACTGGGTTCCGGCGGTGCGTTTGCTGGATAAAGGCGATCACTTCTTGCTCACAACTCATCTGCCTGGCATTGAGCCAGAAGCGTTGGATGTGCAGGTAACCGCCGACACCATTTCCCTGTCGGGCGAACGGCCTGAACCGGAACTGCCGGAAGGCACTAAGCTGCTCTATGATGATGTCCGTTACGGCCACTTCCAACGGGTGATCAACCTGCCAGAACCCATCCAAAATGGCCAAGTGAGCGCCGAATTTAACCACGGCATTCTTACCCTCACCCTGCCGAAGGTGGTAGAAGCCCAAACCAAGGTGGTGAAGATCAACCTGGGCAAACCCACCCTGGAAGCTAGCCAACCCGAAGGTGAACCCACGGAAGCCTAGGGGCAGGATTCGCCTGAGTTGTCGTCACAGATCCGTAAGTGGTTTGGCGTTTAGGGGCTAAGGGATAAATCAAATGTCTTTAGTCAACCAGCGCTAAGCCAAGGTTAAATCTACGTCATGATAGGGGAACTTTGGTTCCCCTTTTTTGTGTTTTTTGCATAGAGGTGAATTGCGGTGGCGGGTGGTTATTGGGGTCGCCATTCTTCAACCCACTTAGTCGCTTCTTCTAGTGTTTTAAATGAGTTAGGATATCGCTCATGTAGTGCCTCTGCCAGTCGATTCCAATCTCGGTTGGGGCCTAAGGTAATATCTGAGGGTAGTGTCGCATTGCAAAGAAGGGACGGATCCTGACCTTCTAGCTGCTCTTGCTTGAGGTTTTGGGCATGGCTTAGATTGGTCTCAATCAGTAAAGCTCTGTCGAGGTTGGCTCTGTTGAGGTCGGCTCTGTCGAGGTCGACTCTGGAGATGTTAGCGCTTTCGAGGTTAGCGCTGTCGAGGTTGGCTCTGGAGATGTTAGCGCTTTCGAGGTTAGCGCTGTAGAGGATGGCTCTGGAGAGGATGGCTCTGTCGAGGTTGGCTCTGTAGAGGATGGCTCTAGAAAGAATGGCTCTGTCGAGGTTGGCTCTGTAGAGGCTGGCGCTGTAGAGGTTGGCGCTGTAGAGGTTGGCGCTGTCGAGATGAGGCCCAACCGTCTGAGCAAACGTTACTCTACCCAGGGCATCGGTGTAGTGAATAATTTTAAGGAGCCGATCTTCTTCAAAAGCCTCTGTCTGTGGTTCGCCGCAGGGATGGAACCAAATTTCGGGTCGGGGGGTGCCCTCAGGTAGGTGGGGGTAGCCTTCGGGTTGGGCGTCGGCATGGAGTTTGAATAGCAAAATCATCACATTCAACCCCGTAAACACATCCACCTGCCGCAATCCGGTGGCAATGCCCTGATCAAGCAGTTGCAAGAATTTCTTTTGGGGTAGGTTTTCGTTGGGGGGTGCATCTAAAAATTCGCTTGGGTGCCAGCGCTGATAAAACTCATGCAGTCGGTTAAATAGCTGCACCCGATCTAGGTTGCTTTCGGTCAGCAGTTCCCACACATAGGCCACAATTTCTTGGCTAAGCCCACCATAGCCAAACACATCATAAATTTGTTCGTGCAGCGCCCGATCATCCATGCGGTATCGCTTACGCTGATCCACCTCTGTCCAAGCTTCAAAGGCCGTGATTAGTCGTTCGGCAAAGAGATATTCCCCAAAGCTTTTGTGGGCAAATTCGATAGAACCCTGTTTATCCGTTTCCCCTGGATTTAGGTAAAAAGTAGTGAGTAAGTTATTGAGGGCTTTATCCTCGGATTGTCCGGTTTTGTCCTGGGATTGCTTCAGCAGGTTGGCGATGGGATTGCTGCTAGTCTTAAAGCGCTGTTTTACCATCTCCAGGCGGGCTGTTTCATTGCCAGATTGCACCACGCAGAGGGCCGCTTCCTGCAATACTTCCCGCAAGTCGTCTAGGTCATCTAAGCCCGATAGCCGTAGGTTTTCATTCTGCCGCTGTTTCTCCAGCACCCAATTCACCGATTCTCGATAAATTCGCAGCTTGGCCTGAATCTCTGGGTTTGGCCCCGTTTCCGTATCGGCAAACATTGCATGGGAAAGATGACCTTCTCGGTTTAGCCTTGCCAACAAATACAGCAGCAGCGGCTCACGGGCTAGGGTGTTGGTAATATCTGCTGGGCAAGCCGCAAGAAACTGACGGAACGTGTTGACGGTGGCTTCCCCAAAGGCCCCTTGCCAGTTAGTTAGCCACGCTTCTCGCACCTCATCGGCCATCGGTTCTAGCCGTGCCCGATCCAAATCTTTATTTTGGGTAATTAGTCGATCAATCCCTTGCAAAGCCAAGGGCCTGCCCGTTACCAGCAATTGATGATGGCTATTGCGCTGAAAGGCCGTCACCTGCTGCAAAAATTCCTTCAAACCTCCGGTGGCTCGTCCTTCTAGCAGCAGTTCATCAAAGCCATCCAAAATAATGAAAAATCGCGTGTTTTTGTCGGCCAGCCAATCCGATTTTCCTCGCACAAACTGCACCTGCTCTAGCTCTGGGCAGTCTTCCAAGGTTTCCGTTAGGTTATTGGCTAACTCGCGTAAATCGCGCAATCGAATGCGTAGCGGAATAAAGGCATCGCCAAACTCCCCATAGGCCCAGTTGGCAATCATGCGACAAAACACCGATTTTCCCCGTCCCGCATCGCCTTCCATAAACATCACTTGGCGGGGCTGGTCGGCGGGCTTCTCTAAAATTTGCCTTGTCCATTTGTGGCTACAGATAGGATCGGCACCTTCTTGCACCTGGCCATCCTGGGTCAAGGGCTGCACCTGTAGCGGCACATAGATATCTTGAAACCGCAGGGTGCGTTCATCAAACACTGGCTCTAGCGGCAACGGGTTAATTTTCGTTTGCAAATAATGGTCAATGCTGGCGTAGCGCTCCTGGGCTTGCACTCCCCCGGTGCGATAAAACTCCGCCAGCGGGGCCACGGCATCCCCCGCCTCTACCACGGCCAGATGCACATTGCGAGGGCTACCCCACACCACCTGATCCGCCAAACGATGAATGCAGGCATCGTCTAGGCCAGCCTGCCGCAACTGTTCCACCAGGGCCGCACTAAACAACTGGGCCAACTTCGATTCTCGAAACTGGGTGATAACCTGCTTGGCCTCGGTGGGGGTGAGTTCCGTGGTGTCTAAGCGCGCCAGTTGCCGCTCAATCACCGCCCTAGAGGAAATTGGCGCTAGCTTGGCCTGGGTATCTGCGTCCTGAAGCCGCCCCAGCAACGTTTCCAAACTTTGCAGGTAGGCCAGTTGCGCCACAATGGCCACCGAACCCTCGAAGGTGGGGTCTACCTTGGCCATCTCTAGCCCCAGCTTCAGCAGGTTAATGCCCACCGACACAAAGGGAAGCCCAGCTAGGGCCAACTGGGCCACCGGGGCATCTAACGCCTGGATCAGCGGTGCCGCCTTTTGGGCATAGGGGGCAAGCTGTTGAATTTGGGCGGCATTGTCTCGCCAAGCCTGGGTCGCATCGGGCAGGGCCATGATGGTGTCGATGCCCTGTTCCGCGACATCGCCCCAGGGGATATCCTTCACATCGGTATTGAGAAACCGCCAAAATCCCTTGAGTGCTTCCATGGCTAAGCTGGGCTATCGGAACGTTTTCATTATCGACCAAGCCCCATCAAGCAAAATACCGTAGGGTGGACACTGCCCACCACTAGGAAGAACGCTTTCCAGAAAACTCCTCATCTCCATCACACCGCTAGGGTGGTGAGTTGAACTAGGAGGGGATCGGTGAGGCTTTGTTGTTTGTCGGCCAGCAGGTGTTGGATGTAGGCCCGTAGCCCTTGGGTTTGCTGGGGATTGGGCACATACACCTGGGGATTGGGGCGGCTAAATAGGGGAGCCATGCCCAGTCTGGTAATGGCCGGATTGGGGCTGGGAATTAGCAGGGGGCTTTGGGTGGCGGTGGGCAGTAGCCCAGGGGGAAGGCGTCCCTCCAGCAGGGCCATCAGGTGGGGTTCGCAGGCGTCTACATTGAGGCCCTGTTCCTTCAACAGATGGAGGATACCGCTGAGGGGCATGGGTTGGTCGGGGCAGGTGCGCAGCAATTCCATCAGCAGGAACATATCGCTGTACTGGTGGCGGGTGAGGTCGAGCACCTGGGGATAGCGGGCTAGGTTCACCAAGCCGTAGGCGACGCGGCTGCAACTGGGGGGGCGGTCGCTGTGGTAGGTGTCTTGGACGATAGTGGCGTTGGGGAACTTTTGTCGCAGCCAGCGGGCCATCTTGGGCAGCGAGGCACTGCCGCCCGTGCAGATCACCTGATGCACCGCTTGGCTAGCCATGCCCACTTCGCTCAGCAGGCGGTTGAGGTGGCCATTGATGCGCTGGATGTAGGGCAGAATGATCCGGTCTTCGAGATCCTTGCCGCGCACCACCCAGTGCTGATCGGCCAAATCTAGCTCAAACTGCGGCTGATGCTGGAGGATGATCTTGAGGTGACGGGCCGCATCCAAAACGCTCTGGCCTAGGGCCGAAGCCTCTAGGCGCTGCCAAAGGCGCTGACGACGCACGAGGTCGGGTTCGCCGGGGCGGGGCAGATCGAGATCATCGAGGTGCAAATCGTTCCAGTGGGCGGATTCTAGGGTGGGCACGGCCTGCCAACCCCAGCCGTTGGGCTGGGGTCGAGCCTGGGTGGGCCGAGGCTGGCGACGGTCGGGCGGGTGCAGCAGTTGACAGACGATATCGAGATCAATGGCGTCCCCAGCGTAGGCGAGGGAATGCAGGGCAAAGTCGCCATAGCTAAGCTGGGCTAGGGGATCGGGGATATCCACTAACCCCACCTCGGTAACGGTGGCCCCCGCCGAAATCACCACGGTTCCCCCCGTCCATTGGCAGGCGTAGAGGGTTTGTTGCTGGATAGGCTGGCTTTGGCCCTGGGGCACGGGCGTGGCGGGGTCGGGCAGGCCCGACAGCACCGCCGCAATGGCATCTTCAATGAAGTACACCTGGTCGGCAGTGGAGACTAGACCCGCCCCCAAAACGGCCTCCCGCAGGTTGAAGGTATAGGTATCGGGCCAATTGGCGGGATAACTCACCACCACGCCGGTCAGATGCCCGAGGGCTTGGGCAATGGTGTCGGCCTTCAGGCCCACGGCCCCTAGGGTAAAGGGAGCATTGCTCTGAAACGCCTGGGGCAGGGTGGCCAAAAGCCCCTGAACGCTATCCTGAAACGCCTTCAGGGGTAAGCGAGTCTCCTCCGACCACTGAATTTGCGGCTGGGAGGCGGCCCCCACCCCTAGGGGAATGCCCATGCGTAGCAGCGGCTTCAGGTTCTTTAGCATCACCGTGCTGTCGTCGGGGTCGCCGTCGCTCCAGGTTACGGTTAGGGCGGAAGACCCCACGGACTGCACCTGGTAGTCGCCGCTGGCCGCTACGCGCACGAGGCCCAGGGTAGGCAGCCGGAAAAACTTATCCGCCGTTACCCCGGAAATGCTGTTATCTACCCAGTACAGGGGATGCACCTGGCCACTGCGCCGCTCCATCAGCACCGCCGACAGGCCCGTTGTGCCCAGGTCTAGCCCTAAAAACCACAGTTCACCGTTGTCCTGGCCCTTGGGAGGGGCTGGGGGGGGAGAAGGGGGGGCTGGCTCAGGGGGAAGCGGTTCCGCTAGCAGCGCCTCTAGGCTAGTAAAGTCTTGATCCACCGAGGTCGCTGGGGCCGATGCTGACTCTGCGGCAAGCGTGTCGATGGCAGGGGGGGCAATGGCAGGAGGTTCGGCAATGGATGGTTCGGCGGCAAGACCCGAAGCTCCCGATCCACCCCCAGCTAAGTGATTCAGGCGGCTTTGGTCAAGGGATCCGAGGATGCTGTCAAGGCTCATCTCCCGGTGCCAGTCGCTCTCTCCGGCGGGAGTCTGTTCGGGCGGGGGCAGGGGAGAAACCGGGGGTGCTGCTGGGGTTGGGGGAATGTCCGCCGTAAGGCTACCTTCGAGGTCCTCAAGGCTCCAGGTTGCAGCACCCTCAGGTTCATGCTCCGCAGAGCGTTCAGGTACGCTATCATACCCACCCTCGGCAGGGCTGGTCGAGGGGATTTCTGGCCAAAGATCCGAGCTATCCGATGGCGTAGGCAGAAGATCCTCGACACGGATCCCCCCAGAGGGCGTATCCCAGTCCGTCAAGCCTTGTCCAGAGGCGGTGTCCCCCGCCCCATCCAAACTCAGATCGAGATCCTCCAGGGTGATGGAAAAATCAAAGGGGTCGGCGGTTGTCGGCGGCGGGGTGGGGCTAGAGGCTGGTTCCAGGCCATCTAAGTCATTGCCCCAGGCGGCGATGGAATCTTCTGCCGGAGATACTTCGGGCGGATCTAGAACCGGGGCAGAGGGGGCGTCGTCCCCCCAATCGAGGGCGTCTAGGGTATCGTCCCCTAGGCTAAGGGACAGATCAGGCAAAGCCACGCTGGGATCCAGCGAAGGTGGGCTGCTGACCTCTGCGGCACCGAAGTCGCCAAACACATCCTCAGGAGTGGCAGCGGCGGGTGCCGATACCGTTGGGCTACCAACGTCGCCAAAGACATCCCCTGGAGTACCGGCATCAGGGGCTGGTGCCGCTGGGGCACCGAAGTCGCCAAAGACATCCTCTGCGGTAACGGCATTGGGCTCTGGTTCAGCGATGGGAAATGAGGCATCGAGGCTCAGATCGCCGATGAGGTTTTCTAGCGACAGCGAAGGATCGGAGATTCCAGAGGAAGTAACCTCAGGGCCGGAGATAGCTGGACGTTCCCCAAACAAATCGAGCCCTTCATCCCCCAGGGACGATAGGGGATCCGTGACTGGGCTTGAGGGGGTGACTGAAGGGGAAGGCGCTGTGGATGCTTCTGACGCAAACTCACCCAGGGCATCTAGGGTCAGGTTGGCGTCTGGCGGCGGCGGCTCCTCTGGGCCAAGGCTGAGATTTAGCTCGGAGAGCACCATTGAAAGGCTATCCGCCGTATTCAGGCTGGGATCGATGGAGGGACGAGCGGGCGGAGCAGGGGGATCGGGCGGAAACTGGGGGGAGAAGGCATCTCCAAAGAGGTCATCACCTGGAGCGTCGTCCGGGCGACGGTCAACCTCGCGACCAAAGTCACCGCCAAAGTCGCCGCCAAAGTCACCAAAGACATCTTCAGCGGTAGATTCGGGTGGGGCGGGGGCAATCCCTGGGGACAGGTCTGCCCCCAGGGTGTTCCTAAGGTCTTCGTGGCCCAAACCATTGCGGCCAAAGTCTTCGCGACCAAAGTCTTCGCGGCCAAAGTCTTCACGACCGAGATCTCCGCCACCAAAGTCGCCAAACACGTCTTCAGCCGTAGAACCAGCCTGGGCTTCGGAGGGGCGTTCCGTCGCAAATTCGCCAAACATGTCTTCGGTAATCAGCCCCGGCTGATCCAAAGGTGGGTTCGGCGATACCGATGGAGACACATCCCCAACATCCCCAAACCAATCCTCTGTCCCCCCAGGGGTATCCGTGGTAGGGGGAGACTCTCCGCCCACCTGCTGCGCCCACTGTTCTACCCGCACCGCCCAGTCCACCTCCTCCTCAAGGGGGCTGGCGGTGGACAGCATCTCCGACAGGGAGTCCTCTGGCGGCTCGGTGGTCTGGGGAGGGGCGATGGACTCCAGGGTCTCTAAGTCCTGGGAAAGGGTGTCCACCACGCCGGTGTCGAGGGGTAAGGCGTAATGATCGGCTTGGAAGGACTCGGCGGCAGCGAGCAGATCCTCATCCTCAGGGGCCTGGATTTGCTGGCTGGGGTTCAGCAGAATATCCAGGGCATCCAGTTCCGTAGACGTTCCTGAACCATCGGGTAACAGTTCATCGAGGGAAGCAATGGTGCTGATGTCGGGAGCCGGACTAGGCACCGAAGCCCGCAGGGAACTGCCCGTGCCCTCCACCAACTGCGACAGGCTATCGGCGGCGGGGGCAACCTCGATAGCCTCAGCCTCCCCCGGTTGGTCGTCGCGATTGGGGGTATCCGCCAGGGCGGCCCAGTCCTGGGACTCTGGGGGCGAGGGCGGAAACGGAAGAGTAGCGGCGGCGTCCCCCGGATCTTCGGCGGTGGCCCCCGGTAGATTTTGGGGCGGCTGGGGGGCATTGTCTCCAAACAGGGTTTGATAGAGGTCGTCAATCTCCTCAGCTTCCTCCGCATCGGTCACCGCCGAGGTTGCCAAACTCGGATCAACCTCCGCCTCTGGGGTGATGGGAACCGATACCGAGGATCGGGGATCGGGCGCGGCCACATCTAACTGATCTAGCACCTGTAGGGCATCGGCAGGGGGGGCCGTATCCATGGCAGTTAGGGGAGGGGTCGGCATGGAAGAGGATCCCACCTCATCCCCATCTAGCCGCAACTGCGAGATTTCCTCGTCAATTTGCAGCAGCGTCACCTCATCATCGTCAAAGTCCAGGTCTAAATCCAGGCCCTCTAGGTCGAAGTCGTCTTCCTCAGTCTGTGGGGCAATAGCGGCTGACTCCGATGGGGCAGGGGGTTGATCGGCATCGGGCAGCCCCGGCGGTGATCCCCCTCGCCTTGGGGCATCGAGGTAGGCCAAGGCCTCCTGGTTCATGCGCTGGGCCACATGGTTGACGAGGGCGCTGAACATCATCTCGCCCTGTTGACCCAGGGTGTGCATTTTGTTCAGGCCCTGGTTGAGGGAGTCTTGATAGCTATACACACTCTGTTGCAGGGCGTCGAACACGGCCCGCAGCGACAGATCGAGGTTGCGAATGAGATCGTCGGTTTGGGACTGAATTTGCTGGAGATAGGCGAGGCGCTGGGCGGGCGAGAGGGACTCTAGCCCCGTGGCAGTCTCGGCTTCGGAGGGCGCTTCACTGAGCAGGTAATTATTGGCCACCGAGGTTTCTAGGCGACGTACCGCCTGTTCTACCTGCCCCGCCAGATGGGCTTCCAGGTGTTGGGTCAGTTCGCCTAGGGTGTCTTCCCAGTTGCCTGGGGAGAGCCGTGGATTTGTCTGGGCGGACTCTAGGCGCTGCTGCTGAAGTTGCTGCACTTCTCGCAGCAGGGTTTCCCGCTGCTGGCGCAGGGCGGCCACCTCGTTTTGCAGCGGCGTTAGAATTTGCAGGGTTTGCCCCCGCAGATACTGCATTTCCTGGAGCAGGGCATTGAGCACCTGGCTAGCCGCTTGACTGGTGCTGTCCCCCGGCAGCGCGGCGGGCTGTCCCTCCACGGTCTTAGGATCGGCCTGCATTTGAGCCAAACAGGCCCGTGCCTTAGCCAAAAGCTGTCGTTGTTGCTGGGTGGCGCTCGACATCACCCAAGGAAGCTTCGGTGCTGCCTCCCCCAGGGTTGCGTCAATCTCAGCGATTAAGGCCTCTAGTTGTTGCCGCTGCACAGTCACGTCCCTTTCCCTTTCCCCAATTATTGCCAAAGTGTATGCCAGTCGGTCTGAAAAATCACCTGCCCGCCCGCTACGTTAAGTTCGATGTCTGTTCGATGCCTGTCAAGCCATCCCCTTCGCCAAGGTCTGGATGGTAGGTTGAGTGCCCGGTCGTGGTCGAACCCCCTCCCAGCTATAACGCTTGGGTAGATCTGTCAAATCTTAGGAAGCGAGGGTTATTGGTCAGCCTATCCTTGGTTGAGATCCCCAACCCGTTAAACCATTAAATTTAAGACTCTGGCTGTAGCATAGCGACAGTAGCGCCCAGACTGACGGGTTTTGTTACAGACTTACAAGCAAAGCCCATAATCTTTTAGGCATGAGATGGAGCGCCACGGGGCTTGAACCATCGTTCTTACACTGGATGTAGTAGCCTAGGATCTAGGGTAGTGATCGATCTAAAGGCACGGGTGAAGCCTACCCAGGCTAACGCCATAGACGCGCCCTACGAACAGCCCCGGTTGTCCGCAACCAGGCTTTGCGCTACTGGATGGACAACCGGGGGTAGATAAATACGACCTCAGCAAACGCTGCAAAATGTTAGCTAAAGCGCAGTTAGCTAAAGCGCATCCAGCGGGCAGACCGGAACGTATACGTTTGGGGAGATTGGGGCACTATCTCATTTGGTTTCAGCCTGATGGGGTAAGCTCAGTCATTGAACCAAGAATCCCACTGACTTTAGTCATGGGAGTGTCAACAGACTAGACAATGGTTTAGTTAGCGTTGGATGTTTAGCGTTGGATGTTTAGCGTTGGAGTACTCAATGGATGCTCGCTACGGCCATCGGGATGCCCAGGACGACCTTCAGCTTATTCGTTCAGCGCTAATCTTCAAAGATTTACCCGACGAGGCCGTAGCCCAGGCGACCAGTCATGTGGTATCGCGCCGCCATCCGGCCAATCAAGTGATTTTGCTAGAAAATGACTGGGGAAACTCCGTCTACTTCATTCTGGATGGTTGGGTCAAAATTCGCACCTACAACCTCGATGGTAAAGAGGTAACGCTTAACATTTTGGGGCGAGGGGAGCTCTTTGGCGAAATGGCCCCCCTGGAAGAAGTGCCCCGATCCACCGATGTGATTACCCTGGTGCCCACGGTGATCGGCAGTATGCCCGCCAGCGACTTTGTTCATCTGCTGCATACTCAGCCCGTAGCCGGGATTCGGTTGGCCCAGCTCATGGCTCGACGGCTGCGCCAAGTGAATCGGCGGCTGCGCCTGCGGGAATCGGACAGCACCTCGCGGGTGACCGATATCATTCTGTTTCTGGCCGATGGTCAGGGCAAAAGCGGCGACAGCGGCCTAGAAATTCCCAACCTGCCCCACCGCGAACTCAGTAGCCTCAGTGGCCTGGCCCGCGAGACGGTGACCCGCGTCCTGAGTAAGCTAGAAAAGAAAGGGCTCATCGTTCGGGATAAAGACCTCATGGTCATTCCAGATATCAACGCCCTGGAAAAGCTGCTTGTTTAGGTATCCATGAGTTCCCCCGTGCCCCATTCCGCTGGATCTAACCACCCCTCTTCCCCTGGGACTTCCCCGGAGGCCGAGACCAGTTTCGACGATCTCGATACCTACCTGGACTATCGCACCGCCGCCAGCGACACCGGATCCTGGCGTCCGCCCACCGCCGCCCATCGCCACAAAGCTGGCCCCCTGGTGATGGTAGAAACCGCCTTTTTGGCCAGCACCGCCGCTCTAATCTGGCTGGTGAATACCTACTTTCCCCCCGGCCCCATTCTGCGGATTCTGTTCCCGTTGCCCATGGCCTTAGTGTATTTGCGCTGGGGGCCAAGGGCGGCCTGGATGTCGGCCCTGGTGTCGGGGCTACTGCTGTCGGTGCTGATGGGGCCACCGCGCAGCCTGCTGTTTCTGATGCCCTACGCCCTGATGGGGGTGCAGTTGGGCTTTACCTGGGTGCGGGGGGCCAACTGGTACGTTTCAATTGCGGCGGGAACGTTCCTGGGCAGCTTGGGCTTTTTCTTTCGCCTGTGGCTGATGTCGGTGCTGATTGGCGAAGACCTCTGGGTCTACCTCACCACCCAGGTCACCCAAATGCTGAACTGGGGCCTAGAAAAGCTGGTGAATTTTGGGATTCTAGATATCGGCGTCCTAGGGCAGGCCAACGTAGAAGCCATCCAAATCCTGGCCCTGGTGATGGTGCTGCTCAGCAATGTGGTGTACCTGTTCACCGTTCACCTGGCGGCTTGGCTGTTGTTAGAACGCCTGGGGGCCAAAATTCCCGAACCGCCCGCCTGGGTACAAGACCTCCTAACCGATTAACCTCCAGATCCCAGGGTTCTGCGTAGATTCCAAGGCTCTCAGTCCAGCCACGGGAGAACCCTGGGATCTTTCTGATCAGAGGAGATTTTTCACACCGTATCGACGCAGTAGGCAACACCGATGATTACCGTCCATAGCGACCCCCAGCGGGCCACCCGGTGGCTTCAGCAAGTGCGGGGGCAGCGTCCGGCCTTGGCCCTGGTATTGGGGTTCACCGAAACGGGACTGATTCCCGGTATTTCTGCCGCTGGGGCCACCCCAAAAGATCGGCGCACCACCGCTCTCGCCGATGCCGAATGGATGGTGAACGGCCCCCAACCGCGACCGGCTTTTCCCCTCCCTCCGCTCCAGGCGGGCGCTTCCCCGGCCTTAATTTCGCGGGCGGTAGTGGCGGGGCAAGAAATTCCCCTGACGGTGTTCAACGCCGGACTACCACAGCCGCCCACCGTGGCCCACATCGACCTTGAAGGGCAACCCGCCCAGTGCCTCACCACAGGCCAAGCCCTACCCCTTGAAATCGTAAAGCATCTGTTCCAAGCGGGTCTGCACTGGGGCGAGACCCTGGCCGCTGAAGCCACGACGGACTATCTACTGCTGGCGGAATGCGTCGTCGGCGGCACCACCACCGCCCTTGCCCTGCTGCAAGGGGTAGGCATCGACGCCATGGATCGGGTCAACAGCAGCCACCCCATCTGCAACCACCACCAAAAACGGGACATTGTCCAGCAAGGACTCGCCCAAGCCCGTCAGCGCTGGCATGGAAAATCACCTCACCCTCTAGAGGTCGTCGCTGCTTTCGGCGATCCGATGCAGCCCGTGGTGGCCGGAATGGCCATCGCCGCTAGCCGCACCCAGCCCGTGATGCTGGCCGGAGGCACCCAAATGCTGGCGGTCTATGCCCTGATGACGGCCCTGGCCCAGGTGGATGCTTTTCCCTGGAACCGCAAAAATGTCGTCGTCGGTACCACCCGCTGGGTCGCCGCTGATCCCACGGGCGACACCGTCGGTTTAGCCCAGGCCATGGATGCTTGTTTACTGGCAACGGACTTGTCCTTTGCCGATTCGCGCTTCGCCGCCCTGCGGGCCTACGAAGAAGGGTTTGTCAAAGAAGGCGTGGGAGCCGGAGCCTGTGCCATCGCCGCCACCCTTCACCAGGGCTGGGGGCAACCAGAACTGCTGTCCGCCATTGAACAGGAACTCGCCCAAAAGGTTGAAATTGAAAGCCAAGCGCTACTGCCAAAAGGGGCAGGTTAGCACATCTTCCAGGGCCTCGCTGAGGGGCCAGCGGTCGGGGAAAGGCACCTTAGCGTAGTCCTCCCGCACTTCAGAGAGGGCCATGGCGTAGGCGTCCTCTAGGGCATGGTTGGCATAGCTCATCAGGCTGGGGGACTGCTCTAGCAACAACCTCAGTTCTCGTCGCTGTTCGCGAATGGTGATTTCCCAGCCCCGATTATCGTAGGCGCTGTCGATATAGAGGCGCTTAAGGAGATTGGCAAACAGCACCACCAGCCGACTCTTGATTTCCCGCTTCTGTGAACGTCCCAGGGCGTCCAGTTCCTCCACCAAGTTATTGATATCGAGGTGGCTGAAATCCCCTGCCCGTAGCTGATTGGCAACCTGCTCTAGCCAGAGGGCAAAGTCTTGATCGTAGAGCGACTTGGATAGGGAGGTCTGAGTCACAACGGCCACCTCGCGCCAGTATGTAACCCTAGGATAGCCTCAAGATATCCAGGCCAGCTTCAACAAAAAACAGGCTCAAACTCTACATTCAAGAGTCTGGGCCTGCCGTAGGAATTCAGGATTTAGCCGTTTTAGTTCAAGCTATCTCCTAAGGCGACCGGGTTCACCAGGGTGGTGCTGGCCACGGGGCTTTGCAGCATGGGGGTTTGCACCACGGCGTTGTTGGCCAGGGTGAATAGGGGGTTCGACAAAATCCCGGCCAGGGAGGTGGCGACTAGGGCCAGAATCAGGCTAATTTGCATGGGCCGCAGACCGGGAAGATCCCAGCGTACAGCGGGGTAGTCCTTCACCACGTCGGACATTTCCTGGGGTTCCTTCACCACCATCATCTTGATGACGCGGATGTAGTAGTAGATGGAGATGACGCTCGTCACCAAGCCCACTAGCACCAGGCCGTAGGCTCCGGCTTGCCAACCGGCCCAGAAGATGTAGATTTTGCCGAAGAACCCAGCCATGGGCGGAATGCCGCCGAGGGAGAGCAGGCAAACGCTGAGGGCCAGGGTGAGCAGGGGATCCTTTTGGTAGAGGCCGCTGTAGTCGCTGATTTGGTCGCTGCCGGTGCGGAGGGCGAAGAGAATCACGCAGGTGAAGCCGCCCAGGTTCATGAACAGGTACACCAGCAGGTAGTAGATCAGGCTGGCATAGCCCGCATCGGTGCCAACTACCAGGGCAATCATCAGGTAGCCCGCTTGGCCGATGGAAGAGTAGGCTAGGAGGCGCTTCATGCTGGTTTGGGCCAGGGCCACCACGTTACCCAGCACCATGCTGAGGATGGCCAGGGCGGTGAAGACAAAGCGCCACTGCTCGGAGACCAGGGGGAAGGCTTCAATCAGCAGGCGAATGGCCAGGGCAAAGCCAGCGGTTTTCGAGCCTACGGAGAGGAACGCCACCACCGGAGTAGGCGATCCTTCGTACACGTCGGGCGTCCACTGGTGGAAGGGCACGGCGGCGATTTTGAAGGCGATCCCAGCGATCACAAATACGAGGGCGACGATTAGCCCGATGGGAGGTTCACCGTCAACGCTGACGATGGTACTAGCAATTTCCGACAGCCGCGTTTCGCCGCCGGAGAGGCCGTAGAGCAGGGAAGATCCGTAGAGGAAAATCGCGGAACTCGCCGCCCCAATCAGCAGATATTTCAACGCCGCTTCGTTGGAGCGGGGGTCGCGCTTCATGTAGCCCGTCAGCAGGTAGGAGGCGATACTGAGGGTCTCTAAAGACACGAAGATCATCACCAACTCGTTCGCGCCGGAGAGGAACATTCCGCCCAGGGTAGCGGTGAGCAGGATGACCAGAAATTCGGCCAGGGAAGTACCGGATTGCTCCACGTAGCGGATAGCCATGGGCACCGTGAACACCGCCGAAAGGACGATGATGCCCCGGAAAATAACGCTTAGGTCGTCGGCATTGAAGCCACCGAGGAAGCCGATGGGATCCGCAGCGCCCCACTGAAGCACCAGGGCGACGATACTGCCGAGGCCACCCGCCATGGCGGCGTAGGGAGTCCAAGCGGAGGACGAACGCCCCTGAATTAAATCTCCAACCAGGATGACCAGAATAGTGGCGACCACAATACCCTCTGGCCAAATGGTGCCAGCATTGAGCTGGGCCGCCAGGCTCGCGAAATCCATACGCGCTTCCCCCGTTGTTGACACGTTTACAAACCTACACCTGGCATATTATCGCGATCCTGCCACGGTAGGCGTGTGGTAGGTAGATTTTACGGCCCCTAGACGCTGGTACCCCATCTGAATTATTGATTAGATTGATTAGCGGTCGTAAATCAGTCCATTTCCATCCAGAAGTAACGAATTTGCCCCTAGACTGGCCTAGACCTCCCTATCCCTACCGTGAAGTCATGGTGTTTGCCCATGGATAGGGATGAGCTAAGGTGAATCCAGACCCAGCGGCAATCATTAAGTTTTTTGGGGATTTGAAACTCAGCCCCTTTAAGCTGTGCATTAAAGTGTTTAACACTTGGGTTTAGGCTCTCAGTCTTAGCCTCCTCAGGAATTGGGGCCATATTGGCCCCTAGATTCCCCCTTTTCCCTTTCTACTGCTGTCTATCCGATTGCCATCCACGCGCCATCAGCCCTATGTCAACCCTTGTCATTGTCGAGTCGCCCACCAAGGCCAAAACCATTCGCAACTACCTGCCGCGTGGCTATCGGGTGGAGGCTTCCATGGGCCATGTGCGTGATTTGCCCCGGTCGGCTAGCGAAATTCCGCCGGAGGTGAAGGGGGAAAAGTGGGCGCAGTTGGGGGTGAACCCCGACGATAACTTTGCGCCGCTGTACATCGTTCCCAGCGACAAGAAAAAGGTGGTCAAAACCCTCAAGGATGCCCTCAAGGACGCGGACGAACTGGTACTAGCCACGGACGAAGACCGCGAGGGGGAAAGCATTAGCTGGCATCTGTTGCAGGTGCTCAAGCCGAAGGTGCCCACTAAGCGCATGGTGTTCCACGAAATTACCCAGGAGGCGATTCAGTCGGCTCTAGAAAACTGCCGCACCATCGACGATCAGCTTGTCCATGCCCAGGAAACCCGCCGCATTTTAGATCGCCTGGTGGGTTATACCCTGTCACCGCTACTGTGGAAGAAAATCGCCGGGGGGCTGTCCGCCGGACGGGTACAGTCGGTGGCGGTGAAGGTGGTGGTGAATCGCGAACAGGAACGCCGCGCCTTCCGCAAAGGATCCTACTGGGATTTGAAGGCCAGTCTGCTAAAGGACAAAAACGCCTTTGAGGCCAAGCTCCACTCCCTGGCGGGGACTCGTTTGGCCAACGGCAGCGACTTCGACGAATCCACCGGACAAATTGCCGCCGGACGCGAGGTGGTGCTGCTGGATGAAGCCCAGGCCCGTGACCTGCAAGCCCGTTTGCTGGAAGGGGTGTGGACGGTCAGCAACCTAGAGGAACGGCCCAACACCCGCAAGCCCTCCCCCCCCTTCACCACCTCCACCCTGCAACAGGAGGCCAACCGCAAGCTGCGCCTCTCCGCCCGCGACACCATGCGCGTGGCCCAAAACCTCTATGAACAGGGCTACATCACCTACATGCGTACCGACTCGGTGCACCTGTCTCAGCAGGCCATCGAGGCGGCCCGTTCCTGCGTGGAAACCAAGTACGGCAAAGAATACCTCAGCCCCAAACCGCGCCAGTACGCCACCAAATCCAAGGGTGCCCAGGAGGCCCACGAAGCCATTCGCCCCGCTGGCAGCACCTTTAGAACTCCCGCAGAAACGGGGTTAAGTGGACGGGAACTATCCCTATACGACCTGATCTGGAAGCGCACCGTGGCCAGCCAGATGGCCGAAGCTCGTCAGACCAACATCACCGCTTCCATTGAGGTGGAAGACGCCATCTTCCGGGCCACGGGCAAGCGCATTGATTTTCCCGGCTTCTTCCGCGCCTACGTCGAAGGTTCCGACGATCCCGATGCCGCCATCGAGGGCCAAGAGGTGCTACTGCCCAACCTCAGGACTGGGGACGCCCTCAACTGCTCCGATCTAGAGGCCATCGGCCACGAAACCCAGCCCCCCGCCCGCTACACCGAAGCCACCTTGGTCAAAGTGCTAGAAAGCGAGGGCATCGGTCGGCCCAGTACCTACGCCACCGTCATCGGCACCATCATCGACCGGGGCTATGTACGACTGGTGAACAACAGTCTCATCCCCACCTTCACCGCCTTTGCCGTCACCGCCCTGCTCGAACAGAACTTCCCCGACTTGGTGGATGTTCACTTCACCGCCCGCATGGAGCAAACCCTCGACGACATTTCCACCGGAGAAGTGGACTGGCTCCCCTACCTGAAATCTTTCTACGGTGGGGATGAAGGACTAGAGAATCAAGTCCACACCCGCGAAACCCAGATCGACCCCACCGAAGCCCGCACCGTCGTTCTCAACGACCTAGAGGCCAAAGTTCGCATCGGTCGCTACGGCCCCTACATCGAAATTGGCGACGGCGAAGAGTCTGTGCGGGCCTCCATCCCTGCCGATGTGCCCCCCGCCGACCTCGATGAAGAACAGGTCGAATGGATCATCAAACAAAAGGTGGAAGGGCCAGATAAAGTGGGCCTTCATCCTGAAACAGGCGAACCGATTTTCCTCCGCATTGGCCCCTACGGCCCCTACGTGCAATTGGGCGAGGCCACCGACGACAACCCCAAACCCAAACGAGCCTCTCTGCCCAAAGGCATGAAGGCCGAAGACATCACCCTAGAATCGGCGGTGGGTCTGCTGCGGTTGCCGCGCCTGCTGGGCGAACACCCCGAAACAGGCAAACCCATCAAAGCCAGCCAAGGCCGCTTTGGCCCCTACGTCATCCACGACCAGGGCAAGGACGGCAAAGACTATCGCTCCATCAAGGGCGACGACGATGTGCTGACCATCTCCCTAGAACGGGCGCTGGAACTGCTGGCCCAGCCCAAGGCTACTCGCGGACGGGGCAAGGCCACCCCCCTGAAGGAACTGGGTAACCATCCCGACGATGGCGAACAGATTGCGGTATTCAACGGCCCCTACGGCCATTACGTGAAGCACGGCAAGGTCAATGCCTCCGTCCCCGAAGGCGTGGAGCTAGACAGCATTACCCTAGAGCAAGCCCTGGAATGGATCGCCGCCAAGGCCGCCAGCAAGGGAGGCAAAGCCAAGAAGACGAGTACCGCTAAATCCGGTACCCGCAAGTCCAGTACGACAAAATCTAGCACCACGAAGAAGAGCACCAAAACCGGGACAACCGCCCGCACCACCAAAACGGCGGCGGCGAGTAAGGCTTCCGGCACTAAGCGCACCACTAAGGCGACGACGACCAAAACCTCGACGACGAAAAAATCCACCACCCGCAAATCAACTTCGGCCAAGGCCAAAGACGATGCAGCGGAATCCAATGATTAGGGCGTTTATGGACAGGTAGTTAAGCGTATGGCGATAGAAACTCTCCAGCGCAGCCAGGTACTTAAAACACTGCACCAGCTCAAGCCTCTCTTGGTAGAGCGGTATGGTGTTGCGCGTTTAGGGGTTTTTGGCTCTGTTGCGAGAGATCAAACCACAGCGATGAGTGACGTAGATATTGTGGTTGAAATGGCCCCGGATCTTTTCGCGATGGTTCATCTGAAGGATCATCTTCAATTGGCATTACAGGTTCCTGTTGATCTGGTTAGATATCGACCAACCATGAATCCTGTTCTAAAACAGCGCATTGACCAAGAAGCGATCTATGTCTGATCTCGAATTGCAGCGCGAGATTCTGCGCCAGATTTTAGAGGCTATTGATCGCATTGAACGACGATTTGAGGGAATACAATCTGCTGGAGATTTCTTGGCAGGAGATGAGGGTATAGACAAGCTAGACGGAATCGCCATGATGCTCATTTGGATCGGCGAGAATATCAAGGCTTTAGAAAAAGTAGGCGGTCAAGATTTACTCAAGGCTTATCCAGACGTTGACTGGAAAGGTGCTAAAGGAACCCGTGATATTCTCAGTCACCATTATGGGGATATCGATACAGAGGTTATTTTTTATATTTGTCAGCGTTATCTTCCATCCATTAAGATCGCTATCCAGTCAATAATGAAGTTGTTGGCTGCATCATAATTTTCTTTGCGATAAGTTACTCGTCTTGACTAGCCTCTTCCACAAAGGCTTGACGCATATCCCAAAATTCCTGGCACGCTAAAATTTCTTTCAGGATAGTCTCGTTCGCCTTCATAAATCGATTAACCTGATCCTCAGAACTTTCAGTGCCACGAAGTAAATCAATCATAGGCTTTCTAATATGGATCGGGAAACCTTTATGTTTTTGACTTATTTGTTTGTCGTCTATGTGATTATGGAAAATCCATCCGTCGCCTAATAAATTCATCCTATTTTCTAGTTTTCCCACAAAATCCTGATAAACCTTTAAGTCAAAGTACTTGTCTGGATATTTGCCCGTAAATCTTAAAATTACAGCAAAGTCTGGGCTTCTCGTTCCCAAGATTGGCGGTGTATGATAATGCTCCCAATCCAAAATAAATCCTGTGGTTAGTGATGGGCAACCATTGTCAAGTACTAGCAAGGCTACACGTCCATTTGCGTCATAGAAGACCTTGCCGTTGGGCTTTTTGAAGCCATGAACACTTATCTGCGGATGAATATGAGACCAATCTCGTTTTTCGGCTTGCTGTATTAGATTTATTACTTGATCTCTAAAGCCCCTAGCGGAATAGTATGACAAAATCCCCCCGTGAGAGACGGGGGCTACTGGCCCTAGACCTTCTTCTCGTAAAAGATTTAAGAAATCTAAGAAGATAAAGTTTGCTTCTTCTTCTGGCTGGATCCAGTCTTGAATCCACATATAAATATCTTTCCAGCAAAGCGACAAGTCAGGATCTTAAAGATGCTGTGACTCACTAGCTGTAATGAGGATCAGATGAAAACTTGAATAATTTTCATAAGAGAATTGCTTGTAGTTATCTAACTGGCCAGGATGTAGATTAGCCCAAACTTTATGCTCAAAAACAAGCATGACTTCATTAGGTAACTTTGCTACCATATCAGGAAACACCCCTCCAAAGTTTACTTGGGTGTCCCATAGGTAATCCAAATCTTGACCTAGTAAGGTGAGGCAGGTTTTGGGGGCGATCGCGATCCCTAGGATTGGCCGCTGAGCCAAGGACTAGAAGTCCCAGGCTCAACGTCGAAATCCTCTGAAGAGGCTTGGGAGCCGGGTTCCCCAGTCTGCTTTAGCAGACTTCTGCGATGAGCTAGGGAGTAAACTCCCTAGCGGTCGTGGCCGGAGTCCCTTAGTCTATGGACGTTTGGGGAATAGTTGAACCACCTTGACAGGGCTGGCTGGGCACTGCTCACCCTACAAGACTGGGTGAAGACAAGCCCATGCAAATTTTCTGGACGAGACACGCGGAGGAACGCCAACAGCAATGGCAACGTCGATTAGGCATTACTCGTGAAAAGGTTGAAGCCATCGTTTTAAGTAAGACGCTATTGGCAGGAGGAGTAGGATGAATGGGAAAAAGGTGATGGGCGGCAAGTTGGGGATTGAGCTACCCTTGCCGCCCCAGCCCTAGCCCCGCTGCCAAGGGAAGAATCTCGCAGGTAGGATAGGGAGTAGGCGTATTGCTTGGGAACCAGCTACCAGGGGCCAGCGTCTGGCAGACATTGGGCCGACTGGTGCGGCTGGGTCTGCAATCTATTCTTAAAGTTATGGTTAACGCGACTTATGGTTAACGCGGCTATGGTAAAAGCTGGATTCCGTGGGGTAGTTGCCCTGGCGGCTGGGTTGTCGTTGTTGGGGGCGGCGGCCTGTAGCCCGGTGGTGCCGGAGGATGGAACCGTTCAGACGGAAGCGGGGGAGGCTGCGGTTCAGCGGGATCCTGATACCCTGCGGTTGCTCTACGGTCGTTCTGTGGTTACCCTCAACCCCCACCTGTCTACGGGCTACCAAGATTTTGAGGCCGCCCGCCTCAGCTACGAACCCCTAGCCAGCTACAACCAGGCGGGGGAACTGGTGCCCTTTTTGGCCGCCGAAATCCCCACCGAGGAGAATGGGGGCCTAGCTGAAGACGGCACCAGCGTCACCTGGACGCTGCGCCAGGATGTGACCTGGGCCGACGGCGAACCCTTCACCGCCGAGGATGTGGTGTTTACCTTCGAGTTCATCCGTAACCCGGAGGTGGCCGCCGCCACCGCCCAGTACTACGAAGGGGTGGAATCGGTGGAAGCCCTGGACGATCATCGGGTGAAAATTACCTTTACTGGCCCCACCCCAGCCTGGGATGTACCCTTCACCGGGCAGACGGGGATGATTTTGCCTCAGCACCACTACGCCGACTACAACGGCCTCAATGCCCGTGAGGCCCCCGCCAACCTTCAGCCCGTGGGCACTGGCCCCTACCAGGCGATTGGCTTTGAACCGGGTACGGTCATCTACGCAGCGAACGCCAACTACTGGGATGGAACCCCTGCCTTTAAACGGGTAGAGCTTCAGGGCGGCATTGCCCCCTATGCCGCTGCGCGGGAAGTGATGCAGCGGGGCAGTGCCGACTTTGCCCACAATCTTCAGGTGGAGGCCGAGGCCCTAGCCGCCCTAAAGCCTAACGCCCTGGGGCAAATTTCCTACCTGTTTGGGGCGCAGGTGGAGCGAATTATGGTGAACTTTGCCAACCCCTTTGCCCGCACCGAGGAGGGGGAACGGGCCAGCCTCCAGACCCCCCACCCCTACTTCAGCGATTGGCGGGTGCGACAGGCCATCAACCTCGCCGTTGACCGAGATACCATTGCCGATCAGCTCTATGGGCCAGCCGGGAAGCCTACCGCCCAGTTGCTGGTAGCCCCCACCGACTATCAAGATCCTGACCTCACCTACGAGTACAACCTAGTGAAGGCCAAGCTGCTACTAGAGCAGGCGGGCTGGGTGGATACCGATGGCGACGGCATCCGCGACCGGAATGGCACCCCCCTGGAGGTGCTGTTTCAGTCCTCCGTCAACCCCGTGCGGCAGCAAACCCAGGCCATCGTGGCCGACAGCCTGAAGGAGTTGGGCCTTGATGTGCAAATTGCGCGGGTGCGGGTGGATGAATTTTTCTCCGCCAACCCCGACGACACCAACAGCCTCAACCACTTTTATGCCGACATGCAGGTCTATTCCACCGGCAACGAAAGCCCCGACCCCACGACCTACCTGGGCTGGTGGATCTGTGAGAAAATCGCCTCCCAGGCCAACCAGTGGCAGGAACCCAACAACGCCCGCTACTGCAACCCGGAGTACGACCGTTTGCTGACCCAGGCCAAGGCGGAACTGGATCCCGAAAAACGTACCGAACTGTTTCAGGAGATGAACCGTGTCCTAGCCACAGATGTGGCCGTGATTCCGGTGGTGCATCGGGCTATGGCCAACGCTGTGGCTAACCGCCTCGCCCCGGTGGAATTTACCCCCTGGGATGCCAGCACCTGGGCCATCAAAGACTGGACGCTAGCCCCCGCCGAACCAACACCTGCCGAGAATCCATAGCAGCGGTGATCGGTGGGGCCAAGAAGCCCAGCTAGGCCAAAATCTGAAAGAACTCTGGTCTCTCCAGGGGAAGGGCTCTGGCCAAAGTTACTATAGGTATGGGCCGGGCCAAAGCCATGGCCAGAGGATGGATAGGCAGAGAAGGGGCGTTTGGGGCGTGGCTTCCGCCTTCAACCGCCATCCTTAACAATTAAGATATCTAGCCTTTTTTGCGCTGTGAGGATGGGGCACCGATAGGATATTAGTCTATTAATTCTCTATTTTACAACAGGCTTTATTTGACTAGAACCCACTTGAAATGGGCCTTTTCAGCCCTTAAACAAGCGAATGCCTAGGCCTTTTCCTGGTAGTGCCGAACAAGTTGTTGACCGAGCAGTACTCGACTCTATAGGGCTGTTCCTAGAGCGGTATAGTCAGCGCCATCAGCTTACCCTCATCACCGAAGCCGAATATCCCCTGAAATCCTTGAATCAAGAGCGGTTTTGGGCACTGATTGGCCCTGGCTTTGGGGTAGTGCTGCTGGTGCAAAGCCTATCCCAAACTCGCCAAGGCGAAGCTTCGAGGGCTGATTTTTCCGAGGCGGTGCTTCTTCATCTGCTGATGGATCCCCCTGACCTCTGGGCTTGGTTAACCCAAGTGGGCGACGATCTGAGAGATGCATCCCAGCGGACTCAACTAATTGCCCTCGGTAACACCCTGGGCGACCCCAGCCCAGCGGCCCAAGCGCAGTTTGTGTTGGCGTGGCTCAATTTTGGCGCTACCGCCCTGTCTCCCTTCACCTGCAAGCCCGTGCAGGATCGCCTAGATCGGCAGCTTGAGCGTAGTCTGCTGTTGAACCAGGTAGTCACCAAAATTCAGGAAAGCCTCGACCTCTCCGTGATTTTGCAGACCACAGTTTCGGAGGTGCGTCACTTTCTCCAGGCGGATCGCCTACTCATCTACCAGTTCGCCCCATCCCAGACCGAACCAGCCCTAGAGGGCATGGTTGCTGCCCCCAGCATCCCATTCCTGGCAACGGATGATCCCTCCCTCCCCACTCCAGTCGAGGGACACCTGGCCGCCAACCCAGCGGATCGCCAGGGCGGCTACATCACCTACGAAGCCAAGGCCAGCGAGACCCAAACCTCGGTGCTGCACTACACCGAAAATTTTTGCTTCAACCGCTCCCTGGCTTGTCGGGCACGCTATCTATCGGGCAAGACGGTGGTGGTAGATAACGTTGATGAGACCTATGCGGCGGTGCCCTGCCTGCTCGATTTCCTGCATCAGGTGGAGGTGAAATCGAAGGTGGTGGTGCCCATTGTGGTGGGGCAGCAATTGTGGGGGCTGTTGATTGTCCATCAGTGCAGCGTCCAGCGCCACTGGGAAGCCTGGGAAATTGAGTTCCTGGGCCACATTGCCGAGCACCTAGCCATCGCCATCAACCAGGCCCAGCTTTATCAACAGCTTCAGCAGCAAACCCAAAACCTAGAGGTCTGCGTGATTGAGCGCACCCAGGATTTGCGGGATGCCCTCGCCGCCGCCCAGGCCGCCAACCGAGCCAAGAGCGACTTTTTGGCCACTATGAGCCACGAATTGCGGACTCCCCTCACCTACATTATCGGTATGTCGGCCACGCTGTTGCGCTGGTCTCTGGGGGATCTCAGCGAACGCCAGCGGGACTACCTCAGCACTATCCACACCAGCGGCGAGCACCTCCTAGCCGTGATTAACGACATTTTAGAGGTCTCCAAAATTGAGTCGGGGCGCACCGTCCTAGAAGTCCGGGAATTTTCCCTCACCTCCCTCAGCCGCCAGAGCGTGGATGCTTTTCGGGCTGAGGCCGCCAAAAATAGCCTGGATGTCGTTCTCGACCTCAAAATCGCCCCAGACCAGGACAAGTTCGTGGCCGATCCGCGTCGGGTGCGGCAGATTCTCAGTAACCTGCTCAGCAACGCCGTCAAATTTACCCCAGCGGAGGGCAAGGTGACCCTGCGGGTGCGGCGGGAACAACAGGCGGTGGTGTTCGAGGTGAGCGACACGGGCATCGGCATTCCAGAGGCGGCTCAATCGCTGTTGTTTGAGAAATTCCAACAGCTTGAAAATGTGCGCCAGCGGGAATACCAGGGCACCGGACTGGGGCTAGCCCTCACCAAGCAACTGGTCGAACTCCATGGTGGATCGATCAAAGTGACCTCTAAGGTTGGTGTGGGATCCATTTTCACCGTCCGTATTCCCCACCAGCGCAGCACCCTTGCCCCCCCAACCGCCAGTCCTCCCCCCGACGAACCCGTGGTAGGGCGCATCGTGCTGGTGGAAGACAACGAGGAAACCGCCAGCATCATCTGTGACATGCTGACCGCCGCCGACTACCAGGTGATTTGGGTGGTAGACGGGTCGCGGGTGTTAGACCAGGTGGAGCTACTCCAGCCCGCTGGGGTGATTATCAATGTTGGTTTGGCCAGCGCCAACGGTTACGACATCATCAGCGCCCTGGGCCAATCCACCCGCCACCCAGGGGTTAAAATTTTAGCGTTAACGGCGGATCACGCCCCCGATCAGGTGGACTCTGCCCGTCAGGCCGGAGCCAACGCCACCCTCGTCCAACCCGTGAACCCCAAACAACTGCTTGCCGCCATCCACCAACTCCTGAGCCAGCCGTAACCACCTTTGGAGATTTTGTCCGTGTCTGCCGATCCCTCCGTCAACCTGCTCGTGGTGCAGCATGGGGACTCCGTGCCAGCGGGCTTGCTGGGTCAATCCCTAGCCGCCGCCGGAGCGCAGTTAACAACCTGGGCCGCTGCCCAACAGCCCCATCCCCCCCAGGCACCCTACGATGGCCTAGTCGTTTTGGGTGGCCCCATGCAGTCTTGGGATGACGCGAACTTTCCCCATCTGCAACGGGTGATGGCGCTGATTCGGCAGTTTCACCACCAGGGCAAGCCCGTCCTGGGTATTTGCCTAGGGGCGCAGTTGATCGCCAGATCCTTTGGGGCAGCGGTCTACACCCACACCGCCCCAGAACTGGGGTTTACGCCGTTGTTTCCCGTGGCCCAGTCGACCCCAGAACCCTGGCTGCAAGCTTTTCCCGCCGGAATGCCGATGCTAGAGTGGCACTCCGACACCTTTGACCTGCCTGCCGGGGCCGATTGGCTGATGGCTAGCGATAGCTGCAAACACCAAGCCTTTCGCCTAGGGGCCAGCACCTACGGCCTACAATTTCACCCAGAGGCCACCCTAGAGATTGTGCAGGGCTGGTGGGATTTCCTCTCCGCCGAGCAGCAGGCCCAATCGCCGCAGCTTCTCGATCAGGTGCAGCAGCAGTTTGCCCAACACGGAACCCAGGCCGCTCAATTTACGGAAAGCTTGGCCCAAAGTTGGCTGGCCCAAGTGGAAGCCGCCGCCCAACAAACGCCGCCCTGCATCCTCGCTGTGGCCCAGGACAGCCCGACGGTCTAAGATAGGTGTCCAGGAGTATTTTCCCAGCAAAGAAAAACTATGTGGAATAGCGCCATTACCGCCTACCTGCACTACCTCAGCTTCATGGTGGCCTTTGCCGCCCTGGTGATGGAACACCAGCTTTTTTCCTCAGAACTCAACCTCAAGCAGGCGTGGCGACTGGTGATTACCGACAGCCTCTATGGCCTAGCGGCAACTACGGTGCTGGTGACGGGCGTGCTGCGGGTGATGTACTTCGGCCAAGGCACCGCCTACTACCTCCACAACCCCGTGTTCCACGTCAAAGTGGGGCTGTTTATCCTGGTGGGTCTGCTGTCCCTCTATCCCACCATTTCGGTGATTACCTGGATCGGTGGCCTCCGCAAGGAAGAACCTCCCACCCTCACCCCCGCCCAGGGCCAGCGGTTTGTGTGGATCGTGCGCGGCGAACTGCTGGGTCTGGCCCTCATCCCCCTCCTTGCCGCCATGCTGGCCCGTGGGGTAGCGTTGCCCTTCTTAGCCTGACCCACCCTGACGGGAATCAAGCTACACCCCCAGCCCCTCTCCCGCTAGGAGCCGAAAATACCTCAAAGTCCCTCTCCCGCTGGGAGAGGGATTTAGGGTGAGGGCCACAGGCGCAGTGATGTACCCCTAGGCGTACAAATCCGCTACGTAATCGCCGTAGCCGTTGTAGATCAGGGTGGGCTGGGTTTCCCAGTTAAATAGGCTGGTGGTTTCCCCGATCAGCCGCTCCGTGGCCTGCGACCAGCGGGGATGGGGCACCGATGGATCCACATTGGCCTCAAAGCCGTACTCATTGGCCGCAATCGTGTTCCAGTAGGTGGCGGGCTGCTGATCGACAAACTCGATTTTAACGATGGCCTTGGCCCCCTTAAAGCCGTACTTCCAGGGCACCACCATGCGAATCGGGGCACCGTGCTGCTTGGGCAACGTGCGGCCATAGATGCCCATCGCAAAGAAGGCCAGATCATTGGCCATTTCCGCCACCGTTAGCCCCTCCACGTAGGGCCAGGGCAGGTTGAGGGCAAAGCCATAGGCAGGCCCAGGGCAAACCTGGGGATCGTAATAGGAGGTGAAGCGCACAAACTTGGCCGCTGCGGTGGGTTCGGCGGCCTCCAGAATGTACCGCATGGGAAAGCCAATCCAGGGCACCACCATGGCCCAAGCCTCCACACAGCGGAAGCGGTAGATGCGCTCTTCCAGGGGAAAGCGACGGGTGAGGTCATCCAAGTCGTAGGTTTGGGGATTGTTCACCAGCCCCGACACCTCCAGCCGCCAGGGATCGGTGGGCAGGGCTTGGGCGTTGGGCCAAACGGCCTTGGTGCTGCCAAACTCGTAGTAGTTGTTGTAGCTGCTGGCGTAGGCTTGGTCGGTGGGAACCCGCCCCGCATCGGCAAAGGCTGGATTGAGGGGAACGGTGCCTAGGGATCGCCCCAGGGTTCTCTCTAGCTTGGGATCAATGGTGCGGGTGGTTTGGCAAGCGGCCAAGGGCGCAACGGAAAGCCCTACCCCAGCCCCAATCATCGTTTTCATAAAGCGTCGCCGATTCCAAAAGGCGGCTTCGGCGGTCACCTGCCGCTCAGACAATTGCCAATCGGGCTTGGGGTGAAAGAAAACCATGGCGTGAGGGAAACATAGCCTTATAACCCCCCTATTGTGCCACTTGCCACCCTATCCTGCCGCGAGGTCATCGCTCCGCCGATTGAGAACCGCCGGAGGGAAACGGAGTGAAGTTCTGTGAAGCGCAGTCCGCAGAACTGCGGAGATATTGAAGAGAATGTAAAAGCTTTGCTGCCTCGGAGGCCCGATCTGAGCAGGAATCAGGACGAACCTGCGGTCATTTCAGGAAAGACCAGGACGATCCGACCCAAGGTAGGAATTGCCTTGGCCATCTTAGCCTTTTGCAGAGTGACGACGACGACAATCGCTGAACAAGGCTGATAGCAAGGAATATCCTCCTACAGTAGGAGGAGTCAAACTCCTTAGGTTAGAGCCACCATTGCTGCAACCATAGCCCAGGGCGAAGGGAAATTTCGTAGCCTCCTATACTAAGGGAAAGGTTAATGACTGTCTCCGTAGATACGACATTGTGATGTCCTAGGCTACGCCATTAGGCTGATAACACCAATGAGAATCCTCCCGTCTAACCACCTAGACCTTGCCCTTTCCTGAACATCGCTATGCAAGCTCACTCCTGTCGTCAGGCCCAAGGCAACACCCTAGAACTGTTGCAGCACTACCAACAGCAGCCTTCCCTAGAGATCCGTAACCAACTGGTCAACCTCAACATCGGTTTGGTGCGGCGGGAGGCCTACCACTGGTTGCAGCGGTCTACCGAATCCTTTGACGATCTGATGCAGGTGGGTAGCCTGGGGCTAATCCGGGCCATTGAACGCTTTGATCCCACCAAGGGCTATGCCTTTAGTTCCTTCGCCATTCCCTACATTCGCGGCGAAATTCAGCACTACCTGCGAGACAAGGGTTCCTCCATGCGAATTCCCCGCCGCTGGCAGGCCCTAGAAACCCAGTCCCATCGAGTGATTCGGGATCTGCACATCAACCTGGGCCGCATTCCCAACGATCAGGAAATTGCGGTAGCCCTCGAGATCTCCCTAGAGGAGTGGCAGGATGTGAAGATGGCCCGCCGCAACCGATCCCTGCTCAGCCTAGACGCGCCGATGCAGGACGAAGACTGCGCCTGCCTAGGGGATTTGCTGCCCGACAGCAAATACCGCAGTTTCCAACTGGCCCAGGAAGACCAGCTTCGTTTGCAGCAGGCTCTACAACAATTGGAAAACCGCACCCGTGAAGTGCTGGAATTTGTTTTCCTCTACGACCTCACTCAAAAAGAAACCGCCGAACGCATGGGAATTAGTGCCGTAACGGTCTCGCGACGGGTGAAGCAAGGGCTAAAACACATGCGAACCCTGCTTGCAAATTCTGATGACGAAATCCTCTAAGGCCGCTCCACCTCTGAATAATTGAGCTATCGTTGAGGCATCGAGCTAGGGCAATGAAGGAGAGGTCTCCATGGGAGCCGCTATTTTTCTCGTCTTGTTTATTTTGGGCATCCTCCTGTCCACTGTGGGGGGGCTAATTGGTCTCATTGATGCCTTTCGGGTCAGCCCGGTTTGGGGTCTGCTATCCTTTTTCGTCCCCTTTGTCCTGCTGATCTTTTGCATTAAGTTCTGGGGCAGTCGCAAGTGGGCCAAAATTAGTTTAATCACCTCCATGGCGGGTCTAGTGGCCACGCTGGCTGGAATTCCTTTCTTGGCTGGTTTCATGCGTCAGGCGCAACTGGATATCCAGATGGGGGATGGGATCGTTACCGAAGAACCCCTTGACCAGGTGCCCATCGATCAAGTTCCTATTGACCAGGTGCCCCTTGATCAGGTGCCCATCGAAGAAGCTCCGGTCGATCAAGGGACTGGGGAGGGCGGCGACCCAGACTTTGCCACCCCGATGGTACCCGCTGCACCCCAACTCGCCAATATCACCACCAGCGCCGAACTGATTCAATCCACCGATCCAGAGGAGCGCATTCGACAGATCAACAGTCGTCGCCCCGACCCCTTTGCGACGGTACCTGTGCCCCCCCCGCCCCAGGTCACGCCCCCACCTCCCCCGCCAGGAAGTCCTACCCCCGCCGCCCCAGCTAATACGGGCGGTATCCCCACTGCGCCCACTGCCGCTGCGCCCACCACCGCACCCGGTGGCACGACTCCTCCCAGTCCGGGTGGAGGTGCTGCTCCTAGCCCTGGCGGCACGGCGGCTCAACCCAGTCCGGGCGGCGGCACGGCGGCCCAACCCGCTGGCCCAGGCGGACAACCCGCTTCCCCTCCTGGGGAGATCGCCCTGGCTCCCTTGCCGTCCCTACCGGAACCCACCCAGGCCCAGGAGGTCGTTGTCACGGGGGTGATGACCATTGGCAGCCGCACCTACGCCATTGTGCAGTCGCCCGATGAACCCACGGGTCGCTATGTGGCTGTGGGCCAACGGGTGGCAGGGGGTTCGGTGCTGGTGAAGCGTATTGACATGCGCGGCAATGAACCCGTGGTGGTTTTAGAGCAAAATGGCGTTGAAGTGTCCCATTCCGTTGGTGTTCAGGAAGAAGCCGACGGCCCTGCCGCCACCTAACGCCTCAGCCCATTGCCCCAGGCGAACGCCGTACAAACGCCCTATTCTGCCCAGACCCTTTCCTTGGCGTGGCAGAATAGGGATGTTTTTTGTTGGTGTGAGGCGATCAGTATGCCGTTGCAAACGGTTGTGATACAGGGCCTATGGGGCTTAGCCTCCGTGCTGGTGGTGGAGGTTGTGCGGGATGGCTACCATGTGCTCGGCCATTATTGGTCGCCCGTGGTGGCGCTCCACAATTGGCACCATCGGGCCTATAAAAAAGATTTCACCCCCGTCAGCGAAGAGATTTATCGTCAGGCCCAGCTCCACAACGATGTGCCTGAGGCCCTGGTGATGATGGCGGTGATGGCCCTGGTGGCCTTGGGGACGGGGGTTCCGGGGCTGTGGCTAGGTGTACTGTACGGCGGCGGCTTTTTGGCGGCGGCCATTGCCCGTTCCCAGGGCTGGCTACGCACCACCGACCTCACCCACGAACCGGGGGAACTCACCACCCCGCCGAGCAACTGGCTGGTGAACCGCACTTACCACTGGCGGCACCATTTTGACGATACCAATGCTTACTTTGCTGGGTACTTTACTGGGATAGACAAGGTGATGGGTACCGCTGTCTCTCTGAAGGGCAAAACCGTGGCCGTAACCGGGGCATCGGGCACCCTGGGCCGCGCCCTCATTGAAGAACTCTTAAAGCAACGGGCCAAGCCCATCGCCCTCACCACCTCCGACGGGGCAGATTTCCCGGAAACCGTGCCCTGCTGGCGTTGGCAACCGGGGGCCGAAGCCGAACTACAGGAAGCCCTGCGGCGGGTGGATATTCTGGTGATTAACCACGGCACCAACGTCCACGGACAGCGCACCCCAGCGGCCATCGCCCAATCCCTGGAGGTCAATGCCCTCTCTGGTCTGCGGCTGATGGAAGCGTTCTTTAGCACCGTGGAAACTTCCCCCCAGCGAGCCAATAAAGAAGTGTGGGTGAACACCTCTGAGGCCGAGGTCAACCCCGCCTTTAGCCCCCTGTACGAAATCTCTAAGCGGCTGATGGGAGAACTAGTGACCCTAAAGCGGCTGGATGCCCCCTGTGTGGTGCGAAAGGTGATCCTGGGGCCGTTCAAAAGCAACCTCAACCCGGTGGGGGTGATGTCGGCAGGTTGGGTGGCCTGGGCGGTGGTGGCCCTCGCCAAACGCAACGTGCGTAACATCATCGTTACCATCAACCCCCTCACCTACCTGCTGTTTCCCTTCCATGAGGCAGGCCACTGGCTCTACTTCAAGCTCTTCTCTCGCCGAACCCCCTAATGGCCGCAGGCCCGACTCCGGTGGGGCTTGACCTCTAAGAGTTCCAGCCTCTTAGAGGCTGACTCAAATCTGAATGAAACAACCCTAGTACTCAAAGCATCCAACCGTAGGGGCGAGGTCTCCTCGTCCCCTTGATTTTGGGTAAGCCATCGGGATTTAGGATGGGTGCCGTTTATCTGGGGAGGTTTGCCTAAACCTGAAGAGATGCTTAACGGTGCGTTATGACGAAACGTAAACCCTTTACAGTGAAGGGCGGGTTTTGGTTAAGCACATATACCCATCTGCTGGGGCTTAACCAAACCTGTTGAGCCGAGTATGGGTAACTTGTTGGTGACTATGCAGCGACTGACTGGGGACGCTTTACAACAAGCCTACCGTGAGGGTCAGCGGCAGTTTTCCCAGCGGGACATGACCGCGATTCACCTGTTTCAGGCGAACCTGCGGGGCATTGATCTTGAGGAAAGCTGCTTAGCCCAGGCTTACTTACCCTACTGCAACTTCACCCTAGCTAACCTCAAGGGCGTTAACTTCAGCGAGGCCCAACTAGGGGACAGCAACTTCTATGGGGCCAACCTAGACGGGGCGCATTGCACCCAGGCCGACTTCAGCCGCACCGATTTGCAAACCGCTAATTTGCAGGGCTGCGATCTGCGGGGGGCCAACCTCAGCGGGGCCGATCTGCGGCAGGCCGACCTCACGGATGCCAATTTGGAGGGCTGCACCCTGGTGGGGGCAAGGCTAGAGGGGGCTATCCTCCACGGCGCTAACCTGCGGCAGTGCAATCTCTTTCGGGCCGTTGGGGTCGATTTGACGGATAGCTGCTGCGATGACACCACCATTTTGCCCACGGGCTACAACTATGGCCGTTAGGGCGTTAGTCTCAGGCCGTGGACTAAAAGTGAAATGACGCTCTAAAACAGACTCGCTTACCCTCTTGCGGGAGAAGATGGAGGAATATCTGGCCAATGGAACACAGTTAGGCTGGTTGATGGATTCCTATAGCCAGCGGGTTGAAGTCTATCGCCAAGGACAAGCCATTGAGGTACTAGAGCGTCCGAGTCAATTATCAGGCGAGTCAATTATCAGGGGAGTCGGTTCTCCCAGGCTTTATCCTCACCTTGCACCGCATTTGGCCCTAGGCGAGGGGGGCTGGAGTCCACCCTTGGTGCACTTAATCTACATCTACATTGTTAGTAGCGCCTTTCCCGTTGTGTTAGATCACCGCCCAGAAGTTCGCTGCTTTGCTGATCAGGCTACGATAAAAGACATGGTTGAAAGACAGACAGCCCCAGTCAACCTACTTTTCCCCTAAACCATGCTCAGCCAAAATCCAGCCAGTGAAGCTTTGCTTAACGAGGTTGTACAGCGTCTTCGGAGTGTAGGCGCACCGCTGAAAATCGTCCTGTTTGGTTCCCAAGCACGGGGAGACACCCACCCCAATAGCGACCTAGACTTGCTGATTATTGAAAACTCCCAACTGCCTCGATTCAAGCGATCCCCCCGCTACTATCGAGCCTTGGTAGGCCTATTTTCATCTAAGGACATCACCGTTTGGACACCAGCCGAAGTCCAGGAATGGGCGGCGGTTCCCAATGCGTTTATCACCACCGCTCTCCGGGAAGGGCACGTACTCTATGAAAAATCAGCGTGATTTAGCCGAGGGATGGTTTCGCAAAGCCGAGAGTGACCTGGCTACAGCGCACCAAAGGCTAGATGTGTCAGGCCGTCAGGCTATCAGTTATCCTAAGCATATTCAACGGGTTTGCTGTCATAAGCCCGCACCTAGGACTATCCCTGATGAGGCCGATTTCTCGCCCCTTTGCCACCCTGCCCCGTCCCTTGCTGTTGCTGTCGCTGGCGTTGCTGAGCGGCGGTGTTGTTGGCATATCAAGGGCTGAGGCCGTTTCCCTAGGGAATGACTTGGTTGGGGATAAGGTTCTGCTGGCCCAAGCGAGTACGACGGACGATGACATTCTGATTGCCCAGGCTAGCACGGCGGAAATTCAGCAGCTCCAGCGGGAAGCGGATCTGGCTTTTCGACGGGCGACCACCCTATTTATGGTGCTGCTGGGAACGCTGGTGCTGCTACTGGGGCTGGGCGTGGCCATGCTCTGGCTGATGCGGCGTTCGGTAATTCAGGAAGTGTCTGGCATCGTCCGCAAGCAAATTAACGAAATTACCGACCTAGAAACCCGCATCCAGTCCGCCACCCGCGATTTAGACTACATCCTCAACCAGGCCGAGGAACAGGCCGCCGCCATCACCAGCCGCACGGATCGTTTCCAGGAAGAAGCCCTGACCAAAAAGCAGGTGCTAAACCGGATTGTGGACGATCTGGCCGAGTTCAAAGCCCGTACCCTCAACGATTGGCAATCGACCCTGGCGGAACTTCAGGTGAAACTGGAATCCACCGAGGCAGATTTTGTCGGTCGCTTGGTGAGCCTGCGCCAGTCCGCCGAAGACCAAGTCACCAACCTGCGTAAGGACACCCAAATGCAGCGGGATGCGGTGTTTCGGGTGATGGAGGAAAACCAAACCGGATTTTTGCGGGACGTGAATCGTCTGCGCGGCGATGTGGAGGTACAGCAGGATGCGGTGCTGCAAAAGCTGGCCAATAGCGAAGCCAGTTTGGCGGATCGGATGACCGCCATGACCACCACCGTCCAAGAAGAGCGGGATCGGGTGATGACCGCCCTAGCCGACCTACGGCAGCAGTTGACCAACCAGGCCAGTGAGCAGGTAGGCCAACAGACCGCCGAGATTGCCGAATCCCTGGATGCCCTCAAACAAGAAAGTCTGGGACGCTTGCAAACCCAGGAACAGGAGATCAGCCGCCAACTGGGGGAATTGCAGGTCAGCGCCTTTGGCCATCGGGATTTGGCCATTCAAAATATCCAAAACTCCATCGACGAATTTACCCAGCGCTTCGCCAACCTGCGTACCGAGGTGGAAGCCCAGCGCAGCCGCATTCTGCAAGACCTGCGCCGCTCGGCGGACGAATTTTTGGGCCAGTTTTCCGGTCTGCGTAGCGACATCGAACAGCGTCAGGAAGCCCTCCTGTTTGACCTGCGCCGCGCCGCCGACGATGCCCTCGACCGCTTTGCCACCACCCGCACCGAGGTAGACAGCCGCCAGCGGGGCACCCTCGACGAATTTCAGGACATGGCCCAACGCCTCCAGGCCCAGCTTGCCCAAATGGCCACGGAGTCGGAAATTCAGAAAAGCACGATTCTTAGCGATTTGGAGGCGACGGCGACGGCCTTCAGTCAACAGGTGCGCGTCCTGCAAGAGCAGGTGGGCGAACAGCAAATGCAGTCCCTCGACGGCCTGCGGGTCATGGAAGCCGCCTTTACCGACCAGCTCACCCAGGCACGGGAGATGATCTTCACCAAGCGCGACCGGGTGCTGGATAAAATCGACACCTTCGACCGCCGCCTCAGCGAAGACCTCGCCAACCTGGAATCCGCCACCGCCGAACGCCAGGATCAGGTGCGACTACGGCTCGAAGCGCTAATGGCGGAAATGGGCGACCGCCTCACCCAACTGCAAGCCGATGTGGAAGCAGGTCGTGAGGTGGCTCTGGGGGATTTGGCCCTGCTCCAGCAAAGCTACAAGGTGCGCCTAGAGGCCATCCAGGCCGAGGCGATGCGCCAAAAGTCCGACATTTTGGATCGCCTCGCGGAAGTCACGCCAGAGTACATCTCGGATGTGTTCATGAGCGAAACCCGCCAGCAATTTGAGACCGTCACCGACAAGCTCACCCGCCTAGAACTCAACCGCCCCGAACTGTTCCTCACCGCCGAAGAATACATCCAGGCAGGCGATAGATACCTAGAGGCCGAAGACTACGACCTCGCCCTCGGTGAGTACGACAAAGCCCTAGAAATTCAGCCCAACAACGTCAATACCTGGCTAAATCGCGCCAAGGCCCAGCAAGCCTTGGAACAGCTCGAAGCCGCCGTTACCTCCCTAGATCGCCTGCTCACCATCAGCCCCCGCCATCACCTAGCTCTCTATCAAAAAGGCTTGTTATTGCGGGAACTGCGCCGCCCCGAAGATGCCTTAGAGGTGTTTGAAAAACTAGCCGACATCACCCCCGAAGACCCCAAAGTATGGCTGAATCGAGGCATGGTGTTGAGTCGTCTAAAGCGGCGGGAAGATGCGATTACGGCCTTCGATAAAGCCCTAGAAATCAACCCCGAATACCACGAAGCCTGGGTGAATCGAGGGGTTTCCTACGGCATTTTGCAGCGACACGAAGAAGCCTTCCAATCCTTTGATAGAGCCGTCGAAATCCAGGCCAATGATGCCATTGCTTGGCTCAATCGCGGTCTGTCTCTGCTGGAATTAGAACGCTACGAAGATGCCCTTTCCTCCTTCGATAAAGCCACTCGCTTTAATGCCGAATTACCTAAAGCCTGGGATAATCGCGGCTTGGCCCTGGTCAAATTAGGGCGCGATGACGAGGCGATCAAGAGTTTCGATAAAGCTATCGCCCTCGACCCGGACTACGCCAAGGCCCACTACAACAAAGCCCTCTGCTACGCCCTCCAGCGGGAATCCGACATGACCCTGGAATGCCTCCAACAGGCCGTTCGTCTCGACCCTGACTATAAAGAAGAAGCTCGCACCGAACCCGCCTTCGACGACCTCTGGAGCGACAACTGGTTCCGCGAACTGGTGGAGAAGTAGCCTGCGATTGCTCACCGATCTGCCTGCCTCGGCTCAATCCAGCGGACTTCTAACTCCTCGTCCACCCCGATTCAGCACATGGGTGTAAATCATCGTGGTTTTCACGTCCTTATGGCCCAGCAATTCCTGCACCGTGCGAATGTCGTAGCCGTTTTGCAGCAGATGGGTGGCAAAGCTATGGCGGAAGGTGTGACAACCCACTCGCTTTTGAATTCCTGCACAGCGCACCGCTTGCTTCACGGCCTTTTGCAATCCGCTCTCATGCAAGTGATAACGAACCACCGCCCCACTGCGCGGATCTTGGCAGCGCGTCGAAGCCGGAAACACAAACTGCCAGTGCCATTGGCGGTTTGCATTGGGGTACTTCCGGGCTAAGGCAAAGGGTAAAACCGTTGCCCCATAGCCCTGTTCCAAATCTTGCCGATGGAGCCGCTGCACTCCCTGAAGGTGTTCCTGTAAAGGCTCCACCAAACTAACCGGAAGCATGGTGACACGGCTGTCGTGGCCCTTGGCATCCCGCACCACAATTTGATGCTGAGGAAAATCCAAATCCTTCACCCGTAGCTGCATCGCCTCTCGCAGCCGCAGCCCACTGCCATAGAGCGTTTGAACAATGAGCCGATGAACCCCGGTCATATGCACAATCACCGAGCGCACCTCATCCTTGGTCAAAACCGTTGGCAGTTTCCGCGATGGCTTGGCCCGCACCGCATCAATCCGAGCATCCAAGGGCAGAAACAGAACTTCTCGATACAAAAATAACAACGCGCTAAGGGCTTGGTTCTGCGTAGAGGCCGCGACATGCTCCTGCACCGCCAGATGGGTCAGAAACGCCTCTATCTCCGGCACCCCCATTTGATTTGGGTGGCGCTTGTTGTGAAACAGGATATACCGCCGAATCCATTGCACGTAGGTCTGTTCTGTGCGGTAAGAGTAGTGCTTGAGCCGAATGGCATCCCGCACTTGGTCAAGCAGGCGTTTGGGTGGAGGAGTCGATGCATCCATAGGTAAGCCCGTACTATTTCTAAGGAAATCTTAAGTTACCAGGCTCCCAGGGCGTCGGGTGTTTATACTGAAACTTTCCACCTAAGATCCCATATTCGGCATTTAGGCTGAAATTTTTCCACCTAAGATCCCTCTAGGGGTATTTAGGCGGACAGATTTCCACCTAAGATCCCGTATAAGGGTATTAGACGGAAAATTTCCCTCTAATAAAGAGTTGTTCTGCCTGGTAGAAATGTTACTGGTTGGGAACACTAAGTCCACTTACCAGGCACACCAACTCTTCGTTGGAGCCGACGAACGCGTTAGCCCGACGACGCTGGCTAAGCGGCGTTCGCGG
>JBIPSI010000032.1:0-60252 GCA_044070495.1 Spirulina sp. | reverse complement strand
GCGTCAGTTTGAGGTGGCTCGTCTGGTCGGTCTGCGGCCCTACAACGCCATTGCCTTCTCTGCGCCGATTGCGGTGTTCGTCAGCGTCTTTCTGATGTACCCCCTCGGCCAAAGTAGCTGGTTCTTTGCCCCCAGCTTCGGTGTGGCCGCCATCTTCCGATTCCTGCTGTTCTTCCAAGGCTTCCACAACTGGACCCTCAACCCCTTCCACATGATGGGCGTTGCTGGGGTGCTGGGCGGGGCGCTGCTCTGCGCCATCCACGGGGCCACGGTGGAAAACACCCTGTTCAAGGACGGCGAGAATGCCAACACCTTCCGTGCCTTTGAACCCACCCAGGCGGAGGAAACCTACTCCATGGTGACCGCCAACCGCTTCTGGTCTCAGATTTTTGGGATTGCCTTCTCCAACAAGCGTTGGCTGCACTTCTTCATGCTGTTTGTGCCGGTCACCGGCCTGTGGATGAGTGCGGTAGGCGTGGTGGGCCTCGGTCTGAACCTGCGGGCCTACGATTTCGTCTCCCAGGAAATCCGGGCGGCGGAAGACCCTGAATTTGAAACCTTCTACACCAAGAACATTCTGCTGAACGAAGGTATCCGGGCTTGGATGGCTCCCACCGACCAACCCCACGAAAAGTTTGTATTCCCCGAAGAAGTGCTGCCTCGCGGCAACGCTCTGTAAGGGAAAACCAACTCATCCGGGCGTTTGGGGCAGGTTTAACTGGCCTTACCCAAACCCCAATCATCAAGAGGCGATTCAAGGATCGCCTCTTTTTTTGTGGCTTACTTCACCTCGTTGGGACAGGGTTCGCCCTTGGCCAAGGTACTAATGTTGGACAGGGTGGTATCGGCGATGTTGCTGAGGGCTTCTTGGGTGAAAAAGGCTTGGTGAGCGGTGATCACCACGTTGGAAAAAGACTGCAACAGTTGGAAGGTGTCGTCCTGAATAATGGTGCCTGAAAGGTCTTCAAAGAACAGATCCTCTTCTTCCTCGTAGACATCGGTGCCCAGGTAGCCAATTTGGCCAGATTTAATCCCTTCAATCACCGCTTTGGTGTCCATCAACGCGCCGCGACTGGTGTTGATTAGCATCACCCCCGGCTTCATGTGCTGGATGGTTTCGGCGTTGACCATGTGGTAGGTAGCGGGCAGCAGGGGGCAATGTAGGGAAACTACGTCCGACTGGGAAAAGAGGTCGGGCAGGTCAACGTAGCTGACGCCCAGGTCGATGCAGGTCTGGCTGGGGTAGACATCGTAGGCCAGCAGCCGACAGCCAAAGCCCTTCATAATTTGGGCAAAGCATTGGCCAATTTTGCCCGTGCCGACAATGCCCACGGTTTTGCCGTGCAGGTCAAACCCCAGCAGACCGTTGAGGGCAAAGTTGTCGTCGCGCACTCGGTTGTAGGCCCGGTAGAGGCGGCGGTTCAGCATCAAAATCAGCCCCACGGCGTGCTCGGCCACGGCATAGGGAGAATAGGCGGGCACCCGCACCACGGTGATGCCCAGTTCCTTAGCAGCGGCCAAGTCCACATTGTTGAACCCGGCACAGCGTAGGGCCACGAGCCGAATTCCCAGCTTGGCCAATTTTTCCAGGACTTTGCGGTTCACCTCGTCGTTAATGAACACACACACGGCCTCGGCCTCGGCCTCCCCCGCCAGGGACACGGTGCGCGAGTTGAGGCGGGCTTCAAAAAAGGTGAAGTCGTGGCCGTAGGCAGCATTGGCCTGGTCAAAGGAAACCTGGTCGTAGGGCTTGGTGCTAAAAACCGCAACTTTCATGGGGCAAGGGGGCTATCCAGCGACAAATCTGCCCCTAGGGTAACCCTAAGCGGAGATTTGATGAAGCCGTGGGGCATACCAGGTGATTGACGTTGCCGTGGCTGCGAGGATTTCGGCCATAGAGTGCAGAGACATGGCTGGTCGTCCCGGTCAGGGGGTGCTGTGCCACAGACCATCTGATGCCGCGCTGGCGGTACGGTTTATGGGTGGGTCGTCGTTTGGGTAGCTGTCGTTTCGTTAGTTAAAGATGCGGATGAGCGATAGGACAAAACCGGGTAGGATGGCTTCTCCAGAGAGCTGATGAGGGGCGTTTAGGATTTCCACAGGCTGACCGAAGCGATAGATTTCCGCCTGTTGGTCTTGGGGATTGATCAGCCAACCTAAGCGCACACCGTTGGCCTGGTACTCCTGCATTTTGGCCTGGAGGGTGGACAGGCTATCGCTGGCCGAGCGTAGTTCGATGACAAAATCCGGCGCGATGGGCGGAAATTTCTCCCGGTCGCCAGGGCTGAGGGCCTCCCATCGGCTAGCTTCAATCCAGGCGGCATCGGGGGAACGTTCGGCTCCATTGGGAAGTTTGAAGCAGGTGGAGGAATCAAAGGTGTAGCCCAATTGGCTTTGGCGATTCCAAATCGTTAAGTCAGCGTTGATATCTGCATTGCGGCGACCGCTTTCACCGCCAGTGGGGGCCATGATGATCAGTTCTCCCTGGGCCGAGCGTTCAAATTTCACGTCAGGGTTGGCCCGACAAAGCTGGTAAAAGGCTTCTTCGGTGAGGACGCCAACGGGGTCGAGGGTAATGGTGAAGGCAGTCATGGGCCAATCCCCAAGGGAGCGTTTTTTACCATTGTAAGGAGCGTTGATGGCGCTGACTTTGTTGGGCGGCTGCGCGAAATCAGTCTTGTCAAAACGTCCTAACTCCAGTCTTCTCGTCCTCGCCCTAGCCCTTTGTACACATCCCCCTGCTGGTGGATGGCGCGGGTTTTGGCAAACAGGGTTGCTTCGGTGAACTGCCAGCGGGTCATCGCCTTTTTCAGGTCGGTTTGAATATCCCGTGCGCCGGGGAAGCCCTCGTAGCGAATCATCAAGCGGGCCAGTTCCACCAGGTTATAGTCGGTGGCTTCTCCGGCCAAAAGCTGATTCACCACCTCGCGGTCGGCTTTGTACTGGGGGTGTTGTTGTTCCTTGAGATCGGCCATTTCGGATCGTCCTGAGGGGTAAACGTCAGCAGGAATAGGGGAATATCCGTCGGGAGTGGTGGTGTGAAACGGTTTGGGGCGACGGTGAGAACCCCTCTTCCCCATTCCCTAGGGTGGGCATTGCCCACCCTACAGGGACTATCGGCTTAGAACGCTGGCTTCTGTGGCGACAACGGTAGGTTCAACGGCCATTTCAATTAGCCCGCCGCCCAGGACTCGGTCGCCATCAAACCACACGGCGGCTTGGCCGGGGGTAACGCCAAACTGGGGTTCGTCAAACACCAGCTTCACCCGATCTGCCCAGCCATTCGGGCCTTCGAGGGGGATGAGGGTGGCCCCCACCGCTCCGCTGCGGTAGCGAATTTGTACCGAAACGGAGATTGGCTCCTGGGGTGCGGCGATGGAAACCCAGTTGACTCGCTGCACGGTGCAGTCGGGTAAGTGGGCATCGCTGCGGTCGGCAACGATAACTTGGTTGCGGCCCACATCAAACCCCACCACGTAGAGCGGGTTGGGGGCAGCAATGCCCAGGCCCTTGCGCTGGCCGATGGTGTAGTGGTGAATGCCTGTGTGCTGGCCCAGAATGCGGCCCTCGGTATCGACGATATCCCCCGGCTTGGGGGCGAGGTACTTGTCGAGGAAAGTCTGCATGGAGCCGTGCTGCTCGATTAGGCAGAGGTCTTGGCTGTCGGGCTTTTCGGCGGTGTGCAGGCCCAGTTCGGCGGCGATGCGGCGGGTTTCGGTTTTGGTTTGGTGCCCTAGGGGAAAATGACAGGCCGCCAGCAAATCCTGGGTCAAATCGTACAAGAAATAGGACTGATCCTTGGCCGGATCTACCGCCCGCAGAAGCTCGTAGCGCCCGGTTTCGGCGTTGTGGAGGATGCGGGCATAGTGCCCCGTGGCGATGCGATCACAGCCCAGTTCTTCCCTGGCGTATTGCAGCATGGGGCCAAACTTCACCGCCCGGTTGCACTGGGAGCAGGGCAAAGGGGTGATGCCGCTGCCGTAGCCTTCGACTAAATAATCGACGATTTCTTTTTGAAACACATCGCGGCTATCGACAATGTGGTGGGGAATGCCCATGTCTTCGCAGAGCTTAGCGGCATCCACCATACCCTCCGAGCAGCATTGGCCCTTGCCCTTCATCAGCCACAGCGTCAGGCCCACCACGTCATAGCCCTGCCGATGCAGCGTCGCCGCCGCCACCGAACTATCCACCCCGCCCGAAAGCCCCACCACAATCTTTTCCATGGCCAAATTGCTGCGCTGAATCGCCCTAAGACACAACCTCTATCCTAGCGCAGGCGCTTCTAGGCGTTGGTCTTAAGGCGCTGATTGTCTGACCCATCGACCCTGTAGGTTGGGCAATCAGGTTTATGTGCACATCAGGGAGGTGGACATAAAAGCGTTGTTCTGGGGGCGCTACCAGAATTTGAGTTTGCGGCTGGCGTAGGCACACATCCTCAGCAGGACAAGCCCTTCTTTGACGTGGGCAATGTTGGAACTGCCGTAGGTGCGGGGCTGGTAGCGGATGGGCACTTCCACGATGTGGAGATTGAGTTTGGCGGCCCCAAACAGCAGGTCGAAGTCGCCGAAGGGGTCGAAGTCGCCGAAGTAGGTGCGTCCGGCGGCGATGCGTTCGTAATCGGTGCGCCAGAGAACTTTGGTGCCGCAGAGGGTGTCTTTGAGGGGTTGCTCTAGCAAAAAGGAGAACATTTGGGCGAAGGTTTTGTTGGCCAGGGTATTCAGCCAGGGCATGGCTACCTTGGAGCGGGGATACATCAGGCGGGAACCGTTGGCAAACTCCCCTCGGCCAGAGCGCAGCACCTCCACAAAGTGGGGCAGGTCTTCGGGGGGCACCGTGAGGTCGGCATCGAGGATGATCAAAATATCGCCGCTGGCTTGGTCGAACCCTAGGCGCACGGCGTCGGCTTTACCCTTACCCGTTTGCTGAAACGCCTTGAGTTTGAGCGGCCCCTGGTAGTGGGCGACCACAGTTTGAATGGTGGCCCAAGTGTCGTCCTGGGAGTGACCTTCGACAAAGACGACTTCGGTAGCATCGCCCAGGGGCGGCAGGCGGTCGAGGGCAGCCTGGATATTGCCGGACTCGTTGCGGGCGGGGATGATCACCGAACAGGTGAGGGGTTCAAGGGGGGCGGGTGCTGGCTGGGGACGGGCTACGACAAAATTGGTTAGGCAGAGGTGCTTGAGGATGGGCAGGGGGGCTAGGTAGCGGTTCACCCAGCCGCTGAGGCCAATCAGGCGTTTGGGCAACAGGAAGCGTCGGCCTCGCTTTAGGGGGGTGTATCCGGTAATGGTGAGCAGGTTGGCCACATCGTCCATGCCCAGCCAGTTTTGGGGCGGTTGGGGGCAGCGCTGGCCTAGGCGTTCGGCCACACGCAGGGCGGGTTCCCACAGGTAGTTGTGGAAGGTGAGGATGAGGCGGGTGTGGGGATGGCAAAGGGGTTGCAGCCGTTCCAGGACGGCCTGAATATCCCCCAGGTAGCCGAGAACACCGGAGAGCAGAATGTAGTCGAATTGGCGGTGATTGGGGGCAAGCTGGGCTGGATCGATCTGTTCGGCATCGAGGGTATAAAAGGCGAGATTGGGGTGACGCTGGCGGGCCAGATCCACCATGGCCGGGGCAAAATCAATGCCGACGCCCACCTGGGGGGCCACCGCTTGCAGCAAATCCCCGGCCCCACAGCCAATCTCTAGCACTCGGCTACCGGGGGGCACCATAAACCGATGCAGGCGGGCGAGGTCGTGGTAGTAGTAGCGATTGCGCCGCTGCCATGTCAGCAGATCCGGGGCCAATTCCTCAAAATAGGTTTTTAGATCCCGCTGAAAGCTGGCCTTAGGGGAAGGAATCACCGAATCGGAGGAAAAGGTTTGCAGCACAGAAATTGCCAGAGAGGTTGCTAGGGAAGTCGCCAGGGAAATTGCCAGAGACACTATCGAATCCGAGGCTATGCTACCCGATTTTGATCCCCGCCCGGTTGCCATCCGGTGCCGCAACCTAGATGGTGCGACCAGTTCGCATCCAGGGACGGGCTGGGCTGCTATAACAGTGGCTAGTCCTTGTCATTAAAGGGCCAATGCCCATGCCAGATCCGATGAATCGACCCCGGTTGGGGTTTGTGGTGCAGTTAGTGGATCCTAACCTTTCCCTAGAGGAGGCCACGACGGAGGTGCAGTACCTCCAGGCGGATCTACGCGCCCTGAATGGGCTGGGGGGGCTGGCGATGGAGGTGTTGCGCCAACCCCAGGGGGAGGGGCCGTTTCAGCAGGATCGCTGGCTGGGGGTGCGGTTTGACATTCCTGCCGAACGCCTGCGGGGGGTGGTGCGGCGGCTGTGTGATCGCCTGGAGGACTATCCCCAGGCCACACGGGTTGAGATTCACTATGGGGTCGTGGCGGTGCAGATGACCACCCAGGAGGCGGAGGATTTGGCCCAGATGGTTCGCCTAGCTGAGGACATGGTCGATCCCCAGAGTGTGTACCTGGCCAAGGCCGAAATCTACGGCCACAGCCACGGCGAACTTTCCCCCGCCGAGGAGGCCAACTTGGAGGTGTTGCGCCAGCGGTTGGGGCTATCGGAAAAAGAGGCCCAAACCCTGAAATCGATTGCCCTTGGCCCTTACCAAACTCTGGCGGAAAAAGAGCGCTACTTCAACCACGTATTGCTAGAGGAACTGGCCCGCCAAAGCCCGCTACCAGAGGACACCTGGGCCACCCTGGCGGAATTAGCAGAAAACCTAGGGCTGCCCCTAGCCAAGGCCCAGCGTCTTTACCAAGAGCAGTTAACCGTCATTCAGGTGCAGGCCGAAGCCATCCGCCAGCAGCAGCAGGCCGAGGCCGAATCTGCCCAGTTGGCAGCCCAGCAGGCGAAATCCCTAGACCAGCACCATGAGCAGGAGTTTGACCGCCAGCAAACTCTGGGGCAGTATCGCGACATGCTGTACCACGCCATGCAAACGACCCTCTACCCGCCCGATTTTGACCGGGGCCGTCTGGAACAGGCCCGCCGTCTGTGGGAGATTGACGCCGAGGAGGCGCTGCACCTGGAAGAGGCGGTGCGCAGTGAGCGTTACGGAGCCATCCAGTCTGCCCTCGGGATTGACTATGGTCGCCTCCGCCAACTGCTTTGGTCGCAGCTTTGGCGCGAGGCCGACGCGGAAACGGAAAACGTCATTCTCAAGGCGCTGCGGAACAATATGGAACCCTTAGATCGCGATGCCATTCTGCAATTGCCCTGTGTTGACCTGAACACCATTGATCACCTCTGGAGCCGCTACAGTAACGGGCGCTTTGGCTTTAAAGCCCAGGAGCAGATCTATCTTCAGGTGGATCGACGCCCAGTAGATTTTCTGCGGGCCTTAGACTGGCGCGGTTCTCGGATGAGCTTCCAAGGCGGTATCAAGCCCTACAAAAGCTTGCAGTTCAACACCAGTGCCCCCGCTGGACACCTGCCCACCTGGCGCTGGTGCTGCCCTAGCCTGGAAAATGGCTACAACGTCAGCGAATCGGTGGTAGAAGCCCTTTTCTTACACCTCGATAAATGCTTTGCCGCCAGTAGCCCACCGTCCTCCCTGCCCATGATCGCCCTCACCCCCGACGCTGCACCAGGGCACGGCCACGACGCCACCCTCCCCTCCCAGGGGGATGGTTAGCCTGTCCTGGAGCCAGGGCGAAGACACTTCCCCTAAGGCGGACGGGCTTGGAAATGGACGGATAGGACGAGGATTTGGTCTCAGGGGTCTGAGATCTTGGCATACTGGATCGATCAATGCTAAGGAGGTCGTGTGGTATCCCCCCAAGACTGGACGATGACCGATCTGGCTGCTCTGCTCCATGGCCAGGAGTGGCAAGCCGCCGACCAGGTGACCTACAGCCTGATGCTGGGGGCCGCCAACCGTCAACGAGACCATAGCCTCACCCCCATTGATTTGGCTCAAATGCCTTGCAATCTGCTCCATCGCATCGACTGGCTATGGGGGACGGCCAGCCAGGGCAAGTTTGGCTTTTCGGTGCAGCAGCGCATCTACCAAGCCCTCGACCAAACCTTCGACCCCACCCGCCTTAGCCCCGCCAATCCTCATCCTTTCTGTCAGGCGGTGGGTTGGCTGATGGTGACCATGCCCCGGCCCCTGGCCTTTTTCAAGTTTTACGACTTTCTGGACTTCAGTCTCGATGCCCCCGATGGCCATCTGCCCGCCCTGTGGTACTGGCGGCTTACTTGGTTAGAGTCGCTGCAAACTGGCGGCTTGGGTACCGGGCGCGGTGGGGGCTTTGCCGACTTGGCTCGCCTCGATGCCCTGATGCTGCGGATGGCCCGCTGTAGCCAGGTGCCCTAGGGCCAGAACGAGGCTGATGGGGCTGAATCGAGGGTCAAAACAGACGAAAGACGGCAATCACCAACGGCCCTAGAACGAGGGCAGGCAGGAAAGAGGCCACCCGGATTTGGGCAATTTCCAACAGGCCAAAGCCAATGCCGAGGATCATCAGCCCGCCCATGCCCGTAATCAGCAGAATGTAGGGGTTGGTATCGGGATCGGGAATCGCCGCCCCCGACACACTGGCCAGCAGCGACAAACTGCCCTGCACCACCAACACACTCAGGGCCGAAAACCCCACCCCCACCCCATAGCTGCCCGTCAGCGCAATGGAGGCCAGCCCGTCCATGGTGGCCTTGAGGGTGAGCAGGGTGTTATCCCCCGACAGGCCATTGTTGAGGCTCCCCAAAATCGCCATGGGGCCAATGCAAAACAGCAAACTGGCCGCCACAAAGCCCTCGGTAAACTTGCCGCCCCCCTTCACCTGGGCCTTCAGCCAGTCTCCCAACCCGGCAAGGCGTTTTTCAATTTGGCCCCATTCCCCCAGCAGGCCCCCCGCCACCATCACCAGCAGCGCCAAAATAATGCCGTCTAGGGGGCCAACCTGCACCGCAGACAAACTCCCCGCCATGGCCACCCCAATCACCAGGGTCATCAGGCCCACCGCTTGGGTAATTACCTGCTGCATGGCGCGGGGCAAACGGCTACGCAACAACAGCCCCAAACTGGTTCCGGCGATCACCGTGGCCACATTAATCCAGGTGCCGCTGGTTTTGGCCCACAGGCTGAGCATAGAAACGTCCTTGGAACGGAATGGGATGGAGACTCAGTAGATCACAAACTTGCTCTACTGCCCTGATTTGGCCCTCACCCTAAATCCCTCTCCCACATTGGGAGAAGGACTTTGAGGGACTTTCCGGCACCCTCTGCCTCCTGGGAGCGGGGCTGGGGATGTAGCTTGATTGCCGTCAGGGTGGGCTGCCGGGACTCTGCGATCTACTGAGACCAACTAAGCCGCTACCTCATGGGCAAAGCTGGCCCGCCGCTTAAACTGAAATGGCCCCGCCAGGGCACCCCAGAGGTGTTCGTCGGTTTCGGGGTCGCGGCCTCGGTCCCAGCTAATGAACTGGTCGGCGTCAATTTCAAATTCGCTGTCGAGGTAGGTGAGCTTGCCGTTGCGCTCCACCATGCAGGCTTTTCCGGGTTCAACGGATCCCTTAAAGCTGCGGCCCGTCCATTGCACAATCAAATTGCAGCCAGGGGTGCGCTGAAAGTGGCTGGAGGTGAATTTGGCCAATTGTTCTGGGTTGCGAGAGGCCCCGTAGAAGGTTTCGGGATCGGTGATGGTGTAGTTCTCAATCACAATATGGTCGCCGTGGGCCACCAGCTTCATGCCCCGCGCCCGGTAGGGACGATCCAGCATGTAGTCGTAGGCTTGTTCGATGTAAAACCCAAAGCCATCCAGGGTTTCCTTGGGCAGGGGCCGCATACACACCCGAATGTGGGCAAACAGCGGCGGATTGTCAAAGGCTTGCTGCTGGTTGCTAAAGTCGGCGGCCATCCAGCGGGCCAGGGTTTGAACATCGGTGGCGTGGGTCATACGTGCAGCGCAGAAGTCGTCCATCCTCCCTAGTGTATATCAGCGATAATGATAGGCAGTCACCATCCCCCAGGGTTATGCAAGTCAACGAGCCATCGAACGACTTTCAGCAACAGGTGTTGTCGGAACTGCGGCAAATTAGCCAACGCCTAGATCGCCTAGAAACAGATGTTGAAAAGCTGGACTACAAGTTTGATACCTATCAAACGGCCTCAGACCAAGTCATGCGCCTAGCCACGACGATTGTGATCGCGGCAGCGTCCGTGGTGATTCTATCGCCCGTCCTACAGGCCGTGGCCCCTGCCATTAATGCGCTAGTGGGGAATGCGGCGGGAAAGGGTTAGGGGATTCAACCATCCAACCCAAAGGCTTGGGCGGGGGGCAGTTGCAGCAGCGTTAGCAGGCCGTCTAGCATATACTGCACCGCCAGGGCCGCCAGCAGCACCCCCAGCACACGGGTAACCACGTTGATACCAATTTGTCCGAGGAGTTTGGCCAGGGGGCGAGACAACAGCAAAAATAGATAGCACAGCAAAATCACGATGGCCGCCGCCGCCAAGACCACGCTCAGCCCCAGGTAATAGTTGGTGGCCTCCCGCGACAGCACCAAAATACTCGCCAAACTACCAGGGCCAGCAATCAGCGGAATCGCTAGGGGAAACACGCTCACATCCTGGCGAGACTCGGCCTCCTTGGCTTCGGCCTGGGTTTCGCGCTCTTGGTGAACGAAAATCATGTCTAGGGCAATTTTGAACAGCAACACCCCCGCCGCAATTTGAAAGGCTTGCAGGCTAATGCCCAGATTGTGCAGAACGTAGGCCCCCGTTAGCCCAAAAGCCAGCAGAATAACCGCCGAGACCACCACGGCACGAATGGCAATTTGAGACTGCTCCTCCTCCGACCGATCATGGACGAGGGCCAGATAGAGGGGAACCAGCCCCACCGGATCAATCACCACAAAGAGGGTGAGAAAGGCCTTGGCAAACAGTGGCAAAATGATCGGCATGGCAGCAGCGTAAAAACTGCCTTAAATGTATAGCGAATTTCACTCAGGTTAAGCACATGGCGATGATCCCCCCCGCCCCCTTACCAAGGGGGTACGGCATGAACCTTAGACCGCGAGGCCCTGGGGGGATCTAGAACTCAGCAGCGGTTTATCTCACATTAAAAGAATAGCCCCAACCCTGAAACCAGAGCCGGGACTATTCTACAAACTAGACAGAAATCAAACGAAAATGAGTTGAACGAAATCGAAATAATGAAAGTGAACCACTGAGGCTATCAGCAGTACCCAGACCAGCTACTAGGAATGGTTTCTCACATAGAGACTGATACTTTAGAGATGGGTCGATACCGTCGTGTAGAGTATTGTTGCGTTTCTAGGTATCTAATGCAGTGCTCTCTATCAGATCAGAGGTAGAAACATCAGTAGCATGAAGTAGGGCAGGGCTGATGTTGAAGCAAGAAATTGAGATGTATCCGAAGTAACAACCTCCTGACAACAAGAAGACTGAACTCTTCAACCATGAACGAAAAACGGTCTATCTCTTCCGTAAAGAAGGAGGATAACAGCAGCCTTTCCAAGGATTTGTGAAGCATTTCCTCAAATAGGATGTGACTAAGTAGAGATGGGTCGATACCGTCGTAGTGGGTTGTTGCGTCTCTGGGTATCTAATGCAGAGCTCTCTAGGAGTAAGGGGAGGAAATATCAGCCACTAAGGAGAAAGGCTGCTTGATGTGCGAGATAGATTCAGACGTTAACGAGATAACAACCTCCTATTTAACGGGGACTGAACTATTCGATTTGGGAGGGAGGTTTGCCTCACCTCTTGTTATTACAATAGCGCTTTCCAGAACCACTGCTAGGGAATGATACCAAAGTTTATCTTTCGGTTAAGGGTTACTCTCATTCGGTGCTTTGCCCACCCTCCAGGAAGCCATCTCCCCCCAGTCCCCTCTCCATCCCAGGAGAGGGGATTTGAGCCTTGGACTCAACGTCCAAGGCTTTCCGGCGTTGTGTCAGTAAGCCAGGGAGTGAACTCCCTAGCTTATTGCCAAAGTCTGCCGAAGCCGACTAAAGACGGCTTTGATACGCTCGTTGTATAAGCGGTAGTCCCTATGGGGCCAGGGCTTTAGGGTGAGAACTTCAGGGACTGTGTAATTGACTGAGGGGTTTGCATCAAATCCATGCCCTCTGTCCGTGGGGAGCCTCAGGGTTGCATCCCGTCGTAAATCAGCGAAGATGGGAAGCGACGCGTCTTTTCTCACCCCATGGCCGAGGCCCTTAAACTTGCCGTAAACGGTACCCTCATGCGAGGCCTAGAACTCAACCCCAACCTGATTCAGGCGGGGGCTGAGTTTTTGTATGAAGCCACAACCACGCCCACCTATCGGCTGTGGTCCATTCACGATCAGCATCCGGCCATGGTGAGAGTTTCCGAGGGCGGGGTGGCGGTAGCCCTAGAGGTGTGGCAAATTCCCGCTGCTGGCTTGGTGCAGGTGTTGTTGCAAGAACCGCCAGGGTTGTCCATCGGCAAAGTCACCCTCAGCAATGGGGAAACGGTGTTGGGGGTGCTGGGGGAACCCATCCTCTGCGAAGGGCAGCGGGAAATTTCGGAATTTGGCGGCTGGCGAGCCTACCTGACCCAAGGTTCCTAACCCACAACGGATCCCCCGTCCCCTACCTGTTTTTTATCCACTCCGTCTAGATCGGCATTTCCGTTGCCAAGGATATATTGCCAATGATATGAGGTGGATCGGAAAGCGCTACGGAGACAATTCTCCGTGCTTACTCCTAGGTACGGTGGAATCGAGGCGATTGCGTCCGTAGAAGCTCCGATTGTTTTTCCAGGTGTCTGCTCCAAGATGAGGCAAGATAGCCGCAGCATGGAGCTTTTTCTATGAACCTTAATCGAGCCTATACCTTAGGCACCTTAGTCAGTATTGCCACCCTTGCTAGCTTAACTCAACCGGCCCAAGCCATTTCTTTTACCCTGGGCAACGAAAGTGCCACCCAGGCTTCCATGAAAGGTATCGCTGGGTTTAATGGCGAAACCAACCAAGGAGCCTACTCTATTTATGCTTGGGATGAGGGCTTTAATACGGTGAATTTCAACAATGGTGATTTTACCGTTGTTGATTCCAATAACCAAACCGTAGCCAATCCAGGCATTCGGTATTCCTATGTCGGTGCTACTAGTAATAATGCCAGAATTATCAAAGATCAATGGGCACCCACCTTTGAATCTCCAAGGGATAACCAATCTTCCTATTTGACATCCTTTAAAGGAACAAACGTACAAATTGATTTGGATGCCACCCATAATTACTTTGGCATCAACTGGGGATCAGCCCACGACGGCAATGAGTTTTCCTTTTTTAACGGTGATTCATTGGTTCAGCGATTTGTCTACTACAACGACAATCGCACCTTTGCAGACTCTGAGAGAACGACCAACGTAGCCTCTGTTCTCAGAACCTATGGCACCATCGGCAATGGGAAGGAGTACAATGCCTACTTTAACTTCTTTGCCGATTCCAGTTCTGACCTATTCAATCGAATTGTGATCTCCCAACAGGGTGGCGGTGGTTTTGAGACCGACAACCACACCTTTAGGGCGGGTACCACGGGATTTAATGAACCTGAGTCTGTGCCTGAACCGGGCATGGTTCTGAGCCTTTTGGTGGTCGGTGGTGCCTTCATCGCGAAGCGGCAATGGAAGCCTGGGGAACAAGCGAGCCGTTAGGCTTCAGCACATTCTGCCTCGATGCGCCGTTTCCCCCAATAACTGATGAAAAGCCGGGTTTCTGCACAAGAAATCCGGCTTTTTGATAGCCATCTAAAGTGATACAGCGGGTTGGCTCCGCTCCCTGAAGCATTACTGAACTAGGTAGGAAGCGGTCGCTCTACATAGCCAGTTCCAACTTATGGGGTATGGCCTGCGAGTATGGAACTTGGTGGGGCTAACTTCGGGAGAGCACCTCCTTCTGCTGACATCCTCGCTACCACTCCTAGTTATTATGGGGAGAACCGCACCAGAGCAGCAGTAGGAGTTAGGGACGTGGAGTCCAGATATACCCCCGGTGAGATTGAGCAGAAGTGGCAGCAGGTTTGGGCCAATCAGCGGCTAGATCAGGCATCCGACGATGCCAGCAAGCCCAAGTTCTACGCCCTGTCGATGTTTCCCTATCCGTCGGGCAATTTGCACATGGGCCACGTTCGCAACTACACCATTACCGACGTGGTGGCGCGGGTGCGGCGAATGCAGGGCTATCGGGTGCTGCACCCCATGGGCTGGGATGCCTTTGGCCTACCCGCCGAAAATGCCGCCATCGACCGGGGCATTCATCCGGCCCAGTGGACGTACCAAAATATTGACCAAATGCGGGCGCAGCTCCAGGAACTCGGCCTCTCCTACGACTGGGAGCGGGAAGTGGCCACCTGTGCGCCGGATTACTACCGCTGGACGCAGTGGATTTTCATCCAAATGCTGACCATGGGCCTCGCCTACCAAAAAGAGGCGGCGGTGAACTGGGATCCCATCGACCAAACGGTGCTGGCCAACGAGCAGGTGGATAGCGAAGGCCGTTCCTGGCGTTCCGGTGCTTTGGTGGAAAAGAAATTGCTGCGTCAGTGGTTCCTCAAAATTACCGACTACGCCGAAGAACTGCTGCAAGACCTGGATAAACTCCCCGGCTGGCCAGAGCGGGTGCGTACCATGCAGGCCAACTGGATTGGCAAATCCACCGGGGCACGGGTTGTTTTCACCACCGAGGGCGGCGATGAACTGCCCGTCTTCACCACTCGGCCCGATACCCTCTGGGGGGCCACCTTTATGGTGCTGTCGCCAGAGCATCCCCTGGTAGAAAAGCTGACCGCACCAGATCGCGTCGCCACAGTGGAGGACTACCGCAAGGAAGCCGCCGCCAAAAGCGAAATTGACCGCACCGCCGAAGATCGCGAAAAAACCGGGGTGTGGACGGGCAGCTATGCCGTGAACCCGGTCAACGGCGCGAAAATCCCCATCTGGATTGCCGACTATGTGCTGATGGGCTATGGCACCGGGGCGATTATGGCCGTCCCCGCCCACGACCAGCGCGACTTTGCCTTTGCCCGTAAGTTTGCCCTACCCGTAAAGGTGGTCGTTCAGCCAGAAGGGGACACCCTCGACGGCGACACCCTAACCGAGGCTTGGCCCGGAGAAGGGATGATGGTGAACTCTGGCCCCTTGGATGGCACCCCCGCCGGAAAAGGAGAAGGCCAAAGCGTGGCGGCGGCGATTCAGTGGCTAGAGTCTCAGAACAAGGGCAACGGTGAGGCCAACTATCGCCTGCGGGACTGGCTGATTTCTCGCCAGCGCTACTGGGGCGTACCGATTCCGGTGGTGCATTGCCCCTCCTGCGGCATTGTGCCTGTGCCCGATGATCAGCTTCCGGTGACGCTGCCGGAGGATGTGGAGTTTTCCGGTCGGGGTGCCTCGCCCTTGGCCCAGTTGGATCGCTGGGTGAATGTGCCCTGCCCCTCCTGTGGAGAACCCGCCAAGCGCGAAACCGACACCATGGACACCTTTATTGATTCGTCCTGGTACTTCCTGCGCTACACCGATGCCAAAAACACCGAGCAAGCCTTCGACGCCGACCAGGTGAACGGCTGGATGCCCGTGGATCAGTACGTGGGCGGCATTGAACACGCCATTCTGCACCTGCTCTATTCCCGATTTTTGACCAAGGTGCTGCGAGATCGCGGCTTGCTGAACTTCGACGAACCCTTCCAGCGGTTGCTGACCCAGGGCATGGTGCAAAACCTCACCTACAAAAATCCCAAAACGGGCAAGTACGTCCCCACGGATCAAGTGGCGGATACGGCGAATCCTGTGGATCCCGATACCGGGGATGCCCTGGAGGTCTTCTACGAGAAGATGTCCAAATCCAAATACAACGGTGTGGATCCGAAAGCCGTCCTCGCCAAGTATGGGGCCGATACGGCGCGGATGTTCATCCTCTTCAAAGCGCCCCCCGAAAAGGATCTGGAGTGGGACGATGCCGACGTAGAGGGACAGTATCGCTTCCTCAACCGCGTTTGGCGACTGGTGACGGAATTTGCCTCTCGCGAAGAGGCCGATATCCACGCGGCCCTGCCCGAAAGCCTGTCTAAAGACGAGAAAACCCTGCGTCGTGCCATCCACGCCGCCATTAAGGACATCACGGAAGACATTGATGGCGATTATCAGTTCAATACCGCCGTTTCCGAGCTAATGAAGCTCAATAACGCCCTCGGCGATGCCCCCTGCAAAGACTCCCCCGTCTATGCCGAAGGGGTGCGTGCCCTAGTGCTGCTGTTGGCTCCCTTTGCCCCCCACATCGCCGATGAACTGTGGCATCAGTTGGGCCATGCGGATTCCGTCCACCTCGCCCCCTGGCCCAGCTTCGACCCTGCGGCCCTGGTGTCGGACGAAATTACCCTAGTGATTCAGGTGATGGGCAAAACTCGCGGCACCCTGGAAGTCCCCGCCGATTCCGACAAAGCGGCCCTGGAAAAATTCGCCCGTGAGTCGGAAATTGCCCAGCGTTATCTAGAAGGCAAGGAGATCAAAAAGGTGATCGTCGTCCCCGGCAAACTGGTGAACTTTGTGGTAGCGGGCTAACCAAAACCCAGGTGGCCCTGACACAATTAGCAACGTTCCTGGACAATTTTGGCGAACCTGGGCAAGCTAGATCTACGGAGTTTTTAGCCCCCAGGAGAGAGCCATGATGAGCCAGCGTCCTCCCAGCAAAATTCATCCTAAGGTGAGCACCCTGCCCCGCCAACGCACCGAGGCCGCTCACTACCTCGACCTCTATAAGCTGACGGTGGAAAAAAAGCGCATCCAGCAAGAGCTAGAAAACCTCGAACAACGACGCGCCCGCCTCTATGCTCGGTTGGCCGAAATTGATCAAGAAACCGATCACCTCAATGGGCTAGCGGGCACCATTCGGATCCAGGATAGCCAGCGTATGGGCGCTAGTCGTTCCCGTCCAGCCCCCACCGCCGCCCCCACCAGCAACGTGTTTACCCCCGACCGCCCCACCCCACCCCAGGGCGACTTCAGCACCGTGCTGCTGGAGTATTAGGTCATCAGCGCAACCTCAGGGGCATCATCGTCTAACCTCCGTGCCCATAGCAGCGGCGGCTTAATACCTATGAACTATATAATCCTGCATCCAGGCATTGGGCCATGATTACTCTTGCTGTTCCTCCCAGCATCTCAATTTCTGACGAGCAGTTTGCCCAGATATGTCAACACAACCGCGATCTACGGTTCGAGCGCACGGCCCAAGGAGATTTGATCATCATGGCACCGACCGGGGGCGAAACGGGCCGAGCCAACGTTGAGATCGCCGCCGACCTGGTGCTGTGGAATCGTCGCAGCCAACTCGGTGTCGTGTTCGACTCCTCCACCGGATTTAAGCTGCCAGACGGTAGCACCCGCTCCCCCGATGTGGCCTGGGTGCGTTTAGAACGATGGCAAGCGCTGAGTCTGGATCAACGGCGGCGATTTTTACCCCTTTGCCCCGACTTTGTGATCGAATTGAAATCGCCATCGGACGATCTCGCTGATCTGCAAACCAAAATGCAGTTTTATTTAGATAACGGCGTGCAACTGGGTTGGCTGATCAACCCCGATCTGCCACAGGTAGAAATCTATCGGGCCAATCGCCCCGTTGAGGTGTTGCACCAGCCTCAATCGCTATCGGACGAGGAACTTCTGCCTGGATTTTGCCTCAATCTCTCCGGCCTCTTTACAGGTTCCACCCTAGGCACCCAATAAGTCAAGCGCTAGGACGGCTCTTTTCCAATCCGTCCCTACCAGGCCATCGGCTGAAACTTGCGGTCATTGGCCAGGGTAACGGTATCCCCAGTTTGCTTAATCACAAACAAACCTTGTTGGTAGGCGTAGCGGTCTACCCCCTTATCAAGTTCAATTCCGGCCACCGCGCCATGAATGTGGTAAGCACCGTATTGAGGAAAAGCCTGCTTAAATTTAGGCAAACGGCCCAGAAAATCCTCCACATCCTGACGGGAAAGGCGAGATTTGACTTCAATCGCTACAGCCACATCGCCATTGACCGCCAGGATATCAATTTCCATTGAGGCCCCAGGGCGCTGAGACTTGAGCCGACGAGAGGTTTCTTGCACCTCAATCCCCCGCTCCTGAAACAACCGCACCACGGCAGGCTCCACGAGATTTTCCACGAACTGGCCCCACCGCGTGGTCAGCCCAGCCACTTCGCGGCTGGTATTGGCGGCAATTTGTTCCAATCGCTTCAGCCGCCGATCCGCCTCCGCCGACCGCCGATCTGCCTCCGCTGCCCGCCGATCCGCCTCTACTGCCCGCCGATCCGCCTCGGACTGGGAGCGCCGAAAGCGTTCATCCGCCTCGGACTGGGAGCGCCGAAACAGCTCATAAATATCTTCGATGGTGACGGGATCAGCCATACCTGTACCGTAGATCTATCACTATTCTAAGCCGCCATCCTAGCCGCCAATTCACCCATTTACCCGCGTCTTCCCGTGCCCTAAGGTCTCCCAATAACACCGTGGTATCCTGGAAGCGTCCTAGGGATCACTTCGTCCATATTATTCTTACCGCCCAGGCAACCCCAAGATCCCAGGGTTTTTGAAAAACCCTGGGATCTTGAAAATCCTAAGACTCGCTGAAAAGACAGACCGCTACAATAGAGCCATGAAAGCTATTTTATTGCTGCTCATTCAGGGCTATCGGCGGTTCATTTCGCCGCTGTTTCCGCCTACCTGTCGGTTCACGCCCACCTGTTCGCAGTATGCCTTCACGGCCATTGAACGCTTTGGGCCGCTGAAGGGAACCTGGCTGGCGGTGCGGCGCATCACTCGCTGCCATCCCTTTCATCCCGGTGGCTACGACCCAGTACCTTCGGTTGAGACCTGTCACCATCATACATCAGACGCTTAGATCAAGCGTACTAAGCTCTAGAGTTAGGTTCTACACCCCCGGTTTCTGCATCGCTTATCGGCAGCATGATATGGCGGATGTCCCTTGGGTGAAGCCCATTGTGACGATCCCCCCTGCCCCCCTTATCAAGGGGGTACACAGTACAACTGAGACAGCTAGGTACTGGGGGATTTAGAACCCGGTAACTGTTTAGCTCACCCTATCGAGAACCGCCATAGAACTAGAGACCCAAAAACCAGGTTTAGGGATTCAATTTTTAGGGCGTACCAGCAGGGTATTCTGCGCTTTGGGAAAGATTCTGAAATCTGGGGCATCGCGGCAAAACTTGGCCTAGGCTAGAGGAACTGATGGGTTTCTCCCGATGGCGGATACGACCGATATTGTGATTATTGGTGCCGGGGTGGCGGGGCTGGCGGCGGGCTGCTATGCCCAAATGAATGGCTACCGCAGCCGCATCATCGAAGCCCAGGCGGGGCCAGGGGGTTCCTGTTGGGCCGATTGGCAGCAGGGCTATTGTCTGGAGGGCGGCCTGCACTACATCTTTGGCAATGGGCCAGGGCAGCCGTTCTACACCACCTGGGAAGAATTGGGCGTGATTCCCCAGGTGCCCTTTCTGCATGAGGATTATCTGGCTCAGCTATACGGCCCCAATGGGGAAGTGCTCACCGTCCACAGCGACACGGAAGTTCTGGCCGAGCACATGAAAGCCCTCGCGCCCCAGGATGCCAAGCTGATCGATCAGTTTTGCAAAGGGGTGCGTAACTTCAAGGCTTTCGATTTGTCGATTCTGCAACAAAAGCCCAAATCGCTGATGACCGGGGCCGACTGGGCCAGAATTGGGCGGCAGGTGTTGCCCTTTGTGAATTCCCTCGGCAAGTGGGGGAGCCTGTCCCTGCAAGATTTGGGCACCAAGTTTAAAGATCCGTTTTTGCAGCGGGCCGTTCCCCATATGTTTTCCTGGCCAGAGGTGCCGGTGATGGTGGGCATGTCGCTGTTGGCCTACCTCGACAACGGCAACGCGGGCTTTCCCCAGGGCGGTTCCCTCGCCTTTGTGAAGGCCATCGAGCAGCGCTACCTGTCCCTGGGTGGAGAAATTTATTATTCCACCCCTGTGGAACAAATTTTATTGGAGGGCGACGAGGCCGTCGGGGTGCGTCTTGCCGATCAGCGCGAATACCGAGCTGGACGCGTCATTTCCGCCTGCGATGGCCGCCACACCCTCTTTAATCTGCTGCAAGGGGAGTACCTGCATCGACGGCTAGAACGCATCTACGGTAGCGATCTGCCGATGTATTCTCAGTTTCAGGTGTGCCTCGGCGTGAACCGCGACCTCTCCGCCGACCCGCACTGGAGCACCTACCTGCTAGAAGAACCCCTCACCATCGCCGGAGCACCGCAGTTCGAGATCGGCCTCAAGCACTACAACATCGACCCGTCCCTAGCGCCTCCGGGCAAATCCGTCCTCATGGCCCTGATGACCACCCCCTACCGCCACTGGCAAACCGCCTACGGCAATGGTCATCCCCCAGAAAACGAACTGCCAGAGGTGCAAACCGTCCTAGAATGGCTGAACCAGCGCTACCCCGGCCTGAGCAGCGACATTGAGGTAATGCAGGTACGCACCCCCCTCAGCCACGAACGCACCACCCGCAACTGGCAGGGGTCGAGCTGTGGCTGGCTGTTGACCAAAGACACCCTGCCGATGATGGTGCAGGGCATCCCCAAGCGCCTGCCGGGGCTAAAAAACTTTGCCATGATCGGCCACTGGACAGAACCCGGCGGCAGCATCCCCATTGCCGCTATGTCTGGGCGCAACCTGGTGTACGAACTCTGCCACGAAGACAGCAAACCCTTCGCCACGGCATAGGTCTGCCATCTCACCCCATCCCACGGTAGGGGCGAGGTCTCCTCGCCCACGCCTCACTAGGGACTGTAATCCTTTGTAAGGGCCGTTAACGCTTCATTGCAAATCTCCAAAATCCGAGAAATCCCTCAGACAATAGAGGTAAGGGCGATTCCAGTCCAACGGCGCTTCACGGTTCATCGTCCCCGGAGGGTATTCCCATGCTGTCCTTCATCTTCACCTACCAAGACACCCTCTATCTCGTCACCAAATTGGGAGCCTTAGGGGTTGTGGTGCTGGCCTACTGGCTAGTAATCCGCCATGATCACGCCACCCATCACGGGTAAACGCATCCCAGCGCCTTGGCGACTCATTGCCCTCAACCGACCCACTATGTTGACCCATCGCTTTGAGGGCTGAGTTTATGTACCAAAAAATTCTCGTCGCCATTGATAACAGTGCCATTAGCAATACGGTTTTCGAGCAGGCCCTAGACCTCGCCAAGGCCATGCAATCCACCATGCTGCTCGTCCATAGCCTGTCTGGGGAAGACGAAAGCAGCCCCATTCCCCTCGGCCATCGCCTCGATTCCATCTATTGGGCACCGGGCACCGAGATTAACCTAGAAACCTGGCAGGCTGAATGGCGGCACTATGAAGCTCGCAGTTTAGAGCAGCTTCAGCAGCTTGCCGGGGAGGCTAATGCAGCAGGTGTGCGAACCGAATTTCGTCAACTGTTGGGCCGTCCAGGAAAAGTAATTTGCACCGTGGCCCAACAGTGGGACGCCGACCTAATTATGATGGGCAGCCATGGCCGCAGTGGCCTCACAGAAATGATGATGGGCAGCGTCAGCAACTATGTCATGCATCGCGCTCCCTGCACCGTTTTAGTCCTCAAATCCTCCACTTAGGCCGTAGTCAAACGGGATGTAGCTCCGTTTTATGGCTCACCCTGCGGGAAGCAAGCTACACCCTAAATCCCTCGCCCTAAAAATGTAGGGGTCAGGTTTCCTGACCCTTTAACGGATCTAGATTCTGGCATATTGTGTTCGTCAGCCAGCATTCTTACTCAGGACGTTTAGCCAAAACGTTTTTCACAGGCGTTATCCACAGGTTTTAGGCAGTTATCCACAGATTCCACACCACAGATCATCATTGATCTACTGCACATTGCGAGAAAAACGCCCGTAGCCTAGACCAGAAAGATCAAAAAATCACAACAGGGTAGGCATCCTCACCACCACAAAGACATCTACCCTGGCCGTTTCGCGGTCAATTTGTAATTGCTTGGGCCAATCCGGACATAAAAAATGCCTGCATGGAAAAATGCAGGCATTTTTTATGTCGTTCTTTCATTCTGTTGATCAACAGACGTTATCAAACAACTTGGCAATGATTTTTACTCGTACCGTAAAAAATTCAGCCCAACGAGTAGAGCAATCTCCGCATCAAAATTCCTTACCATTTCACAGCGATCAACGCTGATGCGCTATGGATACCAGCACCCAAAACCCTTGTGAGCCAAGGATTACCAGGAATTAGTGCCCCGTTTAAGCCTCGGCCTTCAGATATCCAAAGACAGATCGTCACATCGACAGAACATGGGTTTAAGGGCTATCAAGCAACAATATTTTGAACCCATTGATGGGCATTCATCCTTGTCAGAAGCGTTCCCGCTGCAAAAATAAATGGCTTTAGTCGGCAGCGTAGGCAAATACCTTTTTCAGTCAATTTTATAACGCCATCAAAGATCAAAAAATAATCGTCAAAGATCATTAAATTTCTCAAAAAATGGCTGTGGAAAAGAGGCTTTTTTCTGGGGAAAAGTCGTGGAAAACCCGTGGAGAACTACGATAAAAATGTGGATTATTAAATACCTTCCTTAAGCCTGTTGAAAACCCTCCCACTTCTTACGACGTTTTCCCCAAGGTCTTGAAATTTCAAAGCTATGTACAGCAAGCGATCCCAGAGTTTTCCTCAGTTTCCACAGCCCCTATTACTACTACTATCTTTTAAATTATTTCTTTTAAAGGCTGTTTCAAAATCCCAAAAAATAGCCAGTTGATGAACAACAAAAACAGTGTTAGATTGTGTGAGCTAAACAAATCTCATCTCGATACATTCCTAGGTGTAGAGTCAGGAATCCCAGCTATACCTAGGGTTCTTAGGTTTCTTATCTATTTAGGGATAGCCCAGTCTTAACAGGCTGACTCTAGATTAAAAAGTCATGTTTTGACCTGGCTCTCTTGCTTTTTTACAAAGAGAGTCTAGGTAATTGTTTTTTGCGTGTTCAATTCTGTGATGATCTTTGCCCCTGAACGGCCTTTTCACCATTCTCTTCGTTGGTTTTCTCCCTTGAAATAGCCATCTCTTGTCAATGGCTGACCCCATTCTTTGACGGATTAGGTCTTAGCTCACCTGATCTACCCTAGATGAGTCTGCCTCGAAGGGGCTCCTTCCAGCGATCAAGAAAAGTGAGATACTGCTAAAACTAAGGGACTTCCACAACCGTGGAAACTCGTTTTTGCCGCGATGGCCTGGAAGACCTCCATGCCTTGCCCCCTGTAATCTGACCTTCGTGAAGCCACTATGAAGTTTGTCTGTTCCCAAAGCGAGCTGAATCAGCAACTGTCGTCGGTGAGTCGGGCCGTGCCCTCGCGCCCCAGTCGGCCTGTGTTGGGCAATATTTGGGTGAAGGCCGATGCTGCCCAGCAAACCGTGACCCTAGTGGGCTTTGATGAGGTGCTAGGCATTGAAAGCTGCTTTGCGGCCCAGGTAGAAGCCTCTGGAATGCTGACGCTACCTGCCAAGCTGTGGGGCGATATTGTGTCTCGTCTGGCCAACGAAGATGTGGTGACGGAACTGAATGACGAGGGCACCACGGTAACGATTACCAGTTCCTCCGGCCATTACGAGGTGCGCGGTCTGGGGGCTGAGGATTATCCTTCTCTGCCCACCGTGGAGGATGGGGACGCCATCGCCCTCTCTGCCGAAGCCCTGCTCGACGGATTGAAAGGATCCCTCTTTGCCACCAGCGGCGACGAAACCAAGCAGGTGCTGACCGGGGTGCATTTGCTTTCCGATGCCGACACCCTGGAGTTTGCCGCCACCGATGGCCACCGCTTGGCCGTAGTGCAAACCGTAGACGAAACGGGCACCCCCACCCCCGAAATGGATGTGACGGTTCCGGCCAAGGCGCTGCGGGAACTGGAGCGAATGATTCAGTCCCACACTTCCAGCGAACCCGTGCAGGTGCGCTTGGACGAAACCCAAGTGATGTTTGACCTGGGCAATCAAAAGCTCACCACGCGGTTGTTGGAGGGGCAATATCCCAACTATCGCCAACTGCTGCCGAAGCAATTTGCCCGCCAAATTACCCTCGACCGCCAAGGGTTGATGAAAAGCCTAGAGCGCATTGCCGTTTTGGCCAGCCAGAAAAACGACATTATCAAAATGTCTCTGAATAGCGCTCAGCAGGTTATTGCCCTGTCGGTGGAAGCCCAGGAAGTAGGCAGTGGTCGAGAAGAACTGCCCGCCCAAATTAGCGGCGACGACCTCGATATTGCCTTTAATGTGCGCTACCTGCTGGACGGACTCAAGGCCTTTGATGGCAACCAAGTGCAGATGCAGTGCAATGCTGCCACCAGCCCCGCCGTGCTTAGCCCCCTAGGGGAAGCCAAAATCACCTATCTGGTGATGCCTGTGCAAATCCGTAGCTAGCTGTGGAAAACATCTGATCCTGTTGAAAAGTACAGCCCCCTGTGGAAAACAGGCCAAACCGTTGAAAAACTAGGGGTCTGGGGAAAAAATATTCCCCTGTGGAAAACCAGCCCGTGCTGTTGAAAACTTGGCAATATTGTTGAAAACCCTGTCTCCGTGGCAGGGTTTTTGCGTTTCCTAGATTTCCGACCTTCGTTAGGATAAAGACGTTCTGACCTCGGTTTCTCATTCCTATGGCAAGGCTTGTTCTGATTACGGGTGCCTCCAGCGGTATTGGTTACGAAATGGCAAAGGTGTGCGCCGCCAAGGGGCACGATCTCATTGTGGTGGCCCGCCGCGAAGATCGTTTGACTGCCCTCAAACAAGAGATTGAACAAACCTATGACGTGACAGTGTGGCCCTATGCGGCAAATTTGACCGACGCTCAGGCTCGTCAAACGCTATTTGACTGGACGCAAACCCTCGGCCAACCCCTCTACGCCTTGGTGAATAATGCTGGGTTTGGCCTGCTGGAACCCTTTGCCAAAACCGATTGGGAACAGCAAAACGCCATGCTCCATCTCAACATTGTGGCGCTGACCCATCTCACTCACCTGTTTATGCCTGGAATGATCGCCCAAGGTCAGGGCCGCATTTTGAACGTGGCCTCCACTGCCGCCTTTTTACCGGGGCCATACATGGCGTGTTATTACGCCTCCAAAGCCTTTGTGCAGTCCTTCACCGAAGCCATCGCCAGCGAACTAGAGGGCACGGGCGTAACGGCTACCACCCTTTGTCCTGGCCCCACAGAATCCGAATTTCAGGATGTGGCGGGCATGGGACAACTGGAATTCTTCAGCGGCAAACTGCCCACCTCCGCTGAAGTCGCCACCTTTGGCTATCAAGCCATGGAAAAGGGCGAACGCACGGCAGTCCACGGGCTGGTGAATAACCTGCTAGTCTTCGCCACTCGTCTGCAATCTGACAAAGCCCTCGCCACCATGATGAAAGGATTTCAGCAACCTAAGGGTGCATCGAATTAATCGCTGCCTTGGGTTTACTCTGGCAACCAATCGGCGTTAAGCACATCCTCCAGAGAGAAGGGCGACTGGGTCGGAAACAAATCCCCAGGCAGTCCATATTTCTGGAGGGTTTGTTGTCTGGCCTTGGCGTAGGATTCAACAAAACTCTCCGCTAACCAGGGCTTAAGACTGGGGCTATCCTCCAAAATGAGATCCACTTGATTGCGCTGTTCGATCACCGTATTGCGCCAACCCCTGGTGTTTTGCGGCTTTTCGCTCTCCCAAAACATCAGCTTCAGCAGGTGTTCGAGAATGACCAGCAGGCGGCTTTTTAGTTCCCGTTTTTCACTGCGGCCCATGCTCTCCACTTCTTCAACGAGATTGTCCCAATCCACCCGATCAAAATCCTGCTGCTTCAGGGCTTCAACGGTGTGCTGAATCCACAGGTAAAAGTCGGTGTCATAAAGTGTGGAAACCGTAGCGGTGGTTGTGGAAAACGGCATGACGGCTTCAGTGAGTGAGGGGACTATCGCTATTGTAAGCAGTGGGAAATGTGGTTAGAGAATGCCGTCGCCCTACATCCCCGGACTGGCCAGGTTGCGGAACCGGGTAAATTGCGGCTCAAACAAGAGCTTGACGGTGCCCGTGGGGCCATTGCGGTGCTTGGTAATAATCACCTCGGCAATGCCGCGATCCGGCGTGTCAGGATCGTAGTATTCCTCGCGGTAGAGCATCATAATCAAGTCGGCGTCTTGCTCGATGGCTCCAGAATTATGGGAAACGATGCCATCTGCTAACCAAGAGGCTGGCCCTGGAACCGTCAAGTCATACACCGATTCTTCCCCGGCGGGTTCAATAGAAATTACCTCATCCCAGAAAATATCTGAGTTGGCGATTTCCTTCAATGTTTCATTGCCTAAGATCTCGGCATAGCTCAGTAGCGTTTGTCGAGAAGGAGCAAATTTGAAGTGGGCTGATCCGCCATAGGACGTGCCTCGCAGAGTAGCCATTTGGCGTTGACTGATCCCTTGGTGACGCATATCAGCCTTGACTTGAGCAAATACTTCCCTCGGTAAGGTATCTCGATTAGGGTTGGACGCCATGTTCTCAAGCTTTAGACGTAGGGCATCAGCAGGCTCTACCCTAGGCCCAAAAGCACCAACTTGATTAAGAAATTTGAGTTGATTAACGCTGCCTTGCACACTAACAGTAAAGCACTGACTAGGCTGCCAACCTACAGAGGCCCAAATACCTAGTCTCAGAAGCAGGGAAGCAACATCGTGGGCTAAGCCTTCGCTACTGGTCGAGAAAAAGATGGCATCGCTACCTTTACCCTGGCGCACTGAAATACAGCCATCCGTCGCCCACAGGTGTCTTAGCAGCAGGATGATTTGCTGATTAGAGAGCTGAAATACCTCGGCAGGAATTCGCTTTTGGCGAGAAGATTGGTTAAAGATTCCAAGCTGTCGTAACCAAAGGTTGACCCCAGCAGGATGCCAGCGATTGCCGTTACCAGAAATCAAGAGCTGGTGCCATTGACCTTTGCCTTTGTAGCGTTTTACTTCACAACCAAATTCTTGCTCAGCCGCTAACTGCACAATCTGGCTGTTTTCTTCAGACGCGGTTGTATAGCGAAGCGGTTGCCCTTTTAGATAGCTGCCATCGCCAATCAGTTGACCCAGAAGCGCTAACCTCAACTCTGGCCAAGTTTCAGCAGGCTTAGGTTCGGGTAAATACCGAGCGATGGCGATACGGCTTCCCGACTTGAGTTCCTTCAGCCGTTGCCAGCCATCGAAGGTATACAGCCGATGCTCTGCGGTGGCCCGAATTTTACGTCCGCTGGCTGTGGTTAGCATATAAACCGGGCGAGTGCCGACTTCCCAAACCACTTCAGCTTGGGCCTGGATGAGCTTGCCGTGGCTGTCTAGGCTAATGACTTCAGGGGTGTGTCCCACCAGGTCTTGAATCGGGACTCGACGACCATCAGCCAGGACGACTAAGGTGTCTCCGGTGACGCATTCCCTCAAGTCGCTCATCATCGGGCGCTTGTTGGTGCGAGATTCGACCCCCCGGCTGAGCTGCGACAGGGCAATGATGGGAACGTTTAGCTCACGGGCCAAACCCTTGAGGGATCGGGTCATTTTGGAAAGTTCCTGTACCCGGTTGTCGCCGCCGCCTTCCATTAGTTGCAGGTAGTCGATCAGCACGAGGCCCAAGGCACCGCCCTGTTCGGCCTGGAGCCGACGGCAGCGGGAGCGAATTTCGGTGACGGAAATGTTCGGCGTGTCGTCAATAAAAATGGGCATTTGGGACAACACGCTGATGGCATGGCCCAGCTTTTCCCATTCGTTTTGGGCAATGCGCCCGGTACGGAGGCGACTGCTTTCCATTTCCACTTCGCTGGAGAGCAATCGGTAAACCAGTTGCAGCTTCGACATTTCTAGGCTGTAGATGGCTACGGGCAGCTTTTGCAGCGCGGCAATGTTGCGGGCAATGTTGAGCACGAAGCTAGTGTTATGCACACAAATATCGTTGGCCACAAAGTTGTGGGTTTTTGGGATGGTGAGGTCGTAAACCTGTTTGAGGCCCAAGGGTTCAATGGCGACAATTTCATCCCAATACACATCACTGGTGGCCAGGTTTTGTAATTCGGTGTTCTCTAGGGCCGTGGCTAGGGCAAAGAGGCGTTCCCTGGTGGGGGCACGTTTGCCAGCATGAATGTTGCTGGTGCCTTTTAACCCAGCCCGACGAGCTAGGGATTGCCACGATTCCTCACCTTTGGCTTTCCGCAACAGCTCCCAAACCTCCATAGGAATGAGGTCTTGGTTGATTTGATAGCGACGATTTTGTAGGGCCGATTTCACCCGTTCGATGGCATCTTCTTTGCCAAAGATGCCAATGTCTTGAATAAAGGTTTTGATGGACGGGGCATCGGTGATGTCGAGTTGCCAAGCAGGCCGCCGTTCGTCGTTGTATTTGATGGAGCGGGTCTTCACCTGGGCCAAAATGCCAAAGCGCAGCAAGAGATGCTGAATCTGACGCACCAGAGTTTCACTCACGCTGGAAAAGCCTAGCTGAACTTGACCCGATGCCAGTACTGAGGCCCAGCCATCCGTGGCAAAAAGACGGTTGAGAAATAGCGATAGGTGGGGTCGAGTGAGCCGAAATACGAATGCCGGAATGGTTTTGTGGTGGGCTGACTTGCCCCCAAGCCCGACCTCTTGGAGCCAAAGTGTGAGGTTGTTTTGACTCATCCAGCGAACCGTGGCAAGACCGCCAGGGGCCAGTTCCTCTGGTTCAACCTGTAGGAGGTGGCAGAGTTGCTCAAAGTTAGCCGGATTTGGAGCGCAAATTCCCTGCTGCCATTGAGTTACCAGGCTAGGGCTAATGCCTAGCTCTTGGGCAAACCAACTCGCTGGTTTATCGCTGAGTTGAATCAAACTTCGTAAGTGCTGCCCAAAGGTTTGGCGGGCTTGCTGCACATCGTTGCAATCCGAGGTGACGTAAAACGTTGGTGTACGGGTGCCTTGGGAGGTTTCTGGACGCACCTTTACCCCTGGCAATAGAAGGGCGGCGGCGGTGAAATCAGCCTGAATCGCTGGGTTCTCGTTAGTGAATTGGGGAGAAGTGCCAGTCAGGCAACCATCACCAATAAGGTAGGCCAGGAGTTTGATTTGATGTTCCGGTAGCTCTTCACTCCCAAAGACGGGCAGAATGCGGGGAACGGCAATTTTTTGGCCTACCGCCAATTCTGATAACGGTCGCCAGCCCTGAATGGTCAGATAGGGATGGGTGAGGGTGGTTTCTAGGGTGCGACCAGATCGGGTGCTGACCCGAAAGACGGGCTTGTGGCCATCATCCACATAGGCGCTGGGCTGGGTGAGGTGAAAGCGCCAGTTGGGGCCGAGGGTGAGTAGATCGGCGGTTTGGGCGTGGTAAATTTCGCCCATGGTTTTGAGACTGCCATCGGCCAGCAGAATTTGGGCCTCCGCACTAAGACACTTGCCCATGGACGGACGGGCCGCCGTAATAATTAGGTCGGAGCGCTGGAAGCCCTGGGTCATGGCATCGAGATCGTAGAAGCCGCAGGGCACACCGGGCAGCACCACGCCGAGGGAACGCTGTTCGATTTCGGCAAAGGTGTCGATCAAAATATCCGAGGTTGCCGTGAGGCCCACCTGGGGACGCACCTGGGTAATGCTAAACAGCTTTTGCTCCGACTGATCCAGCACCTTTTCCAGCGGCACGGTGGTGTCGTAGCCGAGTTGGGCAATTTCGCCCCCGGTTTGGATCAGCATTCGCCGGGTGTACTTGTCCATCACCAGGGTGGCGTACTGGTCGATGTTGGCGGCGCTAACGGTGCGATCGATCAGTTGGGCAATGCGGGCTTGGCCCCCCACCTTCTCCAGCTTGTCGTGATCCTTCAGCCACACGGTAATGGTGAGCAAATCCGTGGGCTGACCCTTGGCATGGAGGTCGAGGGCGGCACGGTAAATTTCCTTGTGGGCACCGATGTAAAAGGCGTCGGGGGTGAGAATTTCCATCACCCGACCAATGGCCTCCGGGTCGAGCAGTACGCCGCCCAGAATGGCCTCTTCGGCCTCAATATTTTGGGGCGGTAGTCGGTCGTTGACCGCATCAAACTGCAAGTTTTGTACCATGGCAAGTCCGGGGCGGCAGGGGGCCAATGTTTAGAGCCTTAGTGTATCAAGCCCTAGGATTTTGGGGCGGATTCCGTCGGTGGGCCTGGGCGATGGCCTAGGGAAAAGGGCTACCTGTAGGAAATGATGAAGTTCCACAACCGTGGAATCGTAAACCGTGGAATCGCAATCTGTGGAATTGTAGAAGCCTGGGCAATGGACGGTTTAGGCACGGACGACGATAAACATGACTGGGGGCAAAAAAGACAGGGCAAGACGGATCCCGACAATTTAATTTAGTATAATTGTACTATTTTGTTGTCCTAAAAATAACCCCAGCACAAAGCCAGGGTTATCCAAATCGTGGCCCGAAGCAGGTTACTCTGCGATGATACGCAGATTGACCGTAGCGGTCACTTCGGCATGAAGTTTGATTTGGGCCTCATACTCACCCAGTTTGTTGATGTCGGGCACAGTGATGTCGCGGCGATCTACGTCCTTACCAGATAGAGACTTGATCACATCGGCCACATCGCTGGAGGTGACGGTACCAAAGATGGCGTCGTTTTCGCCCACGGGTTTTTGGATGGTGAACATGCCAATGGTGGCCAGGGCGGTTTTAGTTGCCTCGGCCTCTTGCTTAATTTCGAGCTGGCGCTGACGCTCGGCCTCACGGCGGCGCTCCACCTGCTTGAGCACGCCGGGGGTGGTGCGGACGGCTTTGCCATTTGGCAGGAGATAATTGCGTGCGTAACCCGGTGCCACGTCCACGAGGTCACCGTTCTGACCCAGTTTGCGAATGTCTTCGGTAAGAACTACCTGTACCCGTTTTGCCATGATCTTTCTCGTATAGCCCAGTTGACTATACTACTCAAAGAGACACCCCCCTGGCAACCCCTACTTTTTTAGATCCGTCCTGATTCTGGGTAATTTTCTATGGCAAGACCGTTATTGGCAATCATTCCGGCCCTTTGGGTGGCGGCAATAGCGATTGTGGCCGTGCAAAACGCGACCCCGGTTTCGATTCGGCTGTTGACGCTGCAATCCATCGAAATTCCCTTTGGGGTGCTGCTGGCCTTTGGGGCAGCGGGGGGCATGGTGGCAGCGGCAGTGGGGCTAGCGCTGCTGAGGCTGGCTCCGGCGAAGCGTAAAACCCAGCGGTGATGGTCGTAAAGATGGCTGAATTGTTGACTTTTGGGAGTGGGCGGATGGCGTTTTGTTTGTTGCGGCAGGGTGGACGCTGGGCTGGGTTGGGGCTGGTTGGTCTGCTAACCTTAGCCTGCCAACCCGTTACCGAGACTGACTCACCGATGACCCTCGACAAAATTACCTTTGACCTAGAACAGCTTGACGAAAACGGGCTTTATGGGCCACCGGACGGCAAGCGATCCTTAGATTACGAGTTTTGCCTGCCTGGGGAGCCTGCTGTTCTAGAAACCGTGCAGGCTATCGATCCGTCTGTGACGCTGTATCCCGACAGTCCGGGCCGGATTGGCTGTACGGCGGATCAGGTGCTAGCAATTGGCAATACCCACCAGCCCAATGCGGTTCTGGTGCTGATGGAACTGGCGAATTTAGACTATATCGAGCACATTGATCGGGTGGACTGGGAATAGACCAAAGCGACACGCGCAAATTTGCGGCGGAGCATTCGCCTTTAAGGGTAAGTTAAATAGACGTTGACCCCACCCTTGAATAGACATCTCCTATGGCAAACCTGTTTGTAATTGTTCTGGCCATGATGGGCGGCATTGCCACGGCGCTGCAAGGGCAGTTTATGGGGCTGCTATCGGTGGCGATGGGGCCGCTGGAGAGTGTGTTTATTACCTATTCTGGCGGGGCGGTGATTGTGGCCATGGCGATGCTGGTCGCCCAGGGGGGTAACCTCAAGGCTTGGAACACGGTGCCCTGGTATGCCCTCACCTCTGGCCTGATGGGGCTGGTGATTATTGGGGCGATTGGCTATGTGGTGCCCCGGCTGGGGGTGGCGGCGGGGTTTACGGTGATGGTGGCCACCCAGTTTGTGGCGGGGGCCATCATCGACCACTACGGCCTATTTGGGGCCATGGTGCGGCCTATGGATTTGACCAAAGCCCTGGGGTTAGGGCTGTTGATGGCAGGGGTGACGCTGCTGGTGCGGTAGATCAGGCACAGTACGATTGTGGGGTAGGGGCGAGGTCTCCTCGCCCTTGGGGGATATGGCGACCGATCTAGGCTAGGGCTGGAAGTTGACGATGCGGGCGAAGCTGTCGGGTTCTAGGCTGGCCCCACCGACGAGGGCACCGTCGATTTCGGGTTGGGCCATCAGTTCGTCTACGTTGCCCGGTTTGACGGAGCCGCCGTACTGGATGGTGACGTTGGGGTTGGTCAGCAATTTGCGGATTGCGCCGATGACGCGGTTGGCTTCTTCGGCCTCGCAGGTGTCCCCGGTGCCGATGGCCCAGATCGGTTCGTAGGCAATCACTAGGTTGGTTTGATCGACATTGACCAAATCTTTCTCAATCTGGGCGGCAATCACGGCTTCGGTTTCGCCCGCATCCCGCTGCTGCTTGGTTTCGCCCACGCAGAGGATGGGGATGAGGCCGCATTTTTGGGCCTGCTTCAGCCGTAGGTTGACGGTTTCGTCGGTTTCGCCAAAGTATTGACGGCGTTCGCTGTGGCCCACGATCACGTAGCGCACCCCCAGTTCCCGCAGCATATCGCCGGAAATTTCCCCGGTATAGGCTCCCTCGTCTTCCCAGTGGATATTCTGGGCACCCACCTTAATTCTGGCTCCGTGCAGGCTCTTGGATAGGGCGCTGAGGGCGGTGAAGGGTGCACACAGCACCACGCTGCGATCCTCAGGGGTTTCGTTGAGCTGCCCTAAAAATTGCTTCAGAAACTCCAGGGTTTCCGCCTGGGTTTTGTACATTTTCCAGTTGCCAGCAAGAATAATTTTTCGCACGGTGTCTCAGGATTAAAGGGTTTGTCTATGAACTCGCATCATTGCATCCTACTAAGAAAGGAACCCTAGATCAAATTCCTGAAACCCAAAGGGGTGGGCAGATTAGAGAAGGGCGAGGTCTCCTTATCGGGGGGAAGCAAGTCGGCTTTGGTACGAGGGCTATGGCAATACGGCTCTGATCGAAGGGCGGGTAGAGCCTGTCTGTCTGACACAATGCTTTTCGGGGTTGTGTTAGGCAGACAGGGCAATGGATTAGGCGTCGGTTTGGGTAACGTTGTAGATCTGGTAGCGCTCCTCAATCAGGCGATCCACGTCCTCGGAGGCCAGCCGTTTCACGTAGTTGAGTTTCACTTCTTCGAGGAAGTCCACCAGGAGGGTTTCCAGTTCGGTAATGTTTTCCTCCTCCTGGAGCTGTTGCCGGAAGGTCTCCGTGAACTTAGTGACGAGGGCTTGGGTGAGGGCCACGCCTTCTTTGTTTTCCAGGCTACCCTTCACAACGGCGTAGGCATTGGTGGACAGTTGCGCGACGATGCGCTGGGCGATTTGGTCGGGCAGGTTGCCGAGGCCAGGAAGTTGGCGAAAGCTTTGGTATCCAGGGGCTTGGTCGAAGGCGGTGGTAACGGTGTGGTGGAGCAATTCGTCGAATTCGGGCTTGATGTGGGGCAGTACGCTGTAGACGGTGAGGGTAGCCAAGCGCTGGGCCAGCACCTCTAGGTCGTTGACGCCGCTAATGTCGATGTAGCGCCGGCTGCCCGGATCCCGCAGTACGATTTGAGACAAGCTGCCATCCCGAATCAGGGCTTGCATTTGGTCGATGATGCGTAGCACCACAATTTCCGTAATTTCAACGGCCACATGGCTAATGGCAAAGCGGCTGATGCGCTGCTGTGCGGGTTCGAGGTCAATCAGGTTGGACTGGTTGATGCGGATGATCACCGGAATGACGCGGGACAGGGCCAGCCAGGGCATTCGCAGGGCGCTGAAGGGCACAATCAGCAGCAGATCGTACCAGCGCCAGAGAATGGCATCGCGCCAGGTGAAGTTTTTGTAGCGCCGCCCTAGGTAGAAACTGCGGGCCAGCAGCTCCACGGCAAAGAGGATGTTGAACCACATATCAATGCGCCAAAACAGATCCTCAAAGCCGCCATGCACCGCCAGATTGCGGAAGAAATTCGTTTCAATCAGAGGCCGCACATCATCATTGAAAAAGGCGATTTCCTGGGGAAACCCCGCCGAACGCAGGTGTTCGTCGCTCCAAAAGGCGGTAAACGCCTCGGTGGCCGAGTCTAGTTCCATGCGATCCCGCAGGTGGTTCTTAATCTGCTCAAGGTTGCCAGAACGGTTGGCCAACTGGAAGGGATTTTCCGCCACCATCGCCGCACTCTGCTGCTGCAACTCGGCCAAAATCTCCTGGGCTGCGGGGGAGGTCAACCCTGTCAGGGCCACCTGCTGTTCTAGACGCTCCACGGTTTCTAGGTAGTGGGTGGTGAAGCGGTGCGGTTCAATGCCCTTAAAGGTTTCGCCATACCAGACCGTGATCTGGGGCAAAAAACGCAGGTAGAGATCCCGCATGGGGATGTAGCTGAGGTCGAGGGCCACCAAGCCAAGGTTTACGAGGGCTATTCCCGCCATCAGCCGCTCAAACCAACGCGCCCCCGCCCGCCGCGCATCATACTTAGAAAACTGCCGCCCCTTTTGGGCCGAACGAGGACGAGATAGCGCTGCCATAGCCTCTGAACTCCACCTATTTCAATGCCACAATGCCCCGGATTGGTCGGTTTGTCACCTGGGCGGCGATGGTGCCCCAGATTCGCTACCATTTAGATTAAGTTTTGTAAAATCGCTGCACAGTACCACTCTGTAAATTCTGTAAATCCCTGAGTGATCCCCGCCATGACCGCCACCCTCCCCACCACCACCCACCGCACCCCCAGTCAGTATTGGATGTGGCGAGACCAAGCCATTCACTACGTTGTGGCAGGTGAACCACACCCCAGCCGTCCGCCGCTGCTGTTGGTGCATGGCTTTGGGGCTTCCACCGACCACTGGCACAAAAATATCCGGGGTCTGCAATCCGACTTTGAGGTGTGGGCCATCGACCTGATGGGGTTTGGTCGCTCGGCCAAACCCAACGGAGAGTATAGCGGCAGTCTGTGGCAGGCCCAACTGCACGAGTTTATTCAAGAAAAAATCGGTCGTCCGGCCATCCTGGCGGGCAACTCCCTGGGGGGCTATGCGTCCCTTTGCGTGGCGGCGAACCATCCCGAATCCGCCGCTGGTCTGGTGTTGCTGAACAGTGCGGGGCCGTTTTCGGATGCAGCCCCCGCCGCCAAACCGAACCCCGTGGCCAAGCTGATCCAATCGGTGATGCTGCAACCGTTGCCCAGTTGGCTGTTGTTTCAGTACGTGCGCCAGCCCTCGGTGATTCGCCGCACCCTCAACCAGGTCTATGTAGACAAATCCGCCATCACCGACGAACTGGTGGCAGACATCCGCCGCCCCTCCTGCGACCCCGGTGCCGCCCAGGTGTTCGCCTCGGTGTTCAAATCCCGCCAGGGCGAAAAGGTGGACGAACTGCTACAAAAGATGACCTGCCCCCTGCTGATGCTGTGGGGCGAGGGCGACCCCTGGATGAACTGCCGCGCCAAGGGAGCCAAATTCCGCCAATACTATCCCAGCCTGACAGAGCACTACCTGCAAGCGGGCCACTGCCCCCACGACGAAGTGCCCGACCAGGTGAATAGCCTACTGCGCGATTGGGTGCTGGGCTTAGGGGCGGTGTAACGCTCCTTAAACGCCCATTCCTTAAACCCAGGTGCGAAGCACTCGACCTTTGAGGGTTTGGCCCAGCCAGGGAGTATTGGCGGAGAGGGATTCTAGGCTGTCGGGCGTCACCGTCCAGGATTGGGCGGGGTCGAATAGGGACATTTCGGCGGGCTGCTGGGGGGCTATAGTGGGGGGCGTTTGGCCCCAGATGCGGGCGGGGTTGGTGCTGAGGGCTTGGACGAGGGTGAGGGGTTCCCATAGGCTGGTTTGCACAAAGCCATCCCACAACACGCTCCAGGCCAGATCTAGGCCGATGGCCCCCGGTGGTGCGGCAGGGAATCCCACGGTTTTGTCTTCGTAGGTGTGGGGTCGGTGGTCGATGGCGATGGCGTCGATGGTGCCGTTTTTCACCCCGGTCATCAGGGCGACTTGATCCTCCGGGTTACCCAGGGGTGGGGCGAGGCGCAGGTTGGGGTCGTAGCTATCGAGGTTGCGGCTGTTAAACCGCAGGTGCATCCAAGAGACGCTGGCGGTGATGGGCAATCCTTCGGCCTTGGCCCGCCGCACTAGCTCAACCCCCCGTGCGGTAGAGAGTCGCATGATGTGGACGGGGGTGCCCACGGCGGCGATGGTTTCCAGCAGAGCGGCGAGGGCGGCGGTTTCCGAGAGAACGGGATCGTCCACGAACCCGTAGATCAGGGCAGAGGGGCCAGATCGCGCCACACCACTGCCGCGCAGACTGGTATCGCAGGGCCACAGGGCCACGGGACGGTTGAGGGGTTTGAGGTATTCCAGCAAGCGCTGGGTGAGTAGGGGATTTTGCAGCGCACGGCCATCGGCAAAGCCCACAATGGGGGTTTGGGCCAGTTCCGCCAGTTCCGTCATCTGTTGCCCCTGGGCTGATTGGGTGAGGGCACCCCAGGGATACAGGTGGGGCAGGTTCGGCTCAGCGGCGGCGAGGGCTTGGCGCTGATGGAGGAGTTTCTCCACCATGGCCGGATTGTCCACGGCGGGTTCCGTGGTGGGCAGCACCCCCAAACGGGTAAAGCCCCCGGCCCGTCCAGCCCGCAGCAGGGAGGCCAGGGTTTCCCGGTCTTCGTGGCCCGGTTCCCCGGAGTGGCTGTAGAGATCCACCAAACCCGGAATCAGCACCTTACTCTGGCCCGAAATCACCTCGGCTTCGGCGGGCCAGTCGGTGATGGGGTTGGCGATGGCCTGGATGTGCCCTCCCTGAACCAGCACGTCGTTGACTTGATCCATTTGGGTGACGGCATCCAGCACCCGCACCTGTTGGATTAGCTGGATTTGGCCTTGATCTGCCTCGCTGGTCACGGTTACAACGCCCCCGCTGCCGTTTTATCCAGCACGCTACCCGATAGGTGAATGGTGATGTTGGCGGCGTTGAGGACGGGGGGGCTGTCGATGCCGTTGGGATAGTCAATCACGCTAACGGCCCCGTTGCCCTGCTTAAATCGCCAGAAAGACTCTGGGCCAAGGCCAACCAGGTGGCAGAGTAGCGCTTTGTTGACGGCATCGTGGGCCACCACCAAAACGGTCTGTACCTCATCGCTGCCGCTGTGGGCCGCCACAATTTGCTTCCAGGCCAAAATCGCTCGATGCCACACCTGCTGGAGGTTTTCGCCCCCCGGCATCTGCACGGTTTCTGGGGCGGTTTGCCACTGGTGCAGCATTCCGGGATAGTTGGTTTCAATGTCGGCCTCGTACAGCCCTTCCCATTCGCCGTGGCTAATTTCTTGCAGGTCGGTGACGCTGTGCAATTCCAGGCCAGGATGATGCTGAAGGATAATTTCAGCGGTTTCCTTGGGTCGGGCCATAAAACTGGTATAGGCCGCGTCGATTTGGATAGATTTAAGAAATTCCGCCGCCTTTTGGCCCTGGGCGCGGCCATTGTCGTTGAGGGGCACATCAATCTGGCCCTGGAACTGTCCATTGCGGTTCCATTCCGTTTCGCCGTGGCGCACCAGCAGCAGCCTCGGCCCCCGGTGGCCCTTCCGCATCTCCGGCAGCGGACTGCCCATGTGGCTGGTTAGGTTCATGGCCTCCACCTGCACCGGGCCGTTCCAGCCGCCCTCAAAGTTGAGCACACTGATATTGCAGTTGGCTTGGCTGAGCTGGTTGAAGTGATCTGGCCCCAGGCCAATGGCCGTACTCACCAGGGCGCGGTTGATGGCGCTATGGGCCACGACCAAAACGGTTTGCCCTTCGTGCGCATCTAGCAAAGCTTGCCAAAACCGAGCGGCTTGCTGGTAGAGGGATCGCACGGGATAAAAGTCCTCGGTGCCGCCGTCTGCCGTGGGCAGGGCCATGACAAAGTTGGCCGGATCGGTACGCCACTGGCGGAAGGTTTCCGGGAACTGAGCCTCAGCCTCGGTGAAGGGCATCCCCTCCCACAGGGGCAGGCTGATTTCCTTCAGATCGTCGGTGGTTTGCGGGCTGGACAGACTGGGCAAACTCTTTTGTAGCTCAGCGGTGATAATTTCAGCGGTTTTTCGTGCCCGCTGGAGAGGGCTACACCACACCGCATCAAAGGGAATCCCCCCCAAGGCCTGGGCCACCTGAAGCGCCTGGGCTTCCCCCTTGGGCGTCAGGGCCGATTCGTCGCAGTGGCCTTGGATGCGCTTGAGCTGGTTATAGGTGCTTTGCCCGTGGCGGACGATAATGATGCGGGTTTTCAGGGGTCTGTCCTCTCAGTTGCTCAACCAAGGTCAGATCTTACCCTGTTGCGTGGGTTCGCGCAGTGTTCTCGATGGCCCTTGGCCCACCCGTCCCCTACCGCGCACTGGCCCGCCGCGATAGCCCACTGGCTACCTCAGACCCCTTCAGCCCTAGGGCGTCGGCATAGCGCTGAATACAAACACCGCTGGGCAAGGTCTCTGGTAAATCTTGGAAGTCTCCGCGCTCAATGATCTGGATGAGAAAGGGGGCGAGGGAACTCCGCTGAGCCATATCAGTAATACTCCAGCCCTGCGTTAGCCGCACCTGGCGAAGATAGGTGGCGATCTCATGAAACCGATCTTGATCGAAGGACTGGGACGTTCTCTGAGATGAAATGTTAACCGCCACCGGCTCAAAAAAGTTGGACATCATTAGCACCCATAGATATAGACCGACGAAGGAAGGAAACGAATTCGACTAGCCTAAGCGCCATCTGAAACGACCTGCCGGATGACAAGGGAAGACCCCCGTGGGAACTGCTTGGCCAGAATGGCAGGGCCTTATCCCTTATCCATCGAATTTAATTCGCTGTCTTAATGGCAGAGGGCGCTACTAAGAGGGCGTTTGAAAAGGGATCCCCTGTAGCTTTAGTCACCCGCCGATCCCCCCTGCCCCCCTTGGAAAGGGGGGTAAAAGTCCCCCTTTCCAAGGGGGATTTAGGGGGATCGCCACCGTTGCGACAAGCAACAGGACTTTTCAAACATCCTCTAAAATGGGCCTAGACTCATTTTGAATTCATCCTAAGAATAGGTTAATCGATTATTTAAACTAGTCTCAAGACTGAAAAGTAAGATATTTACTGGAGGCATTGTGGGAAGTTAAAATTAGGATTTTATGAAATTTGACATAACAGAAACACGACAAAACCGAAATGAAGCACCATAATTGATGCTGGGTTCAGGGCTTTTATGACTTGGTTGTAAGATCCTTAAAACGGTCTTGACCAGCCTGGCTAGAAAAACACGCCTTAAAGATGTCGCGATTGTTTAAAGGCCACCTATAATTGAGTGGGCCGATCTTCCCGTTTGCGGTTGAAGTCGGGGCTAAGAAGGAATGTCTCGACCCGATCTCCCCTCACTGCGCCTAGTGTAAAGCCCGGAGAAAATGCCATGGGGCAAAGTGCCGAATTTATCCCAGACTTTTCCAACCTAGCGGAACATGGGAATCGGCTGTGCCAAAGTTTCCGTCGTTTGCTAGGGGGAGATTTAATTGATCCATTGCTCTCCGGCATGGCAGCGGCCCAGGCGTTGTACGATGCGCCCTTTGTGTTGGTATCCCACGGCACCGAGGCTGACCCCATTTTCAATTATGCCAACCGCACCGCCCAGCGCTTGTTTGAATTTTCTTGGGAAGAATTTACCGCCCTACCTTCCCGACTTTCAGCGGAACTCCCGAACCGGGCGGAACGGGATAGACTGCTGGCAGAAGTGACCCAGCAGGGCTACATTCGCAACTATGCCGGGGTGCGCATTGCCAAGTCTGGGCGGCGGTTTACCATCCAAAACGCCATCGTGTGGAATGTGACCGATGACGCTGGCAACCCCTACGGCCAAGCCGCCATGTTTCACCAGTGGCAGTATCTTGAGGAGGAACCCCAAGGAATTTAGATGCTGGAAACCTCAAGCGCATCAAATTTAGTTGTTTTGGGATTCAAAGCCCTCGCCGATCCCCTGCGCCTAGAAATTGTGGATCGCCTGCGCAGCCAGGAACTCTGTGTTTGCGACCTCTGTGACCAAATGGGGGTGGCACAGTCGAAGCTGTCCTTTCACCTCAAAGCCTTGAAAACGGCGGAACTGGTGCGTTCTCGCCAGGAAGGCCGCTGGATTTACTACAGCCTTAATCTGCCCCAACTGGTGGCCCTAGAGCAGTATTTGGCGGATTTTCGCCGCTTCAGCCCCATGCTGCCTGCCCGTGCCTGTGCGCCTGATCAGGATTGACAAATCAAGAAAATTTGAAATGATGGAAGGGTCGCATCAAGTTTTGTTGTTTCAGGTGTGCCCTGTATGGATGCTCAGCCCAATCCTAACCCCAAGGCCGTCCAGGCGGGAGGGCAACTCAACCGCTTTGAGCGCTACCTCACCCTGTGGGTGTTTCTCTGCATCGTAGCTGGAATTATTCTGGGGCGGGTTTTCCCTGGGATGGCGGTGGCCCTAGATGCCATGAGTCTTTACCAGGTGTCGATTCCCATTGCCATCTGCCTGTTTTTCATGATGTATCCCATCATGGTGAAGATTGATTTTTCCCAGGCCAAAAAAGCCGCCCGTACCCCTCGGCCCGTGGTGCTCACCCTGGTGGTGAACTGGCTGATCAAGCCCTTTACCATGGTGCTATTTGCTCAGGTTTTTCTGGGTGGGCTGTTTCGGCCCCTGCTGATGGAAACGGAAATCATTCGCGGCACCGAAATTGCCCTGGCGGATTCCTACATTGCGGGCTGCATTTTATTAGGCATTGCCCCCTGCACCGCCATGGTGTTGATGTGGGGTTATCTATCCTTCAGCAACCAGGGCCATACGCTGGTGATGGTGGCGGTCAATTCCTTGGCCATGCTGTTTCTCTACGCGCCTCTGGGGCGGTGGCTGCTGGCGGCAAATAGCCTCACGGTGCCCTGGCAAACCATTGTGCTGTCGGTGTTGATCTATGTGGGACTGCCGCTGCTGGCGGGGGCGATTTCTCGCACCTGGATTTTACGCCACAGGGGCCGAGACTATTTTGAAACCGTGTTTTTGAAGTACCTCAGCCCGATTTCCGTCATTGCCCTGCTCACCACCCTGGTGCTGCTGTTCGCCTTCAAAGGCGACCTGATTGTGCGCAATCCCCTGCATATTCTGCTGATTGCGGTGCCGCTATTGCTGCAAACTAATGTGATTTTTGGGCTTACCTACGTGGCCGCCCAAAAGTTAGGGATGGTCTACGAAGACGCCGCCCCCGCTGCCCTGATTGGGGCCAGCAATCACTTTGAGGTCGCCATTGCCACCGCCGTAACGCTGTTTGGCCTCAACTCTGGGGCCGCCTTGGCCACGGTCGTCGGGGTGCTGATCGAAGTTCCGGTGATGTTAATGCTGGTGGAATTTTGCAAAAAAACGGCCTTTTGGTTCCCCCGTGATCCTGAAAAAGCCACCCTACGCGATCCCCGCTGTATGCGGCCCCTGGGTTAACGGGAGGAGGATCCCCCTAAATCCCCCTTGCGAAGGGGGACTTTGACTCTGATTTTCCCCTTACGAAGGGGGACTTTGAATTCGGTTCTCCCGGTTGAAAGGGAAACTTTTCTCCCGGTTGAAAGGGAAACTTTGAATCTAGCTCCCCCCTTTGCAAAGGGGACTTTAAATCCGGTTCCCCCCTTTGCAAAGGGGGGCTAGGGGGGATCCAAAAATCCCATATCTTCCCATCCATAAATCTTTTACTGAAGAGTACCTGCCATGAAGCGCATCATGTTTGTCTGCAAGAAAAATTCCTCCCGTTCCCAAATGGCGGAGGGCTTTGCCAAAACCCTAGGGGCCGGAAAAATTGAGGTCGTCAGTTCTGGTTTAGAGGCCAGTTCTGTGCGGCCAGAGGCCATCGCCGCCATGGCCGAGGTGGGCATTGACATCAGCCAACAAACCTCCAACGCCCTAGATGAATTTAGCCCAGAGACCTTTGATGCGGTGATTTCCCTCTGTGGCTGCGGCGTGAATTTGCCCCCCGACTGGCTGATGCGCGAGTATTTTGACGACTGGCAACTGGATGACCCCGCCGAACAACCGGAGATTTTCCCCCGCGTGCGCGACGAAATTAAAGAACGGGTAACCTCTCTTTTGGCCCAGATCGCCGCCGAGGCTGAACAGTAGGTAAGCTGGATACAGCACAAATCGGGGGCAATCCTGCCGGACGATGTAGGAGGGGGTAAAGCCATGTTCCAGCGCATTTTGGTGGCCGTGGATCGATCCCTGGCCATGGCCAGCCAAGTTTTGGCCGAGGCCGAGGCCATTGCCCTCGCCTACCAGGCCGAACTGCACCTAGTGCATGTGTTGTCTCCTGTGCAGAGTGGCTACCCCGATCCGGCCTATATGGCCATTGATAAGGCCCTATCCACCGTTAACCTGCCGAACTACGAAATTTATCTAGCCAACTGGGAAGCAATACAGCAGCAAACCCAGGCCCAACTTCAAACCTGGGCTGAGGCGTCACGCCAGCAGGGGATCTCCACCACCGCAACTCAACTGGTGGGCGATCCAGGCAAAGCCATCTGCACCCTGGCCAAAGACTGGTCGGCGGATTTGATTGTGCTAGGACGACGGGGGATGGACGGGCTGGGAGAACTGCTCTTGGGCAGCGTTAGCAGCTACGTGATGCACCGATCTCCCTGTGCGGTGCTGGTGGTACAGGGACAAGGCGAGACCGAGACCTAGTGAACCTTGCTGTCTCGCACCATCACGACGTCGTGGATGGGGCAGTGGGGGATGGGTTCATCGCTGTCGTGGCGATACCAGTTTTGGTGGCAACTGGCCACCGGGCATCGGTAGCGGGGGCTTTCCACCCGCGACTCGCTGCCCGATAGGGGGGTATAGCTGCTGGACGGAGGGTTGGCCCCAGGGGGAGCCATGTCGGCAGAGGAATTGGTTGCCATAGTGTTCAATGCTGATCCCATAAAACCTGCGGTGCCCTGGGCGATGGGGCGTCGGATCACCGTGATGGTTCGATCATAGCCTCTGGCCCGCTGTCCGCCTTGGCTTTTTACCAAAATTAGCGCTGGGGTTTCCCCGACCGAGTTCGGGCTAGAATCCCCAGAACATCCCTTAGTGGTCGGAGTAAATCGGGGTGGGGTGGGTCATTTTGGTTAGCAATTCCAGGAAAAACTTTGATTTTTTTGTAGTTTTATGAAACTTTTAATAGGGACTCCGTACAATTACGGGCGTACCTCAGGGAATTAGCATAGCCAGGTTCCTTCAACTGAGTCTAGGGAATCTGGGTTGACCAGTTAACAAAGCGTTAAATCCGTTGGAGTGGCCTGATGCTCCGACAGCATGGGTGGGTGAGTTGAACCTTGGTGTCAACTGCCTCAGTTTCGTATGACGGTGTGAGGGTGACCTCAGAGGGTGAGTGTGAGACGACGTTATCGACACCTGTGGATGGGGTTCCTCTTTACCCTATCCATTCTGGTTAGTAGTCTTTTTAGCCATGGTTTTTATGGATCCACGGCGGTACAGGCCCAACCTGCGCCGACGCAGATTCAGAACCAGGCCCAGGCTTCCTACGTGCCCGATGGCGGTGGGCCGCCCATTGTGTTGCCGCCCTCGGTGACGACGGTGGTGTTGGCCCCGCCCGCCCCGCCCGCCCTGCGGATTGTGAAGACGGTGGATCGAACCACCGCGACCCCTGGCGAAGTGGCGGGCTACCAGATCGTGGTCACGAACGTGTCTACGACGACGGCCAACCCGGTGACCATTACCGACCAGTTACCCCGGGGGTTGGTCTACGTCAATAATTCCATCCAGGCTTTGCCCAATCCGCCCAACCAGGTGACGAATACGGGCAGCACCTTCACCCTCACCTTTGGGGCTCTCGCACCGGGGCAAGCCATTACCGTGAACTATCAGGTGCGCGTTACGCCCGATGCGGTGAATGGCAACGGGGTCAACACCGCCCAGGCCTCAGCGCCGGGGGCTCCAACCGTGACGGCAACGGCCCAAATTGCCATTACGCCGCCGCCGCCGCCCCTGCTTCAGATCGTGAAGACGGTGGATCGCGCGACGGTGGTGCCCGGTGATGTGGCCACCTACCAGGTGGTGGTCACGAACGTGTCTACGACGACAGCCAACCCGGTGACCGTTACCGACCAGTTGCCCCAGGGCTTTGTCTATGTGGACAACTCGGTGCAGGCCACGCCCACCCAGCCCACCCAGGTGGTGAACACGGGCAGCACCCTCACCTTTGCCTTTGGAGCCCTGGCACCGGGGCAGTCGATCACGGTGACCTATCGGGTGCAAGTCACGCCCGATGCGGTGAATGGCAATGGTCTCAACACGGCTCAGGCGTCAACACCGGGGATTCCGCCCATTACCTCGACGGCCCAGGTCACCACAGGGCCTTTGCCCCCACCCGCCCTGCCGCAGCTCCAAATTGTAAAGACCCCGAATCGGACGGCGGCAACCCCCGGTGATGTGGTGTCCTACCAGGTGGTGGTGACCAACACCTCCAACGTCGTGGCTAATCCGGTCACCATTGCCGACCAGTTGCCCCAGGGCTTTGTCTACGTGGACAACTCGGTGCAGGCCACGCCCAACCAACCAACCCAGGTGGCGAATACGGGCAGCGTCCTGATCTTCTCCTTTGGAGCCTTGGCACCGGGGCAGTCGATCACCGTGAACTACCAGGCACAGTTGACGCCCGATGCGGTGAATGGCAATGGCCTCAACACTGCCCAGGCTTCAACCCCTGGGGTGCCACCAATCACCTCCATTGCCCGGGTGGTGATTAATCCGCCGCCGCCGCCCCAGCTTCAGCTGGTGAAAACCGTGGCCCGGCCATCGGTGGCCCCCGGCGAGGTAGTGGACTACCAGCTTGTGGTAACCAATGGGTCTACCGTAGCGGCCAACCCAGTCACCGTCACCGACCAGTTGCCCGTGGGCTTGGTCTACGTGCCAGGGTCGATCCAGGCCACGCCTAATCCGCCAACGGAGGTGGTCGCCACCGACAGCCGTTTCACCCTCACCTTTGGAGCCCTGCCGCCGGGGCAAGCCATTACCGTGAACTACCAGGTGCGGGTGACCCCCGATGCCTCACGCGGCAATGGGATCAATACCGCCCAAGCCTCAACGCCGGGGGCACCACCCACTACGGCGACGGCCCAGGTGACCATCAACGCCCCACCCCAGTTGCAGATCGTGAAGACCTCGGATCGGGCGGCGGCAGAGCCGGGGGATGTGGCGGTCTACCGGCTGGTGGTCACCAACGTTGGAACCGTGGTGGCTGACCCCGTCACCATTACCGACCAACTGCCGAGGGGCCTCGCCTACGTGCCCGACTCCGTGCAGGCCACGCCCAATCCGCCCACCCAGGTGGTGACCACCGACAGCACCCTGAATCTGACCTTTGGGGCCTTGCCACCGGGGCAGTCGATCTCCGTGGCCTACGCGGTGCTGATGACCCCCGATGCGGTGCGCGGCGATGGGCGCAACATTGCCCAGGCGTCAACTCCGGGGGCAGACCCGGTGGTGGCGACCTACCAAATTACGGTGCGTCCCGGCATTTTGGCCGACTGTGGCACCATTCTAGGGCGGGTGTTTGTAGACAAAAACTTTGACGGCCAGCAGCAACCAGGGGAACCAGGGGTGCCCAACGCCGTGATCTTCATGGACGATGGCAACCGCATCCTCACCGATGCCGATGGCCTCTTCTCCTTGATCAACGTGCTGCCCGGTTACCGAGTGGGCACCCTCGACCTCTATAGCCTGCCGGGGTATACCCTGGCCCCCAACCTCTTCCGCATTGAGGAAAACAGCGTCTCTCGCATGGCGAGGCTCTCGCCTGGGGGCTTGGCCCGCATGAACTTTGCCGTAACGCCTACCTTTGGGGAGGAGCAGCCATGATCACCCTTCGCACCTTGGGGCTGGGGCTATGGGTTACCCTGGCCGGATCCCTAGGGGTTGTGGAGTCTGCCCAGGGCAGTCCAGAACCGGAGGCGATCCCTAGTCCCGCCTCCGCCACAACCTCGACTACAGCGCAACCTGCACCGCCGATGGGGGCCGACCTTCAGGAGGCCGAAGGGCTGGCCCAGCCTGAGACGACCCTAGGGGAATCTGACGAAGCGACGGATCGTGTCCTGCCCATCCCCCTGCCCACCGCCGCCCTAGGGGAAGATGCGCCGTCCAACCTGGAGCCACCGAGCGAGGCCGATCTGGCCAATCGGCGGGAAAACACCGAGTTGTTTGAGTCAGCCCCCTGGCAGCATCAGGTACCCCTGACGCCGCCCCCGGCCCAGGAGTTACCCGTGGAGCCGGTGGAAATCACTGAGGAGCCGGAGTATATCCTCCTGGTGCGACCCCAGCGGGAGGTGCAAATTCCCGCCAATGGCCGATCCTCCCTGGTGGTGGAGGGGGAAATTCTGGATCCAGAGGGCAACCCCTTGGATCGCGATGTGGTGGTTACCCTAACCACCACTGCCGGAGAATTTATTGGGGCCGACTACGACACCGATCAGGGGGGCTTCCAGGTGTTGGCCCGCCAGGGACGGTTTGAGGCGCAACTGCGGTCTACCCTTGCCGCCCAGGTGGTGACGGTGCAGGCCACGGTGGCGGGTCGGGCGGTGCGGGGGCTGGAGGACGACCAACCTAGCCAGGTTTACCCACGGCTGCTGGGGGAAACCCAGGTACATTTCCTCACCGACCTGCGCCCCACCCTGATTTCTGGGGTGGTCGATTTTCGGGTGGGCCGAGGCGGCACCAACCTGCTGGGCAGCTTCCGGGACTTCCTCAACCCCACCAACCTGAACGATGATGTTGAGTTTGACCTCAGTGCCGGAATTTTTGGCACCGGCAGCATCGGGGAATGGACCTTCACCGGGGCCTACAACAGCCAGCGGGGGCTGAACGACCGCTGCGAGAGCGGCGGGCTTTACCGGGATGTGCAGTTCTGTGAGCAAAGCTACGCCGTCTACGGCGACAGTTCCACCACCGACTTCCTCACCCCCTCCGCCGATAGCCTCTACCTGCGGTTCCAGCGGGATTCCCTGGTGCCCGATGCCGACCCCGACTACCTGATGTGGGGCGACTTTGGCACCCAGGAATTTGCTGGCCCCTCCCAGAGCTTTACCGCCACGGTGCGGGAGTTCCACGGGTTGAAGGGCAACTTTACCTTTGGCAACGGCATCCAAATCACCGCCCTCTACGGCGACAACGTGCAGCCCTTCCAGCGGGATACCATCGCCCCCGACGGCACCAGTGGCTTTTACTTCCTATCGCGGCGGCTGATTCTGCGCGGCAGCGAAAATGTGTTTCTCGAAACCGAGGAGATCAACCGTCCCGGCACGGTGATTAGTCGCGAACCCCTCTACCGAGGCGTGGACTACGAAATTGACTACGACCGGGGCACCCTGCTGTTCCGTCAGCCGATTAGCGCCGTAGACCTCAATCCCCTGGGGGCCACCCTGGTGCGGCGGATTGTAGCCACTTATCAAATTGACGACCCCAATAACCGGGGCAGCGTCTACGCCGGACGGGTGCAGTATAGACCCCAGGGCGATGAGGGGCTGCTAGTGGGGGCCACCCTACTCACCGAAGATCAGGGTTTGCAAGACTTCACCCTCTACGGCTTCGACCTGCTGCTGCCCCTGGGCGAAGAGGGCCAAATTGTCGGGGAATTTGCCCGATCCTCCGCTAGCACCGACCGATCCTCTAGCCAAGGCAACGCCTACCGTCTAGAGATTTCTGGGTCGCCCCTGGAGGGACTGCTGGGCCAAGCCTACTTCCGATCCACGGACAGCGGCTTTATCAACAATGCCTCCAGTAGCTTTAGGCCGGGGCAAACCCGCTGGGGGGGGCAAATTACCGCCCAGGTAGGGGCCACTACCCAACTGCGGGCCTTGGTGGATCAGGAGCGCAACTTTGGCGCTACCCCAGCGGTGCAGACCAGTGCAGCGGCCCTGCTGCGACCGGGGCAAACCCCCTTCCCTGGCCCCATTGTAGACAATACCCTCACCGAATATCGGGCCGGGGTAATTCAGCAGTTTGGCTCGGCTACCCTAGGGGTCGATTTCGTCAACCGTTCCCGCACCGACCGGATTGGCAACCAGTCGGCCAACGCTAGCCAACTGGCCTCGCGATTTAACCTGCCGATTACGGGCACCCTCAGCTTTTTGGCCCAGAGCGAACTCAACCTCAGCAGCCAGTCCGACCCGCTCTACCCCACCCGCAATACCGTGGGTCTAGAGTGGGCCTTGCAGCCCGGTGTCAGCCTGCGCTTAGCCCAGCAGTTTATTTCTGGCGGGCAGGGGCCAGGGTCGATCACCAGCCTCGATAGCCTGGTCAGCTACGACCTCGACGACAACACCACCCTCACCAACCGCTACTCCCTGCTGGGAGGGGCGAACGGCATCACGGGCCAGGGGGCGGTGGGGCTAAACCATCGCCTAGTGCTGGCTCCGGGACTGCGGGCCACCTTTGGCTTCGAGCGCATCTTTGGCGATGCCTTTAACCTCACCGGATCGGGGCAGCAGTTTGCCCAGCCCTTTGCCGTGGGCCAGGGGGCGTCGGCCCTGGGGCTACAAGCCTCGACCGCCTACCGGGTGGGGATTGAATACACCGATAACCCCGACTGGCAGGCCAGTGGACGGGTGGAATACCGCGATTCCCCCGGATCCAGCAACCTGGTGTTGGGGGCCTCGGCGGCGGGGCGCTTCACCGATGCCCTGACGGGGTTGTTTCGGTTTGAGATGGCCAACTTTGCCAACCAAACCATCACCGACCAACTGGGCAACTCCAGCAACCTCAAGCTGGGCCTCGCCTACCGCAACCCCTATAGCGACCAATTCAACGGCCTGCTCAGCTACGAGTATCGCAACAACCCCAGCACCACCCCCGACACCCTGCTATTTGGGGCGGGCAGCGCCTCCCAGGATCACACCCTCTCCCTGGAGGGCATCTACGCCCCCAACTGGCAGTGGGAGTTCTACGGACGCTACGGGTTGCGCCACAGCACCGCCAGCCTCGCTCAAACCGTCAGCGCCTCCAACACCATTCACCTGGCGCAGTTGCGGGCCAACTACCGCTTTGCCTACCGCTGGGATGTGGGCGGCGAGGTGCGCTGGATTGGCCAGCCCGTGGTGGGCTACAACGAAACCGGCTTTGCGGTGGAGGCAGGCTACTACCTAACGCCCGACGTGCGGCTGGGCCTGGGCTACAGCTTTGGGGCGGCCAACGATGGATCCTTCATCGGTGGCGGCGGCTATCGTTCCGCCAGCGGCCCCTACTTTGGCATCACCGCCAAGGTCAACCAACTGTTTAATTCCTTTGGGGTGCAGCCCATTGCGCCCCCCCAACAGCAGGAGTCCATCGTGCCGGATGGAGAGCTGATCGGCCCTGGGGATGCGGAGCCCACGGATCAATTTCCACCAGCGAATAGCCAGCCCCTAGAGGGCAACGCCGCTTCGGGGCAAGCCTCCCGGTCGGTGAGGGCTGATTTTCTGGAATTGGCTAGGGAAAACCCCCATCCTGCGGTGATGCAGGACGGTCGCATCGTCCTAGGAGGTGAAGAGTAATGGCGCAGCGAATGATGGCGCAACGGTGGATCGGCCTGGGGGCGATGGCCCTCACCTTACCCGGATTGGCCCTGACGGTGGGACAGGCTTGGGCAGAAGAGACCTCGCTGCCTAGCTACCAAATCACCGTCACCAGTCCCCTAGATGGCCCCGCCCAGGCCGACGAGGCCCTGACTCTGCGGGAAGCCCTGGAACTGGCCAACGGCACCCTAGCCTGGGACAGTCTCAGCCCAGCGGAGCAAGCCCTGGTGATGGCACTGCCGGAGGGCCAAGGATCTGAGATTGGCTTTGCTCTGCCAGAGGGCGAAACCACCATTGCTCTGAGGGCTCTGTTGCCGGAGATCGTCGCCCCTGGTCTGACCCTAGACGGCACCACCCAGACAGGCTACGACCCTAACCTGATGCTGGATCCCAAGTTTCCGGCTCCTCCGGTGGTCACCCTCACCGTGGCCCCCAATGCTGAAGTGGCCAGGGGCTTCACCATTGCCGCCAGCGATGTCACCGTGCGCGGGTTTATCATGCACGGCTTCCGTACCGACCACCGATCTACCCAAACCACGCCCCCGGCCAATATTTTCATTAGTGCCCAGGCCCCAGCGGTGGATTCTTTACCCAACCTGCCGCCGCTATCGGTGTTTCGGCTCACGGAACCGGAAGCCGCCCCCCGCAATGTGGTGATTGAGCAAAACTGGCTGGGTCTCACCGCCGAGGGTGAGTTTCCAGAACGACCCTCCGCCTTTGGGGTGGTGGTGTTTAACGGCGTAGATACGGTGATTCGCCACAACCGCTTCAGCTTCCACGACGGCAGCGCCGTGATTACGGGCTATCGGGCCGAGGGGTTGCAAATCCAGGAAAATGCCCTAGTGGCCAATGGTTTGGCCGGAATGCCCGACGCCATCCGCCTAGAGGGGATGATTGCCGGGAGCGCCATTACCAGCAACCTCATCTGTGCCAGCGATGGCAGCGGCGTTTACCTGTTCAAGCCCGAAGGATCAACCCAGATTCGCGATAACCAAATTCGGTATAACGGTCGGCGGTTGCAACGGTCGGCGGTGTATTTGATGGGCAGCGGTCACCAGGTCTTGGATAACGCCATTGGCTTCCAGCCGGGGCCAGGGATTACCGTAGCCGCCTACCCCAGCAGCCAGCGCAATGTTCTGCGAGGCAATCGGTTTGACGCCCTCAACGGCCTGAGCATTGACCTCAATACCCAGGGCAATACGGGGGTGCGCGACTTTCAAGTGGGGGATGGCCCCAACCCCCCCCGCAATTCCCCCCATCGGCGGGCGGAAACGGGGAATGGGGCGGTCAATGCGCCGAAATTTGATGACTACGGCTTTCCCGCTAGCGGCAATTCTGTCACGGTAACGGGCACCGCCGACCCCAATACCGAGGTAGATCTCTACCAGGTCCTAGAGCCAGGGTTTCCCTACGGCCCCCTAGCCGCCTTCGCGGGCACCGTCTCCACGGACGCAGCGGGGCACTTTACCGCCACCCTTGCCCTAGCACCGGGAAGCCGCATCAGCGCCATTGCCACGGATCCCGCCTACGGCACCTCCGAACCAGCGGCCATTGCCACCCTGCAAGCCGACGATGGCTCCGCGCCGAATCGGCCCCCGTTCACGCCTTATGTGCCGGATTGTTCGCCGCCGTCGCCCCTACCGCCCCCGGTGTCGATGGAAGCCCCGCCGCCGGAACCCCTGGTACTGGAGGTGGCCCGCAACATTCACTTTGCCCTGGATCGGTCAAACATCAGCCCAGAGAGTGCGGCGGTGCTAGATGAGATTGCGGCGGTGATGCTAGAACATCCCTTCCTCACCGTGGAACTCCATGGCCACACCGACCCACGGGCCAGTGCCGCCTACAACTTGGCCCTCAGCGAACGCCGCGCCTTGGCCGCCCGAGATTACCTGCTGCGCCAAGGGGTGGCCCCTGAGCGAATGCAGATTGTGCCCTTTGGCCTCACCCAGCGGCGCAGCCAGGACAGTTCGCGCTTGGCCTACGCCCGGGATCGGCGGGTGGAATTTGTCTTCAATGACCTACGGGGGCTGGAGATTATCTTCATCAACCAAGAAGACGACCTTCAGCTTGAGTAGGCGGTTGCCTAACCCCGGTGCTTATTTGCTGAATCTTGACCACTGCATTGCTGACTGATTTGCCTGTCCTAGGGATGTCGCCTTCACCCAGAGCCCGTTTATGTTTGACCCTTCCAAAACCCCCATGCCCTTCTTTGCCCAAGCACTCTGGCCCTTGGCTAAACGGCTGACCAGTGCCCTGGTCGCTGCACTTTTTGTTGTCACCAGTCTGGTCGGATGGGCAGCCCCTGCCCAAGCCCAGGCGGGATTAGCGCCCTTCCAGGCCGTTACGGCGATAAACGCGCCTTTGCAACCCACCGTACCCGATGGGCCTACCCTTACCCCCTACTCCGCCCCCTGCGACATTGGGGGATGTGCGGGTAATAGTGTCGACCTCACCTTTGGAACTACGGGTAACCGGAGTTTGCAGACCTTTACGGTTCCAACCTTACCCCCTCTCGTCCGCGCTACGGGGATTACGGAGCGCGTCGTATTTGTCCGTAATCCTACTCTCCTGATTGATGGCGACGCCAATCGGCAGGTTGTGTTCTTCGAGAACGCTGGCACGGTAGGGGCTAATCCGCCCACGGCTATCAACCTAGCCCCTGAGCGAGCTGAAGACATCCCATCTGCCTTTCTCAGCCCCGTTGTCAATAGAGGGATTGACAACGTTTTTAACAACGTCACTGGGGGGAACCAGGATACCCGCAATAACATCGAGCGCATTGACTATATCCTGCCCGATGGGGTGGTGGTTCCGCCCGACCTTCAAGCCCAGGAGGGCTTTGTGGTGCTAGAGCGAGGCGGGAACGATCCCTTTCAGATTGCAGCGATTACAAGCCTCAATCCCGACGGTACCCCCGCCACCTACGGCCCCCTGAGAACAGTGGGGGCGGGCAGTTGGGGGGGCGGGGGTGACATCGGGGTGACCCTGCCAACGGTGGTCTTTCGCCGCAACGACGGTACTAACCCTGCGAACCCATTTCTCCCATCCCACACGGTAGGCGATCAGTCTGTGCGAGGGATTTTCTTCCCGATCAATGCTCTGTTAACCGCACCCCAAAGCAATGGGCGGATCTTCGGCTACTCCTTGGTGGCGAATGATGTGCTCCCTGGTACAGACCTAACCCAGCCTGAAACCTTCCCCACCGCCACAGACGGAAACGTAAGCGGTGGGCTTGACTTGGTAGCCGGGGGCTTTGGCCTGTTCCGGGTGCCCCGTCCGCCCGTGCCAGGTAACTTGTTCTTGAATAAGCGCATCACCCAACTGACGGCGGCAGGTACTGTCATTCCCTTCCCCGGCACCGAAACCTCTACCAATCCCAATGACGCTGGCTTTCCGGCCCTGGTGGCGGCGGGTTTGGGGCAGGGTACCGTTACGGTAACGACCCCCGAACTGCAACCCGGCGATACCGTAGACTACGCCCTCTACTTCAACAACACGGGCGAAACGGCGGTGAGCAACGTTCAAATCTGCGACCAAATTCCCCCCGGCACCAGCTTTAGTCCCGATACCTTTGGGGCAGGCTTTGGGGTACAGGCGATTCCGCCCAGCAACTCCCAGAATCCCCCCGTCAACTACCCGACCGTGAACTACACGGGGGCCAGCGATGGCGATCCCGCCACCTTCCTACCCCCCGGAGCGCCCCTGCCTGCCCTCTGTGGGGCCGACCGAGGCAATGGAGCCTTGGTTGTGAATGTGGGCACCGTTGGGCCTAGCCAGGTGGGCGTGATTCGCTTCCGCACCAGTGTCAACCCAATTCAACCCTAGTATTCCAGCTAGGACGGTTAGATCCCAGGGTTCTATCGCTAGCCAATGACCTGTGGCGTTGGCCAGAGCAGAACCCTGGGATCTCTATCTGGGATCTCCATTATGAGGCGGCATTCGGGTCGAGGCAGGGGGTACGGCCTGGGTCTACCTCAGGGTCTACCGTGAGGATGTAGGCTTTGGGCTGGTCAGCCCTAGGGAGGGTGTGATCCGTTGCGGCCCGAATGGCTCTAGTATCTACGGCTCCATAGCCAGAACTTTGCAGCACCACTGGATCCTCGGCCTGGGTGCCATCGGGATTGGCCAGAAGGCCAACCTTGACGGGGCCAGGGGCCGGAGTGAGGCAAACTCGCTGCCGATAGACCATAGCTAGAGGGTCGGGCAGGGGGGTGGCGGTGAGATCAGCGAGGCCCGTGGCTTGGCGGATCTGATCTTGCCACTGGGTTTGGTTGATGGGTAAGACCTCCTCCGCGCTGGCGGCGGCGTTGTAGCTAAACCGCTGGCGAAGGTTGGCGGCGAGGCGATCAATGCGGCCCTGGGGTAGGTTGAGTTCGGCGGCGTAGGCTTGCAACTGGGCGCGTAGATCCGAGGGAGTTAGGGGCTGGCTGTTCGTTGTTGGGGCTGGGGTGGCTGATACTGGGGGCGCTGACGGCTGGGGTGTTGGGCTTGCCGGGGCTGGGGAAGCGGGCCGATCTGCCCCGCTGGCGGATCCTGGGGCAGGGGTGTTGGCTTGAGATCGTGAAGGGCTGGACGACCGACCGGACTGACGGGATGCGGTGCGGCTAGGGGTGCGGCTGGATGTAGGTTGGGAGGCCGCCGTAGATCTAGCACTGGATCCAGCAGTGGATCCGGTTGTGGGGCGCTGAATTCGGGCAATTCCTCCTACGGGGGCGGCTGGACTCTGGCCGGGGGGTGTTTGGCCCATCGGGGGGCGGGTTGCTGCTACGTCATCCCCATCAGGTTCCGCAGGGTTGGTAGGGGGAATGCGGGTAATGGCCACGCTGTCCTGCTCTGGGTCAGGGGGGGGAATCGCCGCATCCTGGGAGGCTCCGGTGGGCACCAGCAAAATCAGCCCGTGCAGCCCCAAGGAGGCCAACAGCATGGGGGCGATCAGCCGTTGCCACAGGGGCGCTTGGGGTTTAGAGGGGGCCGAGGTGCCGCGATTCATCATAGAGACTCAAACAGATTCCATACCAGGTTAGATCACCCCTAGGGGCGGCGGGGCATAGGGTTAGGACAGTCGTCCTCAAGGCCAGGTCGTCGTTTTGAAAGGGTTCACGTTGGAACGATGCGCTGCGGAGGGTTGGGCGATGGCCTAGGAGTTCATAGTATCCGTTGGGCAACCGTCTCTCGGTTCTAGAGCCTAGGATCCGCCTGCCAAAACACCACCAGCGTCGTGGATCCGCCGGGGCTGACGGGCACTAGCGACACCCATAAAATCGGTACGCCATTGTCCTGCACCTCAAACAAATCAGCCTCGCAGTAGGCGGATCCTAGGGGCTGAACCACCTGTCCGGGAAAGGTTCTGGGAATATCCTGCTGCTCCACAAGCTGAACATTGCGGCTGAGGTAGCGCAGGTCAGCGGCGGCGGGGCGCAGGGCATAGCGCTCCCGGTCGATGGTGTTGAAAAAGCATTGCTGTTTCGCCGCTCCCCAGCGAGAAACATAGAGATCCCAGATATCCCCCGGAAACTGATCCGTGAGATCAAAGTTGCTGCTGCCCGGTGCGCGACCCAACCCCCCCACCGCCGCACCCACCAACTGGGCCTGACGGTTGGGGTCAAACCCCGGCGTTGGGGTCGAGTCTGCCATCGGATCGGCCTGGGTCGGATCCTCAGGAGTCAAGGCATCCGTTGATTCCGGCAGCGGTTCTTCTATGGGTTCCTCGCCAGCCTCGGTATCAGCCAGGGGGACTGGGGGAGCCTCCGTCGGATAGGGGGTAGGAGCCACAGGGGCGGTAGGGGGGGGCGGTGCCGTAGGGGGGGGCGGAGGCGCTGGGGATGAATCAGGCACCGGAGTAGCCCTAGCGAGGGCGCTAATGCTGAGCAAATCCACCGCCGTTTCTTCGGCTGCGGGTTCGGGTTCGGGGCTATCCTCCGCTGGCTTAGAATCCGGCAGCGGGGCCAGCAGCAGCACACCATGCAGCCCTAAGGAAAGCCCCAACAGCGGCGCAATCACCTGTTTAATCCAGGCACGGCGCGGCCCTCGTTGCGGCTTTACAACATCCATCATTCACGCTCCGTAGGCAACTCAGAACAAAACCCCAGTCCCCCTATCCAGACATCACCATCCGGGCGTCCGACGATAGCGGGGCTGGGGCTTGGACACGCAACCGGGGGCGGTCAATCAGGCAGTAGACTTACAGCACGTCTGCCAGGATGTCGGCATAGCGACTTTCCGACAGGGGCACATACCCCGTATCGGGCACCAGTTCGGTGGCATTTTCCAGCATGAACTCCACATAGGCCCGCACCGCAGGGCGAGACTCCAGGCTGGTCTTCTTCACATAGAGGAAGATGGGCCGAGAAAGAGGGACGTAGGTGCCATCGGCCACGTGGTCAACGGTGGGAGTTACCCCGTTGATGGCAACGGAGGCAAGGCGACCTTGGTTTTCCAGATAGTAGGCCATGCCAAAGTAGCCCAGGGCACCCCGATCACGAGATACGCCCAATACCAGGATGTTGTCGTCTTCGCTGGCGGTGTAGTCAGTGCGGCTCGATCCCGATTCGCCCACAATCACCTCTGTGAAGTAGTCGAAGGTGCCAGAGTCGGTACCGGGGCCATACAGCGAAATGGGCGTATTGGGCCAGCTTGGGTTGATCTGGTTCCAGCGGATAATGCGGCCCTCGGCGGTGGGTTCCCATAGGGAACGCAGTTGATCCACCGTCATGCTTCTGGCCCAGGTATTTTCAGGGTGAATCACCACAGTCAGGGCATCGATGGCAATGGGAATTTCCACATACTCCACCCCAGCGGCGGCACAGGCTTCGATTTCTGTGTCTTTAATGGGCCGAGAGGCTCCGGTGATATCCAACTCATCGGCACAGAACTTTCGGAAGCCACCCCCAGTACCGGAAACTCCTACGGTCACCTGCATCCCAGGGTTAGCGGCGATAAACTCCTCCGCCATCGCCTCGCTGATGGGGAATACCGTGCTAGACCCATCCACTTGAACCACTTGGCGTTGGGGTTGGGCCTGGGCCGTACCAAACCCTAGCGCCACGGTGGCCGCCACTGCGCTAGCTAGGGCATAGCGGTTAAACTTTTGTCTGCTCATCACCATAGATCATTCTCCGTAGCGGTCGAAGGAATAAATTTTCGCCATCACAGAGAATACGAGGCCCAGCCTAAGGTGACCTCATGGCTAGACTAAGGCTACGTTGTCTATACCTCAATAAAAGTTTAAGAAAACAGCCCACGATACGGTTCCCACCCCGCTCCTTATCCTGCCTCCTGGTCATGAATGATTCCTCCGAATGCCCCCCATCGTCATTGTCTGTCCCGCAATTGGGTGGGCGATGGAGTGGGCTGCTGTGGCTGAGTGTGGCTGTTTTTGTGGGGTTTAGCTGGCTACCCCTGAGCTACTACCGCATGGTGGGCTGGCCCTGGATTTTGCTATGGCAAGGAGGATTTCTAGCGCTGGTGATCTGGCTCATTGTGAGACTGCGCCAGTTTCAACAACCTTTCTATTCCTTAGGGCACGGACTGGATGGCTGGCTGCTGACCTTGATGAGCGTTTTGGTGGTATCGAGTCTGCGCTCCCCCTTTCCCCGTGTAGCGTTGCTAAATGCCAGCTTGGCGGTGACCTATGGCCTAGGGATCTATGCCTATCGAAATTGGGTCGATCAAGGTTGGCTAACGCGACGGCGGCTGGGGCTGGGCTTGGTGACGGTGGCGGCGGGGGTGGCGCTGATTAGCCTAGCCCTGTGGCGACCCACGGCGGATCTGTGGCAATCTCAAAATTTCGTGACGGCGATTCGCAACCACCAACCCCTGGGGCACCACAACTTTGTCGGCGGCTATCTGGGGCTGATGCTGCCTTTGGCGGTGGCGGCGGCGTTGTCTTGGTCGGGGATCTGGCGTTGGGCGGCGGCGGCATCCGCAGGACTGATCACCGTAGCGCTCTACGTCAGCGGCTCCCGTGGGGCGGCGTTGGGGCTGGTGGTGTGGCTGCTGGTGACTTGGCTCTGTGGCCTAGTGCGGGCCAAAGCGTCTCATCGCTGGCGCTGGGGGCTGATTGGCCTGATGACCCTAGGCGGCGTGGGGCTGGCCCTGGTGACGAATCCTCGTATTCGCGGCTGGTTTAGCACGGCAGGGGCTACCGATGGCCCCACGTTGGATCGCTGGTTTATGCTGCGGTTGGGGGGCAATATTCTGCGAGATCGGCCCCTCGTCGGCGTTGGCCCTGGGGTGATGAGTCGGGTTTCCAACCTCTATCGCCCCATCGAAACCGGGGCTGGACTGGATCACATTCAGCAGTTGCACAATACCCCGGTGCAGCTTGCGGGAGAACTGGGCCTGCCGGGGTTACTCCTGTACTTAGCGGGACTTTTTCTGATCGGCAAACTCTGGTGGCGGCTGTGGCGGCTGCCCCTAACGGCTGAGGATCGCTACCTATTGGGCGGCATCGGCGGCGGGTTCCTAGCCTACGGGGTCTCTAGTTTGACGGACTACCAGCTTGAAAACATCCCCATCGCCGGAACCCTAATGGCCTTGGTGGTTTTGCTGATTTGCTTAGCCGATGCCTACGGCTTACCGAGGGGCAGTTCATCGCCAAGTCCCCGCAGCCCTCACCCTAAATCCCTCTCCCGTGGGGAGAGGGACTTTGAAGACAGCCTCCAACTCCCCTCTCCCACGGGGAGTGGGGCTGGGGGTGAGGGCTGGATCGTGCCACAAGAGCGCGTTTATGGGACAGAAGTCCTACCCTCCCGTCGCCGTTTGGCCAGCTTGACGATCTGGGCCTGGGTGGGGCTGTTGTTTTATATGTGGCTACCCTTTTCGCTGACCGTGGGCTTTGGGGCCTGGGCCGATGGCGCATTCTACAACCAGAACGTGAACCTCGCGGATACCCGCTGGCACAAGGCCACCCTCCTCAGCCCGTGGGATCCGACGGCGGCGGCGGTGGCCAGCGAAGCCCTCTACGGCCTAGACGCGATTTTGGGCGACTCCGAAGCTAAGGACAATGTGCGATCCCTGGTGGTGGACTATGCCCAGCAGGCCCAAGCCGCCGCCCCCAACGATGCCTGGTTTAACCAAAACCTGGCGGTTCTCTATCAGCCCGAAAACCCCGCCCAAGCCCTGCCCTACGCTCAGCGGGCCGTGCAGCTTATGCCCCGCAACCGCAACTATGGCTACTGGCTATTGGGCGAATTGTTGCTTGCCACAGGCCAAGAATCCGAAGCCATCGCCGCCTTCACCCTAGAAGCCCTGGTCAACCCAGCCTCCCTCACCTATCCCCAGTGGCAGGAACCGCCCCTGCAAGCCCTCTACCCCGCCGTGGTGGCGCAAACCCTGGCCGAATACGACCAGTTGCTTGCCGACCTTGACCCACAAACTCCCGGCTACAGCGTCCTCTACGAAACCCGTGCCGTCCTCGGCTGGTGGGTCGGTCAACCTTTGGACTCAGCATATACCGACCGTCTGCGCCCGATGGTGCAAACCCTATTTTTGGCCGACACCGATCCCCAAGCCGCCCTAGCCCAACTAGAATCCTGGCTTCCCAACGATCCTTCTCTGCCCAACCTCCTCCTAGCCGCATGGCTCGATCCGGCCACCCACTGGCCCGCCTACACCGAAGCCCTCGGCGATCCCTTAGATCTCGACACCCTGCGCCTAGAGGAAACCCTCGATACCCAACCCCTCCGAGCTTGGCTCACCTCCCTCGCCCAGCCCCCCGATCCCTCCTACCGAGGAGCCCTGACCTTCGCCTACCGCAACGCCCAGGCCAAACAAATTACCCAAATGCTGCCCCCCAGCCGCCTGCAAATCCACCCTGTCATCCAGGAATTAGACCTCTTTCAGCCCTGGCCCAGGGAATTCCCCGCCCTAGATCGCCGCCTAGAATCCCTCAGAACCGAAGCCCTCGACCTACCCCATCCCACCATGCGCTCTCAACGCTGACTGACTGACACAACGCCGAAAAGTATTGATTTCTCGTAGGTTGGGTGGCGCGATAGCAGAACCCAACAAGCCCACAATTTGCGGCGATTGTTGGGTTCCGCTCCGCTGCACCCAACCTACTTTGGAGATGTGTCAGGCAATCAGCTCTCAACGACAGGTAACGAGCGATTTGCTCATTCTAGACAGGGGCTAGAGGTGGCAACCCAGAGCTTGCTAAACGTGGCCAGTCTGATGGTAAATCTTCTATCAATTTCCAGAGTAAAAAGGTTGTCTTGCACGAGCGTTTTCATTACGCTAACAGCGCTGAATGTAACCCTTTTTTGATTGTTGTGGAGTTGCCGTATGGCAGAGTGTAGTCGCTAAGCACTGCCAGATAAATTTCTGGCTATTTGGAGTTTAGACTAAGGCAAATTTCTCCCCTGTCGTCAGAAAGGGAAGATAGTGACGTCTTAAAGATGATATGAGAGCTACGCGACGGTTTTTGACGTTTTTTTAGGACGACTCGCTCGTTTTCGGACGGTGGGATAGCG
>JBIPSI010000031.1:0-60748 GCA_044070495.1 Spirulina sp. | reverse complement strand
AGGAGCTACTAAGTACACACATCTTGCTTTCATGTCGCAAGTCCTTGGAGATCCCCCTAAATCCCCCTTAAAAAGGGGGACTTTGACTCCGGTTCCCCCCTTTTTAAGGGGGGCTAGGGGGGATCGATTCCCTGTATCGTCTACGTTAAGGACTTATGTGTACTTAGTAGCCTCCCAGGAGAAGGAAGCTAGAACCACCTGCCAAGATTCGCCTAGGCCAGCCTATCGACCCTTTGATAGGCTAATCTAAAGAACAATTGCTTCCTGTCCCTTTGTTCTCCTGATTTTCATTGGTGGACGTCATCTATGCCCAGAACCCAACGTAACGACAACTTCATCGATAAGTCCTTTACGGTGATGGCGGACATGATTCTCAAGATGATGCCTGCCAAAAAGAGCGAGAAGGAAGCCTTTGCCTACTATCGCGATGGCATGTCGGCCCAGGCCGATGGCGAGTATGCCGAAGCCATGGAAAACTACCGCGAAGCCCTCACCCTGGAAGAAGACCCCTACGACCGCAGCTTCATTCTCTACAACATGGGCCTGATCCACGCCAGCAACGGCGAACATGAGATTGCCCTGGAAAAGTACCAGGAAGCCATCGACCTCAACCCCCGCATGTGCCAAGCCCTCAACAACATGGCGGTGATCTACCACTACAAGGGCGAACAGGCCGAAGCCGCCGGAGACAACGACTCCGCCGAAACCTACTTCGATGAAGCGGCCCGCTACTGGCTGGAGGCCATCACCATCGCCCCCAACAACTACATCGAAGCCCAAAACTGGATGAAAAACACCGGACGCCTAAAGAACGACATTTTCTTCTAAGTCCGTCAACCTCATCCCCCTATTCTGGCCCCCCTCTCCCCGTGGGAGAGGGGCTGGGGGTGAGGGCCAAGGGTTGGGGGTGAGGACCAAGGCTCTGATGGTGGGCAGTGCCCACCCTACGTTATCGATATTTGTGATGCCAACGCCATGATTGATCTCGAACAGGTTCAGAAAGTTGCGCTGCTGGCTCGGCTAGAGCTTTCCCCCGAGGAAGAACAGCAGTTTACTGGGCAGCTCAGCCGCATTTTGGAATACGTGGAGCAGCTCAGCGAACTCGATACCGCCGATGTAGAACCCACCACCCGCGCCATCGAACTCCACAACATCACCCGTCCCGATGCGCTGGAACCCTTTGGCGACCGCGAAACCATGCTAAGCTGCGCCCCCGACCGAGAAGAGGACTTCTTCAAGGTGCCAAAAATTCTGGATGGCGACTCGTAGCGCCATCCTCAACGGGTGACCAGTCTAGGCGACGGGCCACCCCACCCCCTAAAGATCAAACTCTTCTAGGGATGAGTCATCCAGCCCAGCGGGCACGATGGATCGGCTGACGGTGGCCTTGTAGCTTTCCTGCTGGGTGATCATGTCTACGGCAATGGCTTCAAACTCCGCCTCTAGGCAGCCTAGGGGGGCCGTCATCTGTAGGGTTCCCTCTAGTTGGCCATGGCCGTTGGGGCGCAAATTCATCACCTGACGCGGCTCATCCACCAGGCTGCGGGTTTGGGGATCGGTAATCCAAACCTTGAGGTACAGCCGATTGGGATGGAAGGGCACCCGCAGAGTCACCAACACGGGTTCTCCGGCCACCAAATCGCCACTGGGTACCTCCACCTCCGGCACCGGGGGCGCAATCGGTTCCTCCGTTTCTCCGTCGCTTCCCGCCGAGGCTCCGGCCACCGTAGGCGATACCCGATTCGCCAGGGTCTCATCCTCGTCTTCGTAGATCACCACTTCCCCGGCAAAGGGTTCTGGCTCCGCTGAAGCCGCTAGGGCATCGTCGGTGGCGTTCGTGGCGGCACGATGGACGTTGGTGTCCTGGGTGCTGCGCCGCTGTATGGATTCCTGCTGAATCGACACCGCCATTTCATTCAGGCGCGACCAAAATCGATCTTGCAGCTTCAGATCCCGAAAACCGGCTGCCTCATGGGAGGGTAGCAACGGTGTCGCAGGCTTTTCCTGGGATGGTTTTGGGGTTGGGTTGGCCGCAGGCGGTGGGGCCAAGGGCGGCAAACTGAGGGCAGGCCGAGCATCCTGGGGGGTCGTCGTAGATTCAGACGGGGGGCTGGGCTGGGGATCCTCCGTCGGTGCTGCAGGGGGCGACGTCTGGGCTAGGGCCTCCGGGAAATCCTCCCTTTCAAGGGCGGGATCTTCCGGCACCGGAGACGATTCTGAATCCGACGACGATGCCGGATCTGCACCTAGGCCAGACTGAGTCGGGGCCTTGGGTCGGCGGGGAGTGGCTCCAAAGGGCGGCAGAGTGGGCTGTTTGGCGCTAGCCTCGTGGGGGGAAGGCTCGTAGATCTTGGGCGGCAGGTTGAACCCATCGCGGGGCAGGGTGAACACGGGCATCGACCGGGGTGGCCCCTGGGGGAGATCCAGCGGACGGCTGGGGGTAATCTCCTCCCTGGGTTCGCCGGAAACGTTTTGACCCGCCCCACTGCCCCCGGCAAAATCAAGAATATAGTCGGTTTCGGCCTCGGCTTGGTTGGCGATGGTATCGAACAGGGCCGCCAGATCCACCGTTAGGGTGAACCGTTGCAGGGCCAGCACCGAAACTGCCGTACCCGTCGTCTGCACCAGGGCTAGTTCCCCCAGCAGCAGCCGCGTTTCTAAGTTGGGCGGCACGGTCAGCGCCAGGTGCATATCCGCTGGCAGGGTAGCCGATTCTAGGGCAAAGGGCACGAGGGCCACCGCCGTTGCCGTTTGCGGATCCACCAGCCGCACCACCAGCGCCATCCCCGCCGCAGATTCCCCCGCCCGGTTGCCCGTGATATGGCCCGTCAGGTCAACTTCGGCTCCCTCCTGGCCCACCAGCGCTGTTTGGGTGAGGTGAATACGGTGCAGCCAGCCTTGAATCGCGTCCCCAGTGGCGAGATCAGACTGGGCTTCGTCGAGGGCGGCGGCGGTACGCTCTAGGTCAAGGTTGGGCCGAGCGGGACGAGGGGCCGCAGGCGGCGCACTGGCCATCGAAACTGGGGCGGCGACAGGGGAATCCTCCGGGGGCAGCGTCCACACCTCGTCATCCCCCACCCCCGGCGGCAACACCTGGAGCTGAACGCTATAGGCCCAATCTGGCCCAGGGGAGGGAGCCGCAGATTCGTCAGCGGTGGCTGGTTCCGAGGAATTCGCAGCGTTGGGCACACTGGAACAGCGAATATCCCAAGTGCCCGCCTGGAGCCGCGTGAAGGGAATCACCACCATCAGGCCATCGGCATTGGTCTGGCCCTGGCGCTTAAAGCTACGCCGTTTGGGCGGGTCTTGATCCAGCAACCGCTGACTCACCTGCACCCGCACCGGAGTATGGGCCTCGCTGGTGTGGGCCATGATCCGATAGCGGCCCTCCAAAATTTCCATCTGCGCCGTATCCAGGGGCAACCAATGGTTATCCCCCTCCTGTTGCAGTAGAAATTCCCAATACTCCATAACCCAATCCCCGCCGGAGAGAAGCCTGACGATGTTTGCTAACGATGCCTTAGGATATCCGGTTTTTCATCATCTGGGCCGCTGCTGACGATCAATCATCCAGGCCACTGGCGGTCATTGTAGGGGAACTGACCTGCCTAGATCGAACAGGATTTTCATCGACTGGTCAATCTCAATCATGGGGGAGTAGCCATCGTCTAGGCCGCTAGCGCGACACCCCCAACGATGAAAATCTGTTTTCCGAGCAAATCCGCCTTGTTGGCCCCCGATATCAGCGGGCGAGGAGACCTCGCCCCTACGGTTTATCGGGCTAGGAATCGGTTTTTGGGGGGCGGAATCGGCTTAAGATGACGGTTCGACCTTGAGTTCTAATTGGGTTCTCATTGAGGGGGGTCTCATTGAGTCCTAGGGACGTCCTGCGCCTGGGGCTTGAGTCCCGACTGAGTCCTGATTGAGTCCCGACTGAGTTCTAAGGGCGTCCTATTGCTGGGGAGTGTTTGGGTTGATGGTGAGTGGGTTCCAAGGGATGGTGGCTCGTCCCTATACGGCGGTGATGGTGGTGCCGACGGGGGTAGGGGCGGCCATTGGGGGCTATGCCGGAGATGCCCTACCAGCGGCGCGGGTGGTGGCTTCAGTGGTGGATCGGCTGATTACCCATCCCAATGTGATGAATGGGGCGCAGTTGTATTGGCCCTTGCCCAATGCCCTGTATGTGGAGGGGTTTGGGCTGGATCAGTTTGCGGCAGGGCGGTGGGGGCTGCGTCCGGTGCATCGCAACCGAATTGGCTTGGTGCTGGATGCCGCCATTGAGGAAGACTTGCGCGGACGCCACCGACAAGCTGCCGAGGCCACCCGTGCCACCCTGGGCCTAGATGTGCTGGACTATGTGGTCACCGATGCGCCCCTGGGGGTAACCCTACGACAGGCGGAATCGGGGGCGACTTGGGGCACGTTGGAACGGCCCGATAGTTTGCTGCGGGCGGCAGAGAAAGCCATCGCCGCCGGGGCAGAGGCCATCGCCGTGGTGGCCCGTTTCCCGGACGATGAGGACGAGGCCGACCTGGAAACCCTGAACAACTATCGCCTTGGCCAGGGGGTTGACTTGGTGGCGGGGGCGGAGGCGGTGATTAGCCATTTGGTGGTGCGTACCTTTGGGGTGCCCTGTGCCCATGCTCCGGCCCTTAGTCCGCTGCCGTTGGATTTGGCGGTATCACCCAAAGCGGCGGCGGAGGAAATTGGCTATACCTTTTTGCCCTGTGTGCTGGCGGGGCTGAGCCGTGCGCCCCAGTTTGTCACCCGTCCGGGAAATGCGCTGTCTGACCATCTACCCGCCAGTTATGGCCAATCTGGGGACATCTGGGCCGATCAGGTGGATGCTATTCTGGTGCCTGCGAGTGCCTGCGGGGGTGGTGCCGTCCTGAGTCTCAGCCGCACCAAAACCCTGGTGATTGCCGTGGCCAACAACACCACGACCCTCAATGTGCCCCTAACGGCTCTGGGAGGACATCCCGTCAAAGTAGCTTCGTATCTAGAAGCTATTGGAGTAATCGCTGCCCATCGAGCTGGGGTGCATCCCCAGGCATTGACCGCTCAAGTGCCCCATCTCTCCCCGTTGGCCGATTAGGTTCTCCCCTAGGGCAGATTAAGGTTGTTCTAACCGCTTTTTACAATGGGAAACGAGGCAAAACGGGCGATACCGTGATTGCGGCCAACAGCGATTTCCCAAGTCAAGTGATTTCCAAAGGCAATTGAGTCGATTGACGGGTTGAGATCCATGGATGGGGTCATCGCTAAACGTCCCATCGGCAGAAGACCTGCTGGCAGGAACCCCAGATTAGGAACCTAGCCCTCGCCTCGCTTCTTTGTTACCGGAGCATGAAACGATGCCAGAGCGAACCGTTAATGTCTTGCTTGTGGAGGATGATGAGGTCGATGTGATGAATGTTCAGCGGGCCTTTCGTCGCCACCAAATTCGCAACCCGCTATACGTAGCCCACAACGGCCTAGATGCCTTGGCCATGCTGCGCGGCAGGACGAGTCCTGATGCGGTCATCCCCAAGGATCGGCGGGTGGTGCTGCTGGATATCAACATGCCGAAGATGAACGGCCTAGAATTTTTGCGCGAACTGCGGCAGGATGAATCCCTTCAATCCACCCCTGTGGTTGTTCTCACCACCTCCGATGCCGACCAAGATCGCCTGGAGGCCTATCGCTTTAACGTGGCGGGGTATATCCTCAAACCCGTTGCCTTTGCCACCTTTGCCGAGGTGATGGCCGCCCTCAACCACTATTGGGCCATGTGCGAGATTCCCTAGATGACAGAACCCCCGATGGTAGAATCCCCGATGGCAGAACTCCCCGACGACCACATCCCCCGATGACCGAACCTCTCAGGCTGCTGCTAGTGGACGATGACGAGGTGGATCGGATGGCGATCTGCCGTGCCCTGCGGCGGTCGGCCCTGGCGGTGGCGGTAACGGAAGTAACCCACGCCGAACAGGCCCTAGAGCGGCTCCGCCAGGAACCCTACGACTGCGTTTTCTTGGATTATCAACTGCCGGATCGCGATGGGTTGACGCTGATTCAACAACTGCGGCGGGAGGGGGTCACCATTCCCCTAATTGTGCTGACGGGGCAAGGGGACGAGCAGATCGCCGTAGACCTGATGAAGGCCGGAGCCAGCGATTACCTGGTGAAAACGCGGGTATCTGCCGACCGATTGGCCCTGCTGCTGCGGAATGCCCTGCGGGTCTATGCCGCCGAACAGCGGGAGGCCGAGGTTCAGGCCAAACTCCAGGAGAGTAACCGCCTGCTGACCCAGCAAAACGAAGAACTGGAGCGTCAGCGCCGCTACATTGAAGACCAAAACCTAAAGCTATTGGAAGCCTATCGGGTTAAGTCGGAATTTCTGGCCACCATGAGCCACGAACTGCGAACTCCCCTCAACGCTATTTTGGGGTTTTCCCAAATTTTGGAAAGTCAGTCCAAGGGGCCGCTCACCCCCCACCAGGCCGAAATGGTGAAGCGCATCCTCACCAATGGCAAAACCCTGCTCAACCTGGTCAACGACATCCTCGACCTCTCCAAACTAGAGGCCCAACGCCTCAGCCTCACCCCCGGCCCCGTTCATCTTCATGGCCTGGTGCAGTCGGTGCTCTCGGATCTGCAATCCCTCGCCCAGGGCAAAGCGCTGACCCTAGAAACCGACCTCGCCCTCGCCGATCCCATGGTGGTCAACGACGAACGACGGCTACGCCAAATTCTCACCAATCTGGTGTCCAACGCGATTAAATTCAGCGATCAGGGCTATGTGCGGGTGTCCACCGCCGCCGCCCCCGACACCCCCGATACCTTCCTGCTCACCGTGACCGATACGGGCATCGGCATCGCCCCCGACCAACGCCCCCACATCTTTGAATCCTTCCGCCAGGGCGACCAAAGCCTTCGTCGCCGCCGACCGGGTACGGGCCTGGGGTTGGCCATTGTGCAATCCCTCGTCACCATCATGGGCGGCACCATCACCGTAGACAGCCAGGTGGGCCAGGGATCCACCTTCACAGTGCGACTGCCGCGACGGGTATAGGCCACCTTGGGGCAACGCTGACCTGGGGGATAAACCTGCCCCATTGCGTTTTTGAAAGGCCGTTTTTTAAAGGCATCGATATACTAGGGCTGACAAACTTGGGGTCACGGAATTTCTCTGCTACTTTGGGGCAAAGCACCCCCGTAAACAGACAGGTAATGGGCATGGCTGGCAACCGCAACACACCACCGCGATCTTTTTATGAAGATCCAGAGCCATCGCCGGAGGAATGGCCCACCCAAGGGTCGCCCTATGTTTCCCCGTTCTACGACCCCACCGCAACCGAGCGCTACGACCCCCTAGCGGATCTGCGCCAGCGATCTGCCCCCGCCCCAGATCATCCCTGGCCTAGGCCAACGCCCCGTAAAACCTTTGGCCAGCGCATGGCCAAGCAGTGGCCCCTGTGGACCATCGGTGCTCTCGTGGCGGTGATGGGGCTAGGGGTGGCATCGGCGGTAGCCTTACTGCGTATTCCCAACCTGCCTAACTGTCGCGCCATTTTTTGGCCTGCGGCCTCCGCCACCACCCGCATTCAGTGCGCCGAAGCCTTTGCCGACCAAGGCACCGTGGAGGGCTACCTAGAGGCCATTGCTCTAATTGAGGCCCTACCCCCAGATCATCCCCTGCGGGGGGAAATTAGCCAGCGCATCGAAACCTGGGCAGATCGCATCCTTGATCTGGCCGAACAATCTTTTCAGGCGGGGCAGTGGCAGGAGGCCATCACTATGGCTCGCCGCATTCCCAACCACACCGCCGCCGCCCAGGTGGTGGGGGAACGGGTGGAGGAGTGGAACCAGATCTGGCAAGAGGCGGAGACCATCTACGCCGCCGCCGAAACCCAACTCAAAAACCTAGAATTTCAGGAAGCCTTTACCCAGGCCACCCAGTTGCTGAAGGTACGCAATACCTACTGGAACACCGTTAAGTACGACGAGTTGACCGCCAACATTACCGCCGCCCGCGAAACCCTCAACGAACTGGGACGGGCCAAGCGCCTTGCCGACCAGCGCACCCTCGCCGCCCTTAGGGAAGCCATCGCCATTGCCCAGGAAGTGCCCAGCGACAGCCCCCTCCATGGCGAGGCCCAGAAGGTACTGGGTGAATTTGGCGGCATTCTGATAGAGATGGCCGAAAATGCCCTTAATCGGCGGAATGCTGACGAGGCTCAACAAATGCTGTCGGCGATTCCCTCGAACCTGAATCTTGGGGCCGATATTGCCGACATGCGTGCCATCATTGAAGCCAGTCAGTTGTCTTGGCAGGGGGGCATTACGGGCCTAGAGGGAGGCGTCAGCCGTCTACAAAGCCTTGATGCCAGCCGCCCCCGCTACGGGTTAGCCCAGCGATTGATCGGGCAATGGCGGGCCGAGATAGAAGGGCGCACCCAGTTGGAATGGGCGCAGCAATTGGCCTTGGGAGGCACCGCTGCCGATCTGCAGGCCGCCATCACCGAAGCCGAGGCCATTTCTCGATCTAACCCCATGTGGGACGAGGCCAAGGCCGAAATTGATGGCTGGCGCAACCAAGTAGAAACCGCCGAGGATCGCCCCATTCTGGAGGAAGCCCGCCAGTTTGCCCGCCTGGGCGATCTCAATGCCGCCATGGCCACCGCCCGCCGCATTGGCCCAGGCCGCGCCCTCCACGGCGAAGCTCAGGATTTAATCCGAGGCTGGCGGGGCGACCAAGAGCGCACCGAAGATGGCCCCCTTCTTGCCCAAGCCCAGCAGATGGCTACTGCGGGGCAGTACCAAGACGCCATTGCCGTGGCCTCCCGCATTGGTCGGGGCCGCGCCCTCTACGACCAAGCCCAGGGCGACATCGCCACCTGGCGCAGACAGGTAGACGGCCAGCAACAGATTCAACGGGCCTACCAACTGGCCCAGCAGGGCAGCGTTAGTGCCTTGGTAGACGCCATTCAGGCGGCGCAACAGGTGCCCGAAGACAGCCCCCAACGGCCCGAAGCTGTGCGTGTCCTCAACCGCTGGAGCTTTGACCTGCTGCGGCTAGCCGAAAGCGAAGCCCGCCTCAATCCCGCCCGCGCCGCCGAAATTGCCGCCGCCATTCCGCCCCAAACCGAAGCCTATGCCCAGGCCCAACTGCGGCTCCGAGAGTGGCAAGTGACCCCTATCGCACCGCCAACCGCGCCTTAGCGATAGCTACGCACATGCTTGTCGGGCCGTTGTTTGCGAATCCAGCCCAGGAAAGACTGCATCTGCGGATGGGCCTGAAGCCGATCTAGGGTATTGAGTTCCTTGGCCAGAGTGTGGTTGCTGAACAGCGTGTGGATCTGGCGGTGGCAGGGGCGACAAAGCTGCACCGTGGGGCCAGGATCCAGCCCTCGGCGCTTGGTGTACTGGCGCGGAGTCAGGTGATGTTCCGTGAGGTCGGCCACCGGACGTTGGCACAACTGGCAGGCCATGCTAATTGGCCCCCAGGAAGCGCAAGTAGTCGTTGGTGAGATCCTTCACAGCGGCCTCGTAGAGCTTTTCGCCATGGTCAGGGGTGGCTAGGGCGGGGTTAGACCCCATGCGGCCATCGGGATAGTGCTGGCGAAAGTCGGCGGCGCTATAGATCGGGAAGCCAGCCGGGGCCACGGGCGGATCGAGATCAACCCGCTTAATGTGGTCGGGATAGACGTATTGGGTGAGGGCCACTTCGCTGGGGGTAGCGTGGGATCCTTCCTGGTCGCCATAGAATTCCTTGGCCAGGGTATACACAGAACGACACATATACCAGTTGGCTACGGCACAGCGCACCTCGTTGGCCTGGGGCACCTGGGCTTCGGCTAGGGCGGCATAGGTTTCGGCAAAGGCCGCCTTGAGGGTGGCCACATTGCCCCCGTGGCCGTTGATGAAAAAGAACCGGGTAAACCCGTAGCGCGCCAGGGGTTTGAGGTAATCCTGCACTAGGGCAATTAGGGTGCTGGGGCGCAAACTCATGCTGCCAGGAAACCCCGTATGGTGCAGGGCCATACCGACGTTAATGGTGGGGCCAACTAGGGCTTCGGTGGCTTCGCCCACCCCCTTTGCCACTGCCTCGGCGCAGATCGCATCGGTGCCAATCAGGCCGTTGGGGCCGTGCTGTTCGGTAGAGCCAATGGGCAGGATAATTCCCTGGGAACGGGTGAGGTAGGCTTCGACTTCGGGCCAGGTACAAAGATGGAGCAGCATGGGCAGTGGAGGAAGAGCAACATCAAATACCAAGGTACAGGGTTAACATTCGCTAGAATGAACCACTACGGGCCACGAACTCGGCCAATGAAGCGTTGATGTTACCGATATAGGAGACGCGACATGCTACATCGCAAGATCTATCAACTCTGTTGTGATGGTCAGGAAGTGTCGATTTATCTGCGGGATCAACAGCGTTGGATAGAGCGGGCGCGAATTTTAGACATTGAGGGCGATCTCGTTACCCTACGCTACGAAACCGAGGATGAGGACGAAATTTGCTCCTGGGAAGAAATCATTCGCCTAGAAAGTATTGGCACCGTTGCTAAACGACTGGCCACCGTTCCCCGTGGCAATGTGGAACTGGCCATCGCCGACGAATATCCTGAGGCGGAGCAAATTAGCGATCCCTTCCCAGAGGCCAACATGGATTAATACGCCCACCGTCCGCTGCGCCGACCCGTCCTTCTAGCCAAGGCTAACGCTTCCTAAGAGCAGTAGATCGAAAAAGCTTGACGTTGCCCTCACCCCAAACCCCTCTCCCATTTTTGGGAGAAGGGGCTGAGGGATGAGGGCCAGCAGGGGCTTTGTGATCTACTGAGGATAGATCCCATGGCGCTAATCCACAGGGCCGCTGGGGTCTGAGAAGGTGTTGATATAGCCGCCTCCCGTGTAGGTGCCCGGTGGCCGAGGGGCGGAGAAGGGGGCGGGTTCTGGGATTCCGGCGGCGGGTTGGGTGTAGGTATTGAGGCCAGAGGAGGGGGGCAGCGTATTGCCAACGCCACTGGGGTTAGGAACGGTCACGGCTCCAGAAGAGGTGGGGCTGGGGCTGAGGTTAAGCGCAGGGGCCGAGGGCAGTCCTGGATTACTTGGAACGCTGGGAAGTCCTTGGCTGGAAGGGGTTGCTAAGCTGGGCGGTAGTGCGTAACCCGTGGTGCCCGGAGGAGGCGACATTTCCGGTGTTGTGCGAATAAAGGGTTGGTTCACCCCCGGAACGCTGCCTTCTACCACCCAGGGGGGCGGTGTCAGCCCTGTGGAGGTTGTGGGGGTGAGGCGTTCGGGGGTGGATGCCGCCGAGGAGGGGACTTCTTCATCCGGGGAAGACGGATTCTCTGAAGCAGAGACAGCGGATTCGGCGGGGGAAAGGAACCGCTGAAGGGGGCTGAGGGGGGCCGATCCGCCCAAAGACAGAGGATCAGGGTTAGGGGTCTCGGCAGCGGCAGGATCGTCGAGGGTGGCCAGGGATCCCACCCGAAATTGGGTGCGTTCTAGGTACGCGGCAAAGGGGCTTTCCCCGTCGGATGACCGCAGAGGGGCAACGGTGGCAGGGCTAGGCAGCGCCAGGGCGGCGGTGGTTTCGGGGGGTGGAGTTGTAGCGGGAACCTCCGCCAGGGTGTTGGCGGTGATCGGCTGAAGTTGGTTTAGCAGCAGGGATAGGTTATCCACTTCCGCTAAATCCGCCAGTTCTTCCTGGGACAACTCCGATAAGTCAGCCCCCGCCGAACCCGCCCGATCCTCCTCGTCTAGGGTGAAGCCCTGAAGCCATTCCGGATGGTTCAGGTATTGATGCCCCACCAGACCCAGTACAAGGAACCCTAGGGCCATGGCCCACACCCGCCGCCGCCGAAAAACCCGCAGGCGCACAAGCCAATAGTGGAGGGGAGTTGGAACGGCCATGGCACAGCCCTGAATACACCAGCCTGAGCCATGGGGAACGTAGGATGGCCTATCGAGGTTGTTTTTTCACAAACCGCAATCACCCATTCCTATCTCCTTGACCCCGGTACTAATATCATAGCGAGGGTGGCCAAACCTCCGCCTGTCCTTTGCTCCGTCTAAGGTGAGGGGCGAGGAATCTTGCAAGGAATCTTGACAGTCTCCCCAATTCGCTGACCTCACGACAGCCCAGGCCCGTTCCCTTTGTTAGGTGTTTACTATGCCAAGCACGCTGGCTTTATTAGCCCACCCCGCCCAAGTCGGCCCCCTAGTGGACTGGCTGCTGCACAATCCCCAGGTGCTCCATCATTTTGACCTGTTGACCACGCCGGAGATGATCGCCACCCTGGAGCAACGGTGGGGCAGCACCAAACCCCACTGGGTCACCCTTCCCAGCATCGAGGCCGGGGGCGATATCGTCTTGGCCAACCAAATTTTGGCCGGGGAGGTGGCCGGGGTGTTTTTCTTAGCCGATCCCCAGTCCATGGCGACGGCTTCTCCAAACTTTCCCTTAGTGCTGCGGGCCTGCCAAATTCACGATATTCCCATCGCCTGCACCGAGGCTTCGGCTAGGTTGATGCTGCGCGGCTTGGCCCAAAGCCCCGTGGCCTACATGATCTTCAACCCAGTGGCAGGGCAGGGTAACCCCAACATCGACCTCGCCACCATCCGCGAGATGCTGGAGCCGCAGATTTTAGTCAACGTGATCATGACCCAGCCCAATGTCGATCCAGCGGATCAGGCCCGGGAGATCATCGCCAATATTAAGTCGAAGCAAGAAAACGACATTGGCCAGAGCCTAATTATTGCCTCCGGGGGCGATGGCACCGTTTCCGCCGTGGCCGGGGCCACCATTGGCACGGGCATTCCCCTGGGCATTATTCCTCGCGGCACCGCCAACGCCTTTTCCGTAGGATTAGGGATTCCCACTAACCTCCGCGCCGCCTGTGCCACCATTTTGGCGGGCAATACCCATGTGGTGGATGCCGCCCGCTGCAACGACATTCCGATGATTTTGCTGGCGGGGCTGGGCTTTGAGGCGGGTATGGTAGACAAGGCCAGCCGCGAACTGAAGAACGAACTGGGCAACCTGGCCTACCTGCTGGCGGGGGTGAAGCAACTGGCCACCGCCCAACCCTTCACCGCCACCGTAGAGTTTGAGGGCCAAGTTACCCAGTTCACCACCACCGCCATTACCATCGCCAATGTGGCCCCCCCTACCTCGGTTTTGGCCCAGGGGCTAGGGCGGGTGATTCCCGACGATGGCCTCATGGAGGTGACCATCGCCACCGGACAAACCCGCCTGCAAAACCTCACGGCCCTGATGTCCTTGGCGGCCTCGGCCACGCGGGGCAACCCCAGCCAGCGAGAAGACATCCTCGGTTTCCGCACCCCCAAGCTGAAAATCACCACCGACCCACCGCAGCGCCTGGTGATCGATGGCGAAATGGTGGAAGCCAACCCCGTCGAATTTGAGTGCATCCCCAACGGCCTGACCATCTTTGCGCCCCTGCCCACGGTCTAGGCTCCCTGTCTCCCAAAGATCCCAGGGGTCTTGGACAGGTCGGTTCTATTGTGCAGCGACCGAGGACAGACCCCTGGGATCTGGCTAGGGGAGAGGTCTTATAGATGATGGCGACGAAACACCTCCACCGCCGCCCGGTGCAGCAGGGAATGGCGATAAATTAGGTCATCCATGGAGTCGCCATAGCCGCCGCCGATCACACAGGCCACCGGATAGCCAGCGGCCACGCAGGTCTCCAGCACCCAATGATCCCGCTCGTACAGTCCGGTGTTGCTGAGGGCTAGCTTACCCAGGCGATCTTCGCGGTGGGGGTCGGCTCCGGCATCGTAGATTACCAGGTCGGGCTGCACCTGGGTCAATAAATCCGGCACATACTCGGCCAGGGTGTGCAGATAGGCCTCGTCCTCCATGCCAATGGGCAGGGGTACGTCCAGGTCGCTGGTTTGCTTGCGGGCCGGAAAGTTGGCATCGCAGTGCATGGAGAAGGTAAACACCCTGGGATCATCGCGGAAAATCCAGGCGGTGCCGTCCCCCTGGTGTACGTCCAAATCTAGCACCAGCACCCGCTTTACTCGGCCCTGCTGCTGAAGGACGCGGGTGGCAATGGCGATGTCGTTAAAAATGCAAAACCCCGCCCCATAGTCGGGAAAGGCGTGGTGGGTGCCGCCAGCGGTGTTGCAGGCCAGCCCCCGGCTAAGGGCCAGCTTGGCGGTGAGAATGGTGCCCCCCACCGCCGTACAGGTGCGCTTCACCAGGGCGGCGCTCCAGGGCAGGCCAATGCGCCGTTGCAGCTTGGGGTCTAGGGTGCCCTGCTGGTAAGCCTGCACGTAGTCGGGCCGATGCACCAATTCTAGCCACTCTGGGCTAGGCGCTCCGGGCTGATAGAGTTGGTCGGCGGTGATCACCCCATCCTTCAGTAGCCGATCCTTCAGCAGGGCGAACTTCGGCATGGGAAACCGATGCCCAGCCGGAAGCGGTGCCACATAGTCGGGATGGAAAATAACCGGAAGGTCGCTCAAGGTTGGTCGAGTAATGCTCGTTGAATCACGCCCCATTCGCGATCATGGCAGCGGAAAACCCATCGTGCAAGGAAAAATGTTCCGGGCCTGTCAGACCCCATTCGAGCACGGTAGCCCCGATGCTCAATCCGCCAAGCGGCCAGAACGCAAAAACCTCGCCCCTAGGAACCTACATCAGCGAAGACAGGGATCGCCGCTGCCGCAGATCGAGGGCATGGGCAAGGCTGTCTTCATTCCAGTCGAGGGGATGGGCTTCGTCCTGAGGCAGCACCTCGGCGGAGTAGGTGGTGGTGTCGTCGTCTATTTGAATTGTGGGGATCTGAGCCGCTGGGGGCTGGGCCATAGCGGCGGGACGGGACTTTTTACCCTTGCCCCCTTGCCCCTGAACGGAAGGTTGGGCTGGGGGGGCAGAAGCAGCGTGATTTAGGGAAGGGCTTGGCGGTGTATCGGCGCTGTTATCATCAAAAAGATCGAGGAGAAGATCGGATTCGGATTCGGATTCGGATTCGGATTCAGCCAGGGATAAGGGCAAGGTATCCGTCACCGCTTGGGCACCCTTCACAATCACCGCATCCCGATCTGGGGAGTAGGGCGACAACCGCTTTGGCCCGGTGGGTGCCTTGGCCTTTGCTTTGGCCTTGGGCTTCACCCGTCGCACCCGACGCTTGGGCCGACGACGAGCCGCCGCCTTAGCCTGCTGGCTAATCACCACACTGCCGAGGGCGCAGATCCCCACCAAACTGCTCAGCCCCCAGAAGGTTACCTTAAGGCCTTGGCGAGTCGGGGCCGCATCGTCGGCTTCCCCATTGACCTCGGATGGAGACACCGACTGACCCCTCGCCTGGGGAACGATGGCTTGGGATTGTGTTCGATGGGCCTGGGTATCTTTGCCTGGATCGGCAAACAGCAGCCGATGGCCCGCCACCGCCGAGGCACAGATCATCACCAGCCACAAACTGCCCAGCAGCAACAACGGACGCTGGGCCAATAGCCCTGCCCAAAATCGGGGCGAGCTGGGCACGGGCGCTTGGGTGGCCGAGAAGAGCGCCTTCGGGCTTGGGGGGGAATGCTTCCCAGGGTCTCGCACCATGATCAGTGACCTAGAATCGAGTGGGCTGACTGGGGGGAGACGCCAGTGATAGCCCCGGACTGGATATCAGGATAGCTAGGAACGCGGAATGTGGTGCCATTTTGTCATAAATTCCCGGCAGCCGCCAGTCTGACGAGGAAACAACGGGGAGATGGCCCAGAACGGATAGGATTAACCACAAATGAGTCGCCAATGCGTTGCAAAAGTTCGGTATCTGGGAACAACTCCCCCTTGCACAGGGGTCTAAGGATGAGCAGACTGTGACGGCAGACAACGCTTTTTACTGCGACCCTTCTACGACGACCACGGTGTTTCCATGGAGCAACGACTCGCGATGATGACGACCCTAACCACAACCCTTAGCCAAGTCGCAAAACCCGTGACCTTTGGAGCCTTGGCCGGAGTGGCCCTGGCTGGTTTAGCCTTGCCCGCTCAGGCCCAAACGGCGGAATTTAGCGATGTTAGCGCTAGCTATTGGGCACGGCCCTTTATCGAAAGCTTGGCGGCCCAGGGCATTATTGCTGGATTCCCCGATGGCACCTTTAAGCCCGACCAGCCGGTAACCCGCGCCCAGTTCGCTGCCATTGTGCGCAATGCCTTTAACCAACCCCTTACCCGCTCGGCCCCTGGCTTTAGCGATGTGTCTACGAATTACTGGGGCTATAGCGCCATTGCCAATGCCTACGGTCAAGGGTTTATGTCGGGCTATCCCGGCAATGTGTTCCAGCCGGAGCAGCAAATTCCTCGGGTTCAGGCGCTGGTAGCCCTGGCCAATGGCCTCACCTTTAGCCCTAGCGGTTCGGTCAATGAGGTACTGGGGGTCTTCCGGGATGCCAGCCAAATTCCCGACTATGGCCGCAGCCCTGTTGCCGCCGCCACCCAACGGCAGATGGTGGTGAACTACCCCAACGTAGACACCCTGCGCCCCCAGAGCAACGCCACCCGCGCCGATGTCGCGGCCTTTGTTTATCAATCCATGGTGGCCCAGGGCCGGATGCCTGCCCTTCAGGCGGGGATGAGCGCCACTAACTACATTGTGGGCTTTAACGCCACGGGCAACCCCACCACGCCCACCGCCACCTCTGGGGTAGTGCCTCGCGGTACTCAACTGGCGGTGCGCTACCCCGGCGATAGTGACATTGATATTGTGGTGGCCCCTGGCCAAACCGTGGCCACCAGCTTCCAAACCACCCAGCCGATCCTCAATGCCCAAGGTCAGACCCTAGTGCCCGTGGGCAGCACGGTGCAGGGCCGTATCGTCCCGGTCAACATTGTGGGGGCGCAGATTACCGCCGCCAAGTTCGTCGCCGATAGCCTGACGGTGAACAACCGCACCTACGCCATCAATGCCGAATCGAGCGCCGTGGCGGCCACCCAAACCGTCAGCAACACCGACCTCCAGGGGGCCGTCATCACCGCCGCCGCCGAGTCCATTCTTACCTCCATCACCGGCAACCGCACCCTGGGTTCCGTGGTGGGGGCGATTCTGACTGGGGATTCCGGTACCGCTACGGCCAGCAATGCCGTGGTGGTCATTCGCCCCAGCACCCTCGACATCACGGTGCAGTCCGACCTCACCGTGAACAACTAGATGATCTCCGCCCAGCACCCCAATCCTCGCTAGAGGATTTCGGCCCTGAGCCTTGGACTTCGAGTCCAAGGCTCCCTTTTTAGGTTATGTAGATTTGTCAAAAAAACAGATTCAGACAAAACCGTAGCCTATGATACAGACATGCACAGAAATCGTTCATCTCTTCTGCCTGGTTATCGATACGTCAAGCCAGCAAAGGGACGGAAGTAGGGATATTCCCGAAGGAACGCGCCTCTAAACGCCACTCGCTTCTAGGAGGCGACATTATGAAATTGACCTATCGCGGCGTCAGCTACGACTATACGCCCAACCCCATGCCCAAGCTGGGGGAAACCCTTGAAACCGGAACCTATCGCGGGGCAACGGTGGCCTTCCGTGCGGTGGCCGAACTGCCCGCCCAACCCGCTGCTGACCTTACCTGGCGGGGTGTGCCCTACCACACAGGGACGATGACTCCCGTGGCTGCGCCTGCCGTGGTGGAGTCCGTCGTCGTTGAACCTGCCGTGGTTGCGCCCGTGGTTGTTCAACCCGCTGCCGTGGCCGAAGTCGGTGCCAGCGGCATTCCTGAACTGGCCCGGAACCTGTTTATTCGTCGTCACCAGCGTAGCCGCAAGCGCGAACAGGGCATGATGGTGCGCCTTGCCGCCGAGGTGGGCTTGCCCCTAGAGGAAGCCATCCGCTACGAAAGCCACATCCAAGGCAAGCGTCCCCACGACTTCGCGGCCTACGACCGTAGCAGCACCGCCATGAGCTAATTTGGAAACCCTCACCCCCAGCCCCTCTCCCTGTGGGAGATGAGAACTAGAAAGACTCAAAGTCCCTCTCCTGTGGGGAGAGGGATTTAGGGCGAGGGCTACCAGGGCCTTGGGCCACTGCACCCGAACCCCATCACGAGGCCACATGGAAGGCTGATTTATCGCTTTCCCAGAGGCGAAACCCGCCCACAAAAGCGTTACTATTTTGCCCTGCCCGACAGCCGGGAGGCAGTTGTTTCAACTCTTTGACCTGGCCACCCCCTAGTACTACATCGTCCAGTTGCAGGGCGGCGGTAAAGTAGCCCACGCAGCGATCCACATGCTTGCGCCACTTCTTTTTGCCTAGGCGGGCTAGCCCCCGTTTGCCTAGATAGTCTTCGTAGGTGCCCTTTTTGTAGGGTAGGTGGGCCAATTCCAAAGGCACCACCACATCCTCCACCACCATGGCCGATCCCAGGCCCGTACCCAGGCCTAGAAACAACATCGTGCCGCCCTGGTATCCCCCTAGGGCCTGCATGGCGGCATCGTTCAGTAACCGCACGGGTTTACCAAAGGCCACTTCAAAATTAAAGCCCACCCAGCCCGCCGCCAGGTTGCGCGGTTCTTGGACAATTTGCCCCTGATGTACCACGCCGGGATAGCCGAGGGTAATCACGTCGTAGGGCCAGTCTGCGGCCAGTTCCTTCACCCCCGCTACCATCAGTTGGGGTGTCAGGCTAGTTCCCGACGGAAATTTGCGAGATGCGTCCTGCCCCGTAGCTAGAATTTTGACATTACTGCCACCGACATCAATCACCAATACGTTCATCGTCGCTCATCACTCGAGACAATAAAGACCGGAACCCCTCTCCTGGGCCATGGCTATCACCCAGTTTAGAAAGCCGGGGGAGGAGCATTGCAGGCTTCTCCGTCGGCGGTTTTGAGGCTACCGAGCAAGTTGGCCACAATCACACACTGTTGGGCGGTGGATCCTTGGGTGCTGATGCTGATGACGAAGGGGATCCTGTCTCCTTCTACGGGAATGCCTTGGTAGTCGAAGGTGAGGCTGGTGATAGTGGTGTCTCTGGTGCCGTCGGCCTTGAAACTGTAGGAGGTAAGCTGCACATTGCCAGGGTTGCTGTCGCTGCCCAGAATTTGGGGAAATTCACCGACCCTCAAGGTTGGACGCCCTCCCTCGTTGGTGACCGTTACGGCGACGCTTTGACGCCGTTGTTGAGCATCTTGCTGGGCGGTGCGCAGGGTTTGAACAAGGTCGCTGCGAACGGCCCCCAATCGTTGACGGTTGAGATAACCGAGCCAGCCCGGTGCTGCGATTCCGGCCAGAATACCCACAATAATCACCACCACGAGCACCTCTAGCAGGGTAAAACCCGACTGGGAGCGCTGGTTGGCCAGACACCGTTGGAGTAAAGCAGGAGGGCGTTTCATGGTTCAACCGAATAGACAGCGACGACAACAAGAAGTAGGGCCCCTAGGGCGTGGCGTTTACCCCTAGGGGCTGTTTGTTCAATACACCACGCACCAACACTTCGGCTTCGAGGGTGGGCAAATTGCCCGCATCGCTGAAGGTGGTAATGAGGCCAGGACGACCCTCAGTGGCGTTGCCCTGAAGGAAAATCCGCAGGGTTTGGTTGGCCCCTGGTTCTCCGGCGGCAGCCACGCCAGAGTTAACACAGGCCATAAAGCCCCTAGCATCCGCAGCACTAGGAGTTGAAACCCCGGTGCAAATGGGATCAGGAGTAAGATTGGCCAGGTTTACGTAGTCGGTGAGTACGACAGGGTTAATGGTGGGAGCACCGGTGTTAGCCGCGTCGCAGGGGTCGGCAGCATCCCGCCCTGGGGGGGCGCTCCAGTTTTCAAAGCTGTTGCAGCCCGTGGGGTCTGAATAGCCCTGGCGCTGGGTGAGGGTTGCGATGTCGCTGGCGTTGTATTTGGGCAGTTCGTAGCGCAGAATGCTGGAGGGGCCACCCCAAAAGCCCCCCGCCTGGTTGGGCCGCTGGAAATAAACCACCAGGGTATAGAAATTCTGGCGCAGTTGCAGGGTGTTGCATTCGTCGGTTTTGGCTCCAGAAAAAGCCTTAGTGCAGTCTTTCGCCCAAATGCCGTTACCCGCAGGTATCGGATCCAGTCGCCAGAAGGCCAGGATAGGCGTCGCTCCCGCTAGGGCTGCCGGAGCGGTGACCACCCCAGAGGCATCAACGGTGATCCCCAGTTCCGATACCAGAGTATCAGTGCCGCCAGCTTCGGGGTCTACAATGGCCATCGGTGTGGAGTAGACAAACACCGCCTCACGGGCATCGCTACTGATATAGTTAATGGCCCGCTGCATATCCTGCTGGGTTTGGGTGAGCACCTCTTCCCGGCGGTTGACCTGCATCAGTTCTACCACCAAAAACAGGAGGCTCCCCATAATCATCGACCCGATGATCATGGCGACCAGCAATTCAAGCAACGTAAAGCCGCGCTGACCAGCTTTGCTAGCCTGCATCAGCCACTGAGCCAATTTTGTGGGGGAGGGTTGGGTAGCCATAGCACCAGGCTGGGAAACAGTAAGGAGGGAAGCGGGTTGAAGGGTGTTGCCTAGGGGCCGCAGCCCAGGGGAGAAGAGGACACAACGCCCGTCGTGGACTGGGAATAGCGAATCAGGTCGCAAAGGGAGTTTCCCCGTTCGGCGGCGGCAATGGTGGTGTAGAAGGCAGCGATGGGCCGTTCTGACCGCTTGCCTGTGCCACCTGTGATGCCAAGGGAGAGAGGCTCGGTAGAGAGGTTACCACTAGTGCCGCTGGCCACGGCATCGTAGTCGTAGACCCGGACGCCCAGGGCAAAGGCGACTGGCTCCCCGGCGGCGTCGGTGATGCCACGGGTGCGGTAAATCTGCACCGCAAAATCTATGACACCGTCGCCATTCACATCGATAGCGCGGGTATGGGTTGGGCTGGTGGGCGTGGCTTTGATATTGGTCGTACCCACAGCAGCCCCCACCTGGGTTTCTGGGGCACTATCTAGCACGCTGTTGGGGGCTTGGGGCACCTGGGCGTCCACCTGGGCCAACGCCCCCTGTTCCACCAGTTGCCGCACCCGGTCAATTTCGGACTGCCCTAGGGCCATGGCCTGTTCGGCCTTTTGGCTTTGCACCCGTGTGGCCACGGAGAGGATCAGGGCGGGGGTGATGGCACTGGCCACCAGGGCCACCATGATGATGGCCACGAGGCATTCAATCAGGGTTAGCCCTTGGTTGTTGGCTTGGCTAAGCGCCTGGGCCAAGGAGGGCCGTTGCCCTAGGCGGGGGGGGGGAGTGGGTTTCATGGGCCAAGATCCTCCTTGGGGCCGGGTGTGGGTAGATGCAGGACGGCTGATGGCCTAGGCCTTATTGGGGTCGGGACAGAGGCCATTTAGGATCAGGTTGCCGTCCTTATCCTTGGCGCAGCGCAGGTTGACGACGTAGGGGTCATCGGCGGGAAGTTCCCGGTAGTACTCGCTGCGGGGAGAACCAATGGTAACAAAGCGGCGGGCGGCAGGGGCAGGCGGCAGATAGAGCAAGCCCACATCGTAACCCCAGCGCCGGTTGGGCGGGCTGTAGTAGCCGATGGGTTCTGCGTTTTGGGGCGCTTCATCGGCTTCCCAGGCATCTTGCTCGAAGGGGCCGGTGGAGCCAGTGGAGAAGTTGAGCTGGATGAAGGAACCGGAGATAAACAGGTTCTTACCATTCCAGGTCTCAATAAAGCGGGGGTAGTTGTGCAAGCCGCCGTAGCTTTGCTTGGCCCGCTTGGGCACAATGCCGCCAACAAAGGTGGCATTCACAAAGGTTTCGTCAGCGGTTTGCAGGTTGCGCCGCCGTTCCCCTTCATTGGTGTCGAAGTTTGTCCACTTCGCATTGGTGTTGTACTCGTTGTAGAAGGGGGTGGTGGCGGTGATGTGGTAGGTGCCATTGCGATCCACGTAGGGCGGAGAGCCGTTGGTGGGGGCTGTGTTGGCCGCCGTCCCGGTTTCTAGCTGGCTGCGCACCAGGTTAGTGGAAGGGCTGGTAGGCCGATTTTGGTTCATGTAGGAGGAGGTAGCGGCACCCTCTGAGTTAGGCCGATTGGCTAGAATGCCATCCTCTACCGCCCCATCCTTAAAGTTGTTAGACAGGATGGTGATGGCATCGGAGAGCAACTCGACCGGACGCCAGTGGTCTTTATCAAGCACCGTGAATTTGGCGGTATTCAGGGTGGTGCGTTTGTTGTAGAAATCGTTGCCAAAGTTTACGTTGCCATTCCAGAGGGTTTGGGTAAATTCCTCCAGAATTTTACTTGTGGTGCCGTCTTCGCTGTGGGGGTTCAAGTCTCCTTGGATATAAACGGAGTTGTCGGTTACGAAGGTCATACCCATGTCGCGGGCAAAGCTGGTGCCGCTAAAGTCGGCAGGGGCACCGCTAAAGGTGCGTAGCCGGAAACCGTAGGACCGCCGTTCTGGGTCGGGGATGAAGTCTACGGGTTTGATGCTAATGCCCTGGGCGGTGAGGGGTGGGTCTTGGCCCACGGTGCCGGAGGTGACCCGCATTTGGCAGACATCCACGGTTTCGATCTTCAGACCGTAGGTGATGCCCGCTGTCAGCCCGGTACAGTCGCTAGCGGAGGCGTTCTTGGGCCGGACAATTTCGTCCTCCCGCACGGCATCTTCCCGGAAGGCAAAGACGACGCCCTCGGCCTGTTTTTCGCGGTTGGAGGTGAGCCAGAAGTCTGGTTCAGTTCCAGTTTTCACCTTTTCGGTGGTCAGCAGTTCCAGATCGATATCCAGCACCCGTAAGTTGAGCTGTTCGCGGCCATCAAAGATGCCTTTGTCTAAGAACGGCACCCGCAGAGATTTCTTAGTGCCAACGCTATCGATATAGTCGATCTGGAAGGCTTTATTCAGATCGTTCACGTTTGTGGTGGCTAGGGCGGTGGCCCCAGTCAGCGCCTTCACCGGCAGCGTCCACTTGGTGAGGTCGGTATCCAGTTTTGGAGAGGCGGCAATCAGATTTAGGCCATTCCGAGGATCTGGGGTTGCCGAATCTTGCACCACCTTGAAGGTGGGAGCGGTTGCGCCGTAGGTGGAATAGTTGCTGGTGATGTATGCACTGGTTTGCGTGACATACTCTGGATCGCCCGGAATGACGGTGGTACCGTCGGGCTTTGTGGCCCTAGCACCAGAGACCACACGGGGCTGCTCGTTGTCGGTGCCGACGTTGCCTGCAATGCCATGATCCACCAAGGGGAAGAGGTAGAACAGGCTGGGATAGCGCACGGGCATGGTTTCCTCTTCAAGATTGACACAGGCAATCATTGCTCCCAGCAACACATTATCTGTACCACCGCCACCCCCTGCAGCCACCTGGGAGAAGATGTTGGGGTTACAGGATGCCCCATAGACATAGCCATCCTTACTAGATGTTCCATTGGTTTTTACAAAGCCAGTGAGTCCATTATTGGAGTTCCAGAAAACGTTGTTGCCGCTAGGAGTTACGTCGAGTTGCTCATCGCTAGGTTCATCGCGGAAACCGAGATCGCGATCTCTCAACAGTGAGTTAACGCGAACTAGATCTTGACGAACAGCCAGAAGAGCGTCGATGTCGTCAGGTTCTTTTAGGCTAGACGCAAACACGCGAATCAGTGATAACCAGTCGTCAAAGGTTAGGGAGTTGAAAAACTCGTAGGAGTCGCAGGCGGGTTCAAAGTTAGGCCCGTCATCGGCGGCGGCACAAACGGTGGCACTAGTCTCCGGGTTAACTACGGCGGTGTTGGGGTTGGGGTCTACCCATAGTTTGTTGCGGCTCCCAGAAGGCAGGGCTGCTAGGGCATCCTGAACTTGCTTGTCTGCCCCCGTGTTACCCGTATATTTGTTGTAGTTTTTCTTGTCTTTGGGATCTTGCCGAGTCACCAGGTAATCGGTGATTCTGCTAATGGCTCGGCTACCGCCAGTGGTCACGCTTTGAAGCTTCTTAGCCCCTTCATAGTTCGTTAGCATCGCCTCATATTCCGCCGTGGTCTGATCGATGTTGTAGGCCAACATGCTGAGGGTGCAGGCGGCACTGTGCAGGGTGGCTTTGTCGGCAAAGCTGAGGGCGGTGTAGCGTTCGATAGCGACCTGGTCGGTGGTGGGGGCGCTGGGGGTGTCAATCTGCATCAGCACCCGCCGCAGGGGCGAAAAGTCTCCCCACATGCTGTGGTAGGGGAAGGGGTGGATGGCGTTGTCTTGGAACGCCTTGAAGGAAGGCGCACCACCGCCCGGATCTCCAGCAAAGTTGGCCAGGTTGCGCAGGGCAATGCCAAGGGGTTTGTCGGCCCGCAGTTGGAAAGCAAATCTCCCTTCGGTGTTGAAGGCGATGGGGTAAGTGAATTCCCAGCCGTTGGTGCCTTGGCCGTTGAGGAAGTCTACCCGAACTTTCTTTTGGTCATTGTTGTAGCGGGCAAAGGTGCGGCTGTTAACGATGCTTTGCTTTGTGCCGGGGTGGGCCGTCATGGCCACACAGGCGGCGGGAAATTCGCCGCTGGTGGTGGTGGTGTTGACGGGGTCGGCCCCTTGGTAGTGGTACACCACCATGCCCTGCACGGCGGCTAGGTTATCTTGCAAAGATCGGCGTTGCAGATATTCGTGGTTGCCGCCAAAGCGGGCGTTAACGCCGCTGGGTTTGCCCGTAGAGGGGTAGAGGGCGTTTTTACCGGTGGTGCCCGTGATGTCGGGGGTTGGGGGGTTGGGGGTGGTGGTCACGAGGGGGTCTTTGTTCCAGGCGTCGTTGTTGCCCAGTTCTAGGCGCTGGCCCACAATCAGGCGCAGGCCGCTCTTAATGGCTTGGCGTTCCCAATAGCCATCTAGGCCCTGTTCTTCGTCGGTTACACCGCCGAGGCCAACCACGGGATCACCAATGGTGCGCCCAGACACGGCGGCAACGTCATATTGGGGGGTGTTGGCGTCGTAGCGGGGTTTTGGCCCCCAGCGGTTGTCGGCGCGGTAGAAATCGTCCACAAAGGGGCGGGTGGCCACGTCGTTCACGACTCGGGCACCACCGCTTTGCACGCCAAACTTGTTGGCAGCGGTATCCCAACCCGCTCGCCGCTTCCAGCGTCCTACAGAGGGGTCGTTCATGTGCTGAACACGATCCTGGGTAAACAGAGCCATGGCATTCACGGCAATATCCGAGGGCTTACCCTTTTCAACGGAGTGGTTGGCACTGGTGAGGTCGAGGTTGGTGACGGGCTGCTTGTTGGCGCCGTTGTATACGTGGATTGAGGGTTTTGTGTTTTCGTATTTGTCGTTCTTGGTTGTACCTTGAATGATTTGCCCTTGGAATCCGGTGTCTTCAAATTCACTCAGGCTAATTTCCGAAGACTCTTGGCCATACACACAGGAGTTATGGGAACTCACCATGTGCAGTTGCACACTGTCTGAATGGACGAGCAGGTTGCCATCGGTGTGCATGGCCCCGTTCCAGTTGAAAGCAGGCCCAGGGAAAATTTCTAGGTCGTAGCGGAACCAAGCCCCCCACTTACTGGCGCGGGCGGCCTGCCGGGATTGCTGAAATTCTAGGGTTTCAAAGGTTTGACCGGGGCCACCATCGGCATTGGCCACAAAGGCGTTGATCTGGAAGTTCTTTTGCAGACTGGAGGCGTTGCCCTGGGACACCACCTGCCAGCCTGCCTCGGCCACAGCCCCCTTACAGAGGGGAGACGCTTCGGTGGTGGCCAGAGGGCCGGTGCGGGTAACCAAAGAATCGGCCTTAGCTTGGTTGGCTTCGTTTTGTAGGCTCAGGCTTCCAGACACGTAGGGGCGCTTCAGTTGGCCAGCAGGGGGGGTCGCTTTTTCGGTGATATCCACCGCATCGTCTACCAGGATGGAATAGACAATGGTTTGGCCGTTGGAGGGGAAGCTCCAGGCGTTGTCTAGAATGCCGTCGTTGTTGATATCGAGGCGGGTTTCGTCGGCCAGGGTGTAGGGATCAACGCCAGCGGTAATGCCCCGACGAGCCTCTTTGTCGCCCCCCACCAGCAGGGGAACGCGGCCCGTGTAGCCCCTAAACTCTTTGCCCGCTTCTAGGCGGGTAGACATCATGTCGTAGAGGATGTCACTGGCGGGGACGCCGCTGGGGAAGTTGGGGTCTTCGCGGAAGAGGAATTCAATTTTAGCCTTGGCCCGATCCACGGCGGGGGTGGCGGCGTTGGCAATCACCTGCTGTTCGCGCTGCACAATGGCTTGCTCGCTGCGGGTGAAGGTGCGGTAGGTGAGGGCGGTGGCGGTGAGCACCACCATCAGGGCTAGCAGAACGGTGGTGGGCAACACGAACCCAGCCTGGGCCATGCGCTTGGGCCGATTGCTCAGCAGCACCAACCGCATCAGATCGCTAACCAATCGTTTGAGGACAGTTTTCGGGAACCGCCAAATTTTCTGAAGCTGGTGAAGATGCATGTTTCTAAAGACCGAATTCGCCAAACAACAAAACCAGATACTCGGCTGGATGTCGAGACCCTACAGAGAACCTATCGAACCCTAAGCCATCAGCCCAACTCCATGGCCCGCACCCTTGGGCCACGGCCTAGTCGGCCACGATAACGGCTTAACCTTGTTTAACCTGCGCTTCGGACTGGCGTGTGCTCCAGGGGCGATGCAGCCCCCTTAGTAATCTCCCTCTTCCAGTGGCCTCATTCCAGATTTTCTGTTTGGAAAACCCCCATTGAGGATCGTCCCAACAAGAAAAACGGCCTAGAGGGGTACTGCTTTGAGGGAATTACCTAGGAATGGCCAAAGCCTATTCCCAAAATACCCAGACATTGTAACTGAGCGATCACAGGTTGTGCTTGTTCACCCTGCCTCCAAGTTTTTATGGGCCGAAAACGCCATCTTGGAAGGTATTGCATTGACCTCAGCCCAGATGTTACAGCTTCTTAAGCAGTAGTGCTTTATACCTCTAACATCCCCAGCCTTTGGCCAAGACTACGGCGAAACAACGTCGTTCACTTATACTCCTAAGTTCCATCTTAGTGAGAACTTTATCGACTGGGTTGCGTATTTGTTCGAGACTTCATAAACCTTTTGTGACGAATTTAACCAAGATGAAGAGGTTTCGATGAACAGCCTCAGGTGGTGATTGGGGAGCCAGAGGGGGTTTCCCGGTGGGTTGGGGAGCCGTGGACTAAAGGTCCGCAGCTTGGAGCGGAAATCCTCTAAAGAGGATGGGGGAGATTGGGAGATTGGGAGATCGGGTGGGGGATCTATCCTCAAAGCTGTCTTCAGTCTGCTGAAGCAGACTTGTGCGCCAAGCCAGGGAATTCACTCTCTGATGGTTAGGGTTGGGGGTGGCTCCGTGTTCTGGAATCAAAGGCTAAGGGAACGTTACCAAATCCTGGGTTCTGTGGGCCTTGGCCCTAAAATGGATGGGTAAAAACGGCGATAAACAACCGAGTGCTATCCCTCCGGTTATGGATCGGGCCTGTTCCACCGAACATAAGCCGAGTGGTTATCGGTGCATCAGAGATTAGGAATCTATGGTTGAGCGTATTCCTAGCCGCCAAGCCACTAAGGATCTGAGCTTTGGGCTGGGCTATGCAGTGCTGCTTGTGCTCAGTCTCAGTTTGCTCCACATTACCAGCCAAACCGCTGTGATCTGGATTGTGGGCGGTTTTTTGGCGGGCAATTTGGTCATTACCCCAACCGCGCAGTGGGGGCGGCGGCTGGGGGTGGCGGGTCTGATTGCCCTGCCCCTGCAAGTGCTGTGGCTAGGCCGACCACTGCCCCTGGTGCTGGTGTTTTTTGCCGTCAATGCCCTGGAGGCAATGGTGGTGGCGGTGGGGATGCGCCGCTACTGTGGTGGTGCTCAGGGGTTTCATCGCATTGGGCAGGCGGTGATCTTCTTTGGGGCGGTGGCGGTGCTACCTTGGCTCACGGGGATTCCGGCGGCGGTGGCGGTAGCCCTTAGCCAGGGCAGGGGAGCTGGGCTGTCGGTGCTGCCCGTGTGGGCCAGTGCTGTGGGATTGGGGATGCTGGTAGTGGCCCCTGGGGTGGTGGCCCTCCACCAGGCTGGGGAACAGTTGTGGATTCGTCGATGGCGGCGGTGGCTAGAGCTTGGGGGCCTATTCGCCCTGACCCTGGGGATGGCCTGGGTGCAGTTTGGGGCGGGGGCCGTTCCCTTGAGCACAGAGCCATTGCAATCGGTACTGCTGATCTCCCATCCCTACACCGTGCTGCCGCTGCTGATGTGGGCCGGAGTGCGGTTTAACCTGCTGGGGCTGAGTGCCGTGGGGCTGGTTTGGGTGGTTTCCGCCCTACTTCGCCTTGCCCTGGGGGATGGTTTAACCAGCTTAGACACGCCGGAAAGGATGATGGCGTTCCAGGGATTGGTGGTGTTGGTGTGGCTACCCGCCCTGTGTCTGACGGTGGCCTATTGGCAAGCCAAGGGGGCGGTAGACCAGCGCATCCAGGCCGATGCCGAGGCGGCGCACAGTCGGCGGATGGCCCAGGCGGCGGCCACCGATTTTCAGACGATGTTTGAAAACCTGGAAGTTGCTTTGCTGCTGGAGGATGTCTCTTGGATGTACCAAGACCTCGCGGATCTGCGACAGCAGGGGGTTACCGATCTCACCGAGTTTCTGGCCCAGCATCCCCAACGGGTGCAGCAATGGCTGGGGGAAGTCCGTATTTTAGAAATGAATCCAGCCGCCCTACGGTTGTTCCAGGTGGAGAGCAAGGAAGCCTACCTGGAGTCCTTTGCGAGGCGATTTTCGGATCAAGCCATGGCCGCCTTTGTGGATAGCGTACTGGCCATGTGGGAGGGGAAATCTACCTTTGCCGCCGAGGTGGTCTACCAAACCAGTACCGGGGACGATCTCTTTGCGCTGATTAGCTTTCCGGTACCCCACAGCGTTGCCGCCGCCGCCCGTTTGCCCGTCAGCATTCTAGACCTCACCAAACGCCACCGGGCCGAGGCCCAACTGTCGCTTCAGGTGCGGCGGGCTGAGGTGTTGCTAGCCCTGCCCACCCTGGCCGAAACCCTCGATGAAGCGGCGTTTATGCAGCATGGCCAGGAAATGGCGGAGGACTTGACCGCCAGCCAGATCTCCTTTATTCACTTCATCAACGCCGACCAGGAGACCGTTGAACGGGTTGCCTGGTCGCGCCGCACCCTAGCCCACGACTGCCACGCCACCCATGACAGCCACTATCCGGCGATAGCCCAGGCGGGCCTTTGGGCCGATACCCTGCACCAGAAACGGCCTGTGGTGTTTAACGACTATGCCGCCTATGCCCACAAGCGAGGGCTACCCGCTGGCCACGCGCCCATGCAGCGACTGGTAACGGTGCCCGTGCTGGAAAATGGCCAGGTGGTGATGCTGGCTGGGGTAGGCAACAAGTCCGAGGATTACACAGACACCGATGTGGAAACCTTGCAGTTGATGGCCAACGAAATCTGGCGACTGGTGCAGCGGCGGCGGGCCTTAGTGCAGTTGGCCACCAGCGAACACCGACTGCGGGAAGCCCAGCGGGTCGCCAACATCGGCAGTTGGGAACTCGACCACACCCAACAACAGCTACGGTGGTCGGATCAGGTGTTTCGCATCTTTGGGATTTCAGAAGCGGATCGTCCAGCCTTTGAGGAAACCTACGAGGACTTTTTGAGCCGAGTCCATCCTGAAGATCGAGATCGAGTGCATCAAACCTTCCAAGCAGCCCTCACCGAGGGCGAGGGCTATGGTTGTCTTCACCGCATTCTCACGACCCAGGGCCAGGTGAGGCATGTACAAGGGCAGGGAGAAACCTACTACGACAGCGATGGCAAGCCCCTGCGTACCCTCGGCACCATTCAGGATGTGACCGACCAGGTGCAGGTCTCTGCGCGACTTCAGCAAGCAGCGGCGGTGTTTGAGAGCACCCTGGAGGGGGTGATGATCACCGACCTGGGGGGCCACATCTTAGACGTAAACCACGCCTTTGAAACCATCACGGGCTACAGCCGCACCGAGGCCATAGGCCAAACTCCTCGGCTGCTGCGGTCGGGCCACCATGATCGCGCCTTCTACCAGGCACTATGGCAAACCTTGATTACCCAGGGCACCTGGCACGGAGAATTACTGAACCGCCGCAAGGATGGCCACCAGTATCCCAGTCTGCTGACCATTACCACCGTCCGCAACGACCAGGGCCAACCCACGGGCTACGTGGGCGTGTTTTCCGACATTACCGCCACCAAGGAAAGCCAAGAGCGCCTCGACTATTTGGCCCACCACAACCCCCTAACGGGCCTGCCCAATCGCCTGTTGTTTAATGATCGGCTGCACCATGCCCTCAACCTAGCCACCCGCCAGAACACCCAATTAGCCTTGCTCTTTATCGATATAGATCGGTTTAAGCACATCAACGACAGCATGGGCCACGGGGCCGGAGACGATTTGTTGCGCCAACTGGCCCGTCGGTTTCGGGAGGCTATCCGCACCAACGACACCGTGGCCCACCTCAGTGGCGACGAATTTGTGGTGCTGCTGGAGGACATCGGCCATACCCAAAACGTGACCCCGGTGATTCACAAACTTTTTGATGCCCTTAAGTCGCCGGTGCAGATCCAGGGTCAGGAGATCTACGTCACCGCCAGCATGGGGATTAGCCTCTTTCCCACCGATGGGCAGGATCCGTCTATTCTGCTGCGCAACGCCGACACTGCCATGTATCAGGCCAAGGAGGAGGGCCGCAATACCTATCGGTTCTACACCGAAGAAATGATGGCCATCACCTTCGAGCAAATGCTGCTGGAAAATGCCCTGCGGGGGGCGCTGGATCGGCAGGAATTTCACCTGGTCTATCAGCCCCAGGTGGACTTGATCTCGCGGCAACTGGTGGGGCTAGAGGTGCTGCTGCGCTGGGATCATCCTGAACTGGGGCGGGTGTCTCCGGTGCAGTTCATTCCCCTGGCCGAACAAACGGGCCTAATCCGCGACATTGGCCTGTGGGTGCTGCACTGTGCCTGCCGCCAGGGTCGGGAATGGCTAGATCAGGGCGTTGCCTTTGGCCGCATTGCCGTCAACATTGCGGGGCCGCAAATTCGCCACAATGGCCTGCTGGCGGTGGTGCAGTCGGCCCTAGGGGAAAGCGGCCTGCCCCCCACCTACCTAGAGCTAGAGGTAACCGAGGGCTTCATTATGGAGGGGGCCACCGATAGCGTGGAACAATTGAAAGCCCTGCGCGACCTCGGTATCCAAATTTCCATCGATGACTTTGGGACAGGCTACTCCTCCCTCAGCTACCTCAAGCAGTTACCCATCGAAAAGCTCAAAATTGATCGATCCTTCATCCGCGACATTCCCCAAGACACCAACGACATGGCCATTGCCGAGGCCGTCATTGCCCTAGGCCAAGCCCTTAACCTACGGGTCATTGCCGAAGGAGTGGAAACCGAGGCCCAGGCCAGCTTTTTAATTCGCAAGGGCTGCCACGAAGCCCAGGGCTACCTCTACAGCCAACCCCGGCTCCCCCAGGAGATCAGCTCGATTTTTGCCAAGCCATACCTCTAAGATCAAGCCACAATGGGAAAACCCCAATGCTCAACCCTACCCAACCTAGGGGCGCGGTTTCCTCGCCCGCTAATACTGGGGACAAACCAGTCGGGTTGGGTATAAAACAATCCACCCAAGGGAACGAAAAATACGACGAATACGATTAATGCGAGGCATTGGATTAAGGCTATGCAACGAATCCTTAGAAAACCTTGCGATCTTAGCGTTTTGGGGTGAGGTAGCCCCTACAATAAACTCGGTTTTCTGGCTTCCTGACGCCCTCGTGTTTCCTCCAGCAAGATAGCCTGTGGATTTCCCTAGGGTGGCCCCTTGGTCGCAGCGGGGAAGGAGCAGGCCAAGGTTCAATATTGGCACAACCGTTGGCTCAAACGTTGGTCGCCGCCGTCTAGGGGAGTTCAGGATGCCTTGCTAGGGTCACACCAGACCCCTCAGAACACAACTTTCACCACATCATGTTTTAGGAAGGGTGACTAATGAACCGATTTGCACGTATTCGCGCTGCGGCCTTAACGGCTGCAACCCTAGGGATAGTAGGGGGTATGGGGCCGGGGATGGCCGCCGTTCAGCCCACCATGCAGCCGATGGGGAGCCAAGTCAGCAACCTGCTGGCCCAAACCTTTGGGACTACGCCCATCAACGAAGCCAATTTTTTAGTGGTGGCGGCTCCGGGCAGCGCGGCCCAACCCTACCGCCTCCTGATTATGGAGCAGCTTAACAATAACCGGGCCTGCTGGAACATTGTGAACGCCAACGTGCGCCCCACGGAGGTGAATGCCCTCTGGAACACCTTCGACTTTACCGGGGTGTGCCGGATGCAGCGGGATAGTAATGGCTATGCGGTGCGCCTAGCGGGGCAGGATGTCGCTGGAGCCCGCTTTGAAGTGAATAACCGAGGGGGAGACCTGCTGCTGCAATTTGCCCCCAGCACCACCTCCCGCGACCGCATCACCATTGGCCGCACCGGGGGGATTAGCTCCACGGGGTTCACCCAAATTCACCTGGATCCGGGCTGGTCGCTAACGAAGCGTACCTTTGAAGGGCAGATCGTGAGTTCTCACCTGGTGTACTTCACCAACGACCTCACCCTGGCCCAGCTTCAATCTGGCGAAACCGGCGGCGGCACCGTCACTCCCCCCGTCACCCCGCCCCCTGCCACCACCCTGCCCTTCACCGACATTCGCGGCAACCGCTATGTTAACGAGATTGTTCGGGCGGCAGAGCTAGGTACCATTTCGGGCTTCCCCGATGGCCGCTTCCAGCCCACCAGCCCCCTCACCCGTGAGCAGGCCGTTGCGGTGATGATGCAAACGGCGGCGCGCATTTTGCCCACCAGCCTCGTTGCTACGTTGCCCACCGCAGTCTTCAGCCCCCCCTTCCCCGATGTGGCCACCAACCGCTGGAGTGCCGTGCAGATTCAGCAGGCCAAGCAGTTGGGGATTGTGGCTGGGGATGGCGGCACCGGACGGTTCCGGCCCACGGATAACGTGTCTCGCGCCGAGCTGATGGCCATGAGCCGTAAGCTGGCCCTACTTCGCGTGGATGCCGATGCCGCAGATACCACGGGTACCCCCGTACCTGGGGAGGAACTGGTACAGCGGGGTCTGGTGCCGAATATCCCCAATCCTCCCGTCTTTGGGGACATCAGCGGCCACTGGGCCGAACAGACGATTCGCGAAATGGCCGCCTTCTGCGCCATCGCCACCCCTCTCAACGAGATGGGAACAAACTTTGCCCCCAACACCAACGCCCTGCGGGACTACACCGCAGCGGTATCGGTACGGGCCATTGATTGTCCGGCGGGTCGTCCCCAGTAGGGGCCACACAGGTCAACGTCCCTCTCCCAGCTTGGGAGAGGGATTTAGGGTGAGGGCGAAGCTAAGCTAAGGAATATTTCACCCACAGCACCAGTGATAGCGAAACCCAACAACCCAGGCCAGCGTTGAGTTACCGTCCGTGGTTGATCCCCTCGGTCTGGTTTATGGGGCTGGCTTATGAATCAAGAGCCCCTAGATCTAGTCCTAGCTCCCGCAGCTTGGCTGCCAGTTGCGTCGCCCTAGCCTCGGCCTGCTCCGCCCGTCGTTGCTCCTGCGCTACCCGTGCTTGCTCCTGCTCCGCCCGTTCCGCTCCGGTGGGCAAGAGGTTTCCGTCTTGGTCGCACCACCGCAGCCAGGTGGTGGTCAGTCCTTCAAAGGTGCCTTCCCAGAGGGTGAGGCCCAGGCCCACTTGATCTAGCCAGGGTTCCTCCAGGGGAAGGTATTGCCCTTCGTGGAGGCCAAATATCCGCAGCAACTCGTCGCCCAACTGCTGCAAGGGGTCAAACACGGCATAGTAGGGCACCCCCAGACGGGCATAGTCGCGCAGTTTGCGGCCCAGTTCGTTGCCCTCCCGGTTGGAGACAATTTCAATCACCACGTCCGGCGCTTTACCAAACTCCCAGACAAAGTAGGTGCGGTTTCGCTTTTGGCGAAAGTCCTGGGGGGTTTCCACATCTAGGCTAACGAACACATCGGGCACAATCGGCGGCTGGCCCACCTGGGCAAAAATGCCAATGTCGGCATCGGCGATGAAGGGCCGATCCATGCCCAAACTGGCCCAAGAGCTGTAGAGAATCTCCACCAGCAGCCGTTGCAGCTTGGCCGACAGAAAATTATCCACGGGGGTATCGTCCTCAATCACCAGGTCGTCAATATTCGGCCAGGTCTCAGGATCGGCAGGCGCTAGGGGGCCGTCATCCTCAATCACCAAGTTCTCAATATCTGGGACGAGGTCTGGGTCTAGGGAATAGGTCTGGGGAGGTTGGGGCATGGTGGATGACCCTCTGAACGACGAACACCAGCAAGGTATGGGACGGATCGGTAATCAGCCCCATATTCCTTGAGGATAGCAGCCTTACCCTCGGCTGGCGGCGATGGCGGATCGGATCACCGCTGAGGTAACATCTCCGGTGACGATGGCGGAACCGATGCCCTGGGGTAGCACAAACCGCACCTGGCCGTTTTCCACCTTTTTATCGCCCTGGAGCAGGCGCAGAATGTCGTCCTCTCGGAGGTTGGCGGGGATGGCCGTGGGCAGTCCAGTTTTTTCAATGAGTTGGTACTGACGGGTGGCGTCCTCTTTGCTCCAATAGCCCAGCAGGGTGGCGATGTGTCCGGCGGCGACCATGCCAATGGCCACGGCTTCCCCGTGGTTCACGCCTCGGTAGTGGGTGAGGCTTTCCACCGCATGGCCAATGGTGTGGCCGTAGTTGAGGATGGCCCGCAGTCCGGCTTCCTTTTCGTCCTGGGAGACCACTTCGGCCTTGGCTTGGCAGGAACGGGTGAGAATTTGGTGCAGCAGGTCATCGCCCAGATAGCGGAACTGATCCAGGCGTTCGGCGGATTCGAGGGCGGCGAATAACTCGGCATCCCAGATCACGCCGTACTTGATCACCTCGGCCATCCCGGCCCGAAATTCCCTGGGCGGCAGGGTTTTTAGAACCATCGGGTCAATCACCACTAGGCGCGGCTGGTGGAACGCGCCGATCAGGTTCTTGCCCTGGGGATGGTTGACCCCGGTTTTGCCGCCGATGGAGGCATCCACCATGGCCAGCAGGGAGGTGGGAATTTGCACAAACCGAATCCCCCGCAGCCAGGTGGCCGCTGCAAATCCGGTCATGTCGCCAATCACGCCGCCCCCCAATGCCACCATGGCCGACTGCCGCTCTAGGCGAAAATCCAACGCCGCATCGTAGAGGGCTTGGATAGATTTCAGGGTTTTGTAGCGCTCACCAGCGGGCAGCAGATGGTACTGCACGGCATAGCCCGCCTGGGTGAGGGATTCCATCACCAGTTGGCCATAGTGGCGGAAAATCGCCGGATTTGACACCAGCAGCAGCCGCTGACCGGGCTTGACCAGAGGCTTGTCAGAATTCGCCAACCAGGTACCCACTTGGCTCAGCCCTTGCTTGGCCACCACAATGTCGTAGGGCAAATCGGGCAGGGGAACGGGGATCACAGTTTTCATAACGACACACAACAATCTAAGGGAACGAGGGAACGCGACCAACGGGGAAAAAAGCACCCCATCCGCCGAGGCTGACAGGGTGACGGAAACAACGGATGGGGAAACCAAGGGAACGAATCATGTCCAGCCCTGATGGGTTACCCCGATTTCGCCGAAGGAGGGAGCGATGAGACCGCGCCCCTAGGACGGGTTGGGAAATCGGGGGCATGGACTGCGGAGAAGGCGAGCTTGCCTAGATGCCGAGCCGCTGATAGACCTGATCGAGGTTACGCAGGTGGTGATCGGGATCAAAACAGTCGTCGATTTCGGCGGCGGAGAGCTGGGCCTGCACCCGCTCATCCTGACTAATCAGGTGGCGGAAGTTACCATCGTCGGTATTCCAGGCGGTGTGGGCGCAGGATTGCACGATGGCGTAGGCCTCCTCACGGGCCAGCCCCTTTTCCACTAGGGAGAGCATCACCCGCTGGCTGAACACCACGCCACCATAGACGTTCATGTTGCGGGCCATATTCTCAGGATAGACCAGCAGATTCTTAATCAGCTCAGTGGTTTCCACTAGCATGAAGTGGGTGAGGATGCAGCTATCGGGCAGGGCCACCCGCTCTACAGAACTGTGGGAGATGTCGCGCTCGTGCCAGAGGGCCACGTTTTCCAGGGCGGCCATGGCGTTGCCGCGCAGAATTCGGGCCATCCCGGTCAAGCGCTCGGAGCGAATCGGGTTGCGCTTGTGGGGCATCGCCGAAGATCCCTTCTGCTTTTTGGAGAAAAACTCCTCCACTTCCAGCACATCCGTGCGCTGAAGGTTGCGAATTTCCACGGCAAACCGCTCGATGGAAGCCCCCAACAGCGCCAGGGCGTTCATAAAGTCGGCATGGATGTCGCGGGAAATAACCTGGGTAGAAGCGGTATCGGGCCGCAGACCGAGGTTTTGGCAGGCCAGAGCTTCGATTTGTGGATCAATGTTGGCGTAGGTGCCCACTGCCCCAGAAATTTTGCCCACGGCGATGGTGTCTTGCAGGTGAACGAGGCGTTCCCGGTGACGCAGCATTTCCGCCAGCCAACCCGCCAGCTTAAAGCCAAAGGTAATCGGCTCGGCGTGGATGCCGTGGGATCGGCCAATCATCACTGTGGTTCGGTGCTCTTGGGCCTTGTAGCGAATGGCCTGGATCAGGCTTTCGACGTGGATCATAATCACTTGAAGGCTGTCCACCATTTGCAGGGACAGGGCGGTATCGAGCATGTCGGAACTGGTCATGCCCAGGTGAATGTAGCGGCCCACATCCCCCACGTACTCGTTGACGTTGGTTAAAAAGGCGATCACGTCATGGCGCACCTCGGCTTCGATTTCGAGGATGCGCTTGGGGTCGAACTTTGCCTTCGCCTTGATTTCTTCCACCGCCTCCCTGGGAATGTAGCCTAGTTCTGCCTGGGCCTCGCACACGGCGATTTCTACCCGCAACCAGGTCTTAAATTTATAGTCGTCCGTCCAGAGGTCGCCCATTTCGGGCAGGGTATAGCGTTCAATCAAGGCTTTGGGCTGAATACAACCGTCTTATTTTACTAGCCCTATGGGAACCGCTGCACATTTTGCTGGGCGTAGGTCAAGTTTGGCTGATAGGCCACCGCCCGATCCTGCGCCGTGGCGTAGTTGGGGTCAGACTCCGGCACCTGCTGCATTAGGGTAATGGCTTCCTCCCAACCATCGGCCACCGCCTGCCAATCTTCCTTGGTGGTAGCGGTTTGGGCCAACTGAGAAGCCTGGGTGGCCGCATTCACCGCATCCCGGAAGGGATTGGCCGACACAGGCGGTTCCGCTGGGGGTTCCGCCGGAGGGGTGGTGGGTTCCGTGGGTGGTTCGGTGGGCGGTTCGGTGGGTTCCGTGGGCGGCTCCGTGGGCGGTACCGTTTCACCATCGGGGGAGGCCGGAATTTCCGTCGGCGGCTCCGTCACGGGCGCGTCGGGTTGCCGCATCCGCCCCAGCAGCGTGGTAATGCCAAACACCGCCAGCAACAGCGCCAAAGCCCCTGCCCCAATCCCCAAGATAATTTTCAGACCCAAGCCAGAAGACTTCGCCTTGCCGGGGGTGCGCTGATCCACCTCCTCCGGCGAAACCGGGGCAAACTTGTGAATAAAGTCGTCGGTGGCATCGGTTTCGTCCATATCCCCCATAGCCTCTGTTTCGGTCGCCGGGGTTTCGCCATGGTGGAAACCATTCGTATCGCTGGCCCCAAAGGCGGCGGCACCAGCCTCCTGATCTAGGGCATCTAGATCCTCCTCACTCCAGTCAATGGGGGCGAATTCCTCCTCCATCGGCTCCGGCATGTCCGAGGGAACCGCCTCTGGCCAAGGCTCATCAGCGGGGATGGGTTCCTCAACCTCCAGGGTCTCGGCCATAGGTTCATCCAAGCCCAGATCAGCCTCTCCCTCCAGGAATTCAGCGTCCCCAAAATCCGGGATTTCCTCAAAACCCGCAGGCTCACCCACACCCAGATCGGCCTCATCACCTAAAGGTTCAACCTCCCCAAAATCAGGCATTTCCTCAGCATACAAGGACTCATCAAACGAGAGATCCGCCTCGGATTCCAAGGGTTCAGCAGCCCCCTCGAAGCCTAAGGGTTCAGCGGCCCCAAAATCCGGAATTTCCCCAAAATCTAGAGGCTCATCCAGGCCAAGCTCAGCCTCGGATCCTAGGGACTCAGGGTCTTCCTCCTCACCCCCAGCCATCGCAGCCATCCCCGCCGCCGCAAGACCTGCCGCCGCCAAGCCTCCGGCGGCCATGGCCCCAAAGGCAGGGGACTCGCCATCTTCCGGCGGGGTTTCCTCCGGCAATTCGGCCCAGTTGTCCATATCCGCAAATTCGGCGGTATCGCCCAAATCCTCACCCCAACCAGCATCCACAGCGGCCTCTGGGTAGGCGGCATCGATAAACGCATCTTCCTCTACAGGGGCAGAAAAGGCGTCATCCGCGAAGGGGTTGGCCGTAGTAGACTCCGGCTCAATGACCACACTGGGGTCAAAGCCAAAGTCTTCGTCTGAGGCTAAGCCAAAATCAACCTCGCTCCCCCCCACAGCTTCTCCTTCAGGCTCAATAACCAAGCTTGGATCAAAGCTAAATTCGTTGTCTTCTACGTCGTTGTTTTCTAACGAGGGTGAAGTTTCCAGCGTTGTCCCAAAGGGAGTGGCATCTTCGCCCTCGCTAAAAGCAACCTCCTCAAATCCAGGAAGTTCAAACCCCTCAGCATCCGAGGTTTCGGCACCAAAATCGGGCACTTCAAACCCAGCCTCTTCACCTAAAGCATCTTCCCCAAAGTCGGGTACCTCAAACTCGGACTCAGCTTCAAGGGATTCGGCACCAAAGTCAGCAATTTCAAACCCAACGTCTTCACCTAAGGCATCTTCCCCAAAGTCGGGAATATCAAAAGTAGATTCGTCTTCTGGAGCTGATTCCTCAATCTCAGTATCGCCAAAGGAAAAATCGTCTCCTAACGCAGACTCGACAATATCGGTATCATTTCCCAGGTCGGCATCTAAATCTAATCCAAGATCGCCATCCCACGGTTCACCAGAGATTTCTAAGGAAGAGACTTCAGGTTCACTGGGTGCGTCTGTGTCAAAATTAAAGGATTCAGAGGCGAGAGCAGACGGTTCCGCTGTATCACTCCACAGATCTTCTTCTAGCTCAAAGGAAACACGTTGTGGGCTGCTGTCAGCGGTAGACGATTCAGCACCAAGATCTAAGTCAAAACCACCGTCATCAGTGGAAGATTCAGTACCCAGATCCAGGCCAAATCCACCATCATCAATGGCGGGTTCTGCACCTAAGTCCAGGTCAAATCCACCGTCATCGGTAGCGGGTTCTGTGCCCAGATCTAAGTCAAAACCGCCGTCATCCGTGGAAGATTCAATACCCAAGTCTAGGTCAAAGCCACCGTCATCAGTGGAGGATTCAGTACCCAAGTCTAGGTCAAAGCCACCGTCATCAGTGGAGGATTCAGTACCCAGATCCAGGTCAAAGCTACCGTCATCGGTGGAAGATTCGGCACCCAGATCTAGGTCAAATCCACCATCATCAATGGCGGGTTCTGCACCTAAGTCCAGGTCAAATCCACTGTCATCGGTAGCGGGTTCTGCGCCTAGGTCTAAGTCAAAACCGCCGTCATCAGTGGAGGATTCAGTACCCAAGTCTAGGTCAAAACCGCCACCCAGATCGAGGTCAAAACCGCCGTCATCGGTAGCGGGTTCTGCACCTAAGTCAAAATCAAAGCCACCGTCATCGGCGGAAGATTCGGTGCCCAGATCCAGGTCAAAACCGCCGTCATCGGTAGCGGGTTCTGCGCCCAGGTCTAAGTCAAAACCGCCGTCATCAGTGGAGGATTCAGTACCCAGATCCAGGTCAAAACCGCCGTCATCTGTAGCGGGTTCTGCACCTAAGTCAAAATCAAAGCCACCGTCATCGGCGGAAGATTCGGTGCCCAGATCTAGGTCAAAGCCACCGTCATCGGTAGCGGGTTCTGCGCCCAGGTCTAAGTCAAAACCACCGTCATCAATGGAGGATTCAGTACCCAGATCGAGGTCAAAACCACCGTCATCAGTAGCGGATTCTGCACCGAGGTCTAAGTCAAAACCACCATCATCTGTGGCGGATTCTGCACCGAAATCTAAGTCGAAGCCACCGTCATCCGTGGAAGATTCGGTACCCAGATCCAAGTCAAAACCACCGTCATCCGTGGAAGATTCTGCGCCAAGATCGAGGTCAAAACCACCATCATCTGTGGCGGATTCTGAACCGAAATCTAAGTCAAAACCGCCGTCATCTGTAGCGGACTCTGCGCCAAGGTCTAAGTCGAAACTACCGTCATCCGTGGAAGATTCGGTACCCAGATCCAAGTCAAAGCCACCGTCATCGGTGGAAGATTCTGCGCCAAGATCGAGGTCAAAACCACCGTCGTCAGTAGCGGGCTCGGCACCGAGATCAAAGTCAAAACCACCATCATCAGAAACGGATTCGGTACCCAGATCAAAGTCAAAGCCACCGTCATCAGCGGAAGGTTCGGTACCCAGATCAAAGTCAAAGCCACCGTCATCAGCGGGTGATTCGGTGTCTAGGTCTAGGTCAAAACCACCATCATCAGCGACGGACTCTGCGCCTAGATCAAGGTCAAAACCACCGTCATCGGTAGAGGAGAGATCTAAATCGAGGTCAAAGCCATCGGTGGCGTTGGGGTTTTCGGCGTTACCGAAGTCAAGCTCTGAGGAGGTGTCATCGAGAAGAACCGAATCAAAGTCTAGGTCTTCGTCGGTGTCGCTGGGTTCAAAAACAACGGATTCAAAGGCGTCATCGAAGTTGATAGCGGCCTGATCGGTAGTTCCTAGATCGAGGTCTAGATCTAAATCGTCGGTTGCGGTTGTATCTAGGTCTAGGCTATCGAGGTCTTCGGCCAAGGCGGGAAGCGGGGGGGCATCCTCGCGCATTTGAATGGTTTCCGTCCAGGCATGGGCTGCGGATCCGTGTTGTTGACCGCTGACGCTGAGGTAATCCACCGTGGATAGGGCTAGCCCAGTGATGCCAGTTTTCACATAGTTGACCAACTCATTTTGAGCTGGGATGTTGGCGGACTCCAGCACCACCTGCAACAGGTTCCCCTGCTGGGCCACATGGGCTGTGATGCCTTTGCGCTCCAGATGCTGATTGATGAGAGCGGCGATGGCCTCAGGTTGACCTTGCCTTGCCAGTTGTAGAACTTGGGGGGGCGTTGTAGACATGGTGGTCTTTAGAGTTCGGTGGATTCAGCGAAGGGGTCGAAGAATTCCTTATAGTATGCCCAGACTGTCTGATCTTGACACACCTCAATGCTCAGACAGTCTCAGATGTAACGATGTGTGTAACAGAGAATGCAGAAATTGCCCTTTCGGGGATCCCTCTGGATGGCTCTGGGATGGGGATGGATCGGCCTTTAGACCTTGGTAAGGCTACTTTGATCGGGTAGAGATGGATCGGCGCTACGCCATGTATCGGATTTGGTAACAGCGGTGGGGGGATACGATTCCTGTGTCAGATTGGGAGTCTAAGCCCCGCTGTGCTGGAGAGGGGTCTTAGGATTTTGGACAATCAACGTTTTGATGTGAGGAACGCCACGATGAACTCTCGTCGCCCCCGTGCTACGACTTTGTACCCCGGTCGGATGACCCAACGTCTGTCTGCCGCCCTGCTGGCCTCGGCGGCACTGGCCTCTGGTTTTGTGTTTACCCCTGTTTTTACCCCCACCGCCATGGCCCAAGAAACCCTGCTTCGCACCCTAACCGTGACTGGCCAGGGCCAAGTTTCCGTGCAAACCACCAAGGCCCAGGTGTCTTTGGGGGTGGATGTGCAGGGCACCGATGCCGCCACGGTGCAGCGAGAGGTGGCCCAGCGGTCTACGGCGGTGGTGGAACTGCTGCGGTCGCGCAATGTGGAAAAGCTAGAGACCACGGGGGTACAGCTCAGCCCTCGCTACAACTACGAAAACGGACGATCCGAAGTGGTGGGCTACACGGGCAGCAACACCGTCAGCTTTCAGGTGCCCACCGAGGCCATGGGGCCAATTTTGGATGAGGCCGTTAATGTGGGGGCCAACCAAATTCGGGGCATCAACTTCATTGCCGAGGATGACGCCCTCGAAGCGGCTCGCCAGCAAGCCCTGCGGGAGGCCGTTAACGATGCCCAAGCCCAGTCCAACACGGTGTTGAGCGCCCTCAACCTAGGGCCACAGGAAATCGTCACCATTCAAATTAATGGGGCCAACCTGCCCATGCCCGTGCCCATGCCCCGCCGGGCCGAAGTCGCCAGCGCCTCGGCAGACTATTCCACCCCCGTCATCGGCGGCGAACAGACGGTGCAGGCGAGCGTGACCTTGCAAATTCGGTATTAGGTGCAGATCCCAAGAGCCAGATCCCAGGGTTCTTCATCGGCTAGACGGCACGACCGAAGAGGAAGGTTCAGAACCCTGGGATCTCTCACGCTTAGGCCGCAAAGGGTTGGGGGTTTTGGTCGCGGCGGTGGTTGACGGGGATGGGTTCAGCTTGACCGTCCCCAGCCAGGGCGGCGGTGCTTTCTAGGGCTTCCCGCAGGCGTTTGGCGGCATAGATCGACATATCCCTCGGCACGCTGATCCGATCCCGTAGGTAGCGCAGGGCCACATCGCTTCCGGCTGGGGGTGTACAGCTTTCCCCGGTGATCAGGGTAGTGAGGGCGCAGCGCAGGGCTTCGTCCATCAGGGCATCGGGGGCAGGGTTCACCTGAATTAGGGTGTCCCGGTGCTTGAGAACCCGTTGCAGGGCCTCCTGGCGGGAGTTTTCCGGTTCGGCATAGCCCACGTCGGGCAGGCCAAACCAGGGGCCATGGTTCACCCGCTGCTGGTTTTGGCGGGTTTGGGGTAGGTCGTTGCTGTAGCAGCCCCCCATTTGCGGTGGCAGGTCGTGGACGTGGGTGTGGAAATCGCTCTGAGTACCGCGATAGGTGGGGCGGGTTTCCATGGCATCGCACCAGGCCCCAAAATTGGGGTTCACCTCCCGCATGGAGTAGCCCTTGTAGTAGAACAGGCTGGCGTTCATGCGCTCCACGTAGGGCGTAAAGACCAGATCCACGGTGCCGAACTCATCCAAAAAGTAGGGGCTGGGGGTACTGGCTAGAGCCGCTTCTACTCGATCCATGACCCCCTGAAACTGCTGACCCGCCCGCTGGTCATCCTGGGCCGACCGGGACGGATAGCACAACCACATACACCAGGCCCGAAACAACAGCCGCTCTAGCTGACGCAGGGGCACCACAGACCGATCCGTCATGCTGTGGGTGAGTGGCCCAAAGGCGCGTTCTAGGGCCATCAAAATATCGTCGCTTTCGGTAATCATCCGCCCATCCAGTTCCAGGGCAGGCAGCATTCCAGAGGGCACCTTGCGCTTATACCAGGCTTCCTTTTCGCCGTAGCAAAACATCGTGACCTTTTCGATGCGGTAGGGAATTTGCTTTTCCTCTAGCCACAGCCACACCTTTTGACAATAGGGACACCAGGCATGGTTATCGCGGTATAGGGTGACCCGCACCGCCGATTCGGGTTGGCCAAACAGTCGCAGCCGCGCCTGGGCATTGGTGGGGCCATGGATGGTATCGATGGCAAAGTCGGTTAGGGCCGCTAGGGCCTCCCAGGTTAGAGGTGTAACAGCCATGGAGGTTCAAAAATGGAGGGTGAGGAATGGAGGGCAATCGCTAACTCACGGTGGTGACAACGGCTTCCACCATCGCCAACCCCGCCCCTTCATCCACCTGGGTAATGGCCCAGCGCAACGGCTCTCCCCGTTGCCGCAGAGCCGTTTCCACGGTAGCCACTGGATCGATCTTGAGGTCGGCAAGGGGCAAGGACAGGGTGAGAAAATGGGTATTCAAGGTCATGGCGTTTAGCCCTGGCCAAACTGCTTTTGGTAAACGATGTCTTCTTTCTCGGTCTCAATTTTGAGGTCAGACCGGGGATAGGCCACACAGAGCAAGGCATACCCTTGGGCCTGGAGATCCGGGCTAACGCCCATGCCATCGGTCTGATCCACCGTGCCCTCTAACACCAGGGCTGCGCAGGTGGTGCAAACCCCAGCACCACAGGAGGTCGGCAGATCTAACCCCGCCGCATGGGCCGCATCCAGGACGGTTTGATCATCGGGAACCGAAATGGTGGTAGTGGTGCCTTGGTGCAGAATTTCTACGGTGTAGCTGGTGGCCATGGTGGGTGCTGTTCGGGGTGATGGATCAACAACATTTGGGAGACGAACGGATTTTTAATCCGCAACTACTCAACCTATCATCCCGCTGGGAACGTGCGGTCAAATTCTTCCAGCAAATCGTCCATTTCCTCGAGCGCCTGGTTCACATCAATGCGTAGGGTACCGAGGTCAGGCTGTTCCAGTAACCGAATCAGAGCCTCTCGCTTGGCCTTGATCGTCTCCACCTTTTCCCGAATGGTTTGCACATCCATGGCGTCACCTCCAACGGTTCGCAGACAGTCCTCAGACAGCATAAACAACTTTCTGGAGGACTGCATCTTTTTGGTTATTGGTTACTGGTGATTAGTTGTTAGGGGCTGGGGTTGGCAGGGGGGGATGCCAATTGCCCCTACCCTTCTCGCGCTCAACGGGGCATGATGAAGGGAGTGATTGGAACGCGGGACTGCTATGTTGGGTCGAATTAATTTAAGTCTGGTGCTGATGGCGATTGGGGGAGGGCTCACCATCGTTGGGTTCGTGGCCTATTTCCAAGCCAATGCCACCCTCAACCTGGCTGGTTTTTTCTATGGCATTCCGATTTTGTTGGGCGGGTTGGCGCTGCGGGCGGCGGAGCTAGAACCGGTGCCCTACAGCCAGACCACCTCCCCAGAGGTGATCCAACTACGGGAGGCCCAAGCTACCCCCACCCAAAACCAGGTGCGGCAAGATGTCACCCGCTACCGCTATGGACAAGAGGCCCACTTAGATGTAGCGCTGCAAAAGCTCGGTCTCAGCCCCTCCGGGGAGGAATGCCCCGAACTAAAAGGCATTCGCGAACTGGAAATGGATGGCAACTACGCCCTAGTGCTAGAGTTTGACTCGCCCACGGTGCCTTTTTCCGTCTGGGTAGAGAAGCAGGGCAAAATTGAAACCTTCTTTGGGCCTGGGGTGCGGGCTGAACTGAATGCCCCTGCCGAAGATAAAGTTAACCTGGCCCTGGTCACAGTGCTGACGGCGGCTGAGGCTTAAATCTGCCGGGCCATCCTGGGGCCAGCGGGGAGCCCATGGTGCAGCAGCAACCTAGGAGGCCCAGCGGTCTAGGGCGCGTTTGCCGCCCCAGCGGGCGACAATTTCGTCATCATAGTTATCGGCAATGCGGATGACGGTGGTAACCGAGTGGTTCAGCTCGTTGCGATCACAGCCTTCCCCTAGCAGGCTATGTTCAAACACAATGTCGTTTTCGGCATCGTAGGCAAAGCGACCAAAATAAATGCCGTTGTTTTCCCGCAGCAGATAGTAGCTCAGCTCTGGGGTGAGATGAATATCGGTAACGACGTAGGATCGGGTGGTAATCAGGGTTTCGTCTTCGTGCCAAGGGACGACTCGCGTAGAAGCCACCGCCGACCCTAAGTTAACGATAAAGAGAGGCTCGTCCTCGAAGACCACCAATGCCTCCCCGAATAGATCGTGCATCCAGGGCAAGATTCGGTAGTAGACCTCCCGTTGGCCCGATGTCTTGAACTCCATAGTGCGTGTATTATCCCGATATTGCAGCTAAACCCGACCGCTAAGGACGATTCCGGTAGAGACTGAGCGTTATGGAACGAATTAATCCCCAGTCCTTTTTTCTGACCTATTCTCGCATCCATTGCTAAGGGATTCATCAGAAGAACGATAAATTCAGAACGATAAATTCCGGTTATCCCCCAAGGCGAGCTTCGTTACGGTGGCGTTGCCTTCGCTATGCTGAAGATTCGGGTTATCCCCCAATAGGCCCATGGCTCCCAGCAACCCCACGCCCCGCCCATCTGCCCCTGCCGAATCCTCCCCTAGCGACGATGCCCAGATCGGTTCAGCCATCGTCCTGGCCCGCGATCTTCAGGGCTGGAATGACTCTGCCTGGGATGATCCTGCCTGGGACGACGTAGACGCCACCCTCACCTGGACGCCCCCCGATCTCCCCCCCTCTCCCCATCCCCCTACCCCCACCTCTTCCCCCCGTCCCCTACCGCCGCCCCCCGCCGCCCCGCCCACCTGGGACGAAGTGGAACAGGAACTCGGTGCCATTGTGGGAGACTTTCAAGGGCTGCAAGATGACCTCAACTATCGCCGCGCCCAGGAGGCTCTACGGGATTTGGTGCAGCGCCTCAAGCTAACCCCACGGGAGCGCACCGGGCTGGATGAGGCGATCAACAGCCTGAATGGATTGCTGGATAAGCTGGAAAACACGGTTGTTCACATTGCGGTGTTTGGCCTAGTGGGGCGAGGCAAGTCGTCGTTGCTAAATGCGCTGCTGGGATCGGAGGTGTTTGCCACTGGCCCCATCCACGGTGTAACGCAGGTGATAGAAGGGGCACGGTGGGTCGTGAGCCAGGAGTCGTTGACAGAGGATGCCCCTGATCTCTTGCGGGTATCGCTCCAGAGTGTGGGCCAATCGCGCATTGAGCTAATCGATACGCCGGGTCTAGACGAGGTGGCAGGGGAGGATCGAGCGGCCCTAGCCCAGCGCATTGCCGAGCAGGTAGATTTAATTTTGTTTGTGATTGCCGGAGACCTAACGCGGGTGGAGTATGAGGCGCTCTATGCCCTGCGCCAAGCCAGCAAGCCCATCCTGCTGGTGTTTAACAAAGTGGATCAATACCCGGAAACGGATCGCCAGCAGATCTACGATACCCTCTGCGACCAGCGGCTAAAGGCATTGATTTCGCCCGACGAGATCGTGATGGCGGCGGCTTCCCCCCTGGCGGTGCAGGCGGTGGCCCAGGCAAACGGCACTACAACCTACGAAACTGTGCGCGGCACCCCCCAAGTCGATGCCCTGAAGCTCAAGATTTTGGACATTCTGCACCGGGAGGGCAAGGCGTTGGTGGCCCTAAATACCCTGCTCTATGCGGAGTCGGTCAGTACTGAGATCGTGGAACGAAAGCGGCAAATCTGCGACCGCATCGCCGACGACACCATCTGGAATGGGGTGATGATTACCGCCGTGGCCGTCGCCCTCAACCCTATCACCATGGCCGATCTACTGAGTGGCGTCGTGATTGATGTGTCGCTCATCCTCACCCTCTCCCGCATCTACGGTCTGCCCATGACCCAATCGGCGGCGTTCCAGCTTTTAAAGCAAATCGCCCTGGGCCTGGGCGGCATCACCCTCAGTGAACTGGTGGTGACAGTGGGCCTGAGTTCCCTGAAGGGCTTGCTGGGGGTTTCGGCCATCGCCACCGGGGGGCTATCCCTCGCGCCCTACGTTCCAGTCGCCATCACCCAGGCCGCCGTCGCCGGACTCTCCACCTACGGCCTCGGTCAGGTCACCAAAACCTACCTCACCAACGGGGCCACCTGGGGGCCAGAGGGGCCAAAGGCCATCGTGCGCCACATTTTGGATAGCCTAGACGAAGCCTCGATTTTGAACCGAATCAAGGCAGAACTGCGCGCAAAATTGTAGATTCCCTCCGGCGATTACCTAGCCCAAATCCGATTACTGAGAGCCAACTTACCGCAGCCTTCAATCTGAATTCTATGGCTCCAAAAGACAATCCAGGGATTAGGGTTTGGCTTACTCGTTCATATTCTTATAGGTGGCCACTGCCGAAGGAGAAATACGGTTGAGGTAACGGAAAATCCAATACTTGAACACCGTATCCAAAATCACCGGGAAGGTGGCAATAAAGAGGAAGATAAACTCTCGGTTAGCCGGAAAGCCGAGATGGCGAGACAGTCCTTCTAGCAGCACTTCCCAGCCATGGGGCGAGTGGAAGCCAACGAAAATATCCGTAAACAAAATGATGATGAAGGCCTTGGCGCTATCGCTGAGGCCGTAGACAATTTCATCCATAAAGGACTTTAAATTGGCCACATCCTGCTTGCGGGTAATCAACAGCAGGGCAAAGGCTCCCGCCGCCACAATGTCAGCAAAGATATTTTTGATGGCGTCGGCACTGCGCTGACGATAGTCTTCTTCAATTTCTGTAGCCTTTTCCCGCACCTGGCGTTCAATGTTCAGTTCTGAGAGCGGGGGAGCCTTGCCAATCAAAACCTCAAACCGCAGCCGCTCCTCAAACCGTTGCAATTCATGGAGGGCCTCTTCCTCCATTTCAATATTCAAAAACACATCGGCCTCCCGCTCCTGGCGGAAATGATCCACCACAGGCCCCACCAGAAAGGTTTTAGTGAACTGCTGGGTGAGCAACGGCACAATGACCAACAGCAGCAAAAAACGAATGGCAGCGGTGGTTCTCGCCTTAGAGGTACGAAAGTCTTTCACCACCTCCTCTTCAGCGTTGGGGTCAAGATCCTGACGAATACGATCCACCGTGCGCAGAATGGATCGGGGCAGCACATTCACCCGATCCGAAAGCCCCTCTCGGCTATCGTTGGCCGCATCCGCGCCATTGCCTTGCCCCCGTGACTGTTCCGCCTTGGCCCGCAAAACCTGGGTAGACTGGGCCGAGGCAAGACTACCGTTGGTTCCCTCCGTCAGCGTAATCACGCGTTCTGGGGGGGCTTCTAGGGTGGCGTAGCGGGCTAGAACCTCATCCACCAGCCGCAGCTTGCGAAACAAAACCGCCTGCCGATCCACAACATTCACCGCTAGTTCGTCGGCCTCGGAGGGAGACAAATCGACCTCCAGAATGCGCTGATCCGAGGCTCGGATCACCGTGCGGCTGGCGCGAAACTCCGCCATGCGCACCTTAATCAGGTTGAGATACTTCTTCAACTCGGCCTGGAAATACTCCATGGCGCTGTCGCCATAGTTGCCGTAGCGCGAAGAAATAGGATTGCCGCCAAAATACTCTCGCTCAATCGCCTCAATCATCTGCGCCGCTTCGTAGGCCTGGTTAAGGGCACGCTCAGGGGTGCGGAAAAACCACTGCTGGGCGGTACGAAAAAAGCCTGGGGTCTGCATCAGAGGGCACAGGGAAAATGACAGGATAGCAGTCTGGCGCTAAATCACAGGATAATACATCGTTTCCAGAGGACTCTAGCGTCAATTATGGATCCTTCTTCCATCCCTTGCCTGGTCAACGCCCCATCCCTCAACGGAGGCTAAAGCTAGGGTGAACCGATCAACGGATGAACCCGCTAGGATAGCTAGACCTCTCTACCCCGTCCGACCCGATTCTATCGACCCAGGAGTCTGCCTACCATGGCCAAAGCCAGTCCTGAAAACCGCTGGGTGAACACCGACGATAGTCAAACACCAGCCATCCTAGCCAAGGCTCAGCATATTCTTGAGGACACCCTCTACGGCACCCTCGCCACCAGTTCCCCCGATGGTGTGCCCTGGGCCTCCCCGATATTCTTTGGCTACGATGCCGCCTGGAATCTGTACTGGGCTTCGGCCCAGGGGGCGCAGCATTCCCAACACCTCTACGCCAACCAGGGCAGGGCCGCTATCACCATCTATAGCACCGACCGCCAGGAGGGTAAGGGGCAGGGACTCTATCTGGTCGGCATCGCTACTGAAGTAGACCGTACGGAGATCGAGGGTGTGCTGCCGTTTTTCCTGCGCCGCGCCGCCCCAGGCCAGCGTCGCACCCCAGCGGATTACCTCGATCCCTCCCCCCGACGCCTCTATGGCTTTCAACCCCAGACCGTTTGGATCACCGGGGAACGCCTCGCCCTGAGCGACACGATCCTAGTCGATACGAAAATCCAGCTTGACCTCCCCCGCTTGATCGCCGCAACGGGAAATCCACAAAGCTTGATTGACTGACATCTAGGCGACGGATACGCCTGGGCAACGGTTATCTGTGGGCTGACGGGCCTGCACCGAGCGCAGCAACCGATTCTCTACAGGATTCCAAGGTCGTAGGGGGCAGGTCTGCTGACCCTTCGATGGGCTTGGGTGCTGTCACGTTTTGTCCGTCAACCCGCCACAATACACGCCCTAGAATTTAGGTTGCCATGAACCTCAACTATCGAGGAGTTTCTTAAGACTTAGTAAAGGAATATTCTCGCTGTCGATTACCCCATTCAATAGTCAAGAAATCCTGTCATCTTTAAGGCATTGCAATTAAGATTTGTAATGTTCTTCGGGACGGTATTCTCGCAGCCAACAGCGCTCTAGAAAACGGACTTGGTAGGTACGCCAAAACCGCCAGGGATTGTAAATGGCCTGCTGGTTGCGGTTGAAGATGGGTTGGTTGAGGTAAGGCCAGACGGGGAATTGCATTTTCCTAAAACTCTTAAAAAGAAACAATAGAAGTGGACAACTTCCGGGAAGATCGACCTATCCAAACAATGCCAATCCTCCGTAGCCTGGGGCTACCTTCTCAGTATAGACAGACGAAAAAAGAGACCCAACATAGGGTCTCTCACTTGGAAAAATATTTAATAATCAAACACATGTTTTAGGAATGGAGCTGACGGGAGTCGAACCCGTGTCCGCTTTGAGTATTAACACACCACTCATTCACAGGCTTAGCCCCGCTAATCCTTGGGGCAGGAACCGTCACTTATCCCGGACGGTGGGATGCTCCAGTGAAAGCTTAGCTAACAGACTCACTAGAGAACGCCTGCCAGCGCATCCGTTGGGGTTTTGTCCATAGTCCTTAACGGAGTCAAACTATGAACGCTCGCTAAAAGAGTTTTAGTTAAGCGGCAACAGGTGCAGCTTTACGAGCAAAAGGAACGATGTTGTTCGCACTTACGTTTGTTTTGAGCCTGGATTTACGAGAGTGGACTCCCTCTCGGCCTGTATCACAGCGTGACTTTCGTCAAAACGTCGAAACCGTTACAGCCCCCTGGGTGAACTCTTTCCCTCATTATAGGCCAAGACCCCAGCCCTGGGGGTAGGTTATCCGAGGATTTCGGTGGGAAAAGCCGCCCTTCCGCCGCCGATGGCCCTTTGTTCAACGGCGTACCCTGGGTTATAGCATTGATAACCATTCATAAACTGAGAGGGGCAGCCCTCGACGTATAATTATCTCTTAAGCATCCTGTTTTCCTAACTTAGGGTAGGAGTGGGCGACCTCGGCTAACGCTGACTCAGGGTGCGGCATTGATATTCACCCTGGCGGTGGCCTCTTCGGTCACGGCCTGTTGCGATAAGGACTTTAATACCCATGACCACCCCTAACGACACCAGCAACGGCAACGCGGAAACCCCAGAGAAGGAGACCAGCCCTCGGCGTTCCAGCCGAGCTAAGCGCAACACCTCAGAAGGTGGGTTGGTGAAGGCGGGCAGCCATGAAGCGGTCTTTGTGCTGGATGATGAAACCCGCCTGGTGGAAACCGACACCCTGCCTAACCATCGCCCTATTGCCCTCAGCAGCTTTGAAATTGTGGGCACCCTAGATCAGGCGGGGCATCGTCCCATTGGGGCCAACACCTTCATGATTTCCACCCTCGATACCCTGCCCGGTCATCGTCCGGTGGGGGTCAGCACCCTGATGATTGCCGATATCCATACGCTCCCTGGTGATCGCCCCATCGCCCCCAATGATGTCATCGATCCTCACCCCTCTGTGCTGATGGGCTACCTCGACTAGAGCCTTCGATCCTGGTATTCGATCCCGCCCGGTAGGGGCGAGGTCTACTCGACCAGCCCAGCCCATTGCAACAAAAAAGCCCCTCGGAGTTCGAGGGGCTTTTTTTAATGTTTCCGGTGAGCGTTCAGACTAGACCGAAACGGCAACGGGGTAAACGCTGACTTTTTTGCCCGTTTTGCCGCGACGCTCGAAGGTGACCACGCCGTCTACGAGGGCGAACAGGGTGTCATCACTACCGCGTCCCACGTTTTCGCCGGGGTGAACCTTGGTGCCCCGCTGACGGATCAAGATATTGCCTGCCCGCACCGCTTCGCCGCCGTAGCGCTTCACGCCAAGGCGCTGGGCGTTTGAATCGCGCCCGTTTCTTGTACTACCTGTACCTTTCTTATGTGCCATGGTTCTTCCCTAAACCCTACGTGTTGTTAACTCTAGCGTAATGGCGGTGCCTTTGTCTTAGGCCTCAGCATCCGCTGCCGCTGCTGGGGTCTCGCTGCTGGCAATGGTTTTGCCATTCACCTGGATGGAATCGATCATCAGGCGAGTGAGTTCCTGACGGTGACCCTGCTTTTTGCGGGTTTTCTTCTTGGGCTTCATCTTGTAGATGATCACCTTGCGACCCCGCAGGTGACTGACCACCGTTCCGGTTACCGTTGCGCCTTCCACCAGGGGTTGACCCACTAGGGATTCGCCCTCGTTGTTGACGAACAGCACCTGATCAAGGGTGACCTGTTCTTCGGCTTCCACAGGCAGGCGTTCAATATCGTAGAAGCGGCCCGGCTCTACCCGAAGCTGCTTGCCGCCCGTTGCCACAATTGCGTATGTCATAGTTAGCCTCATAACCGCCGTACAGGTGCCAATCGTGCGCTACACAGGAAGTAGCCGTCGGCCTTGGAAACCTGATCCGGGCGAATAAACACAGTCTTTAATTATCTTGATTAAAAAGTCTCTTTGTCAAGGGAGGTGTGGATAAATTTTTCGGGTAGGGACGTCAGGAAAGTCCTAGGTTGGAGCCGTAGAAACTAGGATGGGAGCGTCGATCTCTCCTTGATCTGGCGGATTCGTGTGACGATTTTTGGCGTTATTGAGAATTTGCGATGTCCTTTAAAGACAGTGTGCAGCACTTCAAGACCCTCGTGATGTCCTTCCATCCGGTGATTGTGATTGAAACGGTGGAGGAGGAACGGATACAGACCCTCACCCAAAAGGCCTGCTTTGATATGCAGATGCCGATATTTGAGTGGAGTATTGCCCAGGGATTGATGCGTTCTCCCGACAGCCCCGACAACCGCTGGCAGAACGAATACGCACCACCGGGGGCGAAGCGGGGCCAAGCCCTCCCCAAAACCGCTGAACCCATCGATATGCTGCGCCATATTCAGGATATGAGCTTTAAGGCCATTTTTTGGCTCAAGGATTTTTCGCCTCACCTGAAGGATGCGGTGGTGGCGCGTCAGTTTCGGGAGGTGGTGCAGCAGTTTGCCCTCAACCGATCCACTCTGGTTATTAGTGGTAGCGGAGTAGCTTTGCCGCCAGAATTGGCCCAGGATGCGGTGTACTTTGATATCAAGTTGCCAGGGCCGACGGAGCTGCAAGATGCGATGTCTAAGGTTGTCCGGTCGCTCCAGGGCAAGGTCACGATTGAGCTTACCCCGGAAGATATCCATGCCTTGGTGAAAGCGCTCCAGGGCATGACCCTGAGTCAGACCCGCAAGGTAGTCTCCTATGCGGCCCTCCACGATGGCAAGCTGAATGCGGAGGACGTGAAGCGGGTGCTGGCCCGGAAGGCGCGGGTCATCCATGAGGAGGGCTTGCTAGATTATTTCCCCTCGGAGACCAATGTGGCGGAACTGGGCGGCTTTGAGGGACTGAAGCGTTGGCTGGCCTATGCGCGGGTTGGTTTCACGCCCCAGGCTCGCAAGTTTAACCTGCCTGCCCCCAAGGGGATTTTGATTGTGGGGATTCAGGGCTGCGGTAAGTCCTTGGCGGCCAAGACCATCGCCCGCCAGTGGAATTTGCCCCTGCTGAAGCTGGATGCGGGGCGGCTGTACGACAAGTATGTGGGCGAGTCGGACAAGAACTTTCGGCGGGCGGTGGTGCTGGCGGAAACCATGGCCCCTTGCATCCTGTGGATTGACGAGATTGAAAAAAGCATGGGCCAAAGCAGCAGCGATGCCGATGGGGGCCTCAGTCGGCGGTTGTTTGGCTATTTTTTGACCTGGTTGCAGGAGAAATCCCAGGAAATCTTTGTGGTGGCGACGGCCAACGATCTGTCGGCGATTCCGCCGGAACTGCTGCGTAAGGGCCGTTTTGACGAAATTTTCTTTGTGGATTTGCCGGAGGCCAACGAGCGAGAGAATATCCTCAAAATTCATCTCAGCCGCCGTAAGCAAGGGCTGGAGTCCTACGATCTGCCCACCCTAGTTGCCGCTACCGAAGGCTTTAGTGGAGCGGAAATCGAGCAGGCCATCATCACCGCCCACTACCGCGCCCTCTACGAAAATCGTCCCGCCGATACCGCCCTGGTGATCGAGCAAATTCAGCGCACGGTGCCCCTCTCTGTTACCCGTCGGGAGGACATCAACCGCCTACGCGCCCTGGCCAAGGAACGCTTTGTTTCGGCCCGATAGCCACCTACCTCACCTCATCAGATGCCAAGGGATCACCAGGTTGCGGCAATCCATCAAAGCCCTGAACAGCAAGGGTTGCGTCGCACTAATTCATCCGACGACCAGAGAACCATTGTCAATCTGTTGGACGATTCCCATCGATCATCTAGATAATCGCCGCTGTAGGGTGGAAGGATACTGACGTTTGGGAACACAGCGGTGATGGTGCCAGCGGTAGAAGCAGAGGCCATAATCTTATCTCTGGTGGCGATGCCCGATGGGGTGGCGGATGGGGAAACGGTGGCCCTAGGGGCAGCGGCGGGGCGGATTCTGGCGATTCCGGTCACCGGAGCGCTAGACATTCCCCACTGGGACAACTCGGCCATGGATGGCTATGCGGTGCGCCATGCCGACGTACAACAGGCCAACGCCGACCAGCCCGTAGCCCTCACGCTGACGGAAACGATCCCCGCCGGACAGCCCCCCACCCAGCCCGTGGCACCGGGGCAAGCGGCCCGCATCTTAACCGGGTCGATGATGCCAGCGGGGGCGGATACGGTGGTGATGCAGGAGCGTACCGAACGCCAGGGGGATCGGGTGCTGATTTTGGCGGCCCCTCAGCCCGGTCAGTTTGTGCGCCATCGCGGCGGTTTTTACCAGGCGGGGCAACCCCTGATGGCAGCGGGAACGGCCCTAGGGGGGCCAGAATTGGCGGTGCTGGCAGCGGCCCAGTGTGGGCAGGTGACGGTGTTTCGGCGGCCTAGGGTGGCGATTCTTTCCACCGGGGATGAGTTGGTCAACCCGGAAACGCCCCTGAAACCGGGTCAAATTGTGGACTCGAACCAGTACGCCCTGGCGGCCTTGGTGCAGGCGGCGGAGGCAGAACCGATCCTTCTGGGCATCATTCCCGATCAGCCCCAGGCCCTAGCGGCGGCGATTCAATCGGCCCTAACCCAGGCGGATATGATTCTCTCCTCCGGCGGGGTTTCCGTGGGTGACTTCGACTATGTGGATCGCATCCTGGCCGATTTGGGGGCCACCCTCCACATTCGATCTGTGGCGGTGAAGCCGGGGAAGCCTCTGACCGTCGCCACCCTGCCCGCTGCGGATACCCAGCGCCCTCCGGTACTGTACTTTGGTCTGCCGGGGAATCCGGTCTCGGCGTTGGTGAGTTTTTGGCGCTTTGTGGAACCCGCCCTACGGAAGCAGTCGGGCCTGGGGCAGGACTGGTCTCCCCGGTTTGTGGAGGCCATCACCCAGCACGATTTAAAGGGCGGCGGCGGCAGGGAAACCTATCTTTGGGGCACGCTTCGCCCGAATCTAGACCACCCCAGCCGCCACGACTTTTACCTGGCCGGGGGCAGCCATAGTTCCGGCAATTTGGTGAACCTCGCGGGTACCAATGCCCTAGCGGTGGTGCCCGTGGATCAAGAAACCCTGCCCGCTGGTGAGGTGGTGCGGGTGATGTGGGTGCGTTGACCTGCCCCGCCGCCATCGAGGGGGAATCTGCCTACAATAAAGCCAGTCGCGTTTGAGTCGGTATCCATGGCGATTGCTCCTGCCCAGCCCGCCCTATCCCTACCGGATCACACCCAACTGCCAGAGACCGACGGTACGTTTGTGAAAAATTTCCAGGAGCATCCCCAAAGTTTGCTGCTCACCGATTCCATTCGTCCCGTGCTAGACGCTCTGCACCCCGATGGCCAGTACGCCATTGGCCAAGACAGCGGCATCTATTGGCGGTTGACCGATCCCCCCGAACGGGGAGCCGAAGCCCCCGACTGGTTCTATGTGCCCCATGTGCCACCCCAGTTAGATGGCAAAATGCGCCGTTCCTACGTGCTGTGGAAGGAAATCGTTGCGCCGCTGATTGTAATTGAGTTCGTCTCTGGCGATGGCTCGGAGGAACGGGATGCCACTTCGCCTCTGGGAGTTCCCAACGCCAAGGCCGGAAAATTCTGGGTCTACGAGCAGGCCATCCGCGTTCCCTTCTACGCCATCTACGAGGTGGAAAAATCCGCCGTTGAGGTTTACGAACTGATCGGCAACCATTACCAACGCTGCACCCCCAACGAACGCGGCCACTATCCCATCCCCCCCATGGGCGTGGAATTGGGCATCTGGCAGGGAAGCTACCTCAACCAAGATCTGCCCTGGCTGCGCTGGTGGGATGCCAACGGGCAACTCCTGCTCAACGGCGACGAACGGGCGACCCTGGAACAGCAACGAGCCGATTTGGAACGCGAACGCGCCAAACAAGAACGTATCCGGGCTGAACAAGAACGGGAACGGGCCGAACAAGCCAACCAGCGGGCCGAACAGGAGCGTATCCGGGCCGAACAGGAGCGCGAACGGGCCGAACGCCTTGCGTCTCGCCTGCGAGAACTCGGCCTCGACCCCGGCGACCTCTAGCTTCCCGCCTTCCCGATGGAACGTCGCACCTTCCTCCGCACCGCCACAGGTGGCTTCTTGGTGGCCCCCGTCGTCCGCGACCTTGAAACAAAGCTCACCTTAGTCAGTGACGGTTTTCTGGAAATCCTGGCCTACCGCCCAGATGGGGTACCCGTATCGGAGGATCGGCTGCGGCAACTTTATAGCCTGGATCTTGACGACGAACCGCTACCCAACCCCGAACGCCAGATTGAACCGGGACGGCTACGGCTGCGGCCCCCTTCTACCGACCCCTTTGCCCTGGCCCTGCAACTGCCCGTGGAGGGATTTGGCGATGTCACCCTCTACGCCGACAACCAGGGGCGAGGGTTTACTCCAGTAGACTTTCCCTTGGTGTTGAATGCTGCCTTTGCCCGTGATCGTCTACACCGAGTCAACCAAGCAGTAGAGGAGTGGCGGCGGCAGGGCTACGGCATTCCCCAGTCCATTCAAGATCGTCTACACAAGGCCCAGGATTTCCTCAATCAGGCGAGTCAGGAATCGGATCGGACGCGCCAAATTCCCCTGTGGAACGAGTCCCTGAGGGAAAGCCTCTGGGCTGGGGAAGAGGCCGCCCTCAGCCGTGCCCGCCAGCGCATTGCCCGCACCCCGCCCCGGCAAACGTTTAAGTTTGGCTGCAATGCCTTTGGCCATCCCCACCTGGGGGAAGCCTACGACCGCTACTTTAGCGCCCTGTTCGATACGGCCACGGTACCCGTCTACTGGCAACCCTTCGAGCCAGAACCGGGACAATTCAACGAGGCCACCCTAGATCAACAGGTGACGTGGCTTCAGAGTCAGGGCATTCAGCCCAAGGGGCATCCCCTGGTGTGGTTCCACGAAATCGGCATTCCCGCCTGGGTGCGCCCGATGACCTTTGATCAGATAAAAACGGCCCTACGCCAGCGCATCCTTCAGATCACCCGTCGCTATGGGGATCGCATCCCCGCCTACGATGTGATCAACGAGGCCCACCACGTTCCCTGGAGCAACGACCTCAACTACAGCCCGGAGCAACTGATCGACCTCACCCGCCTAGTCTGCGAAGCCGCCCGTGAAGGGCACCCCACCGCACAGCGCATTGTGAATAGCTGCTGTCTGTGGGCGCGTAACGTCGCCATCTATGGCCCGCCCCAGCGCAGTCCATTCCAATACCTACGGGCCTGTTTGGCGGCAGGCATTGACTTTGAGGTGATTGGCCTCCAGCTTTACTACCCCGACCAGGACATGTTCGAGATCGACCGGATGCTGGATCGCTTCGTCGCCCTAGGCAAGCCCATCCACATCACCGAAATGGCGGTGTCTTCGGCGACAGGGGTGGATGAACGCTCCCAAATGGGACAGGCCAGCGGCCTTTGGCACGAACCCTGGAGTGAAGCCGTCCAAGCCGATTGGGCCGAGCAACTCTACACCCTTGCTTACAGCAAACCCCAGGTTGAAGCCGCCACCTGGTGGGATTTTTCTGACCAAGGCACCTTCTGGCCCTTCGGCGGCTTGCTGAATCGCAACCAACAACCCAAGTCCGCCTACTATCGCCTTGCGGCCCTCAAAACGGCCTGGGGTTTGCCAGCCTGAGACGAATTCAGCCCTGGGATACAGGCACACCCCTTTGATCCGACCTAATGTATAGACGACCGATTGAGGCCAGGTACACCAAGGATCCCTCCATCATTGGCACCCCAAAGCCGCCGCCGCCACACCCTCTCCCCATCGACCTATTTCTCAGGACGGGTTTTGAGGGAGCGCACTTGCAAGTCGTACTCATAACGAGTATGATTTAGGAGTGTTCAAGGTTAATCCCATGCACAGTTGCCCGATTCGCAGGCTCGGATGCACCCACTCCAAATCGCCGCATTGACCAACGCCTTGCCTTAGATCGCGGTTGTGATCTTATAAATCGCCTAGATCCCTTGTTTTTGTTGATTGTTGTTTATCTCAGAGAGACCCTATGATTGCTACACCCACCCGCAAAACTAACCCCACCCATCGGTTCTACCCCACCCGCATTGATATGCCCGCCAACCTGCGCGCCCAGGTGGTGGCGGTGCTGAACCAGACCTTAGCCGCTACCCTGGATCTCAAGACCCAGGCCAAGCAAGCCCACTGGAACGTGAAGGGCATGGATTTTCTGCAACTCCATGAACTTTTTGATGAGCTGGCGGGAGAACTGGAAGGCTATGTAGACATGGTGGCTGAACGGATTACGGCCCTCGGCGGCACGGCGCTGGGAACGGCCCGTACCGCTGCCACCGAGTCGATTCTGCCGGAATATCCCTTTGAGGCCGTGGATGGTGCAGAACATGTAGCGGCCCTAGCCGAACGCTTTGCCCTCTACGGTAAGCACGTCCGCGCAGCCATCGACACCACCGACAATTTGGGTGATGCCGACACCGCCGACCTCTACACAGAAATCTCCCGCACCATCGATATGCGGCTGTGGTTCCTAGAGGCCCACCTGGTAAAAAAGGCCGACCTCGACTAGGGGCATTTGTTCCCAAACTATGAGGGGGACACCAGCAACCCAGGGTGGCGCAGACCTGGCTAATTGACAAAAGATCCTGCCCTAGGCGCGGTTGCCACGCCCAGGGCAGGATTGGGATGTGTAGGTGGATTAGTCTTGGACGTAGGGAATCCCTTCTACCAAAGCCCGTTCTGCTCGCATAAACTCGCGCCCTAGGTAGGCGGCATGGTCGAGGTAGCGGATGGGGCAAGGCTGATCTGGGTTTTCAAAAATGGCGATGCACAGTTCCTTGGCGGTGCGCCCGGTATAGATTTGAGTGGGCACTCGCTCAACGGGGCCACGCACAGGGAGCGGCTTTCCGGTGTCTGGATCGCAGGCTAGGCCCTTGTCGTTGATGGTATTTGTGAAATGCTTGGCGCAGATTAGGCCCTGATCCGTATCGAGGTAGATTAAAAAATAGCCCTTTGGATCCAGCTCAATGTAGCGCTTGGAAAGCTGATCATCCAAGGTTTGTAGGGCAATGGGGTCAACGGGGGGAGCAGACACAGTGTTAGAACTAGACATGAAGACGGACTAGGCTGAGGAAAGATAGGTTTTCTATTCTAGCCTGTCCCGTTCTTGCCCAGGGCGCTAAGACCTAGATCACGCCCCCATAGCCCCTGGTTGACGGAAAAAACTTGCCATCACCCAGATCCGTCAAAGGGTCAGGAAACCTGAACCCTACATTATCTGCATGCGGTAGGGGCGTGGTTTCCGCGCCCGGTGCAGAATCTTTTGTCAGTCAACCAGCCGTAACCCTGTCCCCTATACCGGGGAGTTGACTAACCCAGGGTGATCCTGGGGCCGAGGGCCAGAAGCATCCCAAAAGAAGCGGCGTTCTTCGGCGGAGATGGGGCGGTCGTTAATGCTGGCTTCGCGGCGGCGCATGAGGCCATTTTCGGCAAATTCCCAGTTTTCGTTGCCGTAGGCCCGATACCACTGGCCCGCGTCGTCGTGCCATTCGTACTGAAAGCGCACGGAAATCCGGTTTTCGCCAAAGGCCCACATTTCTTTAACGAGACGATAGTCCAGTTCCTTATCCCACTTGCGGCGCAAAAAGGCGCGAATGGCCTCCCGCCCTTGGAAAATTTCGGCCCGATTGCGCCAGTGGCTATCCTCGGTGTAGGCCAGGGCTACGCGGTCGGGGTCGCGGCTGTTCCAGGCATCTTCGGCCATGCGGACTTTGGCCAGGGCAGTTTCGCGGGTGAAGGGGGGAAGCAGGGGAGTTGGCATCGGTTGTCAGAAATGCTAGATGGGGTGAAGACAAGAGAAGGCAGGGGTGAACCCGTAGTAAGGACGTGATGTTTCCCGCTGCCCAAGGGGAAAAGGGGGATCATCGATGAATCCGAGCCTCTTCTACGGCGCGGGTTTCGCGGTAGAGATGGCTTTCCATTTCAGCCTTGAGGGTGTGATAGGCGGGGTGTTGTTCGATGGTTTCGCGGTTGCGCGGACGGGGGAAGGGCACCTCCAAAATTTCGTCGATGCGGGCGGCGGGGCCACGGGTCATCATCACAATCCGGTCGGAGAGCAACAACGCTTCTTCAATGCTGTGG
>JBIPSI010000030.1:0-69480 GCA_044070495.1 Spirulina sp. | reverse complement strand
GCTATCCCACCGTCCGAAAACGAGCGAGTCGTCCTAAAAAAACGTCAAAAACCGTCGCGTAGCTCTCATATCATCTTTAAGACGTCACTATCTTCCCTTTCTGACGACAGGGGAGAAATTTGCCTTAGTCTAAACTCCAATCTCTAAGAAACCGGGGCACTTATCTATGTAGTCGCAATGGGCCGACCTCCTTAGAAAGGCAGCTTTTTCTTGCTGGCTTTGTCGCGGTCGTAGTCGAGTTCCTTCAGCTTTTTCATAATCCGGCTGAAGTATTCCTGCATGTAGTCTTCTAGGGTGGTGGTGTCTTCGGGGTTCATGCCGAAGGTGCTGTAGACCTCGTCCATGGGGGCATCCAGAGGTTGAGAACCAGACACCACTTCCACAAAGGCGAGGCGGTCGGCAAAGTTCCAGCCCCACTGGAAGAAGTAGGCAATTTTGCGAATGACGCGCAGCAGATCAAGGGAAATGCGGGATACCTTGGAGGTCTGGCCGCACTTGCGCTCGCAGAGGCGGATGATTTCGTAGGCTCCCCAGGCGCGAGGCCCAGCCAAGGGGAAGGTGCGGTTGATGGTTTCGGGGGTGGTGAGGGCTTTTATCGCAAATTTCGCGATGTCTTGGGTGTCCATGTAGGCCGTGGGGGCCGCTTCGCCCATCACCCAGATGGATTGCTTTTCGAGGATGGGGATAGCGTATTGGCCGATTAAGCCCTGGAGGAAGCCGCAGGGTTGCAGAATGGTGTAGTCGAGGCCGGATTCGGCCAGAAATTTCTCGGTGCAGCGCTTCACGTTCATGAGAGGAACGTGGGGAAATTTCTCAGAATTGAGGATAGAAATGAAGATAAACCGCTTCACGCCAGCGGCTTGGGTGGCCTGAATCAGGTTCACTTTGCCCTGCCAGTCCACGGTTTGTACGGATTCTGAGGGACGGGCCGTGGCCGCATCAATCACCGCATCCACGCCCTCTAGGGCCGGGGGCAGGGTATCGGGCTGGGTGAGGTTGCCCCGCACCAGTTCTACGCCCCATTCCCGCAAAAAGCCCGCCCGTTGGGCGCTCCTGACCATGCAACGCACCTCGTGCCCTTCGTCCAACGCACGGCGAACGATTTGCCTGCCTAGGGTGCCAGTCGCGCCAACAACGAGTACTTTCATGGGGGAATGATACAAAAGTTAACTTGTTCTAAGAATATCAGATGGATTCCCCCCGGTAGGCCGTCGGGAAGAAATCTACTCTTCGCCGCCTTGGATCCGCAGCAGCAGGAAGCCCGCCCCCAACCCCACCAGGGTTAAGGTAAAGATGAGAATAGAGGTGTTAAAAATTTCGCCGCCCATTAGAGATCTCCTTCAACAGCAGATAAATCGATATATCAAGGCTGCATGGATGGATCCTGATCCTGCTGGTCTGAACGCAAACTAAGAATAAATTAGGGTGTTCAAAACCCTGCTCCATTCGATGAGTGCCCGAAACCTTGGGATCAAAGCCCATTCCGCAAGCCGCCCCTATTTTAGACCGTTTGGTGACGCCGCCGATGCCCACGATCCCTGAATCCATGACCCCTAACGCCCTCACTGCCACAGTTCAACGTCCCCGATTGGCGATTCCCCTGGGCGATCCCGCTGGCATTGGCCCGGAGGTGGTGCTAAAGGCGTTGGCGGCTCAGGATTGGCTGTCCCAGGCTGAGATGACGCTGTTTGGCAATGCAGACATTTTGGAGAAGAGCCTGACTCACTTCAGGAATCAGGCGGGGGATCAGGCATGGCCCAAGCTGGATCGGGTGACGCTGGTAGAAGTACCGTCCTCTCTGTCCGACGGTGATTTCACCTGGGGGCAGGAGAGTAAGGCAACCGGATCCGCCAGTTTTGCCTACCTGCAAGCGGCCATTGCGGCGACGATGGCGGGTCAGTTTGAGGCGATTGTGACCGCCCCCATTGCCAAATCGGCCTGGAAAGCGGCGGGCCATCATTACCCTGGCCAAACGGAACTGTTGGCGGAGGGGGCTGGGGTGCAGGACTTTGCCATGGCCTTTGTGGCCCGATCTCCCCACACGGGCTGGCCCCTGCGGACGATGCTGGCGACGACCCACATTCCCCTCCAGCGGGTGCCCCAGGTGCTGAATCCGGCCCTGATGACCCAAAAGCTAGATTTGCTGATCCGCAGCCTGCGTCAGGATTTTGGGATTGCCGAACCCAGGATCGCCATCGCCGGACTCAACCCCCACAGTGGCGAAGGGGGCCAACTGGGCCGCGAAGAACAGGACTGGCTGATTCCCTGGCTGGAGGCCCAGCGTCAGCGCTATCCCCAGGTGCAACTGGATGGCCCCACGCCGCCGGATACCGTGTGGGTACGGCCTGGACAAGCCTGGTTTGGCACCGAGTCCCGCGCCGTTGAATCCGCCCACGATGCCTACCTGGCGCTGTACCACGATCAGGGGTTGATCCCGGTGAAGCTGATGGCCTTTGATCGCGCTGTGAACACCACCCTAGGGCTACCGTTCATTCGGACATCGCCCGACCACGGCACCGCCTTCGACATTGCCGGACAGGGCATCGCCGACCCCAGCAGTATGATCGCCGCCATGGAACTCGCTATCGAATTGGCCCAGGTGCGATTAGGGCTGGTTGACTGACAACCGCTTTTGCACCGGGCGCGGAAACCGCACCCCTACAGCATTGGGATCATGCGGGGGTCAGGTCTTTTGACCCTTGATTGGGATCTATGTAGGGGTCAGGTCTCCTGCCCCTTGGGCGGATCTGGGTTCTGGCAAGCGTTTTCACCAGGCGGCTAGGACACGTTGCCTCGACCCCTAGGAACCCATTTATAACCATTCCGTCACAGGGCGGGAGAGTAGCCCTCGCTGGAAATTACAGCATTTGTTAATGGCACAGACTAAAGATTAAGGGGACAATTAAGCCAAACTTAACCCACCAACTTCAAAAAAATATCAGTAAACTGAGATACGGAATCCAAAGATTCTTATCAAAGCTTATCGTTTTACGTTTGCGCTTCTATTGCCCCTTGATTACAGGATTTCCCTATGCTTCAGTCCCTCCACTATTCCATCGATATCATTCGCGACGAAGCCCGACACTTGGTGCAAAAGGGCTTGGTCGGTCGCCAGCAGCCCATCTACACCCTCTGCCGCCACATCCCCGCCCGTGAATGGGTACTCGTTGAGGCCGAACTGGAGTCCTCTGGCTTTCTGCTGCGGGATCGGGTCGCCGACCTCATGGGCCGCGAAGACTGGGAAAACGATTAGCCCCATCAATGTAGGATGCATTCGCAAAGCAATGCACCGCTGGGGGACTTCTGAATCCACTCCCTTAAAACAAGCTCAATTGAGCCGAGGTGTCCTCCACCTCGGCTGCTTGCTTTAGGCAAACGTCCCAGGGCAGATCCGGCAATGCCACCCCAGCCTGTTGCAGGCGGTGATACATCGCCTGGGCCACCGGGGGCGATTTCACCTCCTGGGGGCAGTGGGCAAAAAAGTAGACCTCCGTGCCAGCGGCCAGCCACTCGGCCAAGCGGGGCATCCATTCGGTCAGGTAGGGATCGTTCAGGTCAAAACTGGGGTGGCTGATGTAGCGAATGATCGTAAACGGAGCCGTCACCACGGGCTGAAGTGGCACCTGGGGTTTGCGCCGTTCGGAACCCAGTTGGGGATCTTCGTCGGCATTGTCCAATCCGTCATAGATGGGGCGCGTATCTAGCAAAACTCGTCCTACGCCCAACTCCGTCAGCACTTGGTTCAATCGGTTGGCGATGGGTGTTGCAAACCAATCCAAATGGCGCACCTCTACCGCAATGGGATAGCGTTGCCGGGGCCACTGGGTGAGAAAGTCTCGCAAATCGGCCCCCTGGGCAGGGCTGTAGGTGGGCGGCAATTGCAGAAACACCGGGCCAAGGCGATTTCCCAAAGGAGCCAGGGTTTCCATAAACCGCTGAGCGGCTTCTAGGTGGGGCAGTAGCTTGCCCTGGTGAGAAAACACCTTCGGTATTTTGGGACAAAACCGAAAGCCGGGGGGCATGGTTTCGGCCCAGCGCTGGATGGTCTTGGCATCGGGCATCGAGTAAAACGTGGTGTTGCCCTCCACGGCGGTCATCCGTTCGCCATAGAGCCGCAGAAAATCTCCGGCCTTACTGCCCTTGGGATAGAACGACCCCACCCAATCCTTAAACGCCCAAACGGCGCAACCTGTGAAATAGCGATTACCCATAGACAGCATTGTGCCACGGTATAGCGAGGGTTCGGGGAGCCATCCACCCATGAAGCTAAATATTCCTTAAGCCTGGGTTAAATTGCCCAAAAAAGCGTTTTGCTAGAGTCAATCTTCTACGGTATATCCTATGGATTCCAAATCCTTCATCGCGGCCATGCAGCCCGAAGCCATGGTGGCAAAGCCAGGAAAGAAAATTAAGCTCAAGGATTTTGATCCCAGCTTTACAGGCGATTTCAAAAAGAAAGATGCCAAGGAATACCTCCAGGCTGGCATTGAGGAACTGGCTCGCTACCAGGATATTCTCTATGCCCAAAATACCTATGCGCTACTGCTGATTTTTCAGGCTATGGATGCGGCGGGGAAAGACAGCACCATTAAGCATGTGATGTCTGGAGTGAATCCCCAGGGGTGCCAGGTTTTTAGCTTTAAACCACCCTCTGCGGAGGAACTGGATCACGATTATCTTTGGAAGTCCTTTCGGTGTTTGCCAGAACGAGGGAATATCGGTATTTTCAACCGTTCTTACTATGAAGAGGTTTTGGTTGTTCGAGTGCATCCTCAGCTACTAGAACGACAACAGCTTCCGCCCAGCACGCGCAAAGGCAATATTTGGAAGCAGCGTTTTGAGGAAATTAATAACTTTGAAAAGTACCTCGTCAACAATGGTATTTTAGTGATGAAGTTCTTTCTAAATGTGTCTAAGGAAGAACAAAAACAGCGGTTCTTAGATCGAATTAATCGTCCTGAGAAAAACTGGAAATTTTCCCTTTCAGATGTGGAGGATCGCGCCCGTTGGGATGATTACCAATCGGCCTACGAGGATGTGTTCAGCAATACAGGTACCGAGTGGGCACCTTGGCATATCATCCCCGCCGATAATAAATGGTTTACTCGTTTAGCTGTGGCCCATTTCATTCACCAAAAACTGAAATCCCTCAACCTGGCCTATCCCGAAGTGGAACCGAACCACCTAGAGCGCCTCCAGGAATCGAAACAGCGCCTAGAAAGCGAACCTGAGGATTAGCGTGGATCGACGGATATGCTACGCTAACCCAGCGTCCATGGGGTTGATGGTGCTCATATTCTGCCCACTTCATGGCTGTTGATGACGCTGGAGGAATCCTTGCCTGAGGCTGAAAAGGTTCAACCGAAGCTAGAGTTTATTCCGCCCCATTATCGCGCCTGGGTGGTGCGGGGGGGCTATGCCCTGCTGCCGTTTTTGCTGCGGGTGCGGCTGCGGCCTTGGTTGCCCGTGGGGATTTGGCCCGTCACCTGCAAAAATCCAGAGGTGCTGGCGGATCTCTTCCATCGATTTCAGCAGGGCGAGATTCGGCTGTTGATGGCCTTTCGCCACAGCCAGGTGGATGATCCCCTCAGCTTGTCCTACCTGTTTTCGCGACTGGTGCCCCAGGCGGCGCGGCGAATGGGAATTTCCCTGAAGCGGCCCATCCACAGCTTTTTTATGTACGACCGAGGAATGCCGCTGTGGGCGGGGTCTTGGCTGGAGTGGTTCTTTGCCAGCATGGGCGGGATTCCGGTGCATCGGGGGCGGCGGCTAGATTTGAAGGCCCTCAAGTCGGTGCGGGAACATTTGGTGAATGGCCCCTTCCCCGTCACCATTGCCCCAGAGGGGGCCACCAACGGCCACGGGGAAGTGATTAGCCCCCTAGAACCTGGTACGGCCCAGGTGGCCTTTTGGGCCGTGGAAGATCTGCAAAAGGCCCAGCGCACAGAAACCGTGATCCTACTGCCCGTGGGGTTGCAGTATGTCTATCCCAACCCCAATTGGGAAGCGCTGAATCGCCTTCTAAACCAGCTAGAGGCGGACTGTGGCTTAATGGTGCGGTCTCTGTCAGCCACCGCCACGACCGCAGACTATTATCAGCGGCTGATCATCCTGGGCTATCACCTTCTCGGCCAGATGGAGCAATTTTACGCCCGCTTCCACGGGGGGCCATGGCCAGAACTGGAAAAACCGCTGGAGAGCCTACCCCAGGATCACGCCGCAACACCGCAGGACATTGCCCAACGGCTGCAAGCTTTGCTGAACCGAGCCTTGGAAGTGGGAGAACGGTTCTTTGGCCTACCCCACAGCGGTAGCCTAGAAACCCGCTGCCGCCGCCTAGAGGAAGCGGGGTGGAACTGGATCTATCGCGAAGACATTGGCCATCCCGACCACCTACCTGCCTTTGACCGAGGCTTGGCCAACTGGGTGGCCCAGGATGCCAGAATGCACCTGCGCCACATGCGCCTGGTGGAAAGCTTTGTGGCGGTGAGCGGTAGCCATGTGGGCGAGGCTCCCAGCTTTGAGCGCCTCGCAGAAACCAGCCTGATTCTGTTCGACATGGTGGAACGGGTGAAGGGAACCCCGGTGCCCAAGCGCCCCCAACTCGGTCAGAGACAGGCGATCATCACCCTAGGACAGCCGATTAACGTGACGGATCGCTGGCCCACCTATGCGGAATCCCGCCGCACCGCTAAAGCCGCCGTTGAGACACTCACCGCAGAACTCCAGCAATCCTTAACCGACCTCATCGAGCCAACCTAGCCAGCCCAGCCATGCACTCAGCAACAGCCAATAACCAATAACCAACAACAAAAACCAGTACCCCAACCTAGGAATACTGGTTTCTAAAAGCAGATTCTAGGGCGTATTGGTTGTCAACACGCCCCGTTTTTGATCCTCTAGGCCGCCAACAGTTGACGCAGCACATACTGCAAAATGCCGCCGTTGAGGAAGTATTCCACTTCATCCAGGGTGTCGATGCGGCAGAGCAGGGGCACGTCGGTGCTGGTACCATCGGCCCGGTGAATCACCAAGGTCACGGTCATGCCGGGTTGAATGCCAGCACTGAGGCCCGTTAGATCAAAGGTTTCGGAGCCATCTAGGTTCAGCACACCGCGATGGGTGCCCTCTGTGAACTGAAGCGGCAGTACGCCCATGCCCACTAGGTTGGAGCGGTGGATGCGCTCAAAGCTCTCGGCTACCACGGCTTTCACCCCCAGCAGGCGAGTGCCCTTGGCGGCCCAGTCGCGGGAAGACCCCGTGCCGTACTCCTTGCCAGCAATCACGATCAGGGGGGTGCCCTCGGCCTGGTACTTCATCGAGGCATCGTAGATGGAGAGAGTTTCGCCATCGGGCATGTGCTTGGTGACGCCGCCGGAGGAACCGGGCACCATCTCGTTCTTGAGGCGAATGTTGGCGAAGGTGCCGCGCATCATGATTTCGTGGTTGCCGCGCCGAGAGCCGTAGGAGTTGAAATCCGCCGCGACGACGTTGTTACCCACCAGGTAGTGGCCCGCCGGACTGTCGGCCTTGATGGCACCTGCCGGGGAAATGTGGTCGGTGGTGATGCTGTCGCCCAGGATGGCCAGGGGACGGGCCCCGAGGATATCGCCAAAGCTCTGATCGCTGGTGCTAGCGGCCATCTCCACAAAGTAGGGCGGGTTTTGCACGTAGGTGCTTTCGCCCTGCCAGGGGTAGGTTTGCTGCTCCACGGTGTCGATCTGCTGCCAGCTTTCGGTGCCGAGGAACACGTTGCTATAGCGGCTGCGGAACATCTCTGGAGTGAGCGCCTGGGCCATGACCTCCTGAATTTCGGCGGCACTGGGCCAAATGTCCTTTAGGTAGACGGGGTTTCCGGCGGAGTCTTCGCCGATGGGGTCGGTCTTCAGGTCGATGGCCAGGTTCCCCGCAATGGCGTAGGCCACCACCAGGGGCGGCGAGGCTAGGTAGTTGGCCTTGGTGTGAGGGCTGACGCGGCCCTCAAAGTTGCGGTTGCCAGAGAGAACGGCACCGACGACGAGATCACTCTCATCAATAGCGCTAGCGATGGGGGCAGGCAGGGGGCCAGAGTTGCCGATGCAGGTAGTGCAGCCGTAGCCGACTAGGTTAAAGCCTAGGGCATCCAGGTCTTCTTGCAGATTGGCCTTTTCCAGGTAGTCGCTCACCACCTGGCTACCGGGGGCGAGGGAGGTCTTCACCCAGGGCTTCACGGTCAGCCCCTTCTCACGGGCTTTGCGGGCCACCAGACCCGCCCCAATCATCACCGAGGGGTTGGAGGTGTTGGTGCAGCTCGTAATCGCCGCAATCACCACGTCGCCATCGGTGAGGCTGTAATCCGCCCCGGCTACGGGTACGGAACGCTTCTCGGCGTAGTCTTTACCGCTGAAGCCAGGGAAATCCGAGGTCTTAAACTGGCTGGCTAAATCCGACAGGCGCACCCGATCTTGGGGACGCTTCGGCCCCGCCAGGGAGGGTTCCACCGTGGCCAGGTCGAGGGAGAGGCTGTCGGTAAAGATGGGGTCGGGGGTGCTGGCATCGCGCCACATGCCCTGGGCCTTGGCGTAGGCTTCCACCAGGGCAATGCGTTCGGCATCGCGGCCCGAAAATTCTAGATACTTGACGGTTTCGGCATCGATGGGGAAGAAGCCGCAGGTCGCGCCGTATTCTGGAGCCATATTGGCCAGGGTAGCCCGATCCGCCAGGGTGAGGTGATCCAGGCCGTCGCCGTAGAATTCCACAAACTTGCCCACCACGCCCTTGGCTCGCAGCATTTGCACCACGGTCAGCACCAGGTCGGTGGCGGTGGCCCCCTCCGGCAGTTGCCCCGTCAGCTTAAAGCCCACCACTTCGGGAATCAGCATGGAAATGGGCTGGCCCAGCATCGCCGCTTCAGCCTCAATGCCGCCCACGCCCCAGCCCAGCACCGCCAAGCCGTTGATCATGGTGGTGTGGCTGTCGGTGCCCACCAGGGTATCGGGGTAGGCTTGGGTTTCGCCGTCTACGTCCTTCGTCCAGACCACCTGGGCTAGGTACTCCAGGTTCACCTGGTGGCAAATGCCCGTACCGGGGGGCACCACCCGGAAGTTGTCAAAGGCATTCTGACCCCAGCGCAAAAAGGCGTAGCGTTCGTGGTTGCGCTCAAATTCCTTTTGTACGTTGTCGCCAAAGGCGTGGTCGCTGCCGAAGGAGTCCACCATCACCGAGTGGTCAATCACCAGATCCACCGGAGACAGGGGGTTAATCTTGTTGGGGTCGCCGCCCAGGTTCACCATGGCGTCGCGCATGGCGGCCAAATCCACCACCGCAGGCACCCCGGTAAAGTCCTGCATCAGCACCCGCGCCGGACGGTAGGCAATTTCCCGATTGGAGGTCTGGGTTTGCAGCCAGGTCGCAATCGCCTGTACATCCTCCGCCGTCACCGAGCGCCCGTCTTCGTAGCGCAGCAGGTTTTCTAGCAGCACCTTCAGGCTAAAGGGTAAACGGCTGACATCGCCTAAGGACTTCGCCGCCTCAGGCAGGCTGTAAATCGTGTAGGTTTTGTCACCAACGGGCAGGGTGGTTTTGGCGTTGAAACTGTTCACAGGGGTGCTCTCTCCGGTTGCGATAGGGTGGGCTGTGGCGTACTTGTAGCGCAGTACAACAACCCAAACGATGAGATCTTACCCTTTCCTCGGTAAATTACTGTAAACCCCGTGGCGAATTGACGTTGAATTGAATTAACCGCTTTTTACGAAATCTATTTAATATAGATAACAAGTTATGTTCCTGCAAATTTGCAGAAAAACATGCGGTTTACGCCGCTTTCTCCGTTTCTAACGTCGTCCCGGTTTGCCAGTGCCATGGCCTATGACTCGTACATAGCATCGCGAATCCGGGAGCAGGTGAACATTGTCCTCTCCTGGGGGTGTCCATGCATTGTCCCTTTTGCCAACATCCCAATAACCGCGTGCTAGAGTCCCGTTCCGCCGAGTCGGGGCGCAGCATTCGGCGGCGGCGGGAATGCCTCCAGTGCGAGCGCCGCTTCACCACCTACGAGCGCATTGAATACGTTCCGGTGACGGTGATTAAACGCAGCGCCGACCAAGAATTATTCGACCGTTCTAAACTGCTACGGGGCATCGTGCGAGCCTGCGAAAAAACCCCCGTTTCCTCCCAGGTGATGGAGGGCATTGTCGATGACATTGAGGCCGAACTGCAACAGCGCCACCACCGAGAAGTGAGCAGCGCCGAAATTGGTGAAATGGTGTTAACCAAACTGCGCCCCCTCAACGAAGTGGCTTTTGTCCGGTTTGCCTCCGTCTATCGTCAGTTCCAGGGTATCCGCGACTTCACCGACACCCTCAGCCAGCTCCAGGATGCCGAGTCCTCGGCGTACTCTGACGACTTACCCCATCCAGCCGAGTCAACCCTGACCTACACCACTCCGGTGTTGTCTTCGTGACCTCGAATCTTTAAAACCTCCTCTTCAAGATCTTGGCCCCATCGGTTATAATCGTAATCCTGTGGGTTTATCGGGCTGTCTCGGGCCGATACGGTTTGTGTACGGTACGAGCCTCTATATCACTGAGTCGATTGTTTTGTACGTCTGCACAGAAAACCGCAGTATTTACGGAGAAAACCTTAGGAAAACACTAGCATGCTCAATCAGGACGTAAAGGACACGGGAATCGGGTTTACACACGAAGACTTTGCTGCACTGCTGGACAAGTACGACTACCACTTCAACCCTGGCGACACCGTCACCGGGACTGTCTTTAGCTTGGAACCCAGAGGTGCCCTGATTGACATCGGTGCCAAGACGGCAGCTTACCTGCCCATCCAAGAAATGTCCATCAACCGCGTAGATCACCCCGAAGAGGTGCTGCGCTTCAACGAAACCCGCGAGTTCTTCATCCTCACCGACGAAAACGAAGATGGTCAGCTCACCCTGTCCATCCGCCGGATTGAGTACATGCGGGCCTGGGAGCGGGTGCGTCAGCTACAACAAGAAGACGCCACCGTACGCTCCGGCGTGTTTGCCACCAATCGAGGCGGTGCCCTGGTGCGGATCGAGGGTCTGCGCGGCTTCATTCCTGGTTCCCACATCAGCACCCGCAAGCCCAAGGAAGATCTGGTGGGCGAAGACCTGCCCCTGAAGTTCCTGGAAGTGGACGAAGAACGCAACCGCCTGGTGCTCAGTCACCGTCGCGCCCTGGTGGAGCGCAAGATGAACGGCCTGCAAGTGGGCGAAGTGGTGCTGGGGGCTGTGCGTGGCCTCAAGCCCTACGGTGCCTTCATCGACATCGGCGGCGTCAGCGGTCTGCTGCACATTTCCGAAATCTCCCACGACCACATCGACACTCCCCACAGCGTGCTCAACGTCAACGACGAAATCAAGGTCATGATCATCGACCTCGATGCCGAGCGGGGACGGATTTCCCTCTCCACCAAGCAGCTTGAGCCAGAACCGGGCGACATGGTGAAGAACCCCGACCTCGTCTACGACAAAGCCGAGGAAATGGCCGCGAAGTATCGCGAGAACCTGCGCAAGCAAGCCGCTGAGAAAGAGGCTGCCCTCATGGGTGAAGAGGTCTACGAAGAAGACGAAGTCGCCGTTGCCGTTGACTAGAATAGCCCCTTGAGCCAGGTCTACTGCGGTTCTCAGAGTCTGTTAGGGATTAAAGCCATCATTTTTGATAAGGATGGCACCCTGGCGGACTCTGTTGCGTTTTTAAAACACCTGGCCCAGGCCCGCAGCCAGCGCTGTGTGGAGGCTGTTGCCCATCACCTTCAGCTCTTCCCTGGTGATCTGGTGGATCAACTCCTGGCCGCATTGGGGGTGGGGGACAACGGCATCGACCCCGATGGCTTAATGGCCGCAGGGACGCGCCAATCCAATATCGATGCCCTAGTTGAGGTATTGCTAGGCATTAAAGCTTCCTCTCAATTAGATAAATTAGAGATTCAAACCCTCGTCGCCGCACAGTTTGCCCTGGCGGATGGCGACCTCAGCCCTAAGACGCTCTATACGCCCCCCTTTCCTGGCACCCAGGCGATGCTTCAGCGCCTCAGCCAAAGCGAGATCAAGTTAGGGGTTTTATCCTCCGATAGTCCGGCCAATATCGAGGGATTTTTACGTCATTACGACCTTCTCCCCTGGATAGACGACTGGCAGGGTACCGAGCCGGAGGATATTCCTAAACCCAATCCAGCCTTGCTGCACCGCCTCTGTGGGCGCATGGGGGTAGACCCTCGCCAAGGGGTAATTGTGGGTGATAGCTGGGTGGATCAAGCCCTAGCTCATCAGGCCGAAGCGGCAGGATTTATCTCGGTTTCCGAAGCCTGGGGACGGCCCCCCGTGGCTGGATCTGACCTGATTCTTCGCCGTTGGGAGGATTTAAAAATTGGCTCCTAGGGGTTCATGGCGTCCTGAAATGGGAACTAAATGCGGTAGTCTTTGATAGGTAAATCTTCCTCTGCCTTGTGGTTTATATAGGTGAGATCAAAGGTTTGCCATTGATTTATCAGGGATTTGTCGAGGCTGACTGACATTATCCCTAGGGTAAATGATCTAAATTTTGTGAAAAGAAGAGGGCCGGTCATTGTCTAAGCGTTACCTGTTTACCTCCGAGTCTGTTACCGAAGGGCACCCGGATAAAATTTGCGACCAAATTTCCGATACGATTTTGGATGCCATGCTGGCCCAGGATCCCCTCAGCCGAGTGGCGGCGGAGGTGGTGGTGAACACGGGCCTCGTGCTAGTGACGGGGGAAATTTCCTCCCAGGCCACCGTCAACTATGCCAATCTGATTCGCCGCAAAATTGAGGAAATCGGCTATACCGATCCTACCAACAACGGCTTTTCCGCCGATAGCTGTGCGGTGATGATCACCCTAGACGAACAATCCCGCGACATTGCCCAGGGCGTTGACCAAGCCCACGAAACTCGGGCTGCCTCTAGCGAAGAGATCTTTGATGCCACCGGGGCGGGCGACCAAGGCATTATGTTTGGCTTTGCCTGCAACGAAACCCCAGAATTTATGCCCCTGCCCATTAGCTTGGCCCACCGCATTGCCCGACAACTGGCGGCGGTGCGTAAAGCGGGTCAACTGCCCTATCTGCGCCCCGACGGCAAAACCCAGGTGACGGTGGCCTACGAAGACGGCAAACCCGTCGGTATCGATACCATCCTGGTTTCCACCCAGCACACCGCTGCCATTGGTGACATCACCGACGAAGCTGGCGTGCAGGCCAAAATCAAGGCCGACCTGTGGGATCAGGTGGTGCTGCCCGTCTTTGGTGACTTGACCATCAAGCCCGATGCCGATACTCGCTTTTTGGTGAACCCCACCGGAAAGTTCGTCATCGGTGGCCCCCAGGGCGATGCCGGACTGACCGGACGCAAAATCATCGTGGATACCTACGGCGGCTATTCTCGCCACGGCGGCGGTGCCTTCTCGGGTAAGGATCCCACCAAGGTAGACCGCAGTGCCGCCTATGCCTGCCGCCACATGGCCAAGAACATCGTGGCCGCTGGCCTAGCCGAAAAGTGCGAAGTGCAGCTTAGCTATGCCATTGGTGTAGCCCGTCCGGTGAGTATCTTCATCGACACCTTTGGCACCGGGAAGATCAGCGACGATCAAATCCTCGCCCTGGCGAAGGATCACTTCGAGCTGCGTCCCGCCGGGATTATTGCAACCTTTAACCTGCAAACCCTGCCCCAAGAACGGGGAGGACGCTTCTACCAAGACGTAGCCGCCTACGGTCACTTTGGCCGCACCGATCTGGATCTGCCCTGGGAAGCCACCGATAAAGCCGAGATCCTCGCCAAAGCTGCCGAAGCTACCCTCGCCGTGGCCTAGCCACAGTTCAACGGCAGGTGGCTGGAATGGGGGCGGTGTAGAGCTTCACGCGCCGATCACGGCCCCCACTCACCGCCAGCAAGCGGTTATCCCGAATCACCACATCCACGGCATCTATGGCTTGGCGAGATTTTCCTAGGCGACGCTCGTTGACCACCCTGCCATCGGCCTGAATTTCCCACAGTTTGATCTGGCCATCGGCTCCGCCACTCACCAGGGCACAGCCGCTTTCGGTGAAGGCCAAAGCCCGCACGGATTCTCCCCCATGGCCATCGCCCCAGGTATAGAGGGGTAAGCAGTTTCCCGATGGTAGGCAAGTTTGCAAATCCCAAAGGCTGATGCGGCCCTGGTTGTCGGCAATGGCAAGGCGGTGGGGGCGCTGGGAGGCGGTGGCGAGGCTGGTGATGTAGTCTTGATCGCTGCCGCCCGATAGGTAAGGAAAGGGGACGACCGCGTCTTGAAGCCAGTCCCAAACGACCAGGCGATTGAAGCGACCGCCCACCAAAACCTGGTTATTGGGAATGAGGGCGAGGGTCTGTACCGCAAAGCCGACATCTTCGGCCTGCACCGGGCGCAGGTTTCCCCTCGGTAGACCCGATAGATCCCAACGGCGCAGGGCACCGCTGCCGTAACCCGTGAATAGGGTTTGGGCGTCGGGGGTAAATTGCAGATCAAAAATTCGATCCCCTAGATCATGGTCGAGCACGAGGGGCGCTTCAGGCACTCGCAGGTTGATGATTTCCGTCGATCCATTTTCGTAGCCCACCGCGATGGCATCGTTGCCCACGGGCCGATAGCGAGCCACCCGCACCGCCTTATCGGCCTGTACCGGACGCTGCCACCGTTTCAGGTGGTTCCCAGAGACCCGCCATAGCCGCACCGTCTGATCCTCCGAAGCGCTTAAGACCTCCGAGGCTCGGCCATCGAAGCGCACCATATTGACAGGCCCTCGATGGCTAGGGGGCAGCAGCAGCCGCAGTAACAGCAGTCCCAGTAGCCCACCCATCACCGTGAGCTGCAATCCCCAGGACAGGCGAGGTCTAGCTCGTACCGTCACGGTATGGTGATCGGGTTCGAGGGGAATTTGGGTCTCTGGCCTCAGCACCGACAGGCGAAACAAATGGGTGCGCGTCCAGCCTAGCCAAGGGCGATTAACCGCTATGGGCAGGGTGATCGGCAGCACTGCGCCAATGGGCAGATCGAGAGGGGTCTGGGGTAGGGTAATGCGGTCTCCGGGGGCCAGGGGGCGAATCTGTTCGTCGCCGCCCTCAACACCGCCATCAAAACTGTCACCCAACCAGCCCAGCCTCACCCGATCCACCACCGGGGTAATGGTTTGGGCCAGGTTGCTCTGGTTGTAAAAGGTCAGGCTAAGGGCTGATCCAGAGGGTTGGGCGGGTGGAGCCGATGGGCCGGGTGTCGCGGCTTTCGTCCTTTGTCCTGGGGAAGTGAAGGCTGCTCCCATCATCGGTAAATTGAGCCAGGGAGTCGAGGTTGTTTTGGTAGGTTGAGTCTGGGGTTTTCGGGATGAGCGAGGGGCTTTGAGGGGGGGATAGATGACCGTGGGGGTGGTCAGTTCCATCTCCACCGTCCCCGCTGGCAGCACCGTAAGCTGGCTGGTCAACCGCTGGCTCACCAAGGACGTGACACGGGCTTCTAGTTCAAAGGGATAGACCTGGCTGGGGGCATCCAGGGGGGATTCAATCTGGCCGAGAAAGGTGGTCATCACCTCCCCCTGGGCAGGCACCTCTAGGCGGCGCTCTTGGCCATCGGTGAGCCATTCGGGGGGCAAACCCTGAACGGAGAGATTCACCCGCAGGGCGCTGCGGTTGGGGTTGTACAGCCGCACCGGGATTTCCATCCGGCTCTGGGGGGCTACGGTCAGATCGGGGCTGAGAACGTTGATCTGCGGTGGAATGATGCCGCTGCCCTCGATCACCAGGGTCAGCACTTGCCGATCCTCCTGGCGCAGTTCCACGGAAAAGACCCGCACCGTTAGGGTCATCGACCCCACAAAGCCGCCCCGTACTGGGGGCACATCCAGCACCGTCACCGTAAATTGGGTGCGATCTCCGGGGGGAATTTTGGCCGACAAATCCGGGGACTGCTGATACCAAGAACGACTCGTCCCCGCCTCTACCCCTGCCGCTAAGACCTCTAGCTGAAAGGTGGAAAAGGCATCACTTTGGTTGATGACCTGCACCGCAAAGGTCGGCGGAGCCTGCCCTGGCTTGAAATGCAGCACCAGGGGAGAAATCTGAGTTGTGAGCAGTTTGGCCATGGGAGGGAATTAACCGAGACGCTCATAGATGTTTTCTAGGCGGGGAGGGGGGCCGGGGCTGGTTTCGGGCAGCGTGGTGATGGCCCACTGGCGGCGTTGCCAGGCCAAGTGCAGCAGGTTAATTCCTAACTCCTGGGCGCTGCGAAGGCTGTCGCGGGGCATGAACTGAGTTTTGGGGCCACCCCAAAGCCCCGTCAAATCGCCTACGGCCACAACCACTCCACCCCAGTTAAACAAGGCCAAGGGCTGGTTGTGAATCAGCAGGCTTTGGCTAAAGGTGAAGGGCTGCTGACGCAGGGGATGCCGATCCGTCAGCCGTCCCGCCAAGGGCCAATCGCCGGGGATGACCTCGCCGGGGGATGCTGGGACGGTGGGCAGCGGTTGCCCAACCCACGTCGCCAAGGCGGGAAGACTGTGGGCCAATTCCACGGCCAAGCAACGTTCCAGTTCGGCCTGTTCGCTACCCAGGGTAGCCCCCATGGTGGTATCGACGACCCCAACGGAGTTAGACAACACCTTGATTACATCCGCCCACACCTGGAAAATTTCCTCCAGCGTGGTTCTGGCGGGGGCAACCTCAATCAACAGGGTGCCGCCCTCGGCCTCAAAGACGCGCAGCAGATCGATTTCTTCCTGGGTCAAGGCTTGGGCCTCGGCGTAGGTCAGATGCAGCAGGTCGTAGGCTTGTAGATCGATGGACGTGAGGGCCAATCCCTGGCGCAAACAGAGGGGCATCGGGTTCACCTTCCCCCGCAGGTTAGGCCACAGCCCCGGCATTGCCGTCATCAACCGCTGGAGGGCATCCTCCAAATCCGGCCTAGCCTGAGGGGTTAGGGTGAGATAGCCGAGGGTGATATCCCCCAGGGGACGCCGTTGAGCCAAGGGCCGATAGCGCCAGTCGAGTTCGTTGGCGGCGGGGGTAAACCCATTGCGGGGTAGGGTAATTGGCCGATCCCCAGGCTGCAACACCAGGCGACACAGCTCAATTTCTAGACCATCTGGCGGCGCAACCTTTTCCTCCAGCCGAAAGGTTTCCTGCACCACATGGGTGCCGGTGCGGGGTTCCAACTGGTCGGGATCGACAAATTTCAGCACCAGGTACACCAGCATAGGCTCCGTGGTGGGCTGGGCGGCAATCCGGTAGGTGATGGGTTGGGGCACCACAATCGGGTTGCCCTGATCGTCCATCGCAATACCGGGCTGCACCTGCAACCAGCGCCCGTCTCGATACATATTCGCCACCTGGGCCGGAGCCTCCGTCGGGCATACCCCTAGGCCACTGACAATTCCCCCCTGGTGGAACGCCTGAAAATGCAAATTCTGCCGCTGCCGATGGTATTGGTGGGCCACCTGCCAACGCTCGGCGGTGACCAGCAGACCATCGCTGACCTGAAGACGCTGAAGAGGGTGGCGGGGGGGTGGGGGAATCATGGGGGTGGGACGTAGGGATTTTGGGCTGGTTATCAGTTATTGGTTATTGGGGGTTGGTAGGGGCGGGGTCTCCCCGCCCAGACGGGGGATACATGGGTAGGGCGGTACATCCATCTCGCGACCTAGGGCGGTGGCTCAACGATTAAATCGTAGGTACAGAAGGCGGGTTTTTCTTGGCCGACAATTTGGTGGACGAGGGCGGTGTCTATGGTCTGGTGGGCTTCGGGGCGGAGGTGGATGGCGAAGTGGAAGGGTTGGCTACCGCCGAGGCTGGTGTCTTCGCCGAGGTGGGCTTCGCCGAGAACAAGGCCCTGACTAAAGGTTTCGTGGATGCCGATGTGTTTGTCGGCTTCGCGGCTGAGGTGGTCGTCGAGGGGTAGACCCGTGGCCAGGTGTAGGTAAAATCTCAGGCCGCGACGGGTGCCGCGCCAGCGATAGATTTGCAGGGCGTGGCGAATCAAAAAACGCTGGCGACGGGGGTCGAGGGGGGCATCGAAATTCCAGCCCACCCAGTGGGTCAGGAAGGGCAGCAGGGCTTGGGGGGCGGTGAGGGGGTCGAGGTAGGCCCAGAGGCTATCGAGGGCGTTGACGGTAGGCTCGAAGGTTTGCTCGAACACTTGCAAAAAGCGGCCCACAAAGTCGATTTCGCGGTATAAATCTGGCAAAAAGTCTAGATACAGGCTGCGGGGGCGCAAAACAACCTGAAAATCTCGGTGTTCGAGAGTACGTCCCCCGGTAGTGGGGTTGAGGCTGAGCACCGTGAGGCGACCCCGGTAGTCTAACCGCAGGGGCAGTTGCTCGGCGTTGTAGGGACGCTCTAGGTAGTCCGAGGGTAGGCTGAAATAGAGGACGCCCTCCAAAATTTGTCCCGGTCGGACATCGGAACCTTCGGCCCGAAATTGGCACCACTCCGCCGGAAAATCCCCCTGCACCTGGTACTGAAGCTGAAGCGGTTCCCGGCTCTGGCTATGGACTTGAATCACCAGTTCACTCGGTTCCCCCGGATGCAGCACTAAGCTAGGCACACTGGGGGCACGGCTATCCCTAGGCCGACTGCCCGTCAACCCCTGGGCCAATTCCGACCCATCAGGCACCGCTTCGGGTACCTGCATGGGGGTCAGCACTAGGCTGATGTCGGTGGTGGATCGGGCTTGGGTCATCGGGGGATGGAGGAAAGCGTTAACAATTTAAACCAGCCCTCACCCCCAACCCCTCTCCCACGAGGAGAGGGGAGCCGGAAATTGCATTCAAAGTCCCTCTCCCTTAGGGAGAGGGATTTAGGGTGAGGGCTGCGGGGGCTTTGCGATCTACGGATCATAGGAGGCTGATGATGTGGCTAGAACGGAGGACATTATCGGCCCAGGAGCAGATTAGCCCCTGGGGGCCGGGGGTGACGATGTTGTTGGGGGCCAGGGTGCGAATCCATTGATCCTCCTGTCGCCGCAGTTCAAACAGCAGCACGGTGCCCAGGTAGCGGACACCCTCATGCCCCTGCACCAGGCTAATGATATCGGAGGGATACAGCGGCGCACCAAAGGGCCAGCCGTCGCCGTTGGGGCCGCCCGTCAGCGGGTTGAGGAAGCGGTAGAGGGCGGTGCGGAGGCGGTGGAGGGTTTGGGTTTGGGCCTGGGGGTTGGCATATTCTGGGGCGAGGCCCACTTCAATTTGCACCGCCACGCCCACATAGTCGGGTTCGCGCAGGGCCACTTGCACACCTAGCAGGCGGCGTTCGTCTAAAAACGACAGAATTTGCTGGCGCAGGGTGGGGGTGAGGGCGAGGTCGTGAGGATGGAGTCCCACTTCCCGCTCGATGCCTTCGGTGTTGCCCTGGGGAACCACGAGCACTTCCACGAGGCCGGGGGTGGTGCTGGGGGGGCAGAGGGTGCGGGCTACGGCTCCCTGTCCGGCCTGGTGGGTTAGGGCTTCAAAGTCTTCGGGGGTAACGGCCCGATCCCGCGTGCGCAGGAGGCGAGGCACCCGCAGCACGGCATCCTCTAGGCATTCGGCATTGGCCCCGTGGCGGGCGGGGATGTGGTTAGTGACCTGGGCCACGTAGGGCACGGCGGTTTTCACAATCCGCAGAGTGTGGCGCTGCACATTGCCCCGCTGACCGCCCCCGGTGCGGTAGGAGACCATCTTAAACACCGCTCCCCTGGGGGGAACCGCCCCGTACTGACGCTCTAGGGCGCTGGCCTGGGGTACGGCTTGGGGAGAAGCCTGGGTGGCTAGGGCGGTGTCGCGGGTTTGGCTACGGGATCGTTCGTAGACCTGCTCTTGAAGCTGGCTGGGTTCGCGCACTAGGGGGCCAAACTGCAACCGCCCGCTGACGGAATCGAGGGTGTAGTGGTAGTCGTTGGGGCCAGAGTCGGCAAAGTCGCTCACCTCCTGCCAAAGTTGGGGTAGGCCATCGGGGGGCAGCACCAGCAGTTGTTCCCCCGGCTGGCGCGGCAGCACGGGCGGCCCCTGAAGCTGGACGCTCTGACCGGGCTGGCCGTTACTTTCCCCCAGCAGTTCTTCGTGGATGGTCTGACACTGGCTGACATCAATGGTGCCGCCGATGGAACGCACCTCCACCCTCACCAGCCGAGGGGAGCTACTGTAGCGGCTTTGGTAGAGGTCGGAATCAATGCAGACACAGCGCAGCCAGCGGCCTTGGTAGGAACCAAACTGGGCCACCGGAAACCGCTGGGGCAGGTGCAGAATGACATCGGCAGTGTGGAGGGCGTTGCCGCCGCCCAGTTCGTGGAAGCTAAAGCCACGGGTTTGGTCGTCCCCTTCGGCTAGTAAAATCGGAACCCACTGTTCCCCATCCCAGGCTTCCCAGCGGCGGGGCGGATGGTCGGGGTTGATGCCCGTAGACGTAGCCGCTTCACCGGAAAGCGTTAGGGCCAAAACGTTACCCTCGGTGGGTTGTGCCCCATCCAGCACCAGGTAAAAGCTGTTGCCGGGGCGGGGTTGCTCGTTGAAAATGCTCTGTTCCCGCCCCTCCCAGCGCCCGTCCGACTGCCGCGTCCACAGGTTGGCAAAGGGGTTGGTTAACAGACTCGGCAGCGGATCGTCCCGGTCGGTCGTCAGCAAGTGGTTGATCTCCGGCAAGCCAATGGCCAAGGGCCGATCCGTGCTGAACACCACCGCCTCATCGGTTTCGGTGCGCTCCGTGGCCACCTCCACCCCCGCCGGAATGTGGTACACCTGGGGCAAACTCGCCGCCAAATAAAACGTCACCTCCGTGCGGGCCGGGGCCGGGGGCTGAAGCCGAATCCCCAGCATCTCCAAAAAGGCCACATAGTTGCGGCGGGGCACCTGGTTAAACCGCATCAACATCTGGTCGGTCAACCAGGCGAACAGTTCCACCATGGTCACCCCAGGGTCGCTGGGGTTGTAGTTCGTCCACTCCGGGCAATAGCGGGGAATGCGCAGCAAACACTCGTCTACCAGGTCTTGGTAGGCCCGGTCGTCCAGGTTCGACTTTGGCAACTGAGGCAGAAAATTAAAGTCCACGGGGTTCCACCTCCTACTCCGGCGGCATTAAATAAAAGGGATAGACCACACTGCGACGCTGGTGGGTCTCCTTGGCCTGGTAGAGAATCACAATGTTCACCCGCCCGTTCTCCAAATCGGGTTCTGCCAACACCTGATCCAGCACAATGCGCGGTTCCCAGCGCTCTAGGGCCTCCTGCACATGCAGCCGAATCATCAATAGCGTGTCGGTATTCATGGGGGCAAAGGTCATCTCCGCCAGCCGACTACCATACTCAGGCCGATACACCCGCTCCCCAATCCGCGTCCGCAGCAGCACCCGAATCGACTCCATCAAATTCTGATCCGCCGCACTGAGCTGTAGCCCCCCCTGCACCGTCGTTCGCACCGGAAAGGCCCACCCCTGACCCAAATGGGCCGCTGGCCTAGTCTCGTTCAATGCTCCTGCCATGATCCTGACGCCGCCCCCTTCCCTCACGCTAGGGCTACCATAGCCAGTTCCCAAAGGTTTCAGTATTCGCCAAAGGTCGAACCCTGACGACGTACCATCATCACCGCTTAAACCAACGCCCTAGAGGCCCGCATTGCCTTGCTCAACAGCGGCAGCCAAAGATCAAAAGATCAAACCGTCGGCCTCACCCTCGACCGCTGGGCCACCCAAGTCGCCCAATCGCCCCTAGGCCACGAACTGGGCTACGGCCTACCTAGCCCTAGCAATTCCCCGTAGCCACTATTCACCTCTACTGTGGTAAGCACCATACAGCAGAAGAGATTGGCGTTGAGACTCACCACCCGCTTGCACAAGGGATCAGCTGATGACTAGCGCTATTAGCTATGATTTGAGCATATGAATGTGGTCTATCGCATTGAAGGGCTTGAGTTTGAGTGGGATAAGAATAAGGCAGAAAGCAACTTTGAGAAGCATGGCGTTCGCTTTGAAGAGGCTGCTGAGGCTTTCCTTGACCCCTTTTATCAAGTCGGCGATGCGTCGAGATCAGGAGAAGAGCGCAGCTTTATCTTGGGCTACTCACTCACTCCCAGGTTATTGCTTGCGGTTTATGTTGAAATAGGATCCAGAACACGAATCATTTCAGCACGGATAGCCACTCGTTCTGAGCGACACCTGTATGAACAATCCTGATGCAATATTTGAATTAAAAATTAATAGCCGAGCATCTGAAATGGTGACGGTAAAGATACCCACGGATACGTTGGCAGACTTACAGGCAATCGCAGACAAAAAGGATATGTCCCTAGAAGGTCTGATCAAGTTTTACATTGGTCAGGGGTTAAGAGCTGATTTAACCCAACTGCGTGCCGATCAAACCCTAAATGCAGCCCAGCAGGTTCTATCCGAACATCTCAACTCTAGCGAAGCTGCGGCCAGAATTGTTGATGAAATTCGTCAGCGCAGCATAGCGGGCACGCCTGAATAATTCGGATTAAGTCTGTAGTAGGGTGGGCACTGCCCACCATCAAAACTAAAGATCCCGCACAGGTATCTCACCGTTGGTTTCCTGTATCTCCTCTGTCTGGACTTGAGCATAGCTTTGATAGCGCCTGATTTCTTTATCAAGATTAGCAACAGAAAGCCATTCATCGTTTTCTACCGATGTCAGGAGTTCCTGCTCTTCTAGATTCAGCTTGATGTTTTCCATTGACCCCGTCAGATATTTTTCTTCATTTTCAACCTTGAGATAGCAGCTTTCAAGAAAAAGCTCTATTACTTAATGAACCACCGTCTTCCACCACTGACCTAAAACGCCAGAATGAGAAGACTGGCGAAAATATTCTATGATTTCCTGCGAACCCATAGCATTAACATCTTGATAGATTTGAGTCTGAACTTGTTGCTTAAACTCTAAACAGTCAAACTTTTTCTGAGTGAGAGATGAATTATTCATTGTTGTCATTGAGAATAACCCCTTGAGGAGAGGCAATGGAGAGCGGGAACCTCGAAAAATACAGATCTTATTGAGAATGGTCGCGAGATTACAGGAGTTTCAGTCTCTTCAGGTTCCCAATACGACAATTAATCGAGGTACCCAATTATTAGGTCGATATGAAGGTAGCTTGAACAGCACAGTTTTCAATATCTGTGCGAAACCAGTCAATGGCTTTTTCAACAAAGCCTACTGCTTCCACAGCATAGTCCCTTGGTGGTACTACGGTAGTACCATGAGCAATTGCATGTCGCTGCTGTGCTAATTCATCAACGAAGGGAGCATATGTACACCATCTCTGTGTATAGTCCAGGCCAACCGTAATACAAATATTTTCAAGTACCTCAGATCTCAAGTTCGATTGCGCATCTATAACTGAAGGCGACAAACAGCTTGTATCTATTATCTTTGATGATGAATCTGCGAAGTACTCGACAACTTTTAGGTGTGGAGACATTTGTTTAGTTGCACGGGAGGCATCGGATAAAATTTCGCGACAGGCAATTGCTTTAAAGTTCGGAGATAATTGATCAAATCTCAGCGACTTGCAAGCCACGTATTCTACATAAGCTGCTGCGGTTTCCTTTACAAATCCTTCCCAGTGAGCATAGGCGATAACAATAGCACTTCGACACAAAATACTCATCTCATGCTTCCTTGTGCTTTTAAGAAGTTGAGAAAATGTGAATAGTTCGCGCCTTCGCAATTGACTTCTTTCGTCAATAAAGTCAATCAGAGACTCCTGGCTTTTAATTCTCATGATAGACAAGATTGAACAAGATTTTCTCCAAATTCAATAGTTTTTGGAATTCGGTAAGAAGAGCGAATCCCTGATCTTGTGAATTGCTTTACATAATTATCTGAGCCTAAGTTTTTATGGCGCTCACAGAAGATCACTGGATTAGGTAGAGTCCGCCCAGCTAAAAGATTACGCCCAATGCCCACAGCGACTACTTCAAACAGAGAGACTAATGTTCCGCCGTAGTATCGATCTTGGTCTAAGTTGAACTTTCGGAAGCTGTTTGCCCCAAAATGCTCTGCTAAATATCTGAAAGTTTCCTGAAAAGCACTCTCGATTCGTTGATTCAGATCTCCGTTTTGATTAATCTTAGAAATCTCAAGAATCTCATCTGTTAAAAAGTCACCCAATTCATTGATCTGAGATAGTTTTGTTTGATTGCTGCTGCAAAAAACAAAAAAACGAGTCAGTAGCTCCAAGTCGAAACTTTCCTCAAGTGCTCGATCTGTAATTAAAACACATTCTTTAAATGACTCTAGTTCTGCCAATCCCTTTATTCGATAAAAGAAGTCACGATTATTCATGACTAGAATGCAGTTTCTTACCTCTTGATTGGTTGCAACTGATCCTCCAGTGTTTAGTCGCTGGAAGATCTCATATTTTGCGATCTCATCACTTGTCTTCTTGACAATATTCACATCTATTCTAGAGCGCTTGATTCTTACCTTTGCAGATTCTGGGAGTTGATTTTCTTCGACATCTGACTGCCATAGTTTTCCTTCTAAGCTAGGTAAATAACGTGTCCTTGTTAAGGCTAATTGCTCTTTTAATTGCTTCTCTTCATCCCTAAGTTCACCCATCACCTCAAAAATTGTAGAAATTCTCTGCAGACCATCAATGACATCCCAATATGAATTAGAACGTTCTGAGACAAATATCGGAGGAATAGGTATACCAAGGAGCAAGGATTCAATAAACTTAGACTTTTGCTCCACAGTCCAGCGAAAAAATCTCTGGAATTCAGGATGTAAATTGAGTTCTCCATCCTTATACATAGATACTAGCTCTCCTACTGACATAGAATAGGAGGTAGTAGAAACTTTTGCTGAATAGGTATCGATTTGTTGTTCTAGGTCTATCTGTGTTAGCATGATCATCCCTATAAGTAACACTCAAAGTCTTGTAAGACTGAGCACTTTTGCAACTTTACTCTGTGATGAGATAGGCTATGTTGTAATTTAATATAGCGAAAAAGTATGCCCATAGGTAGAATACACTCGCTTAAAAAAGCCCGGTTTCTCTAAGAAACCGGGCTTTTAGTCAGTTCACCAACATCTACTCAACGCCTTCGATGCGGTCTTCTACTTCCTGGTACAGCTCTTGCAGGCGTTCCAGGTTTTCGTCGCTGGTTTCCCAGTAGCCGCGCCCGTTCACTTCCAGCAGGGTAGACACCATGCGGCGGAAGGAGTTGGGGTTGAGATCCATCAGGCGCTTGCACATCTCCGGGTCTTGGATGAAGGTGGTGTTCACATCTTCGTAGACCCAATTATCCACTGCGCCCGCCGTGGCCGACCAGCCCATGGTGTTCACCAGGCGCTTGGAGAGTTCACGCACACCTTCGTAGCCGTGGGAGAGCATCCCTTCGTACCACTTGGGATTGAGCATTTTGGTGCGGGCATCTAGGCGCACGGTCTCGGAGAGGGTGCGTACCTGGGCGTTGGCGGTGGTGGTGTCGGCGATGTAGGAGGCCGGAGCCTTGCCGTCGTCGCGCAGACTGGCCACCAGTTTGGTGGGGTCGGAATCGAAGTAGTGGGAGACGTCGGTGAGGGAAATCTCCGAAGAGTCGAGGTTTTGGAAGGTGGCATCCGCCGTCTTCAGGGCCGACTCGAACAGACCTCGGTTGCTGTCCATCACCCCAGGATTGTCGGAGTTGAAGGCAAAGGACTTGCGCTTCAGGTACATTTCCTGGAGTTCGGCTTCGTTCTCCCATGTGCTATTTTCCACCGCCAGGTTGATGTTGGAGGAGTAGGAACCGGAGGCGTTGGAGAAGATCCGGGTGGCGGCTTCTCGGACACCAATGCCCATTTCCTCGGCCTGTTGCAGGGCGTGCTTGCGGACGAAGTTCATCTCTAGGGGCTCGTCGGCTTCGGCGGCCATTTTCACGGCGCGATCCAGCAGGGCCATTTGGTTGATGAATAGGTCGCGGAACACGCCGGAGCAGTTGACCACGATATCCACGCGGGGCCGACCCAGTTCCTCCAGGGGAATCAGCTCCAGCTTGTTGACCCGACCGAGGGAATCGGGCAGGGGCTTGACGCCGACAAACCACATCATCTGGGCCAGAGATTCGCCGTAGGTCTTGATATTGTCGGTGCCCCACAGCACGGTGGCGATGGTTTCGGGGTAGTTGCCGCCGTTTTCCTGGCGCTGCCGCTCTAGCAGGCGATCCACCACAATCTTGGCCGACTGCACGGCGGCGGTAGTGGGGATGGACTGGGGATCGAGGGCGTGGATGTTCTTACCCGTGGGCAGCACCTCCGGGTTGCGGATCGGGTCGCCACCGGGGCCGGGGAGAATGTACTCGCCTTCCAGGGCTTGCAGCAGACCGCCCAGTTCGTTGTCGGCGCAGACCTGCTCTAGGCAGAACTCCAGGTACTCCATCAGGGGCTTGATGGCGTCGTTGTTGACGTTGGTGTAGCCCGCCTCGTGGAGGGCCTTAATCCAGGGTTCCTTGCGGCCAATGTTGAAGAAGTTGAGCCGGGAGACCATGGACACGCGGCCTTCCGCGTCGATCTGCTCATGCACCAGGGCGGCAACGGCGGCCCGTACCCCTTGGTTGATGTCGTAGAGCAGTTGCACATCGGCCAGAACGCCCCGGTCGCTGTTGCGGTAGATTTCCTCAATATTGCGGCCCAGGCTGTCGGCGATGATCCGCTGAAGGCTCATGATGCCGTCTTCTTCGCGATCCAGGCCAGCGATGTTGACCAGGGTGGCGATGGCTTCCTCGGCGCTGGGGGGCTTGCCGACCACGTGCAGGCCGCAGGGCAGCAGGCGAGACTCGATTTCCATCAGCTTGATGTAGATCTTGCCCACCAGCGCGTCGCGTTCCTCGTTAGACAGTTCGCCAGAATCGCCCTCCGGCAGTTCCACGTCCTTATCCAGGTTGCAGATCCGCGCCGTTTCGATGATGGCGTTGACGATCTGCACCGCCCGACCGCTTTCCTTGTTGCCCTGGTAGGAGCCGATCAGTTCGCTCAGTTCCTTCAGGCCCTTGTATAGACCCGCGTTCTCGGCGGGGGGAGTCAGGTAGCTGATGGTTTCGGCATAGCCCCGACGCTTGGCGATGGTGGCCTCGGAGGGGTTATTCGCCGCGTAGTAGTAGAGGTTGGGGATGCTGCCGATCAGGTTGTCGGGGTAGCAGGTGCCGGACATGCCCATTTGCTTACCGGGCATGAACTCCAGGGAGCCGTGGGTGCCAAAGTGCAGCACCGCATCCGCGCCCCAGATTTTGTTCAGGAAGGTGTAGTAGGCGGCGAAACCGTGGTGGGGGCTGGCGGAACGGGAGAACAGCAGCCGCATCGGGTCGCCCTCGTAGCCGAAGGTGGGCTGCACGCCGATGAACACGTTGCCGAAGGCCTTACCGTAGACCAGCAGGTTTTCGCCGTCGGTGTTGAGGTGCCCCGGTGCGGGGCCCCAGTTTTCCTCTAGGCGCTCGGCGTAGGGGGTGAGGGCTTGGTATTCGCGGACGGGCATCCGGTAGGCGACGTTGAGTTCCGGGCTGCTGTACTGGGCCTGGGCATCGTGGATGACCTCTTGCAGCAACGCTTCGGGGGATTCCGGCAGATCCTGCACGTCGTAGCCGTTCTGCTTCATCGCCTCCAGCACCTTATAGATGGAGCCGAATACGTCCAGGTAGGCGGCGGTACCGACGTTGCCCTTATCCGGCGGGAAGCTGAAGATGGTGATGGCCAGTTTCTTGTCCACCTTGGGCTTGCGGCGCAGGTTGGCCCACTTCATCGCCCGCTGGGTGATGGACTCGATCCGGTCTTGTAGGGAAATCGCCCGTCCGGTCAGGCCGTCGCGGCCCGATAGCACGATGGGTTCAATGGCCCCATCCAGTTCAGGAATCGCCATTTGCAGCGCCACCTGAATCGGGTGCAGGCCCAGGTCGCTGTCTTCCCATTCTTCAGTGGTTTGGAACACCAGGGGCAGGGCCACCATGTAGGGCCGATTCAGCCGCTTCAGGGTCTCGATGGCCTTGGGGTGATCCTGCCGAGCGGGGCCACCCACCAGGGCAAACCCGGTGAGGGACACCACCGCATCCACAATGGTTCTGGAATTATCGACGGGATCAAAAAAGTAGGCATCCACGGGCTTGGAGAAGTCCAAACCGCCCGCAAACACGGGGATCACCTTCGCGCCCAGGTACTCAAATTCCTGCACCATGGCGACGTAGTGGGCTTCGTCCCCGGTGACGAGGTGCGTTCGTTGCAGCACCAGGCCAATGGTGGGGGCCAGGGGATCCTTCAGATCGTCGGAAATGTCGCGGCGGGAGGCGTACCAGTTGAGGTACTCCTTGATGTCCTCGAACATGGCGGGGGCCATGGGGTGCCAAATGCCCATGTCGGGGTAGGTGACGGGTTCCTCGTAGTCCAGGGCTTCGGTTTGGGGAGCGCCCTCAATTGGGCTGTCAGTGATCACGTAGCGGTCGGCCAGCATCAGGAAAAAGTTTTCCAGGTTCTCCGGCGAGCCACCCAGCCAGTACTGGAAGCTGAGCATGAAGTTGCGGGCATCCTGGGCCTTTTCGACGGGTAGGTACTTCAGCACCGTGGGCAGCGTCCGCAGCAGCTTCAGCATGGCGTCTTGGAAGCCCGCGCCGGACTTCTCCTTGCGCTTCTTCATGAAGGAGCCGATCATGCTCTTGGATTGGCCCAACTGCGCCATGGAGAAGCTGCCCATCTTGTTCAGGCGCATCACCTGGGGCATGGAGGGGAAGCACACCGCCACATCGAGCTGATCACGCACGGGGGACACCGCTTCGACCACCTTATCGGCTAGGTCTTCGATAAAAATCAGCGAGGCGATAAACACATTGGCCTCGGCCACATCCTGCTTGAAGGCCTCGTAGTTGTTGGCGTCGCGCAGTTCTTCGATTAAATAGCCGTTAACCTCAAACGCCACCTGGGAATTGTTGGCGTTGATCGACCGGATGGCGGAGGATAGAGCACTCTGGTACTGAGGCTCTAACACCACATAGACCACTTTAACCAGTAAGCGCCCGTTCAGATCGTCGGGGGCAATGTGGCGCACAGTGGGCTTGACGTGGGTGAACATGCAGTAAAACTCCTTTCGCTGCTAAGGCCGAGGGCAATGGGAAGGCCGGATCGCCAAGAAACTTAGTAACCCAGCCCTCACGAATCGTTTAATACGGTATCAAAGAAACATTTCGTAACGGAACCCAAGCCGAGATCCCACTTCTCTTTGTATCAGAAAACCTTGCCCCATCTAGGTTTAAGGCCGACAGGTGACACAATTTGAAATAAACTTAACCTGCGTTCGTAACCAAAATTTACAGTCTTTTTAGGGCAGTGCTCTCATTTTTGTATCAAAACGTTAAATAAAATGCCCTGAGAGAATAATGGGCCGACGTCCATCCCATGGAAATCCTAGGCCTCAGGGATCCATGTACCCTGGTTGGCCAGGATCGTTCCTCGGCATCGCCGGTTAAGTCGGTGGGACAGATTAAGGGTAAGCCCACGTAGGACGGGTTAGCGTAGGCATAGCCATGCCAAGGTGAGGCCGGTTTTGGGGTCGATCCCTAGGATTGGCCTTAAGCCAAGGACTAGAAGTCCCAGGCTCAAGGCAGAAATCCTCTGAAGAGGATTGGGAGCCGAGTTCCCCAGTCTGCTTTAGCAGACTTCTGCGGTGAGCCAGGGAGTTTACTCCCTGGTGGTCGTGGCCGGAGTCCCTTCAACTTCGGGTGGCAACTGTAGACAAAAAAGCAGACCCCATGGAGTTACCTGGGGTCTGCTTTTGACGGGATCTGCTAAACGACAACTTGGCGTTCAGAGAAAACTATTTAATAAACAGCATCTCCTGGTAGGTGGGCAGGGGCCAGAGGTCATCGGCCACTTCACCCTCTAGGGCATCGGCGTACTCACGCACCTTGTCCATCAGGGGGCGAAGGGTTTGGGCACAGAACTGCATGTGCTCTTCCACGGACATGAAGTGCTTGGTCATCATGTCGCTGAGTTCGGCCACCGTTGCCATTAGGCCTTTGGTGAGGTCGGCCACGGTCACCACGCTGTCCTTGCCAAACTCAATGCCAATTTCATCGAGGCTGTCGATGGTCTTGGCCAGTTCGCCCATGTAGCGGATGGCAGCGGGATAGATGATGGTTTTGGCCATGCTGATTACCAATTTGGCTTCAACCTCAATGTGCTGAATGTACTGCTCGGAGTAGGCTTCAAAGCGGCTGCCCAGTTCCACCGGGGTGAGCACTTTTTCCTTGCTGAACAGGTCTTCGATGTACTGTTCGCGCAGGACGGGGAGGGCATCGGCGGTGGTGCGCAGGTTGAGCAGCCCCCGCTCGTTGACGGCCATTTCGTGCCACTCGGTGGAGTAGCCGTTGCCGTTAAACACCACGGCCCCATGGTCGCGAATGATGTCGCGCAGAATGTCGTGGATGGCGACATTGAGTTCCACCCCAGCCCCCAGCTTGGCCTCTAGCTGATCGGCCACCCAGTCGAGGGAATCGGCCAGGATGGTGTTCATCGCCACCAGCGGCCCCGATACCGACTGACCGGAACCCACGGCCCGGAATTCAAAGCGGTTGCCCGTAAAGGCGAAGGGGGAGGTGCGGTTGCGGTCTCCGGCATCCTTGGTGAACTTGGGCAGGGTATCCACGCCCAAATCCATTTCGCCCTTCGACTGGGAACCCGTGACCGTGCCCGACGCGATTTGGTCGAACACATCCTGGAGCTGGCTGCCCAGGTAGATGGAGATGATCGCCGGAGGAGCTTCGTTCGCCCCCAGGCGGTGATCATTGCTGGCGCTGGCAATCACCGCCCGCAGCAGGGGGCCGTACTTGTGGACGCCGCGAATCACCGCCCCGCAGAACACGAGGAACTGGGCGTTGGCGTGGGGGGTATCGCCGGGATCGAGCAGGTTGCCCTGGGTGGCGTTGCCCACCGACCAGTTGACGTGCTTACCGGAGCCGTTAATGCCCGCAAAGGGCTTCTCGTGGAGCAGGCAGACAAAGCCGTGCTTTTTGGCGGTGTTACGCAGCACGGTCATAATCAACTGCTGGTGGTCGCTGGCCACGTTGGCCGCTTCAAAGAAGGGGGCAATCTCAAACTGGCCGGGAGCCACTTCGTTGTGGCGGGTTTTGGCCGGAATGCCCAGACGGTAGAGCTTTTCCTCCACATCCTGCATGAACACCTGCACCCGTTCGGGAATGGCCCCGAAGTAGTGGTCATCGAACTGTTGGCCCTTGGCCGGAGCCTTGCCAAACAGGGTACGGCCCGCCAGCATTAGGTCGGGGCGCACACTGGCGAAGCTGGCATCCACCAAGAAATATTCCTGCTCGGCCCCGCAGCTTGAGTTCACCGGAGCTACCTCACTGTGGCCCAGCAGCTTAAGGACGCGGGTGGCGGCTTTGCTCATGGCGGCGTTGGAGCGCAGCAGCGGAGTCTTTTTATCCAGGGCTTCCCCCGTCCAGGAGACAAAGACGGTGGGAATGCAGAGGGTGACCCCGTTCTCGGTTTCCATCACAAAGGCGGGGCTGGTCACATCCCAGGCGGTGTAGCCACGGGCCTCAAAGGTGGAGCGAATGCCGCCGTTGGGGAAACTGGATCCATCCGGTTCGCCCTGCACCAGCACCTTGCCGGAAAATTCTGAAATCACCGATCCATCACTCTGCACCGAGATAAAGCCATCGTGCTTTTCGGCGGTGGCGTTGGTGAGGGGATAGAACATGTGGGAGTAGTAGAGTGCCCCCTTAGAAATGGCCCAGTCCTTCATCGCCACGGCCACCACATCGGCCACCGACATATCCAGGGGTGCGCCCGTGGTAATGGTCTTTTGCAGCGACTTGAACACCGACTTGGGCAGGCATTCCTGCATTTTGCTGAGGCTAAAAACATCCTTGGCCCACAGGTCTTCTAGCCGCCCCGGTGGCCCGACGGGTACCTTGGGACGGTTGGCAATACTGGCAATGGCCTGGGCGCGCAATTCGTTTCCACTCATCCTAAATCTCCTGACAGATCGATGTTTAATGCCTAAGCGGGGTCTAGCTGATGCTTCCTGGTACTGTGGATCCTGGTGCCATAGAGGCCATGGCCTTGCAAAACGTTTAAGACCAATGACAAATGCCTAGATCTAATGAGTAGATCTAATGAATAGATCTAGAGCCTCGCAAAACGTTTAAGACCAATGGCATATGACAGGCCATCCTAAACATTCGCATTTTGGGATAGTAGGGGCAAAATCAGGGCACTTTTGTATTAAGCAATACCATCTCATCTCGCGATTCAACGGCTTTGCTCCCCTCAACACCCTAGCGGTCGCCTTCACCGTTTCTTAAGAATGGGCTAAACAATCGTTAAGGGCATCCTTACCTGGGATCTGTAGGATACCTGCGTCACACTACGCGGGTTTCCATCGGGCTTAGCCATGGCGAAACATAATTCTTTCTTTTCCAATCTGAAGAACGCGATCCACTCTGAAGACGCGGTCTACAACACCTCTAATAACGATTCCTTCGATCAAGTCCTAGAGCGGGCTAGGGTCAGCCGTCGGGGCTTTTTGAAGGGCGGTTCTTCCTTGGCGGCGGCTTCGGTGCTGGGCATGGGTTTGGCCCTGGGGGCCGATGGCCTGAAAAAAGGCGGACAGCGGGCGGCGCTGGCCTCTACGCGGAACCTGAGTTTTTCTCCCGTCGCTAAGAGCGTGGCCGATACCCTGATCGTGCCCCCTGGATACACGGCGCGGGTGCTGCTGGCCACGGGCGACCCCCTCAAGGCGAACGTTACCCCCTACAAAAACGACGGTACAGACAATGATTTTGACGTGCGGGCGGGCGACCACCACGACGCCATGCACTACTTTGGCCTAAATCGGGCAGGCAACGGCTGGGATCCCAACGGCGCCGACCGGGCGCTGCTGGCCATCAACCACGAAGTCTGCGAAGACGTGGGCTTTGTGCATCCCAATGGCCCCACCGACTACGGCCCCGACAACACCAACGCCCGCCCCACGGTGGAAATTGACAAGGAAGTAGCGGCCCACGGGGTCACGATTGTGGAAGTGGTGAAGCAGGGCAACACCTACGAAATCAACCGCAATTCCCGCTTTAACAACCGGATCACTGCCGCCACCCGCTGCCAAATCACTGGCCCCGCCCGCCGCAGCCCCATGCTGGCCACCGCCTTCTCCCCCAGCGGCGAACAAACTCGCGGTACCCTGAACAACTGCGCCAACGGCTACACCCCCTGGGGCACCTACCTCACCTGCGAAGAAAACTGGGCCGGATACTTCCACCGCCGCGAAGAGGACAGCGCCCGCACCGCCAATGAAGTGGCCTCCTTCAAGCGCTACGGCATTGGCAGCGCCACCTCTGGCCGCTACAACTGGTCACGGGCTGGAGCCAACGACCGCACCGATATGTATCGCCGTTGGGATACCAGCAAGACGGGAGCCCGCCCCCAGCAGGACTTCCGCAATGTGGCCAACACCTTTGGTTGGGTGGTGGAAATCGACCCCTTCAACCCCAATGCCATGCCCCAGAAGCGCACGGCTATTGGTCGCTTTGCCCACGAAGGCTGCTGGCCCGCTCCGGCGGTGGAAGGTCAATCCCTGGTCTTCTATTCCGGTGACGATGCCCGTAACGAGTACATCTTTAAGTTTGTCTCCGCCGCCAAGTGGGATCCTCGCGATGCCAACCGGGGCATGGCCGCAGGGGATAAGTACCTGAACGAAGGTACCCTCTATGCCGCCAAATTCAACGACGACGGCAGCGGCGAGTGGCTGCCCCTCACCCTCAGCAACCCGGCCATCGCCAACTATGCCGACTACGATTTTGCCGACGAAGCCGATGTGCTGATTAACGCCCGCATCGCCGCCGATGCCGCTGGGGCCACCAAGATGGATCGGCCTGAGTGGGGTGGCGTTAGCCCCGTCACCGGGGAAGTCTACTTCACCCTCACCAACAACGTTTCCAGCAGCAGCGGGCGCGGTGTTCGCACTGAACTCGATGCCGCCAACCCCCGCTATTTCGCCGACGACCGCGATGGCAAGGTTAACTCCGGCAACGTCAACGGCCACATCATCCGCTGGCGGGAAGCAGGCGACAACCATACCGCCGCTACCTTCACCTGGGATGTCTACCTGTTCGGGGCTCGCTCCATGGCGGATGCCAACGTCAACCTCTCTGGCCTCACCGAAGAAAACGCCTTCTCCAGCCCCGATGGCCTGTGGTTTAGCGAAGCCGTACCCGGTCTGCTGTGGATTCAAACCGACGACGGCTACATGACCAACACCACCAACTGCATGATGCTGGCGGCGCTGCCCGGTCGGGTGGGCGATGGTGGCCCCAAAACGGTGCTGAACAAATCCGTGCCCATCAACAACAACGCCGACCAATCGGTGCAAACCTATGTGGGCCAAGAGGCCAGTCCCACGGTGCTGCGCCGATTCCTGGTGGGGCCAAAGGACTGCGAAATCACCGGAATTACCGAAAGCCCCGATGGCAAGGCGATTTTCGTCAACATCCAGCATCCCGGCGAAAATAGCACCTCCGCCTACGACCCCACCCAGTTCACCAGCCACTGGCCCGATGGCGGCAATGCTCGCCCCCGTTCGGCCACGGTGATCATCACCCGCAACGACGGCGGCACCATCGCCGTATAGGGTAATCCGATAACCGCGATTTCTGGGTTCTAATCGCCCAGATAGACCAGATCCCAGGGTTCTCCAAGAACCCTGGGATCTGTGTTTAGGGATCTTTAGTTTCCTGTGTGGCGTGTGGATATGAGCATTTTGCAAACCGCTGAGTGGCGATGGTTTGCCAGACCGCTACTACGGGTAAGCTGGTAAAACAGACCTACCGATGCCGAGCCCTTGACGCCCTAGTTCTTGACGCCATGAATGACTCCAAGGAACTTTTTGACTACTGGCATAACCAGGTACGCCTCAAAAACATGAGTATGATTGCGGCTCCCGATCATGTTGAAACCCAGGCGTTGCGTCATGACTGCACGAACTACGACGACCTCAGATTTCGGTCTGACGTATTAGCCCTCACGGAGCCAGAGCGGAGTCGGGTAGTGGCGGTCATCAAGTACCAGTGCACCGCTCAAGTCTTGCAGCGACGGGCTGGAATTCTTAAAGATCGAGTAGAAACCCTACAGGCCACAACATTAGACCTGGAGAAAGGTCAGACCCAGCTTAAAAAGCTGATTCGAGCCCTTCAGGAAATTATTTTTGGTAAAGAGCAAGATATTCAGACGCTCCAAAATCGAATTGCGATCCTCGAAGCAGAAAACGAGGCGTTAAAAAACCAGACAGCCCAAGATCAAGCCTATGCTGAACTCCTCCAGGAACTAGAAAAGCTTAAAAAACAATTTGCAAAGGAAACTCAACGCAGGCAGGAACTGGGCAAAAATAACCAGCGTCTAGGTGGCCAGGTTGCCCATACAAAGCGCTTTCAGCGAGAACGCGATGAGGCTCGTAGTGCCGTGCAGGAACTTCGTCAGCAGTTGGCCCAAGTCACCGAAGAAAACCAAAAACTGCGCCACGAGAATGAATCCCTCAAAACTCAACTCCAACAATTTCGCCAGCGGGCTAAGTTAGGTATTGTCGAAATTCGCCGGAATGGCCATGGGACTCCAACAGCTTAGAGCACAAGCCTATGCCTTGGCGAAGGTGGAAACCACGCCTCAGCTTAAGGCCAAATATCCAGAAATCCGTGCATGGAATTTGCGCCACACTTCATCATGGCAGCAGGTCGTAGCCTTCCTGACAACCAATCCCGTAGCCAAGCCTGTCTCTGGTCAAAGCATCACCGATCTCAAAGCTGAGGTGTATGCCCTCGCCCAGGTTTCGACCGTTCGACAACTTAAAGCGAAGTATGAATCTTTGCAATCCCTGAACTTTCGCTTCAAAACCGCTTGGGAAACGGCCCGTCATTTTCTCAAAACGGCTCCAAACGATTTTCAAGCATGGCTGGCCAACCCACCCAAGGAACATCAAGCGCTATTTGCAGAAATTGCCGCCCTGACGCAACAACTAGACTCCACCCTAGAGACCGCTAAACAGCTTGGCCAAGATGCCCATACAATAGCTGAAAGCCTAGAACAGACGGCTGACGCAGCCTATGCAGATACTCAAGAATTACGCCAAACTATCGAACTCGCTGAACAGGTCGCTTCATGGGCCAATCTAAATTGATGGATTGCCTAATTGAGATCATCAGCCATCTCATTCCGGCCTACCTAGAATTTCCGAAACGGGCTGGCTGGGACGACGCCTTTGCCACCATGGCCACCTGCCAGGATGACACTCTCCTTGATGACACCAGCACCACCGCCTGGGACGATGACGAATGGGCTTGTTAGTGCAGCGGTTTGCATCAAAAATCCCAGGGTTCTCAAAGAACCCTGGGATTTTACTGGGTTGAGGCCGCAGATCTATAGGGTGAGGGATTGAGGATTGTTTTCAATCACGTCGGCCAGATCCTTGAGGAAGCCAGCGGCATCGGCTCCGTAGATAATCCGGTGGTCGCAGGTGATGTTGACGCGCATTTGGCGCTTCACGCCCATCAGGCCATCGGCGGTGGCAACCACGGTGGGCTTAGCGGCCCCAATGGCGAGGATGGAGCCTTGGCCGGGGGGCAGAATGGCATCGAAGCTATCGACACCAAACATGCCCAGATTGGAGAGGGTGAAGGTGCCGGAGGTGTATTCCTCGGGCTTGAGCTGCTTGACGCGGGAGCGCTCTACCAAGTCGCGCCAGGTGCGGGAGAGGGAGTAGATGTCCTGCTGATCGGCATTTTGCAGCACGGGGGTAATCAGGCCACCGCCCTCCATGGCCACGGCCACAGCCACGTTGATGTTGGCGCGGTGCTGCAAGCCTTGGTCGGTGTAGTAGGCGTTGAGGATGGGGTGCTTCTTCAGCGCGACGGCGACGGCCTTGGCCAACAGCCCGGTCATGGTGACGCCCTTAGACTTGATTTGCTTGTAGAGGGCATCGAGGGCATCGGTGGTGATGGTGTAGCTGACGTGGAAGACGGGCACCGTGAGGCTGGCGTTCATGTTGCGCACCACCGACTGTTGCAGGGTGCTGAAGGGCACCAACTGGCCAGAAGCCACCGGAACGGGAGCCGCGCTAGGGGCGGGAGCCGAGGCTACCACAGGTAGAGCCGGAGCCGCCGGAGTGGTGACGAGGGCGGTAACCGCAGGGCCAGCGGGCGTTGGAGTCTTGCCAGCGGCTAGTTCCACATCCTGGGCCACAATCCGACCGTGGGGGCCGCTGCCTTGCAGGGTGGCCAGGTCTACCTTGAGTTCCTTTGCGAGTTTGCGGGCGCGAGGAGAAATCACCACTCGACCACTGCGAGGGCTGGCGGAGGATCCGTTTTGGGCTGGAGCCGCAACGGGGGCTTCAGCAACGGCGGTGGCCGCAGGGGCTGGGGTCGGCGCTGCCCCACCACCCATAGCACCCGCCTTAGCGGCAGCTTGCTGCTTGGCGGCTTCCACTTCAGCTTCGGTTTCGGCGAGCAGGGCAATGGCTTCCCCCACGGGGGCGGTGCCGCCCGCTTCCACGACGATGGCGGCGAGGATGCCTTCATGGAAGGATTCCACATCCATATCGGCCTTGTCGGACTCAACGATCACCACGGTTTCACCCTTTTCCACCTTGTCACCAGGAGCCTTAACCCAGGAGACAATTTTGCCTTCGGTCATGGTGGAACTGAGGGCGGGCATGAAGACTTCGCGAATCATTGGGGTGACTTCCGAGACAGCGCTAAAACAACAGAGTGGCCGCAAGACCGACTATTTATTCTATCCCTAAGCGGAATCCAACCCCAAAAATCTCTTGCGAGTGGGGAGTGGGGTGGTGGGGTGGTGGGGGAGTGGGGTGGTGGGGAAAAGCTGGGGGAAGTGTAGAAGAGGGCATTGACCTAGGGAGAAGGATGGAGGAGTTGTGCTAGGTTTCCCCAGAGAGTCATCCAGGGGGGATGCGGATGTTTCAGGCGACTCGCCAGCGGTTGGCGCTTTGGTATACGGCGGTAACGGCGGTGCTACTGCTGTTGTTTGCCAGTGGTTTCTATCTCTATGTACGCACGACGCTGGTGGAACGGGTGGACGACACCCTTAACCATGTGGTGGAAATTGTGGAGCGGTCGCTGGTGATAGAACCTAGCCCCAACCAGATTCCGCCCTCGCCCGCCCGCCTAGTGCCTGCGCCCAGCCTTCAGGTGAATGTGGAGGCCAGTTTCCGCGACAATGCCCATACGGTAGAAGACGATCATATTGATCTGGAATGGTTTAGCCCTGCCGGATTGCTGCTGTGGTCTACCCTGTCGGATACGCTGCCGGTGCCGCTCCATGTAAACCCAGCCGGGGAAACGGTGCGGGCGTCTTCAGAATCCGTCCTGCGGCAAATTACCGAGCGGGTGGAGGTCGAGGGCCAAGTATTGGGCTATCTGCGGGTGAGCCATCCCTGGTTTGAGGTGACCAAACCCAGCCGTCGGCTGATTTTAGACCTGGCCCTGGGCACTAGCCTGATGGTGGGGGCAGTGGCGGCCATTGGTTGGTTGCTGTCGGGCATTGCCATGGCCCCCGTGCGCGACTCTTACCAACAGCTCAAACAATTTACCGCCGATGCCTCCCACGAGTTGCGCAACCCCATTGCGGTGATTCAAACCAACGCCCAGGTGGCCCTGTCTGACCCCGACCCCGACATCACCACCCAACAAAAACAGTTCCAGGTGATTGAACGCCTCACCCGACGCCTGGGGCGATTGGTGGATGATCTGCTGTTTTTAGCCCGTCAGGAAAGTGGGTTGATCGCCTTTACCCCGTCCTCCATCGGCCTAGAGGGACTGCTTGAGGACGTGGTGGAAGAACAGCAGGTGATCGCCACTGAAAAAAACATTGATCTGATCTATGAGCCGACCCCCGTTGATAGCGCTTCGCTAACCGGGCCGGAGCCTCGAACCAGACCAACCGAGCCTGCCCCCTCCGAGGCCTTCAATCAAACTACTCACCTCATTGTCGGAGGAGACACCAGCCAACTCACCCGCTTGTTCACTAACTTAATCAGCAATGCCGTGCAGTACACCCCTGCCGGAGGTCGCGTGACCGTTCAATCGAAATCTGTGAAGCAGCAGGGGCAATCTTGGATTCAGATAACTGTGCAGGACACAGGCATCGGTATAGACGCTGATGCCCTGTCCCATGTCTTTGATCGCTTCTATCGCGCCGATCCCGCCCGTCTGCGTAGCGGTGACCAGGGCACGGGGTTGGGCCTAGCCATCGCCAAGGTGATTGTGGACACCCACCGGGGCCACATTTCCATCGACAGCCAGCCCAACCAAGGTACCATCGTCACCGTCTTGCTGCCCCGACTCAAGCTGACCTACCCTGGCCCCAGGACAAGCCCTGGGTAGAATTGTGAAAATGAAAGCCGACCTCATTTTTGTAACAAAATTGCAATAATTCGTTACGTTGTGTTACATTGAGGTCAGCAGTAAACGAGAACTCCCATGGCTACCAACGGCTACACCGTCGAAGAAGGCAACCGCCTCAACAACTTTGCTATCGAGCCCAAGGTCTACGTAGACGATACTCAGCGCTTCGGCTTCAACGCCTACGCCGAGCAGCTCAATGGTCGTCTGGCCATGATTGGCTTTGTGTCTGCCATCGCCTTTGAAGCCCTCACTGGCCACGGCATCATCACCTGGCTGACCAGCCTGTAGGCAGTTGCTCCGTTGGGCCAGGTTCAACCATTGCCTGCCCTAGGATTCAGCACAAGGTTTAACAAAACCGTTCAATAAAACCGTTTAACCAAGCCGTTCAACAGCACCAAGGAGTCTGCACCATGCGCAGCGATTTTGACTACACCAATAAAGATCTGTTTGGCCCCGTGGTCTTTCGCCCTAGCTTCAACGGAGCCGAAGCCATTGACGCCAACCAAGCTTGGTCGTTATTTTTCACCGCTGGCAAAGAGGACAAGGCCCTCGGCACGAATGCTGAGTCGGGTCGCTTGTTCAATAACCTGCTGATGGCCGTCGCCGCTGTCGGTATTCTGGGTGGCGCAATCTTCACCGCCAGGCCCTTCTAAGGTTACAGGCGATGGCTTTGACACCAAGACTGAACCCTCCAAAACTCGGAACCGCCTCATTATTTCGGTAATTGGGGATTCCCCGTCTAGCCCTGACCTGATTGGTCGGGGCTATTCTTGTTCTGAGGGGTCGTCGTCGTCCTCATCCTCCTCTATCTCCTCTTCGCTGAGGGAGGCCAGGACCTCTAGGGCGTAGACCGCATGGTCGATGTCAATGCGGCCATCGTTTTGAATTGCCTCCGTGGCTAGGGCCAGAATGATACTCTGCATCTGCGGAGCCGCCGCCAGCAGGTGGGCGATCACCCTGGCTTCCTCGATGGTGGGGCTGTCTAAGTCTTCCTCAAGATACAGATCCCCCATGGCGGGGTGAGTGTCCGCCGTTACGTCGGCCAGCCACAGCGTGCGGCCATCGGCCAGAGTGCCCATAATCGTGTAACCGCTTAGTACATCGTCGCCATCCTCACCAAGGTTGACGATCAGGTCTTCGATGTGGGTGCTGGTAATGTCTAAATCGGTCATCGTGGTGCTGTCCTGGTTCGGTGGAGATAGGCCTAGATTGCCTAAGTTTAGGCCGAAATTGCTGTTTCTGAACTGAGTGCAGCCTTGCCCGCCAGGGAAGCGTAGCCGCTCCGCAGGAGGCACGGATGCCGGTGACAAATTATCACGTCAGGTTAAGTGTTGCAGCGTTCATCGAAAAAAGGGCGCTACCATAATGGAGATTATTGATACCCCTTCCAATCGCAACCTGGGGTGATCAAATGGTCATCAAATGATGAAAATTTGGCTTTTGAATCGCTTGATAGCCTAGGCCAAAGCCTCTCCTACAGGGCATTTTAGGCATTTTTACAAAACATTTTTTGCAATTTATCCCCCTTTCTCCTATGGCTGATTCTTCTCGGCATTCCGTGGTTGACGCGGCAGTACATGAGGCTTCTATGGCCGAAATTCCTAGCAGTGGGCTGATCCCCGCCGTTAGCACCGGAGTTTTTGTCTGTGTGCATGGGCATTTCTACCAACCCCCCCGCGAAAATCCCTACCTGGATGCCATTGAGAAGCAGCCCAGCGCCGCCCCCTTCCACAACTGGAACGAGCGCATCCACCACGAATGCTATCGGCCCAACGCCTACGCCCGCATTCTCAACGACCGGGGCGAGGTGATCCGCATCGTTAACACCTTTGAATACATCAGCTTCAACATGGGGGCCACCCTGCTGAGCTGGATGGAGCGCCACGACATCGAAACCTACCAGCGCATTTTGGATGCCGACCGCAACAGTTGCGCCCGCTTGCAGGGCCACGGCAACGCCATTGCCCAGGTCTACAACCACATCATTCTGCCCTTGGCCAATGCACGGGACAAAGTGACCCAGGTGAAATGGGGGATCGCCGACTTCCGACGCCGATTCCAGCGCGATCCCGAAGGCATTTGGCTGGCGGAAACGGCGGTGGATTACCCCACGTTAGAAGTCCTAGTCAACGAGGGGATCAAGTTCACGATCCTGGCTCCGTCGCAGGTGCAGCGCTGTCGGCCCCTAGTCAGCCACCATGGCGAGCGCGAAGACTGGCACGAGGTGGGCGGCGGCCAGATTGATCCCAGCCGTCCCTACCGCTGTTTCCTCAAAAACGAAGACGGTAGCGTTGATCCCAGCCGCTATATTGATGTGTTTTTCTACGATGGCCCGATCTCGCGAGACATGGGCTTTAACGATGTCCTCGCTGCATCCTCCCACTTTGCCGGACGGATTGGGCAAGCCATCCACGGGGATCACCGTCCCTTCCAGCTCATTTCTGTGGCCACCGATGGCGAAACCTTTGGCCACCACAAAGCAGGTGCCGAAAAAGCCCTGGCCTACGCCGTCACCGAAGAATTTCCCCGCCAGGGCTGGACGGTGACGAATTATGCCCACTACCTGGCCACCCATCCCCCCACCTGGGAGGCCGAACTGAAGCCCGTCACCGCCTGGAGTTGTTCCCACGGGGTAGACCGCTGGCAGGAGGACTGCGGCTGTGGCGGCGGCGATGTGTGGCACCAGCAATGGCGGCGACCGCTACGGGATGCCCTAGATTGGCTGCGCGACAGGCTGGCCCTGGTGTTTGAACAGCGGGGGGCCGACCTCCTGCGCGATCCCTGGGTGGCCCGGGATGCCTACATTCAGGTGATCGGCGACCGCAGCGACGACAGCCTCAACGCCTTTTTGGCCGAGCACCAGCGCCGGGATCTTTCCCCCAGCGAGCGGGTTGAAACCCTGCGCCTGCTAGAAATGCAGCGCCACACCCTGCTGATGTACACCAGTTGCGGCTGGTTCTTTGAGGAAATTTCTCGCCCGGAAGGCACCCAAATTTTGCGCTACGCCGCCCGTGCCATCGAACTAGCTGGCGAGGTGGCCGGGATCGCCCTAGAGCAGGAGTTTGTGATGCGGCTGGCCCAAGCCCCCAGCAACGTCGAAGAATTCAAAGATGGAGCCGGGGTCTATCGCGCCCTGGTCAAGCCCTCGCGCATCAGCCTAGAGCAGGTGGCCGCCCACTACGCCATGGGTTCCCTGTTCACCGACTATCGCCGCCAGCAGTCGGTCTACTGCTACACCGTCGAACAGCACGACTATCGCCGCCAGCGCCTTGGCCCCATCTCCCTCGCCGTCGGCCTAGTGGATATCACCTCCACCATCACCCGCGAATCCCTCAGCCTTGCCTTTGCCGTCGTCCATCTGGGCGGCTGGGATTTCCACTGCTGCATCCGCAGTTTCCACTCCCGTCTCGACTACACCCAGGCTAAGGACGACCTCTTCGACTGCCTCAGCCAAGCCAGCGCCGCCCAAACCATCCTGGCCATGAACCGCACCTTCGGCACCCAAACCTACAGCCTGCAAGACCTGTTCGCCGAAGAACGCCACCGGATGATGAAGCTGCTCTCCCAAGACACCCTGCTGCGCCTCGACCAACTCTACTCCCAGGTCTACCGCGACAACTACGGTGTTCTGCGCGCCTTCCACCGCGATGGCCTGCCCGTACCCCGCGAACTGCAAGTGGCGGCAGATATCGCCCTCAGCCAGCGCACCCTCGAAGTCCTCCACGCCCTAGAACGGGAAACCAGCGACCCCAGCGCCAACCCCCTCCGCCAAGGGGAAGACTTCATCAACGAACTAGACGCCATCGCCACCGAGGCCAGCTATTTTAATGCCAGCCTCTCGTTGCCCGATGCCAAACCCATGCTAGAACGCCTGATTGGCCGATCCGTCTGGCAAATCCTCAGCCAAGAACCCACCGAATCCCTCGCCGCCGATGTGGAATGGCTGGGCCGCCTAATTGACTTGGGCGACCGCCTGGGCCTGGGTCTCTCCCTAGAACGCCCCCAGGAACTCTTCTACCAACACCTCCACCGCCAAGTGTTTGCCCTGATCAAAAACGCCGCCCAAAGCGGTCAACCGCTCTCCCTCTCCAGCCGCGCCCAAGTCCGCGAAATCCTCCGCCTTGGGGAATATCTCTCCGTGGATGTCGCCGCTGTGCTGAAGACGTTGGAGCAGGTTTGAGAGGGGCTTGCGCTTTAGGGTCGCAACCTCAGTCAATAGGGATTTTGGGTAAAATAATTTCATCTGAGGTCTTAGATTTAGCATTTAGGAAGCTAAATTCCTGCCCAAGGCTTTTTACAGAGTCATCGAATGAGTTAGTCTGCTATCAAAACATAAACAGGAGTCATCATGATTAAATATTCATTTTGGAACAATAAAGGTGGTACAGGTAAAACAAGTTTAGCCTTTCAATCAGTCGCAATGTTTGCAGAAAGGAATCCTAATTCACGTATCTTGGTAGTCGATTTGTGCCCACAAGCAAATCTTTCAGAATTATTGTTGGGCGGCCTAGTTAAACGAGGTAGTAATCAGTTGCAAGGGTTGCAGAATAAAACACCTAGATGTAGTATCGGCGGCTACTTCCAAGATAGACTGCCTGCACCTTATTCCATGCCTTCCGTCAATGTCCATCAATATATTTGTAAGCCATCACAGTTCAACTCTAATATCGCAGAGAATATAGATTTAATTGCAGGTGACGCTCTTGTTGAATTGCAGTCCAATGCCATTACAACGCTAGCTAACACTCAAATACCTGGGACAAACACATGGTTGCAGATTATTGATTGGCTTAATGACTTAGTTGATAGTATAGATCAAGAATATGATTACTTGTTCGTTGATGCCAATCCAAGCTTTTCTGTGTACACACAAATAGGGATTGCAGCAACTGATCGAATGATACTTCCAGTCATGGCAGATGACTCTTCAAGAAGAGCTGTGCAAAATGCAATTGCCTTAGTTCAGGGACTACAACTGCCTTCTGCGACCTACGCACAGCACAACTTTGCATCACAGTTAGCTTCTGCAGGAAGAACTCCACCCAAGTTCCATCTATTTCCCAAAAATCGCCTAACTCAGTACATGGGGCCAGCTTCGGCATATCATGCCGTTCTTTTGGAAATTGACAATTTGATCAGCAATATCTTAATGTCAAATCCTGATGTATTAACTTTTAGATCGGTGTCAGATTCAAGAGTAGAAATTCGTGATTTTCAAACTACTGGTGTAGTTGCATTTGCTCAAGGAGTACCTTTCACTCGTCTCAGTGCAGGCAAACATCAATTACCTGGTAGAGACGTGCAAGTAAAAGCTGATTACTTGCAGAATTGTATTGACGCGATGAATACATTAGTCGATAAACTCTAGCTTATTAGAGCCTGTAGAGTGCATTTACATCATCAACGAACTTTATAAACATGAAGCCAATAACATTGGCCACAATGCACTGTCAACCTATTCAGCCTGTAGGGTGCATCCACAGCATCAACATCCTTGACAAACCTGCAATCAACCACTTTGGCCGCAATGCACCACCCACTTTTACAAAACCCTCTCTTTCACGGCTAGAATCATGAAAACCAATGTAGAAGTTGACGAATCACTCATGGCCGATGCCCTGCAAGCTACTGGCCTAACCGCAACCGATCAAGTCATTGAACTAGCCCTAACCATGCTGATTCAAATGAAGCGCCAAGAAGCCATCAAAGCCCTTCGCGGCAAACTCCCCTGGAATGGCAACCTTGACGAGATGAGAACTTCCCTATGATTCTGGTCGATTCTAGCGTATGGATCGATTACTTTAACGGTCACAATACGCCTCAAGTCAATCTCCTAGATCAACTCTTAAGCACCCAACCCCTAGCCATTGGCGACATTATCCTAACCGAAGTGTTGCAAGGGTTCCGTCAAGATACTGACTATGAAACAGCAAAACAACTACTCACTTCTCTCACAATATTTAACCTAACTAACACCAGCATTGCAATCAAGAGCGCAAACAATTTCCGCCACCTTAGAAGGAAAGGTATTACAGTTCGCAAAACAATCGATATAATCATCGCCACCTTTTGCATCGAGGAAAACCACACTCTCCTGTTTTCAGACAAAGACTTCATCCCTTGTGTTCATCATCTAGGATTAGTTTCCGTACTGCCAATTGAGTAATCTGTAGGGTGGGTTCGTGACACCAACATCCTTAATAATCGTAAAGTCAACCGCCTTGGCTGCAATGCACCGTCTGCATTTACTAGAAGCCACTAAGCTACAATGAGAGAAACCACAGTAGCATAGGAGAGTTAACCTATGACAGCCCGACAACCCCGATATGGCAAAGAAGAATTTGCTCAACGTGGTAGAACGCTCTATGAAACTCAAGTGCGCTCCCAGGTTGAAAAAGATAACTTTGGCAAAATTGTAGCCATCGACATTGAAACCGGAGCCTTTGAAATTGCCAACGATAGCCTAACGGCTGCCAAGCAATTACTAAAACATCATCCTAACGCCCAGATATTTGGCCTGCGGATTGGATATCCTGCTGTACACCGCTTCGGCTTTCACCATCCAACAGCGCTATGATTTCTGGCCGCGTCAACGAACAGCGAGAAGCCATGATTCAACTAGACATTCTAGGTGAGAATCAGCAGAGGCAAGTCATTAAAGCCGTCATAGATACTGGATATACTGGCTTTCTGACGCTGCCTTATCACATTATTTCAACCCTAAATCTGACGTGGTACATGCAACAAGAGGGGCTTTTAGGTGATGGAAGCTTACGCATGTTTAACGTGTATGAAGCATCCGTTATCTGGGATGAACAGGTTATGACAATTGAGGTTAATGAATCAGAGACCGATCCTCTAGTTGGCATGGGTTTACTTGAAGGATATGAATTAAAAATACAGGCTATCCCTGACGGATTGGTCACAATTACTGCATTACCTTGAGCAATACCTCTCATACTAACTGGGCCGCACTAGAAGCCATGGACGACGAAGGCATCGACTACTCCGATATCCCTCCCTTAAGTGATTCATTTTTTGAAAATGCTACGCTGAGGATCCCTGTATCCAAGCGCATCAGCTCGTTGAAATGGACTGGAAGAAATATGACTGTCGCTAAATCCGCAGCACTAACCCTAGATGAGTTTCTGAAGCTGCCAGAAACAAAACCTGCTCGTGAGTATATTGACGGTGAAATCATTCCAAAACCAATGCCCAAAGCTCGCCACTCAAGACTTCAGGGTAAATTAATCAACGCGATTAATGAGGTGGCAGAAGCACAGCAAATTGCCTATGCTTTCCCAGAATTGCGTTGTACCTTTGGTGGTCGCTCCATTATTCCCGATATATCCGTGTTTCGCTGGGGCAATATTGTCCTAGATGAAAATGAAGAACCATTAGATAATGTTCTTGCTGCCCCTGACTGGATGATTGAAATTCTCTCGCCAGAACAAAGCCCTAACCGGGTCACGGGTAATATTTTGCATGGTCTCAAGCATGGTTGCCAGCTTAGTTGGTTAGTTGACCCAGGAGATCGTTCGGTGATCGTTTTTCAGCCGAAACAACAGCCAGAGTTATTTCATCAAGAAGATAAGCTAACCGTTTTAGAAGAAGTTGAGTTGGAGCTAACAGCCAAACAAATCTTCGACTGGTTAAAAATGAAAGCAGAGTGAGTAGGTGTATTTATAGAACCCCATCCTACTGATGAAAATGACCGTAGAAGTTGACGAATCACTCATGGCCGATGCCTTACAAGCCACTGGTCTAACGGCAACCGATCAGGTTATTGAACTAGCCCTAACTATCTAGAAATAACCCGTCACTAAGCTGCTAGTCATCTGAAATACACTAACCAGATTGCCACAAAAGCCTTTTAACAAGGACTTAAGAGAATGCTGCCATGTAATTTAGATTCACATTAGCTTACAAGAACTCGATGTTGCCAAACAGCTATGGATTGAATCCAGAGAAAAACAACGCCGAGGCTATTGACCTTACTATATACACCCTAGCTCTAACCAATCTCAAATCCCTTATACAAAAATATTAGGAGTTCAGTCAGTAGATTAAACAAACTCATCAGTTTACGGCTGTTATCGAACGAGAAGAAGAAGGTTACATTTCCCTATGTCCTGAGCTAGACATTGCCAGTCAGGGAGATACCGTAGAAGAAGCGAGAACTAACCTAATCAAGGCCATTGAGCTTTTCTTTGAAGTCGCCGATCCTTCAGAAATTGCCAATCGCCTCAGGGGGCGTTTGAAAAGGGTTGCCTCAGGTGCGATTGGTCGCTAGATCGGTGTAAAACCACGGATTTTTTGACGGTTGAGGCTGACCTTATCGGTATAACTTGGGACAAGCTTCGGCTTTTCAAACCTCCTCTCAAAACCGAAGTCCTTATTGCCTGCCTGGAGGGCAGCATTGGGCAAGCTTAGAACCTTTTCGGGAAACGATGCCTCCGCAGCGGCGCTGGGGTAACCTTGGGTGCCGGGGCGGAGGGGCCGGGGCTGGCATTGGGGGCCGTGCCATTGGCCTGAATGTTTGATTGTGCTTTGCTCATTGTCAGACTTTTCAAACCTATCGGTGAGCCATCATCGGGCGTTTCAAACGATTTTGAACGTGATGCCGGGTTAAAACTATGGGAATCATGCCGTCGATCCATTTCGCCTTGCTATGAAATATCGTCCTGAAATTGACGGGCTACGAGCCCTGGCGCTCATCCCGGTGGTTCTTTTCCACGCGGGCTTCAAGCCCTTTCAAGGGGGATTTATTGGGGTAGACATCTTTTTTGTGATTAGCGGCTACTTAATCACGGTCATTCTTCTGGCGGATCTTGAAGCAGGTACCTTTTCCCTTACTCGTTTCTATGCACGGCGCGTTCGGCGCATTGTGCCTGCCCTGTTTCTGGTTATGGGGGCTACGCTCTTTGGGGCTTGGATATGGCTGCCTCCATCGAGCATGGTTGACTTTTCTAGAAGTGTGATCACCAGTTTGTTATTTGTTTCTAATTTTTCCTTTTGGCTAGAGTCCGGGTATTGGAGCACAGAAAATGCGTTAAAACCGCTCCTACACACCTGGACATTGGCGATTGAGGCACAGTTTTATCTTCTGTTTCCATTGTTGCTGTTAGTCATCCTTCGATTTGGACGTCGCTGGATACCGGCGATGTTGCTGAGTCTTGGAGTCGTTAGTTTTGGAGTCTCCTTTTGGGCCACCCATCATTTTCCCTCGGCGGCTTTCTTTTTATTACCAACCCGTCTTTGGGAATTGTTGATTGGGGCCGGAGTCGGCTATTTTTTACTTCACTCCAAGCCGCTAGTGCCGACTAAAACCTGGCAACGGTTGATGGGTGACGGCTTAGCCATGCTTGGCATGGTACTCATTCTTTTTTCAATCTTCTCATTTAAAGAAACGCTTCCCTTTCCCGGTAGCCTAGCGTTATTTCCAGTGTTGGGAACGGCACTCTTAATCCTTTTTTCTGGCCCTCATAATCTGGTTGGCTATTGGCTAAGCAGACCTTGGTTCGTGGGGATTGGGGTGATTAGCTATAGCGCTTATCTCTGGCACCATCCACTTCTATCCTTGGCGCGTCATGCCAGTCTGATGGAACCGAGCCTAGGGCTACGCACAGCCCTGGTTTTGGTGTCCTTTCCGTTAGCGTATCTAAGCTGTCGTTTTGTGGAAAAACCCTTTAGAAACCGTGCCTTTTTTGGGCGAAGGTTCTGGCTGCTGGGTTTAGCTATCGTGGTATTTTTTTGTCAGTTCGGTATTGCTGGATATGCGACTGATGGCTTTGCCTATCGTTTTAGGCAACCCATCGCGTTAATGCAAATGGCCGAGGGGGCAGACCTAGGGGTAATGGGCAAGGTTCCGGCTAAAACGATGCTGGAAAAAGCGCAGCTCAACGCACCACCCACTACGGCAGAACCTCACCATGGGCAGGATAACTACGGCCTCAATGTGGCTTGCGATACGTCGTTTACCCTGTCGCCCGATTGCCGCACCAGCGATACCCCAGAGATCTTAGTTTGGGGCGATTCCTTTGCGATGCAGCTTGTTCCAGGAATTTTAGCCTCTCAACCCGATGCGCGACTGATTCAAATGACGAAGAGTGCCTGTGGGCCTTTTTTTGATGTTGCCCCCATTGTGGAACCCGATTATCCTGTGGCGTGGTCGCGGCAATGTTTGGCCTTTACGGAACAACTGCGGGAATGGCTACGGCAGAATAAAACGATTCGGTATGCGGTGCTGGCCTCACCCTTTAGTCAATATTTTATGGATGACACCAAGCTGCTGTTGCGCAATGGAGAACATCATTATGCCAGCGTGGATCGAGGGATTCAGGAGTTTGAGAATACCCTGGCGGAGCTGAAATCCTTGGGCATTACTCCGGTGATTTTTTCGCCACCCCCCGCCGCCGAGTGGGATATGGGACAGTGTTTAAGCCGTGCTCAATGGTTGGGTATTGATTTTGAACGCTGTAATTTGCCCCTAGAGGAGGTAATTGAGGAAAGAACGAGTGCCTATTCATTTTTAAGTCATTTTGTCGATGACTATCGGGTGATTTGGCTTGATCAACTGATGTGTGATCAAACGGAATGTAAGGCGCACCTAGGTAATATTCCGCTCTATCGAGATCGACGACATTTAAGCCGTGAAGGAGCGGCTGCCTTCGGTCAAAAATTTGGGTTTTACCAAATGATTACGGGCGAGTCGGCTAGGTCTAGCCCTCCCCAATAACGTCCCCGTAATTTTCGTAGGTCGGGTGGCGCGATAGCAGAACCCAACAAGCCCACCATTCGCGGCGAGTGTTGGGTTCCGCTTCGCTGCACCCAACCTACTTTGGAAATGGATCAGGCCATTAGGGTTAGGGCTCCGTTAGTTGGGCGCATCGCCTTGGGTGGATACGTCTTGGCTAGGTGGCAAGTTAGAGGGTTGACCAGGTTGGCTGAACAGCCCAAACAATGGCCCTAGTCCGGCACCGATGGCAAAGCCCCCGGCGTGGGCCCAGTAGGCAATGCCGCCCCCTTCCATGCCGATCATGGTGGGGGTTTCTAGGCTAACTAACCCGTAGGCTGCCTGTTGCAGAAACCAGATACCTAGGTAGAAGATGGCGGGAATTTTCAGCGGCAGGGGCAATGGCCCAAAGGGAACCAGGGTGAGAATGCGTACCTCTGGAAACCGAAAAATGTAGGCCCCCATTACCCCGGCAATAGCCCCACTGGCCCCCAGGGAGGGAATGGTGGATTCTAGGCCAAAGCCCCACTGCACCAGGTTAGCGATCACGCCGCAGGTGAGGTAGAACAGCAGAAACCGGAAGGATCCCATTTGGTCTTCCACGTTGTTGCCAAAAATCCACAGGTAGAGCATGTTGCCCAGTAGGTGCAGCAGCCCCCCATGGAGAAACTGGCTGGTGATCAGCGTCATCCATTCCGTGGCATTGGCGATGGAAATCCCTGTGGTCAGGCTGGTGGAGAAGGCGCTCGGAATGACGGCCCAGGTTTGGAAAAAGGCGTTGAGGTCGTCGGGGGAGAGGCTGATTTCGTACAGAAAAATCGACATGTTCAGCACGATCAGCCCGTAGGTGATGTAGGGCGTTCGTTGGCCGGGGTTGTAGTCTTTTAGGGGAACCACCGCATCTCTCCTCGGTTTGGGGCGTCCCCCTTAGGGTAACCGAATCCCTGGACGAGTCTTGTTCAGCCTTGTTCTATAGCCTAGGCTTCTTGGCGGAAGGTCATTTGATTGGCTGGGATGGCGATCAAACCGTCTTTATAGATATGGATGAGTTTGCGCTGGCGCAGTTTGCCCATCAGCCGGGTGACGGTGACACGGGTGGAGCCGATGGCGCTGCCAATTTGGGCATGGGTGAGCGCCCAGGGCAGATAGTAGCCCGATTCGCAGGGTTCGCCAAATTCTTCGATCAGCAGGGTGATGAAGCCCAGCAGCCGATCAATGGTGCGCCGCTGACCTAGGGTGCTGAGCCACAGCAGTTTGCGCTGGTGCTGGTAGCGAAAGGCATCGAGGACTTCGCGGCGGAAGTGGGGCCAATTGTCCAGGTCGCTCCAGTAGAGCCAGATGACGGTGGTGTTGTCTACATGGGCAAAGCTTTGCAGGCTAAAGGGCGACTGGGCCACAATTTCAAAGGGTTGGCCAGCCCCCACAAAGCCGAGGAAGGCTTCTTCGTTGCCAGCTAGGGCTAGGGATCCTGCTCCGTCCTCGTCGCCATCGGTGTCTAGGTCGGTGTCGCTCTGAAGTTGGCTGGTACCTACCAAACGCACGGCCCCTCGCTCCACCAGGTAGAGCAACCCTGAGCGGGCGGGTATGCGCTCGTCCTTGCTAAAGGTGCGGGAACGATAGTGATCCTGTGCCCAATCGGTAATGCGCTGCCAGGTTAGAAAGGGGCGAGCGTTGTCGGTATTGGTGGATAGCAGCATAGGTAGACAGTACAGGTGGAAACCGTGGACATCGGTCAGAGGACATCATCGGCCCCGGCATGAACCATTCAATGGGCCATCCAGGGAACCGTGACCACCAGCTACCGCCTAGCATTGGCTCCCGTTACCGTCGCAGGGCCACCCCCTAAACCCAACATCCCAGGAAAACTCGCTCTCATGGGTATAACCCCAGGCAAGTCCTTAGGGGAGGGTGGAGATAACCATGGTCACAGGCAAGCGCTAGGCAAAAACCTTAGGTAAATGTATTGTAAACCATCCCTTTGCGATACTGAGCGTCTACACCGTGGTTTTACGGAAGACTGAAGCGGCGAAGAGTGGTACCTATCCTACGAAATTCCTATACTTTTGATCAGTAGGAATCATGATTAGAAATTCCTAGGAAGCAAAGTCGTGGGCGAGGATGGCCTGCCCCCGACGATAGATCTCCTCGGCGTATTCTGTCCAGGCCCCTTGGCCCCAATAGCGAAAGCAGCTTGTTTGCAACAGCAGATGGTGCAGTAGGGCGTTGCGATAGCGATACTGACGTTCTAGGGGTTCGTGACCGTTTGGTACAGAGGTTTGGCGGGCCATGGTGCGGTGGAATTGGGCACTGAGGCGTTCCATTGGCCCCATGATGTTTTCGTAGCCGCGTACCCAACTGCGGTCGTTCGTCCAGGATCCGCCCTCCATGGAAAACTGGCCATCTTCGGCGTGGAGGGCCTGAATCGCCGTCGCCATGGCCTCAGGGCCAACCTGATCACCCATTTTTTGCCAGAGGCGATGCTGCCCCACCGCCTGACAGGGGGGGAATTGGTCTGAATCCACTCCCGATGCCGCCAGCAGTTCCAGATATTCCGTGCCGTTGAAGGCCACCACGCCCCGTTGTCCGCCGCCCTGGTCGCGCATTTCGTGCCAGGAACGCATGAAGGCGCTGGGGAATTCGTTCATCATCACGCCGCCGTTTTCGCCGTCGCTGATTTGGGTTACCAAGGGGGGCACGGTGGCGGCACCGAGGGGCTGGGGCTGTAGGGTTTTGGCTTCCCAGTAGGGCTGCATTTGGGCCACGAGCTTGGTGTCGGATCCTTGGGTTTTGATCAGAACCGTGATTTCTTCTACCTCGCCCTGAGCATTGCGGGCCACCAGACGATGGGGCAAATGGGGCTGGGCAATGCCGTGGCCTTCCGGGGTTTCGATGGTATGTTCCTGCACCAACAGCCAGCGATAGCCGCAATCCTTCAGGGTTTTGACAAAGGCATAGAGCACATCGGGATGGTTGGGCAGGTGCATTTCCGGCGGCGAAAAGCCCCGCACTCGGCTGAGGGCTTCTAGGCCAAAAATCGACGCAAAATGGTGTTGCCACGCCCGAATGTGCAGCTTCAGGTCGGGAATCGGCGTGGAGGGTACCACCCCATGGCCCCAGCAGGTACCCAGCCACTCCACGTAGGGTTGATAGGCCGCATCGCAGGCCAGACGGCGCAGTTTGTCTAAAATATCCTGCCGTCCCATGTGCTGAAAGCCCCACAGCAGTGTGCCGGAATAGTCCAGCATCACCCTGGGGTTGCAGCCCTGGTTCACCAACTCAGGGATAAAGTCCCCCAGGCGGGCATAGCAGTAGGCAAAGGGGCCAGCGTTGTGGTTGTCGCCCTCGTAGGGGTGCTCAAACATGTATTGCAGGTGGTTGATCAGCTCCCCCTTGGCCCCGGCGGGAATGGTGGGCTGGTGCATGTGCAGGGCAATGGCAAACCCCGCAGACACCTGATCCAGCGAAAGATTGGTGCGGGGTAGAAAAACGGGCGCATCCGAGGCCAAGGCGGCGTCAAGGTCGGCATCCCAGCCGGAGAGGATGGGCAGTCCATCCTGGAGTTGCGGGATGGGCGTTGAAGGTAGCGTGGCGCTGGTCATAGGCAATGGTGAGGGCAGTTCCGTGTTCCGTGTATGCGCCCGCCGAAGGGCTGCCCCTAGGGCTACTCCTAGTGTGGCATCCAGCGGGTGTTCTTCCTAGGGTGCGTCGCCGTCCCCCCATGAATTGTAATGGTTTTCGCCCCCTGGCTTTCACCCCTGGGCCAGCGCCTAGGGTTGGGGGAACGGAACGTAGCTATACTCCCATTGCCGAGGCTGACCCACGGGCCACAGCCCAGGGCAAGGGGCGGGATGGTTCGGAAAAACGAGGTCGGTTTCCTGGCGATACACCTGGCCACAACTGGGGTAGACGGCCTTGGCGGCGGGGCTGGGTTCACGGATGGGTTCACTGAGGTTGACCACCCGATGTTCGTAGGTGCCGGGGGTGTTCGCCGCTGGGGAGCGCGTCACCACATAGATGGCCTCACCCTCCTGAAGAATGGCCACGCATTGATCACAGATAAACTCACCGGGACTTTCCCGAATGACAAAGTTGCCAGGGAGTTGGTAGGCCCGCCCTTGGTCATCGGTGAGAAAAACCGACGAACTTTTTTCGAGGGTGCCATCGGAGTGCATCACCTCTTTCAGTTGGAAGGTGTAGCGAAAGGGGGTGCCGGGGAGGGTTTCTCCGGGTTTGATGCTCTGGAAATCTAGCGCCCGATTTCCGGCCCGATAGCCCCCGCCCACCAGCGCCACCACCGTCAGGATTGCCGCACCCAATGCTTTTCCGTTCACCGATCTGGGCCTCGCTATCGTTACTTCTAGTATGCCCAGGGTAAAGAATTTCTAGTCCTCGTCGCCAGAATCGCAGGACGTATCTCCATCGAAGGAGTGATCGTCCCCACTATCGCAGGAGTCAGGCGGGCTGGGTTCCACGTCACGGGGATCCCGATAGCCATCCCGCAAACGGTTTAGCCCCCAATCATCCTCCACAAACGCATCGACGCCGCTACTTTTTCTGCCATCGTTGGGGGAGAGAACTTCTGTGCGCGTGGCCGTATAGCCACAGTTGCGACAGGTGCGATGGATGATAGCCTCTCCCGGTCGTGTAGCCGTGGGTTTAAGGGTGGTGGTTTGTTGGGTGATCTCCATCGTTTTGTAGTAGCAACGGGGGCATTGGGCGACCAACCGATTGGGAGCCGCAAAGCGAAACACCTTGCGCCTTGTGCATTGAGGGCAAACGGCCACGCTGTAAAAGACCGAGTCCAAATCGACCTCTAGCTGCTGCGCTCGATTGAGATAGGGCTTCGCCTTTTTGGCGTTGTAGATCGTGGCAGGCACGCCGCAGATATCACACTTCGGACGATGTTTTTTGTTCCAAAGATTGAACAACCAGGCACTAAGTGCCACCACGAGCACAAGGATAATAATCGGCAGAAAAAAGAGGATGATCGGCAGCACAAGGCCGAGCAAGAATACCAGGATGGTCAACCACCCCCTCGGATCACCCAAGGGTATTGACTCTCCGAACTCAGGATCTCCAAACTCAGGCTCGGTGTCTGGGGTAGCAGGAGCCTGGGCCAAATCGGGAACAGATCGGATCGGTTGATCCTGGCAGCCTATCCAAATCGGTAAACCCCAATTCCCAGCCCGACAATCCGTAGGGGAGAGGTCTCCTCGCCCGCCGATACGAGATATCTCGAAATCTTCAGCCTGTACCAGCCCGGTTTGTCCATCGGTTGCCCGGAGGGACAGAGTCTTCCTGCTCTGATCCGCCCACCCTCCGCTATGGGGGAATATCCCCCAAGCCAGCATGAAACTTAGACAAGCCAAAATTAGAAAGCCGTTCGGTCGGGAGACTAGGGAGCGTCGGGGCATCGATCCTCCTAGGGCCGCTGGGGGCTATGGGATGATTTATCCGACCGCAAGGGGCAATAGGGCCGGATTTTCGCAAGATAACCTACCCCCGCTGGCTCTGTCCATGGTGGAAACCGCCAGCCCGTAGGGGCGAGGTCACCTCGCCCCTACTTTCCGAGTTAGCAATCGGTCTTTTCTGATTCGGATTTGGTCTAACCTTAACGGCTAGGGCCTAACCGTGCTAGCCGCTGTTTGAGGTCGCGAATGGCGGCACTGGAGTTGCGGTCGTAGGCGATTTGCACGCAGCGGGTGAGGATCGCAGGTAGATCCAACTCCGGGAAAAACTGGCTGTGGCCCACCAGTTCATAGCCCTCCGCCTGAACCTGATACATCAAAAGCTGCTGGTTCTTGTAGAGCCAGATTTCCGGCACCCGAAAGGGCACGTAATCCTGAACATCCGAAAAGCTGGTGACATCCACTTCAATCACCAAATCCGGGGGTGGATCCTGCTGCCAATCAATCCGGGTTTTGCCCGATATGGCCCGCCAATTCTGAATGTAAAAACAGTAGTCTGGCTCTAGACCGCTGATTTCGGGTAGCGTCATCGTGACTGGGGTGAAGGCATCGTAGTCTTGTTCCCGATGGTCGAGCAGGGCTTTCACAATGTCGGCGATCAGGTTGGCATCGCGCCCATGCACAGGCAAGGGAGAGATCAGCAGCACTTCTCCAGGACGGTATTTTAATCGCGGCAGGGTGCCATCGCCTCTCTGTTCACCTAGGCGCTGATACTCTGACCAGGTGGCTGGCAACCGCACCACCGCCCCCGCTGGCAACTGGATGCTTTCGGGCGAAATCAACGCAAACATAGTGGGCGCATCCCCAACGAATCTATCGCCATCCTAGCAACCACCAATCTGTAGGGGCGAGGTGACCTCGCCCCTACGATCCGCTATCCATCAGGATGCCTTAACCCTCAGCCAGGGCCTTTTGGGTTTCTTCTTTGTCGAGCTTCAGCACAATCACGCCCAGGGGTGGCAGGGTGAGATCGAGGGAGAAGGGGCGGTTGTGGAAGGCCCAGTCGTCCGACCATTTGCCGCCCAGATTGCCCATGTTGCTGCCGCCAAAGTCGCGGGCATCGCTGTTAAACAGTTCCCGGTAGTAGCCCTTTTCGGGCACGCCGATACGGTAGTGGCTGTGGGGTTGGGGGGTGAAGTTACACACCACCACCACAAAATCCCCGGTGCCCTTGTCGCGGCGCAGGAAGGACACGACGCTGTGGCGGTTGTCGCTGCAATCGATCCACTCAAACCCGGCCTGGTCGAAGTCTTGGGTGAACAGGGCGGGTTCGCTGCGGTAGAACTCGTTGAGCTTACCCATGAACTGCTTCAGGCTTTGGTGCGGTTCGTATTGCAGCAGGTGCCATTCCAGGTCGCCCCACACGTTCCACTCGCTCCACTGGCCAAATTCCATGCTCATAAAGAGCGTCTTTTTGCCGGGATGGGTGAACATGTAGGTGTAGAGGCAGCGCAGGTTGGCGAACTTCTGCCATTCGTCCCCCGGCATTTTGCCCAGCATGTTGCTCTTACCGTGGACGACCTCGTCGTGGGAGAGGGCCAGCATGAAGTTTTCGGTGAAGGCGTACCAAATGCTGAAGGTGACGTTGTTTTGGTGGAACTGCCGGAACCAGGGATCCATGTTGAAGTAGTCCAACATGTCGTGCATCCAGCCCATGTTCCACTTCAGATTAAAGCCCAACCCGCCGACGTAGGTGGGCCAAGACACCATCGGCCAAGCGGTGGATTCCTCGGCAATGGAAAGAACGCCGGGGAAGTAGGTAAACAGCAGATGGTTCACCTGGCGCAGGAAGTCTGCCGCTTCGATGTGCTCACAGCCCCCGTACTCGTTGGCCACCCATTCCCCATCCTTACGGAAGTAGTTGAGGTAGAGCATGGAGGCCACCGCATCCACCCGAATTCCGTCGATGTGGTACTTCTCGAACCAAAAGATGGCGTTGGCCACCAGGAAGTTACGCACCTCGTTGCGGCCATAGTTAAATACCAGGGTGCCCCATTCCTTGTGTTCGCCCTTGCGGGGGTCGGCATGCTCATAGAGGTGGGTGCCGTCAAAAAAGGCCAGCCCGTGGCCATCCTTGGGAAAGTGGCCGGGAACCCAGTCCACAATCACCCCAATGTCGTTGGCATGGCACTGATCGACAAAGTACATGAAGTCTTCCGGGGTGCCGTAGCGGGAGGTGACCGCATAGTAGCCCGTCACCTGGTAGCCCCAGGAGCCATCGAAGGGGTGCTCGGCCACGGGCAGCAGTTCGATGTGGGTGAAGCCCAGTTCCTTGATGTAGGGAATCAGCCGCGCCGCCAGTTCCCGATAGGTCAAAAACCGCGCACCGGGTTTCAGTTCCGCCACGGTGACGACGGGTTCCGGGGTGCCATCGGGCAGCAGGGCCGGAGTCGCCGAAGACTCGTGCATCCAAGAACCTAAATGCAGCTCATAGATCGAAATGGGCTGGGTCAGCGGTTCCGTCTGGCGACGCTTTTCCATCCATTCGTCATCGTTCCAGGCATAGCTGTCGAGGTCGGTGACGATGGAGGCCGTCTTGGGCCGCGTTTCCTGCTGGAAGCCGTAGGGGTCAGACTTCTCGTAGATGTGGCCATCGTAGTTTTTGATTTCGTACTTATAGTGGGTGCCCACCTCCAGTTCGGGGATGAACAGATCCCAAATGCCATTAGAGAGGCGACGCATCTGGTGCTTGCGGCCATCCCAATAGTTGAAATCCCCCAGGACAGAAACGTTACGGGCGTTGGGTGCCCACACGGCAAAGTACACCCCGGTAACGCCTTCCACTTCGGTGTAGTGAGCGCCCAGTTTTTCGTAAATTCGGTGGTGGTTGCCCTCGCCGAAGAGGTGAATGTCAAAGTCGGTAATGGCGCGGGTTTTGAAGGCGTAGGGGTCGTAGGTGACGTGGACATGGCCACCGCTGACGTACTTGATCTGGTAGTTGGCCAAATCCTTCACTTCCAGAATGCACTCAAAGAAGTGGGGATTGTGGTAGCTCTCCATGGGCACTTCCCTGTGCTCCTCCGGCAGCACCACCCAAGCTTGGTCAGCCTGGGGCAGATAGGCGCGGACAGCCCAGACGGTTTGACCGTCCTGCTGCACCATGTGGGGGCCTAACACCTCAAAGGGGTCGTGGTGCTGGTTCCAGACGATACGATCAATTTGCCCAGGATCAACGGTTACAGCCATATTTTAAAGTCCACAGGTGATGATGACGCAGCCTGAGGTGCCCGATGCCCTAACCTTGGTGCCAGTGCTGTCAGTACCGTGCGCTGTTAGGAGTTTACCCCGCAACCCGGCGTTCTGGGATCAGCCTTGAACCCCGGCAACCGTTTTCAGGAACCGTGTAAGTCCTCAGATTGGCGTGAGTTTACTATCTGCGAAATAGATTAACAAAACTTAGTGATTTCCACCGGGAAATTTTTGATACCGATGAGGGGTTTTCGCCTTCGTATTTTTTCTACCCTTAGCGAATAAACGGGAGGATGGGCTTGAATACCCGCCGGAACTGCAAGAGGGCAATGAGTTGGGCAACTTCCGGGCTGACCTGGGGGTTACGGTTAGGATCCTGAAGCTGCTCCATTAAAACGGCATAGTCCGCCGCCGACAGGGGTTCTCCGGTCAGGGGAGATCGCGCCTCGGTAATAATTTCGGTACGCAGAATTTCCTCTGGGGTGTCCTCTGGTGGGGGCAGGGCCAAGGCAGGGCTTGCGAGGAGAAGGCTGGCACCGATGGCCAAGGAAGGGAGGCGGTACATGGGGAGATAGGGGGATGGGAGATGGGGGGATGGGGAGATGGGGTTAGGAATCGGGGTTTTCCGCTTCGGATTGGGTATGGGCGGAGATATTATCCAGGCTTGAAGATCCCCTAGCCGAAACTGCCATGGTTTTAGCATATCCAGAGACACCTTACGGTTTGTCCCAAGGGGGTCATGGTAGAAATCGGCCTATGCTAAGGTGCAGGGGCAAGATTCACCCCCGGAGGCACCATGGCGTTGCGGCGACCCGTTCGATCCCTGATTACCCTATTGGCCCTAGCATCGAGCCTAGGGATGGGCTTGGTCACAGCGCCCGTCAAAGCCCAGGAATCTCTGCTGGAAACGGGGGGCACCATCGTCCCCGCCGAATCTATCCATACCTTTGAAGGCCAAGCTGGGCAAGTCGTCACCATTACCCTAGAGAGCGAAGACTTTGACCCGGTGCTGTCTTTGCAAAACTCCATCGGGGAGGAAATCGCCTTCAACGATGACTTTGGCGGTAGCCTCAATTCGCGCATTGTGGCCGAGCTGCCCGCCGATGGCACCTACCGCGTGGTGGCCCGTTCCTATTCGGGCAATGGCGGTGATTTTGACCTGGTTGTGCGCTTTGCCACCGAGTATGAAGTTGCCCTAGCCGAAGCCGAAGCCCTCACCAACGCTGAGCGCTATACCGAAGCCATCGCCGCCTACACCACCGCCATTGCCCTAGCACCCGATCAGTCTATCGGCTACCTAGGTCGCGCCCAAGCCACCCTTGGCCAGGTCTATCTAGAACAAGGGCCAGCCATTGAAGGCCCAGAGGATATCCCTGCCGCCGCCCGTCAATCCGTCGTTGCCGACTTCGAGCAGGCCGCCGATTTAATCGAGGCAGAAGGTGATGTAGAATGGGCCAACTCCCTGCGAGAACAAGCCGCCTTCCTCCAGGGGGTGGGTGGGGGCAATTAAGGCCCTCTCGCGCCTGGGTGCCCTCTGCGAGGCTGGAGCCTCGCTATTGGAGCAGCCCCTGGGGAGGTTCCCAGTCGGAGCCTAGGAATTAGGAGGAAGTGCTCTTATTGAGGCAACCTTTTAGTCCTGAGGCCGTCTAAGACATCAGGTGAATGGTAGATACACCAAAGCCCATCCCTCGGCAAACCGAGGGATTTTTTTTTAGCCTCGGAGATCCCCCTAAATCCCCCTTACACAAAGGGGGACTTTGACTGCGATTCCCCCCTTTGTGTAAGGGGGGCTAGGGGGGATAAACCCTAGGAACCCAGTGGAATAGGGACTTATGTATAAGCGTTAGCCAAACAAAAAGAGAGCCGTCCGTAGACGACTCTCTTTTTGGGGTAACACCGACCTTAGCATCTAGTCAGATAGCTTGCGGTAGGGTACAGCGCTGGCGATGTTGATGTCGCCTACGGACACGCGAGCCGGAGCCGCACCCGTTGCGCCAATGTTGCGGGCCATGGACAGGAAGAGGCTGGGGTTGCCAGCGGTGGCCTTCTTGTCTTGGGGCACAAACCGCTTGACCTGGGACTGCCAGATGATTTGGGGGAAGCCCAGTTGGTTGCGGTGGTAGGCATCGTAGCGGGGGTTGCTGATGTGGATGGGCAGATCGCCTTCACCCTTACCGGGCAGCACCCGACGACGCTGGTAGGGCACGGTGTTGTAGCCGAAGTTGGTCAGGTACTCTTCGCTATCGAGCAGGGCATCGACAATGCCCTGAATGCCTTTGTTGGCGACAACGATGGACCAGGCAATCTTTTCGCGCTCGTTGTACACTTCGCGGCCCAGGATTTTTTGGACGCAGTGCTCAACAAACTTGTAGTTGCTGTTTTTGGCAAAGAAACTGTTGTAGAACGTGGGGGACAGAGCCAGGCCTCGGATGAAGTCACGCACGGTGATTTGCCCGTTCCGCAGTTGAGACTCCAGGAAGATCTGACGATCACACTTGAAGGCGTGGAAGAACATCTGCCGATAGGCCGCCTCGATCAGGGCATCCATTCCGGTGCCGCTGAAAACGTCATCGGTGGAGAACATCCGGGGCTGACGGTCGCCGCCCACGTCGATATCGGCAACCCGCTGGTTTTGGCTGGACGGAGAATAGTTTAGTAACGGAAGAGACACGTTTGAATCTCCAGAATCTTAGGAAAATTTACAAACTTTGGAAACGATCATACGGGAATGCCTGACGCCCACTGGAGTAACCTGAGGAAATCAACACAGTCCTTAACATTCGCCGGAGTGTCGATTTCTCAAGGGTTCTCAAGGGGTTGAGTTCCCTAGCCCTAGGATCGGCACCGTTCTGGACAAGCCGCTCTACCCAAAACGAGGGACTCAGGATTGGCTGGGGGGGAGCGTCCACCGCAGATCTAGCGCCAGCCCTACCGGATCTCGCCTTGCCCAACGCCCTACCCAGTCGTCGTCCGCTAAACCTTGTCTAGGGCAAAGAAGTCGGAGAAGATCTTTTCGCCCACATCGTTGAGGCGAAGCTGGAGGTTGTCCAGGAATTCGTGCAGCCCCTGCTGGGTAATTTCGTCGATGGTGAGGTAGTCCAGTTCTGAACGCAGCCGACCGAGGGCGCGGTCGCTGTCGGTGCGCCAGGTGCCGGGGGCCGCGCCGGAAATTTCGTGGAGGGATCGCTCGGCCTGGAGCAGGCAAAACAGGATGGAACGGGGAAATTCGCGGTTTAAAATCAGAAATTCGGTGACGCCACGGGGGGTAATGCGGTACTGGCGCTTGCGATACATTTCGTAGGCACTGGCGGACTTCAGCAGGGCAATCCACTGAAGGTCATCCAGGGGCGACCCCACATCAGTAATAGCAGGCAGCAAAATGTAATATTTCACATCCAGGATGCGCCCGGTTTTGTCAGCCCGCTCTAACAAACGCCCCAACTGGCCAAAGTGCCAGCCTTCGTTGTGGGCCATGGTGGCATCCATCACCCCGGCAAAGAGGTGACTGGCCATTTTTACCTCAGGGAAAAAGTTGTGCAGTTCCGATAGCAGCCCCACATCGGCGGCCTCATTCACCATTAAATAGAAATCGTTCACCTGCTCCCACATTTCCGAGGAGATCACCTCCCGCACGGATCGGGCATTTTCCCGCGCTGACCGCAGGCAGGAAATGATGGAATTGGGATATTCTCTGTCAAAGGTGAGGAATTTGAGGATATTTTCCGCCGTAGCCTCGCCGTAGCGCTGCCGAAAGAACTCCTGATCCCCCGTGGTAATCACAATCGGTTCCCACTGCTGCTCCATCCCCACGGGCGCGTCCAGCAGCAGATTCAAGTTCACATCCACAAAACGGGCCACATTTTCCGCCCGCTCCACATAACGGTTCATCCAGTAAATGGAATCGGCAACTCGGCTTAGCATGGGCAGCAGCAACCAGAACGCAGCAGCATGGTCGTCATGGGGGTGGGCTTTAGTCCCCCGTTCAGCCTTCAGTATAGAGATAGATCGGAGGTTGGCAAGCGCCCATCTTCTTCCATAATGGCTATGGCCCAGCGATTCCCTAGGAAGACCACAGGAAGCCCCCCATGAGCGGTGTACGCACGATTACCACAGTGATTGCCAAGGCCGGACAGGAAGCCCTCCTCAAAAGCCTGATGACGGAAGTGACCGAACTTGCCCGCCAGGAAACGGGCTGTCTGCGCTACGACCTCTGGCAGGGCAACGCCAACCCAGCGGAGTTCACCGCCATCGGTGAGTGGCAAGACGAAGCCGCCTTCCAGTCCTACTACCGATCCGCCTACCTAGAGGAACTGATGCGGGAGATTCCTGAGATCGTTGCCCATCCCCTAGATGTGCAGTGGTACACCTTGGTGCTCTAGGTTGATCTTCCTACGAATTGGGCTAGACGTGCGCCTGCCTTAGGGATGGGTTAGGCAATCCGTCCTCAAGCTTCTATCGGGGAGGCTGCTTGTCCATCCGTTGGGGTTTGGTGGGCGGTGTCCACCCTACTCGCTACATGAAACCAAGACTGTAGGGGCACGGTTTTTGCGCCCGATGTAGCCTCTTTTGTCCGTCAACCAGTCTTCTGGGTGATATGGCCCGAAATCCTCGGTGGGTGTTGGGTTCCGCTTCGCTGCACCTAACCTACTTTGGAGGTGTGTGAGGCCATCGGGTTGGGTTCTGGTGCTAGGTCAAGGCCGTTTCTCGTCGGCACCAATCTGCCAACAAAAAACTTTCGCCGAAGAAAATAAAACTACACAAAAAATCGACCTTGATTACGAGAAACCCTGGTTCAAATTTTCATTCGGCCAGAGTTATTAACTTGTGAAAATTTCGCTTACTAAAATCGGCATTGATTCTGTAGTTTGTTACTTAACCTGCGTCCGACCTTGGTTTCTGAGCTGTTTCGGGTTGTTCTGAAGCGGTTTTAAGGATCCGGGAAAGCAGGTCTTGGGCGGTTCCCCGTCAAAGGTGAGGGGATGGGTAGACGGATCCTCCGTCGCTTGTCCTGGGCCGTTGTCGCTGGCACTATCGTCCCAAGCCGTCTATTGAAGCTTTCTATAGACCCACTTTTTAAACGTCTATATCCTAGGAAGCGCCTTATATCCGCTCTGTGTTTCGAGTAGTAGAGAGGAGAGTTCCATGACCATAAGTCCCCCTGAACCGGGACAGAAAGTCAGGGTCGTGGTTGATAAGGATCCGGTGGCCACCTCGTTTGAGCGGTGGGCAAAACCGGGACATTTCGACCGCACATTGGCCAAAGGCCCCAAAACCACCACTTGGATTTGGAACCTGCACGCCGATGCCCACGACTTTGACAGTCACACTAGCGACCTTGAAGATATTTCGCGGAAGATCTTCAGTGCCCACTTTGGCCACCTCGCTGTTATCTTTATTTGGCTGAGTGGCATGTACTTCCACGGGGCCAAGTTTTCCAACTACGAAGCTTGGCTGACCAACCCCACCGGGATTAAGCCCAGCGCCCAGGTGGTCTGGCCGATCTTTGGCCAAGAAATTCTCAATGCCGATGTGGGCGGTGGCTTCCACGGCATCCAAATCACCTCCGGTCTGTTCCAGATGTGGCGGGCTAACGGCATTACCAACAGCTTTGAGCTGTACTGCACGGCCATTGGTGCCCTGGTGATGGCGGGCTTGATGCTGTTTGCGGGCTGGTTCCACTACCACAAGGCCGCTCCCAAGCTGGAGTGGTTCCAAAATGTGGAATCGATGATGAACCACCACCTGGCGGGTCTGCTGGGTCTGGGCTGTTTGGGCTATGCGGGTCAGCAGATCCACGTATCTCTGCCCATCAACGCCTGTATGGACGCCATTGATGCGGGCAAGCCCCTGACCATCGGCGGCCAGCTAATCGACAGCGTGGCCAAGATTCCCCTCCCCCACGAGTGGATTCTCAATAAGAGCCTGATGGTGGATCTGTACCCCAGCTTTGCGGAAGGTCTGAAGCCCTTCTTCACCCTGAACTGGGGTGTCTATGCCGACTTCCTCACCTTTAAGGGTGGGCTGAACCCCCAAACCGGCGGTCTGTGGCTATCGGATACGGCCCACCACCACCTGGCGTTGGCGGTGCTGTTCATCGTGGCAGGTCACTTCTATCGCACCAACTGGGGCATTGGCCACAGCTTTAAAGAGGTGCTGGAGGCCCACAAAGGCCCCTTCACCGGCGAAGGCCACAAGGGCATGTACGAGATCTTCACCACCTCCTGGCACTGCCAGTTGGCCTGGAATCTGGCCTGGGTGGGCTCTCTGTCGATCATCGTGGCTCACCACATGTATGCCATGCCCCCCTATCCGTACATCGCCACGGATTACGCCACCCAACTGTCGCTGTTTACCCACCACATGTGGATTGGCGGCTTCCTGATTGTGGGGGCGGGTGCCCACGCGGCCATCTTTATGGTGCGGGATTACGATCCGGCCACCCACGTCAACAACCTGCTAGATCGGGTGTTGCGTCATCGGGATGCGATTATTTCCCACCTCAACTGGGTGTGTATTTTCCTGGGCTTCCACAGCTTTGGTCTGTACATCCACAACGACACCATGCGCGCCCTGGGTCGGCCCCAGGATATGTTCTCCGATACGGCGATTAACCTTCAGCCCGTGTTTGCCCAGTGGATCCAAGGCGTCCATGCGGCGGCGGCGGGCAACACCGCTCCCAATGTCTTGGCCGGGGTTAGCCCTGTGTTCAATGGCGATGTGCTGGCGGTGGGCGGCAAGGTGGCCATGGCGGCACTTCCCCTGGGCACTGCCGACTTCATGGTGCACCACATCCATGCCTTCACCATCCACGTCACGGTTCTGATTCTGCTGAAGGGCGTGCTCTATGCCCGTAGCTCTCGTCTGGTGCCCGACAAGGGCGAACTGGGTTTCCGGTTCCCCTGCGATGGCCCCGGTCGGGGTGGCACCTGCCAGGTGTCCGGTTGGGATCACGTCTTCCTGGGCCTGTTCTGGATGTACAACTCCCTGTCCATCGTGATTTTCCACTTTAGCTGGAAAATGCAGTCCGATGTGTGGGGCACGGTCTCCCCAGACGGCACGGTGTCGCACATTACCGGCGGCAACTTTGCCCAAAGCGCCATCACCATCAACGGCTGGCTGCGCGACTTCCTCTGGGCCCAAGCCTCCCAGGTGATTGGTTCCTACGGTTCCTCCCTGTCGGCCTATGGCCTGATGTTCCTCGGTGCCCACTTTGTTTGGGCCTTCAGCCTCATGTTCCTGTTCAGCGGTCGCGGCTACTGGCAAGAACTGATCGAGTCCATCGTCTGGGCGCACAACAAGCTGAAGGTGGCCCCCGCCATCCAGCCCCGTGCCCTCAGCATCACCCAAGGTCGGGCCGTGGGTGTGGCCCACTACCTCCTCGGAGGTATCGCCACCACCTGGGCCTTCTTCCTGGCTCGAATTATTGCGGTGGGCTAGGGAGACTGTCCGGTTCAGGGAACGGCCCTCACCCCCTCAGTCCCCCTCTCCCTAGGGGCGAGGGGGAAGCTAGAAAACCCTTCCGGCCCCCCTCTCCCCAAGGGAGAGGGGCTGGGGGTGAGGGCTAAACCCAAGGCCAAACCCGTCTCCACCACCGCATTTCAGCGAATTACGGTTTCTGTCCATTCGTACATCAAACCTGATTTGATTCATGGCAACTAAATTCCCTAAATTTAGCCAGGACTTGGCAGCCGATCCGACCACACGGCGGATCTGGTACGGGATTGCCACCGCCCACGACTTTGAAAGCCACGACGGCATGACGGAGGAGAATCTTTACCAAAAGATCTTCGCCTCCCACTTCGGCCACCTGGCAATCATCTTTTTGTGGACTTCGGGCAACCTGTTCCATGTCGCCTGGCAAGGCAACTTTGAACAATGGGTGAAAGACCCCCTCGGCGTGAAGCCCATCGCCCACGCGATTTGGGATCCGCAATTTGGCCAACCGGCTGTGGATGCCTTCACCCAGGCCGGGGCAAGCTATCCGGTTAACATTTCCTTCTCCGGGGTTTACCACTGGTGGTACACCATCGGTATGCGTACCAACGGCGACCTCTACAGCGGGGCTATGTTCCTGCTGGTGCTGGCGGCGGTGATGCTGTTTGCGGGCTGGCTGCACCTCCAGCCCAAGTATCGGCCCAGCTTGGCCTGGTTCAAAAATGCGGAATCCCGCCTGAACCACCACCTGGCGGGTCTATTTGGGGTTAGCTCCCTGGCCTGGGCGGGCCACCTGATCCACGTCGCCATCCCCGAAGCGCGGGGGCAGCATGTGGGTTGGGATAACTTCCTCTCGGTGAAGCCCCACCCGGCGGGTCTTGCGCCCTTCTTCACCGGGCAGTGGGGGGTCTATGCCCAGAATCCCGATACCCCTGGCCACATCTTTGGCACGGCAACGGGTTCCGGCGATGCCATCCTCACCTTCCTGGGTGGGTTCCATCCCCAAACCGAAGCCCTGTGGCTGACGGATATTGCCCACCACCACCTAGCCATTGCGGTGCTGTTCATCGTCGCAGGCCACATGTACCGGACGAACTTCGGTATCGGCCATGACATGAAGACCATCATGGAAGCCCACAATCCCCCGCCGGGAACTCCCTTTGGCGGCATGATTGGGGCAGGCCACAAGGGCATGTACGACACCTACAACAACTCCCTGCACTTCCAGCTCGGCTGGCACCTAGCCTGTTTGGGTGTGGTGACTTCCCTGGTGGCGCAGCACATGTACTCGCTGCCCTCCTACGCCTTCATCGCCAAGGACTATACGACCCAGGCCGCTCTCTATACCCATCACCAGTACATCGCTGGCTTCCTGATGGTAGGAGCCTTTGCCCACGGGGCGATCTTCCTGGTGCGGGATTACGATCCTAAGGCCAACGAAAACAACGTGCTGGCTCGGATGCTGGAGCACAAGGAAGCGCTGATTTCCCACCTGAGCTGGGTGTCGCTGTTCCTCGGCTTCCACACCCTAGGTCTGTACGTCCACAACGATGTGGTGGTCGCCTTTGGCACCCCCGAAAAGCAAATCCTGGTGGAACCTGTGTTTGCCCAGTGGGTACAAGCCTCCTCCGGCAAACTGCTCTACGGGTTCAACACCCTGTTGTCGAACCCCGACAGCATCGCCACCACGGCTTGGCCCAACTTCGGCAACGTGTGGCTACCGGGCTGGATGGATGCCATCAACAGCGGCACCAACTCCCTGTTCCTCAACATTGGCCCTGGCGACTTCCTCGTTCACCACGCCATTGCCCTCGGTCTGCACACCACCACCCTGATTCTGGTCAAGGGTGCCCTGGATGCCCGTGGCTCCAAGCTGATGCCCGACAAGAAGGACTTCGGCTACAGCTTCCCCTGCGACGGCCCTGGTCGTGGCGGCACCTGCGACATCTCCGCCTGGGATTCCTTCTACCTGGCGATGTTCTGGATGCTCAACACCATCGGCTGGACCACCTTCTACTGGCACTGGAAGCATCTCACCTTCTGGAGCGGCAACGTCGCCCAGTTCAACGAAAACTCCACCTACCTGATGGGCTGGTTCCGCGATTACCTGTGGCTGAATAGCTCGCAGCTCATCAACGGCTACAACCCCTACGGCATGAACAACCTCGCCGTCTGGGCCTGGATGTTCCTGTTCGGCCACCTGATCTGGGCGACGGGCTTCATGTTCCTGATCTCCTGGCGGGGCTACTGGCAGGAGTTGATCGAAACCATCGTGTGGGCGCACGAGCGCACTCCCCTGGCGAACCTGGTTCGCTGGAAGGACAAGCCCGTGGCCCTGTCCATCGTGCAGGCTCGCGTGGTTGGTCTAGCACACTTCACCGTGGGCTACATCGTTACCTACGCCGCCTTCCTCATCGCCTCCACCTCCAGCCGCTTCGGCTAACCGAGGCTCCCCCGTAAGGTGGGCACCGCTCACCTTACTTCCCCGTAGGGTGGGCATTGCCCACCTTACCCCCACGGTTGAGGTGAGTTTCTCCATCCAGAGCCGCTCACCCTAACCGTGGGGACATCCTGATTAACCGGAACATTTTTGATAAAAACTGGTTTGCACTCCAGTTTTGCCGTAAAAATCCTGGTTTACAAGTTTTCTTGATGGTGGGCAATGCCCACCCTACTTACAAATATTTCTGGTGCTATGCGGCATCTCTACATCGCCCCAGCACCGATACAGCTTGAGACGGATGGAGACTCTCCGCTCAAGAGTCCTGGTTCTTCGGGGTAGTTGAACCAGGACTTTTATTGTTTTCGCAAAAATCTATTTAGCCAATTCTTGGATCTTTTTGCTATCGTAAGACACTTTGTTTTCCGTGATTTTGACTGCGCCTTTTGATTTCAATGTGTTAAACACTTTAACCACCTCTTCAGGATTGTCTTTAAACTTATTTCTAATGCTGTTTAGCAACGTATCCTGCTTTGCTGGTCTATTTTTGCTGTAAGTCATGAGGTGCATACAGTATATCTTGATTGAAGATAGTGCATTTGTTGTCTGCACTGAAGGCTCTGTGGTTGTGGCTGAGAGTTTTTGATCTTTGATCTTGTGATCTTCTGTCTGAGGTAATTAGTCACAGCGATAAGTGAGGCTTAATGAGAAAGCCTCCAGAGCCGTAGGATTATCTAGGCAGAAGGGGAGGGGGCGAGCACCCTGAAGAGTCGATGAGCCCAAAGAGCTCATCGACGGCATTTTTACCCTGACG
>JBIPSI010000029.1:0-71322 GCA_044070495.1 Spirulina sp. | reverse complement strand
CGCCAGCACCTTTACCCCAGGGGATGACCAGGTGGGGCAACAGGTTAGGGTGCAAATGCAGTACACCGACCTGCAAGGCACCCTCGAAACCATCACCAGTGCGGCCACCAGTGCCATTGCCAACGTCAACGACGCGCCCACGGGTACCGTCACCATCAGCGGCATTGGGCAAGAATCCTACACCCTCACCGCCGATGCCACGGCGGTGGAAGATATCGACGGGCTGGGAGCCTTTAGCTACCAGTGGCAGCAGTCTATCGACGATGGCACCACCTGGGACAACATTACCGGAGCCACTGGGGCAACCCTGGTGCTCACGGCGGCCCAAGCTGGGCAACGGGTGCGGGCGACCGTCAGCTATACCGATGGTGGCGGCACGCAAGAAGTGGTTGCCAGTGACGCCAGCGAGACTATTCAGCGCTTCCTCCGGGGGGCCGACTTCAACAACGACCAAACCCCCGATATCCTCTGGCGGCATCGCACCGCTGGGGAAACCGTTCTATGGCGGATGGAGGGGACGAACTTTGGCGGGGATGGAAGCTTCCTCACGCCCAGCGTCGATGCCAGTTGGAACTTAGCCGCCACTGCTGACCTCGATGGCGACCAGGATGCCGACCTCCTCTGGCAGCACCAAACCACAGGCCAAGCCGCCTATTGGATCATGCAGGGCAGCGACTTGGTTCAGGGAGACATCTTGCCCAGCACCGGCGATAGCGGCTGGAAGCTTGCCGCCACGGGAGACTTCAACGGCGATGGCAAGGACGATATCCTGTGGCGACACGCGAGTTCTGGCGCGAATGCCGTGTGGCTGATGGATGGCACCACGTTGACCAGTGGCGCACTGCTCGAAACCGTCCCCGATCTCGATTGGGAAGTGGGGGCCGTCGGCGACTTCACCAAGAATGGCCAGATGGAAATTCTGTGGCAGCACCGCCTCAACGGCGATATTGCCCTGTGGTCGATGAACGGCACCACCCTCAGCGGCGGCGGTATCCTTGACCAAGTCGATCCACTCTGGCGACTAGTGGGCGCAGCAGACTTCTCCGGCGATGCCAAGCTCGACCTCCTCTGGCAGCACCGCACCAGTGGCCAAATGGCGATCTGGGAGATGGATGGGCTGTCCCGCACCGGGGCCTCGCTGCTCTCATCACCCCCCGCCGACTGGCAGGCGGTGATTTAGGAGAAGGTAATCCAGGCGTGTCATCAATTCTGGCTTAAACCTTTGGGAGATAGGCTTTGTCACGCCTGGTGCAGACCATGGACTAGGTGGCTAATCCGAAATCCCGATGGCTTACCCCTGGTTCAAATTAGCCGTTCCCTAAACCGGATCATCGGGGAAGAAGAAATCGGTGGATTCTTCGTCCTCTTCGGCGGCGGTATAGCTGCGATAGTACTCCTCTAGTTCGGCGGCACTGATGGAGCGCTCGGAGGGGTTCTCAAAAAAGGCTTTTACTTTCAGGTAGCGGCGCAGCCCTTCGGCCCCGGCGTCGTGCTGAGTGGCGGCTTTGAAGTCCTCCGGGAACGTGTCGCTGATGTGGAGCCAGGCTTCTTCCAAAATGTCTTCCACATCCTCGTTGGGCGCACTTTCAATCAAAGCCTCTAGCCCATCGAGGATGTCGATCACCTTAAGAATTTCTGGCAGTTGTTCCGAGTCAGACATTGAGCCGCGTGCAAATAAGGGCGAGGGAAGGGTAATCCTTGGCCGTATTCCTTTGGCCGTATTCCTTAGGAGAATTTTAGAGGACGATGGCACCGATTGATCGACGGGTAATCCAAGGGTAAAAACTGGGGGTCGCCGTCCGCCAAAAATCCGGTTCACTTCTGACGATTGCTTCTAAAATGTGGCATTGCTTGGCACCTTCGGTGGTGGCCTTAGCTTGTTGCCTTTGGTGGCGTCCCGTTTCGTTGTACTGGTTTGGGTGGGTAGAATCTATGGCGTCTACATCAGCACGTTCACGATCTGCGGTTCGGGATCGGCAGAACCAGGGGGAGGATGATCGCGCCCTTCTGAAGCCCTTGGGTTGGATCTGGCCAGGACTGTGGCTAGTGCTGCTCACCGGTTCGGGGGTGTTCTGTGCCTGGGCGTTACTGTGGCTCACCCGGATTCCGCCCCTACCCGACTGCAATCAAATTACGCCCTTCCACTCCGCCAGCGATATGCTGTATTGTGCCGAGGCCCAGGCCCGCACCGGGGAGGCCAACAACCTCACCCAGGCGGTGCTGCTCACCGTCAACTGGCCTCCCACCGATGCCAAGTACGAGGAGGCCCAGGAGGTGCTAAAAAGCGCCTCGGAGCAAATTCTGGTGCTGGCCAACCGCTGGGCCCAGGCCGGACGTCTAGAGGATGCGGTAGCCCTAGCGGGGACGATTCCCCTCAATACGCCCCTGCGATCTTCGGCCCAGGCGGTGATTTTTGAATGGCGGCAGGAGTGGGAACAGGGACAGGCCCTGGAGGCAGATCTAAAAACGGCCCTCGCCGCCCAGGATTGGGAACAGTCCAGGACAAAACTGGAGGCCTTTAAAGCCCTGAAAAGCTCCTACTGGAACACCAATCGCCTCAACTACTGGCACCACCAAACCCAGGTGGAACAGCAGGCCTGGAACCAATTGCTGCAAGCGCGAGATTTGGCGGCTCCCGGAAATCCGGCGGGATGGCAGGCAGCCATTGCCTTGGCCCGTGGCATTGATCTGCGCAGCCAAGTGTGGGCCACCGCCGAAACTGAGGTGAACCAGTGGAGCCAGCAGCTTTTGGCGGCGGGGTTGGCGGAGTGGAACCAGGGGAATCAGGATGCAGCCTTGGCCCTTGTGGGCGAAGTGCCCCCCAGTCCCGACCTCGACCCGGCGGCGGCGGATCTGCTGCGGTTGGCCTTGGCCCAACGCCTAGTGGCCCACACCGGAGCCGATGCCCCCGGCAACGAGCCCCAATACGGCCATGTGCTCAACCTGATGGAAGCCATCGCCGCCGTGCAGCAAATCACCCCCGACAGTGCCTTTGCCGCCGCTAGCCAGCCCAATCTCGATACCTGGCAAGCCCAGCTAGAGGATTTGCAACGGCTGAAATTTAGCACCATGGTGGCCAAACTGGGGCGCAGGGTTACCTACCAGTGGGCCGAGGCCCAAGCCCTCCAGGTGGAGGTAGATCGGCCTCGCCGTATCCAGGGACAAACTTTGATTTCCAACTGGCGGGCTAACATTCAGCGCATCGAGGATCGGCCTATGCTGATCCAAGCCCGTGCCATCGCCCAACCAGGCACCATTCCGGCCCTGCGTTCCGCCATCGACAAGGCTAGCCAGGTGGAACTGGGACGTGCCCTGCGCGGCGAAGCCCAGACTCTAATTGCCGCCTGGCAGGACGAAATTCAGGTGATTGAGGATCGGCCCCTGCTAGATGCGGCGGTGGCCCTAGCGAATCAGGGTAAGCTGAAGGAGGCCATCCAAGAAGCCCAAAAAATCCAGGGGAATCGCGCCCTCCATGGCCGCGCCCAAACCCTCGTCCAAGATTGGACCACCGAGATTCAAATCGCTGAAGATCGGCCTATTCTAGATCGAGCCAAGAATTTGGCCTACGCGGGCAGCCTCACAGCGGCCATCAACCTCGCCTCCCAAATTGCCCCAGGGCGTGCCCTTCACCCCGAAGCTCGCAGCGCCATTGCCCAGTGGACGGCAGAGCGGGCCTACATTTGGTCGGTCTGGGAAGCCGAGGGCCGCAGCACCCCCGCCAACCCCAACCCCGATAGCCCCGACTCAGAATGATCGATTCCCCCCTACGCCTCATGCTCGTTGACGAGGATCCCGTCTTTCGGATGGGGCTACGGATTTGGCTGGAGCAAACCGCCGGATATCGGGTGGTGGCCGAGGCTAGCCAGTCGGAGGATGCCCTAGCCATTCTCGCCAGTCGTTTGGGCCGGGGCTGGTCGGAAGTAGACAACAACCAACTCGCCGACCCCAATCAGGACGAGGACTTAGCCATTGACTTGGTGATTCTCGATTTGGGCCTAGGGGCCGGATCGCCGGGACAGATCCCTGGTCTGCAACTCTGTGGCGACATCAAAACCCGCTACCCTAGCCTGCCTGTGCTGGTGCTGAGCGCCCAGGGAGAACCCGTCCTCGCCGCCGCCGCCCAACAGCTCGGAGCCGATGGCTTTGGTCTCCGTAGTATGCCCGTCCAGGACTTACGCGACTGGATCGCCCATATCACCGGACGCCCTTCTCCCCAACCGACCGATCCCCTTTCCCCCATCAAAGCGTCCCCTAGTGCCACCGATTCCGGCCTTGACCAGCCCCCCAGGATGGTGGAGCGATCTGGGGTTGAACGTTCTGGGGTTAAACGCGCTCCTAGTCCTACGGGTTCTCCCCTCAATTCAGGATCCCCTCGGCCCTGGGCGGCCCTGCGTCGAGGCATGCGGGTTTCGGCCCTTCAGCAAATTGATGCCGTGATGGCCGCCATCGAAGCTGAGCAGCGCCGAGGTCGAGCCGACCTATGGACAGATGCGGTGATGGCCGGACGCTACCGAGAACTTAGGGCCGCTCGCTGGCTAATGACCCAGATCTTAGCCACCCCCAGTTTGGATCCGTCAGCCCAGGCTAGTACCCCCAACGCCGACCGATGGGCTACCTGGAACGGGGAACGGTGGGATGGAATCCAGCCACCTCAGCCGAATTCTGATCGGCCCGCTGGATCGGTCTATGGCGCTGTCGAAGGGTCGCCCACTAACCGTTTCAGCCCCTCCCAGACGGCGCGTAACACCCCACCTCCCCGCCGATCCGGTGCCCTGGTTGCCGAGGCGGCTAGCCCTGGCGACCTGGTGCGAGGAGATCTGCCAACCCTGGTGTTTGAGCAGGTTTTTCGCACCTTTCAGGGGTGTTTAGACAATACCAGCCAAATTCCCCAAGAAACCGACATTCTGCGGGAGGACAAAAAGCGGGAGTTACTCTACCTCGCCCTCCGCAAATTTGAAGATGCCGTGGAGGCCATGGGCCAAGCCAACCTGCCGCCCGGACAACTCACCGAGCAAAGCTCCCTGCTGCTGCGGGATGTGTGGGCCGCTACTCTCACAGATTTCTTTGGCCGCTACTACACCCTTCAGGTCACCGATCTAGAGCAGCCCGTGGTGCCCACCCTGATGGCCGAAGCCGAGGTGGTGCAGCGGTCGATCCTCAGCCGCATTCCCCTGGTGCCAGAGCTTTTGGGCCATCTGGTGTTTCAAGATGCTCTAATTATCGACGGCATCTCCTACCCCGCCACCACCCCCCAGGCCCTCAGCCACAGCCAGCGTTTGCTAGAGCATCTGCTGCTTCAGGTGGCCAATGGCGTCATTCAGCCCTTGCTGAATAGTTTCGCCGATGTGGAACTGCTGAAGAAAACCCTCTACCAACGCCGCCTCATGTCCAGCCGCGACATCGAGCGCTTTCGCAACGATCTCTCCTGGCGCTACCGCTGGGATGGCCTACTTAACGACCCCAAGGCCATCTTTGAAAGCCAGTACCGCCTGTGGCAGTTCACCGAGCGCGGTATTCAAACCCAGATGATCTACGCCCCCCGCCGGGATGAACTCGATAGCCTATCGGGGCTGCAACGCCTCGTCACCCTCACCATCGAAGCCCGTGATGCCGTTGCCCCCCGCTTCCGTTCCGCCATTGCCTTCGTGGGTAGCGGCATTGTCTACGTGCTCACCGACGTGATTGGGCGCAGCATTGGGCTGATTGGCAAAGGTATTCTGCGAGGGGTGGGCAATGCTTGGCGCGATCCCCGCAGTTCCAACCCCTACCGCCCCCCAGGGGATGGCCCAGATTAGGGTGGGTTGCGCCACTGGGTTCTTTATCTCTCAGAACTCCCCTCAGCAGGGTGAGGAGACCTCACCCCTACAGTTCAACCCTAGGTAGGGGCGAGGTCTCCTCGCCCACGAATACCGGGGTGTTCGCCAGGGAGTTCCCCCTAACCGATGCCCTAAGCCGCCAATCGACGGGCAGGAACAACGGGGGGTTCGACGTAGGTGGGGGCCTCTTCGGGCACCAAAACGGGATCGGGCAGATGAATTTCGATGGGCTGGGGCAACAGTTCCAGCGGGTTGATGTCGGGCATGGCGGTGGCAAACACGGGCATCGACAGCGAACAGGCATTCCATCGCCCCTGCACGGGCACCCCTAGCTGACCACAATGGCCCCCGCGTCGCCCCTCTGGTGTGTAGTGGCGGCAACGGCTACAGCACAAAACCTGACACCCCATCATTTCCATCGCTGTATCCTAAATGTGAGAAACTCCCCGTATTTTCCTCCCTTGCTTTTTTGGGGATCGTGGGCTTCAACCCGCCATCTAGTAAGCTTTTTCATCGAGAATCTCGATAAAAGTTAAAGGCTCATTTTTAGGTTTTCTTTATGTTTTCTTCAAAGATGCTTACATTCGCGCATACGAGCTATCCCTGGGGTGTTAAGGCACTGAAACCAATCGGGGATCAAGGGAAGAGTAGGCTTATATTTAGTCTTTCCAATCTGTAATCAAGGCAACAATTACCAACAATCAGGGGCTAGGAACCTAGGCTTCTACAGAGTTCTCCGCAATCCCCCTTACTTCAGCGGCCACCAGGCTACCTTGTCACGGGTGGCCCCATAGACCTCCTTCAGTCCTTCGGGATCAACGATTTGCACTAAGTCGGCGGTGTGGTGATCGGTGGCTTTGGGGGCCTTTAGGTAGCCCGCCCGCACCATGCCCTTGAGCACCTGCTCCACGGTGCGATGGTTTAACTGGCAGGCCCGCGCAATTAGGTCGATGGGCAGATCAAACAGATACTCATTTTTGCTGCCCTTGGGTTGGCTACCAAAGCTACGCTCTTGGTAAATCAGCGCCCGCAGCAGAGCCGCCACGGCCTGGGGCGGGTAGGTGCTGCAATTGAGCAGATGGTACTGAAATTTTTCCCGTAGTTCAAACAGGTGGTTGTAGCGTTCCCGAAAGCCGGGATTTTGGTCGTAGAGAGTCTGTACTACGGCCACGGGCACCTTGATCACGTCGGTGGTTTTGTAGGCTTCTACCAAACTGGGGAAGGCATGGCCCACCGCCCCAAAGCCCACGGGTAAGCTCCGCGCCCCAAAGCAACCAAAGGGGTAGGTAATCGCCATAATTCGGTCGAGGGGGGTGCTGCGCATGATCACCGGGCCACCATCCACCACCACATAGAGGGCATCGAGCCAGGTGTTGGGCCGAAAGGCGGTATAGATGGGCCGATTGGAGTACAGCTTTTCCATCACCAGTTGGTCGGCAGTGAGGTAGGTACCCAAGTCATCCCGCCCCATGGGATGAAACAGAAAACTGCTCTCTATTAAGAGCGTAATCGGATCGGAAATCAGGGGCTGGCCGCTGCGCCGGGTCATAGGAGGGTACTGGGTAGAGACGGTTCCATTGTCCCCCGAAAGGCCAGAAAACTTCACAGGATAGAGGCCTGAGGTCGCTAACCGAGGCCATCTCGGCATTCTGGCCGTCAGATAGGGGCGACCAGCGTCAAGGAAATGAACGATTCTTCCTGGCATAACGGACTTCCCTAGAATCATGAACTATCCCTCCTAGGACAAGCCCGTTGGTGCATTGCTTCGGGTATAGCCCTTCGGGCAGGGTTTTCGTGGACAGAGTGGCCCAAACCCTCTGGCCCAAACCCTCTGGATCGCTGTTCTCCTAACCAAGGGGGCCTCCGCTGTAGGATCCAAACAAGACTAGATACGAATTTCAATTTAATCTCAAATGAATTTCACATAACACCCGATATGATTGAGAGAATTTCCAGTGTAGATTAACCATGAAATACGGTTTATTTCCCTCCCGACGATCCCTGCGGCTGTCTTGGGTACGCTGGCTGTGTCGCCACGGCGGTTGGCTGCTGGCGCTGGGAATAGCGGGGCTAGGGCTTGCCCTGGTAGGAACCGTAGCGGCCCAGAGGCTAGCGTTGATCGGTCTGGGCTGGCAGGGTTGGCTCACCCTGGGCGTTACCCTGGGGGCATTTTTGCTCAATGCCCTGACCTCCCTAGCGGCGGAGGTGGTGTTCCTCGGTGCCCTGGCGATTCTGTTTTTGACGGGTATTCTAGACACCCCCACCGCCCTAGCGGGCTTTAGCAACCCCGGCATGATCACCGTGGCGGTGCTGTATATCGTGGTGGCGGGGCTTCAGCAAACCGGGGGGCTGGATATGATCTCGCGAACGGTGCTGGGAATGCCCAAGGGCCAAACCCGTGCTATGGCGCGGTTGGTGTTGCCGGTGGTGGGGCTGAGCGCGTTTCTCAACAACACGCCCATCGTGGCCATGTTCATCCCGGTGGTGAGCGATTGGTGCCGCAAGCTGCGAATTAGCCCCTCCAAGCTGATGATTCCCCTCAGCTACGCCGCCATTATGGGAGGCATGTGTACCCTGATTGGCACCAGCACCAACCTAGTGGTGAATGGTCTGCTGATTGCCGAAACCGATTACCCCGGCCTGAAGCTGTTTGACCTCTTGCCCGTGGGGGTGCCCTGTGCCCTGGCTGGAATGCTGCTGCTGCTTTTCGCCCAGCGCTGGCTGTTGCCCAACCGCAAACCCGCCATCACCGAAGTAGACGACCCCCGCGAATACACCGTGGAAATGGTGGTAGAAGAGGGCAGCCCCCTAGCCGGAAAATCCGTGGAAAAGGCCGGACTGCGCCACCTGCCGGGGCTATACCTCACGGAAATTCAGCGTCACGATCAACTGCTAACAGCGGTACCCCCCCAGGAGGTGCTGCGGGAGGGGGATCAGCTCGTTTTTGTGGGCATGGTCAGTTCCATTGTGGATCTCAACCAAATTCGCGGCCTCAAACCCGCCACCGATCAGGTGTTTAAGCTCGATTCTCCCCGCAGTGATCGCTGCCTGGTGGAGGCGGTAGTGTCGAATACTTGTCCCTTGGTGGGGATCACCATTCGCGAAGGGCGGTTCCGCAGTCGCTATGGGGCGGTGGTGCTGGCGGTGGGGCGCAACGGCGTCCGGCTTCCCGGCAAAATTGGCGATATTCGTCTGCAACCGGGGGATACCCTACTGCTCGAAACCCATCCCACCTTTTTAGAAGAACGTCGCGCCTCACGGGATTTTTACCTGGTCAGCGGTGTGCCCAACTCCGACCCCCCTCGCCACGACAAAGCCCCCCTCGCCCTCGGCATCCTGATCGCCATGGTGGTTCTCGCCACCTTCGGCTGGATGGAGATGCTCAACGCCGCCACCCTCGCCGCTGTGCTGATGATCTTGACCGGCTGCTGCTCCTTCCAGCAAGCCTTCCGCAGCATTGACTGGTCGGTGATTTTGGTGGTGGCCGCTGCCCTGGGGTTAGGTAAGGCGCTGGAAATCTCTGGGGCCGCAAGCACCCTAGCCAATGGCGTCCTTGGCGTAGCCGGAGATAACCCCTGGTTGGCCCTGGCTCTGGTCTATGGCATCACCACCTTGCTCACCGAAGTGATCACCAACAATGCCGCCGCCGCCGTGGTGTTTCCCATTGCCTTTGCCCTGTCCCAAAGCCTAGGGGTGAGCTTCATTCCCTTTGTGGTAGCGATTATGATCGGAGCCTCCGCCAGCTTTAGCACCCCCATCGGCTACCAAACCAACCTGATGGTCTACGGCCCCGGCGGCTATCGCTTTAGTGATTTTCTGCGGGTGGGCATTCCCTTCAACCTGCTGTTTTGGGCCATGACCGTGATCATCGCCCCCAGGGTCTACCCCTTTTAATCGCCGATGACGGTGATCTGGAATTTGTTTTAATGGTTCTATGAGGACCATGGGTTGAGGAGTCTAATAACATCTCAACCCATCCTCATTTTTCTTCGCTGGTATGACACCACCCTGCCTGCCCCCCTTGATAAGGGGGGTAAAAGTCCCCCTTATCAAGGGGGATTTAGGGGGATCCCCACCTTGGCTACAGTCAACAGAACTTTTCAAACATCCTCTTAAACCCCAATCCATCGCCCAACTCAAATGTTTTGTAGCGATTGTGTGGTTTTCGGGGATGTCCAGGGCAGAATGGTTATCTGTAGAAACTGGCAAAGGTTTATGACGTCTGAACAAGCAGTCTCCGGTGCAACCGCTTCCCCCCTTGCGGCCCTCGCCCTCAAGGCGGCGGGGCTGGTGGCCATTCTCTCCGCGATTCTGGATTACCTCGTTCTTTTAGTGCCCCCCAATCTCACCAATACCCAGTGGCAACTGGCGACGACGACGCAACTGGTGGATCGGGGCATTGTGCCCTTGGTGGGTATTGCCATGCTGCTGACGGGCTTTTGGATCGATAGCCGAGTGGGTCGCAACCCCAATGCCAAAAGCTTGTTTACCGATCTGCGCTTTTGGGTTTGCGCCCTGTCCAGTCTGCTGGGGCTGATCTATCTGCTGCTGTCGCTGCTTCATCTCAATGCGGTACGCCTCTCTAGCCGCACCGCCCTAGAGCAGGTGAATGCTGAGGCCGGACAGGCCACCACAGAGCTTGAGCAGCGCCTATCCGCCGAACTCAGCCAGCAGCAAACCCAGCTTGGGGCGCTTTTAGAAAACGAAGATCTGCTGTCCCAGGCGATCCAGAGCGGTCAGTTGCCCCAAGACATTCAGCAATACCAAGACAACCCGGAGGGGCTGAACCAATTTTTGCAACAGCGGGCCGACCAAGCTCGTCAGCAAATTCAAACGGAAATTGGCACCCGTCGGGCCGATGCCGAGCGCCAGGTGAGAACGGAAGCCTGGAAGTCGGCCATCCGCACCTCCACCACCAGTCTGCTGCTAGCCATTGGCTATACCGTCATCGGCTGGACAGGGCTACGTCGTTTACTGCGGGCTTAAAAGCTTCTGGGGCAACCAGAGCGGATTCCACTCGAGGGAAGTACATCGTGGAGATCCCCCCTGCCCCCCTTGATAAGGCTGCTGTGTACACACAAGTCCTTGACGTAGACGTTATAGGGGATCGATCCCCCCTAGCCCCCCTTGAAATCGATCCCCCCTAGCCCCCCTTGAAAAGGGGGGAACCGGATTCAAAGTCCCCCTTTTCAAGGGGGATTTAGGGGGATCTCCGAGGACGTGCGGCATGAAAACAAGATGTGTATACACAGTAGTTGATAAGGGGGGGACAGAGTGAAACAGGAATTTCCTTGCCCAATATCCCCCTAATCCCCCAGGCGGTAGCCCTTACCGTAGATGGTGTGGATGAGGGGGGGTGTGCCCTTGGGTTCAATTTTGCGCCGCAGCAGCCGCATCTGGGCGGCCAGCACATTGCTGCTAGGGAGGTCTTGGTCGCCCCACACCGTTTGATAAATTTGCTCGTGGGGCAACACCTGGTTGGCATGGCCCAGCAGATAGGCCAACAGGGCGGTTTCCTTTTCGGAAAGTTCGATGGCCTGCCCCTGGCGATAGGCTAACTGGTTGGCCTGATCGAGTTCCAGATCGCCAAAGCTGAGCCGAGCGCTAGGGTTTGGCCCCTCGATGGCCGCCGCCCGCCGCCCCAAGGCCCGCACCCGCGCCAGCAATTCCCGCAATTCAAAGGGTTTGACTAAATAGTCGTCGGCCCCCGCATCGAGGCCATCGACTCGGTCGTCTAAGGTATCTTTCGCCGTCAGAAACAATACCGGGGTTGGATCTTGGCGAGAACGCACCCGCCGACAGAGTTCTAGCCCACTCAGCCCCGGCAGCATCCAGTCTAGGATCAGCAGGTCGTAACCGCCCTTTTCGGCCATGGCTAGCCCCATATCGCCATCGGTGGCCACATCCACCTGGTGGCCCTCGCGGGTTAGCAACCGACTAAGGGGGTCGGTGAGTTCAACTTCGTCATCTACTAACAAAATGTGCATCCTGTGCCTCACCCCATTATCCCCTTGGCCTATGATCCCCTCGGCCCATTATCCCCCCTCAGCCCACGGGGCCGGAATTATCCTAGGCTTAGTAGATCACAAACATGCTCTTTTGCCACGATCCAGCCCTCACCCCCAGCCCCTCTCCCACGGGGAGAGGGGAGCCGGAAACGGTCTTCAAAGTCCCTCTCCCCAAGGGAGAGGGATTTAGGGTGTAGCTTGCTTCCCGTTAGGGTGGGCTGCGGGGGTTTTGCGATCTACTGAGGCTAGACCGGATGGAAGAAGAAGGCCGCCCCCAGCAGGGCAAAGGTAGATAGCAGCAGCACTCCCTCCAGCCAGTTGGATCGGCCATCCTGGCTGATTAGGTTCACCGTGGCCACCGCTACGGCCACCGCTACCACCTCAAACAGGCCAAAGTTCAAATCCATGGGCTGGTCGATAATCTCGCCCACAATGACCAGTAGGGGGGCCACCAGCAGCGCCACCAGCAAACTAGACCCCATGGCCACAGACACCGCCAAATCCATATTGTCCTTGGCGGCCATTCGCACCGCCGTCACATACTCGGCGGCACCGCCCACCAAGGGCAGCAAAATTACCCCGGTAAATAGGGGCGTAAACCCTAGGCTTTCCGCCGCCTCTTCCACTGCTCCCACAAAAATTTCAGACATCACCGCCACGCCCAGCGTCGCCACCAGCAGCACCCCGACCCACAGCCACACATTGGGCTTTTCCTCGCCGTGGCCCTCGCCTTCGCCATGGGGATGGTCGCTAACGCCCACATCGTAGAGGTAGCTATGGGTCTTGAGGGAAAACAATAGCGTCAGGGCATAGACCGCAATCATCACCACCGCCACCACCACCGACAACTGACGAATTACCCCCGGCTCCACAATATTGGAGGTGTTGATCACCAGGGCCGGAATCAGCACTGCCGTGACCGCGAGGCCCATGGTGGATCCATTGATGCCCGCCACCTTTTGGTTAAAGGTCTGTTCTTTGTAGCGCAGCCCGCCCACAAACATGGATAGCCCCAGCACCAGCAGCGTATTCGCCAAAATCGACCCCGTGATGCTGGCCTTCACAATGTCAATCAACCCCGACTTCAGCGCCACCAGGGCAATGATCAACTCCGTGGCGTTGCCAAATACCGCATTCACCAAACCGCCAATGGTGGGGCCAGTGATCAGCGCCAGCTCTTCGGTCGCCGTGCTGAGCCAGATGGCGAGGGGTAAAATCGCCACCGCCGACAGACCAAAAATAGTCAATGCGCCCCATTCCAGCCGCTCGGCCACAATGGCAAGGGGGATAAACAACAACAGGCCATAGGAGATCAGATTTTTGATGGTCATAGAGCCTCATGGAAAAAGAGGGCAGCCCCTAGGCCCCAATTAGACCCCTAGGGAGGATTCCCCAGGATTTTAGCGGATCAACGCCGCCCAAGGCCGAATCGTTTTGGCGGGCGGCGACGGGCTGAAGTTGCCACAGAACAACGCTTCCAAGCCAGAAACCCAGTCATCCGGAAAGTTTGCCTATCTTTGAGAAGCCTTTAAGCCAACCTAAACCCTGGGGAAATTACCGACTTTCCACCCTAGGCATCCGGACGGCTGCCGGTATCCTCGTAAAGGAAGATAACAATTTAACCTTATCTACTAAGTAGAGGGGCTTCGACGGTCGTTAGATCTCAGTCTCTTTACCCCTGACCCAGGGCACTTCTGGGTTGGAGAGAGGATAGGGCTACCTACTTTGCATTTTTGTGTGGTCTTATCGTATCTAGCCGGAACGCACCATTTTCATCAAGGCAGAGGCCCGACATCATGGGCGGTGCATTTATCCAAGGAAGAGCTTTACATCTCCAAAATCTCAGTTCAATAAAATCAAGAGCAAGTTTAGAGAAGAGAAAATCCGTACTCATGCTACTTTATAAAATCCTAAAGATTGCAAATATATTTGGCCTGGGGACTAAAATAGGATGAGAAACTTGATATTAGATCCATTCTTCCTTTTCTTCATTAGCCTTAATTTTTTTGTTTATTTTACTTTTTTTTCCCTTAAGATAAATAAAGGCTCTAAGGCAAGAAAAATAGACTTGATTGCTATTCCTACATTTTTATTTCTGACAACTAATTCAAAACTAGAACCCTTTTCTTTTCTTAATCCAATTAACTTGTCCGCAAGGGATAAAAGTTTATCGATTACTCTCCTTCAATTAGGAGTATATGCAATCACTATATTTTTGATAAGAAGTCAGTACAAAGATATTCTAAGTAACTTATTTTCGATATATTTACTGCCATTTGTCGGCATCTTTTTGTTCGTTAACAACATTTCATGGGCTTGGTCACAAACTCCTCTTCATACTTTTCGGTCGAGCTTAGTATTAGCTGGTACAGCTGCCGTAGCTATGCATATCTCAAAGAAACTGAGCTGGGATGAGTTGATGATGGTACTGCTCTTGAACAGTAGCATAACTGTTCTTATCTCGATATTTGTAGCCGTTTTGCTTCCATCTCTAGGAACAGGAGATAAAGGATGGACGGGTGTACTATACCATCCAATTGACTTTGGAGCATTTATGGCCTTTAGCTCAACTCTGTTTTTTGTGCATTCACTAGATGCAGGTAAAAATGTAATTCCCTTCAGGCTGATGGCAATTATTATCTCTATGGTCATGCTTCTTTCCAACTCGGCAGGGGCTATCGTAGCGCTTGCGGTACTGCTAGGAACTTCATGCTTCCTTAGCTTTGCGAAACAGTTAAATACTATTCAATTAGTAATATATATACTTGTCAGCCTTATGATAGGTATCGTGGGTGCACTGAATTCAGACGCAATATTTTTGTCTGTCTTAGATTTTTTGGGAAAAGAACCCAATTTAACAGGGCGCGCAGATATCTGGCCCCAGATATGGGATGAAATAGTAAAAAAGCCTTTCTTAGGGTATGGTTATTCAGGATTTTGGCAACCTTGGAGAGGCATTGATAATCCAGCTTCAAACATAATGGTAGCCAGCACGCAGTACATTCCCCCTCATGCCCACAATGGCTTTTTAGAAATTTTTTTGGATACGGGTCTAATAGGGTTTATACTTTTTGCAGCTTCTCTAGTTCTTGTTTTCTATAGATCAATAAAACTATTTATAAAAACTCGAAGTAAAGTCTTCTTAGTTCCTGTTATTTTTGTTATCTATGTCATATTGCTTAACCTAAATCAGTCGTCCTTATTGTCACCAAACTACATTTGGGTCTACTATGTAATCTTCTCGGCAAAAATAGCTATGGAGTACCCTCTATTGTCAGCTCAAAGATAGTTGTAAATATTGTGAATTTAAATCGGTCAATCTACTTATTAGAAGAGGTTCCTTGCCTCCTTTAGTATGCTTAAAAAAATCAGAAAAATAAAGGTTATTCTTAGCTTAAATCAGAAGAAAGTTTTTTCCAATCTTGGCTGGCTTTTTGCAGACCGTTTTCTGCAAATGGGAACAGCATTATTTATAGGGCTTTGGACAGCCAGATATCTAGGGCCTGAGCAGTTTGGCAGCTTGAACTATGCAATCTCATTTGCTGCTTTGTTCGGTATCATTGTCAACTTGGGACTTGATAGCATCGTAGTCCGGGATATTGTACGCTTCCCAGATTTAAAACTCGAGATCTTAGGTACAGCCTTCATACTTCAAATAGTGGGCGGCATAGCCAGCATTCCTATTATTGTAGGATTAAATCAGGTGATGCGGCCCAATGACCCACTTATGCAGTGGCTTGTGCTTATTGCTTCTATTAGCGGAACCTTTAATGCTTTTAATATAATTTCATTTTGGTTTCAATCGCAAATTGATTCGAAATACACTGTTTTTGTCAAAAATGGAGCTTATCTCTTCACTGCCGCTGTTCGATTAGTTCTTATTGCTATCCAAGCCCCACTAATAGCTTTTGCTATAGCGTTGGCTGGAGAAATGATGTTGAGTGGTATTGGTTTAGTCATCGTCTACCAGCAGCGAGAAAAAAATTTACAAAAATGGGCCTGGAGCTATCGACGTGCAAAAGAACTGCTAAGAGATAGCTTTCCAATGATGATAACTGGTGCCGTCATTACTATCTATATGCGTACTGATAGTATTATGCTAGGCCAAATGGTTGGAGATCAGGCTGTAGGTCTCTATACTGCCGTTATGAAATTGGCAGAGATGTGGTACTTCGTGCCAGCTGCAATAACTAGCACTGTTTTTCCTATAATTATTAAATTGAAAGAAAATAATGAGAAGGTATATTATAAGCGGGCTCAGCAACTTTTCACACTCATGGCATTTCTATCTTACTTAGTAGCCGTTCCAGTTAGTATATTTAGTAATCAGTTAATAGTTCTATTCTATGGCCAAGAGTACGCAGAAGGAGGAATAATTCTTGCAGTTTATGTATGGGCTGGCCTGTTTGTTTCATTAGGTGTAGCCAGAGGCCCATGGATGGTTGCAGGAGACTTACTTAACTTTAGGGCATTTGCAGGGGTACTTGGTGCTATCACTAATATTATTTTGAACTGGATATTGATCCCAAAAATAGGAATTATGGGTGCAACCATCGCAACTATATTCTCCCAATTTATTGCATCTTATCTATGCAACGCTTTTCACTCTAAAACCAGAGATATTTTTATCAGACAAACAAAGGGGATAGTGTTGTTTGAACTGCCAAAAATTATTCGTGCTGGATTACAGATGGCAAAATCATAAGACGATAAAAGTAATAACTAAGACTGTCAAGTAGATAAGCGCAATCAAAAGACGCTAGTGCAGGTTGAAAGACATTTTTTTGCTTCCTCTAAGCTCACTTATTACAGCTCATTAAACTTAGTTATTCAGGAGAATATTTTTAATGCTATTTCATGGATTCTACATCTTGTGCACGCAACCGTTGATTATCTCATTTATTGGTAATGTATATCCTCTCGGCAACCAGATATTTGATGGGTCAAAAAAATACCCATTGCCACCATGGTTTAAGCCTAAGTATGTTTTGAACCATATTGGCGGCTGGTCTGTTCCCTGGCACCGGATGGGCCGACATAAGTTAAGGCAGGTGTATTACTCAACGCAAGGTGTTGCTAACCACTTGCTTGTTAATGCTGCTGACGAAGAAGTTGTGAGAAAACGATATTTGTTGCGTGGAGGCCATTTTAGCAGCAGCCTTTATATTAATGAACATTTGTATAATATCGAAAATGAACCTAAAATATACGATGCCATTTATACAGCTCAACTAATGGCATTTAAACGCCATGAACTAGCTCGAAACATCAAAAAATTAATGATTATCTCCTACGGTGGAGACTTGCATGAGTTTTGTCCAGAGCTAAAGCACGCTGACTTTAATCGAACGTTTTTGCCTCGGGAAGAGTTGGCCAAACGTTATAACCAATCTTATGCAGGGTTATGTCTATCAGCGGTTGAGGGTGCGATGTTTGCTGCCTGCGAATATTTGTTATGTGGTATACCAGTGGTTAGTACGCCCAGCAAAGGTGGGCGAGATGAATTTTTCACGAGTGAGAATTCTCTCATTGTCCCTCCAGATGCATTTGAAATTGCCCGAGCTGTTGAGTATTGGAAGAACCATTCTCCCGATCCGAAAACTATACGCAAGCAAACTCTGAAACAGATCCACAAGCTTCGTTTAAAATATTGCGCTTATATTTCTAGACTAATAGTAGAAGCAGGAGGAGACAAAATCTCACCAGAAAGATTGGCAGAGATTTATTTCTTGCCCCTTGAAGGAATTCATTCTCGTTATATAAAATTTCAAGATATGGGAAATGTAAATTTGGAAGATTATTTGTTTAGTTAGCACCTTTGCTGGGATAAGTTACTCGCTCATTAGCAATCTAGAGATTTATTCCCATCTAAGACCAGATGCTGAACAAAGCCAGATTGATGAGCCTCAATCTGCTTGCTCAGCAAAAATCGTCGCTGAGATAAAACCAAAGTATGTTTCTAACAAGCTTAAAGTTCCCTTTTATCGTAATAAACACTCTTGCTAGCAAAAGGTGAATTGTGACGGTCTTAACGCTTGTCTAGTAAGGATCCTCCGATACCATATTTGACTAAGAATCGCTAAGAAGAATTTGTTAGTGATGAAGGTTTCTTAAACACTAGATTCTGAGATTACCTATACTTAAAACTAGTGTTTTTAGTGCATTTTCAAAGAACAAAAAATTATTTTTTAGAAAATGAACAAAATTTACTCAAAAAAAATAGACAATTTGGCAAGAAAAATATTAGAAAAACTGTTCGGTTGGATCTTTAACATTTCGTATGCCCCAAAAGGTGTACTCCTAGATGACAAAAAAAGCGATCTTACTTTTAGCACAGTTAAACCAGACAAAAAAAATAAGGAAGTTTACCGAGTTTATGGAATTCCAAATGGTCAGCTTTTTACAGACCGCAGTGTATACATAGCCGTTTCTTACAAGCGGTTACTTGTACCTGGGGCATCTTGGCAGTGGAAAGATAGAAAGATTCTGCCGACTCATGAAAATCCTGCCTTAAAAACAGGAACACCTCAACCTATTTCTCACTTTAAAGGTAAAGTACTTTCATTATTAACAGGAGGTTCAGGGAATTATAATTATTATCATTGGTTGTATGATGTTCTTCCGAGAATATATTTATATCAATTGCACTCAGATCTGAACTTAATTGATTATTTACTGGCTCCAGATCTTTCTTATGCCTTTCAACTAGAAACCTTGAAAATATTAAATATTGAAGATAAAAGGATAATTTCCAGTGCTAAATTTAGGCACATAAAAGCTGATTACCTTATGGTTGTTGATCATCCAAACCCAGATTCTCATAATCCGCCTGAATGGATTACGGATTGGCTAAAATCGACATTTTTGCCAAAGTTAGAGTCGGCTAATATAATTAAGCAACATATATATGTGAGCAGAGGAGACTCAGCACATCAACGACGTTTGCTAAATGAGCACGAAGTCGTCAAATTTTTAAAGAGAAAAGGATTTTCCACCTGTGTACTATCAGACTTATCATTTGTTGAACAAGTAAACTTATTCTATAATGCTGAGACTATTATTGGTGTACACGGTGCAGGGTTAACTAACCTAACCTTTTCTAAACCGGGAACTAAAGTGATCGAACTGTTTGGGAAAAACTATACTCCAAAGATGTATGAGAAAATTTCGGCTTTCAACGGGCTTGATTACTCCTCAATTGTTTCTGAGGATGTAGATGTAAGTCAATCCCCACAAACTGCAAACTTCTCCGTTTCTTTAAAGGAATTAGAGGAACAACTAAATTCTATGGGTGAGTGAGCATGAGTACGTAGTTAAAGAATATTAGTTGACTTATAATGACTCTTTTTACTTGCAAAACTCCGATCGTCCTTATCATCTTTAATCGACCAAACAAGGTTGCTAAAGTTATAGAACTTCTCCGCTGTGTACAACCGAGAGACCTTTTTGTCATCGCAGATGGACCACGTCTTAATGTAGAAAGTGATTTCAAAAATTGCGCTAATGCACGAAGAATTATTGACAAGATCGATTGGGAATGTGAGATAAATAAAAACTATTCTGATCAAAATTTGGGATGTTCAAAACGCGTTTCTAGCGGATTGAACTGGGTATTTGAAAACACATCTGAGGCAATTATCTTAGAGGATGATTGTATTCCTGATGCCAGCTTTTTCAAGTTTGCTCAAGAGCTCCTTGAATGGTATAGAAATGATAGCAGAGTTTTTTCAATTTCTGGCCAGAATGTACAGTTCGGGCGACAGAAAACAGATTACGACTATTATTTCTCCAGGTATAACCATTGTTGGGGATGGGCAACTTGGCGGCGTGCTTGGAGCCACTTTGACTATGACATGGCTCTCTGGAATGAAGTTAAAAGACTAAACTTGCTATATGACCTGCTTGGCAATAAAAGATACGCTAAAAGTTGGGAAAGAACTTTTGATTATGTATTAAAAGGAGAAGGCATTGATAGTTGGGCATTCCGCTGGACTTTTTCTTGCTGGATACAAAATGCTTTGCACATTACTCCTAGTCTAAATCTAGTAACCAATGTTGGTCATGGAGAAAATGCAACTCACACGTCTAAGAAAAATGTATTCTCTGAGCAGCCTGCTCAGGAAATCGTCTTTCCTATAAAGCACCCACCTTTTGTGATTAGAGATTCTAGAGCGGATGAGTTTACACAAAAAACTTTGTTCAACTATCATCCCACAATAATCGAAAAAGTTTGCCAAAAGATTCAAAGCCTATTTTGATGATTGTCACGTTGCGATCTACCAAAAACGGATTAGGATTCTTGTTTACAAGCTAGCATTTTCTACTGATACTAATTCCCCCTGTTATGCAATAAATACATTGCTTTTTAACTATGAAAGCTCTATTGGTTAGTCAAAGTATTCAAGGTGGTGCAGGGCGTGCTTCTTTTCGTCTTCATGAAGGATTGAGAAAAGAAGGCATTGATAGTTGCTTATTTGTCCAGTCAAATTCTACTACATTTGATAATGTCGTTTCTCAATCCAAGGTTCTGGACAAGCTTTCTGCTAAGTTGAAGCTTCGCGAGCACCTAGATAAAATTCCTCTTGCCTTTTACCCTAATCGTGATCAAACAAGGCCCTTCTCGCTACAATGGGTTCCTAATAGCTTATATTCTAAAATTAAGTTTTTGCATCCAGATATTATTAATCTTCACTGGATCGGACATGGTTTTTTGCCAATTGAGTCTTTTGGCAAGCTGAAGGCTCCCATAGTTTGGACACTCCACGATATGTGGGCTTTTACAGGAGGGTGCCACTATACAGGTGGTTGTGAACGCTATACTAACTACTGTGGCTCTTGCCCTCAATTAAATAGCGGGAGAGAAAATGATCTTGCTCGTTTAATATGGCAGCGAAAAGCTACTGCATGGAAGCCGCTAAACATAACTTTAGTTTCTCCTAGTTCTTGGCTAGCTGACTGTGCTCGTAATAGTCCTCTTTTCCGAAATTCGCACATAGAGATAATTCCTAATGGTTTAAATACACAAGTTTATAAGCCTTTAGATAGCTCGTTTGCTCGCAACGCTTTGAATCTACCCCAAGATCGCAAGCTATTGCTTTTCGGGTCTATGCTTGGGACAAATGACCTTAGGAAAGGCTTCCATCTCTTGGAACCAGCTCTTAAGAAGCTTAGCGATACAGAATGGAACAATCGTCTTGACTTAGTAGTGTTTGGGGGAACAAAGTCACAGGTTATGAATGAGATGGGGTTTAACGTCCATGCCTTAGGGCATCTTGGTGACGAGTCTTCTTTAGCACTTGCTTATTCAGCAGTTGATGCATTTGTGGCTCCATCTACTGAAGACAACTTTCCTAATACTGTGTTAGAAGCATTAGCTTGTGGTACGCCCTGCATCGGTTTCAGCATTGGCGGAATTCCTGAATTGATCGATCATCAAAAGACTGGCTATCTATGTAAACCCTTTGATATTGAAGACTTATTGAAAGGCATACTTTGGGTTTTAGAAGGCGATGATCGAAATCGATTATTAGGGAAAATGTCTCGAGAAAAAGTTGAAGCTGAATTTAGTGATAGCAGACAGGCTAGCCGCTACTCAGATCTTTTCTCAAGAGTTTTAAAGCTTAAAAATCCTTGAAAGTGTTTTGATTGAAGCTTTGAGTTTTGATTTTGTGTGGAAAGTCTTAATTCCGAGAGTTTCATGACGTGAATGGAAATATACATGATTGTCTTCTAATGAAAAAAATAACATCTAAAACTCATATAGCAATCTTACTCACTTGCTTTAACAGGAAGGAACAAACGCTTGATTGCTTATCTACAGTGTTTAATCAGAGGCTTCTGGAAGATATCTGTCTTTCTGTCTATTTAGTAGATGATGGTAGTTCTGATGGTACTTCTGATGCGGTACTTGAAGTTTTTCCATCAGTTACCTTAATTCAAGGTGACGGCCAGCTATTTTGGACAGGGGGTATGGAACTAGCATTTTCGACTGCCTCAAAAACAGGTTATGACTATTATCTATGGCTAAATGACGATACCCTACTTTATTCTGATGCTGTAGCTATGCTCTTAAACACCTCTAGATGGCTTCGAAAAAAAGGCAAGGAGGGTATCATAGTTGGTTCTACTCAAGACAAAAAGACAGGGCTAATGACATATGGTGGAGTCAAAAAAGGAACTTGGGTTCACCCTTGTAAATTTCGATGGCTAACCCCAAAGGAGGTACCACTGCAATGCGACACGATGAATGGTAATTGTGTACTGATTCCCAGTCAGGTTGCTGAAAAAGTAGAAGGTTTAGACTTAACCTTTAGACACTATGCAGCTGATTTTGATTATGGATTGAGAGCGGTTAGAGCCGGGTTTGATATTTGGATCGCACCTGGATTTATTGGAACCTGCGCTTCAAATTCCCCGAAAGAACAGTTCGAAAAGCTTCCAAAATCTGAAACAGTTAATCAATTTCAACGGCTTAGTCAGCCTAAAGGTTTACCTACCCAAGATGCTATCTTACATCCTTTCCATGAGTGGAAAGCATTTACCCAACGCCATGCAGGGCCTCTATGGCCTATTTATTGGATACTGCCATACCGCAGAATTATTTGGTTAGGTATTACTCAGCGGCTTAGACCTTTCTAATAGTATATGCATCAATTTTATTTTCCTGTTAAGGAGATTTCTGCCTAAGAATGCATCTCCTTATTCTCCCGTAGGCAGAGATCCAGGTGTAGAGCCTTTGCCAATCAGGTAGTTTACTTCTCGGAACTTACCGTGTGTATTGCTTAGAAAGTAATAGTCACCATAAAAATAGCCTTGAAAGCAAAGAATCTAATTGCTTGACAGTACTTCTAAAACCCTTGCTCGACTGTAAACGCGTTTAGCGCCAGTATAGCCATTGAGTTTGTTTCTGGTGTTGTTCTTTTAATCGCTCAATGCTAACCCGCACTATAGCTTTTGCTAGTCAATCAAGTAATAAATAGATTCTTCAATTAGCAAGTATTGATTGATCCAAAACAACTATATCTTATGAAAGAAGATGATACTCTCCGAGTCGCTTGGCTGCTTCCAACCATGTCTGCCGGTGCACATTGGCAACCGCTAGTACAAAGCTTCACAGGAAAATTCAAAAACTCTATCTTCTTTACAACAAAAGTCTGGCCTGAATTTGATAGGTCAGCAGACTATTCAAAGTCAGTTCGAATCGTTGGAAAATTTAAATTAATCCCGACAAATCAAAACAGTTCTGGGTATCAGAGAGGGGTAATGTTATTGCCTCTTAGTATCATTTACTTTTTGTCTCAGTATAAGCCTGATTACGTAATTACAAGCGCATTTTCTTTGTGGTCATTTTTAATTGCATTAGCGAAACCAATCTTCAAATGGAAAATAATTACCCTTTATGAAGGAAGTACATTTAATGCGGATTTTAGCGATTCTTTTATACGGTCGTCCGCAAGGAAACTAATCTCTAAATTCACCGATCAGTTTATTGCCAACAATTCTTCTGCAGTAAAATATCTTGAAGAATTCTTGAAAATTGACAAGAAAATGATTGCACCGATCACTTATCTTTTGCCAGACAAAGATTTAATGCTAGCCGAAAAAAATAGCAAAAGTATAGAGATAAAAAAACAAAATCAACTTATTTTTCTATACGTAGGTCAAATTATATATAGAAAAGGAATTGACAAACTTTTAGAATCTTGTAATCTTCTCAAAGATTCTGGAGTGGTTGATTATACTGTACTCATCATAGGAGACGGTCAACAAGCTGAAGACTTTAAAGAATTAGCTACTTTCTACGATCTCGACGGTCAAATTCTCTGGTTGGGTAGAATAAACTATGGCGAATTAGGTTATTGGCTAGAGCTTGCCGACGTATTTGTATTTCCAAGCCTAGAAGATACCTGGGGAATGGCTGTTCTGGAAGCAATGTCGTTTGGAAAGGCTATTTTATGCTCTAAATTTGTTGGGGCATCAGAAATGGTAGTTGAAGATCAAAATGGGTTTCTATTTAATCCTAATAAGCCTCAAGAACTAGCAGATTTAATGCTGAAATTAATTGAATTTCCTGATATATCAAAGCGTTTAGGGACAAAATCCTTAGCGTATATGAATTCTCACTCTTTAGATAGTGTGACTGAGGCACTACATCGTTTGCTGCATAAAATATAGGCATATTTTGTCCTTCCCCAGCAAAAATAGATATTTCCGAAGATTCGATAACGAAGGAGAATGTTCAGATTAGCAAAAAACCGCTTAGGCCATTTACTGACGAGCGAAAAGCTAAAACCATTCGCTCGTCGGTCAATCAGGAAAACTGGTTAGCCAGGTGGTTATAGGGATGTGATTGACCTAAAGCGCATTGTGCAAGTGGGTGAAACAAAACTAAATTAAACGCTCCATCGATCCCTAATGGGAATTGACCGGAGTATCAAGAACTCAATGAGTTGCGTCAAGATCTAAAACAAGTGCAGATGGATCGTGATTTCTCAAAAAAGCTACGGCCTTCCTTATTGTCTTGCCAGATTCAGCAAATTTAAGCTGTAAGTCGCTATAACTATGGCTCCCTAAGGATTGAGACTAGGTTAAAGGCCCAATGCTTAATGGTCTGTCATTATCGGGTAATGCGGCTAATGGCTAAACTTGACATCAGCACTCATTAAGGCCGTAGATATCAAAGTCACGACCGATTTAGAGTATGCTTGGCTGACCGCTGATGATGTTACAGAGATAGAGCTTACGAGGTCCGAGTTGGAATGAATGTGGATCATTGAAATGTTTTATAGAACCCATTTGAGATTTCTTGCCAGTGGCTGCAAGCCGCTTAAGCGTAGTTTGGTAAAGTCTGAACTGAGCTGAATGGTGGCATCGGACATTTCCTTTTCAAAGTTCTTAATCCTAGCAACACCTCCGATTCATCATTATTTTTTCAGAAAATTCTAAAAATCAAAGACACTTTAAAATTTTTGTTGATAGCAATTGTTGTTTGTTTATGGTTCTACGGTTCTTTCTATCATGAATCTTAAAAAGCTTCGTGTTGCCTGGGTTTTTCCATCTCTCAAAGGTGGAAACTACTGGCATCCTATATTATCTGAGTATGCTAATTCTGTGTCAGAAATATTCGTATTTACGGGTGAATGGGAAGGTTATTCTGAGGGATTTGAAAACTCATTCCCTGTTCAAGTTGTTGGCAAGACTAAGGTTTTCGCTTCTAAAGATGCAGAAATGTATACTTATAAGTTTTCACTCGTTTCCCCAAAAATTATTTTGCATTTAAAGAAGTACAGGCCTCATGTTATTTTCACGAGCGGGTTTTCCATATGGACTTTACTAGTTCTACTATTAAAGCGTATTTATCAATGGAAAGTGGTAATAGTATACGATGGGAGCAGTCCTAATATTGATTTCCGCAACTCTACTATTCGCACATGGATTCGTCGCCAAGCAGGAAGATCAGCCGATTCTATAATTACTAATTCAAGTGCTGGAAAAGAATATATTTCAGAATACCTAAGAATAAACTCTGAGAAAGTTTTTCATCGACCATACCAGGTTCCTGCTAATAATGCGCTGTTAAGGAATTCTAATCTTGCCAAAAAGAATGGAAAATTGTCTAATAGAATGATTTTCCTCTTTGTGGGGCAACTCATTCCTAGAAAAGGACTTATGTATTTACTACAAGCTTGTCAGCAAATTAAAAGTTTGGGTCGTGGACATGAATTCATACTCCAAGTAGTTGGACAAGGTCCGCAAGAAGACGAACTCAAGGCCTATTGCATGCAACATGGCTTACCTGTTGAATGGATTGGCTGGGTAGATTATGGCGCAATTGGTACCTGCTTTCACAATGCTAATGTGTTTGTATTTCCAACCTTAGAAGATACTTGGGGAATGGTAGTTTTAGAAGCAATGGCTTTTGGAAAACCCGTTATTTGTTCAAAAGGTGCTGGAGCTTCAGAATTAATCCAAGATGGCCAAAACGGATTTCTTGTAGAATCAAAAAATTTTCATGAAATAGTCAATGTAATGCTTAAGTTTTTAGAATGTCCTAATATGGTCGATCAAATGGGAGAAGCCTCAAAGTTAGTGATCTCTAAACATACTCCTGAACTAGCAAAGCAGTTTCTGCTTGATGTCACAAAAATAGTTGTCACAACAGCAGAAAGATGACAATGAGAATATTTGAGAGAAGTAATTTTGAAAATATTAAGTGTTCATAATAAGTATCAAATTAGAGGTGGAGAAGACTATTGTCATGAAGAAGAGTGCGCTCTGCTCCGGCTGCATGGGCATATTCTTGACAGTTATGAAGAAAACAATAATAAATTGGTTGATTTCACTCCCTTTAAAAGCGCACAAAAAACTATTTGGTCTCAGGAAACCTTTAATTCGATTAGTAATATACTAACTACCCATCGTTATGATTTAGTTCATGTTCATAACTTTTTCCCTTTAGTTTCACCTTCCGTTTACTATGCTGCCTATAACAACGGAGTACCCATAATACAAACCCTGCACAATTATCGCTTGCTTTGCCCGAATGGCCTTTTCTTCAGGCAAGGTAAAGTTTGTGAAGCCTGTTTAGGAAAAACTCTACCTTGGCCTAGCGTATTGCATGGATGCTATAAAGAGGACCGTCTAGCTAGTGCTGCCGTGGCATCTATGTTGTTTACCCACAGTCTGCTCTCAACTTGGATAGATAAGGTGGACGCTTATATTGCCTTGACAGAGTTTGCACGTCAGAAGTTTATTTCTGGAGGCCTGCCCCCTGAAAAAATATTTGTTAAACCTAACTTTGTCTATAATGATCTAGGTTCTGGTCTGGGATCAGGGAACTATGCTATTTACGTGGGTAGACTCTCCGTAGAAAAAGGTCTAGATATTCTTCTGGATGCTTGGACTAGACTTTCAGTTAAGTTGCCATTGAAAATTATAGGCGATGGCCCTCTCGCTAACGTTGTAAGCCAAGCGTCTGAAAGTAACTCATCCATTGAATGGCTAGGTAGAAAGCCTATTCAGGAAGTTTATGAGTTAATTGGAGAGGCAAAATTTCTGATTTTTCCATCGAAGTGGTATGAAACTTTCGGACGTGTTGCCATTGAGGCTTTCTCTAAGGGGACTCCTGTAATCGCTTCTAGGTTTGGAGCTATGGCTGAACTTATTGATCATCGACGGACAGGTCTTCACTTTACCCCCGGAGACGCGGTCGATCTAGCTACCCAGGTTGACTGGGCCATGAGCCATGAGTCGGAACTAGCTGCCATGCGCCATGCTGCTAGGTCTGAATTTGAACAACACTACACTGCTGCTGCCAACTATGCACGTCTGATGGAAATTTATGAGTCTGCTATCCAAGCTAAGGGTACTGCGATTCCTTCAGTGCCTATCGCCCAGTCCATAGGTGCAAGCGAGTAAGTTCATCTTGATTTCCATGTTCTCCGTTCCGTGTCAGCTATGAACTATTTATCCTCCACTTCAGCCCTCCTCGCAAATACAATTAAACGGGCAATCAAAACCTGGCATGGGCGCTTTGTTTTAGCTGGGTTAACGGTAGGTCTGTTTTATCTACCCGTTTGGCTTTACGACGTCTACCTCAGTATGCGAAGAGGATCAGACGGTATTTTGATTCTGTTTTCTATTATTGGCCTGGGCCTGTGGCAAATTTGGCCCCAGCGCCACACCCTTGCTCAATCCTCGGCTTCCCAAGAAGATCAGGTCTTAGGCCACATGTTAATTGTGGCTGGCATTGTTGCCTTTCCCTTCCTGCACTTTGCGATTTGGCCCCAGAGCTTGCTATGGTTGCTTATCCTGGCAGGGATTGCCACTAGCACTTGGGGGGCTAGTTTTTTCGTTCGTTTCCCTCTGATAAGCCTTTTTACAGCTCTAACGGTCTATTCTAGGCCTAGTGTGTTTGCCCGTTTGCTCTGGGAAACCTTAACCCCCTATCGCTTTCTAGATCGCATGATGGCCACCGCCTCAGCGTTTGGTCTACGTCTGATCGGTCAGCCTGCCATCGCCGATGGCCCCTACGTAGCCATTGAACCTATCGGAGCCGTGGATGTAAACTGGGATTGCAACGGCTTTGCCATGGCCTGTACGATTGCCGCCTCAGGATTGATTATGGGTCTGTTGCTTAAACAGCCCTGGTCGAAGATTGGATTAATGATGCTGGCAGGTTTCGTGATGGGTTTGGTCTTTAACATTCCTCGCATTATGCTGCTGACGATGGCCTCTGTTTATTGGGGGCAGGAATCTTTTAATTTCTGGCACAGCAATTGGGGCTCACAAATTATTGCAGGCTTGATTCTGACCGCCTACTACTATGCCGTAATGGCCATGGTAAAACGTCGTCCGCGCAAGGCGACCTAGCGGTGGCTGCTGTGCGCCTATCGTCAGCCAGCAACGGTGCCTAGCCCCTGATTGCCTGACACATCTCCAAAGTAGGTTGGGTGCAGCGAAGCGGAACCCAACACTCGCCGAGGATTTCGGGCTTGTTGGGTTCTGCTATCGCGCCACCCAACCTACGAGAAATCAATGCTTTTCGGCGTTATGTCAGTCAGCAAGGCCTAGCCCGATGGAATCCAACCTAGCGGTGGTGGTTGCCTGACAAAAATTGCCAAAATCCAGACGTCTGAAAGGGTCAGGAGACCTGACCCCTACGATATTCAAGGGAGGTAGGGGCGCGGTTGCCGCGTCCAGGGCAAGTCCCTTTAGCCATCAACCACAATCTAACCTCTACCACGCATCTTTAATCGTAGAAGATCGTGAAATAGAGTGACTCATGCCTCAGGCTTTCTGGCCTGGGGCTACTTTTTGCTGCCTAATTTTTGCCACTCCAATTTGGGTGATAGCGCTAATCCTGGGGTGGTTCCGCAGAGTAGAACTAGGGATAGCAAGACCCCTACGGTCAATCTGTGAAGGATTATATAAAGCTCTGCTAAACCCTGGCCTAACCTGACGGACGCTGAAGGGTGGTTCCGAATAGGGGAGGGTGAAGACGGCCTACCCAATGGTCTGCGCGTTCCTTCACCGTTCACTCAACCTTTAGGATAAGTATTGGTTATGGTCAGTATGTCTACACAAACCTCTACCGGATTGGCGGGCCAGATGATTGCCCGCATTGTTGGGTTTACCTGTCTGTTTGGTTTTTTGGCCGATATGATTGCCCTCACCTTTCCCCTGGGTTCAGGGGCCGCTTGGCGGGTGGGCCTCTTGCAGCAAATGGGAGATCGCAGCATTGTGTTGCTGTTTGGCTTGGCCCTAGTGATCTTTAGCTTTTGGGAGATGCCCCAACTACGCAAGCCCTTCTCCTACCTCTCCTTAGCCGTGGGGGTGATATTTTTGCTGTCCTGCATTTTAGTCATTCGCGATGGGCTATCGCTTCAGTCGCAAACCGTTGAGCGCATTAACCAAGAGGCCCAAACCCTGCAAACCCAGGTAGAAGAGGGCCGCAACAACCCCGAAATCAGCGCCAACGTCAGCCCAGAGGAATTTTCCCAAGCGCTGGCGGCTATCGAAACCCAGGCGGAAACCCTGACCCAAAACGCCAAGACCACCCTCACCAAAACCAGCCTGGCCAGCACCAGCAACTTTGTGGTGATGGGGATTGGTCTGCTGGGCCTAGGGCGCGTGGGCATGGGTGGCGCAGGCGGATCATCGGTGCGCAGCACGCCATCCCGCAAGCAGCGTCGGGTCAACGGTTAGCGTTCCAGGACGTTAATCAATTTTTCGATCATAGGGGCCGCACCGCTGCACCCAACGTCTACTTCAGGGATGTGTTAAGCCATCAGCCCTGAAGTAGGTTGGGCACCCTACCCGCGCACCTCTGACGCCCGATCTATTCCTACGAATCCTACGAAAGCCCTCTTTTGTAAACAAATGTAAACAAAATGACGTCATAACGTTAAGCCGTCTTGACAGCATCGAGAAGCCGCCGCTAAGGTAGCTACATACCTGGGTCACCCCTAATTAGAAGTGCGTTATGGAAGACCAAAAAGCGACCAAAGTTACCCTCTATTTACCGCCTGATCTGCATCGTCAACTGCGCATTCGTGCCGCCGTTGAAGGAGAAGCGATGTCTTCCATTGCTAAGCGCGCCATTGACTTCTATCTGGCTCATTCCGAGCTTGTGGATGAAGGGTTTGAGGTAGCCCATGGACATTCTCATCAAGTGTACGACTGTCCTAGCTGTGCCACCGCTGTGGTGGTTCGCGAAGGAGAGCTAGTCGAGTTAGCCAGAATGGCCGCTCTAACGGCTCCCAATGGCGCTACTCTTAATGATTCCGACCTGCCTGAAATGGTTGGGGTTCCCGGCTCACGGGGGGAAGGCGAGTTAGTCGTCTGCTAGCCCCTCGTATTCAGTTTATTTTGGATTCGTTAACGCTGCTGCCAAGGTTTTAAGCTGCCCTGGTTTCTAGCATTCTTAAGCCAGCTTTATCTATTGTGTATCTTTTCAGTACAAATTGTGAGCTGTTACTTTTTTGTTAATTGAGACGGTTCCAAACAGTTTCGGTCACCTTGCTGATTAGTAGATGTGGTTGTTTAGTAATCGAGGTTAACGTTAAGAAAACTGACAAGAGATTGAAAATAATGTTGTCTTAAAAACAGAATTGAAAGGTGGGTTCGGTTATTCCTAAAATGTATGAGCTGCATATAGCAAGCTTCTAGGCAAACCATTTCCGTCCAGACGATTCGCTAACGGCCCTAATGTCCCTCACCCTCGAAAAGGTATCGGTCATGAAAGAGGATTTGAATGTACTTATACAAGCCCAATATCCTCTGATCTATCTGGTCACCTTTGAGGAAGAACGGGCCGAACAAACGATTGCCGCCGTAGCTCGTCGGTTAGCTCGGGAGCAGGATGTTAAAAATCCTCTCAAACTTTACACCTGGACCATGACCCGTGGCATGGTGGAGTACGGCAATCCCGGAGCGGGTACCCAGCACAACAACACGGTCTCCCCCGAAGCGGCTGTAGAGTGGGTGATTCGTCAGCGAGAACCGGGCATCTTTATCTTCAAGGATCTTCACCCCTTTAAGGATTCTCCCGCAGTAACTCGATGTCTGCGTGATGCGATTATTGCCCTCAAGGGCACTTCAAAAACTATTGTGCTGATGTCTCCGGTGCAGGAAGTGCCCATCGAGCTTGAGAAAGAGGTGGTCGTTCTCGATTTCCCTATGCCCGACATGACGGAATTAGACGAGGTTCTCTCCACGGAATTAAATCGAGCTAGAGGTGGCAGCATTACCACCGAAGATCGAGAAAAGCTATTGAAAGCTGCTCTAGGGTTAACCCGTGACGAAGCTGAAAAGGTATACCGCAAAGCGCGGGTGATGGCGAAAAAACTAACGGCAGAGGAAGTGGAAATTGTCCTCTCCGAGAAGAAGCAACTCATCCGTCGCAACGGCATCCTGGAGTTCATGGATGTGGACGAAACCATCGATTCTGTGGGTGGTTTAGAAGAGTTGAAACACTGGCTTTTCCAGCGCTCCGATGCGTTCACTGAACGGGCACGAGAGTACGGCCTACCCCAGCCTAAGGGAATGCTGATTCTGGGAGTTCCTGGTTGTGGCAAATCTCTGATTGCTAAGACCACTTCCCGGCTGTGGGGGTTGCCCCTGCTACGGTTGGATTTGGGACGGGTCTACGATGGCTCCACCGTGGGGCGTTCGGAGGCGAACTTGCGCAACGCTCTGCGTACGGCTGAATCCATTTCTCCGGCAATTTTGTTCATCGATGAAATTGACAAAGCCTTTGCCGGGGCGGGTGGTTCCTCCGATTCCGACGGCGGTACCTCCAGTCGAATTTTTGGCACCTTCCTCACCTGGATGCAGGAAAAAACCTCCCCGGTGTTTGTGATGGCCACCGCCAACCGAGTGGAGCGTTTGCCCGGTGAGTTCCTGCGAAAGGGGCGCTTTGATGAAATCTTCTTTGTCGATTTGCCCAACGCCGAAGAACGCAAAGATATTTTCCAAATCCATCTGAAAAAGCGGCGGCGCGACATTGACCGTTTTGACCTCGATCAACTCACCAAGGTCTGCGATGGATTTTCTGGGGCAGAAATTGAGCAGGGCTTGATTTCCGCCATGTATGAAGCCTTTGCCCAAGGACGAGAGTTCACTCAACTCGATATTATTGCTGCCATTCGAGCCACGTTGCCGTTGTCTAAAACCATGAGTGAACAAGTGACCGCCCTGCGCGATTGGGCGCGTCAACGAGCCCGTCCGGCGGCTGCCTCCGTCGCTGAATATCAGCGGATGGAGTTCTAAAAGCTTTCCTCCCGGCCAGTGCTGGGGGAAGGGCTAGCGGTTTTCGCTAGCAGTCCGTAGCCAGAAAACCTATCCAGGCGATCTGGTGTCGTTACCTCTCAAAACCTCGTTGTTGTCTCTCTCATTTTCCCTACAGGAGGAAATCCTATGTCTCACTTCAGCACCCTTCGCACCAAAGTGACCGATGCTGAAATCCTCAAGCAGTCTCTTTCTGACTTGGGTATTGCCACAAAGACTGAGGCTGATGTTCGCGGTTACAATGGCCAGCGTGTCCGCGCCGACCTTGTCGCCGTTCTCGATGGTGAATACGATCTGGGCTGGTCTCGTAATGCCGATGGTTCCTTCGATCTGATCGCGGATCTGTGGGGTGTGGCCAAGAAGCATAATCAGACCGAACTGATCAACGCCATCAACCAAAAGTACGCTGTTAACAAGACCCTGGCTGAGGTGAAGCGCCCTGGCCTGCAAAACGCCAACGTGAAGCTGGTGCTTCAGTAAGCCAGTCTGCCGTCTACGCGTTCCCTTAGAATGGGTGGGTTAGGATGTCCTAGCCCACCCATTTTTTGTGAGATTCTAGGGAAAACTCTGGCCCTGTTCGTCATCAGGAACAGTGGCCCAGGTTGAAATGGGGTAAATAGCGTTTACCCTTATAGGGATAACCCTTGGTTAGGACGCGCAGCAATGACGGAAACGATGGAGGGATGTCTGCGGGTTGGGCAATTGGCCCCAGACTTTTTGGCGACAGCGGTCGTCGATCAAGAATTCAAAATTGTGAAACTGTCGGATTACCGAGGACAGTACGTGGTGCTGTTCTTTTATCCGCTAGATTTTACCTTTGTGTGCCCCACAGAAATCGTGGCCTTTAGCGACCGCTATGAGGAGTTTAAAGCGCTCCAGACTCAAATTCTGGCGGTGTCGGTTGATAGCGAATTTGCCCATTTAGCCTGGGTACAAACAGAGCGCAAGGCCGGGGGCGTGGGCGACTTAAACTATCCCCTGATTTCTGACCTAAAAAAAGAAATCAGCACCGCCTACAACGTGCTTGACCCGGAGGCGGGGGTGGCCCTGCGGGGGCTGTTTATCATTGATCGCGAGGGCGTCATCCAGCACACGACGATTAACAACCTGGCCTTTGGCCGCAATGTAGACGAGACTCTGCGGGTACTCCAGGCCATCCAGCATGTGCAGAGTAACCCCAATGAGGTATGCCCCGTGGACTGGCAGCCGGGGGATAAAACCATGGTGCCCGACCCTGTGAAGTCTAAGGACTTCTTTGCCAATACGGAGGCGTAGTTCCTAGGTTAGTGAACCATCGCCAAGGAGACCCTTCCCCGACCATGACCGCTTCGTCCTACCCCTCGCCCTGGCAAATTTGGTGGAAGTACCTACTGCCCCGCCCCGCACGACTGGGCTTGGCTCTGGGGGCGGCGGTGCCCGACTTTGCCCTGTGGGATGCCACCCATCAGCGCACGGTGCGACTTGCCAACTGGCGTGGAAAACAGCCCGTGGTGTTGGCGTTTACGCGCATCTTTGCCGAGGGGGTGTACTGCCCCTTTTGCTATCCTCACATCATGGCCATGAATGCGGCCTACCAGGTATTCCGCGATGCCGGGACTGAGGTCTTTATGATCGCTAGCCTCAATGCCCGTCAGGGGAAGGCGGTGGTGGAAGACTTACAGCTTACCCTGCCGCTCCTGTGCGATCCGGCGGGAGATAGCTTTCGCAACTACCACACCGGGCAAGCCCTAGGGGCACCGCTGCCAGCCCAGTTTGTGCTGGATGCCCAGGGACAACTGCGCTACGGGCACTGGTTTTCCTTTTTGCACCACAATGCCGACCCAGCAACTCTGCTGACAATGGTGGAAGCCCTTTAGACGCAAAAAGATAGACGCAAAAAGAAGGGCGAGAAAACCTCGCCCCTACAGGGGGTGGATAATGTAGGGGTCAGGTCTCCTGACCCTTTGCCGAATGTGGATTGTGGCAAGTTTGGTCAACTAACCGGGCTGTAGACACAAAAAAGGGCGAGAAAACCTCGCCCCTCCGGTTTGGCTCATTGGGCCTTGAGATGGTTTTGCTTGGACGGCCTAGTCTGCGGGACTAGACGGTAGCCAGCAGCTTGTCTACGTTCTTGGCGGTCTCGAAGAAGTAGGCGGCGTTTTCTTCGGGGGTACCGGGGAGGATACCGTGGCCCAGGTTGAGGATGTGGCCGCGATTTCCGGCTTTTTGGATGGTGTCGAGGATGCGTTCGCGGATCAGTTCCTTGGAACCAAAGAGAATCGCCGGATCAACATTACCCTGGACGGCAATATCGGGGCCAAGGCGGCGACGGGCTTCGGCCATATCCACCGTCCAATCGACGCTGACAATATCGACACCAGATTCGCCCATCATGTCAAAAATTCCGGCGCTGCCGCTGATGTAGAGAATCAGGGGGGTGTCGGGGTGGGTTTGCTTCACCTGCTGCACCACCCGCTGTTGGTAGGGTAGGGCGAAGGCGCGGTAGTCCATGGGGCTGAGCTGTCCGGCCCAGGAATCAAAAAGCTGCACCACCTGGGCACCGCAGTCGATCTGGTAGCGCACGTAGTTGGCGATGTTGTCGGCTAGCTTGCCCAGCAGGGTGTGCAGCATGGCGGGTTCACTGAAGGCCATGCCCTTGATGTTGGTGTAGCTCTTGGAGGTCTTGCCCTCCACGGCGTAGGCGGCGAGCGTCCAGGGGGAACCGACAAAGCCTAGCACGGCGGCATCGTTGCCCACTTCCTGACGCAGGGTTTGCAGAATGGTGCGGATGTAGGGCAGGGCGGTTTCGGGGTCTAGCTCATGCACCGCATCGATTTGGGCCTGGGTGCGAATGGGCGGGTCGATGATGGGGCCTTTGCTCTCGATGATGTCGAAGGGAATGCCCATCCCCGGCAGTGGGGTGAGGATATCCGAGAACATAATCACGCCATCGGGACGGAAGGCGCGCCAGGGCTGAAGGGAAATTTCAATGGCCAGATCGGCATTTTCCGAGCGTTCCCGGAAGGAGGGATACTTGTCGCGCAGGTCACGGTATACCTTCATGTAGCGCCCTGCCTGACGCATCATCCAAACGGGGGGACGATCCAGCACTTCGTGGCGGGCGGCCCGGAGAAGGTAAGGAACCTGATTCGCTGCGGTCATTGAAAGATCACCAATTTACAAGAACGGTTGACAAGGGGAATTCACAAAGGCAGTTTTAAGCGCAAAGGCTAGCTTATCACTCTGTGATGCTCTAGTGCCTATAGAGCGGGGGTTTCAGCGATTTTGGTTGTTACATATGTACACACAACAAATAGAACCGTTACCTAAACCTTACCCAGCCCCAAGCCCAGAGTTCCCCCCTTGCTAAGGGGGGCTAGGGGGGATCAACCCTAGGAACTAAGCTGTCGTTATAGTCAGGATGTGAGCGACTCGTGGATTCGGTAGCGATGCCCTTTGGAAATTCTTTGATTGCGGCCAATGCGCTGATTGTGGGAGCCAGTCAGGGGATTGGGCTGGGGTTTGTGCAGCAGTTGGTAGCCGATGGCCGATTTGGTCGGGTCTATGGCACCTATCGCCGCCCGGAAACCGCTGGAACCTTGCTGGAACTGGCCCAGACCCAGACCCACCTCACGCCCCTGGCGATGAATGTGACCTCGGAGGAGAGCATCGCCCAGGCGGTGACCGAACTCCAGGCCGAAACACCCCGTCTGCATTTGGTGGTGTATTGCGTGGGGCTGCTCCATGACGGAGGCTTTCAGCCTGAGAAGACCGTGCGTCAGTTAACCAGTGATCAACTGGTGCGCTCCTTTCAGGTGAATGCGGTGGGGGCGGCGTTGCTGACGAAGCATCTGTTCCCTTTGCTGAAGCACGATCAGCCCAGCCTGTTTGGGGCGATTTCCGCCAAGGTGGGCAGCATTGGCGACAACCGTTTAGGCGGCTGGTATGGCTATCGGGCCTCCAAGGCGGCGCTGAATATGCTGATCAAAACGGCCTCGCTGGAGTACGCCCGCAAAAGTCCCCACACCATTTTTGCCCTGCTCCATCCCGGCACGACGGATACTCGCCTGTCTCAACCCTTTCAGCGGGGGGTGCCGCCGGAAAAACTGTTCCCCGTATCCCGCACGGTGGCCCAGTTGATGGCGGTGATTGACAACCTAGAACCGTCCGACAGCGGCGAATTCTTTAGCTGGGACGGCAGCCCATTACCCTGGTAGGACGCGCACCGCCGTGCGCCCCAATCCTAGAACACCGCCGTGTGCCCAAACACCTAGTAGAGAAGCCTGGGGCACTGGGGGCACTAGGGTCACTGGCACAACGGCGACCTAGGCCCCTAGGGTGCTGACTAGAATAGGGCCATTCCCGTTTTCAGGTGTGGCTATGGCTCCCCCCACGGATCGCCGCGAACTGGTGCAGTTTATCCATCAGGCCCGTCAGCAGGGGGCCGACGACGCTTTTTTGACGCAACTCCTGCGTAGCTATGGCTGGCCCCAGCGGGAGATTGAGCGAGCCTTCTTTGAGGTCTACGAAACCCTGACCGGACAGCCGTTGCCCTCCCCCAGGGGCGGCACCGGGGACATGGCCCGCGATGCCTTTTTCTACCTGCTGGCCTTCATCACGCTGATTCTATGGACCCAGGCCCTAGGGGAAATGGCCTTTGTGTTCATCGACCACCTGATTCCCGATCCCCTCAACCGCTACTACGGCGATCCCTCCTGGCAGGTGGCCTTTGCCCTGTCGCGGCTGATGGTGGCCTATCCGGTCTATCTCTGGCTGATGCGCCACCTCAATCACGATCTGGCCACCTACCGAGAAAAGCATTTTTCTGGGGTGCGTAAGTGGTTAACCTATCTCACCCTATGGGTAGCGGCCCTAATTGCCATTGGGGCGCTGATGACCTTCCTAACGTCTTTTTTGCGCGGCGAATTGACCCTGCGTTTCATGCTCAAGATTTTGGTAGTACTTGCCATTGATGGCGGTGTGCTGGCCTACTATAGCCACTGGATTCGCCGCGAACCTGCCCCTAAATCCCTGAGGTTACGCCATGAGTAATGCCTTACCGAGTGCCCTCACCCGCCTGCGATCCCTCTCGGTGGATCAGGTCTTTGCCCTAGTGGCCACCGTGGCGGTGGGAACAGGCATTGTCGGTGGATTTTGGGTGCTGGGCACCCCCGGACGTCAGCGCGACATTGCGGCGGATCGTCAGCGGCTTCGGGATCTTGGAGCCATGGCCCAGGATCTCCACCAAAACTACCTCAGCCAAACCGACACGTATCAACTACCGGACTCCATTCCCACCGATGAATCTCGCCTCGATCCTCTCACCCAACAGCCCTACGAGTATGAGCGGCTGGGGGATCGCACCTTCCAACTCTGTGCCACCTTCGACACCGATAGCAGCACCTACCGCTTTCCCCAGCAACTTCCCGACCCGGAGCGTCAACGCTGGCAGCATCCCCAGGGCCGTCACTGCTTTGAGTTTGAGGTCACGGAATATCCCAACCTGGTCTATTGAGAAGGGTCTGACACCGTGAGTTGTCCGAATTTGGCGGATCGCTTGTCTTCAGACCATGGGCAAAAACGGCAAGACGGGGTTTCTATCCCGGAGGGCTAGTGTATAGTTTTGGTGAATCTTCGGTTAGACGCGCACTATGGACGTTTCCCCTCACCTTTTCCTGACCAATGTGCCTGCGGCCCCTGGGCTAGAGTCCATCCTACGCCCCATTGTCCTTGAGGACGCGCCGCAGGTTCAGTTCTTTGTGCCCCTAGATTCGGCGTCCCTAGCTACGGTTTCGGTATCCTCAGTCGTGCCGCAATCTATGGTGCTAGCGCAGCAGTTTGACCAAGATATCCTTGGCGACATGGGCAAGCTCTGGAATACGTTCATTGAATCCGGCCAGGTGTGGGCGTTAATTATTGGTATCGTCATCGGTTATATGGTGCGTGGCCTCACGGCGTACTAATCGGCTGGTTCCCCTGACCGCAAACCCTGTTGACGGCCTGCTTTCACGACTGATTTGACAAAGGAGTTCCTGTTGGAAACCCCCGCTACTTCCCAAACCTGGAGCCAGCGTTTTGAATCGGCGCTGCATCCGGCCATTGCCCGATTTAACGCCAGCATTGGCTTTGATATTGCCCTGATCGAGTACGACCTCACCGGATCGGAAGCCCACGCCAAAATGCTGGTGAAGACGGGCATTCTCACCCCGGAGGAAGGGGAAGCCATCGTCAACGGCCTAGAAACCATTCGCCAGGAGTATCGCGAGGGCCGTTTCCAACCCGGCATTGAGGCGGAGGACGTGCATTTTGCCGTAGAGCGACGGCTGACCGAACTGATTGGCGACGGCGGCAAAAAGCTCCATACGGCCCGTTCCCGAAACGACCAGGTGGGCACCGATGTGCGCCTGTACCTGCGGGCGGAAATCGAAGCCATCCAGGGCCAACTGCGCCAGTTTCAGCAAACCCTGCTCTCCCTGGCCGAGGCCCATGTGGAAACCCTGATTCCGGGCTATACCCACCTGCAACGGGCGCAACCCCTCAGCTTGGCCCACCACCTGCTGGCCTACTTCGACATGGCCCAACGAGATTGGGAACGGCTCCAGGATATTCAAAAGCGCGTAAACATTTCGCCCCTGGGCTGCGGTGCCCTGGCGGGGACGACGTTTCCCATTGATCGGCAATATTCCGCCGAGCTGCTGGGCTTTGAGCGGGTCTACGGCAACAGCTTGGATGGCGTCAGCGACCGGGATTTTGCCATCGAATTTGCCTGTGCCGCCAGTCTAATCATGGTGCACCTGTCGCGGTTGTCTGAAGAAATGATCCTCTGGGCTTCCGAGGAATTCAGCTTCGTTAGCCTCAACGATAGCTGCTCCACCGGATCCAGCATCATGCCCCAAAAGAAAAACCCCGACGTGCCAGAACTGGTGCGGGGCAAAACGGGCCGCGTGTTTGGCCATCTGCAAGGGCTGCTGGTGATGATGAAGGGCCTGCCCCTGGCCTACAACAAGGATTTGCAGGAAGACAAGGAAGCCCTCTTCGACACGGTGCAAACGGTGCGCGGCTGCCTAGAAGCCATGACCATCTTGCTATCGGAGGGCGTCACCTTCCGGGTACCTCGGCTACGGCAGGCGGTGAACGAAGACTTCTCTAACGCCACCGATGTCGCGGATTATCTGGCAACCAAGGGCGTCCCCTTCCGGGAAGCCTACAACCTGGTGGGGCAGGTGGTGAAGACCTCCCTCGCCGCCAACAAGCTCCTGCGTGACCTGACCATGGAAGAGTGGAAATCCCTCCATCCCGCCTTTGAGGAAGACATTTATGAGGCCATCACCCCCCAGCGGGTGGTCTCGGCCCGCAACAGCTACGGCGGCACCGGGTTTGATCAGGTGCAACAGGCCATCCAACGCGCCCAGCAAATCCTGGGGGACGACTAGATGGCCATTAGCCTATGCATGATCGTCAAGGACGAAGCCGCGACCTTAGGCCAAGCCCTGGCCAGCGTTAAGGACGTGGTGGACGAAATCATCGTGGTAGATACAGGTTCCACCGATGACACGGTGGCTATCGCTGAATCCTACGGTGCCCAAGTCCACACCTTCCCCTGGGTGAACGACTTCGCCGCCGCCCGCAATGCTTCCCTCGCCCACGCCACCGGGGATTGGGTGCTGGTGATCGACGCCGACGAAGTCCTGCAACCGGAAGTCGCCGCCCTCTTGAAAGCCTTGGATCAGGGCCAACCTCTGGGGGACATCCCAGCAAAAAATATCCTCGCCGTCAACCTGCTGCGGCTGGAACTGGGCGCACCTCAAGCCCCCTACACGCTGATTACTCGTCTGTTTCGGCGGTTGCCAGAGATCACCTTTAATCGCCCCTACCACGAAACCGTAGACGACAGTATCACTGCCCTCCAGGCCCAAAATCCCGATTGGCAGGTGGTCACGCTAACCACGGTGGCCCTGCACCACACAGGCTACGATCCGGCGGTGGTGGTGCAGCGGGGCAAGTTTGACCTGGCCCAGCGGGTGATGGAAACCTATCTCGCCGATCACCCCAACGACGGCTACCTGCTGAACAAACTCGCGGCCCTTTATTTAGAATCTGGCCAACCGGAACAGGCCCTTGACCTGCTAAATCGCGCCCTGGCCAATCTCGACAGTCTGGACGCCCTCACCCGCTACGAAGTTCTGTATCACCGTGCCCTGGCCCAAGGGGATAGCCACCCCGATCAGCCCGACCTGGCCGCCACGGATTATGAAGCCGCCCTGGCTGAGGACGTTCCCGCCATTCTGAAACTGGGCGGTTGGATCAACTACGGTAGCCTGAAAAAAGCCCAGGGAGATCTGCTCGCCGCCATTGCTTTGTTTGAGCAAGCCATCGCCGCCGACCCCACCCTCGCCATCGCCCACTACAACCTGGGCACCGCCCACCGAGCCAGGGGCTACCTGGATGAAGCCATCGCCGCCTACCGTCAGGCCATTACCCTCCAGCCCAACTACGCCGAGGCCCACCAGAACCTGGGGGTGGCGCTATTCAAGCTGGGGCAATTGCCGGAAGCCCTGAATGCCTTCAATCGGGCCATCAACCTCTATGCTACCTACGCCCCCGAAACGGCCCAGCGTCTGAGACAGGGGGTGCAACAACTGGGCATTCCCCTCAATCTACTGGCTGAGGCTCAGTTGCTTTAGGTGTCTTGGCCCCTGAGGTTTATTTGCTGTAGCGGGAATCGTTCCAGTCAAAGTCAAGCCCACCGCTCTTGCTTTGGCCTTGATTCTGTCCTTGAGTAGGCTCCTGATTGTGCCGCCGCTGCCAGGAGATGCTAGATCCATAGGTGCCTGGACGCCAGTGTTGTCCATGGCCGCCCGTGTTGCCGCCGGAGGAGGCCGCAGGGCCTGCGTAGCCGGTGGTGGCAGGGGATGTGTAGTTGCGTTCGCCCGGCAGAGGACGATACCGAGTGCGGTGGGAACTTTCGGCGTCGGGTTCCGGTGCTTGGGACGCCGCCCCCGGGCGTTTGGCAATCACGTCCTGTAGCCGACTTACCACCCCATCCCAGCCTAGATCCGGCTGTTTTAGTAGGTCTCGGAGGGAATCTAGTACACCACTCGCTTCGTCATCTTGGCCGATTTGAAGCGGTTCTGAGGATCGAATGGGATCGACTTGGACAGCGGCAACGGCCTGACGAACGGCACTTTTAATTTGATTGCGCAGTTCTCGCTTGGCTTTGTCGTATTGGTGTTTCCAGCCTTTTTCGCTGGAGGCGTAGAGGGCTGGCAGACGATTCAGGGCGTAGGTTTCCACCTCTACCACCTTCAAGTACTTGACAACCCTAGGAGGCAGATCTTTGAGTTGCTGCTCCACTTCCTCGGTCACCAGCAACTCCATAACGTTAATGTAGGCTCGTCTGGGGATGTCTTGTGCGATTTTCATAACTCATCTGTCCTCTTGACGCCATTCAGGATTGACCCAGGTTGCCCTATTAGGATGTGTATCGCCAGCGATGAGGTGTGGTACATTCGTCGTTCCGCCATCACGTATCACGACATCTTGATAGAACGCCCCATCCTGGCGATACATCGCCTAACTATAAGGATGCCCTAAGGATGCCCTAATTTTAGGTAAACTAAAATATCGGGAATATCGCTCGCCCCGCTACGCTACCGCTAGCCGTTCCAAAGACTTAGCTAATCTTGTCTAAACAATTGTTGCGCAGAGCCTTTGCGTCGCCAATTCCGAAGGCAACAATTCGAGGAGAATAGGGCACGGCTATATCAACCTGGGTAATTCCATCATAGTGCTAAATTCCTGGAGCGGTTATCTGAGGGTACCGTTAGCAGCAATTCTCATTGTGGTAAATTGGCCTTTCGCCCTGGGTCTGTCGAAGGGGGAAAAGGCTCCGACAGGCTCAGCCTGAGCGGTATTTGATTAACCAGCCTAGTCATATTGAGACTTGCTGTATTGTTAGGCCCGACGCCTACCCCCTGAGGTGGTGAGAGCCGTTTAGTTTTCCTACAGCGGGAGTCAGCCGGAGGGCAAGATTAACCAGCGAGATTCCTCAGCAAACTAGGGGCCGTCGGCGGTAGCGATCCTTGTAGGACGCCAATGGAGAAAAAACGGGTGAAGCAAATTGTGGTGGTCACTGGGCCAACCCGGTCGGGGAAAAGTGAATGGGCAGAAACCTTAGCTCGGCGGTCGGGCAAGGCGGTGGTTTATGTGGCCACCTCAGCGGTGGATCCAGCGGATCAGGAGTGGCAGGCTCGGTTGGCACTCCATCGGCAGCGACGACCAGCGGATTGGCGGCTGTGGGAAGTATCTGGGGACTTGGCGTCGGCCCTGCGGTCTGGGAAAGCCACGGACTGTCTACTGGTGGATTCCTTAGGATCTTGGCTGGCCCATGGCTTGGGCCAAGACGAGGGCCAATGGCACCACAGGGTGGAGGAGGTAATCGCCAGCGTCCAGGAAACGGCAGCGACGGTGATTGTGGTGGCGGAGGAAACGGGCTGGGGGGTGGTGCCCGCCTACCCATCGGGACGGCAGTTTCGAGATCGGCTAGGCCAGATGACTCGACGCCTAGGCCAGGTGGCCGATGCCGTATACCTAGTGGTCGCGGGCTACGCGGTGGATCTGCGCCAAGTCGGCGTTGCAGTAGACCCCTAGACGGCGTGACGGCCTCCCTAGATTGACCACGCCAAGCCTAGGGAACGCCTCAGCCCTAGCCCCTATGGTTAGGCTGTAATTTTAGGTTGCAAGGCAATCCCATAGGAAGCATCTACGGTATCCTTTAGCAGAATTCTTCTGCCCCTCCGCTGCGGATGTCCCATGGATAAGTTGCCTAAGCCGTCGTTGTTTGTCCTCTCGCTGATTGGAGCCTTGGTTCTGGGGCCAGGGCCGCTGATGAACAACGGCAGCGAGTCTGTACAGGCGGCGGTTTTGGGGGCTTCCAGCGGTTGGACGCGCCTAGTGGCCCAATCGCCAGGGACTGTTCCAGCGGACGAACCAGTGGCCCCTGAAGCAGAGGCGATGGTTCCGTTGGCCCTATCGCCGGATAGTCAGTACATGGTGCGGGGCACTGAAACCGGCGATCTAGAGTGGCTGGATGATCAGGGACGGGTTACTAACAGGAGGATCTCCCCAGCCCACCAGGGGCCAGTGCTGGCAGTCGTGATTACCAAGGATGGACAGACGGTAATTTCCGCCGGGGCCGATGGCACCCTACGCCGCTGGGATCGGCAGGGAAACACCCTGGGGGAAGCCACGGCAGTCTCAGGCAGTACCCTGGTTGCCCTGGCCCTCAGCCCCGATGGGCAGACCTTGATCGGGGGGCGGGCCGATGGCCTGGTGGAGCAGTGGGCGGTGGCCACAGGGGTGGCCCAGGGGGACCCCATTGCGGCCCATGCGGCAGCGATTCAAACCTTGAACTACATGGCCGGAGGCCAAAACTGGATCAGCGGTAGTCAGGACGGTAGTTTGGCCCTGTGGAATGCCGATGGCAGTGCGGCGGGGCAGGTGGCCTCGGCCCACAGCGGCGGGGTCACCCAGGTGGCAAGCAGCCCCGATGGTCAGGTGATTGCCACCACGGGCGGCGATGGCACCCTGCGCTTCTGGGATCGGGTCACCTTTCAACCCAGGGGAGAGACCCTCGCCGCCCACGCGGCCCCCATTCGCGCCGCCGCCTATAGCCCTGACGGCAGTACCTTGGCCACCGCCGCCGCCGATGGCACCCTGCGCCTGTGGAATGCCGATGGCACTAGCCGCTGGCCTGAACCCGTCGCCTTGGAGGGCGACCCCCACTTTTTAGGATTTACCCCCGCTGGGGATCTGGTGACGGGCTATGCCGATGGTCGGGTGGAACGGCGTGGCCCCCAGGGCGATCTGATTGTGGTGACTAGCCCCCAACCCCCAGCCGATGGCGCTCAGCCGTGGGATAGCCTAGGCCCGCTGCAACGGCTTCCCCAAAATACTTGGTGGATTCTGGCGGCGATACCGACCCTGCTGATTTTGGCTGGGATTGTGGGGGCGCTGCTGGGCAGTAATCGTTCATCGGAAACCACCGATGAGGCTTTGCCGACCCCAGAGGATGGCCCATACCCCGATGCAGTGGTGGCGGCAGAGGACGCCGAGGACGCCATGGCGGCGGTTTCCTCAGTTTCTCCCATCGATACCTCCCCCGATATCCCCAAGGCCAACCTTGATCTCTCCTCAGAAATGGCCGTTGCTGCCGCTGTCCCAGCAGCAGTCCCCGCCACCCCATTGACAGATGCCCCCCTGCCGCCGGAGGCCGATCTGGATTGGTCAGATGCAGTTCTGGACACCGAAGCCCCAGGCCCAGGACTCAACGCTCCGGCGACCATGGATCCCCTGCCGCCGGAGGCCGATCTGTTACCCGCCCAGGAGTTGGTGCCCCAGCCCCCCACCAGCAAACTCGAACAGGCGAGGGCTGATTTAGCCGAAGGCCGCAAGGGTCTTCGCAGTGCTCAGTACGAGGCGGGGCTACTCTGCTTCAACAGCGCCATTGAAGCCACGGAGGTGGAGCGCATGAAGGCCGAAACCCTGGGTACTCCCCTGGGAGGCATCAATGCCCTGGCCACCCAGGCCCACACCCAGCGCGGCCATGCCCTCGGCCTGATGGATCAGCCGGGGGAGGCCATGGAGAGCTACAATACCGCCCTTGCCCTCGACGGTACGGCGGTGGAAGCCTGGATTGGTAAAGGCCGCCTACTGATTGGCCTGGGTCGCTACGAAGAGGCCCTGTTTTGTTTCGACAGCGCCTTAGAAATAGACAGCGGTCTGGGGCCAGCCTGGGCAGGCAAAGGGCAGGCTCTCCTCCGGCTGGGTCGCCATGCCGAAGGCCAAACCTGCCACCAGCGCGCCATGGCCTTGGGGCCAGAAAGCCTAGGGCCATTACCCCCCTACCCCACCCTTGATCCGGCCAGCCTAGACTTGTCCAAAACGACCCTGTCTCCGATGTGGCCAGGGGGCGAGATAGTGGAACCTGCCGATACGGTGGATCAAGGCTTTGATGATGACTCCGATGGCGGCTACGACCCCGATATTCCCCTAGACCTCCAGCGGGTGGTGATGGGGCTTCCCTCCGCCGACACCGATCTGGCCTACGCCTTTCCCAGCGACTATGGGGTGCCGCCGGAACTGGCGGCGGAGGCGGAGCAATTGCCTAGCCAGGCGGAAACCATCCCCCCCAATGGGGTAGCCTGGGCCGTCGAGTCAGCCGAACCAGGATTGTCACCAGACCCCAACCTGGGCACAGCCCCCTGGATCCGTCCCGCTCCCTCGGAGGTAGACCCTGAACCCAACGCAGCCCTGGCCGATGGCGAACCCCCAGCCCATGGGATAACCCCAATGTATGGCGGAGCCATTGAGGACGATCTAGACCTGGATCTGTCGGTGGAGGCCAACTGGAACCCAGCCCAGGGCTGGCCCACCCCCAAGGCCACCGCCATGGATCCCTCGGCCCTAGCCACCCCCGATCCCGACCCCACGGTGCCCGATGCCCCCGGTGATTTTGATCCTCCGGCGGAATTGATGGAGGATTGGCCCCAGGACTTGCCCCCGGAGGTGATGGCGGCCATGGCCAGTATCCCCGCTGGTTCGCCCGATGCCTTTGGGGCCATTTATCCAGCAGAACCTCCCGCCATCGCTGCCCCCGTCCCCCAAAGCTGGCTTAGGCTATCCCTCGACCGTTCCCAAGGCTCCCGATTTTATGCCCTGTGGCATATCAGCGATGGGGATCGGCTTCAGGCAAGACGGGCCGGGGGCGACATCCTCGCGGTGCGCCTCTACGATGTCACCGGGCACCCCACCCAAACACCCTTACCGCCCCCCGTGGAGGAACAGCGCTGCCACGACGACTTCGCCCAGGACTGGTACCTGGCCGTTCCTCGCTGGGACCGGATTTACCTGGCGGAAGTGGGATATCTCTCCAGCACAGGCCAATGGCAAGCCGTGGCCCGCTCCTCTGAGGTAAGCGCCATTTCCCCCCAGTAAACCGCTCTCTAGGGCTGGTCGCTCGAGCCATCACCCCCAGTAAACGTCCCCCTAGGGTTAGTCCTCTGAACTCTGACCTACCCGAATTTCGTTCACCCTGAATTGCGGTGCCCCGAAATCTCGGCACAATAGAACAGATCTATTTTTTAAGGAGGCCAAAACCATGCGACTTCTACACACCATGCTGCGAGTGGGCGATCTGGAGCGATCCCTAACGTTTTACTGCGATGTACTGGGGATGAAACTCCTGCGCAAAAAAGACTACCCCGGCGGCGAGTTTACCCTGGCCTTTGTGGGCTACGGCGATGAGACCGATCACACCGTGCTAGAACTGACCTACAACTGGGGTGTGGAAGCCTACGACTTGGGCACCGCCTACGGCCACATTGCCCTGGGGGTCGATGATATTTACCAAACCTGCGAACAAATTAAGGCCATGGGCGGCGAAGTGGTGCGCGAACCCGGCCCCATGAAGCATGGATCAACGGTGATTGCCTTTGTGCAAGATCCCGATGGCTACAAGGTGGAACTAATCCAACTGGGCACCTCCACCGCCACCGCCAAAGCCAGCTAAGTCTGACAGGGCTTCTTCGTACATTCGGGCGAGACAACCCCGATACCCAAGCGATCAAACCGTAGGGGCGGGGAAACCCCGCCCGTTTGAACCGGAGGTATGCCATCAGGATGTAGTCTTCTCTAGCCCGTTACGGCAGCTTGGGTATTGTCGGATACCGTCTATTCCCACTATAGGTAATGCTTATTTCTACCATCGAAAAAAAGTTGGGGTAGCGGGCGGCAGCTTCAGGAAACTTATGTTAACTTAAGTTACAGGATATTGAATTGTTTGCCCTCTATCCCCTTAGGAGTTATCCACCATGGAAAACAACGAAACCAAGTTTGGCTTTGTGGCGTTTGCTGAAACCTGGAATGGTCGTCTGGCCATGCTGGGCTTTGTGATTGGGGTGGCTACCGAGCTGCTCACCGGCCAAGGTATTCTGTCTCAAATCGGCTTGATGTAATCAATCCCTAGGTTTTTTGCAGGAGCGTCTTTGGAATATTCCGGGTTCCTGGGAAAACATCCCTTCAAATTGTAAAAACGACGGGGAAGTCCAATGGGCCTCCCTTTTTTGTTGAGGGCTGATCTACTACCGCAGATCAGCCCGTCTTCTTTAAGCAGGTAACTGAGGATAGAGGGGACTAGGGTGTTGCGGCCTGAGTATGGGAAAAGACCCGAATGGCGGAGATGATCAAAATCAGACCCAGCAGGAACTTGAGCAGGGCCGGAGCAATGATACCCACCAATAGCCCGCCCAGGGTGGCCCCAATTACAGAACCTAGTCCCATGGGCAACACCGTTTGACGCAGGGACTGAGGATCTGCCAGCGCCCCAACTCGGATATAGCGGATAAGGCCAATCAGCACAGTGGGCAAGCTGACAATCAGGCTCCCAGTTCCCGCAGAACGAATATCCACCCCAAAAGCAAAAATCAACGTGGGAATGATAAGTTCTCCGCCCGCTACCCCCAGCACACTGCTGACCAAACCAATGGCCAAGCCAAACAACACACCCATAGGCACTTGCCACCCTAGCACCGCCGGCACCAAGCCGGGAAAGGTTTGGGGTAAAAAGGCTTCAATCAGGAGAGCGATGCCAATGGTAACGAGCAGCACCAGGATAATGCGCTCCAGTTGCTCGTTAGACATATGACGCACCCAGGTAGCTCCCAGGTAGGCGGTGATCATAGCTCCGGCAATGAGCGCAGACAGGACAGGGCGAAAGGGCACCAGGCCAGCCATCGACAGGGTTTGAGCGCGAATCAGCAGGGCCACCACAATGGTGACTAAACTGATCGCTAGGTTTAGCGGCACCGCCTGCTTGGCTAAGTAGCCTAGCGGGCCACCTAGTACCGGCAACCGAAATTCGGCCCCCCCCAGCCCCATAAGCCCCCCCAGCAGGCTAATGGGTACCGCCCAGGCAAAAGCCAGCCAAGGTTTTCGACGTTCCATACGCTAATCCACAGCCAGCATAATATTCGAGGCCTTGACCATGGCGTAGACTTCTTTCCCTTCCGCCAGTTCCATGGCCTCTGCGGAAGCCTTGGTGATGGTGGATACAATATCCACGCCGGGGGCCACCTCAATCACCACCTCAGCATTCACTAGGCCCACGGTGAGGGACTTGATCGTGCCCTTAAGGTTATTGCGAGCGCTAACTTTCATGGTTACCCTCGGCAGCAGATGCCAGTATTTTTACTCTGTGTTAATTTTACTGGCATCTCTACGGGGAACTGTGCCCACCGACACAGAGTGAGCCGCCGCCGTCAGCATCCTTCAGGAAATGCTGACAGGGGTTAGGGAAATTTGAGCATCGGCCCCATGAACGGCAGTGGACCGAGGGGAATCGCTCAGCAGTAGGATTCGCTCTGGGGCTAGGTGTACATACCAGGGAAAGGGACGCGACTGAAGGATCTGCCACTTTTCCTTGTAGACCTCGGCCTGGAGATCGTAGGGGGCGGTGGTGATCGCTGGGTTGGATCGGTTCCCAGCTTCGGGAGGATGATGGAGCTTGAGGAACAGGGTCATGCGGTGGGGGGTTTCGCTGGTGAAGACCACCCAGGCCGGAAACGTATTCGGCAGATGGGGATGATCCACAAAGTCGATCTGGTGCGCCCGAAAACCAACCTGGCTCAAGGTATTAGGCAGGGGAGCCGCAACCGTGAGCGTACAGCCCCAGTCCTCGGCGGAGAGGCTGTGGGCGGAGCGTGGGGTGGCCCTAGAGAAATTTTTGCAGCCGGTAATTTGGGCGGCGATGGGGCTGCCGGGCTGTTCAAACACCCCATGGCGCGACCCCTGGGCGATGGCCTGCCCCGCCGCCATCACCATCACCTGGGGACACACCCGGAACACCTCCTCTAGGTTGTGGGTGACGAAGAGGGCGAGGCCGGGGTAGGTGGACAGGGTGGCAATCAATTGCTGCTCTACCTGGCTGCGCAGGTAGGTATCGAGGGCCGAAAGGGGTTCATCCAGCAGCAGTACCTCTGGGTTGGGGGCCAGGGCACGGGCCAGGGCCACCCGCTGCTGTTGCCCCCCGGAAATGTGTTGGGGATAGCGATGGCCAAGTCCTTGCAAATGCATGGCGCTCAGCCACCCACTCACTTGCTGCTGCCGTTCTCGGCGGGGCAGATGCCGCAGCCCAAAACCAATGTTGTCGGCAATGGTGAGGTGGGGAAAGAGGCCATAGGTTTGAAACAGGAGGCCTACCCGACGCTGATGACTGGGAACATTGATGCCAAGCTGGGAATCGAACAATACCCGTCCATTCAGCACAATGCGGCCTTGGTCGGGGGTTTCAACCCCGGCAATGCAGCGTAGGGTCATGGATTTGCCTGACCCCGAAGCCCCCAAAATGCCGAGGGATTCTGGGCCAGCGACAAACCGCACCGCCAGGGGAAAGGTGGCTAGGGCTTTATGAATATCCACCTCCAGGGTTGTGGCTGGGCAGACGGGATCGGTGGGCCTCCAGGGTGATCCGGCCCAGCTTGGCGGTTGGGGAAGGTCTATCTTAGGTTCTAGTTTTGGACAGGTGGGTTGGGCCGTTGCCCGCTGATGCCGTTGAGATGGCCAGGTATTGGCAACCAAAATCCCTGACAGCGACACCACCATGATGATCGCCACCCAGCCCCAGGCCTGCCCCATGGCCCCCGCCTGCACCGCAAAATAGATGGCCATGGGCATCGTTTGGGTGCGGCCTGGAATGTTTCCAGCCACCATCAGCGTGGCCCCAAATTCCCCTAGGGCGCGGGCGAAAGACAGGGTCACCCCCGCCAGCAAACCCGGTGCCGACAGGGGCAACACAATTTGCCAAAACACGCGCCGTTCCCTGGCCCCCAGGGTACGGGCCACCTGCATGAGGGTGGCATCAACCTGCTCGAAGGCCCCTAGGGCGGTGCGGTACATCAACGGGAAAGCCACCACCGTTGCGCTAATCACCGCGCCATACCAGGTGAAGACGATTTGTATCCCTAGGGCCTGAAGAAGGGGAGCCAGGGGGCCACTACGGCCCAGCAGCACCAGTAATAGAAACCCAACCACCGTGGGCGGCAACACCAGCGGCGCGATAAAAAGACCCTCCAACAGAGACTTTCCAGGCCCCCGATAGCCCACCATGGCGTAGGCGACGGCAATACCAGCAAAAAAGGCAAACACCGTGGCCAAGCCAGCCACCTTCAGGGAAATCCAAAGCGGGGTGAGATCGAGGGGCATGGGGGGTTATCCAATCAGGGGCATCGGGGCTAATCCAACTTGGGGCTAATCCAACACAGTGAAACCGGAGTCGATAAAGACCGTCCTCGCCGCCTCGCTGGATAGGTAATCCACAAAGGTTTGGGCCGCTGGGCCATGGGCGGTCTCGTTGATGATGGCGAGGGGGTAGATAATCGGATCGTGGAGGGCCGGATCGGCGGTGGCTACCACGGTGACCTGATCCGACGAGGCCGCATCGGTGGCGTAGACTACGCCCGCCGCTACATTGTTGGACGAAACAGCGGTCAGCACCTCACGTACCGTGTTGAAAAAGACCAGCTTGGCCCGCAGGTCATCGATTAAACCCAAATTGGTCAACACCTGCTCGGTGTATTGCCCCGCTGGGACGCTGCCAAAATCCCCTACGGCAATTTGGGCCACCTCGGCCTGGGTCAGGTCTTCAAAGGACTGTATACCCACCGTTGACGGGGCGGGAACCACCAGCACCAGCGCATTGCCCAGCAGGTCTTGGCGACTTCCGGCTAGCACATAGCCCCCCGCCTCTAGGGCGGCCATCTGGGATTGTCCCGCCGAGAGAAACACATCAATGGGCGAACCTTGCTCAATTTGCTGTTGCAGTTGCCCGGACGACGCAAAGGTGTACTCCAGCGAGATAGCGGGATGGGTGGTCTCAAACCCGGGTTGAATCGCCTCCATCACCCCTTGCAAGCTGGCGGCGGCCCCCACCAGCAAGGTGGTCTCAACCTCCGGTGCTGTACTTAGCTCGGATGGACTCGGTCGGCAGGCTATCCCCAAGCCCAAGCCCAACCCCACCACGCCCAACCAACGCAACACCTTTTTTCTATCCATGGCGACCTCGACCTTTATGCCAGAATCTTTAACACAGGCAATGTATACCTGCTATTCTGGCAAAGCTGTATCTCGCGGTACAAAGGTCATCCCCAACTCAACCCCATCGACGGTGACAACGACCAACGATAGCGATTGTCCTGCTACCGGATTTAGGATTGCCCAAGGCTTCTTGGTATTGCGTGAATCAGCACTGCGCCTTCCCTAGGTCAGGAAATCTAGACGCAGTCAGTAGGGTGGGCACTGCCCACCATGCCCACTAAGCTGCCCCAGTCAGCCCAATCCTCCTTAAAAGTCAGTAGGGTGGGCACTGCCCACCATGCCCGCTAAGCTGTCCCAGTCAGCCCAATCCTTCTTAAAAGCAGGCTCGTTCAGCCGACTGTATTGGGGTGGGCATCATGCTTCTGGGGTGGGCAGTGCCCACCCTACCGGGGTTGAAGCCGATGCTAGTATTGCGCGAGTCAGCACTGCGCCCTCCCTAGGTCAGAGGACGGTGGGCGCAGGCTAGAAGCCTGGGAAAAACAGCGTTCGGTAGGCGGTAATGAGCATTTCCCCAAAAAACAGCGTGGTTACCGCCCCTAGGGCTAAAAACGGCCCAAAGGGCATCGGTTGCCGACGGCTGACCCAGCGCAGGGCGATGGCAACGCCGCCAATAATCGCCCCCAGCAAACAGGCCAAAAAGCTGCTGAGCAACACCCCCTGCCAGCCCAGCCAAGCCCCCAGCATCGCCGCCAGCTTGGCATCGCCGCCGCCCATGGCCGTTTGTCCCATGGCCACCGAGGCTACCAGGGTGATGATATCGAATAGCCAAATGCCCAAAACCGCCCCCAGGACGCCGCTCATTAGCCCCACAATTCCGGCCTGCCAAGCCCCGGTAGTCAACACAGGAATCACCGTTTGGGCCACTAATCCCAGGACTAATCCGCTTTGGGTGAGGGGGTTGGGCAGGGTGAGGGTATCTAAGTCAATAAAGGTCAGGGCCACCAGCCAACTCAGCAGTGTCCAGTAGGCCAGGGTAACCCAGGCAAAACCCCACTGCATAAAGGCCGCAAGGAACAGTGTTGCGGTAAAGGCTTCAATCAGGGGATAGCGAGCGGCAATGGGGGCCCGACAGTAGCGACATTTTCCCCGCAGCCACAGCCAGCCCAGCACGGGCACATTGTCGTAGGGTTTGAGGCGAGTATGGCATTTGGGACAGCGGGAGGGCGGATGCAGCAGCGATAGCCCCGCCGGAATTCGATAAATCACCACATTGAGGAAGCTGCCCACCGCCGCCCCCAACATCCACACCAACCCCCAGGTAACCAGCCGCTCCATCGGATTTCCCTCTCCACAGTGCCCAGGCTGTTTCACTATACCGCTCGCTCACCCTAGGGCCATTACGCTGACTCCATCAGGCAAGGGCAGGATCATGGACAGCGACCTTGAGGCTCCTCAGCTTGGGTTCAGCCGACAGGGCAAAATCTCCGGTATGCCCTCACCCCCGAGTTCTCTCTCTGATAGAGATTTTTGCCCCTTGTTCACTGGGTATTGGTGTCCTTCACTAGACCATAAACCTCTGGGTACACCTCTTCCCCTAAGCCTAGGGTGTCGAAACCTGGGTGACATGGACGGCCAAAATTTGAGCTAGCCCTGGCACAGCGGCCTCCACATCTCCCTTGACAGACTGTCGCAGCCGTTGATAAGAGGTTTTCACCAGACCATTGCTGCTATTGGCAATACGAGCATCGGTAACACTGAGGAGACTATCTGCGGTGCGGGCACGCTGGGCCGTCAGGTGGGCCGAGGGATCTCCCGTCTGTAGTCCTTCACCCCAAATAGGATCTAGGGCGGTGAGCATATCCGGCAGCAGTCGTCCCACGGCCCCAGAAACATACCCCGGCCCGACCCCCTTGACTAGGCCGTAGGTGGTTTTGATGGCCATACCGCCTAGCCCCCCCTTGGTGGACACTTGCTCATCAATCAGTTGGGTGCAGGCATCAATTAAGCTAGCGCGGGTGGCGGTGTCTTGTAATAAATCAGACAGCCCCATGGTGATACTCCGTTAGTTGCAAAGACTCGGTTTATTGTTCCCGCTTTCAATGGTGATTTGCGTAACTTCGCCTAGGGTTTTAAGAACCCTTTATAAAAGCAGGCCAAACCGTAACCTTGGAGGCCTCTTGGCTTCCTCGGCGGTTGTGCCTGATACTAAATCCTGAGGGCTGACCCTTGGTTCAAACGGTCGAGGAAGCCGCGCCCCTAAGGTCTGGAGAGGTCGGTCTCTGGGGCTGAAGATTCCTTGAGGATGCTAAACCCACCCCAGAGCACCAGCAGCGTGATCCCTAGACCGATGACGAGGTCGGGCAGGGGCGACCGAAACCCAGCGACGAGGACAGCGGCCAGGATGGTACCGAGATTGGCAAGAACATCGTTGCGAGAAAAAATCCAGCTTGCCCGCATGTGAATGCCCCCCTGGCGATGGCGGGCAATCAACACCAAGCAGAGCACATTGACTATCAAGGCAATGGCCCCCATGACCACCATGGGCATCGACTGGGGATCGCTGCCTTGCCAAAAACGACGTAGAACATCCACCAAGACTAACCCCGCTAGGGTGATCTGAAAGTAGCCGCTCAGCCGCGCCGCCCGCCGTTTGTACCCTAGGCCACGACCCACCGCATGTAGGGATAGACCATAGACCATGGCATCGGCCAGCATATCCAGGGCATCGGCGGTGAGGGCGGTGGATTGGGCCACCCAGCCCACCAACCCCTCGGCCACAAACATCCCAGCGTTAAGGATCAGCAGCCAAACCAGCACCCGCCGCTGGGCAACGGTTTGGGCGTCAACGTGGCATCCACAGTCGGCCATAGGCTTCGCAATAGAGACAATAGAGATCGAGGAGGAGAAGGATACAGCGGTTATCAGGGCAAAGCTTTGGCCGATTCAACGGACGCTTGACCCCTGCCCTAGCCTAACCCTTCGTCCTAGCAATGGCCTGACCTTGGAAGATGCTCTTAAGAGGACGTTTGAAAAGCCGAAGCTTGTCCCAAGTTATACCGATGAGGTCAGCCTCAGTCGTCAAAAATCCCGTAGATTTGCACCGATCTAGCGCCCAATCGCACCTGAGGCAACCCTTTTCAAACGCCCTCTAAGATGAATTGAGCGCCATAGCAGAGCTAGATGAGGGTCTGAAGGTCTACGATAAACCCCTGCCCGGCCACCTCAACGCGATCTCCATTGACCAGTTTGCGGCCCCGGCGTAGCTCTACCTCGCCATTGACCTGCACTTCGCCGCCTTGCACCATCATCTTAGCCTGTCCACCGCTGGCGGCTACCTGTCTCTGTTTGAGGAACTGATCGAGCTTGATATAGTCGAGACTAGTCATGGAGTTTTGTGCAAGGAACTAGGGGCAACGGGATTGGAGCATAGGAGCGGCTGGTATTAACGCCCTGGTGAACCAGCTTTAGCACCATAGCAATAGAAAGTCTTTAACTCTAGACCCCTAGCCGCCCTTTACACTCATGGTAGGGTCAACATAGTCATTGGGCAGAGGGGTACGATGCAAACCGATCAACAACTCCTGCAAGAACTACAGCAGAAGCAACGGCAGCTTGCGGCCTTTCGGACAGCGTCTGGGGAAGATCTCCAGGCCTTGCTCGATCAATACGACTGGGGTCTGGTCTCTGGGGCGGGCCACAACGGGCTTCCCCTGGTGACGCTGCGGCTCAATCACCGCATTTCCCTAGATGACCCCGCCCTCCTAGATTTGGCCGAACAGGCTGAGCAAACCTGGGGGCCAGTGGATTTTGCCCTGTTTTCTGGGGAAACCAACGAACCCCTGCGAGTGCTGAGCCAAACCCTGTTGGATCAACGCTGGCGGTGGCGGCAGTCCAAGGCTTAACGACCGTCTTATCCCCAAGGCCAAATCAAGCCCGAACCCAATCTAACGTCCGTTCCCCCGATCTCCATCCCGTCCAACCATAGGTAGGCGGGAAAAGACCTCGCCCATGGCCTGAACGACGGTCTCCCTCCTTTTGGTGAACTGGATTTTCTAGGCTTAATCTCCCCAAGCGGGCAGGCCATCAATACTGAAACGATTCTTTTGCTGGCGGTATGCCTCCAGGGCCGTAGCTCCTTTCTTTTCGGCCCACGGTTCCAGCAGGTCGCGATCTCCCTGGTGGGCCATCAGTGGCACCCCATAGCCACAGGAACTACTCACCCGCGTAACCGTGATACGCACAATGGATCGGGTGCCTAGGCTAGGGGAAAAATGACGGGCCAGATCCTCAAACTCGGCCTCTTGGGTCGTGAAAACCTGCCCCTGACCATGGAGGCGCACAATTTGGGGTGGCCCCTCAAAGGCGCAGAACATTACCACAATGCGGCCATTGTCGCGCAGGTGGGCCAGGGTTTCGGCTCCGCTGCCGGTTAGGTCTTGGTAGGCAACGGTGTGGGAATCGATCACACGAAAGCAATCGCCGCCCTTGGGGGAACAGTTGATATGGCCCTCGGTGGACAGGGGAGCCGTTGCCACAAAGAAGAGGCGCTGTTGGCCAATCCACTGACTCAGGGCGGGGGTGATTTCTGGGTATTGCTGACCCATGGCTTGGGGTAAGGACGAAACTACTGGGCAGCGGAACCGCTGGGCAGCGAGGCATCGGTGGATGGCGGCAGATCGGTACCCACCTCCTTAGCGGCATCCTTCACCGTTGCTGAGAGCACCTCGGCTTTGCTGGCGTCGCTAACGACCCCCACCTGGGGAATTTTGGGGGCTAACTGTTCCCGGTAGTCTAGCCCTAGGACTTCGCTGTAGAGCTTGATATACTCCACAGCAGACTTATCCCAGCTAAAGTCTTGGGCCATGGCCCGCTGTTGCAGTTCGCGCCAGGCGTCTTTGTAGCGATACCCTTCCCAGGCCCGAATTAGGCAGGTGAACAGGTCGAGGGGTTCGTAGCGGTCGAAGCAGTAGCCCGTGCCAGCGTGGTTGGCGGGGTCGTGGTGTTGCACCGTATCCACCAAGCCCCCCGTGCGCCGCACGATGGGAATACAGCCGTAGCGCATGGCGATCATCTGGCTAATGCCGCAGGGTTCAAAGCGGGAGGGCATCAAGAAGGCGTCGGCCCCGGCGTAGATGCGGCGACCAATGCCTTCGCTGTAGAGCAGGTAGGTGGCCATGCGACCCCGGTAGCGGCTGGCCATTTGCCAAAGCTGGGTTTCGTAGTAGCGATCCCCGGTACCCAGCACAATGATTTGGGAATCGGTGTAGGACAGGAACCGATCCAGAATTTGCAGAATTAGATCCAGCCCCTTTTGTTCTACCAAGCGTCCCACCAGGCCAATCAGGAAGGCATTGGAATTCACCTCTAGGCCCAGTTCCTCCTGGATGGTGATTTTGTTGATGCGCCGCTGATCGAGGGTATCGGCGGTAAAGGGCTTGGCGATGTAGCGGTCGTTGGCGGGGTCAAAGGATTCGGTATCAATGCCGTTGAGCAGGCCGCTGAGTTTGCCCTGTTCGTAGGACAGCAGCCCGTCGAGCTGTTCGCCATACTCAGGGGTTTTAATTTGGGCGGCATAGGTAGGCGACACGGTGTTGACCCGGTTAGCAAACTGGATTGCCGCCGCCATGGTGTTGTGGCTTTGCATGTACCAGGGGCACCAGGTCATTTGCTCAAGCTGCCAGCGCCAGGGGCCTTGGTAGGCCAGGTTGTGGATGGTGAAAACGGTTTGAATGTCGGGGGTTTCGTGCATCCAAACTGGGATCATGCCCGTGTGCCAGTCGTGGCAGTGGATGATGTCGGGTCGCCAGTAGTTCCAGGCAAATTCGGCGGCTCCGTTGGCAAAGAAGGTGAACCGCCAAAACTCATCGTCGCCGTAGTAAACCTTGCGGGGGTCGAAGGCGGGATGGCCAAACAGGTAAAGCGGCACATCCGACTCTGGGAACGTGGTTTCGTAGACCTCGAAGTCGTTGAACATAGCGGTGCCTTTCCAGATGGACGTTTTGGGGATGTCCACCTTGTCGGGCATGAAGCCGTAGTAGGGCATGAATACCCGTACATCGTGCCCCATCTTGCGGAGTACCTTGGGCAGGGAACCCACCACATCTCCCATGCCGCCAACCTTCGCCAGGGGCGCTGCTTCTGCTGCCACAAAAAGAATCTTCATATCGCCCCGCTATTGCCGAAATCACTGCACAAATCCTAGGTTCCAGTCTACGGGGGTGTGGCGGTTATGCCTAGACTTTGAGGCTGATTTTCGGATCTCCGTGGGGTATCCATCTACGAGGGAACCGTAATAATAGGAGGCATCGCGCTTTGGCCCCCGCCATGACCACCCTCACCCTGGATCTGCGTTCTGTCATTCGCCTTAGCCACGAACAGTTTGAGCAAATTGCCCCGACCTGCGATTGGAACTCACCGCTGACGAAGCACTGGTGCTGATGCCCCCCACCGGAGGAAATACAGGTCGCCGCAACAACCGACCGCCTTGCCCCCTTGCAGGCCAAACTGCGGGAATACCAGGCCAACGGTTGCCAACTGGGCTGGCTGATTAACGTGCAAGATCGCCAGGTGGAGGTGTATCGGGCCGATCAGCCGCCGGAGAGGTTGGATGCGCCGCCTACCCTATACGGGGAAGCCATGCTGCCCGGACTAACCGTGAATACCGCTGAGCTTTGCTAGGATGTCTCATTCCGTTAAGGTGGCTCGGTCGGGAATTTCCCTAGGCCAGGAAGATTAGGGTAGGGTGGGACTATGGCGTTCGGTGACTAAACACTTAGTTTTAACGCGACGATAGTTTTGTCCACCGAGATAATAAGTAAATATCCTTGCTAAGTCCTCAACGTCCTGTTAAGACTTTTTGAAGGGCTACTGCGACCTCTAAAAATTTAGAGGGTAGCTTTTATAGTTTTGGGCAACATTAGGGGAATCCTGGCCATAGGATTCTATTTCTGGGTTCCAGATTAACTTTCTGGTTTCCAGATTGACTCTGAGTCTTCAACCACCTGTGCTCTGAGGGATGCCTGTATGACTTCAGCCTTTGCCCCCGATCACCCTGTATCGACACCGGCCCCGCCCGCAGAGAATCCTATGACCCCGTCTATCTGCATCGTCTCTGTGCCTGCCACCTTTACCGTCGTGGAGGCCGTGGAATTTGAGCGGCAGGTGCGGGCTTACTGTCAGCAGCAGCCTACGCCCCAAACCATCGTCATTGACCTCAGTGATACCACCTTTATGGATAGCAGTGGGCTGGGGGCGTTGGTCATTTCCTACCGGGCTTGTCAGCAGCGGCAGATTGCCATGGTGCTGCGGGGGGTGCGCGAACAGGTGCGCCTGGTGCTATCGATGACCGACCTAGATCAGATCTTTACCTTTGAACCGGGCACCGTTGAGAACGAGGATACGGCACCGACAGAGGTTAGCCTGACTAAAATCACCACCCATCCCTCTGTCCATTCGCGGGGCAAACGGGCGATGGATATTGTGGGGGCGCTGGTGGGCCTCGGCATTACCGCTATTCTTGCGGTTCCTATTGTCATTGCCATCAAACTAGAGGATGGCGGCCCGATTCTCTTCAAGCAGGTGCGCTGTTCGTGGCTAGGCAAGCGGTTTTGCATTTGGAAGTTCCGATCCATGGTGACCGATGCCGAAGCCCTCAAGGCCAAGGTAAAAAACGAGGTGGAAGGGCCGCTATTTAAGAACGAAAACGATCCTCGTATTACTAAGGTGGGTCGATTCCTGCGCCGCACCAGCCTCGACGAACTGCCCCAGTTCTGGAACGTGCTGATGGGAGACATGAGCCTTGTGGGCACCCGCCCCCCCACGCCGGACGAAATTGAGCAATATAAGGTGCCAGAATGGCAGCGCCTGGATGTGAAGCCGGGGATGACCGGAGAATGGCAGGTGAATGGCCGATCTAGCGTGAAAAAGTTTGAAGATGTCATCCGCATGGATTTGGACTACCAGAAAAACTGGAGTCTGATGTACGACGTAAAGCTGATCCTGAAAACCATTCTGGTGCTCTTTTCCAAAAAGGCCGGAGCCGCCTAAGTCAGTCCTCAGCGGAGGTGGGACTCTCTCAAACGATTGGAGCAAGCTCTGCAAGTGCCGTCCAGCATCGCCAAGGTGACCCTGAGGCCAAGGAGGCTTTAAAAAACCTCCCCGATCGTAAGGCTTAACTGGAGCGGCCATATCCTGAAACCCTGGCCGCAGCGTGGTCGTTTGACGTAGGCGCAGCCTTTCCGAAGGGGACACCAGGGGAATCGGGGGTGGCCAAGCCGAATTTGGCATCCGGTAATCAGAGGGATGCCTTACCCCTGCGGTGAAGCCTGGATTGTTATTTAGGGTTGGTTAGGGTTCTCCCTGGGATCGGTGACGCTCGGCCAATCGCAGCAGGATTTCCTCGTGTTTTTGGCGGCTGATGGGGTAGAAATAGGCCAGCACTAGGGCCGCCAGCAGTAGCACCATGGGCACCGGGCCAATGAAGACCCGAATCGCCAACAGGGCGGAATCTGGCTGAACCACGACTTCGGCCCCTTGGGTTATGGCTGGGGAAACAAAGCCCGATAGCTCTAGGGCATAGCCCACCAGTAGCAGCCCCCCGGCGAGGCCCACCTTTTGCAGCAGGGTCATGAAGGCGTAGAAAATGCCCTCCCGCCGTTGGCCCGTTTGCAGTTCGTCCAGTTCAATCACATCGGGCAGCATGGCCCAGGGCACTACGTAGGCCGCCGCCACCCCAAAGCTAATCACCACACAGAGCAGATACAACGCCGCGACCTGACCAGGTTGCACAAAGAAAATCGCAATCTGGGCGATAATCCAGGTGCCAATGCCCGCATAGAAGGCTTCCTGCTTACCGTAGCGACGGCTGAGCCAGTTGATCGCTACCATCATCACAATGGCCGTTCCCTGCACCAGCAGCGCCGCCAAAAAGTAGGAGTCCATGCCCATCCAAAAGGTGGTGTAGAAGGGAATCACGCTGGCGGTCATTTGCAGGGCTAGCCACGCAAACAGGTAGATCCCCACTACAAACAAAAAGGCCCGATTGCTGAGGGCGATTTTGATCTGCTGGAGGAAGGGCAAGTTGTCGGCGGCGTTGGGGTCGGTGGTCGGTTGCAAGGCTTCCCGCTCCACGGCGTAGGGATAGGTGCCCACCACACACCACAGCAAGGGCAGCACCGACAGCACACTGCACACCGCCGCCAAAACCAGGTACTGCTGGCGAGAATCCTGCACTAGGTTAGAGATCACCAGGCCCAGGGCCAGCGCCGAAATGGCCCCGGTTAGGGATGACCCCAGGCGAAAGGCGGTGAGTTCCGTGCGTTCGTCGTAGTCCTTACTCAGTTCGGCGGTGAGGGTGGTGTAGGGCAGGTTCACCACGGTATAGAACACCTGGAACAGCAGGGACATGATCACGTAGTACCAAAACCGTGCCCCCTCGCTTTGGAAACCGGGCACCACCCAGGTGAGGAAAAACGTGAGGCCAAAGGGCAAGGCACCTAGGGCAATCCAGGGATAGCGGCGGCCCCAACGGCTGCGGGTGTTGTCGCTGAGGTAGCCGATCAGGGGGTCGTTAACGGCATCCCACACGCGACCAATGGCCAACACCGACCCCGCCGCCACTGGGCTGAGGCCCGCCGTGGTGGTGAGAAAAATCAGAAACGAGAAGGCCAACAGGTTAGCGGTCATCCCAGGGCCAATATCCCCTGCGCCAAAGGCCAACTTCCCTGCCAGGGAAAAGGGGCGAGGTGGTTGGGGGCTAGACATGGGATCGGGGGGGAAAGAATCCATAGCGCAATGCTCGATGGGGGGTGTCAGTGGGATAACAGAGTCTCAGTAGATCACGAACGTGCTCTTCTACCACGATCCAGCCCTCACCCCCAGCCCCTCTCCCGCAAGGAGAGGGGAGTCGGAACCTGTCTTCAAAGTCCCTCTCCCTTAGGGAGAGGGATTTAGGGTGAGGGCTACGGAGGCTTTGCGATCTACAGAATCTGATCAAGATAGCGCCCTCAGTGTATTATTTCCCCATTGTTCGTGGTCGCTTTGTCGGCCAAATTAACAACCGTTCCCCTAGGGCTGGGTGTTAGGGCATCAAACATGGGGGCGTTAAACCAACGCTGACCGAAACCACTGAACAAACCGCCAACCTCTCAAAATTTCCTAAACAACGGCCATGGCTGACTTTTATGTAAGTTGGGACGACTACCATCGCGACATTGAGAAACTCGCAATCCAAATCTACGAATCGGGGTGGGAGTTTAACCAAATTGTTTGCCTAGCCAAAGGTGGGTTGCGGGTGGGCGATACCCTCTGCCGCCTGTTTGACGTCCCCCTGGCGATTCTGTCCACCGCCTCCTACGGGGGCAGCGATGGCCGCACCCGAGGCCACATTACCTTCTCCCGCGATCTCAGTATGACCACCGCTGGCCTGGGCAACCGGGTGTTGGTGGTGGATGATCTGGTGGATTCTGGCCATAGCCTGGATCGTTCCCTGGCGTGGCTGAAGGCCAAGTACGGCTTCTGCATCGAAGAAATGCGTACGGCGGTGCTGTGGTATAAGGCGGTCTCCTTCGTTAAACCCGACTACTACGTGGAGTATTTGCCCGACAACCCCTGGATTCATCAGCCCTTTGAGCGCTACGAAATGATGACCCCAGAGGATCTCGCCGCTAGCTACGCCGTGCCGACTGAGTCTGCCTAGGCCATGGCGATCTGAGATCGGGCTAATCGCTGGGAACGTGGTTCGAGAACACGTAGATGCGTTGGGTTTCCAGGTTCTGAACGAGGTCGGAGGGTTTGACATCCCCAGCGGGGTCGCCGCGATGGAAAATTTGGCGGTTGAGGTTGACCTGAAGCCCGCTGAAGGGATCGCTGCCGCTGGAAATTAAAAATGCCATTTGGTTGAGGTCGGGCCAGGTGGCTAGGTCGTCCAAGATCGTTGCGATGGCTTGGGGATAGGGTTGATCAGAATCCGTATACCAAGTGCTGGCGACCGCTTCGGGGCTTTCTAGGCCCAAGTGAATAATCTGGTGGGGCTGGCTAAACAGGGCCGCCGCCACGGGGCGGGCCTCCTCTTGCAGCAGCAGCCCTTGGGCCTGGGCAAGGTGGCGCAGTTTTTCGAGTTTTTCGTAGCGATCTTCCGCCGACAGCGGCCCCCGCTGCCAGTGGAGGGCCACGGTAACCAGGTAGGTTTGCAGCATCAGGTGGCCCAGCTTTTGGGCCTTGGTCGAGAGATAGTTGGAGTTGTAGGGGGTGGCTTCGATGATCAGCGGCACTCGGTCTACCATTTCCAGGCCGTAGCCCTTGATGCCCGCGATTTTGCGGGGGTTGTTGGTGATCAGGCAGAACTTTTTCACGCCGATGTCGTTGAGAATCTGCGCCCCAATGCCGTAGTTACGCTGATCCACGGGCAGGCCCAGCTTTTCGTTGGCCTCCACGGTATCGAGGCCCATATCTTGCAGGGAGTAGGCTTTGAGTTTGTTCACCAAGCCAATGCCCCGGCCCTCCTGGCGCAGGTAGACGACGACACCCTGTCCGGCAGCTTCAATCATTTTGAGAGCGGCCTGAAGCTGCATTCGGCAGTCGCAGCGCAGGGAACCAAAGGCGTCCCCCGTGAGACATTCGGAATGCACCCGCACCATGACGGAATGCTGATCAAAGGTGGCGGGGTCGCCTTTTACGAGGGCCACATGCTCAGAATCATCCAGCAGATTGCGGTAGGCGTAGATGTGGAAGAGGCCAAACTGGGTGGGCAGTTCCGCCACGGCTTCCCGCTGCACAAAGCGCTCGTGTTGGAGGCGATAGCGGATTAAATCGGCAATGCTGATTAGCTTGAGGCCAAAGGTTTTGGCGTACTCCACCAGTTCTGGCAGTCGCGCCATGGAGCCATCGGGGTTTTGGATTTCGCAGATCACCCCCGCCGGATACAGCCCCGCCAGCCGCGCCAGGTCTACCCCCGCCTCGGTGTGGCCCGCCCGCTTGAGGACGCCGCCCTCCTTGGCCCGCAGTGGGAAAATGTGCCCCGGTCGGCGCAGGTCGCTGGGCTTGGCCTTGGGGTTGATCGCCACCTGAATCGTCCGCGCCCTATCCTCGGCGGAAATGCCCGTGGTCACTCCCCAAGACAGGGCAGCATCGATGCTGACGGTGAAGGCGGTTTGCTCGTTTTCGTCCTCAAAGGCGCTGTGGCTCACCATCAGGGGCAGGTCTAACTCGTCCAACCGCTCCCCGGTCATGGCGAGGCAAATCAGCCCCCGCGCCTCCACCGCCATAAAGTTGATGTTGTCGGGGGTGGCAAACTGGGCGGCGCAGATCACGTCCCCCTCGTTTTCCCGGTTTTCGTCATCCACCACCACGATGGATTTGCCCGCCGCCAAATCTTGCAGGGCCGATTCGATGGAATCAAACTGAAACTCTGGTGGAGACGCGTCGGCGGATGGTGGAGCAGCGGACGACCAATTCCCCGATTCTGGGTTAACCACGATACCAATAAACCTGCTAAAGACATGACGAGGAACCCAGGGTTTAAAGACTTAGACCTGGCAGATCGTCTACGGATCGGTCAAGCCCATCGCCCCTCGAAACCATCGCCAATCATCTATTATACGAGCCTCCGTCGGTGGATCGCAGATCACCCGTCCTAGCATGGCTGTCCTCGAAGGGGCCTTGCTAGAACAGTGGGAGGGCGATGCGGAACGAGGCAATCAACAACAAGCCAATCAACCTTGCGCGGTAGGTCTGGCTGACTGACACAACGCCGAAGAACCTTGATTTCTCGTAGGTTGGGTGGCGCGATAGCAGAACCTAACAAGCCCAAAATCCTGAGCGAGTATTGGGTCTCGCTTCGCTGCACCCAACCTACTAGCGCGAAGCCATCGCTACCCAGATATCCTGAATAATGGCCGCAGTCTTTATTACCAGGAAATTGAGGGAGACCTTAACATAGGAGACATCACCCAAAAAAGCTAACGCCGGGGTTATCACGATGCAAATTGTTCTTACCCCTGAACTAGAACAACTCATCCAGCGTCAGCTTGCCGCTGGCAAATACCAATCTGCTCTAGAGGTCATCACCGCAGGCATTCACTTGCTCGACCAGCAAGAAGACCTCTATCAAGGGCGACTTCCTGAACTTCAGCGAGAGGCCCAGATCGGATGGGAAGCCGCCCAGCGCGGCGACTTGGTTGAGGGTTCTACCGCCATGGCCCAGATTCGAGAAAACCTGCGGTCTCGCCATGCCTTCACCGAATCATGACTCCTCAGTTTTATCTAACCCAGCCTGCCATCAAAGATATTGAGGCGATTGCAGACTACATTGCCGATCAAATTGGGCTTTAGCATGCCGAGCGATTCCTCTCCAAGCTCGATGCCAAATTTGCCCGAATCACTCAGTTTCCCAACCTGGGGCGGCCTCGCAACGAAATTTTGCCAGAACTGCGGAGCCTCGCTATGGAGAGCTACCTCATTCTCTACACCGCAACCGACGCTAGAGTAGACATTTTGCGGGTCGTCAGTGGCTACCGAGATCTGACCAGCTTGTTCACCGACGATTAACCCAAAACATCTCCCATAATCCTGACCCCAGCGGGCTAGAGCCTCAGAAACCTCTTAAACCTCGTATCCGCCCTGGGTTATCTGTGGTATCTTTTGCGCAGTTTCCTAGATGGCCTAGCTATCTTTACGGGTGGCCCTGTAGTTATGAGCGAGATTCCGGTGGACAAGATTTCGGTTGGTATTGTTGGCGCATCGGGCTATGGCGGCGTGCAGTTGGTGCGATTGCTCACCGAACACCCCGCTGTGGAACTGACCTACCTCGGGGGCGACAGCAGCGCCGGACAGGACTACACCGAGATCTACCCCCACCTGGTCGGACGGATAGATTTGAAGGTCGAATCCGTGGATTTAGAGGTGATCGCCAGCCGTTGTCAGGTGGTGTTTTTGTCGCTGCCCAATGGTCTCGCCTGCAATATGGCTCCCACCTTGCTAGAAAAGGGCTGCAAGGTGCTCGATCTATCTGCCGACTACCGCTTTGATAACCTCGATACCTACCAATCGTGGTACGGCGGGGATCGCCAGGACAAGGGCACCGCTGCCCAGGCGGTCTATGGTTTGCCAGAACTGTTCCGGGAGGAAATTCGCACGGCGCGGCTGATTGGCTGCCCGGGCTGCTATCCCACCGCTAGCCTGCTGGGGATTGCGCCCCTGCTGAAGCAAGGTTTGGCCCAGCCCGAAACCCTGATTATCGATGCCAAGTCCGGTACCTCTGGCGGTGGACGGGTGGCCAAGACTGGAATGCTGCTAGCCGAAGCCAGTAATTCCCTCGCCGCCTACGGGGTCGCCCGCCACCGCCATACCCCCGAAATTGAGCAAATTTGCAGTCATTTGGCCCGTAATGAAATTTTGGTACAGTTTACCCCCCACCTGATCCCCATGGTGCGCGGCATTTTGGCCACCATCTACGCCACCCTGCGCGATCCGGGCCTGGTGCGCGATGACCTGCTCACCATCTACGGAGCCTTCTATCGGTCGTCCCCCTGGGTAACGGTCTTGCCCAACGGTACCTATCCCCAAACCAAATGGGCCTGGGGCACCAACCGCTGTTTTATCGGCCTCGAAACCGATCCCCGCACCGGGCGCGTCATTGTCATGTCCGCCATCGACAACCTGATGAAGGGCCAAGCCTCCCAGGCGGTGCAGTGCTTCAACCTGATGATGGGCCTAGACGAATCCCTAGGGCTACCCGCCGTCACCTTCTATCCCTAGGGCCGTTGCGTCAGTCGGTCAACCTATAGGGATACATCGCTGTCTGGGCGGGTCAGTTTTTGGGAGAAAATCCGAAAGCTGGAGAGGTCATCAAGGGGATCAACGGATCCATCGTTGGGAGAGGCCGACTGAATTTGCACCAGGTTGTACTCGATGTTTTCGGTGTAGATGGCAAAGGTGACCCGAAACACTTCTAGGAAATGGATTACCCACTGACAATCCTCCGTGGGGAACTGTTCGTAGTAGCGGATCAGGTCGGCAATGCGTACCTCTAGGTAGATCTGGGAACTGCGGGAAATCAGCACCAGTTTTAACAGCACAATGGCCAGGGTGAGGGCATTGCCCTGGGACAGCACCAGGCTAAACAGCGGCGAGGGAGAGATCCGATCCTCCGTCATCAGGTAGTCAATCATCCGGTTGCTGGTGCGCAACAGCAGGGAGGCATCTAGGAGATCGGTGTTGGCCTCTGGGTAGAGGGTAGACAGACGGGTTTGGAGATGGTCGCGAATGGGTTTGGAGACGGGGTTGCTGCTCACGGTGTAGAGCAGGTACTTAGGCAGCATTGCCTTAAAGTTGGCGTAGGAGGTGTCCTTGGTTTGCTCTAAAAACAGACGGGCTAGGTTGTGATAACTAAACTCCCCTCGCTTAGCTACGATGGCTTTGATCAGCCGCAGGACGCTATCTCCCAGGGTCGTGGGGTTTTGCACGGTGGTGCGACGAGGTAGGCCCGACTGGCTGTGGGCGGTATACAGGGCCAGATCAAACTTAAACTTGTCCTTCAGGCGGCGGGAGAGGGCCTTGGCGGCCTGTCGTTGCTCAATCGGGTTGGCTTCATCGACGTATTGGGGCACCAGCAGGTAGGAGGTGTAACGATTGACCCAATCCCCCGGACGATTGATGGTGCGATCCCCGGTGATGCGGGCGGCAAAGAGCTTGAGATCCTCAAAATCCTGGCTGCTAATGAAATTTTGAGTCCAACTGCGTAGACGCCTCAGGGTGGGGGAAAAGGTGCGCCGCTGAAGCAGGGGATCCTCAAACACATCCACCAGGGCTTGGATATAGTCGAACTGACGGGCCACCTCCCAGTTGTTGACGAGGATGTAGCAGCAGCGCTTAATGGTGTTGCGAAACTCGGCTTCGTTGTTGGCAAACAAAATAACGTGTAGCGCAGGCACCGCCTGCTCACTCACCGACTCGCTGTGGTGAATAAAGAGATGGCGAAACTCAGTGAGAGCATCCTCCGGGGGCCAATGCTTAACGACGTCGAGCAAAAAGTCGTAGAGGATTTGCTGAGCTTGGGGCAGCGTCCACCCAGCTTGGGGGGCATCGTTATTCCATTCCATTGAACGGTAGCTCAATCCAGTGTTTATTAACATAGGCCCGCGATATAGATGGCGTTGTCAGGAGGATACTTGCCCATGCCTTAGCCCCCTAGCGCTAGCCACCGACATCGCCCTAGACCGCAGACGACCCCGTTGATGTCAGTGAGACCATGGATTTTCCATGAATCGATCAGCTTAATGGGCCAGTCGCATACACCGAACTAGCCCCAACCATGAAACGCCCCAAGGAAGCTGATCTAAGCCCATACCAACATCTAGGTATAAACTAGCACAACGCTCTGGTCATCGAAAAAACGTTAAGAAACCAATTTACCTTTCTGACCCAAAAAAACCAGTAACTTTACTGAGGGATTCTTAGTAACCATTACGGCTGAACTGGATCTAGCCGTAATTTTGCGGTCTCATCTACAGGAATGGCATAAAGTCTACTACGAGATCCCGCCTTTGAGGACACCCTAGGATGGGGAAGCCCCAATTTCTTCCCCATCCCCACCGGACTCTGTGGCTGGTTGGCCCGTGAGATTACTTACTGAGCCAGCAGGCTCCGCAGCATCCAAGCCGTTTTTTCATGCACCTGCATCCGCTGGGTCAACAGATCGGCAGTGGGCTCGTCGTTGGCCCCATCCACCGCTGGAAAGATGGATCGGGCGGTGCGCACCACGGCTTCTTGGCCCGCCACCAACTGCCGGATCATGTCTTCGGCGGTGGGTACCCCATCGGCTTCGGCAATGGAGGAGAGCTTGGCAAATTCCTTGTAGGTGCCGGGGGCCGGAAACCCCAGGGCGCGGATACGTTCGGCAATCAAATCCACCGCTAGGGCAAGCTCGTTGTACTGGGTTTCAAACATCAGGTGCAGGGTTTGAAACATCGGCCCAGTCACGTTCCAGTGGAAGTTGTGGGTTTTGAGATAGAGGGTATAGGTATCGGCTAACAGCTTAGACAGCCCCTCGGCAATCTCCTTTCGGTCTTTTTCGGCCATGCCAATGTCAATGGGCAGCGCAGCGGGTGTAGCAGCGGTTTTTTTCGCCATGGTGATGGTTCCTTGGTAGTCAGACTAGGGTGCCGATGGTTCCCTCTGAGGTTAAGGTGGGCCAATGGCACTGCCATACTCATCCCGCATTGCCCCAGGGATAAAAAGCCCCCATTCCATCATAAAACCAGACTCCCAGGCAAAAGCTTAAAAAGCTTAAATCAATCCCAAGGGCCATCCCAGAGAACGGTTTCACCGCCGCTCCCAGCCGCTCCCAGAGACGAAGCTATCACCGCCCGTCTAGATCGCCGCCCGTCTAGCGGTGGTGTGCCGTTAGGATAGAGATCCTGCCTTTGGAATATCCTATGTCGTTGACTGAAGCCATGCTGGCTCCCCTAGCGGGCAACCCCCTGGCCGGACTGGCCCAGGCCGACGATCTGTGGCTGCGCTACCGCACGGACAATCTACCCCAGGCCGAGGTGGTGCAATCCTCCTCGGAGAGGTTGGGCCAGGTGGATTGGGATGTGGTGATTGGCGGTGGCACCCTGGGGGTGCTGCTGGCGGCGGGGTTGGCCCAGCGAGGTTGGCGGGTGGCGCTGATCGAGCGGGGTACCCTGCGGGGGCGCGACCAGGAGTGGAATATTTCGCGGCGGGAAATGGTGGAGCTGGTGGAACTGGGGCTGCTGACCGAGGCGGAACTAGAGGACGTGATTGCCTCGGCATACAACCCGGCCCGAATTCAATTTTTGGGCGGCGACCCGCTGTGGGTGCGGGATGTGCTGAATGTGGGGGTGGATCCGGTGACGCTGCTGGAGATCCTGAAGCAAAAATTTCTGGCGGCGGGGGGCAAATTGCTGGAAAAAACCGCCCTTGAAGGGGCCGAGGTGCATCCCGACGGGGTGCGAGTGCAGGCGGGGCCAGGGTTCAACACGAGGCTGTTGATCGACGCCATGGGGCACTTTTCCCCGGTGGCGCGGCAGGCCAGGGGTAACCAGCGGCCCGATGCCGTGTGTTTAGTGGTGGGCACCTGCGCCGAGGGCTTTCCCATCAACGACAGCGGGGATCTCATCGTGTCTTTTACGCCCCTGCGCAACCAGTGCCAATACTTTTGGGAAGCCTTTCCGGCCCGCGATGGCCGCACCACCTACCTGTTTACCTATGTGGATGCCGACCCCCGCCGCCTTAGCCTAACAGAACTGTTTGAGGACTACTGGAACCTGCTGCCGGAGTATCAGCAGGTCAGCCTAGATGACCTGACGGTGAAGCGGGCCTTGTTTGGCTTTTTTCCCTGCTACCGCCACAGCCCCCTGCGCTACTCCTGGGGCCGCACCCTGGCTGTGGGCGATAGCAGCGGCAGCCAGTCTCCCCTCAGCTTTGGCGGCTTTGGGGCGATGATCCGCCATCTCAAACGGCTTACCCTAGGCATTGACGAAGCCCTGACCAGCGATTGCCTCGACGCCAAAGCCCTAGGCCAGCTTCAGCCCTACCAGCCCAACCTGTCGGTGACCTGGCTCTTTCAAAAATCCATGAGCGTAGGGATGGATCAACCCCTGCCAGAGGATCGCATCAACACCTTGCTGGCAACCATTTTTGCCGACATGGCAGGTCTAGGCGAAGCCACCCTAAAACCCTTCTTGCAGGACGTGGTGCAGTTTCCGGCCCTGGCCAAAACGTTGCTGGTCACGGGGCTGAAGCATCCCGCCCTAGTGGCCCAAATCATTCCCCAGGTGGGCTTACCTACCCTGGCCGACTGGCTGCGGCACTACGGTAGCTTGGCGGGATATAGCGCCCTGGCTACCCTGCTCCAGAACGTCAAACCCGCTGCGGATGCGCTCCCCCCAATTCAGCGATACTATATGCATCGATGGCTGGATGCTCTTTCCTACGGCAGCGGCAAGGACTACAACGCCTAATTTCTCTCAAATTGATGACCCACCCGACACAGCTTCGTGAACTTCTAGCCCAGGAACTTCAGCAAGCCCCAGACCAGGTAAACCTGGCCAAGGCTGCCCTCTACATTGCCCAGGAGGAGTACCCGGATCTGGATATTCCTAGCCACCTGGAAATGCTGAACCGGATGGCGGATACCCTGCGGCAACAACTGCCGAAAACCACCTACCCCCTCAAAATTATTCGCACGATTAATCAATATTTTTTTGATGAGCTAAACTTTCGCGGCAACACCGTCGATTACTACGATCCCCGCAATAGCTTTCTCAATGATGTCCTACATCGGCGGGTGGGCATTCCCATTACTCTATCCCTGGTGTATTTAGAACTAGCCAAACGGATTAGTTTTCCCATGGCTGGAGTGGGAATGCCCGGACATTTTCTCATTCGACCCACCGTGGATGAAATGGCGATTTTTGTAGACCCCTTTCACCAGGGCGAGGTGTTGTTTGAACAGGACTGTCGAGATCGATTTCAGCAAACCTTTGGCGACGGGGCGCGGCTCAACCCAGATTATCTCAGCCCCATTTCCCCCACCACCTTTGTGGTGCGGATGCTCACCAACCTCAAGATGATCTACCTACAACAGCGCAATGTTCCCAAGGCCATGGATGCCATCAATCGCATTTTGCTGATTTACCCCGAAGCCGTCGGCGAATGGCGAGATCGAGGGTTAATCCATTATCAGCAAGGGCAGCTTGATAAGGCCCTACTCGATCTAGAACGCTACCTCTACGAAAGCCCCGACGCCAGCGACGCCTACGAAATTCGCCGCGTCCTCCAACAAATCGAACAAGTCCAGGACGACTTTTAATAAAAAACTCTAGCGGTTCTCGATGGAGTGAGATACACCGTTGCTGGGTTCTAGATCCCCCCAGTACCTAGCTGTCTATAGCGGTTCTCGGCTCAGTGAGGTACAGCTTTTGGGGCTTCAGATCCCCCCAGGTTCTATCTGTAGTCGATTCATCTTGTACCCCCCTTATTAATTGGAGTTTAGACTAAGGCAAATTTCTCCCCTGTCGTCAGAAAGGGAAGATAGTGACGTCTTAAAGATGATATGAGAGCTACGCGACGGTTTTTGACGTTTTTTTAGGACGACTCGCTCGTTTTCGGACGGTGGGATA
>JBIPSI010000028.1:0-73801 GCA_044070495.1 Spirulina sp. | reverse complement strand
TTGACCAAGTGCGGGATGCCATTCGGCTAAAGCACTATTCTTCCTGCACAGAGCAAACCTACGTGCAATGGATCCGTCGGTACATCCTGTTCCGCAACAAGCGCCACCCGAATCAAATGGGGGTGCCGGAGATAGAGGCGTTTTTAAACCCGTCTGGCGGTGCAGGAGCACGTAGCGGCCTCTACACTTCAGAGCTAGTCGGCCAACTGTTGGGCCAGGGCTTGGTGACGGTGTAGAAGATCGGTGCCATCCAGGGTTAGCAGACCATCGGGGCTGAGGACGGTTTTGCCGTGGATGACGCTGTAGTCTACCCGGTCGATGGGGCAGAAAATGAGGGCGGCAACGGGGTCGTAGGCGCTGCCGGAGAGGGTGAGGCGATCTAGGCTAATGGCGACAAAATCAGCGGCCATGCCGGGGGCCAAGGCACCAATGTCGTCTCGGCCTAGCACCCGTGCGCCGCCGAGGGTGGCCAGTTCTAGGGCTTCGCGGGCGGTGAGGGCACTGGCGTCTTCCTCCCGCACCCGCGCCATCAGGAACGCTAAACGGGCTTCTCCTAGCAGGTGGCTACCGTCGTTAGAAGCCGATCCATCCACCCCCAGGCCCACGGGTACGTTGTGGTTCAGCATTTTGCGGATAGGGGCCATGCCGCTGGCCAGTCGCATGTTGCTACAGGGGCAGTGGGCCACGCCTGTCCCGGTTTGGCCAAAGCTGTGGATGGCCCGGTCGTCGAGCTTCACGCAGTGGGCGTGCCACACATCTTCCCCCAGCCAGCCCACGGAGGCCGCGTAGTCTCCCGGTGTGAGGCCGAAGGTTTGCAGGCTGTAGTCCACATCGCTGTTGTTCTCCGCCAGGTGGGTGTGCAGCCGCACCCCAGGATAGGAGCGGGCTAGGGCGGCGGATTCCTTCATCAGGTCTGTGGAGACGCTGAAGGGGGAACAGGGGGCCAGGGTGATGCGCACCATGGCGTAGGGCTGGTTGTCGTGGTACTGCTCAATCAACCGCTGGGAGTCTTTGAGGATGACGGATTCCTCTTCCACAATGGAATCCGGCGGCAGTCCGCCCTTGCTTTCGCCCACGCTCATGCTGCCCCGGCTGGCGTGGAACCGCAGGCCGATTTCCTGCACGGCTTCGATTTCGTCGTCTAGCTGGCAGCCGTTGGGAAAGAGATAAAGGTGATCGCTGGCGGTGGTGCAGCCGGAATAGATCAGCTCCGCCGCCGCCACCTGGGCGCTGAGGCGAATGGCCTCCGGCGTCAGGCGTTGCCAGAGGGGATAGAGGGAACTGAGCCAGTTGAACAGGGCGGAATTTTGGGCACCGGGCACCACCCGCGTGAGGGTCTGGAAGAAGTGGTGGTGGGTGTTCACCAATCCCGGCAGTACTAGGTGATTCTCCAGATCCATCACCCGATCCGCCGTTTGGGGCAGGGTTTCGGTTGGCCCCACCTGCTCGATCACGTGATCGCGAATGAACAGCCCGCCGCCGCGAATTTCCCGCCGCTGGTCGTCCATGGTGATCAGGGTGTGGCAGTTTTTGACGAGGAGGGTGGGCACAGTAACACCGCCTTAAACGAAAGATTTGGCAGATATTGTGCCATCTTCTCCCGCATACTTTCGTATCCTAGGTCAGCAATGGGCTAACGGCAGCCGAGGCTATCGCGGGTGGGCACTTGGGTCGTAGGATTCACGCCATCGGCAATTTTGCAGAGTTGGGCAATTTGGAAGCGGTCGATGATCGCCCCGGAAAAGTCGGCTCCGGTAATCTTCACATCCCGAAAGCTGCTGCTGGTGAGCAGGGCATCGACAAAGCGGGCGTTGGAAAGATCGGCTTCGTCAAAAATGACTCGATCCGCGAAGGTTTCAGACAGGTTAGCCGCCACTAGGTTAGCCCGCACAAAGGAGGCCTTGGTCAAAATCGTGCGGCTGAGGTCGGCCTCGGCAAAGTTGGCCTCCCGCATTTCCGCCGCCGCGAAGGAGGTGCCTGAGAGGTTTTGCCCCGAAAAATCCCGAAAACTTAGATCCGTCAGGGTGTAATCCACCGTGTTGTCCTGGGCTAGGGCCGCTGGCATGGTTCCAAATCCGCCCAGCAGCACCAGTCCGACCACCACCATCGATAACAGTTTTGACACCACAGACACCATCGGATCATTCCCTCACGCGCAGATGAGTCTATTATCAACCGAGGGTTATCTCAATCGCAAAAGAACTTGGGACGATTCAGAGCACTCACCCATCATCAATTCCCCCGTCATCCATCACCTTGATGGCCCAACCCCGTGATGCGTAGATACTGTGTTTGCCGAAGGGTGCATTCGCGGCCCCAACCACCAGGAAAAGGTGGAATCACCCCCTCGGGCCGCAATGCACCGCCAAAGCCGCCATGTACCGCCAGAGCTAATCTAGGGCCGCTTGCAGATGGGGCGGCAACCGACGCAGCACTCGCCGACTGGTGAGATCCACCGTGGCCAGGGTAACGGTGCCCTCCACACAGATATCCTTGGAGGCCGCATTAATAATCTGGTATTCCCACACCAGGCGCACCCCCTTAAACGGAGCCGTCCGGGCCAGCACCAGGGCCTCATCCCCCAGCCGCAGAGATTGACGATAGCGCAGGGAAATATCCACCACGGGCAGGTCTACCCCGGCCTTGAGCCAATCGGCAAAGGTGAGGTTGTGCTGTTTGAGGTAATCAACCCGCGCCTCCTCTAGCCAAGCGATGTAGGTGCCGTGCCAGACGATGCCAGCGTAGTCGGTGTGGTGGGGGTGAACCACCACGCGGTACTCAAACCAGGGGGGCGAATCAGGCATAAGTGATCGGGAAAGTTCAACAGAGACAGGATAGCGTCGGGATCAAAGCCATCAAGGGATGAGAGCCATCGAGGGATGAGAGCCATCAAGGGATGAGAGTCATCAAGGGATCAGAACAATAGATTGACAAGCGAGCGATTGACAAACGAGGCCAAGCTTAGCCTAATTAGCCTGTCTCTGCCCCCGTTGATCGACCCGCCAAGACACCCGTCAATACAAATTATGAATGGTCGCCGAGTAGGTTCAAAGCCCATGCCTATGATGGTTGAGGTAGACGACGGGCAAAGCGTTATTTGGCCTGCCATGGAGGCGATTTACCCGCGTTTTCGCGAATCACAATTTTTATTCGGCAGTTTGAGACGAGGATCCCATGATAGAAAAAATTCTTTTGGCCGACTCTGGCACTGGGAATACCGAAGCCATGATGAAGGTGTTGATGGATATTCCCCTCATCCAGCGGGCGGCGGTGACGGTGCTCCATGTGGTGCCATCCCAAGTGTCTGCCGAAACCATGGCCAGCAAGTGGGAAGCGGGCGGACGCACCCTGGCCACGGCCATTCAGAACCTCAACCTCGATCCGGGCAAGGTGACGGCGGTGCTGCGGGAAGGCGACCCCAAGGATGTGGTGGTGCAGGTGGCCGACGAAACGGACGCCAGCCTGATCATCATGGGCTCACGGGGGCTGCAAGGGCTGAAGGCCATTCTGGAAAATTCCGTCAGCCAGTATGTGTTTCAACTCGCCTCCCGTCCCATGCTGTTGGTGAAGGACGACCTCTACACCATTCGCCCCATCAAGCGGGTGCTGGTGGCTATGGATAAATCCGACTCGGCCAAGGAGGGGCTGAACATCGCTCTCACCCTGCTGCGCGACATCAAGGGCGGCGAACTTACCCTGGTGCACTCGGTCTCTAGCCTGAAGGCCAAACCCTTTGATATCACCACCATCGACGCCAACGAAGACCCCGTCCTGTTGGCCGCTGCCGAAGAAGCCCGCAAGTATGGTGTGCCCTACAAACTGGCTGCCCCCGAAGGCAAGGCCGGACAGCGCATTTGCCAACTGGCGGAAGATCGCAACATCGACCTGCTGATCCTCGGTTCCCCCGACCGCCGCCCCAGCATTGCCAAGGGACTGCCCGACTTAGATAAGGTGCTGGGCGAATCGCTGACCGACTATGTGCGGGTCTATGCCCCCTGCCCCGTGCTGATTACCCGAATGCAGGGTTAGATCCCAGGGTTCTTCAGCTCGTAACCCATCAACGGCGCTATGACCGGTCAGAGCCCTGGGATCTGGAGCAAAAACCGCAAATAGCCCGATAACAGGGGTCTCCTCGGAGGCCCCTGTTTTGCATTGGAGATGAAAAATGAGGGCATTATGCAAAATCTACATGTAAACCATGCACGAAAAGTATCGCCTAGGGTAAAACGTAACGAAACATACAAAAGCACCCTTGAAGTTTGAATAATTTGTTAACAAACATAACCAAGCTATTTTTCAAAGTCTAATTTTGCCGAGATTTCATTCAGCCGATGGAAGCCAATTCATGTTTAAAAAGGTCACGCTTTATTGGGCTTAGGTCGGCTTATCTGACTTTTGTGGGAGTCAATTTTTGAGGTCTTCCCACGGCCTTTCCTTGAGGCTGAGCCGCCCATAAGCCAGAGTTGCAGATAAAGCCTAAAGGCGGATCTGTTGATCCTAATTCTGGTTTTTGATGTGCTTCTACGACGGTGTTTGAGACTATCAAACGCGCCGTCGATCACCAATTTACTCATTTCAATCTCGTCCATTTGTCCCCTGTTGAAGGGTGGCGTTGCCCTAGGTTATTAGGATTCTAAGGATCAACCATGACTCGTCTCAATCGTCGTAAGTTTTTGTTCACCGCTAGCACCGCCGCCGCTGGCACGGTTTTCCTCCACGCCTGTAGCCAAGGGGGTTCCAACACTGCCGCCGATGCGGGCGCTGATGCGGGTTCTTCGACCACCCCCGCCGCTGGGCCGGTGGAAGGGCTAGAAACCACCACGGCTCGGCTGGGTTTCATTGCCCTCACCGACTCGGCCCCGTTGATTATTGGTAAGGTGAAGGGCTTTTTCGACAAGTACGGCATGACCGATGTGTCCGTCGAAAAGCAAGCCTCCTGGGGCACCACCCGCGACAACATCGTGCTCGGTTCCGGCGGCGGCGGCATTGATGGGGCGCACATTCTCACCCCCATGCCCTACCTCATTTCCCAGGGCATTGTCACCGATGGCAATAAGGTGCCCATGTACATCCTGGCCCGCTTGAACGTCAACGGCCAAGGGATTTCCCTGCCGAATGAGTATGCCAGCCTCAATGTTGGGGTGGATAGCAGCCCCCTGAAGGCCGAGTTTGCACGGCTCAAATCTGGCGGCAAAGACCTGAAGGCGGCCATGACCTTCCCTGGCGGCACCCACGACATGTGGATTCGCTACTGGCTGGCGGCGGGCGGCATTGACCCCGATACCGAAATCTCCACCATTGTGGTGCCTCCGGCCCAGATGGTGGCCAACGCCAAGGTGGGCAATATGGACGCCTTCTGCGTGGGCGAACCCTGGCCCCTGCAAACCGTGAACCAGCAAATTGGCTTCAACGCCCTCACCACCGGAGAAATGTGGAAAGACCACCCCGAAAAAGCCTTTGGCATGCGGGCCGACTGGGTGGATGCTCACCCCAACGCCACCAAGGCCATGCTGATGGCGGTATTGGAAGCGCAAATGTGGTGCGACCAGCCCGAAAACAAAGAGGAAATGTGCCGCATCCTCTCCGAACGGGCCTGGTTCAACGTGCCCTTTGAAGACATTATCGACCGTTCCATGGGCAAGTTTGACTTTGGCAATGGCCGCGTAGAAGAACTGCCCGACCTGATGCAGAAATACTGGGCCGACAACGCCTCCTACCCCTACAAGAGCCACGATCTCTGGTTCCTGGTAGAAAACATTCGCTGGGGTCTGCTACCTGCGGATACCGATGTCAATGCTTGGGTGGATGGTGTCAACCGGGAAGACCTCTGGCGCGAAGCCGCCACCGCCATTGGCCAAGAGGCCGCGATTCCCGCCAGCCCCTCTCGCGGCGTGGAAACCTTCTTCGATGGCATCACCTTCGACCCCGAAAATCCCCAGGCTTATCTGGACAGCCTGACGATCAAAAAGGTCTAACTCTGGTCTGAACCTAGCCACCGCACCCCGGAGATCCCCCAAAATCCCCCTTGAGAAGGGGGTCTTTAAATACTCTTTACTCCCCCCTTTTCAAGGGGGGCTGGGGGGGATCCAACCCACATCACCCCGCACCCTCGCCACTGGAGATCACCGATGACCGCACCCCTCGATATTCGTCCGACCCGATCACGCTTTAATGTGGCCCGTCTAGGCCAGCAGGCCCTCAACTGGCTCAAGGGTCTGATTCCCCCCGCCGTGGCTATTTTGATTTTCCTGGCCATTTGGCAAGTGCTAACGATGGGGCCAAATGCCAGTTTGCCCACGCCCATCCGCACAATTCAGGACACTTGGGAACTGATTATCAATCCCTTTTTCGACTATGGTGGCACGGATAAAGGCCTGTTTTGGCAGGTGTGGAGCAGTCTACAGCGGGTAGCCATTGGCTTTTCCTTGGCGGCGGTGGCTGGCGTGGCCCTCGGCATTTTGGTGGGCACTAGCCCGCTGATGTATAGTGCCCTTGATCCGCTGTTTCAAATTTTGAGAACGGTGCCTCCCTTGGCCTGGTTGCCGATTTCCCTGGCGGCCATTCAGCAGGCGGGGCCAGCCTCGATTTTCGTGATTTTTATTACCGCGATTTGGCCAATTATCATTAACACTACCGAAGGTGTTCGCCAAATTCCCCAGGACTATAACAACGTTGCTAAGGTTCTGAAGCTCTCCAAGCCCACCTATTTTTTCAAGATTCTGTTTCCCGCCACCGTGCCCTACATTTTTACCGGACTTCGCATCGGCATCGGCCTGTCTTGGCTGGCGATTGTGGCGGCGGAAATGTTGATTGGCGGCGTCGGCATCGGCTTCTTTATCTGGGATTCCTGGAACAGTTCCCGCATCAGCGACATCATCATCGCCATTGTCTACGTCGGTGTGGTGGGTCTGTTGCTGGATCGGTTGATTGTGTTCATCGGTGGCCTTGTTTTGCCTGAAGAGCAGAAGAAATAGAGTCCTCACCTAGCCCTCACCCCCAGCCCCTCTCCCACGGGGAGAGGGGAGTAAGAGGGGAAATCCTAGGACTCTTTGACTTAAGCCAAGACGGTAACAAAGCATCCAAACAAGAACCCTAAAGTCTGGTTTAAGTAGAGCATCTCGTAGGGTGCATTCGCGAAGCAATGCACCACCAGGCTAAACACACCACACCACAGACTTTTGTTGGGTTCTGCTATCGCGCCACCCAACCTACATTTACTCAATCTTGCATCCCAAATCCCCAACACCCTAAAGAACCATGGCTGTTTTTGTTGAAGTTGACCACGTAGATCGCGTCTTTAACCTGCCCGATGGTGGGGAATATATTGCCCTAAAAAATATTGATCTCCATATTCACAAAGGGGAATTTGTTTCCCTGGTGGGGCATTCTGGCTGCGGTAAATCGACCCTGTTGAATATTCTGTCGGGCCTCGACCAACCCACCGCTGGGGGCATTGTGCTAGAGGGGCGACAGGTAACGGAACCTGGCCCCGACCGCATGGTGGTGTTCCAGAACTATTCCCTGCTGCCCTGGCTGACGGTGCGCCAAAACATCGAGCTGGCGGTGAACCAGGTGATGGGGCACCACCCCAAGGCGGTGCGGAAGCGAATGGTGGATCACCACATTGAGATGGTGGGGCTGCAAAAGGCGGCGGAGAAGCGACCGGGGCAGATCTCCGGCGGCATGAAACAGCGGGTGGCCATTGCCCGTGCCCTGGCGATTCGGCCCAAGTTGCTGCTGCTGGATGAACCCTTTGGGGCGCTAGATGCCCTCACCCGTGGCGGTTTGCAGGAACAACTGATGCAGATTTGCCAAGAGCACGAAGTCACCTGTGTGATGGTGACCCACGACGTGGACGAGGCGCTGCTGCTGAGCGACCGCATTGTGCTGATGACCAACGGCCCGGAGGCCCACGTCGGCCAGATTGTAGATGTGCCCTTCCCCCGCCCCCGTGAGCGCATGGAAGTGGTGAAGCACCCCAACTACTACAGCCTGCGGAATGAGATTGTCTACTTCCTGAATCAACAGAAGCGGGCCAAACTCCAGCGTTCCAAGCCAGCGGTGGCGATGGCGGCCAACGGTTTGGAGAAGGTGAACCTGGAACTGGGCTTCATTCCCCTGGTGGACTGTGCGCCGTTGATTGTGGCCAAGGAAAAGGGGCTGTTTGAAGCCCACGGCCTCAGCCAAGTGACCCTAAACCGGGAGCCCAGTTGGAATGCCATTGCCGATGGTGTCACCAGTGGTCGACTGGATGCTTCGATGATGGTGGCGGGGATGCCCTTGGGCCTAACCCTGGGCTATGGCAACCAGCGCCCCACTCCGATGGTGAGCGCCCTCACCCTCAGCCGCAATGGCAACGCCATCACCTTTAGCAAGCGCCTGTTTGATCAGGGCGTGCGTTCCCTGGCGGATTTCAAAGCGGCCCTCGACCGTCGGCCCGACCAAGTGCACACCCTGGCGGCGGTGCATCCCACCTCTATGCACAATCTGCTGCTGCGCTACTGGCTGGCAGCGGGCGGCATCGACCCTGACCGGGACGTGAGCGTGACGGTGATTCCTCCGGCCCAGATGGTCTCGAACCTGAAGGCGGGCACCATCGACGGCTACTGTGTGGGCGAACCTTGGAATGCCCGTGCCGTAGCCGAGGGGCAGGGCGTGGTGCTGGCCACGGATAACGACATCTGGCCGGGACACATCGAAAAGGTGCTGGGCGTCACCGAAGCCTGGGCCAACCAGTATCCCAAAACCCACATCGCCCTCGTGAAGGCGCTGCTAGAAGCCTGCGAATACTGCGACGACCGCCGCAACCGGGAAGAAATCGCCGAAATGCTGGCCCGTCCCGAATATGTCGGAGCCGATGAGGCCCTGATTCGCCAAGGCTTTATCGACCCCTACGACCGGGGCGACGGCAGCGAGCCGCAGCCCATCCACAACTACATCCAGTTCTTTACGGGTAAAACCAACTTCCCGGATGTTACCGAGGCGGTGTGGATGATGACCCAAATGGCCCGCTGGGGTATCACCCCCTTCCCGCGAAACTGGCTAGAGGTGGCGGAACGGGTGAAGCGATCCGACATCTTTGGCCAAGCCGCCCGCGAACTGGGTCTGCTAGATATTGGCCGCGACCGCCACGCCATCACCCTCTTCGACGGCATCTCCTTCGACCCCGACCATCCCCTCGACTATCTCAACCAATTCGCCATTAAACGCGACCTCCGCGTTGAAGAAATGCCGATGAATGCGGTGAGGCGATAGTCCCCTTGGCCCTCACCCCCAGCCCCTCTCCCAGGAAGGAGAGGGGAGCCGGAATCGCTGATTCGTCCAATCTTCACCCCTAACTCTGACCATGCAAGTGCTAAACTCCCTCACCCAATCCCCCACCGATTCCCTCACCCAGGAACCGTTTCTCGTCATTGACAACCTCTCGAAGGTCTACCCCACCCCCACCGGGGAGTATGTGGTGCTGGATGGCATCAACCTAACGGTGCAGGAGGGGGAATTTGTCTGCGTCATCGGCCACTCCGGCTGCGGCAAATCCACCCTGCTGGATATGGTGGCGGGCTTTCGGCAACCCACCGAAGGCCAGGTACGCCTAGAAACTCAGCCCATCCAAGAACCCGGCCCCGACCGCATGGTGGTGTTCCAAAACTATTCCCTGCTGCCCTGGCTGACGGCCTACGAAAACATTTATCTGGGCGTGGATTCCGTCTTCCCCAACAAGCCAGAAAAGGTAAAAAAGCGGATTGTGATGGAGCACTTGGCCCTAGTGGGTCTTGAAGAATCCGCCCACAAAAAGCCCGGTGCCCTCTCCGGCGGTATGAAGCAGCGGGTCTGCATTGCCCGTGCCCTGGCCCTGCGGCCCAAGGTGCTGATTTTGGATGAGCCCTTCGGTGCCCTCGACCCCATCACCCGCGAGGAGCTTCAGGAGGAGCTACTCAAAATTTGGCAAGACCACAAAATTACCGTGTTGATGATCACCCACGACATCGATGAAGCCCTATTTTTGGCCGACCGGGTGGTAATGATGACCAACGGCCCCGCCGCCCAAATTGGCGAAGTGATGACCGTGCCCTTCGCCCGCCCCCGCGACCGCAGCCGCATTATGGAAGACCCCCGCTTCTACGAACTCCGTAACGAAGCCCTCGACTTCCTCTACCACCGCTATGCCCACGACGATACGGAGTAAGCCCCGTGTCGGTCATCTAGCCCCAAATAAACGCCCTGTACGACAGAGTCCCTGGAGTGTCATCGCACCCTAGGGACTCTACTTTGGCAACTGAAATTAACTGAAATTATCGGAGGAATGTCCTGGCAGCGAGTCTATCGCTACAGTTCGCCACAGTCGGCAATTACCACGGGTTGGGAGGTTTGGCCGCTGCGGCTGCCCACCTGTTCCATGGTTTCCACCACATCCATGCCTTCCACCACGCTGCCGAAGACCACGTGCTTGCCGTCTAGCCAGGGGGTGGCCACGGTGGTGAGGAAAAACTGGGAACCGTTGGTGTTGGGGCCAGCGTTAGCCATGCTCAGCAGACCAGGGCTTGTGTGCTTGAGGGTAAAGTTTTCATCGGCAAATTTTGTGCCATAGATGGACTCGCCACCCGTGCCGTTGCCACGGGTAAAGTCGCCCCCTTGGCACATAAATTCGGGGATGATGCGGTGGAAGCTAGACCCCTTGAAATGCAGGGGCTTGCCGGAGGTGCCCATGCCCTTTTCTCCGGTGCACAAGGCTCGGAAGTTCTCGGCGGTTTTGGGGGCGACATCGGCCCGTAGCTCCATCACAATGCGGCCAGCGGGGGTGCCGCCAATGGTGATATCAAAAAAGACTTTGGGATTGGTGGAGTCTGTCATGGGTTGGTTCAAAAGTATAGATAGGGGTACAGGGTGCAGGCCGGAAGGCACAGGTCAACCCTAACCTAGGGTAGAACGCCAGGGGATGTCTTTGACCTAGGGTAGCTCCGCGTCGTACGGTACGGGCAAGACCCCTGTTATACCAAGTCCGGGGGCAAAACGGTAGCGTTTTGGGGCAAAAGCCGTGTCTCCTGGGAACGATGCCATGGGCTAGGCGGCGACCTCTTTATCGAGGATGGCGTTAAAGGCAAAGTTGGGGGCAGCCAACACCAGCAGGGTGGTGGGCAAATCGGCAACACGCTGTTGAACGGCGGTGTAGTAGGCACAGAAGTCGTCCTGGGGTTCGGCTAGCCCCATAATCACCATGTCGGCGCGGCGGGAGGACTGGTGCAGGATGTCGTTAAAGGATCGCCCCTCGGCCACCAGAACCGTTACTACGGCGTTGACGCGGAGGGCTTGGGCGAGGGTCTTCAGGTTCGCCCTGACGGTGGTGGCGGCCTGTTCGTTGGGCACCACCAGTTTGAGATGGATCTCGGCGTAGCGCCATTCAATGCCGTCCCGCAGTAGCTCAGCAATAATCAGCATTAGCGCTCCATTGCCCCGCAAGCCGCCCCACCACACGTCAATTTGCCGATAGGGCCGTTGGCGATAGGGCCGTTGGCCAAAGAGACTGGCTTCGGGGGGACGACTTTCAGCGGCAGGGTCTCCCGATTCACGATTGTCGGCATCGCGGTTTTCGGGGTCACGATTTTTGGCGTTGCGATCACAGTAAATGATCACGTTGCGCTCCGACCGATAGAGTTGGGTAATCAGGTGGCAATAGCGATCTCGGTTGGCCAGGGTTTCGTTATCGCCCAGCAGCACGGTATCGGGCACCAGCGGCCCTAGCCCGTAAATTTCCACCATGCGCTCCACCCCCTCAAAGGGATCCGGGGCGGTGAGCACCCGCACCAAGGCTTGCACTCCCCGTTCTTGCAGAAAGCGGCTGATACTCACTTCCATTTCCTGCTGCTGCCGAATGCTACGCGATCCGCTGGGCAAAATGCTGGTGACGGTAAACAGCCCCCGGTTGTGGTTCAGGGCATTGGCCAGCTTAATCAGCCCCCAGCGACGCATCGGTGACCCCGACAACACCAACATATTGGGTCGCCAGTTTTTGGGATCGGGGGCATGATCTAACTGAAACAGGCTGGTTCTCAACAACATCATCCAAAGGCCGCGACGGGCATCGCCCCAGGTGCTTTGGAGTTCGCGACGCTGAATCCATAAAAAGGTGGCAACCACAATTATCCCCGCCACCAGGGTGGCCACGGGGTTAATCAAAAACATCACCGCCAGACAGCCTAAGGCCCCCAGGGCCGACAATGACCAATGCACCGCAAATATGGGCCGAAAGGAGGGACTGTTCAGAAAGCCTTCCACCCCCGCCGCCACGTTGAGGACGAGATAGGTGGTCAAAAAAAACATGGTCAGCACCGGGGCAATCAGGTTGAGATCGCCCACCGTTACCGCCGCCACCGCCACCCCCAACGTGACCGTCGTACCCAGACGGGGTTCGTCATTCGGCCCGCTGCCCTGGCCCAAAAAGTTCAGCCAGCTTGGCAACACCCCGTCCCGCGCTAGGGCCTGTAAAATCCGGGGCGCACCGAGAATACTGCCAATGGCACTGGAGAGGGTGGCCCCCCAAATGCCCAGCAAAATCGCTGGCCCCCACAGCGCTATTTGCTGCATCACCAGGGGGTCGTCGATCAGGGTGGCGGCATCGGCCCGCATGGCCAACACAATTGGCAGCACCATATAGATGACATAGCTGGTGCCCACCGCCGCCAGGGTACCCAGGGGAATGGATCGCGTCGGCTCCTTCAAATCCCCCGACATATTTACCCCGGCCATAATCCCCGTGACCGCCGGGAAAAACACCGCAAACACCTGCCAAAACGACTCCCCCTCCGTCACCCGCCAGAGCACGGCCTCCGTCCCCTCCAGGGGCGACCCCAACGCCAAGGACAGCAGCGACAACACAATCAGTGCCATGATCCCATACTGGGCTCGAATCGCCACCTGGGCCGAAGTGAGGGCCAGGGCCGCCACCAAAATGGTCACAATCAGCGCCACATAGGTTTGGTTGAACTGGCCAAAGGCGGCAACCACACTTTCAGCAAAGCCAATGGTGTAGAGCGCCACCGAAAGCGCCTGGGCAAAGTAAAGGGGAATACCCACCGCGCCGCCCGTTTCAATGCCGAGGGATCGGCTGATCATGTAGTAGGCCCCGCCCACCCGCACGATCCGATCCGTAGCAATGGCGCTGATGGACAACGACGTTAGAAAGGTAATGCTAACGGCCAGCGTCACAATCGCCAGCGCCCCCCATAGGCCCACATTACCCACCACCCAGCCAAACCGGAGGTACATAATCACCCCCAAAATAGTCAGGATGGAGGGAGTGTAAACCCCGCCAAAGGTGCCTAGGCCGGAGGCTTTGGGGGATGTGGTGGTGATCGCGGGTTCGGAGGGGGGCATGGGCTTGGTCAATGGATGATCGGAGGGACACGAACAGGCCCATTATCAGGGGATAGTGCGACCCTGTGCAGCTTTATCGCCGACGCCAAGGCGATTTGGGATAAAGCGCGCCAGCCTTGTCGTCAATGGCTTACTTCCCATCGGCCCCTGAGCCAGCGCAAAAGCCCTGAGCCGTCATACAGCCTACCCTGCGAACACAAACACCATTCAATGCTGATTCCGCCAAAGGTTTCGGCGGCTTTGGCCGGTTGTGTAACGGTCGGTTAAGGGGTTGACCAGATGTTAATCTTGGGCGGGCACCATGGGGGTAGCACTGTTTTGGGTGGCAACTTAGGTTACTGAATCATCACTGACGGCATGGGGAAAATCCGGAATCGTTGGGATTGGGTCTGTAATTGCAGCTAGGATACGGCCTCTTAATTGGGTGGGACGAATTGCTATGAAAGATGCCATTTATTGGTTGATGGGCGAAAAGGCAGGACGCACGATTGTTGGCACCTGGAACTGGCTTTGGGGCATCCCCGTAGAGTCGGGGGGCAAGGTGGCGGTGGCGGTGGCCGAAGAGTCGCTGCAAGAGATGCAAACCTCGGTGCAAAAGCTGGCTGAAGCCGTGGCCATGCAGGTGGGAGCCTACGAACGGGCGAAGAAAAAGTACGAGGAAAAGGCCAGAGAACTGCGGAAATTCGAGCAACAGGCTGCCCTGGCGCAACAATCGGGCAACGCCGATGCGGCCCGCCTAGCGATGATGAAGGCCATCCAAATTGAGCAGCTTTTGCCCCAGCTCGAAACCCAGGTACAGCAGGCCGAAAAGTTTGTCGCCGCCTCCAAGGACAAGCTCAACCGCGAGCGGCTGAAGCTAGAGCAGTACAAGACCGACATGGACAACATGAAGGACTTGGCCGAGATCAACAGCGCCCTAGAATCCATTGCCAAGGTGAACAACGAGTTTGACATTGGCTCGGCCCGGTCGTCCTTTGAATCGGCCAAGAGTGCGGTGGAAGGTCGCCACCTGCGTAGCAATGCCCTAGCGGAACTGTCGGAAAACCCCAACGAAAAGCTGGCCGCCGACCTCGATCAACTCACCATCGACGATGAGGTTTCCCGTCGCCTACAACTGCTCGATGGTGCCTCGTCCCAAGCCCCCACGGAGTAACCCCACCCCATGAGTAACGGTAATACCCCGAAACGCAGTGGCCCCCCTCCCATTGTGTTTATTCTGATGCTGTTGGGCCTGTTGGGCGGAGCCTACTGGTTTTTCTTCCTGCGCCCCAAAGCCGCCCCCGTCGCAACGCCGCCAGGGGTAGAAGCCCCCCAGTCTGGTAGCGCCCCACCGCCCCAGGCCCCCCAAACACCCCCGGCAGGAACGGCGAACTTCACCTTGCTGCCCAGCGTGGCAGCGGGCACCACCGTGAATATTGATGGCTCCACTAGCATGGTGCTGATTAACGAAGCGCTGAAGGCGGGGTTTACACAGCAATACCCCGGCACCACCGTCAACACGGCGGCGGTGGGGTCAGACAACGGTATTCAGGCGGTGCTAGGGGGCAGCATTGACATCGCGGCCTCCTCCCGTGCCCTCACCCCCCAAGAGCAAGCCCAGGGGCTAACCGCCGTGCCCGTGGCCACCGACCGCATTGCCCTAGTGGTGGGCCGCGATAATCCTTTCCAGCGGGGGCTTTCCTCCACGCAAACGGTGCAGATTTTCCAGGGTAGCCTGAATAACTGGGCCACCCTCGGCGGCCCCGATACCCCCATTCGGGTGATTAACCGCCCCGCCGTTAGCGGCACCCATGTGGCCTTTCGAGAGATCGTCCTCGGTGGCGGCGACTTTGGCACCACCCCCAACATCACCACCATGACGCGGGACGCCACCACGCCCATGCTGCAACAACTGGGCACCGATGGCATCGGCTATGCCACCTACAGCCAAGTGGCCGACCAGCAAACGGTGCGGGTGGTACCCATTGAGGGCCTAACCCCGGAAGCCGCCAATTACCCCTTCCAGCGCTCGCTGTACTACGTCTACAAAGACAGCAATAACCCAGCGGTACAAGCCTTTTTAGGCTTTGCCCTCTCTCCCCAGGGACAGCAGGCCATTAACAGCGCCACGGCCAATCCCTAGGGGCGATGGAATACGGAAAAATGACGGCCCTAAAACATCAAAAATCAGCCTAAATTGATGGCCTATTCAATACTCACGCCGCCAAAGGTTTCCGCCGCTTTGCCCGGTTGGGCGAGGGGAGCTTTTTCCATCTGGCGGGCCTGTTTTCGGTGAGATTGAAAATAGCCCAACCAGGCGGCGGGGGCATCCATGGTTTCGCCGCCGTGTTTGGTTTTGCGCTGGCGCACTTGGCAAAGGACGGGGGTGTTGACGCACGCGCCGGAGACAATCACCTGACCCTTGGTGAGGGCGGGAAGTTCTTGCAGCAGGTCACGCCCCGCCGCTTCCACGCCATACTTCAGGCTTTCCTGGTCTACGGGGTTGACAATCCGCATCAGAAACTGGCTCATACACTGGGAGAGCACGTCAGAATCGAGCTTGCCGGGACGCTGGGTAATTAGGCCCACACCCATGCCAAATTTGCGCCCTTCGCTGAGGATCGTCCGCAGAATTTGCTTGCAGCGGGAGGGTTCGTGACCAGGGGCAAAACGGTGGGCTTCTTCAATCAAAATAAAGACGGGATAGGGTAGATAGTTTTCGTCGTCGGGGTTGATTTTTTCCTTAGCGGTGTTCATGCGGGCCTGGTAGCTTTGGCGCAGCACTGCGGCACAGATCACCTGCTGTTCTTCCTGACTAATTTCGTTCATTTGCAGCACCGTTACTTGGCCGGGGGCAAACAAATCCTTCGGCGCAAGGTGCTGCATTCGATGAAAATAATCCGACCGTTCCAGCTTGCCCAATTTCCATTCCAGAGCGGGGGCAGAGGAACCCGTTTTTTCGTTGCCTTCGTCGTCAGTGCTGCGGTCAGATTCGTAGCAGGCGGCGATTAAATCCTGCACGTCCCAGCGGTGGTCGCCTAGTTTGTGTTTGCCCAGCAGGCTAAAGGCTTTGTTGAGGATGGCCTGCTGGCGGTCGCTCATGTCGGGCAGCAGGGTGAGAATATCGTAGTAATCCAGGGAGGACATGCGAATGCGGATGTCGTCGGGGGTGAGGATTTTCACCGCTGGGCTATAGCCATCGTCCGCCGCAAAGGCCGGGTGGCCGCGCATATCCGTCAGGGTGCCGTACTCGCCGTGGGGGTCAAAAATGAGCACCGCTGCCCGGTTGTAGGGACTCATCAGTTCCTCAATCAACACCCCCGCCGTGTAGGATTTGCCGGAACCCGTCCCCGCCAATATGGCCATGTGGGTGCTTACCAATTCCTTCACATCCAACGCCACGGGCACCCGTCCACCGGGCCGCAGCAGCAGCGAACCAATGTGGGCCGAACCCGCCGCCTGGGGCTGCTTTTTGTTGATGATGTGCTGCAAACTGGCATCGTCCGCCAAGTAGACCTTCGCGCCCGGATCGGGGGCCATGCGGGGGTTAATGAAGCCCAGGGCCGGATGGAAATAACCCACCACGTCCACCGTCACCTCGTACACTTCCGGGTTGGGATGGGCAAACCCCACCAGGGCGGCGATGGCCTCCGGGTTAATGTCCGGGTCGGCAAACAGACGGTCGGGCAGGTGGTCAATCAACGTCAGCGCCGAAATTTTGCCTAAAATCTCCGCCTGGGGTAAGTCCACCACATCCACCCGGTAGTAGACAAACTCGCCAATCTTTACCTGGCGATGGTCGGCGGTGATGAACAGGTATTGGTTGCCCGTGTCCCCCGGCCCTTTCACCGTGCCAATCACCGGAAGCTCTGGGGGTTTGGGTTTGGGTGCCATCGGGATGTCCTACTCCAAGGGTGCCGTCCAACCTGTGTCCGCAGGGAAGCAGCGACGGACGGCAAAAACCATTGCCAAAAGTCTAGCACCTTCCCCTAGATCACCAGTACGCCAGGGTGTATGAACCACTACTCTATAACGGTTCTCTAAGGGCTGACCCCCGGTTTGCCTACCCCCGGTATCAGCGGGCGAGGAGACCTCTCCCCTACGGATTGTCAGGTTGGGAATCGGGGTTCTCTGACCTAATTCCTTCGCCCTAAACCCGACTCACCTGTCGCCGTTCCGTCGCCAGTCGCCCATATTTGTAATAGGCGGCGCAGGCCCCTTCCGAGGACACCATGCAGGCCCCCAGCGGGCTTTCCGGCGTACAGGCCGTGCCAAACACCTTGCAATCCCAGGGCTTTTTCACCCCCTTGAGGATGTCGCCACAGGCACAGGCCCGATGATCCGCCACCTGCCGACCGGGAAGGGTGAACTTGGCCTCCGCATCCCACGCCGCCAGAGCCGAGCGCATCCGCAACCCAGAGGCGGGGATATCCCCCAACCCGCGCCATTCAAAGGTGGGACGCACCTCAAACACCTCAGCCATCGCCGCCATGGCCACGGCATTGCCATGGTCGTTCACCAGGCGGGTGTACTGGTTTTCCACCTCACAGCGGCCCTCCGCCAACTGCCGCAGCACCATCCACACCGCTTGCAGAATATCCAGCGGCTCAAACCCCGACACCACCACGGGTTTGCCATAGTGATCGGGAACCACCCGGTAGGGATCGGTGCCAATCACGGCGCTGACGTGCCCCGGCCCCACAAAGCCATCCAGTTGCAAATCGGGGTTATCCAGCAGCGCCTCCAGAGCCGGAACTACTAGGACGTGGTTGCTAAACAAACTAAAGTTCGTCACTCCCTGATCCCGTGCTTGCAGCACCGTGAGGGCCGTACTGGGGGCCGTCGTTTCAAACCCAATGGCAAAGAAGACGACTTCCTTATCAGGATTCGCCTTGGCCATGGCCAAGGCATCCAGCGGCGAATAGACCATGCGAATATCCGCCCCCTCCGCCTTGGTTTGCAGCAAATTCAGCTTGGCACCGGGCACCCGCATGGCATCGCCAAAGGTGGTAAAAATCACGTTGGGCTGCTGGGCAATGGCCATGGCATCGTCCAAACGTCCCTTGGGCATAATGCAAACTGGACACCCTGGCCCATGCACCAATTCAATGGTGGGCGGCAACAAATGCTCTAACCCAAACTTAAAAATGGCGTGGGTATGGCCCCCACAAACTTCCATAATTTTGATTGGCCCAGGTCGATTTTGGGTCAACGTTTCTGCCAGTTGGCTAATATCCGCCAAAACACCCTGGGCCTTAGCTGGATCGCGAAATTCATCAACGTATTTCATAGGTAGAATCTAAGGAAAGAGTTATATTTGAAAAAACGTAGGTTGGGTGGCGCGACAGCAGAACCCAACAAAGCTGGCTCTAGCTCTGGGTTCCACTTCGTTCCACCCAACCTAAACCTAAACCTACTTTTCATCTTGTTTAGAGTCTTTCTCGCGATTGATCCAGCGAGTTGATTGACTGCGCTTTGATGACAAGTTGACCATTTCTCTTCCGCTTTCAGCTTGCTGCTTTTGTAAATCAGCAAATAGGGCTTTCAAGTCATAGTTAAATGATCGCAGGTATTCTTCTCGAATTCGATGAATCTCTTCCACAATCTCATCTTGATACATAATTAGCCTCCAAGCAATTCATAGGGTGTGCAAAGAATTGGCAGTTCATATCCGAAATCAGCACTTATTTGTGCTAACCTCCTCTGGATTTGAGCATTCGCTATATGTTTGCAATTCCACGTGAGTAGATAGTCTATTCCATGAATTGTCGAAGCAGCGATATGGACAGCATCAATATCAGCTTTTGCAGGAAGATTACTACGTGCCAGAAAATTTTCTGCCAGACTAAGCACAGATGAATCTAGCTCAAGCATTTTAATTTGACTTATGATTTCGAGGCGTTGTGCTGCGATTTTAGAATCCCCCTGTGAAGTTTCCTTGACAACAGCTTGTGATGCATATAGCTGAAACTTGCTACGACGAGTTTCCCACCACTCTTTTGTTATCTCAATATTGGCAGCCACAACTAAATCTCGGCTTGGACGAGCCGTGAGATAGCCTAAAATGCTGGTTTCAATATAAACAGTTTCACTCATCGATAGTTCGCCATTTCTAACTCCTTGGCATCAAATTCTGCGAGTTGATCCAGCAAATCAAGGGTAGCAGCCGCTTCGTCAGGATCAATTCGATTGAGGGCAAAACCAACATGAACCAAAACCCATTCCCCCACACAGCTTTCCAGGGGATGGTCTTCGTCCACAATGCAGGCAATGTTGACAGGACGCCGCACACCGCTGATATCGACAATGGCGAGTTGATTAACGGGGTCGCTGATGGATTGAATTTGTCCAGGAATTCCGAGGCACATAGGGGTGGTGGGGTAGTGGGATGGTGGGATGGTGGGTAGGGGCGCACAGCAGTGCGCCCCTACAGGGAATTGGGGATTAGGGCGGTGGTTGGGACGATTGGGCGGCGGCGATCACCGCTTGGCCAAGGGAAAGGCCGCCATCGTTGGGGGGTACTTGGTGGTGGGTGAGCACCGTGAGGCCGAGGGTTTGCAGGTTTTGTTTAACGTGACTCGTCAGGATTTGATTTTGAAACACGCCGCCGGAGAGGGCAACGGTCGTCGCTTGATGGCGTTGGGCTAGGTGGTGGGTGAGGGTAGCTAGGGCGTTGGCGAATCCCAGATGGAAACGGGCAGAAATCAGGGAAGGATCCGTACTTTGCTGTAAATCCGTGAGCAGGTTGGGCCAGAGGGGGGTGGGGTCGAGCACTAGGGGTTGAGAGTTGAAGGCGGAATCTGGCTGGTTGGCCTCCAGGATCAGCGGGCGAGGAAACCGCGCCCCTACGTTATCGGATGCCCCATGAAGGGCGAAGGAATAGGCGGAATTCTGGGATTCTTCGAGGTGGTGGGGTTGGATCAGGGCTTCGAGTTCGATGGCTCCTTGGCCTTCGTAGGTGGCGGTTTCGCGGCAGAGGCCCACGGCGGCGGCGACGGCATCAAACAAGCGTCCGGCGGAGGAGGCCAGGGGCGCATTGAGGTTTTGGGCCAGCATGGAATCTAGCAGGGCCAGGGGTTTGTTTTTGAAAAAGCGCACCAAGGCCAGTTTTGGGAAGGCTTTTTGGACGGTTTGCCAATCCCCAAAGGCGGCGACGAGGTGGGCGTAGGTGTTGCGCCAGGGTTGGCGGATGGCTTGGGTGCCGCCCAGCATGGCTACGGGTTTGAGGTGGGCTACTCGGCGGTATTGGCGATAGTCGGCCAGCAGAAATTCCCCGCCCCAGAGGGTGCCGTCGTCGCCATAGCCGAGGCCATCCAACGCAATGCCAAGGACGGGGGCGGTGTCCAGGGGCAAGCCGTTGTCGGCCATGCAGGCGGCGATGTGGGCATGGTGGTGCTGCACGGCGGTGAGGGCAATATCCTGACGCTCGACCCAGTCTTGCCCCAGTTTGGTGGAGAGGTATTCCGGGTGGGCATCCACCACCAGGTGAGTGGGTTCGTACTCAAACAGGTTGAGGTATAGATCCAACGCCTGCCGATAGCCCTGGTGGGCCGCTGCATTTTCCAAGTCGCCCAAATGCTGAGAGAGAATCGCCTGTCCGGGTCGCAGCAAGCAGAAGGTGCTTTTGAGTTCGCCACCCAGGGCTAGGATTGGGGGCACACCGTCAAACCCAGCAGGCAAGGTAATCGGAGCCGGGGCATAGCCCCTCGCCCGTCGGAGAATCTGGGGCTGGCCATCCACGACCCGCACCACAGAATCATCCACCCGGTTCACAATGTCGCGGTTGTGCAGCAAAAAGTAGGGGGCAATGTCGCCCAGTTGTTCCCGCACCGCTTCGTTGGTGATGCATTGCGGTTCGTCGGAACGGTTGCCGCTGGTCATCACAATCGGGCGATCTAGCCGCTGCAAGATCAGGTGGTGCAGAGGCGTGTAGGGCAACATCACGCCGAGGGTGCCTAGTCCAGGAGAAAGGGCGGGGGAGAGGGGGGGATGTGTGAAGGTGTGAAGGTGTGAAGGGGGAGAGGGGGGAAGGGGGGAAGGGGGGGGGGAATTTTGGATCAGGGAAAGTAAAACAATGGGGGCGGTGGGGCTTTGCAGGAGTTCGGCTTCCTGGGGGCCGACTTGGCAGTAGGGCGTAATTGCCGCGAGATCCTTCACCATCAGGGCGAAGGGTTTGTGGTAGCGGTGTTTGCGTTGGCGGAGTTTCTGGACAGCGGCATCGTTGGTGGCATCGCAGGCGAGGTGAACGCCGCCCAGCCCTTTGATGGCCACGATTTCGCCGCGCAAAATCAGGGTGGCAACGGCTTCGGCTTCATCCACCAAGGAGAGGGATTTTGTGGCTAGGGGTTTGCCGTCGGCCTTTTCTAGCCACACCTTGGGGCCACAGACGGGGCAGGCGACGGGCTGGGCATGGAAGCGGCGGTTGCCCACGTCTTGGTAGTCCTGGCGGCAGGAGGGGCACATCTCAAACCAGGCCATGCTGGTGCTTTGGCGGTCGTAGGGGAGATCTCGAATGATGCTGAGGCGGGGGCCGCAGTGGGTACAGTTGGTGAAGGGGTAGCGGAAGTAGCGGCTGCGGGGGTTGAGGATATCCGCCAAACACTGGGGGCAGGTGGCGGCATCGGGGGGAATTTCGGTGCGGGCGGGGGTGTGGGTACTGGCAATAATGCTGAAGTCTGATTCAGGAATTGCGTCTAAAGGTAAGGATTGCCGCTGAATGCAGGCGATTTTGGCCAGGGGAGGTTTTTCCTTCAGCAAATTAGCCACAAACTGGTTAATCTGGGCCGAGGTTCCCGCTAGGTGAATCAGGACACCCTCGCCATCGTTGAGCACATGGCCACGCAGCCCCAACTCCACCGCCAGCCGATAGACCGTGGGCCGAAAGCCAACTCCCTGCACCGTGCCCGTCACCCGCAGGGCCTCGGCCACCGGATGGGCAGCGTCACGCTGGGTAGCATCACGCTGGAACGGGGGGAGCGCGGGAAGGTTGGATGGCATTCCCATGGCAAAATGACCCGCTGTTGAGACACGGGAGAGACGTTGATCTGGGCCGTAGGAAAGAGTCATGGCAACCAATACAGTGCCTAGGAGCAGCAACGACCGGCCACGTTTTGACGGGGGAGGACGTGATATCTACGAGGTTAAAGGGAGCGGTGGCGGTTTAGCGAAATCCCTACGGTTTTCTTTAGTGTTGATCTCTAGGACGGTTCGGCGGTGGATTGGGCACTCAGGCGTTGGGTGATGGTTTCGGCGGGGAGGGGACGGGCGAAATAATAGCCCTGACCCATGGGGCAACCCATCTGAGCCAGTTGTTGCCGTTGGTAGTCGGTTTCTACCCCTTCGGCCACCACCTGCATTCCCATGCCCTGGGCCAGGTTGAGGATGGCGCGAATGATGCCGAGGGCTTCGGGCTGGGGATTATCTGGCTGAATTTGGCCGACAAAGGACTGGTCAATTTTCAACACATCCACCGGGAAGCGATGCAGGTAGCTGAGGGAAGAATAGCCCGTGCCAAAGTCGTCTAGGTTGACTTGAATGCCCCGCTGTCGCAGTCCGGCCAGCACTTCGGCGGTGTGGGGGGTGTCTTCAATTAAGGCCCGTTCGGTAATTTCCAGGTGCAGAAAGGCGGGATCTAGGGCGGTGCCCTCTAGAACCTGATCGATGGTTTCCAAAAAGTCTGACTGCTGAAGCTGCTGGCTGGCCACATTCACGCTGGCATAGAGGGGCTGCTGGGGAAACTGGCGGTGCCACTGCTGCAACTGGTAGCAGGTGGCCCACAGCACCCATTCTCCCACCGCCTGAATCAGTCCAGTCTCCTCGGCAATGGGGATAAATACCTGGGGGCTAATCATGCCTCGTTCGGGATGGGGCCAGCGGGCCAGCGCCTCGACCCCCAGCCATTGCCCCGTGGCGAGATCAACCTGGGGCTGGTAGTAAACCTGGAACTGGTCGGTTTCGATGGCCCGCCGCAGGTCGTGTTCTAGGGTGAGGCGATGCAGCATTTCCCGGTGCATTTCCGGGTCAAACACTTCGTAGCAGGCGCGGCCCCGGCTTTTGGCCCGATACATGGCGGTGTCGGCATCGCGCAAAATTTCGGTGCCGCTTTGGTAATAGCCCGCCGACCACACAATGCCAATGCTGGCGCTAATCACCACCGACTGTTCCCCTAGGTCGATGGGGCGGGCGAGTCCGGTTTGCATGGCCGTGGCCACCTCAATGGCGCTGGTGATGTCATCCAGGTCGGGCAGCAGCAGGGCAAATTCATCGCCGCCCCAGCGGGCCAGGGTATCGCAGGGGCGCAGATATTGGCTGAGGGTGTTGACCACCGACCGCAGCAGGTGATCCCCCGCCCCATGGCCGAGGCTGTCGTTAATCAGCTTAAAGCGGTCAATATCGATGAACAGCACCGCAAAGGAACGGGGGCTTTGGCCCTGGTGCAGAGCGTAGTCTACCCGCTCCATAAACAGGGTGCGGTTGGGCAGTTGGGTGAGGTCGTCGTACAAGGCTTGGTGACGCAGTTGGGCCTCCACCTGCACCCGTTCGGTCACGTCCCGCGACACCGTTTGTACCTGCACCACCCGGCCCCGTTCATTCAGAATGGGCTTCGCTAAGGTTTCTAGCCAAAGGTCATCGCCGGAGGAACGCACCGCCCGATAGAGCAACTGGGCCAGGGTTTGGGGCGGACGCAGGGCTTGGATTTGCAGCCGCACCCGTTCGCGGTCGTCGGGGTGGATGAAGTCATAGAAATTTTGGCCCAGCAGGTTGTCTGCGGTGTGGCCCAGCAGCCCCAGGCAGGAGGGGCTGACGTAGATAAAATTCCCCTTTAGGTCGTGCAGCCCCACCAGGTCGCTAATGTTGTCGGCCACCAGGCGATAGCGTAGCTCCGAATCGCGCAGGTCTTTTTCGATGCGCTTTCGTTCTTCAATTTCTTGGCTGAGAATGTGGTTGGCCTGGGCCAGTTCGGCGGTGCGATCTTGCACCTGCTGTTCCAGGGTTTGGTTCATGTGTTGAACGGTGCGCTGGGCCGCCTGGAGGGCGAGCTGGTTTTTAATCCGCACTAGCACCTCATCGAGCTGAAAGGGCTTGGTGATGTAGTCTACCCCGCCTACGCCAAAGGCTTGCACCTTATCGATGGAATCCCCCAGGGCGCTGAGGAAAATTACAGGAATATCCTGGGTCTTGGGGATGGCTTTCAGCCGCCGACAAACCTCATAGCCATCCATCCCCGGCATCCGAATATCCAACAAAATCAATGCCGGGGGAGCCGCCTGGGCCGTCCGCAGCGCCATCTCGCCGTTGATTACCCCGCGCACGTCATACCCGTGGTTGGCCAACGCCGCCGACAACACCCGCAAATTTTCGGTGGTGTCATCCACAATCAGAATGATCGGGTTCCCTTCCGGTTGCGTCACGCCCTTGCTCTACCAGTTCAATAATTTTGTCACAGCGAAAATCTTGTACCCAACGGCGCAGGGCCAGGGCTAGCGGCTGGCGGTCGGGGGGCAACTCGTCCAACAGGGTATAGATGGCTTGGCTATTGGCGACCAAGGCCCCTTGGTATAACCGATCCACCCATTCGGCGGGGAGACCCGCCAGCTCCAGAGGCAAGTCTGGAGCGTAGGAATCTGGGCCGTGGGGGGCATCCTGAGGTGCAGATTCGGCATAGAGATAGCGTACCCCAAGATGTTGTTGGATGGCCTCCAGCAGGTCGTTCTCTCGGATGGGCTTGCGAAGAAAACCATCACAGCCGCTCGCTAGGGCCACGGTTTCGTCTTCATCAAAGGCGCTGGCACTGAGGGCGATGATCACGGGCCTCTCTCCATGGTCAGATCGAATTTGTCGGGTGGCTTGGTAGCCGTCTAAAATTGGCATTCGCAAATCCATCAACACCAGATCGGGAGACCACTGCTGAGTCAGGGTCACCGCCTCCTGGCCATCACAGGCTCCCCTCACCTCAAAGCCGAGGCTTCCCAGCAGGGTGATCAACAGCCGTCGGTTGGGTTCGTTGTCGTCGGCCACCAAAATACGCGGCACGGGCTGATCGGGGGCCAAGCTCACAACCTGATCGGTGGCTGGACGGGGCTTGAGATCCACCTGATTCACCACCACCACGGGCAGATGCAGGTGAAAGGTGCTGCCCTGGGGGCCAGAGGCCGCCAGGGTGAGATCGCCGCCAAGCAGGTGGGCAAACCGCCGACTGAGGGCCAACCCCAGCCCGGTGCCATCCTGGCGGGTGCGGCCTGTGTCGGTTTGGGAGAAGGGCTGAAATAAATCCTGCACCTGGTGGGGGGCAATGCCGGGGCCAGTGTCGGCCACGCAAAAGCGCAATAGGGGAGGACTGGCCTCCGCATCGGCCCAATCTACGGCGAGGCTGATGGTTCCAGCGGGGGTGAATTTGAGGGCGTTATCCAGCAGATTTAGCAGAATTTGCTGAAGTTTGCCCTGGTCGCTGCGGAGGTAGGGCGGCAGGGCAGGATCGAGGTGAAAGGTGAGGCTGAGTCCCTGGGCATTGGCCCTCGGCAACAGCATATCCACCAACTGCTGCACCAAGTCCGGCAGGCTAAAGGCGCTGGGCACTAGGGTCATCTGGCCCGCCTCAATTTTAGACAGGCTGAGGATGTCGTTAATCAAATTCAGCAGGTATTCGCCGCTGTGGGCAATGGTGGCGAGGTGTTCCTGGGTGTCGGCGGGCAGGCGCATATCGCGGCGCAAAAGCTGGGAATAGCCGAGGATGGCATTCAGGGGGGTGCGGAGTTCGTGGCTCATGTGGGCCAAAAAGTCGCTCTTGGCGCGGTTGGCCCGTTCGGCGGATTCCTTGGCCTGCTGGGCCTGGTTGAGCAACCCAATTTGGTACAGGGCAAGGCCCAAGTGGTGCGACACCTGGGTCATCAGGGTGATGTCCTGCGGTTGCCAGCGACGGGGGCCAGCGTTTTGGTAGGCGCTCAGCAATCCCCACAGTTCCTCCTGCTGAAAAATCGGCACAATGGCATAGGCCCGCACCTGAAACTGCTCCAAAATGTCGATGTGGCAAGGGGTGTGGCCACTCATGTAAATGTCGTCAATGGCGAAGGTTTCTCGGTTTCGGTAGCGGCCCCCCTGGTGCTCTTGCAGATAGGTATCGGCCCACACCGTGCGGCGCCCCTCCCCCACCAGCGGCAGCCAACCCGCCGTCACCGATTCCGCCACAAAATGGCCGCTCCAGTCCTCCGCAAACTGGTAGACCGAGGCCCGGTCGCAGCCCAGCAGGTGCCGCAGTTCCTCGGTGGCAATGGCAAAAATGTCTTGCAGATCAAAGCTCTGGCGCAGCCGATCCACCAACCGCCCCAGGGATTTCTCCCGCTCGATCTGGTGCTGCAACCGCACCTCCGCCCGTTTATAGCGGGTGATGTCTCGCCCCACAGCCTGGATTTCGATCAGTTGGCCCTGGTCGTCAAAATGCCCCTGGTTATACCACTGCTGCCACAGCACATCGCCGCTGGGGATCTGGATGCGAGTTTCGTGGTTCAGCCGCGCATGGTCGGTGGTGATGGTCATCACGTTCAGTTCGGGCCAACCGTCTAGGCTTTGGGTGAGGTGGGGTGGCTCCGTTAGAAGAGATAGATTCGCCGCGTCGCAGCCAAAGTACTGGCAGTAGGCGCTGTTGACATACACCACCTGCCCTTCTGGTCGAAATCGACACACAAACTCGTCTCGAATCATCCGGCCCCAACCCCTAACACTAGGCTCCTTATGTTATCTAGACTACCCGGATTAGCCTGTGGTCTAAGCAGAGATTAATGGGGGCTAATGGCTTGAATCCTGCCCTCAACGATCAAAGCTAGCGATGCGGCGGGCGGCTCCAATGCTTTGTTCCGCTGGGCCAAAGGTGAGTTCGAGGGCCTGCTGGTCGGCAAAGGCGCGACTGGCCTCGCGGTAGACACTGCGGCTGGTGGGCAGGGTGCGGCGTTGGCCATCGTAGTCAAAGGTAATGGCGTAGTCTACATCCTTTTGCAGCAGGGGATCGGTGCGCTGTTCGATGGATTCCTGCTTACGATCCTCTAGCTCGTCGGCGGTGGGTCGGGGCGGTAGGGCAGGCCACCACAGGCCATCATCATCGGGGCCAGTCACCGCGCCTTCGGGCTGAACCCCGTTGCGGTTCACCAGGCTGGTCGATTCAAAGGTTTCCCGCCGAATGGTGCGCTGCTGGTCAAAGCTGCGGGCATACTCCACCTGCCAGGTATAGGTGACGGTGGCCATGGCTTCGTAGGTGCCCGTGGTAACGGTGTTGCCCGTGGCAGGGTAGGTTTCGCACCCCGTTGCCAACCCTAGGGCAAGGGCCAAGGCACTGAGGCGAGGAAACCAGGCAGAGGGAACGGTGAGCATGGTTAGGCCGTGGGTAGGGAAACGGGACTCAAGGAATACCCCAGCAATAACACCGTTTTACCGCCTAAGACTCAACCATCGGTCGGCTTTCACGACTGTCACAATCCTAAGGGCTTGCCCCCTCGCCACGACCACCAGGGAGTAAACTCCCTGGCTGATTGCAGAAGTCTGCTAAAGCAGACTGGGAACTCGGCTCCCAATCCTCTTCAGAGGATTTTGGCTTTGAGCCTGGGACTTTTAGTCCTAGGCTCCTCCCGTCAATGTCGCCCCCAACACCTAATGCCGCCGCCCCCAGAGTGTTAACATCCTTTGCGGCCAAGTATTAACTTCTTTTTCGCCAGACTAAAATTCCCGCCAATCTGAAAACAATAGGAGAAGTTAAGGAAATTCGAGCCTGGGCCATCTATGGTGGATGGACTCGGTGCGAAATCAGGTTGTGTGTGATCTAGATGCCGTCTTTGCCACGGACTAGGCTCCTCACCCCAACCCCTTCAAACGACGCTCACCGCAGTTTCTAACCTGCCTCTGACGATGACCCAAACGCCCCTGTCCCTCCATCAAACCCTGCGCGCCTTCCCCCCCTTTGATGGGCTACCGGAAGCGATGCTGACGTCGCTGACCCAGACGGCCACACCCCTGCGGTATCGGGTGGGACAACCCCTGCTGCGGCGGGAGGTGCTGAGCCAACAGGTGATTGTCATCCTGGAGGGGCAGGCGCGATTGCTGGGCTACGATCCGCGCAGTCAGCAGCCTGTGACCCTACAACGCCTGGGGCCTGGGGAACTGGTGGGGGCGATCAGCCTGATTCGGGGCCAGCCCTGCGAGACGGTGATTGCCTCGACGGAGGTGGTGGCCCTCAACCTGCCCTCCTACACTTTTTTGCAATGCCTGAAGGACTATCCCAGCTTTGGGGCCGCCCTTCGCGACCACATTTACCCCATCGAAGCCTTTGACCTGCTCAGCCAGCACGCCCAGCAAAGGGCTTTGGATTTGGGCGACCTCAAGGCCAAGGCGCGACTGGTGTGTGACGAATCGGCCATTGTCAACTTCCCCAGCGGGGTGTGCAGCCTGCGGAATTTGGATCCAAACTTTACCTGGATTCTCAGCGGCGGCACGATTCTGAACCAGCCCGTGGGGTCGGTGTTGGCGGTGGATCCCCAGGTCACGGTGGAGGTTCTCAGCCCCCAGGGGGCGCGGCTGATTGGCCTCACGCCCACGGTGCTGGCGGAAACCTTCCAGATGGAAGCCGAGGCGGAACCGGAGGCCGAGTATCGTCCGGTGGAAGTGCTGGATGTGAACGGCATTCCCTACGCCACCGAGGCCCAACTAACGGCTAACGATCAAGACAGGGAAGCCACCGCCAAGGGAGATGGCCGCGCTAGGGGCTATCCCTACGCCAGGGGGCGGGGGCAGGTGGATGGGGCCTTGGCCTGTTTTGATATGCTCAGCCAGCATTTCAAAATGCCCTTCCGCAAGGATGTGATCCGCAAAATTTTGGTGAACCAGCAGGAGCGGGTGGGGTTATCCATGCCCGTTTTGGGTGGCCTCAGCGAAATGATGGGGCTGAAAACCCAGTTGGTGCGGGTGCCTGCGGCGGCCTTCAGTCGGCTGAATACGCCCTGCCTAATTCAGTGGCACGAGAGCTTTGCGGTGCTCTACGAAACCTCGGAAAAAGCCTATATTTTGGGTGATCCTGAGGTGGGGTTAATCCGCCGCACCCCGGAAAGTTTTGCCGAAGCCTGGGGCCAAAGTGGCGAAGTCTTGCTATTAGAACCCACCCGCGAAACCCCCCAGCAAAAGTTTGGTCTGCAATGGTTCTGGCCCTCCATCGTCAAATATAAATGGGTGCTAGTGGAGGTGTTTGTAGCCTCCTTCTTCGTGCAGTTGTTTGGCTTGGCCAACCCGCTGATGGTGCAGATCATCATCGATAAGGTGATCGTGCAAAACAGTATTGATACCCTGCAAGTGCTGGGTATTTTCCTGGTGATTGTGGCGGTTTTCGAGGCCCTGCTCAGCAGTTTACGCACCTATTTGTTTGTCGATACCACCAACCGCATCGACATGACCCTGGGGTCGGAAATTATCGATCATCTGTTTCGTCTGCCCCTGCGCTACTTCGACAAACGGCCCGTGGGGGAACTCTCCAGCCGAATTAACGAACTCGAAAATATCCGTTCCTTCCTAACTGGGACGGCCCTCACCGTGGTGCTGGACTCGGTGTTTTCCGTGGTCTACATCGTGGTGATGTTCATCTATAGCTGGCTGCTGACCCTGGTAGCCCTGGCCACGATTCCGCTGTTTGTGGCGGTGACCATGTTGGCGGCCCCCATTGTGCGGCGGCAACTGCGGGTGAAGGCCGAGCGCAACGCCGCCACCCAGTCGCTGCTGGTGGAATCCCTCTCCGGTATTCAAACGGTGAAGGCCCAAAATATTGAGCTACGCACCCGCTGGAAATGGCAGGAGCGCTACGCCGAATACGTCAGTGCTGGGTTCAAAACCGTGCTGACCTCCACCACCGCCAACAGTGCCAGCAACTTTTTGAACAAACTCTCAGGACTGCTGGTGCTGTGGGTAGGGGCCTACCTGGTGCTAAAGGGCGAACTCACCCTCGGTCAGCTGATCGCCTTTCGGATTATTTCCGGCTACGTGACCGCGCCGATTTTGCGCCTCGCCCAGCTGTGGCAAAACTTCCAGGAAACCGCCCTCTCCCTAGAGCGGCTCTCCGACATCATCGACCATCCCCAGGAAACCGACGCCCACGACGCCCAGCAAATTCCCATGCCGGAACTGGTGGGCCAAGTCACCTTCGAGAACGTGGCCTTTCGATTTGGCCCCTCTGGCCCCATGCAGTTGATCAACATCAACCTGGAGTTTTCGGCGGGGATTTTCATCGGTATTGTCGGCCAAAGCGGTTCCGGTAAAAGCACCCTGATGAAACTGCTGCCCCGCCTCTATGAGGTGGAATCGGGCCGCATCCTGATCGATCAGTACGACATCAGCAAGGTGGAACTGCACTCCCTGCGGCGGCAGATTGGCATTGTGCCCCAGGATAGTCTGCTATTTGAGGGCACCATCCAGGAAAATATCTCCCTCACCAACCCCAACGCCGACGCCAACGCCATCCTCGAAGCGGCCCGCATTGCCTGCTGCCACGACTTCATCATGGAACTGCCCCTGGGCTACAACACCCGCATCGGCGAACGGGGAGCCAGCCTCTCCGGGGGCCAACGCCAGCGCATCGCCATCGCCCGCACCATCCTGCAAAACCCCCGCCTGCTGATTATGGACGAGGCCACCAGCGCCCTCGACTACGACACCGAACACCAGGTGTCTATCAACCTGCACGCCTGGGCTCAGGGCCGCACCGTATTCTTTATCACCCACCGCTTGAACACCATCAAACAGGCCGACCAAATTCTGGTGATGGATCAAGGCTCCGCCGTGGAACAGGGCACCCACGAAGAACTCATGGAACTTCAGGGCCGCTACTACACCCTCTACCAACAGCAGTCCAGCATGATGTAAGCCCTCACCCCCAGCCCCTCTCCCAGTGGGAGAGGGGGGCCGAACGTTCAAGGCTCAATCTTCAGTACCGATCAATCACGACATTCCAACAACCCCAACGAATCCCGAATCCCGAAGATGGTGCATTGCTTCACGAATGCACCCTACGCCCAACCAGCCGCCAATAACCAATAACCAATAACCAATAACCAACTATGGTACGCATCCAACCCTTCCCCCCCGGACAACAGCCCCCCAACGGCAGCAGCCCCAACGGACACAATGGTAACGGCCACAGCCAGCCGGGGGATGCGGTTCTCTCCACCACGCCCTCGCGGCAGCTAGAGACCTTTGATAAGCCTGTGATTTTGCGTCAGTCGCCCCGGTGGTCGCGGGCGGTGGTGTGGAGCATCATTGGCGTGACTACGGCCAGCATTGTCTGGGCATCCCTCGCTAAATTTGAGCAAGCCGTTCCTGCCCAGGGCAAGCTAGAACCCCAGGCCACGGTGCAGCCCGTCCAAGCTCCCGTCGGCGGGGTGGTGCAGCAGGTACATGTGGAGGAAGGGCAGGCGGTGCAGCAGGGCGATTTGCTGGTTAGCCTCGATCCAAAAACCAGTCAGGCCCAGTTGGCTTCTCTGCAAGCCATTCAGTCTAAGTTGCTGGAGGAAAATGCCTTCTATCGGTCGCAACTGGCGGATCGGTCGGGGGTGGCGGCTCCGGCAGAAATTTCCCCCGGTTTGCTGCAACTCACCAGTAATCGATCGGCCCTGGTTGCTGAAAACGCTCTCTACCGTGCCCTGCTAGTCGGGGACACCACCGGAGACAGCCTCACCCCCGCCCAGCGAGAACGACTACAAGCGGCCAACGCCGATCTGGCTTCTCGGTTGGGCATTGCCCGCCTAGAGGTGGAGCAACTCAGCCGCCAGCTTACCCAAACCCAAGCCCAACTCGCCAACGCCCGCCAGGATCTGGCCCTCAATCAGGACATCTTAGTGCGGGTACAAACCCTTCAATCCCAGGGCGGCATTGGCGAAATCCCCCTCTTACAGCAGGGCCAAGAGGTCAAAAATAAGCAAACCGAGGTCAACCGCCTAGTGGAAGAGGAGCAGCGGTTAGTCATCGCCATTGCCCAGGCCGAGGAGCAATTCCGCAATACCCAAACCACCTCCCAGGACGAGCTTCAGCAGCGGATTGCCGCCAACGACAACCAAATCGCCACCATCGACAGCCAGATCACCAAAACCATCCTAGAAAACGAGAAGCGTCTGCAAGAGGTGGGCAGCCAAATCACCGAACTGCAACAAACCCTGGTCTACCAAGAACTACGTGCTCCCATCAACGGCACCGTGTTTAACCTCAAGGCCAACCAACCGGGCTTTGTCACCAACTCCACGGAGCCCATCATGGAAATTGTGCCCAACGATGCCCTGGTGGCGCGAGTGTTCATCACCAACCGGGATATCGGCTTTGTGGAGGAAGGAATGCGGGTGGATGTGCGGATTGACTCCTTCCCCTACAGCGAATTTGGCGACGTGAAGGGCACCCTCACCCACATCGGTTCCGATGCCCTACCCCCCGACCAAATCAACCCCCAATACCGCTTTCCGGCAGATATCACCCTCGATCAACAGTTCATTCCCATCAATGGCCAGCCCATCCAGTTGCAGTCGGGGATGTCCCTCAATGCCAACATCAAAACCCGGCCCCAGCGGGTGATTATGATCTTCGCCGACCTGTTTACCCGCAAGATCGACAGCCTCAAAACCGGACGCTAGCTCACTTCCGACCAGGGTCAGCATGGCCACAAGTGACTGCCCCTGGTGGGACTCATCTTGTAGTCATGGCCTACCATAGGAGCAAGGTTGAGGTGATTTATCCCCCGGTTGAGCCCATGAAAATTACCCTTGATATCCCTGACAACATCGCAATCCAAATTGCGGACAGTTGCGAAGCGCTCACTCGTCATTTCTTAGAGCTACTAGCTATCGAAGCCTACTGTAAAGGCCGTATTGGGGCTGGAGAGGTGGGGCAATTACTAGGCTTTACCTCTCGCTGGGAAACCTACAATTTTCTGGCGAAAGAACAGGCTGAACCGCCCTACGGAGAGGCCGATCTAGAACAGGATCAAGCCACGCTAGATACACTCTTGGCCTAATATGCGCGCTGTTTCTAACACTTCGCCAATCGCTTACCTAACCACCATCGGATACATCGACCTGTTACCGCGCCTCTTTGGTACCATTACTATCCCTGAGGCTGTCCAAAATGAGCTAACTTCCCCCAATGCGCCCTTGGTTGTCCAGCGGTGGATTAACGCACCCCCAGCTTGGCTCGTCCTACAGTCGGCACCGACTACCTTGGCACCAGAGCTACATAAACTCGACGCTGGAGAACGGGCAGCCATTGCTTTGGCTGAAGCGATCAACGCCGACCTCATTCTGCTGGATGACTTAGCCGCTCGCAGAGTTGCGGCTAGTCGTGGGCTAGCTTTAACGGGGGTTTTAGGAGTCTTAGATCGAGCGGCAGCGCAAGGCTGGATCGATATCCACAAGGCCATCGACCAACTGCGGCAAACTAATTTTCGGACCTCCTCAACACTGCTAGAAAAGTTACTTCAAAAATATAGATAGCCATTATTTTTAGGCACTCGGGAGTATGCACATGGCATCGGGCAACCATCAGAGCCTTGGGGGCGATAATCGCGGCATTCATATTCAAGAGAGTGCGGTGGGCAGTGCCATTGTTTCCGGCGATGGCAACACGATCTATGTGATTCACCAAACCACCCAGCCGCATCCGGAAGCCCTCACCGATACCCCCGCCCAGCTTGGCCCCAACCCCTACAAGGGGCTAGCCGCCTTTACCGAGCAGGATGGCGACCGCTACTTTGGCCGCGAAGCCCAGGTGGAACGGCTCTGGGAACGGTTTCAACGGCTGGTGGAGCCGTCGGCGGTGCCCCGGTTGTTGCCGATTTTGGGGCCGTCGGGTTCTGGCAAGTCTTCCTTGGCGAGGGCGGGGTTGATTCCGGCCTTGGCCCAGCGGCCCCTGTTGGGGAAGGCCCAGATGCGGGTGGCGGTGCTGGTGCCCGGTAGCCATCCCCTAGAGGCGCTGGCGGGGGTGTTGGCCAAAACGGCGACCCAAGACCCCATGCCCGTCACCAAAACGCGGGAATTTGCCACGGAGCTAGGCATCGCCACCCCAGAGGGCACCTACGACGGCCTGCGCCGCATCGCCAGCCTGATTCCTCAAATCCAGGATGCCCCGCTGGTGGTGCTGGTAGACCAGTTCGAGGAGGTCTATTCCCTCTGTAAAGAGGCGGGGGAACGCCAAGCCTTCATCAACAACCTGCTCATCGCTGCCCAAGACCCCAGTGCCCAGGTTTCGGTAGTGATTACTCTACGCAGCGACTTTTTGGGCGAAACCCAGCGCCACCCAGGGCTGAACCAAATCATCGGGTCTGACCAAAGCGTGATTGTGCCCGCCATGACCACGGAGGAACTGCGCCGCGCCATTGCCGAACCCGCCAAATGGGCCGGACATCCCCTGGATGAGGCCACGGTGGATTTGTTGGTGACGGATACCGAGGGCCGAGAGGGGGCGTTGCCGCTGCTTCAGTTTGCCCTCAGCCGCATTTGGGAGGGGCTGGCCCAGGGGGTGACCCCGGCGGAGACCTATCGCCAGATGGGGGGTGTGGGCGGTGCCCTAGCCGGAAAGGCCCAGGAGATCTACGACTACCTCAGCCCCGCAGAGCAGGAGACGGCCCGCCGCATTTTTCTGGGCCTAGTGCAACCAAGAGAAGGAGACGGCACCCGCGACACCCGCCGCCGCGCCCCGGTGAAAAGCCTGATCGCTAGCCAAGATAGTCCAGAAACGGTGAAGAAAGTTCTGTCCAAGTTTTCTGCCTCCGGTGCTAGGCTAATCACCCTCGCTAACCAGGGGGATTACGATGTGGCGGAGATTACCCACGAAGCTCTATTCGGCCATTGGCGACAACTCAGCGATTGGCTAGAAAACAGTCAGGATGATATCCGCTTCCACCGCCGCATAGAGGCCGCCGCCCGAGATTGGGATCACCAAGGCCGACCCACTGGTTCTCTATGGCGATCGCCAAACCTGGATCTCCTCCGCACCTTTGCTGAACAACACCAGGCCGATATGACGGCCCTGGATATAGACTTTTTCCGTGCCGCTGACCAAGCGGAACAGCAAGAGCGAGAGCGAGAGCGAGAAACTGCACTGCGAGAGCGAGAAACTGCACAGCGAGAGCGCCAAAGGGAGAAACGGATAAGGACATCTTTAGCAGCCGGCCTGGTAGTGACTACCACTCTCACAGGATTTGCCGGATACCAGGTGTGGCGGGCCGAGCGGCGGCAAGTCGAAATCTACGCCGCCGAGGCTCGAAACCGAGCCGAGAGTGACCCCCTGCGCAGTATGGTGAATGGGCTAGCGGCGATCAGCCTGGGACAGAACCCCCTGGTCAAGCTGCCTCGCCTCGGAGGAGAGGGACTAGTATCTGCCGACATTCTAGATTTGGGCAATCGCTATGCTCAATTCGCCCAGGTAGCTGGAAGCCATCAAAGTGGAGTTTTGTCGGTGGAATTTAGCGTCGATGGCCAGACCATCGTCAGTGGGGGCAGGGATGGCACAGTCCGACTGTGGGATCGGTTCGGTCAGCCCATCGGAGAACCCTTCGTTGGCCATCAGGATAGGGTCGATTCGGTAAAGTTTAGTGTCGATGGCCAGACCATCGTCAGTGGGGGCAGGGATGGCACAGTCCGACTGTGGGATCGATCCGGTCAGCCCATCGGAGAACCCTTCGGTCATCAGAGTGCGGTCTTTTCGGTAGGGTTTAGCCCGGATGGACAGACCATCGTCAGTGGGGGCATCGATAACACAGTGCGACTTTGGAACCGGGCAGGCCAGCCCATCGGAGAACCCTTTGTCGGCCATCAGGATGGGGTCAATTCGGTGGAGTTTAGCCCAGATGGACAGACCATTGTTAGTGGGGACATCAATGGCACCGTGCGACTGTGGGATCGATCCGGCCAGCCCATCGGAGAACCCTTCGTTGGTCATCAGAATGAGGTCTCGGTAGGGTTTAGCCCGGATGGGCAGACCATTGTTAGTGGGGACATCAATGGCACAGTGCGGCTTTGGAACCGGGCGGGCCAGCCCATCGGAGAACCTTTTTCTACCAATCAGAATGGGGTCTTATCGGTGGGATTTAGCTCCGATGGGCAGATCATCGTCAGTGGGGGAGGGGATGGCACGGTGCGCCTTTGGGATCGATCCGGCCAGCCTGTTGGGGAGCCCTTGCTCGGCCATCAAGGTATGGTCTTGTCGGTGGGGTTTAGCCCGGATGGACGGACCATTGTCAGTGGGAGTAACGATGGTACGGTGCGACTGTGGAACCGGACGGGCCAGCCCCTCAGGAAACCCTTCGGTCATCAAGATATGGTCTTGTCGGTAGGACTTAGCGCTGATGGACAGACCATCGTCAGTGGGGGCATCGATAACACAGTGCGACTGTGGGATCGGGCAGGTCAGCCCATCGGAGAACCTTTTGTCGGCCATCAGAACGAGGTCAGTTCGGTAGGGGTTAGCAGCGATGGACAGACCATCGTCAGTGGTAGCTACGATGGCACAGTGCGACTGTGGGATCGCTCAGGTCAGCCCATCGGAGAACCTTTTGTCGGCCATCAGGATGAGGTCAGTTCGGTAGGGGTTAGCAGCGATGGGCAGACCATCGTCAGTGGGGGCATCGATAACACAGTGCGACTGTGGGATCGCTCAGGTCAGCCCATTGGAGAACCTTTTGTCGGCCACCAGGATGAGGTTAGTTCGGTAGGGGTTAGCAGCGATGGGCAGACCATCGTCAGTGGGGGGATCGATAACACAGTGCGCCTTTGGGATCGCTCAGGTCAGCCTATCGGAGAACCTTTTGTCGGCCATCAGGATGGGGTCAGCTCGGTAGGGGTTAGCAGCGATGGGCAGACCATCGTCAGTGGGAGCTACGATGGCACAGTGCGGCTGTGGCCATTGTGGCTGGCAGAGCAGGGCTGGGTGACCTATACCTGTAACCGAATTCGGAGCTATCTTGTCGTCAACAGCAAGACCGATGAAACGGCGCGGGCGGCGCGGCGCACCTGTGAGCGGTCGGCTTGGCGGTAGGGCGGGAGAGAATTCAAAATTCAAAATTCAGAATTCAAAGTTCAAAATTGGGCTCTTGGGGTAGCCCAGCCCAGATCCCTAGCGGTGGCCAGAAACCAGGTTTCTCAGGCTAGCTGAAAATATTTTTTCTAAGTTGAGAGATCGCCTGCTTTAGATGGCCTAGATCACGGCTACAAGCGAACGGTTATACATACCGAGCCTCTTGATCAATCCGGGCTTTGAGGTAGGGATTCATGGTGGGGCGGTAGCGGATCACATCCACGGATCGACCTAATAGGGTTTCTAGTTCAGCCTTGAGGCGCACGCGCTGGAGCAGGTCGGGTTTCATGTGAACTACGATGTCGATGTCGCTATTAGGGGTCGCCTCGCCACGGGCAACCGAGCCAAAAATGCCCATGCGGGTTATGGCATAGCGCGTTTGTAGATCGGCTTGGTGATGCTGTAGCCGCTGTAAAACTTCGACTAGGCTGATTTCGCTACTGTCCATGCCAGGGTAGGTTTTGGGATAACAATGAGGAGCAAGGCTAGGCCATTGATTGATTTATACCAATTTTGACATTGACCGAGTCAACCCTAGGACGATAGCGGGAGGTTCAGATCTAGGGCACATCTGCCACAATAGACTGAGATTAGGCAGGTCATGCGTAACCTAACCCTCGATTGGTGACAGTATGAGTAACTCAATTACGGCTAAAGTTCTCGAAGAGATGGCCGAGTTGCCCGCAGACCTACAGCAAAAAGTCTTGCAATTCGTTGAAGCCCTGCGCCAAAAATACCAAGCAGAACCCTCTGGTGATGCCTGGGATGTGCTGGACTCCCTGACTGGAACTATCGAAGCGCCCCCCGATTGGTCAGCCGAGCATGATCATTATCTCTATGGCACTCCCAAGCATCAGCCTGAACCATGAGCCGTGAACGTCTATTCCTGGATACGGCCTTTATTCAAGCTCTCCTCAACCCTCGCGACCACTACCATCAGCAGGCCAAACAACTGTTTCCCCGTGTCCGTTCTGCGTCGGAAGTCTGGCTCACGGAGGCTGTTTTGGTAGAGGTTGGTAATGCCCTCAGTGCCGTTAATCGTCGGGGTGCCACCGAGTTCATTCAGCGGTGCTACCGTACCAGCAACATCCAGGTCGTCAGTGTTGATACGGCTTTACTGATGACGGCTCTAGATCTCTATCAATCCCGCCCTGACAAGGACTGGGGACTCACGGACTACATTTCATGGATGGCCCCGTTGCGCCCAGACGAAATTCTGACCGTGCGATCTCGGCTGGAAGGGATTCGGTAAAGCGTTATGGGCTAGGGCGGCTATTCTCCTGGGCGATGCGGCGGCTGAGCCAAAAGACGGGCAGCAGTCCCACGAGAATGATCGCCAAAGCTGGGGCGGAGGCTTCCACCAGGCGTTCATCGGCGGCGTATTGGTAGACCCGCACCGCCAGGGTATCGAAGTTGAAGGGGCGGATAATCAGGGTGGCGGGCAGTTCCTTCATCACATCCACAAACACCAGCATGATCGCCGTTAGCAGACTGCTGCTGAGCAGGGGCAGATGGATTTGGGTGAGGGTTTGGCGGGGGCTTTGGCCCAGGCTGCGGGCGGCATCGTCTAGGGAGGGCTTGATTTTGGTCAGTCCGGCTTCTACAGCCCCAAAGGATACGGCCAGAAAGCGCACCAGGTAGGCCAAAATCAGCGCCACGATGGTACCGCTGAGCAGCAGCCCCGTGGAAAAACCTAGGTTCTGGCGCATCCAGCTATCGATGGCGTTGTCAAACCGGGCTAGGGGAATCAGGGTGCCGACGGCAATCACCGCACCGGGGACGGCATAGCCCAGGTTGGCCCCTTGTACGCCTAGCCGTAGCCAGGGGGTGCCATTCAGCCGCAGTCCGTAGGCCATCACTAGGGCCAGGGCCATGGCAATGACAGCGGTGAGGGTCGCCAAAATCAGGCTGTTGATGCTGAGGGTGAGAAAGCTTTGGTTGAGGGTGGCATCGGCATGGCGGAGGGTCATGGCCAGCAGCAGGCCCACGGGCACCACCAACCCCAGCAGTACCGGAATACCGCAGGCCAGCCAAGCCCCCAGGGTGCGGATTCCGGTTAGGCCATAGCGAGAGGGAGCGGCAGCGGCCAGGCTTTGGTAGTAGCGAGATCGACGGCGGGAACGTTGTTCAACCCACACCAGGGCGAAGATAAACAGCAGCAGCACCGCCGAAAGCTGCACGGCGGCGGGTCGATCTCCCATGCCAAACCAGGTGCGATAGATGCCCGTGGTAAAGGTGGGCACACTGAAGTAGGCGACGGTACCAAAGTCGTTGAGGGTTTCCATCAGGGCTAGGGCCACCCCCGCCGCAATGGCCGGACGGGCCAGGGGCAGGGCTACCCGCCAAAAACTACGCCAGGGGCCACAGCCCAGGGAACGACTGGCTTCCAACGTGGCGGTGGACTGCTCGGCAAAGGCCACCTTCGCTAATAAATAGACGTAGGGATAGAGGGTGAGGCTAAACAGCAGAATCGCCCCCGGCAGGGAACGAATGTTGGGAAACCAGTACTGACTAGCCTCCTGCCAGCCAAACAGTCCGCGCCAAAAGGTTTGCACGGGGCCAAAGTATTCCAGGGTGTCGGTATAGACGTAGGCCAGGATGTAGGCCGGAGCCGCCAGGGGCAGCAGCAGCAGCCACTCAAACCCGCGCCGCCCCGGAAACTGGCAGGCACTTACTAACCAGGCCGTGCCCACGCCGATCACCAACACCCCCAGCCCCACCCCCACCATCAGCACCAGGGAATTGCGGATATACTCCGGCAGCACCGTGGAGGCCAAGTGCCCCCAGGCGTCGCTGGTGCCCGTGAGCACGCTGGCGAGAATGATTAGCACCGGAGACACCATCACCAGAGCAATCAACGACACCGCCACCGTCCAGCCATCGGGCCAGCGTAGGGGGAATTTGGAAGCGAGGAGAGGGCGATCCATAGGCCGGTTAATGCTATTCATTCCCTTTAGCTTAGACGTTTATGGCGGTCAAAACGGCATCTACGGAGGCCAGGGGGCCAACAGGAGACAGCCCATTGTCTTGGGTGAGTGGCAGTCTAACCCTTTGGCGAATCCCCCATCCAACTTAGAAAACACCGAATTTTCACCTGGCACACCGTAGGGGCGAGGTCTCCTCGCCCTGGGAGCAGGGCAACCCAGCCGGACTGCGGATCGCCTAGAAGCGGAAGGTGGCCCGTAAGGCTCCGTAGAAGGTGGTGTCGTCGTTGGTGCCCGTGGGGTTCACCAGGTTGGCATCGCCATAGATCAGGGCGGGGGTGAGGGTGAGGTTCCGGTTGACGGGAACTTCGTAGTAGCCCTCGATCAACACAGGATTGCTAGTGCGGCCTAGTCCTCGGAAGTTGGTTTGGGGCAGTTGGCCGCCGTATAGCCCCAGTTTTGAGCCTTGTACTAGCCAATCGTTGACCCCTAGGCCCGCCGTCCAGCTAAAGTCGTCGCCGCCGTTGAAGGACTGAAAAGCCCCATGGCCAGCGATGAAAAATTGGCCTAAGGTGAGGCTCATCAATCCGGCGTAGGTATCGACGGCCCCCGCCGCGCCGCCGGTAAAGATGCTGGAACGGTCGTTGTGCAGGTAGACCAAGGCCCCATCAAACACCCCATCGGTGAGGAAATTGAGCTGGGCCATGTAGCTTTGTCCGGCGGCGGCAAAGATCCCTACGGCGGGGTCAGCGGCTCCGGGGTAAGCAGCGGTATAGCCCAGGTCAAGGATGAGGTGGTCGGTAAAGGCGATGTTCATCCCTAGCCCCGCCCCATTGTTGGGACTGCCGCCCGCCAGGTAGAACTGGGGCCGACCGGCCTCTGCCACCGATGGGCCGTGGTAGGGCAGAATGGTGCTGGTTACCCAGTCACTCCCCGACATGCCTCGCGCCGAGGCGGTAACATTCACCCGCTGCCCTAGGGGAAAACGGTAGTAGAGGTTGTCGATTTCAACGTTGAAGTTTTCGCTGACGGGATAGCTATCTCCCCCTCGGTTTAGACCATTGACGGGGGTTAAAAAAGTGCCACTACGCGACTGGAATCGAATCCGCAGCCGATCCTCCCCGCTGAAGCTAGAGTCGAAGGTCAGCCGTATTCTGCCCGCCACACTGGTGCTGTCCTCCAAAACCACCGTCGTCCCAGTGGCATTAGCCGCTTGCAGGGTATCGAAGGGAACCCCTACGTGGATATTCGCCTCTCCCCGCAGCTTGGTGGTGGTCGAAAACTGCTGGGATCGCAGGGTTGCCGCCTCCGCTTCCAGAAACGCTACCTGTCTTCCCAGGTTCAGGAGTTCAGTCTGAAACTCTCCCTGCAAACGCCGAATGGCCTCCAAATCGTCGGGACTAACCCCTCCCTGGGCGATCAAGGCGGCCATCACGTCCAAACAGGCATTCAGTCCGGCGGCAAATTCGTAACGGGTGAGGGCACGCGACCCTCGAAAGGTGCGGTCGGGATAGCCCTGGATGCAGCCATAGTTTTCCACCAGGCTTTGTAGCGCCTGAAAGGCCCAGTCTGAGGGGGATACATCCGTGAGCTCAGAAACGCTGGTTATCTGGGCCAGTTCTGTCGGGGCTGGGAGGTCTGTCTCAGCGATCCTAGGCTGTGCCGCAACGGCAGCCTCAGGAATTAACCCAGCCCCCAACACAGACAGCCCCAGGATCGCAGGAACCATAGCCCAGTGAGAACGTAGCCATTGCATCGTCAATATCCCTCCTTAAAAACAGATTTCAAAGAACAGATCTCAAAGAACAGATCTCACCCAAAACGGATTACACCGGTTAAAGAACCACTACCGTCCATCTATGGGTACCGATGGACAGATCCAGGAACGCACCTTCCTCCCACCTTCACCGGGCGAACATCAATCAGGACAAGGGTAACTGACAAGTTCCCAGCAAAAAACAGAGCTTAAGGACGAAAACCATCCTTAAGGCCCCAAAGGCGAGGTTTTAGCTGGCTATAACCTGTTTTTCTCCTAAATGCTTACCATAGCAAAGCAAAACGGTAAGACTAATGCTGACTATGCCACAGCCTCAACCACCGTATTTGGATCCCTAAAGAAAACTTATTTAGCCTTAATCTTCCATGCCGTAGCCCAGTCAAGGGCCTAGGGCTATCTAGGGGCCGTTGGGTTGATAGGGCTACTAAGTACACACATCTTGCTTTCATGTCGCAAGTCCTTGGAGATCCCCCTAAGTCCCCCTTAAAAAGGGGGACTTTGACTCCGGTTCCCCCCTTTTTAAGGGGGGCTAGGGGGGATCGATTCCCTGTATCGTCTACGTTAAGGACTTATGTGTACTTAGTAGGTTGATAGGGAGAAGGGGAGCCGGATTCAGAACCCCTCTCCCTGAGGGAGAGGGGCAGGGGTGAGGGCGGATGGTTATGACAAGTGGATAGTTATTTCCATGGAGTACTCTAGGACTTCTTGTGTCTAGGACTTCTTCTGTAGGGCGATGGGAATGGCGTTGGGATCGGTCGTAGGTTGGGCCAGCCAGGTGAGCAGGCTTTGCTTCAGTTGGTTCAAATCCCGGTAAAACTCTTGCTTTACAAACTGGCCTAGGGCGTCTAAGGGCGAGAAGGATTCCCCCGGCTGCCAGCCAATGTCTTGGGCGATGGGTGTTGTGTGGCTGCCCTGGAGAATCTGCACCATGGTCTGCTGAGGAAAGCGCGGCACCAGCACCTCGGACAGGGGGCGGGTTTGGTCGAGGGTGTCGTTGCGGAACTTAATCAGCAAATTCCGCGCCACGGGATACTGATCCCGCACTAGGGCTAGGGTGGCCTCCGGGCCGGGGGTAAACTCTACATCCAGGGCGGGGCTAAACTGCACCACCTGTTCCAAAAAGGGAATGGATCGCTTAGCCGGATAGTTGTTAAAGCTCAGGTAAATGTTACCCGCCCGTTCCACCTCCCACAGGCTGTTAATCAGCAGATGTACCTTACAGCCCATGCTGTGTCCTAGACCATAGACGGGCAAGTAGGGGTCGTTAATGCCCACCCGCTGATCTAGGTAGCGCAGGGCTTGGCTAAAGGTAATCAGCACCTCCTCGGCGATCACCTCGTGGTCAAAGGTATTGATAAAGGGCGTGGCCACAATTAGGTAGCCCTGGGCCGCGAGGTTTTCCAGCAGCCAGCGATAGGTAACGCTGGGGGCCGCCGACACGAAGGCTCCCCCCAGAAAATGAATCATGGCCCTCGGTTGGGGGGGGATCAAAATCCAGTTGCCCGCCACCTCTTGCCAGTTGGCCACTCCGCCCGCCATTGCCGCCACCGCTTACCCCGTCCAACTATCCGTTCACCTTACTTAATGTAGCGAAAGAACGCTGGGAAATCTGAGGAAAAAGCCTTGTCTGTTGAGGTCAATTAGAGCCGATACTTTGAGCTAAAATGATAACGATTATCATTCACTGAAAATAATGGCTAAACCATACAATGTAGCCAGCCTAGGGTTGGCCATGGCGGCAGTGGCTCTGGGGGGGTGCGCCAGTCGTGAAACAACCGACGCCGGGGCAACGGCGGATCCGGCTCTACGGCCCCAAGTAGTGGCTACCAGCAGCGTGATCTGCGACCTAGCGCAGCAGATTGCCGCAGATAGCATCGACCTAGCCTGTCTGATGGCACCGGGGCAAGATCCCCACACCTTCCAGGCCCGCCCCTCGGATCGGCAGATGGTGGATGGGGCGGATCTTGTGATCTATGACGGCTACAACTTTGCCCCCTCGGTGCTCAGCATCGTGACGGCCAGTCCAAATCCAGCCCCCAAGGTTGCGGTTCTAGAGATGGCGGTGCCGAATCCCCTGATGGGGCAAGGGCACGACCACGATCACGACCATGGCGACGGTCACAGCGACGACCACGATCATGGCGATGACCATGGCCACGGTGAGGCCGATCAAGGCAGCCACAGCCACGACCACAGCCACGACCACAGCCACGACCGCAACCACGACCACAACCACGAAGAGACCTCCGGCGACTCGGCCCAGGGCGAGGCGGCAAGTCTCGTACCCGATCCGCATGTTTGGCACAATGCTCGCCACAGTGCGGCCATGGTTGAGGTCATTGCCACGGCGTTGTCCGAGGTGAACCCTGATCTAGCCAGCCAATACCAAGCCCAGGCTGAACAACTCACCACCCAGTTCACCACCCTCGATCAGTGGATTCAAGACCAGGTCAGCACGGTACCACAGCCCAATCGGCGTTTGGTGACCACCCACGATGCCTTTCGCTATTTTGCCGAGGCCTATGGCTTTGAAATCAAAGGCGCACTCAGCGGCCTAAGCACCGAGGCCCAACCCTCACCCAGGGCGTTGACAGCCCTGGTGGATCAGATCAAAACGGCCACCGTGCCCGCCATTTTTGCCGAATCCACCACCAATCCGGCCCTCATCCAGACCGTGGCTAACAATGCCGGTGTAGCCGTAGCCGAGCAACCCCTCATGGTCGAAGGCCCAGGGGGGCCGGACAGTGTTGCCCCCAACACCCAGGCGATGCTTGTGGTCAACACTTGCACCATCGTCAACGCCTTGGGGGGCACCTGCGACGAAGCCAAAGCGCCCCTGTAAATCTTAGGGGTCAGTAAACCCCAGGATCCAGGACATTGTAGGGGTCAGGTCTCCTGACCCTTTGACCGATTTGAATTCTGGCAAGTTTTGTCAATCAATCCGCTTCATCTATCCCAACCCCTAGGCTGACAGGGAGGCCAGGGATCGCTTTTCTTCGGGGATCGGGGCGCTGAGGGCTTCCTCTAGGGGGGCGCGGCCTAGGCGCTCTTCTAGGATGTCCATCACCTCGCGGCCAAAGTCGTCGGGGTTGCGCTGCCAAGCCTCTAGGCAAATTTCCCCAAAGAAGGAACCTAGGGGTTCGGGGTTCCACAGCAATTTCTTAGATACCCAGGGCAGGTGAATATCCAGGGGGTTGTAGTCGCGCTTGAGGATGTCCTTCTCGAAGGCGTATTCCTCTAGGTGGGTGTGGGGTTGCAGGCCGATGAAGAAGATGGCGGGTTCCACCTTGTCGCGGCCAAAGACTTCCTCTAGGGCGCGGTGGTAGGCCAGGGTTTGGCGGATGGTTTCGGGACGTTCGTCAATCACATTAAAGGAATAGTTGACGGACACCAGGTCGTTGAACCCAGCGGCCTTCAGGTCTTTGCAGTTTTGCAGTACCGTCCGCAGGTTGTAGCCCATCCGCATTTTGCGAACCAGTTCTTGGGAACCGCTGGTGATGCCGATTTCAAAGTAGTTCATGCCCGTGGCCACCATCAGGTCGGCCAGCTTGGGCGTGATGTTGTCGGCCCGGATGTAGGCGGCCCAGTGGATGTCCTCCATGCCCGCATCGAGGATTTTTTGCAGCAGTTCCTCGGCATCCTGCATAAAGCGGCGAGCCGGGATGAACTGGGCATCGGTGAACCAGAAGTTGCGCACCCCCCGATCGTAAAGCTGGCGCATTTCCGCCACCACTTCATCGGCGGGATTGATGCGAACCTGCTTGCCTTCGACCACGGTGTAGACACAGTAGCAGCAATTGTGGGGACAGCCACGCTTGGTTTGTACGCCAATGTAAAAGTCTTGATCTTGCAGATAATAATCAAATTCCGGCCAAATTTGCTCGATATAGCCGTAGTTACAGGCGGTTTTTTCGATGGGGTCGGGTTCTTCGTGGATCAGTCGCTGGCGAGGGGTGGTTTCCCCGGCAATGTAGCAGCGCTGGTCTGAAAAATCTTGCCCCCGCAGCAGCCGCTCTAGCAGGGTTTCCCCTTCGCCTACGGAAATAATGGTGCCCTTGGGCAGACGCTGATTGAGTTGTTCGTAGAACACACTGACGGCCCCGCCGCCCACGACCACGGTCACCTGATCGCGATGGCGCTTGGCCCGTTTCAGACCGCGTTTAATCAGACCCTGATTGCGCCACAGTTCCGCTAGGTAGGTGGTCGCCATCCGCAGACCACCCATCGCCCCCCGCAGTTTGAGGAAGGGATTGCGGGCGTAGAAGAATTCAAAGGCGTTTTGCAGCGGGTTGCCGCCCCGTCCACCCACGGGCGCAAAAATTTGGATGTCTCGCCAGGAGAAGACCAGCAGCGTGGGCCGAAATTCGTCGATACAGCGATCTAGGGCGGCACCGTAGTCCAGCGGAGGCACGGCTCCCAAGTCAAAAATACGCTGCTCTACATGGGGGAACAGCTTGTGAAGATGATCGGCCAGGTACACCACCCCGATGGGAAAAATCGGGTTGCAGGGCAACCGAACGTAGAGCACACGGGGCAGATCGGCGGATTGAGGGGTCATCATTCGCACGCGGAGAGACGGGCAAGGTGATCTGGGTAGAACAACCCCCTGACCGGGGAACGCTAACCCTGAGAACGGTTCACCTATCTTTACAATAACATTGTCCCCCGGCAGCGGTGGCCCTAGGGGATTCGCTTCTAACCCCATCGCAATAGACCGGGATCAATAGATCCATCAATGGCTTGCTGGTAGATCATTGGCCATCTATCCCTGATCATTCATCCCTGACCATTCATCCACGATCTTGGGCCAATCTGGCCCAGGGACATGGTCTAGGCCGCCCTTCTGAGAACCTACCAGGGAGGGGTTGCCTAGGGCTGGCGCACCGTCTGCGTAGGATTTCGACCCTGGTGCCCCGTAACCCAAATCTAAAGAAAGCATTAAGGTTTTTGCTAAAGTGCGCCCCCCTGTGAAAACTAAATGATCTCTAATCCTGGGATCTGAGGATTGGATTTGAGCAATAGAATAGGTCTCCAAAAAGATTGAAAGATTGATAGAAGCAGGTATTTATCGCGGGTAAACTTTAGCGGCCAAACCCCTAGGGATTAATGAAGTCTCCCTAAGAAATCTTGCCCTCTGTACCATTTCGTTACAGTTTCACGGGGGTTGGTAGTCGCCTTTACAGCCATTGGGGATCGCCAAGTGTTAGGGTCTCCCTAGTGATTCATGCAGTTATGTCCGCAGCATCAATGGCACAAATTCTTGATCCCATCCCCTCCGATAGCTCCAGGCAGGTGCTCTGTTGCTATGTCAACGCCACCAGTAAGATTCAGATTGCTCGGATTACAAACGTCCCCGATTGGTATTTTGAACGGGTCGTCTTTCCAGGCCAACGGTTGATGTTTGAAACGGTACCCAAGGCCATGCTGGAAATTCACACAGGCATGATGGCCAGCGCCATTCTGTCCGATACCATTCCCTGCGAACGGCTTGCCATCGATCAGGATGAGGAGGAAGGGGAGGCCATCTCGGATCCTTCCACCGAGTCCAGCGCTGAACAGCCTGCGGTTGTGGTGAGTTAGGGACACGCACCCTTCCCGTCGCCCTAGGTGGGACGCATCCCGTTGTAACATCCCGTGCCATTGATCGCGCCCTAGGGTCGAGGTCATGCTATTGAAAAGGTAAGTCTTCCTGCGTTTGGATTCAAACTTTGGACTTACCTTCTTTTTTATGGCTATGGCGGATTGCGGCCTGGTCCATGGGGCTAACTCTCACGGGTTACGGGCTGTTGGCCGCGACAGGGGGCTACTGGGCCTATCGTCGTCGTCAGCCAGATCCCCCTGCTTGGTTGCGGATTCTCCACCTCACCCTGGGCATCACCCTCGTGGTTCTGGTGTTACTGCTGCTGTCCATCGGCATTGTCGGCACCCTGGGCGAGTATGGTCGCCTAGGGCATTCTGTGCACCTGCCCCTGGGGTTGCTGGTGGTGGGTTTGGTGTTGGCCTCCGCCTGGAGTGCCAGCCGCATTAGTGTGGATCGGCCTTGGGCTAGAAAACTTCACCTAGCGCTGAACGGCGGCTTGGCCCTGGCTTTGGCGGGGGTGGGGTTGTCGGGTTGGCAGGTGGTGCAAAAGTATTTACCTTAGGGGAAGCCCACCCCATTCCTACGTCCACCATGGATTTCCGATCCTCCCATCCGACCGACTCCACCGGTGTCGCATCCCCCTCCGCCCAGTCTGAGGTAGCCTCTGGAGAAAGCCGCCAAGTCTTTCCCATCGCGCCCTTCATCCGCCTAACGTTGCTGCTGTTGTACCTGGCGCTGATGGGGCCATTGCCCTTTTTGGCCCAGGCCACCGATGCCCCGGTGTCGCCGCTCATTTTAACGGTGGGGATCGGTCTAGGCTGGCTGGGGCTGTATGGTGCCTTGGGGCAGCGGGTGGTGGTGGATGACCAAGCTATCGAAGTCACCTATCCGGGCTGGATTCGCTGGCTATTCCGGGGCGGCTGGCGGCTGCCTTGGGATCAGGCCCAGGCGCTCAAACCGCGATCTACGGGGCAGGGGGGGATTGTCTATTACTTCGTTGGTTCTAATACCGCAGGAAACGACACAAAAGCCTATCTGTTGCCCATGCGGGTGGCGGGGTTTTCTCGCCTTGTCGGTTTAGTAGAGCGCTACACCAATATCGACACCCAGGATGTGAAGCCCCTGGCCCAGCCCTGGATGTATGGCGTTCTGCTGGTGTTTACCCTGCTGCTGCTGTTGATTGATGGGTGGACGATCTCCACCGCCCTCTCCTTGGCTGGGCAAGCGTAACTCATCGCTGGGCTAGCCATCTAGGGTGAGCCTAACCCGTCCCCAATTTGACAGAGGCTTCTGGCCCTCGCTCTTTTCTGGGCTACTGCTTATACATATCTTTTGCTCATGCCGTCATGCCTGGGAGATCCCCCTAAATCCCCCTTGTCAAGGGGGACTTTGAATCCGGTTCTCCCCTTTTTAAGGGGGGCCGGGGGGGATCAACCCTAGGAACCCAACGGAATAGAGCCTTGTGTATAGGCGGTAGCCTCCATCGAAGGGGGGCTGGGGGTGACGACGATACCTGGGTGAGGGCAAGGAGACCTCGCCCCTACGGATGGTTGGGTTGGGGATCAGGGCTGGATGCTAGACGTCCTCTTCTTCAAGGAGGTCGTCTTCCGTCTCCTCGTCGGGTTCTTCGATGGCGGTGGGGTTGCCGTTGATGGCGAGTTTTTCGCGCACCTGGGCTTCTACCTTGGCGGCAAAGGCGCTGTCCTCCAGCAGGCGGGTGACGGTGTTGTCGCGCCCTTGGCCGATGTTGTCGCCCTCGTAGCTGTACCAGGCTCCTTTGCGGGTGATCACCCCGGTTTGTTCCGCCAAGTCTACCAGGCAGCCCATGGTGGAAATGCCCTGGCCAAAGAGAATGTCAAACTCAGCGATGCGGAAGGGGGGAGCCACTTTGTTTTTGGCCACCTTCACCTTGGCGCGGATCCCGTATTCTTCAGTGCCCTTTTTCAGGGTTTGGATGCGGCGAATATCTAGCCGTACTGAGGCATAGAACTTGAGGGCGTTGCCCCCGGTGGTGGTTTCGGGGTTGCCGTAGGAGATGCCGATCTTTTGGCGCAGTTGGTTCAGAAAAATCACCGTACATTGGGATTTGCCAATGCTGCCGGTGATCTTGCGCAGGGCTTGGCTCATCAGGCGGGCCTGCAAGCCAACGTGGGCATCGCCCATTTCCCCTTCAATTTCGGCGCGGGGTACCAGGGCCGCCACCGAGTCTACCACCACCACGTCAATGGCGGAGGAACGCACCAGTTGATCGACCACTTCCAGGCCCATTTCCCCGGTATCCGGCTGGGAAACCAGTAATTCGTCAATATTGACCCCTACGGCCTTGGCATAGACCGGATCCAGGGCGTGCTCCGCATCCACAAAGGCCGCCACGCCGCCAGATTTCTGAACCTCGGCGAGGGCATGGAGGGCGACGGTGGTTTTACCGGAACTCTCAGGGCCGTAGATTTCGATGATTCGCCCCTTGGGCAGGCCACCCCCCAGGGCCAAATCCAGGGTGAGTGCCCCGGTGGGGATGGTTTCGATCTGCATCCGGCTGGCTTCGCCCAGACGCATGATAGACCCTTTGCCAAAGTTGCGCTCAATCTGGTTGAGCACCATGGTTAGGGCTTTTTGCTTTTCGGAAACGTCGCTGTTTTTAGGTGCCATAGCTGCCTAAGGGGGGTAACGGGTCGCAGGGGGTGGGGTTGCGGTCAAGCCTAGGAACAAGGCCAACCCCAATGAACTCAATGAAGTGTAATTTCTCTGGGCCAAAAGCTCTACCTTTGGGCCAAACATCGGGCCTAGCCCAAGGGCCAACCGAGAAGGCATTGCGCCCAACAATGCTATCATAGTACACTTGAACCAAATTACAAATATTTAGAAGGTTGAGCCAGATCCAGATCCTAGAAGGCCCAGCCCGACAAGGGTTGATCGTTCGGCCCCCTAAGGTCAGTCTGCCCAGCTTGCCGCCCCAGATCGCTGTTCTGGCTGGCAAAATCCCTGGGGCCAAATCTACCCCAACCTGTTCGATGGCCTTGATTGGCTCCCCTATCCTACCCTCTCCCCCCGCCAACCGCAGGTGAATCCCCATGGCGACCAGTAAGCTCACCCATGTCCTAACCTTTCCTGGCTGGATTGCCGCCATCACCTACGATTCGGGGCAGGGGTATCGCTGCTGGGTGATTAACCCCGATTTAGTGGTGCTCAATGATGGCGAAATCTACAGCACTAGCGGCGAAGCCCTCCACGCAGGCCGGGTTTTCATTCACTATTCCATGGGAGCAGAACCCGACCGAGGCAATCGGGGTGGTGCGCCCTGATGGGGCGAGGTCTCCTCGTCCCCCTAAACCGGAGGTCATCAACCAGGATTTGACATTAATTGTTGGTGGATTTCAGTCGTTGGCCTAGGTCGCTGCGGGAGGCGAGGCGGGCTTTGCCAGAGTTGGCCCAGGCCTGTAGGGCTTCGATTTGTTCCTGGGCGGTGCGGGCCAGGGGCACAATTTGGCTGGCGGCTTCGAGGATGTCGTTGGTGGTGAAGTCGCGGTTTTGGCTAAAGCCGAGGTGCATCGCTTCCACGATCATCTGCTCAATTTCGGCCCCAGAAAAATCGGGGGTTTCTTCGGCCAGTCGGGGAATGTCGTAATTCGCCAAACTGTGGGGTCGCAGACGGGCGAGGTGGACTTCAAAGATGGCTTGCCGTTCACTTTGGCTGGGCAAACCCACAAAGAAAATTTCATCGAACCGTCCCCGACGCAGCATTTCCGGCGGCAGGGCTTGAATGTTGTTGGCGGTGGCCACCACAAACACCGGGGAGCTTTTTTCCGCCATCCAGGTGATGAAGGTACCAAACACCCGGCTGGTGGTGCCGCCATCGCTGCGGCCTTCTACCCCGGCAAAGGCTTTGTCAATTTCGTCGATCCACAGCACACAGGGGGCCAGGGCTTCGGCCAGTTGGATCATCTGCCGAGTGCGGGATTCCGATTCGCCGACGAGTCCGCCAAACAGCCGCCCCACATCCAGCCGCAGCAGGGGCAGGTGCCAGTGGTGGGCAATGGCCTTGGCGGTGAGGGATTTCCCGGTGCCCTGGATGCCGATCAGCAGCAGCCCACGGGGGTAGGGCAGGCCGTACTGACGGGCTTTTTCGGAGAAGGCGGTTCCCCGTTTCAGCAGCCAGTCCTTCAGGTTATCCAGGCCGCCGATGTCGGAAATTTGCTCGGTGGCGGGGTAGTAGTCCAAAATTTGGGTTTGGCGAATGGTTTGGCGCTTTTCCTCTAGGATCAAATCCAAATCGCGGTCGTCAAAGGCCCCATGGCTGGCGATGGCTCGGCCCAATACCCGCCGAATTCGCTCTAGGGAAAGCCCCTGACAAGACCGCACCACCTCATCCAGCATGGTCGGCGACAGGTTGGTGCCCGTGTCCCCCAAGAGCTGCTGCACCTCCTGACGAATCGCCGCCGCCGAGGGCAGGGTGAACTCAATCACCGTGATACTCTCCCCCAGTTCCTCCGGGATGGCCAACTGGGGCGACAGAATGACGATGTTTTTGGGCTGAGATTTGAGTAACCGCGCCAGGTTTCGCAGCTTGCGGGAAATGGCGATGTCATCCAAAAAGCGCTGAAAATCCCGCAAAATAAACACCGCCGGAGCACCAGCGGGCAGCTTTTCCACCAGTTCTAGTGCCTGCAATGGATTACGCCGCCCAAAGCCCGCATCGTTGAGGTTGCCCTGGTAGCCGTCTACAAAGTCCCACAGATATACCGCCCGATCTCCCTGGGCCTTGGCGCTGGCGGTAATTTCCGCTTCGGCCCGTTCCTCTTCGGCGGTGGCCACGTAGATAATCGGGTAGCGGGCGCGGAGCAGCAGCCCTAAATCCTCGGTAAAACCCATAGCAACACAAAGGACATCGGTGGAGCAACGTTAGCCATCTTAACCTCAAACTCCGACGGTCTAGAGCATCGGGATAACCTAATCGAAAACCCGGTTTCTGGCCTGGAAAACAAGCCGCCCCTGGGACCGCAAAGAAGAAACCGGGTTTTTATCCCGACTCGATAGATTCTACTCCGCCCGTTGTAAAGGCGAGAGTTTAGGGTCAATAATCTTGCGCCCTTGACCCTGGAATTGAATGGCCAAACAAATTTTATTGCCCGCTCCAAAAATGTGGGTAACTTGCCCTGCCCCGTAGGCTTTGTGAACCACCACATCGCCCACGTTCCAGTCGCGTTCGTGGGCACCACTGCCCGGTTTGGCGGCAGATTCTCGCTGTTTGCGGGCCTCACGCATGGGAGTACTAATCCTCGGCGTAGCGTGCCCTGCCTTAGCCTGTCCTGGGCGACGATGGGGACTGTTGCCGCTGACCAAATCGGCGGGTAATTCGGATAGGAAAATCGATGGACTTGCCATTTCTCGCTGACCATAGAGGCGACGTTCCCTGGCGTGGGAAATAAATAGTCTTTCCTGGGCGCGGGTGATGCCCACGTAGCAAAGGCGGCGTTCTTCCTCTAGGGCTGCGGGGTCTTCCATTGACCGATAGTTAGGGAATAGACCCTCTTCCAGTCCCACTAAGAAGACGACTGGAAACTCTAGACCCTTAGAAGAATGGAGCGTCATCAGTGAAACGGCATTTTTGCCGTCCTTGGTATCGTCTAAATCTGAAGCCAAGGAGGCATTGGCTAAGAAAGCTTCTAGGGACGGATCATCGACGTTTTCTTCTTCAAATTGCAGCACGGCATTGTAAAGTTCCTGCACGTTGCCAAAACGATCCTCGGCTTCGTCGGTGCCTTCAGCTTTTAGGGCCGCTAAGTATCCGCTATCATCGAGTACACCCTGAATGATGGTGGATGCCTTTTGGTTGGCAATATCTTCCTGATAGTTTTTGACCAAGGCCGCAAATTCCAATACCCCCCTAGCCGAGCGTCCGGCCAAGGTTTTGACCGAAGTTTCGTCAGACAAAATTTCCCACAGGGGAACGCCCAGGGTTTGGGCGGCTTGTTCTAATTTATCCAAAGTGCCTTTGCCGACTCCTCGTTTTGGGACGTTAATAACCCGCTTTAGGCTCACCGTATCCGAGGGATTAGCAATCAATCGCAAATAGGCCAACACATCCTTAATTTCGCGGCGATCATAGAACCGCATTCCGCCCACCACTTGGTAGGGAATGCCGTAGCGGGTCAACATTTCCTCAAAGGCGCGGGACTGGGCATTGGTGCGGTAGAGAATGGCAAAATCACCCCAGTTAAGTTCGGGGTGCTGGGTTTCTAGATGGCGAATTTGGCTAATCACAAAATTCGCTTCGGCAATTTCATCGTCGGCATGGTAGATAAAAATACTTTCCCCCTCGCCACGGGTAGGACGCAGCACTTTATCAATGCGCTCAGTATTATTTTCAATCAGATAGTTTGCAACTTCTAAAATATTAGAGGTAGAGCGATAGTTTTCCTCTAGCTTGACCATCGTGCGGGTATCGTCATCGGGCAAACCATCGCCAAAATCATCCTGAAAATTCATCAGAATAGTAAAGTCAGCCGCTCTAAAGGAATAAATTGATTGATCGGCATCTCCAACTACAAAAACAGACCGATAATCCCAGTTTTTATAATCAGAAATCTCTGCGCCGTTGGTGGCTAAAAGACGAATGAGTTCGTACTGGGTGCGGTTGGTGTCTTGATATTCGTCTACTAAGACATGGCGGAACCGTTTGTGCCAGTAGGCGAGTACCTGCTCGTTTTGCTGAAACAGGTAAACGGGCATTAAAATGAGATCATCAAAATCCAGAGCATTATTTTCAGCCAGAGCTTTTTGGTAGTGGCGATAGACATCGGCAATCACCCGTCCGCGATAGTTAGGTTGTTCCTGTTCCAATTCATCGGGGGAGAGCTTTTGATTTTTGGCGTTGCTGATGGCGAAGCGCACGGAGCGCGGGTTGAATTTTTTGTCGTCCAAATTTAGGGTTTGGGTAACGATGGTTTTGACTAAGCTTTGGGCGTCGGATTCGTCAAAAATGGAAAAGCTTTTTGTCCAGCGATAGCCTGCGGGGTGCTGATATTTTTCGATATCAAACCGCAAAATGCGGGCGCATAGGGCATGGAAGGTGCCAATCCACAGGTGTTTGGTGATGTTTTTGTAGACCTGGGATTTGAGTTTGGTTTGTTCGTAGTCTGACAGAGCGGACAGGGACTTACCGTGTTTGGCCTGGGCATCCTGTTCGGCGAAAAGAACCTCAATCCGCTCCTTCATTTCCTTGGCGGCTTTGTTGGTGAAGGTAACGGCCAAGATGCTTTCTGGGTCGATGCGGTGGGTGAGCACCAGGTTGGCGATACGGTACGTCAGGGCGCGGGTTTTGCCCGATCCGGCTCCGGCCACCACCAGCAGCGGGCCGCAGAAGTGCTCGACGGCTTGGCGTTGGGCGGGGTTGAGGGGAGCGAGGAAGTTGGTCATGGAGCCGGGGATAAAGGGTTGCCTATTTTTGCCTATCTAGTATGACAGACGGTGCTTGGGGTGCGAGGGCAGCGCTTCGAATTGGGTGTTGCCGTTGGGAAAAAGTGCCTTAATGTATTGTTCGTAGTAAAAGACAGAATAGCCATGGCAAACAGCACTCAACGCGCCCAGGCGAGGGCACGTAGCTTCTGGAGCGACTTTCGGGCCTTTGCGCTCAAGGGCAATGTGGTAGATCTGGCGGTGGCGGTGATCATTGGTGGAGCGTTTGGATCCATCATCACCTCCTTTGTGGAGGACGTCATCATGCCTGCGGTGCTCAATCCGCTGCTGGCCCAGGCGGGGACGGATTGGCGCGAGGCGGTGGTTGGCCCCGGCATTCGGCTGGGCAGCTTTTTGGGAACGGTGATCGATTTTGCGATTATTGCCTTCGTTCTATTCCTGGTGGTGCGGGCCGTTGAGCGGATGAAGCGCAAGGAAGAAGTGGAAGCCGCCGCCAACGCCGAACCCACCACCGAAGAAAAGCTCAACGAAACCCTAGCCCGACTGGCGGATGTCCTTGAAAAGCGCGGCTAACGCTGAAAACTGTGGCTAACCCCTGGCCCTAGGGAGCGACAATCACCCGATTGCGTCCGGCGGCTTTGGCGCGGTAGAGGGCGGCATCGGCGGTTTGCACGAGGGTGGTGCCGTTGGTGCCGTGCTCTGGGAAACTGGCGACACCCAGGGAGGCGGTGATGGGGCCAAGGTTTTGCCCATGGAAGGCTAGACAGAGGTTTTCAACGATGGCTCGCAGCCGTTCGGCTTTGTCCTTGGCGAGGCTGAGGGCTAGGTCGGGCAGCAAAATGGTGAGTTCTTCGCCGCCGTAGCGACAGACGATATCGGAGCCGCGCACGCTTTCTTGGAGGGCGGTGCTGACGGTTTTGAGGACGTAATCTCCGGCTTCATGGCCGTAGGTATCGTTGAAGCGTTTGAAATGGTCGATATCCAGCATGATGACGCTGAGCGGGCGGCGATGGCGCAGGGCGCGGGCCATTTCCTGGGCGAGGGCTTCTTCTAAATAGCGGCGGTTGAACAGGCCCGTGAGGGGATCGCGGATGCTTTGCAGGTGAAGGGTGGCCCGCAGGTTGAGGTTGGCAATGGCGAGGGCAATTTGTTCGGCCACGGTGCGGGCCAGGTGTTGTTTGGCCTCAGGCAGAACATCGCCTTTGTGGGAGGCAAGGCTGAGTACCCCTAGGGTTTCGCCCTGGGCAATGAGGGGAACACAAAGCCCTAATTTGGGGAGGGTTTCCCCATCATAGGCGTGCTGAGTATGGGCGCAGATGAGACCCGGTTGGGCCTGAGTCCATAGGTGGGGGTGGCCCCAGCGCAAGGCCCAGCAGTCTTGGGTGTGTAGGGGTTCCGTCAGAGGTTCTGGCGGTGAGGCCATCTCGCCCCATTGGGCCACACCGATCATCTGATCTGGGCGGGCCTGGGTCAAAAATAGACGCCCAAAACAGTGGGGAAACAGCGGCGCTACCAACCCACCCAAGGCCGCGCAGACCTCGCCTACGGTGAGGCAAACCTGCAAAAAATCGCTGAGTTGGCTTAGCAAAATTTGCTCGGCGTGGCGCTGGTTGAGGTCTGAAATGCGGGCTTCTAGCTCTTGGTTGGCCCGTTGTAGCGCTTGTTCCGAGCGTTTTAGGCTGCTGATGTCGCGGAAGGTGACGGCAAACCCGTCCTCTAGCTTCACCGCCACATGCTCAAACCAAGACTCTAGGCCATCGCGGTTGTAGTAAAACTCGCGGTGGCTGGGTTCCCCGGTTTCCACCACCTGCACATAGCTGTCAAACAAGCCCTCCTCTCGGTGCCCCGGCATGCGTTCTAGCAAGCGCTGGCCGATGAGTTCTGCCTGGGAACGCCCCACCACCTGGCAGGCAACCGGGTTGCAGATTGTATACTCAAAATCCACAATCTGTCCCTGGTCATCCCGCACCGAGCGAAAGGCCATGATGCCATCGAGGGAGCTATCTAAAACGCTGCTGAGCCGCAGTTCCGACTCCCGCAGGGCGTTCTGGGTTTGCACCAGTTGGGTAATGTCGGTCACCAGGCTAATGCATCCACTACACCGCCCCGCCTCATCCCGCAGCACCGAGGCCGACACAATTGCCCATAGGGAGCGACCATCGCGGCATTTGAATTGGAAGGGATGCTGTTCCTCAATGCTCTGCTGTTGGACGAGGTAAGTCTGGGACTGGGACTGACTAACCGCCGCCATGAAGTCGGTGAAAGCGCGACCTTCCATTTCGGCAGGGGAGTAGCCCAGCATATCCGCCATGCGCTGGTTCACAAAGGTGGTTTTACCCTGGAGGTCTAAGATCCAGACCCCCTCTAGGGTAGTTTCAATCACATTGCGATAGCGGGCTTCGCTGGCGCGGAGAATGAGGTCGGCGGCCTGACGGTCGGTAATATCGCGGGCAGCGGCATAGATTAAATGGCCGACGGGCGTAGACTGCCACTCAAACCAGCGATAGTTGCCATCGGCGCAGCGCATGCGGTTAATGAAGCCCGTCACTGCTTCTTGGTTGATCAGGCGGATGACTTGGGCCTTGGTGTTGGCCTGGTCGTCGGGATGAACATAGTCTAAAAAGCACGATCCCTCCAATTCCGCGAGGGTGTAGCCCAGCACCTTAGTCCACTGCTGGTTCATTCGACGAAAGTAGCATTGGGTATCGGCAATGCAGAGCAGGTCGAGGGCAACGGAAAAGAATTGGTCAATTTCGGCAGTTTTTTCTTGAAGCGCCTGTTCCGCCTGCTGTCGTTCGGTCTCGTGGCGCTTGCGTTCGCTGATGTCCCGCACAATTTTAGAGGCTCCCACCACCACGCCGTCGCGGTTGCGGAGGGCCGAGATCGTCAGGGCCACCTCAATGCGGTGTCCGTCGCGGTGTAGCCGTTGGGTTTCGTAGGGGGCGATGGTTTCCCCAGCATTTAAGCGGGCAAGTTTCTCGTCCTCATTGGCGCGTAGATCGGGCGGAATTAGGCGGGTAATGGGCTGGCCTAGGATGGCCTCGGCGGGGTAGCCGTAGACTTGCGTTGCCGCCGGGTTCCAACTGGTAATCAGGCCATCTAAGTCAAAGCTGATAATGGCCTCCTGGGAGGATTCAACAATGGCGGCCAGTTGGCTTTTCTCGACCTCCAACTGAGCCACCTTTTCCTCTAACACAGCGGCTAGGTTATAAAGCTCTAGGGGGTTGAGGGCCTGGAGCAAGCTGGTTTGGGTAACAATGCCCAGCAGTTCCCCCCGTTCCCCCGTCACCGCCACCCGCCGAATCCAGTGCTGGCCCATCATCTGCTGCACTGCCCAGAGGGAGTCATCGGGGCTGACGGTAAACACCGGGGTGCTCATCACCGCCTCGGCTGGATGGGCGGATAGGGTCAGCCCTAGGGCCTGAAATTGCACAATATCCCGCTCGGTAACAATGCCCACGGGGATGGCCGGAGCAGACGACTCTGGCGTTTGGGGCAGGGTAATGATCACCGAGCTAATGCGGTGATGGGCCATGCGCTGGGCAATGTGCAGCAGGGTATCGGTGGGGGTGGCACACACCACATTACGGCTCATCACCTCCGATACCGACCGCAGCCGCAGCAGATCCACAGGCCGAGTCACCCGACGCAGGCTGTCGTGGGTCAGCAGGCCCACCAGGCGTTTGTGGTCATCCACAATGGGCAAATGGCGAATATGGTGCTGCTGCAACAGCCCTACCACGGTAAATAAATCCGTCAGCTCAGCTTCCCGTAGCGTCACGACAGGGCTGGCCATCGCCTGATCCACCCGCAATTGGTCTAACGGCTGCTGCTGTGCCCCCAGCCGCACTAAATCCCGATCCGTCAAAATTCCCACCACCTGCCGATCCCCATCCACCACCACACAACTCGACGGCGGTTGATAGGGAGGGCGTAATCCTCGGTTTCCTTCGGCAGCAAGATGGCAAGACAGCTCCGATCCTCCCATTTGCGCCACCGCCTCTAGGACCACAGCTTGGGGATGAACGGTGAGGAGATCCCGAATAATGGCGGCACGCAGATCGGTGGACGCTAGCCCTAGGGTATCAGTTAAGGGAAAGATGCTAGGGGCTTCAGGAAAACGATCCGCCGTAACCGGGACGCTAGAACCAACCATAGACAACACGATAAACCCAGGCAAAGGGGCGACGATTTAGGAATCCTTCTTTCAGAATATGGGCTACGGCTCGCTAAGGTGTAATTTCCTACAGATCTTTTCAGATCATTGCGGATTTCTCCATATTTTTCATAGGATCTATCTATGAAGTAGCCCAAAACACTAGGGATTCATAGCGTTTTTCGCTTTAGTGAGGGATGAACTTCGAGGCTTCAGATCCCCCAGACTCTATCGGTAGTAGAGTTACCTTACACTCCCCTAATATTTGCCTTACCCCCCTTAATCAGGGAGATGGGGGATCTTCATGGTGCACCCCATTCAAGTAAAATCCGCCCTATAGTCACCGAAATTCGCCCAAATTTCCTGCGACATCGCCCCATTCCGCCCCTTTTATCGGGGCTGTAATGCGAACTCCTACACTCGCCGAGAATTTCGGGCTAGGCACCATGCGAGGGGCTAGTTTTGACCAAATTCGGCCTGTAGTGCGTCGTCGGCATCATCGGCAATGGTGGCCACGATGGTCATCAAACGAGAGATTTCGGTGGCGGAAATATCCTGCAAAATGCGGCTAGAAATCACGAGTACCTGATTGCCGGATAGGCCAAAGCGGGCCTCCAGGGTTTCGTAGCAATTCTTCTCTAGCAGGTGCTTCATCAGCCGGGGTTCGTCCTTGGCGGGCAGGGTCAGCACCGGCGACCACACGGTCAGCGTATCGGAGACCGTTTCCCCCGTTAGCTGCACATAGACATTGACACTGCCGTACTTAAACGTCCAGAGGTGCCCCTCGGAATTTTTTTGCACCCGTGGCCCATCCCCCTGATCGAGGCTCGACAGCACCGCCTCAATAGTCTCAACGTAGGAGGTACTTTCCATGGCGTCTTCCAGGTTAGGGGCCGACAGATCGAGTTCTACGGTATTGGCAGTCATCACACAACCTTCCATCTAGGCGATCACATGCCGATGATAACGCCCCCGCCCCAACCTCAGGCCGCGTTTCGCATCAAATCGAGACAGAACGCCACCATAACGCCGATGTTCTAGCCCTGGCTGGTTGACCCATGACAGGCTGAGGAACCTCCCACGATCTCGGTGGGGCGGGGATGACGGTGGGGATGACTACAATGGAGAGGCTGTTTATTCTGCTGTCCCCGTGGTTCCCCTCCGCGACAACATTCCCACCCGCCGCGCCCCCATTGTTGTCTATGGAATCATTGCCCTAAACCTGGTCGTATTTTTGCAGCAACTCAGCCTTTCTCCCCAGGCGCTCAATCTGTTCTTCGACCAGTGGGCCATGGTGCCCGACCAACTCAGCGCCAGCCTGCGTGGACAGATCGAAAATCCCCTCTACGAGTGGATTACCCTGCTATCCTCGCAGTTTCTCCATGGTGGTTTTTTCCACATCGGCGGCAATCTGCTCTACCTTTGGATCTTCGGCAACAACATCGAAGATCAGCTTGGCCACCTTAGGTTTCTCGTCTTTTATTTACTCTGTGGGCTGCTAGCAGGGCTCACCCAGTGGGCCTTCGACCCCGCCTCCATGGTGCCCACCATCGGCGCGAGTGGGGCCATTGCCGGGGTGATGGGAGCCTATGTGCGGCGGTTCCCCAAGGCCGAAATTCTTACCCTGCTGCCGCTAATTGTGGTGTTTCCCGTCGTTCGCATTTCGGCTCTTTTCTTTCTGGGCCTTTGGTTTGCCCAGCAGGCCTTTTTCAGCCTAGCTTCCCTGGGCGACCAGGCGGGATTAGACTCCTCCCACATCGCCTACTGGGCCCATTCCGGCGGCTTTGTGTTTGGGCTGGTGCTGGGGCCAATGTTCGGCCTCATGAAGCCTACAGAGCCCTAGGGCGGGTCATCAACAACGAGTACTGACGGAAGCCCAAGGCCTTTGAGATTATCCTAAGGCCCATGTTTATTGTCTTCCCTGGTCGCCCTAGCCCAGTTAACCGCCTCTGGGCGGGGCTTGAACCGTTGCCACTACTTCCCCGGTCAAGCGGGTGTCGTAGCCTCCTAAAACCTCAAGCTGAGAAAGTACCCAGCGATGGCTTAGCGCGTTTAGCGCCTGCTGCACTGGCACTTCATCTAAATAGGGCTTAAGGGTAACTAGGTCATAGTGAGTTTGCCGCAGGGGCACAAACCCCAAGTTAAAGAGGGTCGCCATGGAGGCCACACTGACCCCAACATCGGCCTCTCCAGTAACAATGGCTGCGGCCACGGCCTGGTGGGAGAAAGCGAGTCGATGGGAAAAAACAGATTCATCAGGGTCATGGTCTCCCATGACTGATGGCAGGGAAATATCGGCCTCGATCAAAGCCTGCTCCAGCAGTTTGCGGCTACCTGCCCCTGGTTCGCGGTTGATCAGGGTAACATCCAGGCGAGCCAAATCCGCAACAGTATGAATGCCCTTAGGATTACCGGGGGCTACCAGCAGTCCTTCTTCCCAGACCCCCAAATTAATCAGCACTGCCGTTTCGTCCTGTAGCGCCTGTCGCACAAAGGGCACGTTGAATGTCTGGGTTTGGGGGCAGAACAAATGCATCCCGGCAAGGTGTACTTCTCCGCGTAGCAATTGCTCCAGGGCAGTCGTGCTGTTGGCGAAGGTGAGATGCATCCTTAGGTCTGGATACCAACGTTCGGCGGCGCGGGCCCAGAGCGAAAGGGCTGGAGCACCTCCAGCCACCACGACCGTTTTCAGGAGATTGCCCAAGTCATTGAACAGCGTCACGGTGAGGGTGTCTTGGTGTGGCTGTCGGGTAGCTTCGCCATCGGCGGGTATCATCTCCAGGCGAAAGGCATCGGCACCCACCAGCGGATGGGCGATCCACCGTCCTCCAACACTGGACAGGCTAACCCGTTGAGGCTCTCCCACGGTCATCGAAGCAATCGGCGTTGCCTCCACAACGGTGATCTTGTGATCGAGCCAGAATAGGTCTTCAACCCGGCAGCCCAGTGCCTTCGCCAGCCGCAGGGCAAGGGTAATCGATAGGGCCGTTTGCCCCGACTCAACTCCACCGATGGTTTGGCGACTAACCCCCACCAGGGTTGCTAGCTCCTGCTGACTCAACCCCAGGTGCAGGCGGGTTTCTCTTAAGCCATTGCGTAGCTCATCTTTCACAGCGTTACCCGAACAACCTATTGCAGTCAGTGTAGAGGCTTATACCAAAAAAGTTGGCTAAAGGTTGGTAAAATGCCGCCATGGTTATATCGTTCAGGGGTAAATCACTGAACTAAATTCCATTGCACTTCACCATGCCCAACTCACTTGTCTTTAAAACTTGAACCCTATGAAACGAAGACGCCTGCTTGCTTTTCTCGGTGGATTAATGGCCACGCTGCTCTTGACCGTGGGTTTCAGGGTGGTTATGCCAGCTCCAGCCAACGCTCAATCGGCCACCCTGCTGGTCGCCGCCGCCGCCAGTTTACAAAATGCTTTGGAAGAAATTGACCCATTGTTTGAAGCGGCCAACCGGGGCATCACCGTCAATTACAACTTTGCCGCCTCTGGCCCCCTACAACAGCAAATTGAACAAGGGGCACCCGTAGACCTGTTCATTTCTGCCGCCGCCCGCCAGATGGATGCTCTACAGGAGAAAAACTTGATCGTCGCCAATACTCGACGCAACCTATTGACCAATCGTCTGGTGCTGGTAGTACCCCGTAACTCCACCCTGGGCCTAACGGGCTTCCGGCAGTTGACCGATCCCAGAGTTCAAAAAATTTCCATGGGGGAGCCCCGCAGTGTACCCGCTGGACAGTATGCCGAGGAGTTATTTAGATACCTTGGCCTCTGGGACCAATTGCAGCCCAAGTTTGTGTTTGGCAACTCGGTGCGCAATGTTTTAGGCACGGTTGAGAGTGGCAATGCCGATGCTGGAATTGTCTACAGAACCGATGCCAAAATCTCAGACCAGGTAACCCAGGTTGCCACAGCCCCTGAGCATATGCATTCACCCATTGTTTATCCCATGGCCGTGATCTCAGCCAGTCGCAATCAACCCGCTACCCGTACCTATGCCCAATTTCTCAGGAGTTCCCAAGCCCAGACCATCTTTAGAAAGTACGGCTTTGGCATCGCCCCATAGCCGTTGATGCGGATGGCAACCAACCGTGTTCTCTGCTCACACGTTTTTCTGACCTCACCCCCATGACCGCCGATTTTTCCCCGCTGTGGATTTCACTCAAAACAGCAGGACTGGCCACCCTTGTGACATTCTTTACAGGCATTGCAGCGGCCTATTGGATGTTGGGTTATCGGGGGCGTTGGAAATCTGCCATTGAGGGCCTGTTTGTTTCGCCGTTGATTTTACCGCCAACGGTAGTGGGCTTTTTGTTGCTCATGGTGTTTGGCAAACATGGGCCACTGGGGCAGTTCATGGCCCATTTTGATTTCACTGTTATCTTCACTTGGTATGCCGCCGTCATTGCAGCGACCGTCGTGTCCTTTCCCTTGATGTATAAAACGGCATTAGGGGCCTTTGAGCAGGTGGATAGCAATCTGCTGCAAGTGGCTCAAACCCTTGGCGCACCCAAGTGGCGCATCTTCTGGCGGGTGCTCTTGCCGCTTTCCATCCCAGGAATTTTGGCGGGAACCATCCTGGCCTTTGCCCGCGCCCTGGGGGAGTTCGGTGCCACCCTGATGCTGGCAGGAAACATTCCGGGCCAGACTCAAACGATTCCCATGGCTATTTACTTTGCGGTCGAAGCCGGGGCGATGCAAGAAGCCTGGCTGTGGGTCATGGTGATTATGACGATCTCCCTGTCGGGGATTGTTTCTGTTAACCTTTGGCAAAAGCACTACGAACGGCAAGTCAGGGCGAAGCCAGGACTGGTTGAGTCGGAGGAGCCGGTGGCACGGGGAGGGCAAGGGTCAGAGCCAGCCAAGGGGCTGCCGTGGAGCGGGGCACAATTTTCCGACCACCAGGACGGGTTATTCGTGGATATTGAAAAGGAGTTGGCCAGTTTCACCCTAGCCACGACCTTTGCCACCAAAGGCGAAACCCTGGGCATTTTGGGTGGGTCGGGGTCAGGCAAGAGTATGACCCTGCGCTGCATTGCCGGGGTAGAAACGCCTACTCACGGAAGAATTGTGCTGAATGGCCAAACCCTATTCGATGCCCAGAAAGGGATCAATCTGCCCAGCCATCAGCGCAAAGTCAGTCTGGTATTTCAAAACTACGCTCTATTTCCCCACATGACGGTGGCCCAGAATATTGCCTTTGGCTTGCAGAAGTGGCCGAAGGAGTTGCGATCACAGCGCACTAAGCAGCAACTTGCCCTAGTCAAACTCCAGGAAATGGGTGATCGCTATCCCCATCAGCTTTCTGGGGGGCAGCAGCAGCGGGTAGCCCTAGCCCGTGCCTTGGCCACCGAACCCGAAACCCTTTTGCTAGATGAGCCCTTTTCAGCCCTAGATACCCACCTGCGTAGCCAGATGGAACGCCAACTGGTTGAAACCCTAGCAGCCTATCCCGGCGTCACTTTATTTGTCACCCATAACCTGGAAGAAGCCTATCGAGTGTGCGAAAACCTGATGGTTATGTCAGCGGGTAGGCCCATCGCCTTTGACGCTAAGCATCAGATTTTTGAGTCTCCCAAAATCATTCGCGTGGCTCAACTAACCGGCTGCAAAAACTTCTCTCAGGCCGTAGCCCTGAGCAAAAATACGGTGGAAGCCAGCGATTGGGGAATCACCTTAGAGGTAGCCGAAGCCATTCCTGAGGAGCTTTCCGACATTGGCATTCGAGCCCATCAAATCAGCCTTTTGCCCAAGCCCAACCCTCAGCAGATCAACACCTTTCCCTGTTGGTTAGCCTCGACCAGTGAAACCCCCCACCGGATGACGCTGTTTTTAAAACTGAACGCTGAGCCTAAAGGGTGGCAAGATTACCATCTGCAGGCCGAAATCTTTAAGGAGAAGTGGGAAACGATGAAAGAATGCCCCTTTCCCTGGTACGTACGATTGGATCCCCTGAGACTCATGCTGATGGTCGGATAACCATGACGAATCGTCCCAGCCTAAAACTCCAGGTTTTACGGTTCCTGCTATCGGCCTTCTACCAACCGATGGTCTGGGTTGCCCTCGCCTTACACGGGGCGCTGCTACTCATTCCCATCTCCGAACCATCCAAAGCTGAGTTAGACGACTCGCTTCAAGCCCCGGAGAAGCCCATACAAACCGTTACACTGGCTGACTTACTGGCCCTTCCACCATCAGCAAGTTCTCCGCTGGAATCGCCAGTTGATACGGTCATTAGTCCCCCACCAGGGAATAGATCGGCTCAACTCAGCCCCCCTCTTTTGCAGGATGCCGTTCCACCTCCGGACACCATTTCAACGGCTTCACCAGAACCAACGGGAAACGCTACCCTAACTCCAGAGCCTGCACCGGCCCTAAGACCATCCTCTGATCCAGATATATTGACGGGAGATCAGCCGATTTCTCAATCCGAGGGAAATGCAAACACAGCTCAAACCTTTGTTGATCAACTGGCCGTAACCACAGGCTTACCCACCAATCTACCTTCTCCCGAAGTATTTTCCGACGCCAGTCTGTACTTCGATCTGCTAGAAACACCACCAACTCTGAATTCAGAGATTCTCAAAGCCGTTTGGATCGATGGCAGGACCCCTGAACAAATATATCTTTCGGTGCTTAATTCTCAGCTACAAAACAGCAGTTTCCAAACCATTCAAAAAAACAACTATGGAGGAGGAAGCGTCTATGAAGTTACCCAGGGAGAAACCACCTGGTATTTAAATTTAGTGCCTACTGCCAATGGCAATGGCACCATCATTGTCGTGTGGAAACAAGACCCAAGCCGTTTACCGACGGTATAAACTTTTCACTCAAAAGATCCTGTAAAAATCAGGGAATGAGAAAGCATTTTCTGACCAGAATACAGGGTTCTTCTGGCCTACATAGGTCGGATCTTCCATGTTCGCAATGATAGGTCAAACTGATATCTTGTGACAGCATAGTCACACCCAGACAAAGTGAGTTTGATCGTTAAAATACTACATAAAAATATCCCCCTGCAACCTTCTTAATAAGGGAGGAGAAGGGGGATATTAATGAACTAAATTTTGGGGAAGTTGAGCTTAGAAAAATTGCATCTTACGAACGCGAAAAGCACTGTGATTAGTCAACCGCAACCATCACGTTCGAGGCCTTGACGATAGCATAGGCTTCTTTACCGACCGACAGACCTAGGCTTTCCGATGAGTTTTTAGTAATTACCGCTGTAATTTCCACGCCGGGAGCTATTTCTAAAACCACTTCATCGTTAACAACTCCGGTAATGACAGACTTTACAGTTCCCTTCAATAGGTTGCGAGCACTCAGCTTCATGATACTCTCCTCAAATACAACTTTTGCGACAGGCTCAAAGTGATAAAGACAGGTGTTGACAAATTGAAATAGGAACATTCATGGGAGGTCTACTACCTGCTTTAGTTTTGCTTGTCATGGACTGAACATTGACCTGATTATTATACAGCGTTATCATCCATTGTTTTCCTGCTCCAGAAATTGGTTTTATTAAGATTCGTTCGCTCGACAAGTTCTTGCATCTCGATTATGAGTAAGCCATCCTTTAGAGGACTTGACTAAACAATATGATCTCATATTCAGGCTAGAAGTCACTTACCTACTTTGGTCAGGCAATCCACTGAGGACTTTCATGTGAGCAATCTTTCGAATCCATCGAGAGTGCCGTCGTTCTCCTGGAATTATCAGTCTTAGGGGAGCTTCATCTTCCCTCAAAGGTTGACCGTCGCGATAATCTGCCAGCAATGGATTGCGATTGCCAAAGTCGGAATCAAATTCTGCCAGAGCGTAGACAATCTGGTGTCCATCAAGGGCTTCAATTAGGAGAAAAAAAGCCAGCTTCTCTCCTTTCAACTTCTTTCCCTGAGGTACTTCAGCTTGCTCAAAAATAGTTCTCAACCATACACCTTCATAGGTTATCGAACCACATTTCTTATCATCAACGGTCAATTTCGTTCTAGACAATTGAGCTAGATCAGTTGCAGAGAATTCCCTCGGCCTACGGATATTTCCACTGATTGAAAACACTATATTTGCTTCTGAAACGTAGCAGAGCTCAGGTATTTCCATAATCCCAAAATCGGGTAGAGGGTTGCAAAACATTAAATTGATAGCTAAGACGATCCTATGCCAAAGCATCTATTAAAAAAGTTGGCAGTGACTACAGCTATGCTTCCCCATTAGCAAACCTCTTAGCAGAAAGAACGTCATACAACAAGCAATCACAAGCAAGCTAAAATGCTGTTAATTGACCTTCCAAAAGAGGAGGAATGAAAATTTAATGAGTAACCAAGACTGTCCCGACACTGCCAACCATATTAAATCCCATCCAAGAGAGCCAGATCTAGGAAGAGAGTTTAAAGGCTAATGCCACCTTTTTCTTCCTATTAGTATAATGACAGACTCAAACTCAAAAAAATGCTAAACTTGATACCAATAATGTTGGTATACGGACTTTTATCCTCCTAATTTAAAAGATTTAAGGCAATCATTGAGTCTGTTGATTACTGTCAGAGATGCTAAGCCTGTGATTAAATTCACTGAATTTATAACATTTTTAGGTAAAAGGATAAATATAGGATGAGTTAGGACAATCTCCTTGCCCTCTAGTATAAAAATACTCTTCCTTTAGGGCACTGAACTGCTAGTGTTAGATGCTTTCTGCACAATAATCTTGTATAAAAATAAATTAAAATTATATCTTTAGAAGCCATTCCTGCTTTTTGAACATCGTTGCAGACCCATTATTGCAGGAGCTATCGATATTCAAAAGAATATCTGCTGACAAGCATGCTAAAACGTTGGGCTGTTTGTGAAAAAAATCAATTATGGGTGGAGATTTTGAATGGTATTAGAATATTTTGAACCACAGATAAGAGGCTTGCTCGATTCACAGATATAGTTATGCGAGACCTTTTAGAGATCATGACAAATCACGCAAGTGCTCTGCGTATTCGGTTAAGCTTCTAATGTTCTTATGTAGATTGAAGGAGCAGGGCTTTAGTGCCAGTGTACCTATATTTAAATCATCTCGAAATCGTTTAATCTTGTCCCGACAAGTTGCTGTGCTACCAATGATAGAATTTTCCAGTAAATAAGCTTCATCAAAACATGTTTTTTGCTGAGAAGAAGGCTTTAGGTGTTGAGTATTTCCATCATTTTTTATATGACTAATATTCTTCTTCATCCGTTCTGCGAAAGATTGAATGAAGGGTAAAGACTCTTGAATCGCTTCTTCGTCAGTCTGAGCAACAAAGAAGAAACGGGTTAAGACTAGTTTGTCAGAACCACTAGAGTTAATCGCGTGATACTGAGCTTGGTTCATCTTCAAACGGCTAATCGAAAATGGAGCACCTCCCATTAAACCGTAGGAATATAATGCCGCTAATTCAATCGCATCTCGATCACTCGTCGCAATATAAACTGGGATTTTATCCTGTAATGGCTGGGGTTGAACAGTTAAGGAATTACAGTGGTAATACTTTCCGGAAAAAGTAACGTTCGAACTATACAGTAGTTTCTCAACCAGTTTCAGGGCTTCTATCATGCGAGGACGAGCTTCATCCATGGCAACACCAAAGTGTTTATTCTGGTCAGGGAAAGGACCACCTTTAGCTACCCCTAACAGGAATCTTCCGTTGCATAAATGATCTAGAGTAGCAATTTCTTCTGCCATTTTAACAGGGTCATGAAATGCCAGAAGAATAGCAGCAGATCCTATCTGAATTCGAGAGGTTATCCCTGCTAGATATGCCATCAGCAACAGAATCGAAGGGTTAACATAAGAGCTATTAAAATGGTGTTCCGCAATCCACGCTTCTTCGAATTGCAATGCTTCCGCATGTTGAATTAACGCGGTCTGCTCAACGATGGCTCGGTGAGAATCTTGATAATTATTTTCGTAGGTACAGAAGAGTCCCGCTTTCATGATTTCTCAGGCTTTAGAAATAAAATTGACCAAAGGAGTAATCCGTTATTTTTTTATTTAGCAATGTTCGTCTGACTGTAAATGTAATTGAACGTCGAAGTATTTCAAGAAGGTTTTGCTGACTAAAGACATTCTTTATGAATAATTCTGTTGGCGTCTCTTCTGACAAGGCAGTTCTCTTTTTATGACTGGATTTCAATGCAACTAATTGCTTCCATGAAGATGTTAGTGTTCCAATTTGGTAATCTTCCCCAGTCGAGAATACCAAAAATTCATTAAATGAGAAAAATTTAGGAAGATGGGCTTGATACTCTCGAAGCTGTAAATAAGCCGCCCGTAAAGACCAAGATTCTCCCTGGCCATGTAGACCATGGAATACGACTAAAGGTAAGCCGTTGATAAAAACAACTAAGTCAAGACAATGCTGATAGTCTGCTTCAATCACAGGAAAGGAGTAAATTACTAGCCAATCATTTTTAGCTACGTCAGAGAAATCCAAAAGGTGCAAAATAGTTTGTTTTTCGGGATTCTTTAAAGAAGGCTTAACTGCAATCCCGTGCAATAATTGCCTGTGCCACTGGTAATTACGCTTTAATCCTGGCATAGTCTGAGGCCATCTGAGCTGATGAAGAATGGTCTCAACTTGTTCCAAAGAAATGTTTGGATTAATCCGCTGCATCGCCTGACAAAATCGATCCCCAAGGATATAGTTATAATGGCTCTGCAAAATAGGTTGATGCCGCCCCGACACGATATCCGACTGCAACAATGTCGTATACTTCAAGCTTTCAAAAAGAAATAAAATCTGCTCTATAGTGTCACCAAAAATCTCAGAACGGCATTTTTGTGCAGCAAGACTAGTCATATTGACCATGACTTTGTTGAAGAGAGGTTAGTTTATCAACGATAGAAAGGCCAGGGATTGGTTACCTGACACATCTCTAAAATAGGTTGGGTGCAGCGAAGCAAAACCCGACGCTCACTGAGGTGTTGAGACTTGTTGGGTTCTGCTATCGCGCCACCCGACCTAGTCTATATCAAGGGTTTTCGGACTTGTGTCAGGCAGTTAAGGCCAGGGGTCTTACCGCCAAATCCCTTTGCTTACCAACTATATTGGTATAGATAGCACAGCGCCCAATTTGAGTTGTTTAAGTTAGGACTACTTAGGTCATTAGGGATGTACTCATAGGTCATGTCTGTTGCCCAGAAAGCACTTCGAATTTCTTCAGGATCAGGGGCCTAGCTTTCTGAACAACGGGGATGAGTATTGAATTTAAATGTAGCTAAGAGGATATTTTCGAAGTAACAATTGGCACACGGCAACCTGGATCGCAGTCAATGCTTCCTCGGTATTGAGCTTAGAGTAATAACCACTGTAGCCCCTTGGAAGCCATGACATCAGCTGATTCCAGCGGCCTGATCCATGGCCAGACTCAAGCCAAAGGGCCTTCTGCAAAGAACTCTAGAGAATCGCTGACGGCGATCATTACATTGCTCGACTTAATCATGGCAAAGACAACCTTACCAACCTTTAGCCCAAGCCGCTGGGCTGAGGAGGTCGTGATGACTGAGGTGATTTCTACGTGTGGAGCAATCTCTAGAGTGACTTCGGTATTCACTCCGTCTTTGAAAAGCTTAGTGATACTCCCCCTAAAAAGGTTGCGAGCACTAACTTGAAACGGCACTGCTACCCCTGCCCCGTCTCCATTTACCGCTGCTTCAGGAACCGTTGCGGAGGGCTTAGACGATGGCAGTGGCTTCGATACCTCTAGGCACCTAATGAGCTCACGCAACACCTCTGTCTTCGAGCGCTGGGTCTGCTGGCAATAGGTTTCAAGCATGTCTCGCTCTTCTGGGGAAGCTTGAAACGTGATCCAACCTTGTTCTTTTCTAGGCATCAGCTTAATTAGCCCAATCTCTGGCAGGGCAGGGAATTTGCTAAAACCTTATCTGCCAGACTGTCAGCTAAATCTTAGCAGTTCTTCTCCTACTCTCCCCGACCTGCATGGGCACAGCAATTGTCAATATGGATTTGCCAGGTATCTTGAAGCCAACCCTTCTGACTTTCTGGTGATAAGTCTAGATAGTAAGGAGAGCAGGCTAACAGGTGGGCACGAAAATTGTCAAAGTCATAGTATCAATAGCCCCTGGTTGACTGACAAAAGATCCTGTGCCGGACGCGGAAACCGCGCCCCTAGCGGTGGCTATTCAAGTGCCCTGAGTTGGGTATGAATGGCGGCGGCGGCGGCTTCTCCGGTGCGCACGGCCCCATCAAAGAAACCGGGCCAGCGCTCGGACATTTCGGTACCCGCCCAGTAAATGCGCCCCACCGGGGCGGCGAGGGCTTCCCCATAGCTGGTCCAAACCCCAGGGGGCATGAAGGCCGCATAGCCGCCCCCAATCCAGGGGTTACTGGGCCAGTCCGCCTCCTCGTAGGAGACCGGGGAAAGGGCGGCTGGCCCAAAGTAATCCGCTAAATCGCTCAGCACCGCTTCCCGCCGTTGACGCCGCCGCTCCGCAGGATCCGATCCCTCCCCCAGGGCCTGCCAAACGCCGTAGCGATCCCCCACGATGAAGGCCGCGATCACCCCCACCCCGGTTTCGGGGTCAGAGCTATCGGCACAGAGTTCAATCCACGGGGCATTGCCGATGCCTAGGCCCGCCAGCCCCCGATCTCGCCAAAAGGGACGGTCGTAGGAGACCAGCACCTTGGCGCAGCAGCCCATCGGCACTCGCTGGGTGAGTTGGGCGCGGCGGGCAGGCATCGGCGGATCGTAACCAATGCGGCCCGCCAGATGGGGCGGCATGGCCACCACGGCATACTGTCCGGTAATGCGTGCTTGGGTGGTTTCAACCTCAACCCCGGTCTCAGATTGGTGGATGCGCAGGACGGGTTCCCCCAGCCGCAGGTTTTGACCCAACTCCGCCGCTAGCTTGACGGGGATCTGGCCCGCCCCCCCGTGGATCAACTCGGCCTCTGGATACTCGGCTTGGGAGGCGCAGGTGTGTCCCCACAGCACATGGAGCAGCGAGACCTGGCTGGGTTCGGCGGGGCCAAGGAAGCCCACCGTCCGCACCATGTAGGCAAAGTACCAGTTCCCAAAGGCCGTAGTGGTATTGGCGTCAATCCATTGGGCAAAGGTCTGACGGTCTAGGGCTAGGGTGTGATCATTGCGGCGGGGATGGCCGGGGGCTAAGGTTTTAGCCAGCGCTTCAAACCGATCCCAGGCGGCCATGGCATCCTGCCATTCCGCCGGGCTAACCTGGGGAGGTTCCCCTTCGGGAAAGCCCTCAAAGAAGCCGTCAAACTCATAGCGCTTCCCGTCAAACACCAGGACTTTCTTGCCCTCCGTGTGAAAGGGAAATCGACGGATACCATACTCGTCTAGCAAGGCCAGAAACCGATCCTGGGTGGGGCCAACCCATTGCCCACCCAAATCAATCCACTGTCCTGAGGGCAATCGCTTACCCACCATGCGACCGCCCAGGCTGGCCTGCGCTTCAATCACCAAGACGCTGTGCCCCCCACGCTGGAGATTGCGGGCCGCAACTAGCCCAGATAATCCGGCTCCAACCACAATGCAATCGTAGGCTGCTGGCATACTGGCATCCTTAGCGTCGAGAAGAATTCACCCAGGCCACCTTAGCGTTAGGATAACGGCCTCTCCTCTAGCCTAACCGAGCCAGGCTTAGCTAAAACGATAATTCCGCCGATAGTTCCGCATCACGGAGTTATGAGGACGTTTGAAAAGCCGAAGCCTGTCCCAAGTTCTCCCGATGAGGTCAGCCTCGGTCGTCAAAAATCCGGTAGATTTACATCGCTCTAGGGGCCAATCGCACCGGAGACAACCCTTTTCAAACGCCCTCTTGAGCTAATTCTCAAGGTTGAGGTGCCGTTGTCCGGCCTCGCCCTGGAGCGGTCGATCTTGGGAGCCGGGGCAGCCTCTCAGCATGTCGTGAGGCGGGCGGGGCTAATTGTCTACGTGATAGAACTAATTGCGCTGCCCTGGATGAGTCCGGCGATTGCGACGGTGGTGGTGCTGTGGATTCTCAAAATTGGCCTCCGCACCTTCTGCGACGATACGGAACCCGCTGAAACCCAGAGCGGTGGGTGGTGATATTGGGGCCTTGGCCCCCGGCATGGCCGCTGATTTTGTCGCCGTTAACCTAGATCGCCCCACCCTCTCCGGCAGCGCCTATGCCCCCCGTTGCCGCCCTCATTTTCTGCCCCATCGACCGGGTAGACTACAGCGTCATCCACGGCAAAACCGTCCTCAGCCCCGACGGCCTGCTAACCCTGGATGGCACCGATCTTCTACACCGTCACCAAGCCCTGGCCCAACAGTTGGCCGACTAGCTCTGAAGTGTAGAGGCCGCTACGTGCTCCTGCACCGCCAGACGGGTTTAAAGACGCCTCTATCTCCGGCACCCCCATTTGATTCGGGTGGCGCTTGTTGCGGAACAGGATGTACCGACGGATCCATTGCACGTAGGTTTGCTCTGTGCAGGAAGAATAGTGCTTTAGCCGAATGGCATCCCGCACTTGGTCAA